>CAWEVM010000011.1:0-106356 GCA_963812505.1 uncultured Alphaproteobacteria bacterium
CTAGGGTGTCCTCTACGACCAAGCGCACATCCTGGTCATCGTCAACGACGAGCAGCTTTGCCCCCATGATGTGTACCCGGCTACCCCCTGGTCGCAAACGCGTCCATGGGTACAAATACCTATAGACGTCCTTCCGTCACAATAAATATTAGGCCGTGTGCCGGGCAACCCTGTTGGCCATTGTGGCGAACTCAACTTGTGCCCGGCCCGCTGCCAAGGGTCTGGCATGTCTCCCGCCGATGACGTGACCTCATACTGCCTGAGACCGTGCAGCATTCCCGCGCGTAGGTCGAATGCGGCTTGCTCATCCGATTCAGTCTGATGGATGGGACGACCGCAAAATCGGAACGGCGGCAGCCAGTGCGGCAGGCTTCGCTACGAGATCACCCGGACACCTCCCGAGATTACACGTGTCACTGCACTGACTGTCAACGCTTTACCAGGAGCGCGGTCTCCATCGGGATGGTGGTAGACGCGGGATCTTCCATCTGTTGCGCCGCGCTTGCGACATCGCCCGCCCAGGCTGATCAATATGACGGCCTCCGATGGCTCCCTGAAACCACAGCGTGGTCAGTTGCGAGCCGCAAGGTGACATCGGAATCGTGACACCGCGCCTCGCGCGGTCCCTGTGATCGATCTCTTGCTCGGTGATCTCATCGAAGTACTCGGCTTCGGCCGCTTGGCCGTGACTATCGGCGTCCCGATCTCCGGGTTTGGTGCGCTTCTTTGGGCACGCTTGGGTCGTCCTGCCAAGCGATGGCGTACCGCTGTTAGACCACAACAATCGTGTCTGATAAGGTCTCCCGCGTCGGAAGCAATCCGGCACAGGGAGAAAGTCCATGACAAATATCGCGCGCCGTTCCGTGCTGGCCGGTAGTGCCAGCCTGCTTGCCGCCCCCGCAATCATCGGTCGAGCCGTTGCTGCGACACGCGGGTCACTGACACCGAAATTGTCATCGGGATGATGACGGACCTTTCCGGTGTTACCGCCGTTCAAGGCACCAATGCGACCAATGCCATGCGAATGATATTCGATGATTTGAATGAGAAAGGTGGCATCAACGGGCGCAAAGTACGGCTCATCGCGGAAGACATGGAGTACATGGTTCCGAAAGCCGTGCAGGCGATGAACAAGCTGGTGAACCGCGATAACATCTTTCTGTCGCTGTTCAGCGGTGGCACGCCGCAGATGGATGCGGTGTTGCCGATGATGCTGGAGAAGGGCGTGCCGAGCGTGTTCCCGTCCACCTGTGCTCGGTCGATGTATTTGCCGTTCAACAAGCTCAAATACGGCCAGTTCTCGTCCTACTATGACCAGCAGCGCTCCTGCGTGAAGTACTTCGCCGAGAACCAGGGCAAGAAGGTCTTCGGTTCGATGTACGAGGACACCGACTTCGGCAAAGATATCCATGCGGGTGTCGTCGATCAGGTCAAGGAGATGGGGCTGACGCTGGGCGCCACTGCCACCTTTGCGCCGACCGCGAACGACTTCAACTCGCATGTCAGCCGGATAGCCGACGCCAAGTGCGATCTCGTCTCAATGGGCACGATCGTCAAGGATACGATCTTGATCCTCCAGACTGCACGCAAGATGGACTACAACCCGGTCTTCTGCGGCCAGTTCGCCTCCTACTCCACAGCCGTCGCTGAGGCTCCTGGAGCGCCCGCCGAAGGATTCTATTCGATGTCACCGGGACTCATCGCATACCCAGACGACCCGCGTCCAGCGGTGCGGGACGTACTGACCCGCTACAAGAAGCGCTTCGGCGTGGATATCAATTATCTGGGTGAGGCAGCCTATGCGGCGGCGAGTTGCACGATCGAGGCGTTGCAGCGGGCTGGCCGCGAACTAAATCTCGATACGTTCGAGGCGGCGATGGAACAGACCAAGGACTGGCACGATATCTTCGGCGGTCCGCCGCTGACCATCACTGCCACGGATCACCATGCTTCGACGCAATCATTCCTGTCGGTGATCAAGAATGGTCGCTGGGTGCCCGTGGTGCAAGAACCGCTGAGCTACTCCTGATTTGCTAAGGGGCGGCTTTGGCCGCCCCTGCTCAGGATGACGTATTCAGGAAGTGTCGCCCGCTCTGCCGTTGCCTTGACCACCCGATGCACTTGAGAGGCGTCAAGGCAGCCACCCTTGCGACTGCCGAATACGGCATCCTGATCGCCTGCGTCGCCCGTGTCGGGAGTATAGGACACTGGCGACACGGGCGGGCGGGATCACGCCTCTCGTCTTCCCGCCGTTGCCCACCACCGTGCCCTGGTACCGGCCTTCATCTCGCGGCCGGACAAGGCGCCATTCTAGCCCGCAGACCTCGTTGATACCGACTATCAGCATGGCGTGGTCGCGCTGGCGGGAGTTGCACTCGCTGTCGCGTAAAGAGATCGCGCAAGCCTTTCCCCAAATCGGTATGAGTTGCTAACGTCTTCGGCCAGAAACTCAGTGCGTAGGTGGAACCAGATGGCTGCATATGACGAGGGCTTGCAAGCGGGGAAGGCTGGCGAACCGGAACACGGATGTCCGTACTCACGAGATGGCTTTAAACGTCGCGACTGGCTACGAGGTTGGGAGAGCGGCCGCAACAGCGACCACGATATAAGCCCAAACCACGGACCGGATTTGCCGGCCGAAAGTCGAACGCGCGCTCCGACTACCCGGTAACTGAGTATTTTCATTGCATTCACACACGTGCCAAGCGCAGTCTCGCCCGATAAAGATTACTCATGGTGGTTACCAATGGAATCGGGGGAGCGCACGTCGGCATTCTGGATGGCAGAAGCCGCCAGAGCCAGCGCGATGGCTGAGCCAATGAAAAACCCTCTCGCAAAGAGAGGAATGGAACAAATTGCTAGATGCTACGAAGACTTCGCGAGACGGGCCGAAAAGCTAACTCGGCAAAGCCTCAGTACTGGGGCATCACGGGGAAGTCCGCCCATATCGTAACCAAGTACGTCCCCCTCTGGTGACGCGAGCGCCGCCACTCCGCGTGCCCTGTTCCATGGCAAAATGCTGCGACTACGCGGTGCGCGCGGTCCGTGCCGACAGGGTTTGACGGAAGAAGATCGTCGGCTGGATCACCGCTCTGGTAATGGGTATGCGCGGTCGGATTGTTCGCATCTCTCGCTCTGTAGCGATGCAAGGGGGCGGACGAAGTTTTTCGAGGCTCGCCGATCAAACCGAATTGTCGCCGCGCAATTGGCTCTTCGGCCCAACAACAAAACTTCACCACCCGCTTTCAGGCGGTAGCGGTCACCTGTTACCACTTTGCTTCACGCTTCGGTTAGGCGGCGCAAAATCATTTTCTCCATCGCGAATGGATCGCCACATAGCAGTGGCAATGGATTCGTTTCAGGCATCGCTGTGGCGTGAAATGGCCAAAGAAGCATTCGCTGCCGCCGACCGCATCGGGGACCTCGGGGTCCGGCGCGAAATCTTCCTTATGGCAGCACGGTATATGGCAATGGCCGAACGGGTCGAAGCCTGGACGGCAGCCGACAAAGACAGGCCGTGATAGTGCCTTCCTAACCTTGCGACGGCGCTTTCCGGCATTGAACTGGCTAGTTCTTATTCCTTGGCCTCGTGATAGCCCGCATTGACTGCAATCCCCTTGCACATGTAGGCGCCATGTGCGGTCTTCCCATAGTATTTGGTGCCGGCGTCATGCAGCGCGTGAGAACTCGTGTTGCCCCAGACGACCTGATCGGCGCCGCAATGCGACTTGGCGTCGGCTTCAGTCTTGTATTGCTGCAAGCTGCTACGCGATGAGTGCGACGCTTGCGTGGGAGCGGTCTTTGTCGGCGCCTGTAGCTGGGGAGGCGATGCTGTGCCTTGTGCCCAGCACGTCCCGAAATGGGCAAACGAAATCGTTACTACGCCCACGAGCAGCAGTTTTCGCATTGTTCGTCCCCTATCAGCGTGCAGCAAAGCTTCATGCTCACTCGCGTGTGTGGATGGGTGAGCAGGCGGAGACAAATGAAACCAATGTGAGGGTCGTGCTGCCATCGTTGCGTCGGGCTGGCTCAGATACCACGAACGCGCCCGAATCGGGGCGCCGACGAGGAAAACTGCGGGCGATGGACTCAGTCGGAGCCATCGGCTTTGCGGACATAGGGATTCGTTGGCGGCAGCTTCAGCTTTGAGCATCCAGGCCCGTCCAGCACGGCGGTCACGACGCCGGTCGTCGGGTCTTTCGTTCCGTCCACTTCGCCAATCGGACCTTGACCATCCAAGGATGTCAAGGTGAGGTGAAACCGCCCCGACGTGAGGTTCATGGCGCCGGTTGCCTTGCTCATACCGCTGGCATCGGCGAACCACACATAGCCAATCGGATTCTCCTCGACGCCGCGAAACAGATAGCGAATGGCCGGACACTGCGGCGTGTTCGATGCAATTCCGACGTAGTACTCCCCGCGCCGAACGTAGGGGTTCTGTGCCAGAGCCGTTGCACTCGCAGCCAAAGCCAAACACAGCAGAGTCTTCGAGAACTTCATCGCTTGATTCTCCTACGCTGCTCGCAGCGTAGGACCGTCTCGCGTGCCAGCAAGCTGCACATTCATAACAAACGGCTGGCATCTAAAGAAGCGAACTCAATGGAGTGATGACAAGGAGTGGTCCAACGACCTGCTGGACTATTGCTTAGCCGAATGTGCTGACGTTCTGAGACGCTCGCCGACAGGACAACCACACGACGTCGCGACTATAAGCCGGCACCGACCGGCTACGGTGATAACAGATCGGCAGACACAGCCGCCTCGGTCTGCTACCAAACCGCCGTTAGAGATATCCTCTGGCGGCGGTTCCGCATTGGCGCCGTCACCCTGCCAGCCCCTTCGCAGGTTGCAGTTGACCCGAGGGATAAACCGTGCACTCGGTTGATGCCATACCGCTGGAGCAACCATGTCCACCGCCTCGCACGCAGATTCCGGAATCCGGAATCTGCGCATCCCGACCCTGGCGTAGATGATCCACGAGGCACAGGAGTTCAGTAAGCCGAAGCTCAAACGGCTGACCCGCGAAGCCCTGTTGGAGTGGTTCAACCAATCCGAACGGCTATGGATCGCACGCACGCACTACCATCTGCGCGGTCCACGGTTCATCGATTTCGCCGAACGGATCGGCGTGGATCAGTCATCGGCGTACCAGTTGGTCAAACTGATCCCCTACAAAGCCCGCATCGTGGCGCGATGCGAGGATGAAGGCCGCTACTATGGCTGGGAAACCTGTCTCTACTGGTACGAGAAACCACCGCGTGGGCGACATCAGGATCGCGATGCCAAGCAAGAATATGGCACGCCACCTGCGATTTTCCGACGGTTCGGCACGCGCTGCACCCTCGATGTCTGTGCGACTGTCGGAAGGGCGCTGTGCGCAGACTTCATCCCGAAGGCCAAGAATGGGTTGACGCAGGAATGGCACGGCGTCGTGTGGCTCAATCCGCCGTATGCTGGCATCTATCGGTGGGTGGCAAAGGCCGTCGCGTATGCGCGGGACGGAGGCACCGTGATCGCCTTGCTGCCGGTCTGGTCAGATGCGCCGTGGTTTCACGACTTCATGCCGTTAGGCAAGATCACCCTGCTGCGCGGCAAACTGAGCTATGTCGGCCGGAATGGCTATGCGCCGTTTCCCTCGATGATCGTGGAGTGGAATCCGCAGACGGTGAAACGGAGGCGGGGCAAGCCGTTGGATGTCGTGCTGGACACTGGTCTGTGCATCGGTGGCGTCTATAAGGCGGCCTAGGCGGATCGCTTGGGTCCCAGGCGCGATCCCGATACCACGCAATCGGTCAGGCGGGAGCCGCAGTTCGTACAATGGAACTTCAGACCCACGACTAGCACATCGCCCTTGCTCTAAAGCAACGATCGACGGGCCGCATGCTATCGAAACCTCAGTTTCAGCGGATCACCGCCGGAGCTTGCGGGACCGTCTGCCAGAATTCGGGGTCGTGACCGAAGATGATGCGCGAGCCGCTCGCTTCGAGAGCTTGCAAGCGGTCGAGTGATTCCAGCATCGCCTCACGATCGAAGACATAACGGGGCAGACGTCTCTCACGGAGGGTTTGGCAGAAGTAGCAAGCATCGGCCGCCAACACCGTCTCGCCGCTGGCAAGACGGAGGCGCAGCGATTGATGTCCGGGGGTATGGCCGGGAGTGGGCATGCAGACGACGGAGCCATCGCCAAACACGTCGTGCTCGCCATCGACCAGTAGAAGCCGATGGCCGATGTCGAAATCGGCGGGATTGAAGCCATGCGCCGTGGCGAAATCGGCGTTCAGGCGGGCTTCCCACTCGCGGCGCTGCACGATCATCGTCGCATTCGGAATGAGGGCGTTGCCGCCGACATGGTCGAAGTGGAAATGCGAGTTGATGATGAGATCGATGCGTGCGGGATCACGGCCGAGTGCTTCCAGCCGAGCATTGATCTCCTCACCCGGGCTAAACCTGATGTTGTAAAGACCGGCCATCCGTTCACCGAGCCTGCCGACAGGATCATGCTGGCAGTCCGGATGTAAACCGGTATCAAACAGCGCTCGCCCTTTCGGATGTTCGATCAGGAACACGGGAACCGGCATGGCGATCTCACCTGTGCCGCCCTCCATGACACGGCCAAACTCGCCCTCCAGGTGACCACAGGTGAACGCATGAACAGACAGGTTCATAGTCTCTCTCTCCGGTTCTCTGTTCGGTTAGAGCGCCGTTTCTCCGCCCCGGCCTACGATGTCACACTGCGAGCACAGCGTAACGCTCGATTCAGGTCGGGGTTGCTGTCCTGACGGGTCATGGTTCTTTCCGCGGTCTGATGTCAGCCGCAACGTGGCGTCGGGGAGGTAGGCACCCCTATGTCCCGAACGCGGTCACCTGGAAAGGGCCGCAACGAAGGACGCGGGTTGCCGGGCCTCGTCCCGGCCGGGACATGCTCCCGCCTTTACAGGAACGGGGATCGGCGGCAGCGGTGTCGCCGTTTCTCTATGCGGGTGCTAGATAGGCGTATGACCGACCGACCCCGCAACGAGTACTGATTACGTGCCGAAGTGATCTTCTGGCTCCTCGTCCTGTTGCTAGCAGCATGCGCCGTTGCTCCGCCCCTGGTAGTTGTCAAACCGCCAGGGACGTATAGCCCTGCGTATGAGCAGGTGAAGCAGGACGTGGACGCCATTCAGGCGGGGATGGATACACCGCATCCCGATAAGGGGGCCGAGTGCCGTGAAGCCGGTGCATTAACTTGACCGGTACCGGCTGACGGAGTGAGATCATGAAGCGGTTCCTGAAATGGGTCACAGCGACCCATAACGCCCCAAAGCAACCGCGTTCAGCCGGCTACCGCTTTGGTCCCAAGTGCGATCCCGACACCACGCAATCGGTCAGGCGGGAGCCACAGTTCGTACAGACGAACTTGAGATGCACGACCGACACATCGCCTTTCCCTGATAGATGATGGTCTAAAAGCCGATCTCGCGCCGGTGCCTGCACGACTTGCACCAGATCACCAGCCGGACATTGGACTTGAGATAGGAACGGGCGGTCGGGAGGTCAGAGTTCATCGAACTCAGGAAAATGGCGGCCAGTCGTTCGGCCACGGCGCACTCAGTGCTGCCGTCGCCTCTTCCGCCGAGATGTCGCGGGCGACCTCCACCGTCTTGAATTCATCAGGCGTGCCAGCCGCGGATAGTCGTCATTCGTCCAGGTCGATAGGTCGGCATCCGTAGATTTCTCCTCTCCGAGGTGAGGACCCTCAACTCCGCGCCACCTCCAACGCCGCACGCGTGACATCCTGCTTGAGCAGATAGAATGACGCGATGAGGAATAGGACGTCCTTCACCAGGAAACCGGCGGGCAAGGTCATGATCGGGAATCCGCCCGCCTCTTGTGCCCAAGCACCGGGCAGGAAGGGGATAATGCTCGTGGTCCCGATGAAGGTCACGATCGACCCAAGCGCGCCCAAGATGCCAAGTCTCGGACTCCAATAGCCTAGGAAAATGAGAGTGGCGAAAGTCATTTCGCTCGTCGCGAGGAAATAGCCAGCGCCCCGAACACCGAAGGCCGGGAGCAACCAAAAGACGACAGGGCTATGGCTGATCAAGGGGACCAGCATCTCGCTGGTATATTGGGTCCACTTTTGGATGCTGAAGGCGAAGAACGTGAAGACCATGGCAGCACGAATTAGATGTAGGTCAAGAACGCTCCGGAACGGCTTAGAACTCGAAACGTAAAGAATAAGCTGGTTCACCCCATTCACCGTGGCACTCCCTCGGGCCTCAGCGTCCGCGCCATGAACTGTTTGATGAGGCCCGTGCGCTGCGCCTCATCCGGCACGCCGTAACGAATTTCACCATAGTGGCGCTTGCGGGGTGGTTTGGCGGTGACGATCCGACCGCACGGAAATTCCACGGCGGGCTTGGCTTTCCGTGGGCGCTTCGGTCTGTAATCGTAGTGAACGATGGTCATGGCGGAAACGAATATGGGACCGCTTTGGCTGGCGGGTCTAGACAGGCAGGGCGCAGGCTGCGTGGCGATGATCCGGAGGTGGAACCTTCGCACCCTGGGTGCCCTAGGTTTTTGACGAAGGCCAAAAATCATTGGATGACCGGTGATGGAGCGTCTGATGGCGCTAGTGTTGGGTGTTCCTAGCCCTGGTCGTGTGGGCGATGCTCGCGCTGTATTCCGGATGGTGGCCGTTCGACATCTCTTCGATGTTTTGACCTAGGTCGCAGGGCCAGAGCGGGGCAGGCGGCGGGGATGCCTGGACGCGAAGGACGATGAGAAGGCGGTCGTGTGGTGGGGGAATGGGAGCCTAAGAACGTGCCTACGAAGACCGTCTAGATATCGCGGATACGCAATGACTCTAGCGCCGACCACCAGATGATTACGCGCCACGGTTCCCCGTCACCCAACAACGCAGCGTCGATACCGTGCAAATCGCCCCTCAGAAGATGAGGCCGTCCAAGAGGCGCGGGCTGCCATTGACCACATTCTACGAGGACCGCCGCCGAAAGTCACCACGCATCCTGGCGGCGGCGAGCCGCCTTTGTATAAGCGAAGTTCGCGTGAGCCGACAGCTTGCCGCGATCTGCTATTTCTCCCGAAATCATAGAACGGGCACACGCTGGCCGGTAAACGCGGCAGCCGGGTCGTTCCCAAGGCGATCATATACGACGGTTGATATGCTCATCGCCTTTATGGAACCGTAACAGGTCGCTCGTGTCGTTGGCGCCAAACGGCATGGCCTTTGCCAGCGCAGCCAGCATATCTGGGCGCATATGAACGGCGTTGTGGTGATGACTGAGGAGGCTGTCACAATCCTTTCTGCGCGGCCGCTCCTCCGCCTGATGGCGCCGATCAGTATACCACTGCCACGCTAGCAAATCGGCCGCCTGAACCGCTGGCGTCGTCTCCTTGTCCACGAAGGCGTGGCCAGCATATCGGTGTCGATTTCTAGCCCTCTGATTGTGGAAAAGAAGCGTCATGATCGCATCGGCTTCACGTTGACTTGCATGCCCGGCCTCAAACGAATACGTCACGCTTCCGGTAAGCGGATTCGCCTCAATCCATGATGAGACCCCGGCCAGGATGACATGAGCAGCAAAACTGTAGGAACTGCCGATGAGGCGGTGTTGCAGCATATGTTCGCGGAACTCGGCCTCGTTCACCGTCACCGCGATTCCTTGAATGGTATCCCGCTTGATAATTTCGATCATTCTGGCCGATAGTTCGATTCGTTCTGGTTTGGTTAGGTTGGCAAACGGTCCACTCCCATGAGCGCATGCGCTCATGCGGAAATAGGGCAGCCTCTTTGCTGCCACGGCAGCGCGCCACGATCGCGTCAGTCTAGCGGCACGGTGTGCCTCAATGAGATAGCCAGCGATGCATAAGACCGGAGAGCCAATGTGAGACCCGCTCTCGTCGAAATAGGCACCGATCTGGATCATCGCTGCCAAGATATGGGACGGCGGCGCCGGCCGGTAAAGGCGACATCCCAAAACGAAAGAGCATCCCGATCACTCGGGATGCCGCATCCGTTAGAGCAACCGCGCCAGCAACGGGAATTCGTCGGCGGAGAATGGAGCAAGATAGGCGCATGACGGACGACATCCTTGCCCGCTTGCTGGCGGCCAAAGTGCGTGCCGCAGACCGGCCAATGCTCCGAAGCTGAGGCCCGCCAGCGCCTTGATGCGAATGGACTGCACGAGGCGGTTGTCGAGGCGTGATGTGCTGTGATGCTCATTGATGTCTGGTGCGGTACGGAAAGTCCGCCCCACCACGTCGGTTCGTCTCGTTGGCATCCTCGGGTTGCCGCTTGTCGAGAACTTCCACGAGCGGGCTGGCTATTTTCAGCACGGCCAGCCGCGCATCCCACTCGTCCGTTTGCTCAGCGATTTCCTCGCCCGTTCAGCACGGTGATGCTGAATCCGATCCCGCTTACTCACGAACCCGTGAGGGGAATTGCCGCACTGGTCGCTACTGTCTTCCTCAAACTGCCGCCAAAGGTGCCCGCGATGAATTGAGAACGGATTGGCTACGCAACATTCGGATTGCGCGAATCCAACCAACCATGACCAGATCGGGGTTCACGCTAAGCCCAAACCAGCGAGGAAACTCATGCCGCAATTGCCAAGAAGGTCGCCAAGCCTGCGAAGAAAGCCGCCCCAGCGAAATCTGCCGCCCAGGCGACCATCACCCTCAAGCACCTCGCCGCCGCGTTGGCCGACAGCCATGAGATCGCAAAGAAGCAGGCTGAGGCCGTGCTGGGCGATCTGGTGACGCTGACCACCCGCCATCTGAAGAGGGGCGACAAAATCCGTCTGACCGGTCTTGGCATCCTCCAGGTGCGGAAGCGGGCGGCCAGGATGGGACGGAACCCGGCGACCGGCGAGGCCATCAAGATCAAGGCGAGCAAGAAGGTCGCGTTCCGGCCCGCCAAGGAACTGAAAGAAGCGGTGTAGGACCGCGCTGCCAAACGGCCAGAACATTGGTGACAATCAGGCCACATCAACACGCCTTGCCGATTGTCGGGGCCAGGACGGCAAAGGCCGAATGGTTCGGCGCCGTCACCGCCGTCAGACTATCGCCCCATCCACATATCCACTTTTGACCGGAGAGGCCGCGACTTCTACGCCGCGCCGGATTGGGTCACCGAGGCGTTGCTCCAACGCTTCCAGTTTCGTGGCCCCATCTGGGAGCCTTGCTGTGGCGCCGGAGCGATGTCCACCGTATCTCGCCGTGCACGGTTACAAAGTGGTTTCGACGGACATCGCCGACTGTGGGTTTGGCACCCCAGGTGTCGATTTCCTCGCGAGCCGGAGTGTCCGAGACGGATGCCGCAGCATCATTACCAACCCTCCCTATGGCGAGGCGGCCATTCATGAGGGACAGCCGAGATCATCGAAGTCGATGCTCGACTTTCTGCGGCACGCCCTGGCCCTGACGGCAACGGCGCAGGGCCAACTGGCGTCTGCTGGTGCGCCTTCAATGGATCGCTGGGAAACGGGTCGCTGAGGTGATGACGACGGCCCCGTTCGCTGCGGTTTTGGTGCTGACACGCCGCATCCGCTGGTTCGATATGGGCGAGCGCACCAATGCTGGCCAGCACCATCACGCCTGGGTGGTCTTCGACCACGCGCATCCGCCTGGAAGTCCGCCAGCGCTGCTTTACGCCTAGCGCGGTAGCTGCGGTGAGCGACTGGCCCAACGCTAGCAGCGACCGCTGCCAACTTGTCCGGGATGACGATGCGGCACCGAAGAGATGGCGGCTGTGATGACACGAGTTCAGGGGTGATCTGAGGATATTCTGGGGGGTCTGAGGAAACCTTCGAGGGTCAATTAAGTTGTTGATAATGTTGGAGGTCCGGGCGGGAATCGAACCCACATTCGCGGATTTGCAGTCCGCTGCATCACCACTCTGCCACCGGACCGGCCTGAGGGAAGGCGGCGTATATCGGCGTCGCCATGCCAGCCGGTCAAGTCCCGCCACGCGCCGGCTTGGCGGCTTCGCTGCACCGCCTCTATAACGGATGTCCCTCCCGTCCCAATGAGCCGCCACCCATGGACCGCGCCGCCCAGGCATTCGCAGAAGCCCGCAACAACATGGTGGACAGCCAGATCCGCCCCAACAAGGTGAGCGATCCTCGCATTGTCGCCGCCATGCGCCAGTTGCCCCGGGAACGCTTCGTTCCGCCGCGACTCGCGGCGCTCGCCTACGCGGACGCGGACGTACCGCTGGGCGATGGACGCGTTCTCCTGGAGCCAGCCGTCATCGCCCGCCTGGTGCAACTTACCTCGATCGCTGCAGGTGAGCGCGCGTTGGTGGTCGCCGCCGGTACCGGCTACGGCGCGGCGCTGCTGGCCGCGTGCGGGGCCAGGGTCACCGCGCTCGAGGAGTCCGCGTCCCTGCGGGATGCCGCGCGCAGTGTGCTGGCGGAGCTCGCGCCGTCGGTGCGCCTCGTCGCCGGCCCACTCAGCGCCGGTTGGCCACCGGGTGCCCCTTACGACGTCATATTGATCGAGGGGGCCGTGCGCGACGTTCCCCCACTGATCGGCGCGCAGTTGCATCAGCAGACTGGCAGGCTGGTCACGGTTTGCGCGGAAACCGCCGGCCTCGGCCAGGCGGTGCTCGCCGAGACCACAGCCGCCGGCCTGCGGACGCAGCCCATGTTCGATTGCGGCACTCCCCTGATCCCCTCACTCATGCGGGCCACCGGCTTCGTTTTCTGATCGACATGTCACAGATTCTTTGTGTCTGGCTGCGTGCTGTGGCAGAGAATAACGGCCGTGGAAGCAGAGGAGCGGTCATGATCCTTCGCCGCGGCTGGATACTCGGTCTCGGGGTCGCTCTGGCGACCGTCCCCGCCTTCGGCCAGGCGCCGACGAACCAACCCGCTCCGCGCAAGCCCGCAGCGGCGACGCAGCGCACGACGCGCGCGCCGGCGCCGCCGGCGGCCAGCGCGCAACTGCCGCGGCCCGGCGTCCCGCGCACGCTGGCCGAGGCGCTGGCGGCAACCTACGCGAACCAGCCGGCGCTGCAGGCCGAACGTGCCAAGCTGCGGTCCACCGACGAGAACGTGCCCCAGGCCTTGGCCGGATGGCGCCCCACGGTCGTGATGGCGGGGACCGCCGGCTACGGCGATGGGTTCAGCCGGATCTATTCTGGTTCTTCCGGCGTCTTTCTCAACGCTCAGACCGATCGGCTCATCGGCACCGCGCAGGCGACACTCAGCCAGCCCATCTATAACGGCGGCAAGACATCGGCCAACGTGAACCGCGCGAAGAACCAGGTGATCGCCGAGCGAGCGAACCTGATCGCGCAGGAGCAGACCAGCTTTGGCAATGTGGTGAATGCCTATGTCGGCGTCATCCAGGCGCAGCAGTTGCTCGCGCTGAACGTCAACAATGAGCAGGTGCTGGCGAAGCAGCTCCAGGCGACCAACGACCGGTTCCGCGTGGGCGAGATCACTCGGACCGACGTGGCACAGGCGCAGGCGGCTTTGGCGCAAGCGACATCGCAGAGGCAGGTCGCCGAGGGCAACCTCCAGACGGCACGCGGGACGTATCAGCAGGTCGTCGGCTACCTGCCGCCGGGCGATCTGATCGAGCCTCAGCCATTGGCTCTGCCGGCCAAGACCGAGCAGGATGCGACGGTGCTCGCCGCGAACAACAACCCGGTGGTGGTAGCCGCGTTGTTCAACGATGCTGCCGCAAAGGACGCGGTGGACGTGGCGTTCTCCCAGTTGCTCCCGCAGGTCAGCTTTCAGGGTCAGATTTTCCAATCGAACAACTCGGCGGCGCGGAGTACGCAGACCAACGGTTACCAGGCCGTGGTGCAACTCTCCGTGCCAGTCTACCAGGGCGGTGCCGAATACTCCGCAGTACGCCAGGCGAAGCAGAGCGAACAGCAGACATCGAAGCAGGTGGACGACGCTCGTCGCACCGCGGTACAGAACACGGTGCAGGCCTGGGAGACGCTGGCCGCGCAAAAGGCGTCGGCCGACAGCAATCGTGAGGCGATCCGCGCCAATCAGATCGCCCTGGAGGGTGTGGAGCGCGAGGCCATCGTCGGCAGCCGCACCACACTCGACGTGCTGAACGCACAACAGGCTCTGCTGAATTCACAGGTCACGCTGGTGCAGAACCTGGCACAGCTGGTAACAGCATCCTATCAGGTGGCGTCGGCGGTCGGGCGGCTGACCGCGCACGACCTGCACCTGCCGGTCCCGTTGTATGACGACACCGCCTACTACAATGCGGTGAAGGACAAGTGGGCCGGTCTCGGTGACTACGCGACCAACCAGCCGGGTCGCTGAGAAGACGGTTACGATGAGTGCATCGCAGACACCTCCGGGAGCGGCCGGTGGGGATCCTTCGATGGAGGACATCCTTGCCTCGATCCGCCGCATCCTGAGCGAGGACGAGGCTCCGGCCGCTGACGGCACCCCGCCGGCACCGACTCCGGCCGGCGAGGGCGTGCTGGTACTGGATCCCGCCATGATGGTGCCCGAGCCCGCCTCGCCCGAGACACCTCCGACACCTCCCGCCGCCGAACCACCGCCGACTATGACAGCGCCGCCGCCGGACCCGGCGTCGCCGCCGAACTTGGTGGCGCCGGAGGCCGCGGCGGCGGCGGCATCGTCGGTGGGCAGCCTCGTGCGCCATCTCGCCGAGCGCTCGACGCAGGTTCACAGTGGCGGTCCGACGATCGAGGACATCGTGCGCGAGGAGATACGGCCACTGCTGAAGTCGTGGCTGGACGCCAACCTGCCGCCAATCGTCGAGCGCCTGGTTCGCACCGAGATCGAGCGCGTCGTAGGCCGCGTCGTACCCTGAGCCGTATTGTCATTGCTGGCCTCTTGCGGCATCCGCGTGGGGCCGCAGGAGAACGAAATGCTGGATAAGACCTACAACCCGTCAGAGATCGAACCGCGACGCTATGACGGCTGGGAGAGGGCAGGGGCGTTCGCCTGCGATCCCAATTCGAACGCTCAGCCTTACACCATCATGATCCCGCCGCCGAACGTCACCGGCAACCTCCACATCGGCCATGCGCTGACGTTCACCGTGCAGGATACGCTGGTGCGCTGGCGCCGCATGCAGGGACGCGACGTGCTGTGGCAGCCGGGCACTGACCACGCGGGGATCGCCACGCAGATGGTGGTGGAGCGATTGCTGGCGGAGCAGGGGATCGATCGGCGCGATCTGGGGAGAGAGAAATTCGTCGAACGCGTGTGGCAGTGGAAGTCGGAGTCAGGCGGCACGATCACGCAACAGTTGCGGCGGTTGGGCGCCTCGCTCGACTGGCCGCGCGAACGGTTCACCATGGACGATGGTCTGTCCGCGGCGGTGCGGAAGGTGTTCGTCACGCTCTACCGCGAAGGCCTGATATATCGCGACAAGCGGCTGGTGAATTGGGATCCGAAGTTGCAGACCGCGATCTCCGACCTCGAGGTGGAGAACCTCGAGGTCAAGGGATCGCTCTGGTACATCCGCTATCCGATCGAGGGTGAGGCCGGCCGGTTCATCACGGTGGCGACGACGCGGCCCGAGACGATGCTGGGCGATACCGCGGTGGCGGTGCACCCGGAGGACGCGCGGTATCGCGATCTCGTCGGGCGTTACGCGATCCTGCCTCTGGTGGGACGCCGCCTGCGGATAATCGCGGACGACTATTCGGACCCGGAGAAGGGCACCGGCGCGGTGAAGATCACCCCCGCGCATGACTTCAACGATTTCACTGTCGGACAGCGGCACGAGCTGCCAATGCCGTCGATCCTCGATCGCCAGGCACACGTTGCACTGGCGGAGATTGCCGACGCGATGAAGGCTGTGGACGGCGTGGCCGATCCGGCGTTCGTGCGTTCGCTCGATGGCATGGACCGCAATGTGGCGCGCAAGGCGATCGTCGCGGAGCTGGAGCGCCTCGGTCTGCTGGACAAGGTCGAGCCATACACGCACCAGGTGCCGCATGGCGATCGCGGCGGCGTGCCGATCGAGCCGCTGCTGACGATCCAGTGGTACTGCAACGCACAGGTGCTGGCGAAGCCGGCGATCGAGGCGGTGGAGACCGGCAAGACAGTCTTCGTGCCAAAGCAATGGGAGAACACCTTTTTCGCGTGGATGCGAGACATCCAGCCCTGGTGCATCTCGCGTCAGCTCTGGTGGGGGCATCAGATACCCTGCTGGTACGGCCCTGACGGCCGCGAGTTCGTCGCTGAAACCGAGGCAGAGGCGAGGGCGGCCGCGCATTCGCAATACGGCAGCGAGACCGTGCTGATCCACGACGAGGACGTGCTGGATACCTGGTTCAGCTCCGCGCTGTGGCCGTTCTCGACGTTGGGCTGGCCGGAGCAGACCAAGGAGCTCGCCCGGTATTATCCTGGCGATGTGTTGGTGACCGGCTTCGACATCATCTTCTTCTGGGTCGCGCGGATGATGATGCAGGGCATCCACTTCATGGGCGAGGTGCCGTTCCGGGCTGTCTACATCCATGGCCTGGTGCGCGACGAGCGCGGCCAGAAGATGTCGAAGTCCAAGGGCAACAGCATCGACCCGCTGGAGCTGATCGATCGCTACGGCGCCGATGCGCTGCGCTTTACCATCTGCGCGCTCACCGGACCTGGGCGCGACGTGAAGCTGGGCGCGGCACGCGTCGAGAGCTATCGGCGCTTCGTCACCAAACTGTGGAACGCTGCGCGGTTCTGCGAGTTGAACGACATCCAGCCGGATGCATCGTTCGATCCGTCGCGTGCCACGCTGCCGCTGACGCGATGGATCCTCGATGCGACGAATCGTGCGATCGCAGAGGCAAGCGCGGCACTCGAAGCGTATCGTTTCGATGAATACGCCGCCGCCTGCTACCGCTTCACCTGGGACACGTTCTGCGACTGGTTCGTGGAATTCGCCAAGCCTGCACTGGCGGAAACCGAAGTGCGGCAGACCGCGGCCTATGTGCTCGGTACACTGCTGCGCCTGTTGCACCCGGTCATGCCGTTCGTCACCGAGGAGTTGTGGGATCGCTTCGGATACGGCGAACCATCGAGTTCTGATTCGCACGCCGTGGCCTGAGCCGGTGATTGTGCAGGATGCCGCGATGGCGCACGAGGAGCTCGATTGGGTGGTGCGGCTGATTTCCGGAGTGCGCTCGGTGCGCACCGAGATGAATGTGCCGCCCAGCGCGCTGACACCGATCCTGCTGCGCGGCGCCCCATCGGAGACGCTCGCGCGAGGTCAGCGTTGGATCGAGGCGATCCGGCGCCTCGCACGTGCTTCCGACGTGCGGCAGTTGGATGGCGAGATGCCGAAGGGCTCGGCGCAGCTTTTGCTGGACGCGACGACAGTGGTGCTGCCGCTTGCCGATGCGGTCGATGTCGGCAAGGAGCGCGCTCGCCTCACGCGTGAACGTGACAAGGCGGCCGGGGAGGCGCGCAAGGTCGCACAGAAGCTGGACAATGCCGACTTCGTGCGCCGCGCGCCGGAAGAGGTGGTGGAGGAGAACCGCGAACGCCTCGCTGGCGCGCAGGCAGAAATCGCGCGGCTGGAGGCGGCGCTGCAGATGATCGGTTAGAAAGGGGTTGGGGGAAGGGGTCGCTTCGTCCCCTCCCCCCGACCCCTCCCACAAGGGGAGGGGGGAGAAGTCGCGTTGGGTCTGGTTGTTGTCGCGGTTGCGGCTGTGGGGGTTGTACTCGGCATCGCCATCGGGGCCGTCGGCATCGGCGGCGTGCTGCTTGTGCCGTTCCTGACGCTGACCCTCGGTATCGACGTGAAGCACGCAATCGCCGCGGCGCTGCTGAGCTACGTGCCAAGTTGTGCAGTGGCGGTGACGCTCTATGCCCGGCGCGGATCGATCCCTTGGCGAGAGGCGGGATTGCTATGTCTTGCCGCGCTGCCGACCGCCTATCTTGGGGCGCGCGCGACGCAGGTCGCGCCTGCTGGCTTGTTGGAAGCGGCAATCGGTGTGCTGCTACTCGGCGGCGGAGCCTATGCCTTGGTGCCGCGGCGGGACCCGACGATCGGTCAGCGGACGCTGGCGCCGACGACGCTGCTGGGGCTGGGCGGCGGCACCGGCTTCGTCTCCGCGCTGACCGGCGCCGGCGGCGCGTTCGTGCTGCTGCCTGTTCTGCTGCTGCTCGATGTGCCGGTGCTGGCGGCGATCGGTCTCGGTCAGGCGATCGCACTGCCGATCGCAGGCCTCGCCAGCGTCGCCAACATCGCCGCCGGCATCATGGACCTGTGGCTCGCAGCGGGCCTCGCCGTGACATTGACGCTCGGGATTGCGATCGGCACGCCGATCGCGCACGCCTTGCCGCAGCGTCTGCTGCGTCGTCTGCTGGGTTCGGTGGTGGCGCTTGCCGGGCTCGCCATGCTGCTCCGCACGGCGGCCCGGCTGCTGTGAATCACGTGGGTGCCCGCCAGCGCCGGAGAAAGCGTCGGCCATCGCCACCGATCTTGGGGTCGTGCGGATCCAGGAACATGACCGCCGCGCGCGAACTGAAACTCAAACCGGTCAATTCAAGCCAGACCAGGCTCGGAACGGTCGCGCTGTTGATGTAGTAGATACGGTTCGTCACGTCGGCAGCGCTGACCCAATTGGTCTGGGTTCCACCCCAGCTCTGTTCCTCGGTGCTCGGCTCACGCGCCGGATCGCGGAATGGGATCTGCGCGATGCGCAGAAGCGACATCGCACCGGCGACCGCCTCGGTGTAGTTCTTGGGATCCGGCAAGTACTTGTGATAGGCCACGAGGCGTGCGTATCGCGAGTCAGCGTCAATCGAGCCTGGCAACTCCTCGCTTCCTCCGAATTCCTTGAACTTCTGCATGCGCACAAGCATCTCGTTGAGTGTGGGATCGTTCGTCATCACGCGGTACTCGGGCCCGTGGTTGATCACGAGGCTGCCCTTGACGTATTCGAAGATCGCGGAATCACCCGACGTGTCCTCGACGGCGAGGTGAATACCGAGAGGCTTGGTGTAGCCAAGGTCGTTCGACCACGCCGCGACCACGCGGAAATGGCCGGCTCTGTGGGCATCGACGACCTCGTTGACAGTCGCGAAGTTGTCCAGGACGTATTGCACCCAGTGCGTATCCGGCAGCTCTGGGCGTGCGTCGTCCGGTTCCTGCTGCGATGAAGTGAGCACAAGCGCGTGCGCGGAGAGGCCCTTTTCGTTGAGGCCATCGGTGGCAGCACCGTCGAATCCCACCATCGCCACGCTGCCGAACCGGTTTCTCCAATGCACGGTGTTGCTGCCGATGCCCTCGATTCTCGCCCGGATGCCAGGGACCACGCTGCTCGTCGAAGTGCGCGCCATGCCGCGGGGAAACACGAAGAGCTTTGGCCGTTCAGGAAAGCTCACCGGAAGGTCCATCGAGCGGACCACGATCTTCGCGATCTTGCGATCGTTGACGAACACCAGTGAACAGGCATGCAGCGTGTTGACCTTGAGTGCCAAAGGTACGGCCGACAGTCCCGCAATGAATGATCGTCTCCGCATGGCGGCCTCCGATACGGGAAGGCACGACTTGAGGCTGGCGACACCCTCGCGCACAATCCCATCGTGCCAGGCACGAGCCGCAAGGAAACCCGATATCCATGACCAAGACATTAATCCGCGGCGCCGACATCGTGATGCGCACGCTGGAAGGTGCAGCGTACAACACGATCTTCACGCTGTCCGGCAATCACATCATGTCGCTGTTCGACGCGGCGATCGATACGCGGCATCGCCTGGTGCACACGCGGCATGAGGCGGCGGCGGTGCATATGGCCGATGCGTGGGGGCGGCTGACCGGCGAACCGGGCATCGCGATGGTCACCGGCGGCCCGGGTCACGCCAACGCCGCCGCCGCGCTGATGACGGCACTCGGACAGGAATCGCCGCTGGTGCTGCTGTCGGGCCATACCGAGACGACGCAGCTTGGACGCGGCGGATTTCAGGAACTGCGGCAGGCCGATGTGGCGGCACCGATGGCGAAGGCGTCGTGGACTGCGACGTCGGTCGCGACACTTGGTGCGCAGGTAGCGAAGGCGATCCGGATTGCGCGGTCGGGGCGGCCGGGGCCGGTGCATCTCAGCCTGCCGTCGGATCTGCTCGATGCGACGATTGCGGCCGATGAGGTGGTGTGGCCGCAGCCTGAAGCGTTCGCCGCGTCGCCGGTTGCGCTGAGCGATGCCGCAACCGATGCGATCCTCGGCGTCATCGCGACCGCGCAGCGGCCGTTTCTGCTTGCCGGTCCGGCGATGGCGAACAAGTCCGGCCGCGATCTGCTGGCACGCATCGAGGCGGCGACGCAGATTCCCACCGCGATCATGGAAAGCCCGCGTGGCTTCAACGATGCCACGCTCGGCGCATTTGCCGATGCCATCCGCCGCGCCGATCTCATCGTCCTGCTCGGCAAGGCGCTCGACTTCACGTTGAGGTTCGGCGAGGCGCCTGCGGTCGATGCGGCGTGCCGCTGGATCGTGGTTGATCCCGAGGCGGCACTGGTCGATCGTGCTATCCGCGAAAGGGGCGACCGCATCGCGTTCGGCTGTATCGCCGATACGCGACCAGCCGGCGAGGCGTTGATCCGCCGCACGGCCGGGAAGCGCGTGTCGAGCGACAAGTGGTTCGCCGAGGTGCGAGCGCTGCTGACGGATCGGCCGGCATCATGGGAGGCGCTTGCCTCGAAGACGCCGGGCAAGCTGCATCCCATCGAGGTATTTCGCGCGCTGAAGCCGCATGTCGCGCGGCATCCCGACACGGTGCTGATCTGCGACGGCGGAGAGTTCGCGCAATGGGGCCAGAGCGTGCTGCCCGTCGTGCCGCGGCGGATCATCAACGGTGTGGGCGGCTCGATCGGTTCATCGCTGCCGATGGCGGGAGCAGCGCGTGTGGTCGAACCCGAGGCTCCGGTGTTCGTCGTGCTGGGCGACGGCACATTCGGCTTTCACATGGCGGAGTTCGAGACGGCGGTGCGTTGCAATTTGCCGTTTGTCGCCGTGGTCGGCACCGATGCGCGCTGGAACGCGGAATACAACCTTCAGGTCCGCGACTACGGCCCAAATCGCACGTTCGGCTGCGAACTTCTGCCGACGCGCTACGACCTTGTCGTGGCAGCGCTGGGGGGCCATGGCGAATTGGTGCAGAGCACCGATGAACTGCCTGGAGCGATCGAACGTTCGCTGGCGAGTGGCAAGCCCGCCTGTATCAACGTCATGATCGAGAGCATCCCCGCGCCGCTGGTCAGGGTCCGACCTTGAGGCGGAGGCACTTCGCGTTGCTTTGATCCGTTGAGCGCTTCCCGCGACGCGTCCGACGAAGAAGCGCGCGGTCTCCGCCTCATGCCTGATCCGTCCCGGACTTACGCCTTGGCGGCGTTCTGGGCCGCAGCGAAGACATCGCGTGCGGACGTCGTACCCGCTACGTGCTCCGTACCCTCGACTCCGAGGTCCATCCATCCTGCATTCACGGCCTCAAACATTTCCTCGGCAGGTCCGGTGTGGCCCTTCGGGATGCCGAATTGCTCGAACGCTTCCGCCCATCCTGCACGCGGGATCGCAAAGGCTTTCACGTCGAGATTCAGGACTTCACCCAATTGCTCCGCGACTTCATCCGCGGTGACCATCGAACCAAGCTCGACGACGCGCTGCCCCGACCACGCCGGCCCGGTCAAAAGGGTTGCGACCTCCGCGCCGATGTCGTTCGTCGCGACCATGGTCGACTTCCGGTTTGTCGGATTGTAGGTGACCGGTAGCGTTCCGCCCTGGGCGACCTGCAAGCCGTAGAGGAAGTTTTCGAAGAATCCACCGGCGCGCACAAATGCGATTGGCGATATCAGGTCGCGAAAACCTCGCTCCAGAAGCGACAAGGCCGTGATCATTCCGAGCCCGCTGGTTCGGTTCGCACCCATCGACGAAAGCGCAACCACTCGCCGCGGCGCTGCCTTGGTTAGCGCCTCGACATAGTTCGCAATCACGCCCTTGGCTTCTTTGTAATCGGGCGAGGGTGCCCAGACAGAAGGCAACATGACGAACGCGCCTTCGACGCCTTTGAGCGCTTGCTCGATGGTTGCCGAATCATTCCAATCACCGTCTACCAGTTCCACGCCCTGGTTCGCCCAGTTAGCCGCCTTCTCGCGGTTGCGGACGAGCGCGCGTACTTTCTTGCCGTGCGCCAACAGGTGTTCTGCCGTTGCGCCGCCAACTTTTCCCGTGATTCCCGTTACTAAAAACATGCGATTTCTCCTGATCTTGAGGGACAGAGCACTGCCCCTGTTGGCTCAACGGATGAGCGGCAGAATGGCCCGGATACGGGGATCGCGCGCATAGAGGCCGCCCCATGTCATCGCGCCCAGAAGCAGGGAAATGATTTCAGGCGGCGACCCCAACTCACCAATGCGGACATGGGCGCAGATGGCACCTCCCAAGAAGCCCGTCACCAGGATCGCGCCGAGGACGGCGGTCGCCGGGATGGCGTAGAGGATGGCGCAAGCGAGTATGATCGGACCCACGACACGGGTCAGATCCATCGCGAACCCGGTTTCCTGCAACATGCTCGCGATCTGTGCCGGCGCGAAAAGCTGAATAGTGCCGTCTGTCACCAGAGCGATAACGACAAACGCGCTCATTATCCGGCCGGCCCACAGGCCGTGATGCAAGGTCATAGCTTCAGGCACGTGATACAGGTTCATAGTTTCGGACATTTGTGATTCTCCGATGGGGGCAGCCCCAGTTCCGAGGCTTACTGTGTCTCCCAGGTATGATAAATACCCAGGCGGTGAACTCACTGTTCTCTATACGGTGAACAATGCCGAGGCACGAAAATGCAGAATCTCGAACCCATCCTCATTTTCATAACGGTCGCGGAAATGGGGAGCTTCACCCACGCGGCCGATAGCCTGGGCATCCAAAAGGGGAGGGCCTCAACGGCGGTCCGGAAGCTGGAAGAAGATGTCGGTGTCCGGCTCCTGCACCGAACGACGCGCAGCGTGCAGTTGACGGAGGACGGACGCGCATTTCATGCCCGTGCCCGCGATCTGCTTGCTGAAGTCGATGACCTGCACTCGATGTTCGCAGGCGATCGCGTGGCACTTCGCGGGCGTTTGCGGGTCGATCTTCCGACCGAGGTGGCGCGCACCACGATCGTGCCGGCGTTGCCGGATTTCATGGCGGATAACCCGGAACTGGAGCTGGAGGTGTCGAGTACGGATCGGCAGGTTGATCTGGTTCAAGAGGGGTTCGACTGTGTATTGCGGCTTGGACCGATAAGGGACGAGACGCTGATTGCCCGCCCGCTGGGCCTGTTGCGCACGGCCAACGCTGCCAGTCCCGCCTATCTGGCGCGCTATGGCGTCCCTCGATCGCTGGAAGATCTCCAGCGTCAGGGACATCGGACAATCCATTTTTCGACGATGCTGGGCGCGAGACCCATTGGATGGGAATATCCGGACGGCGACAGCTACGCGACGCTTCAGTTGCCAGGTGCGCTGCACGTCAACAGCGCGCAGACCTACGAAGCCGCTGCCCTCGCCGGCCTTGGCGTGATTTCAGGCGCCACTCTTGGGGATTGGCCGATACTTAGAGAGCGGAGCGCTTGTGGAGATCATACCCGATTTTCGTCGCCGGGCGCTCGCCGTGTCCCTCGTCGTAGCACATCGGAGCAATTTGTCGCGCCGAGTCCGCGCATTCATGAAATGGATCGAAGATGTCCTGACGCCGTATCTGGAATAGCGAGACGAACATCTTCGTCCGGGCCGCGAAATCAACCTTCTGAAGTCATATCCGCTGGCCGGCGGCCCGGCGGTCCAACAGAATGCGACGCTGAAACCGGCGACCTTTGAAGTCCGACATGAGATGTCCTCAAACCTTTCCGCCTTCTGCCTCCTCAACGCGGTGCCACGTGGCAAGGGCCCGCGTGTCACGCCTTGACGGCGTAATGTCCAATGCCACGCCTCACCGTCCAGCAGGGACGGTTGGGAACAAATTCCTTGACACCCGGCGCAGATTTGTGTTCCTTGTTTGTTCATGTCTGCCACCGAGGCCGCCCCCACCCCCAAACCCAGCCGTGCCGGCCGCCTCATCGCCCTCGTCCGCCACCTCATCGACTACGGTCGGCAGCTCGCCGCCACGCTTCGCGGCGATCCAGCCCCCGCCACCGACATCGCCCTGATCCTCGCGCGCATCACAAACGGCCTCCTTCGTGCCGAGCTGCTCGAAGCCCGGATCATCCGCACAGCCGTCCAACTGGACGCCGGGCCCGCGCCCCCACGTGCTCCCGCCCACCGCCGATCGCTGCCCCCGGCCGCCGCCCAGCCCACCGAGGCTGCCGGCTCTCCCGGGCTCGACCCGAGGATGTCCCTGCCCACGCCCGAGCAGATCGCCGCTGAGGTCCGCCGCCGCCCGATCGGCTCCGTCATCGCCGATATCTGTCGCGATCTCGGCATCATGCCGAACCATCCGCTGTGGCCGGAGCTGCGCGAACTCATCATCCGCCACGGCGGCAACCTGGCCAATCTGGTGAAGGACATCCTCGATAGGGCGTTTCACCGCCCCGCCTCAGCCGCGCCACCCGCATGGCCTGCGGCGTCCCCACAATCCCCCACCCCCGCGGGCACCGGCCCGCCCTGATCTCCGTCGCCCGAGCGTGGCGGAGGCGCACGGGGCTGGTTGCCGCCAGCCCCGCTATCTCACTCCGCCGCCTGCGCCACGTCGTCACCCAACCGCACGCCGCGCACCACGTACTCGGCGGCGACCTTGATCGCCTCGATCATGCTGACGGCGCTCGCGCGACCGGTGCCGGCAATGTCGAAGGCGGTGCCGTGATCGACGCTGGTGCGCAGGATCGGCAAGCCAAGCGTCACACTCACGGTTTTCTCGAAGTCCATCATCTTCGCCGCGATGTGTCCCTGGTCGTGATACAGCGACAGCACCGCATCGTAGCGACCGATGCGCGCCATGTGGAACACGCTGTCCGCCGGCACCGGTCCGCTGACGTGCATGCCGCGCGAGCGCGCCGCCTCGATCGCCGGCTTGATCGCGTCCATCTCCTCGCGGCCGAACAACCCGTCCTCACCGCCATGCGGGTTCAGCGCGGCCACCGCCAGATGCGGCGTGTCGATGCCGAGCTGGTGCAGCGCCTTCATGGCCTTCTCGATACCCGACAGCGTGCGGTCGCGGGTGATCTGGCGACACGCATCGATCAATGACAGATGGCGGGTGAGGAAGAAGATCTTCAGACCGCTGATGGTGAACATCGTCATCTCTTCGCGGGCGCCGGTGTGCTCGGCGAACATCTCGGTGTGGCCGATGAACGGGATCTTCGCCGCCTTCAGCGATTCCTTGTTGATCGGCGTGGTGGCGACGCCCGCAATGCGCCCGGCCATCGCGAGCTCGATCGAGGTCCGGATCGCGGCGTAGGCGGCCTCGCCGCCAAGCGCCTGCACCTTGCCCATTTGGAGCACGCGCGGATCGGCGGTGTCCTGGTGCACCACGTCGATTACCCCGTCGCGGTCGGCAATCGCCTCAGGGCCGGCGATGCGGTTCAGCGACGCGGACAGACCGCACACTGACAGGGCGCGCTCGAACACCCTTGCGTCGCCGATCAGGAAGCTGCGCGAGCAATCACGCACCTCCGGGGCCAGCAGCGCGCGCACCGCGATCTCGGGGCCGATGCCGGCGGGATCGCCCATCGTGACGGCCAGAACCGGTCGTGTCTCGGTCATGTCGGGGCTCTCCTCGGGTGGGTTTCGCTATCGGGGGCTTCATAGCACACTGGCGGCACAAACACCGCCTCAGGAGGAAACCCATGCTCCGCATCTACGGTTCGGCCCGATCGCGTGGCGTCCGCACGCTTTGGATGGCCGGGGAACTCGGCCTGCAATACGAGCATCTCGACTATGCGCCGCGGTCCCCGCAAACCCGCACGCCGGAATACCTGGCGCTGAACCCCAACGCCCGCGTTCCGACGATCGACGACGACGGGTTCGTGCTGTCGGAATCGATGGCGATCAACCTCTATCTGACGAAGAAGCACGGCAAGCTGTATCCGACCGATGCGAAGAACGAGGCGCTGACCTGGCAGTGGTGCTTCTGGGAGGTCGATCGCCTGGATCGGCAGTTGACCACCTATGCCAACAACGCCTTCGTGCTGCCCGAGGCGCAACGCAATGCTGCAGCCGCCAAAGGAGCATGGGACGAGATCACACCTGCGCTCGATGTGCTGGAGATAGCGCTCGGCAAGACGCAGTGGCTTGCCGGCGGCGAGTTCAGCGTGGCTGACCTGAACGTTGCCGCCGCGATGGTGCGCGCGTTGGGTTTCGATATCGGCAAGTGGCCGAAAGTCCATGCGTGGCTGCACAAGTGCTGGGATCGTCCTGCTGCCAAGCGGGCTTTGGCGATGCGCGAGTAGCCGGCCCGCGGCGGCCGGAGAGGACGCCGCATGATCGAAGCGCTTAGCGCTGTCACGTTGGCGACGCACGACATGGCGCGTTCAGTGGCGTTCTATGCCGTGCTTGGCTTCGAGTTGAAGTCGGGCGGCCCGGGGGCGGGCTTCACCAGCTTTTACGCGGGCAGTGGTTACCTCAACCTGACGGCGGTGGGGCAGGCGCAGCGGTGGTCGGGATGGGGTCGGGTGATCTTTTATGTCGACGACGTGGATGCATTGCATGAGCGCCTCGTGGCGGCAGGCCTGTCTCCCGCGTTCGCACCGCGCGACGCGGCATGGGGCGAACGATATTTTCATATCACCGATCCGGACGGGCACGAACTCAGCTTCGCCCGGCTGCTGTAATAGGGAGGGAGGAGCAAGCACGATGGGAGGGCTCAAGAGCGGTGGGCATTTGCGCCTCGATGGCAAATTCGGCGCGCACGCGGTGTTCGCCATCGCGATCGGCGCAGCATTGGGGGCAACGATGACGGATCAGACGGCCAACGCCGCCGCGACGATTGATCAGGCACCGTACGGCACGACCCAAGGCGGCCAGGCGGTGGAGATCTTCACCATGACCAACGATCATGGCTTGCGCGTGCGCTTCCTCAGCTATGGCGGCGTGATCACCGAGATCGTTGTGCCTGACCGCACCGGACGGCTGGACAACATCGTACTCGGCCTGAGGACGTTGCACGAATACGAAACGCTCAGCGCGCATTACGGCGCGATCACCGGGCGCTACGCCAATCGTATCGGTGGTGCGCAGTTCACGCTCAACGGCCAGACCTACCATCTCATTGCCAACAATGGCGCCAACACGCTGCATGGCGGTCCCAACGCGCTCGACAAGCAGGTCTGGACGGTGTCGTCCTCGCGCGTGACGGACGGCGTCGCCGCGACGCTCAGTTATATCAGCAAGGACGGCGATCAGAATTTCCCGGGTACGCTGACGACCCACGTGACCTACACGCTGACCAACGACAACGCGCTGCGGATCGACTACCTGGCCAGCACCGACAAGGACACGGTGATCAACTTCACCAACCATTCGTACTTCAACTTGGCGGGCAACGGCTCGGGTTCGGTCGCGGATCAGATGCTGCTGGTGAACGCCGACCGCTACACGCCCGCCGGGCCTGATCAGATCCCCACCGGTGAGCTGGCGCCTGTTGAAGGCACGCCGCTGGATTTCCGACAGATGATGCCGATCGGCGCGCGGCTGCACAGCGCGTTCCAGCAGCTGGTCTACGCGCACGGCTACGACCACAACTTTGTGCTGAACCAGCGTCCCGGGGAAAACATGACGTTTGCCGCGCGCGGCTATGATCCGGGCAGTGGCCGGGTGATCGACTGTTTCACGACCGAGCCTGCGGTGCAGGTCTATACCAGCAACGGCCTGAATGGTTCTGTGGTTGGTTCATCGGGTACGACGTATCGCCAGACCGAGGCGTTCACGCTGGAGACGCAGCATTTTCCCGACAGCCCGAACAAGCCGAATTTTCCGTCGACGGAGTTGAGGCCGGGGCAGGATTTCCATTCGACGACGGTGTACCGCTTCGCGACGGACGCGCCTTTGCCGCCGCTGCCGCGCTGATTTGGCCTCCGCCGCACCTCCGCTATAACCACCCGCCTCGACCACGAAAGGACGCACCGATGTTGACCAGGCGCTGGGACAAGTCGCGCATGCCGTCGCGCCACGTGACGGTGGGACCCGGCCGCGCGCCGCATCGCAGCTACTACTACGCGATGGGGCTGACCGAGGAGGAGATCGACCAGCCCTTCGTCGGCGTCGCCACCTGCTGGAACGAGGCGGCGCCCTGCAACATCGCGCTGTCGCGCCAGGCGCAGTCGGTGAAGAAGGGGGTGAACGAGGCCGGCGGCACGCCGCGCGAATTCACCACCATCACGGTGACCGATGGCATTGCGATGGGGCACCAGGGGATGAAGTCCTCGCTGGTGTCGCGTGATCTGATCGCCGACAGCGTCGAACTCACGATGCGCGGGCATTGCTACGACGCGCTGGTAGGGCTGGCGGGATGCGACAAATCGCTGCCGGGCATGATGATGGCGATGCTGCGGCTCAATGTGCCGAGTGTGTTCATGTATGGCGGCTCGATCCTGCCTGGCAGGTTCCATGATCGCGACGTGACCGTGGTGGACGTGTTCGAGGCGGTGGGCCAGCACTCGGCTGGCAAGATGTCGGACGAGGAGCTGCATGAGCTGGAATGCGTCGCGTGCCCGTCGGCTGGTGCATGCGGCGGACAGTTCACCGCGAACACCATGGCGATGGTGAGCGAGGCGATCGGCCTCGCATTGCCGGGCTCGGCCGGCGCACCGGCGCCCTACGAGGATCGCGACCGCTGGGCAGTGGAGTTGGGCCGCGCGGTGATGGCATTGCTGGACAGCAGGCTGCGCCCGCGCGACATCGTCACGCGCGAGGCGCTGGAGAATGCCGCCGTGGTGGTGGGCGCCACCGGCGGCTCGACCAATGCCGGACTGCATCTACCGGCGATGGCGCACGAGGCCGGCATCCGCTTCACCATGGACGATGTGGTGGAGATCATGCGCCGCACGCCGTACATCGCCGACCTAAAGCCCGGTGGCAAATACGTCGCGTTCGACGTGCACCGCATCGGCGGCATCCCGGTGGTGCTGAAGGCGCTGCTGGATGGCGGCCTGCTGCATGGCGACTGCGTGACGGTCACCGGCAAGACCATGGCGGAGAACCTCAAGGACGTGGTGTTTCCGGTTGACCAGGATGTGGTCTACCCGGTGTCGAGGGCGATCTCGCCGACCGGTGGCGTGGTGGGGCTGCGCGGCAACCTCGCCCCCGACGGTGCGATCGTGAAGGTCGCCGGCATGGAGCGGGATCAGTTGCGCTTCGAGGGCACCGCCCTGTGCTTCGACTCCGAGGAAGAGGCTTTCGAGGCGGTGAGGTTGCGCGCCTACAAGCCAGGCGATGTCATCGTCGTCCGCTATGAAGGCCCGAAAGGCGGCCCCGGAATGCGCGAGATGCTATCGACCACGGCGGCGATCTATGGGCAGAGCGAGACCAAGGGCAAGGACGTGGCGCTGATCACCGACGGGCGCTTCTCGGGCGCGACGCGCGGCTTCTGCGTCGGTCACGTCGGGCCGGAGGCGGCGGTCGGCGGACCGATCGCGCTGCTGCGCAACGGCGACCGGATCGTCATCGACGCGGAGAAGGGCAGCATCGACGTAATGTTGTCGGATGCGGAGCTCGCCGCGCGGCAGGCCGCCTGGCAGCCACGCAAGACCGACTACAATGCGGGCGCAATCTGGAAATACGCGCAATTGGTGGGTCCTGCGCATCTCGGCGCGGTGACGCATCCGGGTGCCGCGGCGGAAACGCACTGCTACGCGGATATCTGATCGGCGCATCCTGGCGTTGTAACGGTTCGGAACCGCGCGTTACCGCGAGGTGGGTTAATGACGGCGACGGCCGTTGCGGGAGTTTGCCTGATGAAGCGAGTGATTATAGCTGGTGCGATCATTTTGCTGATGGCGATCGACACAGGGAGCACCGTTGCGCAGCCGCCAGTGCCTTATGGCCCCGTGCCACCGCCGCGCTACGAGCCGGTTCCGGCACCGCGTCGCGGCTACTATTGGGAGCCGGGTCACTGGCATTGGAATGGCAATCGCTACGTCTGGTTTGGTGGGCACTATGTGGGCGGTCCGCCCCGCCCCGGTCCATATATTCCGGGACACTGGCAGTGGAACGGCGTCCGCTACATTTGGGTGCCGGCGCACTGGGAGTGACGTCCACGGCTGCACGTCGGCATGACGCGAGCAGCGGGCAGGGTCAGTGGAGTTCGACCACCACTGGGACGTGGTCCGACGGTTGCGGCTGTGCGCGTTCCTCACGGACGGGCGCGGCGGCGACCAGGCGTTCGGCGAGCGTGGGTGACAGCAGCGCGTGGTCGATGCGCAGGCCGCTGTCGCGCTGCCAGGCGCCCGCCTGGTAATCCCAGAACGTGTAGACCGCACCGTGCGGATGAACCGCGCGCACCGCATCGGTCAGGCCATCCCAGAGCAGACGACGGAAGCGGGCGCGCGTTTCCGGCCGTACCAGCGCATCGCTAGGTGACAAGGCACCGGGCGCCCGGTCGTCATCGGTCGGACAAACATTGAAGTCGCCCGCAATCAGGAAGGACGTCTCGGCCTCCAGTAGCTCCTCGGCACGTTCGGCGAGGCGGTCGAGCCAGGCCAGCTTGTAGGCGAAGCCCGCCTCGCCGCCTGAATTGCCGTTGGGCAGGTAGATGCCGATGATGGTGATGCCGTCCGCCTCGATCTCGATGTAGCGAGACTGGGCATCGTCGGCCGGCAGGCCGGGCAAGGCACGATGCGTCACGGTGAACGGAATACGGGAAAGCACGGCAACGCCGTTGTACGCCTTCTGCCCCACCGCCTCGGTCTTGTAGCCAAGGCCGTGATAGGTCAGCGCGGGGAACGCCGCTGCCTCGCACTTGATCTCCTGCAGCAGCAGGACGTCAGGCTGGCACTGCTCCAGCCAGCGCGCGACGTGCTTCTCGCGCTGGCGGATCGAGTTGACGTTCCAGGTGGCGACCTTCACTCGACTGAGAAACTCGTGCCGCAGCCACAGGCCGACTTTGCGTTCGGGTTGCGTACCGCGAAGTGGCTGCCCATCAGCTCGTCGGTGTAATCGAGTTCAGAGCCCGCCAGCAGGTCCAGGCTGGCCGGATCGACCAGCACCTTCGCCCCGGCACGTTCGATCACCAGGTCATCGTCCTGCGGCGCCGCATCCAGCTCGAAGCGGTACTGGAAGCCGCTGCACCCGCCAGCCAGCACGGCGACGCGCAGGGCGGCGGCGTGGCCTTCGGCGGCGACGATCTCGGCGATGCGGGCAGCGGCCCGCTCGGTCAGTCCGAACTGTTCCATGACTGGTAACATAGGGCGGGATGGCGCCGAATTGAAGCCGGGTGTAAGCCCGCCGCCCATGACGCGTGGTGCCACCCTGGCGGCGTATGCCGTGCATGCCGGCTTGTCGCGAGGGCGGCTGCACCCTGAACCGGACGCGCCGACGCGGTCGCCGTATCAGCGCGACCGGGACCGCATCATCCACTCGTCCGCTTTCCGCAAGCTGCAATACAAGACCCAGGTGTTCGTCAATCACGAGGGCGATTTCTTTCGCACGCGGCTGACGCATTCCATCGAGGTGGCGCAGATCGCCCGCTCGATCGCGCGCGAACTGGCACTGGATGAGGACCTGACCGAGGCGCTGGCGCTGGCGCACGATCTTGGGCATCCGCCATTTGGCCACGCCGGGGAGGACGCGCTCAATCTGTCGATGAAGCCGTTCGGTGGCTTTGACCATAACGCGCAGAGCCTTCGCGTGGTGACGATGCTGGAGAGCCGTTACGCCGGCTGGGATGGTCTGAACCTGACCTGGGAGACGCTGGAGGGGCTGGCCAAGCACAATGGTCCACTGCGCAACCCGCCGGCGTATATCGCCGAGTACAATGACCGGCACCGGTTGGAGCTTTCGAGCCATGCCAGCGCGGAGGCACAGGTTGCCTCGTTGGCCGATGATATCGCGTACCACAGTCATGACCTGGATGATGGGCTGCGTGCGGGGCTGTTCGGGCCCGAGGAGATTGCCCATCTGCCGGTGGTGGGCGAGGCGCTGTCGGCGGCGCGCATGTCGAGCCTGGATGTTCCGCCGCCGCGACTGCGGCACGAGACGATAAGGCGGGTGATCGATGTGATGGTGAACGACCTGATCACCGAGACACGGCGGCGACTGGACAAGCTGGCGCCGCGCGATGCCGATGCGGTACGGAAGGCGAGGCAGAAGGTGGTGGCGTTCAGCACGCCGATCGCCGAGGCCAATCAGGTGATCAAGGATTTTCTGAGTGCACGGATGTATCGGCATTGGCGGGTGAACCGGATGACGACGAAGGCGCGGGTGCTGACGAGCGAGCTGTTCCGATTGCTGCATGCGGACACGTCGCTGCTGCCTGATGACTGGCGGGCGCGGGCAGGGGAGTCAGGCACGCAGCGCGCGGCTAGCCTGGTTGGCGATTACATCGCGGGGATGACGGACCGGTATGCGATGGACGAGCACCGGCGGCTGACTGATCTTTCGGTGTCGGGATGATTTCTTTGCCATCAACGTCTCTGCCAGCCTCGGGCACGAAAGACGTGGATGGCCGGCACGAGGCCGGCCATGACGACTGGGGTACAGCATGACTGCCGACATATATGCGCAAATGCGCGATGTAGTGCTGAGCGCGCTGCCGCCAGCAATTGCTTTGGATGAGGAAATCAAGAAGCGCATAAACGTTGGACCACCCCGCGATCCATCCCGCGGCGACATGACAACGAACGCTGCGATGGTTATGGCGACCTATGCACGCAAGAATCCGCGAGAGCTTGCATCGCTCATTGTAGACGAGCTGCGAAAGGATTTGCGGCTGACGGATGTCGAAGTCGCAAACCCCGGCTTCATAAATATGCGTCTTCAGGCAACAGCGTTCCATGCATTGCTGCCTGACATTCTTCGCGTTGGTGAAGCGTATGGCGACAGCGACATCGGTAAAGGCACGCGCATCAATGTTGAATACGTCTCCGCCAATCCCACCGGCCCGATGCATATCGGCCACTGTCGCGGCGCCGTTGTCGGTGATGCGCTCGCCAATCTGCTGATCAAGACTGGCTATGACGTCACCAAGGAGTACTACATCAACGACGCCGGCGCGCAGGTCACAGCGCTCGCATGGGCAGCCTATTGGCGCTACCTGCAAGCCATCGGCACACCGCTCAGCGAAGCGGATTTTTCCGACGAAGTGCCCGGCGGTCTGCAGTATCGTGGCGAGTATTTGATTTCGGTCGGCCAGCGCCTTGCCGAAGAATACGGTGCATCGCTCGCGCAGCCGGACGGCGATATCGCTGCACCGGAAGTCTGGCTCGAGACCGTGCGCGATTTCACCGTCGCGGCGATGCTGCAGGAGATCCGCGAGGACCTGCATCTGCTTGGCGTTGATCAGGACGTGTTCAGCTCGGAACGTGCGATGATCGAAAGCGGTGCGGTGGATGCCTCGATCGAATGGTTGGAGGAACGCGGGCTGATTTATGAGGGAGTGCTTGAACCACCCAAGGGAAAGACACCGGACGATTGGGAACCGCGACCGCAGACATTGTTTCGAGCGACACAGTTCGGCGACGATGTCGATCGGCCGCTGCGCAAATCCGATGGTTCCAATACCTACTTTGCCAACGACATCGCGTATCACGCCGACAAGGTGAAGCGCGGCTACGATGTGCTGATCGACGTACTCGGCGCCGACCATGGCGGCTACGTCAAACGGATGAGTGCGGCGGTGAAGGCGCTGTCCGGCAACAAGGATACGTCGTTCGAGGCGGTGCTCTGTCAGATGGTGCGCGTCGTGCGCGGGGGAGAGCCGGTGCGCATGTCGAAGCGCGCAGGAACCTATGTGACGATGCGCGACCTGCTGGACGAGGTGGGGCGGGACGCGGTGCGTTTCACGATGCTGACGCGCAAGGCGGATGCGCAGATGGAGTTCGACCTCGACCAGGCGGTGGCGCAGACCCGCGACAATCCGGTGTTCTACGTGCAGTACGCGCATGCCCGCTGCAGGTCGGTGCTGCGGGCTGCCGCCGAGATGTTCGGCGCTGCCCAGGCGGCTGACGCGTCCCTGGCCGAGGTCCCGCTGGACAGCCTGACCGCCGAATTGGAGCTGGCGGTGATCCGTCGGCTGGCGCAGTGGCCGCGCCTCGTGGAGGGCGCCGCACAGGCTCGTGAGCCGCACCGAATCGCGTTTTTTCTCTATGACTTGGCGGCCGACTTTCATATGCTGTGGAACCGAGGCAAGGACGACTCGACGCTGCGATTCCTACAGGCGGACCGGCCGGCTGAGACGCTGGCGCGGTTGGCATTGGTAGCGGCGACAGCCGTGGTGGTTCGCTCCGGTCTCACTGTGATGGGTGTGGAGCCCGTCGAAGAAATGCGCTGATCCGAGGGGCAGGCCCACGGAGGGGCGCCCAAAGGAAGAGGCCACGTGTCAGACGATCTCAGTATTCCCGGCCCGACCTATCGCGTTCCTCGGCATCGTCAGGGGATGGACCCGGTCACCAAGCGATTGGCGCTGATCGCCGGTGGATTGGGCGCCACACTGGTGGTGGTGGTTGGTGGGTCGTCGCTGATCAGCCAGCGCAGTGCCCCAGTACCCGTGGTGCAGGCCGACAGCCGGCCGCTTCGGGTGAAGCCGGAGAATCCCGGGGGCATGCAGGTGGCTGGCGCGAACGAGGACATTCTGTCAGGCGGCAGCGAAGCGAAGGTTGGCAAGTTGGCACCTCCACCCGAGGTGCCTGCGCCGCAGGAGATGCTTACCCAACCAACCTCGCCGCCAGTCGCAGCGACGCCGGCACCGATTGCAGCACCTGGCTCGGCTCCCGCGCCAATGGCGGCTGTGACGGCCGCACCGCCCAAGCCGGTCGCCGCAAAGCCCGCAGTCGCGCCGGAGAAGCATCCGACAACGGCGCCGGCTGCGAGCGGCGCACTCGTGCAACTCGCCGCCGTGCATTCCGAGGACGCTGCGCGGTCGGAGTGGGATCGTCTGTCCAAGCGCGTGCCTGATTTGCTTGGTCCGCATAAGCCCACCTTCAGCAAGATCGACCACGACGGCCACGCGTTGTGGCGGGTGCGTACTGGTGGCTTCTCCGACACTGCGCAAGCGACGTCCTTCTGCGAACGGCTGCGCGCCAAGGGGTTGAACTGCTCGGTGGCTGACTTCTGAAGGCCGCCATCGTTGGGATTGGCGGACTGACGCTGACAGCCGACGAGGCTGCGGTGTTTCGCGCCAACCCGCCGTGCGGTGTCATTCTGTTCGCGCGCAACATTCAGGCCCCGCCGCAGCTTGCCGCGCTGATCGCTCACCTGCGCCGGGTCCTGCCGGTGGGCGCGTTGCTGATGGTGGATCAGGAGGGCGGTCGTGTCGCGCGTCTGCGTCCGCCCCATTGGCGTGCGCATCCTCCGGCAGCCAGGCTGGGCGGGGTTCGCGCGGCATGGCTGACCGGGGCGTTGATCGGCCTCGATTGCGCCGCCGCGGGCTTCGACGTGGTCGCGGCTCCTGTGCTGGATCTGGCGGTCCCCGGTGCGCACGCAGTGATCGGCGATCGGGCGTTGGCTGAGGAGCCGGCCGCTGTGGCCCGGCTGGGACGCGCATTTGCCGCGGGCCTGTTGGCGGCGGGCGTGCAGCCGGTTGGCAAGCACGCGCCAGGCCACGGTCGTGCGCGCGTGGACAGCCATTTCGCCATGCCGCGCGTCGAGGCCAACGACCTCGATGCCGATCTTCTGCCGTTTGCCTTGAACGCCGACCTTCCCTGGGCCATGTCGGCGCACATCGTCTATCCCGCCTGGGACGGCTCGCTGCCAGCGACGTTGTCCCCGACCGTGATCGAGACGATCATTCGCGGCCGGATAGGCTTTGAAGGAGTTCTGGTGACCGACGACCTTGCCATGAAGGCGCTGGCTGGCGTGCCGGCCGATCTGGCGCGGCGGTCGCTGGCTGCGGGTTGCGATGTGGCCCTGTACCTGCAGCGGCGATTTCGCCCCTACCGCTGAATTGCTGGTGCAGTGCCCGCCGCTGACCGGCGCCGCAACCGCTCGCCTTGCTTCAGCCCGGGCGTTCGCGGCGCGGCGACGTCTTCCCCTGGACGGAGCGGCGCTGGCAGCCGAACGGGATCGGCTCCTGGCGTGACCGACATCGTTCTTCAGCTTGCCCTGGCGGTGATCCCGGCGATTCTGGCGATCACCCTGCACGAGGCGGCGCACGGCTACGCCGCGTTGGCGTTAGGCGATGATACAGCGCGGCTGGCGGGGCGGCTGTCACTTAACCCGCTGCGCCATGTCGACCGCGTGGGCACCATATTGCTGCCCGGCTTCCTGCTGGTCTTTCAGCTCCTGACAATCCACCAGGTGCTGTTCATGTTCGGTTGGGCGAAGCCGGTGCCTGTATCGGCTTGGAAATTTCGTGACCCAAGACGCGGTATGGCCGCCGTGGCAGTGGCTGGGCCGGCGATGAATTTCTTCCTGGCATGGGTGGGGGCTCTATTGCTGCCGGCACCGGACGCGCCCGTCACCAGTGGCCTGGAGTACCTTGATGCCTCGATCGCGCAGCACCCGATCGTCGGAACCTTCCTGTTCTATTTCATCCTGACCAATCTCGTGCTTGGCCTGTTCAACCTGCTGCCTATCCCGCCACTCGACGGCGGCCGCATCGCTGTCGGCGTGTTGCCGCTTGGACTCGCGCGGAGCTGGGCGAAGCTGGAGCGGATCGGGATTCTGGTGGTGATCCTGTTCGTATTCGTGCTGCCATATGTAATTCCCGGCTTTGATCCGTTTCGTCAGGCCCTCAGCACGGTGGTGCCGTGGGCGATCAACCTGTTGCTGCGGCTAAGCGGGCACGATATCGGCGGGGCCGATGTCCACATCTGAGGCCGATCACCTTGTCCTGCGGCTGGAGGGGTTCGAGGGCCCACTCGATCTCCTGCTCGATCTTGCCCGCGCGCAGAAGGTGGATCTGGCAAAGATCTCGATCCTGGCGCTCGTGGAACAGTACCTGGCGGTGATCGAGGGAGCGCGGCGCATCCGGCTGGAGCTCGCCGCCGACTGGCTGGTGATGGCTGCGTGGCTCGCCTGGCTGAAGTCCCGTCTGCTGTTGCCGGAGGGGGCTGACACCGAGGACGGCGAGCAGGCCGCCGATGTGCTGGCCGCGCGGTTGCGCGATCTCTCCGCGATCCGCGCGGCGGCGGTTTGGCTGTCGGGCCGGCCACAGCTTGGCCACGAGGTGTTCGCGAGGGGCGCACCGGAGGACCATACGGAAATCGACCGCTCGCGGCTGTCGCTGGAGCTTGGATCGCTGGTGCGGGCGTATCTTCAGTCGATGCGCCGTCGGGCGAGCGGGCGGCGCTATCAGGCGCGTCCGCTCACCCTTTGGAGCGTCAAGGATGCGCTGCAGCGTCTCGGCGCGTTGCTGGGCAGCCTACCGGATTGGGCCAGCCTCGAGTTGTTCCTGCCTGATACGATCGGCGGCGTGCTGGAGCGTCGGGCGGCACTCGCCAGCACGCTGCTGGCCGGCCTTGAACTGGCGCGCAGCGGCGACGTGCGCCTGCGGCAGGAGCATGCGTTCGGTCCGATCCTGGTGCGGCGCGTGCCAAGCGGGGTAGAGGAGGGCGCATGACCGAGGACGAAGCCCTGCGTCTGGCCGAGGCATTGGTGTTCGCCAGCGCGGGACCGGTGGGCGCGCGTGCGTTGTCGCAGCTTCTGCCGGAAGAAATGGATGCCGATGCGGTGATTGCCGCGTTGCGCGAGCGCTACGCCGGACGCGGGGTGGAATTAGCCGAAATCGGCGGTGGTGTGCAGTTCCGCACCGCGCCGGACCTCGCGCCGCTGCTGCGCAAGGTGATCGAGATACCGCGCCGCCTGCCCCGCGTCGCGATGGAGACGCTGGCGATCATTGCCTACCATCAGCCGGTGACGCGACCCGAGGTCGAGGAGATCCGCGGCACCAGCCTGTCGCAGCAGACGCTGGACTCGCTGCTGGAGGCCAACCTGATCGCGCCTAAGGGACGTAGGGAAAGCCCTGGCCGACCAACACTCTGGGGGACGACGCCGCAGTTCCTCGCTCAGTTCGGGCTGAAGGATCTGCGTGAGCTGCCACGTCGCGAGGATCTGCTGCTTGAGCCGCTCTCGGTTGTGGTCAACGAGCCTGCGGCCGGTGAACCGGTGGTCAGTGAGCAGGTGGTCAGTGAACAGGATGAAACGGCGTCTGCCGAGGCGCCGACCACTGGTCACTGACCGTCGCTAACTGCTAACTGTCACCATGTTTGATTTCGCCTGGTCTGAGTTCGCCTTGATCGCCGTGGTCGCGATGATCGCGATCGGGCCCAAGGACATGCCGGCGGCCATCCGTGCCGTCACCGGCTGGGTCAAGAAGGCGCGCCGCATGGCCGCCGAATTCCAGACCCATGTCGACGAGATGGTGCGCGAAGCGGACCTGAGCGAGGTACGCGCCTCGATCAACGAGATCCGTAACTTCGACATCCGTGGCGAGTTGGAGAAGACGATCGATGCGGACGGCTCTATCCGCGCGACGTTCGCATCCAACCCATTGGAACCGACGACGCCCGCGGTCACGTCGGTCGAGGAGATTGCCGTCAGCGAACCGGTGATCGAGAGCCCTGTCATAGAAGCGCCGGCGCCGGACGAACCTGTGGTTTCAGCCGCGCCATGCGTGCCGGGTGCGCCAGCGTTTGTGCCGCCGAACCTTGTGCATCCGGAAGCGATGCACGACTCTGACGGACCGGAACCTCCGGCGTTCATTCCACCGAATGTCGTGCAGCAGCGCCGCGCACGGCTGTCAGCCTGATCCGCGCCCATGGCCGATATCGAAGAAGACGATCCGATCAACGACAAGCCGATGCCGCTGCTCGAGCACCTGGTCGAGCTCCGCCGCCGGTTGATGTGGTCGATCGGCGCCTTCCTGATCTGCTTCATGGTGTCGTACTACTTCTCGAGCCGGATCTACTTCTTCCTGGCCGAGCCATTGGCGGGCGTGCTGCGCTCGCAGGGCAACCCCGATCCGCACCTGATCTACACTCAGCTCTACGAGGCGTTCTTCACGCGCATCAAGGTGGCATTCTTTGCCGGCGCGTTCATCGCGTTTCCGATCATCGCCAACCAGATCTGGCTGTTCGTCGCGCCTGGCCTGTATCGCAGCGAGAAGCGCGCGCTGCTGCCGTTCCTGTTGGCAACGCCCGTGCTGTTCTTCCTCGGGGCAGCGCTGGCGTACTATTTTGTGTTTCCGTTCGCCTGGAAGTTCTTCGCCAGCTTCCAGGATCCGACGGGCGGCGGCGGCGTGCCGATCGAGCTGCTACCGCGTGTGTCCGAATATCTCGACCTGGTGATGAAGCTGATCTTCGCGTTCGGCCTGACGTTCGAGCTGCCGGTGCTGCTGACGCTGCTGGCCAAGGTGGGGATCATCTCGTCGAAGGGACTGAGGCGGTTCCGCCGCTATGCTTACGTCGGGATGTTCGTGATCGCGGCGATCCTGGCACCGCCCGATGTCATCACGCAGACCGGCCTCGCAGTGCCGCTGATCGCGCTTTACGAAATCTCCATCATTGCGGCGAGGATGGTGGAGCCGAAACCAGTAGAAGTGTAACCGGCCACGACGGGGAGCAGAGGTGGACCCATGCATGACATCCGCGCCATCCGCAGCGACCCAGCCGGCTTCGATGCCGCGCTGGCACGGCGTGGTTTGGCGCCGGTGTCGTCGGAGATTCTCGCGCAGGATGCGGAGAGGCGGGGTGCCCTGACCGCGCTGCAGGAGAAGCAGGCGCGACGCAATGCGATTTCCCGCGAAGTGGGGCAGGGCAAGCGAGCCGGTGCTGATACTACGGCGCTGGAAGCCGAGGCGGTGGCGTTGCGCGGCGAGATGGAGGATCTGGAAAAGCGTTCGGCCGCGCTGGATGAGGCGATCAGGCGGGTGCTCGAGGGCTTGCCCAACGTGCTCGATCCGGATGTACCGGATGGTCCCGATGAGACCTCCAACATCGTGCTGAAGCAGTATGGCGAGCCGCGCGATCTCGGGTTTCAGCCGAAGCAGCATTTCGAGCTGGGCGAGGCGCTCGGCATGATGGACTTTGCGACCGCGGCGAAACTTGCGGGCACGCGGTTCGTCGTGCTGCGCGGCCCGCTGGCGCGGCTGGAGCGGGCGCTCGGGCAGTTCATGATCGACCTGCACACGCGCGAGCACGGCTACACAGAATACGTTGTGCCATCGCTGGTGAACGACGCCACGGCCTATGGTACCGACAAGCTGCCGAAGTTTGCCGATACGCTGTTTCAGACGACGGACGGAAGGTGGCTTATCCCAACGGCCGAGGTGCCGCTGACCGCGCTGGTGATGGGCGACATCCTCGCTGAAAAGGCTTTGCCGATGCGCGTCACTGCGTTGACAGACTGCTTCCGCTCGGAGGCGGGAGCGGCGGGCCGGGACACGCGCGGCATGCTGCGCCAGCACCAGTTCCGCAAGGTAGAGATGGTGTCGATCGTGCATCCCGATCGCAGCGTCGATGAGCACGAGCGCATGACGCAGTGCGCCGAGAAGGTGCTGACCCTGCTTGAGGTACCGTTTCGCCGCATTGTTCTGTCGTCCGGCGATACCGGGTTCGGGGCGGTGAAGACTTACGATCTGGAGGCTTGGCTGCCTGGTCAGCAGGCGTGGCGCGAGATCAGCTCCTGTTCCAACTGCCGCGACTTCCAGGCACGGCGGATGAACGCACGGTTCCGTTCAGCTGATAGCAAGACCATCGCGCATTTGCACACGCTGAACGGCTCTGGCGTCGCGGTGGGACGTGCGCTGATCGCGGTGATGGAGAACCACCAGCAGGCGGATGGCTCTATCCTGATCCCAACCGTGCTGTGGCCCTATATGGGCGGGATGGAGCGCATCGCGTCTGACTGACGATCAACTGCGTGGCCGCGAGGCGATGTCGGCGAGCTTGTCTCGCATATCGAAGAACACCAGGATCAGCTCGCAGTAGATCCGCCACAGCAGCACGACGACGCAGGCACCGATCAACGGCAGGATTACGCCGGTGAGCAGGCTGAGTTGCCAGAGACCCAGGATCACCCGGATCAAGGTGGCGATTGCGATCAGCAGCAGGCCCAGCGCGAACACGACACGGATGATCTTCGGCGTGATGAAGGTATCGAACGACAGGAAATCCCACATGGCGGGCTCCTCCCTGGTTGCCCACCGGAAAGCCTAGGCGCAGCCGATACAATTCGAGAAGCGCTATACCAGCAGTCCTGTCCGATGACCGCTTCGGGTGGATTCCGGACCTTCTGGAATGACCCTCGTCCACATCGCCGATCAGCAGGTCAGACTTGCGCACGAATTACCGCCAGAATTACCGCCATCGACATGGATGATACTTGCCGCGGCTGTCACAGCGCGAGGTTGTGCGAGCGGACGCTTGAAAACAACACAGTATTGCGGAAGGATCGCGTTCTGTGTGCAATCAGTTTTGGAGGTACGCCACCGAAAAATGCGGCTGCTGTCGAACCTGCTGACAAAATTCATCCAAAAGGGAACGCTTAGGGTGTTCGACAGCGGCGGGACGCTGCACAGTTTCGGGGACAAGGCGCCGGGTCCGACGGTCACGCTGCGGCTGCATGATCGTGCTCTTGAGATGAAACTCGCCATTAACCCTGAATTGTATGCCGGCGAGGCTTACATGGACGGGACGCTGACCTTCGAAGAAGGGTCTGATGTCGGTGGTCTCATGGGGCTGTTTTCGCTCAATCGGGCGGGTCTGTCGGGGCATACCTCACAGCGCCTGCTTCGACAGATCTGGCGGGCAGCGCGGCGTTGGCACCAGGCGAACCCGATCGGGGTCGCCGCCTCGCACGCGCGGCACCACTACGATATCGATACAGAGATCTACCGCTTGTTTCTGGACGAAGGGTTGAACTACTCCTGCGCTTTCTTCGAGGACCCCGCCCACGAAACGATCGAGCAAGCGCAGCTGAACAAGCTCCAACGGATCGCAGCTAAACTGAACCTGCATCCAGGCATGGCGGTCGCTGAGATCGGCTCCGGCTGGGGATCGCTCGCGATTTACCTGGCTCTGTTCGCTGGCGCGCATGTGACGGCAATTAACGTCTCCCCCGCGCAGATCAGCGTTGCGCGCGAACGTGCGCAGGCGGCTGGCGTGAGCGCACAGGTGGAATTCGTTGAGCTTGACTATCGCAAGTTGTCCGGCCGCTTCGACCGCGTGGTCTCTGTCGGCATGATGGAGCACGTCGGCATCGGTCATTTTAGCGAATATTTCAGCAAGATCGCTGACCTGCTGACTGATGACGGCTACGCACTCGTGCACTGTATCGGCCGCAGGACGCCGCCGGGCACCACCGCGCCGTTCATCCGCAAACACATCTTCCCCGGCGGCTACACGCCCTCGCTCTCCGAAGTCTTCGCGGCCACCGAGCGGGTGGGCCTCTGGGTTGCCGATATGGAAGTGCTGCGCCGCCATTACGATTACACGCTCCAGCACTGGCGCAACCGGTTTGCCGCAAACCGTGCCCAGGTGGTCGCCATTTCCGACGAACGGTTCTGCCGCAAGTGGGAATACTATCTCGCTGCCGCACAGGTTGATTTCCGCAACGGTTCCAAGATGGTGTTCCAGCTGCTGCTGTCCCAGCGGATCAATTCCGTGCCGATCACGCGCGACTTCATGATGGCCGGTGCCAAGAGCGAGATGAACCCGGGCAGTCCCATTTGAACCGTGACGTCACGCTAACGATCGCGAATGCAAATGGCCTGAGCATGGGCCTGTTGCAAGTGGCCGAGCGGCCGAACTCGAGGCTACTGCATGACTGATGCGACTGCCGCACATCACGGCGGGTCAGACTGTGCGTTCGAGCGGATCGCCTCGGCGAAGGTGACCATCCGCCCGCGCCCCCCGTCCCACAGCGCGTGGCGCGACGCGTGCAACCCTAAACGGCCAAGAGGTCGGCAAGGTCGGGAGCGGTCATCCAACAGGGCCGCTGGTATCACCTCAGGCCGACTTCACTCCCAGCCGGCCGGCAAGGTCCTGGATGAACTGCCAGGCGACGCGGCCCGAGCGCGCGCCGCGGGTCATTGACCATTCGATTGCCTCAGCGTGCAGGGCGTCGGTTTCGATCGGCAACTGCATGCTGGTGGCATAGCCGTCGACCATGGCGAAGTAGGTGTCCTGGTCGCAGTTGTGGAAACCGAGCCAGAGGCCGAAGCGGTCGGACAGCGACACCTTCTCCTCGGTCGCCTCGGACGGATTGATGGCGGTGGCGCGCTCGTTCTCGATCATGTCGCGCGGCATCAGGTGGCGGCGGTTGGAGGTGGCGTAGAACAGCACGTTTTCGGGTCGCCCCTCGATGCCGCCCTCCAGGATCGACTTCAGCGCCTTGTAGTCGGAATCCTCGCGTTCAAATGACAGGTCGTCGCACAGAATCAGGCAGCGCCGCGGCTTGCCGCGCAGGACGTTCAGCAGCTCGGGCAGCGAACGGACGTCCTCGCGATGGATCTCCACCAGCGCCAGGCTGCCGGGCAGTTGGGCGTTGGTGACCGCGTGCACGGCCTTCACCAGCGATGACTTGCCCATGCCGCGCGCGCCCCACAGCATGGTGTTGTTCGCGGGCAGGCCGCGGGCGAAGCGCAGCGTGTTGTCGAGCAGAATCTGCTTCTGCCGCTCCACGCCTTGCAGCAGCGCGATATCCACGCGGGAGACTTTGGCAACAGGTGCCAGATGCGGCGGCAATGGATGCCAGACGAAGGCGTCGGCCGTTGCAAGATCGACGGGCGCCGAAGGTGCCGGTGCCAAACGTTCCAGCGCTTCGGCGATGCGGCTGGCAAGCTCGATCAGGCGCTGGTCCATCGCCCCCTTCTTAAGGGTAACTACTCGACTAGACCAGCCGGTCGCGCCCGATCCAGTAGCGCTGGCGAACCTGCCGACGCAGCACCTTGCCGACCGGCGACAACGGCAACTCGGCGACGAAGCTGACCGTCTTCGGCGCCTTGTAGCTGCCGAGAAGCTGCTTCGCGTGGGCGATCAGTTCCTCCTCCGTCACGGTTGCGCCGTCGCGCAGGATGACCTCGGCATGCACTGCCTCGCCCCAATCCGGATGTGGAATGCCCACCACGGCGGACATCAGCACGGCAGGATGTTCGACCAGCGCGCCCTCGACCTCGATCGCGTAGACATTGAAGCCGCCGGTGATGATCATGTCCTTCTTGCGATCGACGATGAACAGATAGCCGTCCTCGTCGACATAGCCGATGTCGCCCGACATCCAGAAGCCGTTCTCGAACTCCGCAGCGGTGGCCTCGGGATTGCCGTAATAGCCGCCGATCGTCGCGCGCGTGCGCAGCCAGATCTCGCCGGTCTGGCCGGGGGGCAGCGGCTTGCCGTCGAGGTCGGCGATGATCAGTTCCACCCCCGCGGAGACGCGACCGGCGGAGGCGAGCCGGGCCCGTGCCGCCTCGGTGTCGGAGCGGTGCTCGTGCTTGCGGAGCGCCGAGACGAACATGATCGATTCGCTCGCGCCATAGAGCTGCACGAAGATCTGGCCGAACTCCGCGACCAGGCGTTCGACCGCGGCGGGTGCGATCGGTGCCGCGCCGTAGACCATCGTGCGCAGGGACGAGAGGTCGTAGGTCTTGCTGCTGTTCATGTCGAGCAGCCGATAGAGCAACGTCGGCACCATCAGCGATTGCGTGATGCGCTCGCGCTGCACGGTCTCGCACCATTGGGTGAGATCCGGCGCGTTGAGCGTGTAGGTCGCGCCGCCGCTGAAGAAAGTCGCGACAAACGGCATGAGGCTCGCGTGCGACATCGGCGTGAGTGCGAGGTATTTCGTGTCCTCGTCATAGGCGAGATCAGGCGTGAGATAGAAGCTGTCACGCATCGCCAGGAAATGGTCGATCGAATACATCGCGCACTTGCCCAGCGCCGTCGTGCCGCCGGTGAAGCGCAGGATTGCGATATGCTCGTGGACGTCGAGCTCGACGTCGTTGTCGGCGTCGGACGCCGCTTCCACCAGATCCCAGAAACAGGGCACGTCGCGCGGCAGATCGGGCGAGCGGTCCATCGCCACCAGCAAGCAGCCGCGGCCGGCGAGCAGGTCGCGATACTGCGCGACGAGGCGCGTCTCGACGAACACGAGTTTCGGTCTGACATGGTCGATCTGCCGCGCCTGCTCCTCGGGACTGTCCCGCAGATTGCTGAACACGACGGTCGCTGCCTGTTTGTAGATCGCCGGGAAGTGCAGCAGGCTTAGATTGTCGTTCTCCAGGATCAGCAGCACCTTGTCGCCTGCGCCGAGACCGAGCGCATGGCTCATCATGTGGGCGATCCGGTTGGTGAGGCGGTGGTACTCGGCATAGGTGTAGCGTCGGTCGCGCTCGACGTTCACGATGGCAAGGTTGTCCCTGAAGCGCAGCGCCATGGTCGACATGACGCGGCTGAAGTTCATCTTCATGCGAGCCCTCCCTGGCGTTTCCCGGTGATGCGGGTATTGCCGGCAGCGTCGGATGAATCGGTTGGGGTTGCAACGACAATCGTCGCTGGTCGATCGCTGCGGGTCGGGACAGCTTGACGGGAAGGGGGCGGAAAGTATGGTCCCGTCACAATCCAGGCAACTCAGGAACTCAGGTGATGCTCATCTCCCCCGCCTACGCGCAGGACGTGACCGGCATGTTCGGCAGCGCCACGCAGTTCCTGCCGCTGGTGCTGATCTTTGTGGTGTTCTACTTCCTGCTCATTCGGCCGCAGCAGCAGAAGGCGAAGGAGAACCGCCAGATGATCTCGGCACTGAAGCGCGGCGACCGGGTGGTGACCGGCGGCGGCATCATCGGCACGGTGCAGCGCGTGCCGATGGTCTCGGACAAGGATGGCAAGCAGGTCGCGTCCAGCGAGATCGAGGTGGAGATCGCACCCAACATCCGCGTCACGGTGCTGCGCGACACGATCTCCAGCGTGGTGCGGCCGACCGCTGCGAATGATCCCCGCCCGGTGAAGGAGAAGGCGGGCTAGGGCCAGCCATTGTCATGCGCGGCGACGGAGCAATCTCGTCCAGCGGAGCGGGGGATTGCTTCGTCGCTGCGCTTCTCGCAATGACAGGACGAATAGGGGAGCGCACTCGCGCTCCCCTGACACAGGCTGACTACGCCGCCTTCAGCTGCGCTTCGGCGTATTCGTAGTTCGCCAAGTTATCGATCCAGTTCTGGAGGTAGTCAGGGCGGACGTTGCGGAAGTCGAGGTAGTAGCTGTGCTCCCACACGTCGCAGCCGAGCAGCACCTTGCCCTCGCCGGTGGCGAGCGGGTTGGAGCCGTTCGGCGAACGCGTCACCTTCAGCTTTCCGTCGGAGGCGAGCACCAACCAAACCCAGCCCGAGCCGAACTGACCGACCCCGCCGGCCTTGAATGCGTCCTTGAACTTCGCCACACCGCCGAAGTCCTCGGTGATCTTCTTCTCCAGCGCGCCGGGGATCTTGCCGCCGTTCGGGCTCATGTTCTGCCAGAACAGGATGTGGTTCCAATGCTGGCCGGCATTATTGAACACCGGCGCCATGTCCGGCTTGTTGTGTGACAGCTTGACGATGTCCTCGAGCGACTTGCCCTGCAGGTTGGGGTCCTTCTCGACGAAGCCGTTCAGCGCCGTCACATAGGCTTGGTGGTGCTTGCCGTGATGGAGCTCCAGGGTTTCCTGGCACATCCGTTTTGCCGCGAGGGCGGACGTGGAATAGGGAAGCGAGGGAAGTTCGAAAGCCATGGAGTGTCCTCCGCTGGTTGCAGTGATGCGATGCCGTTCGCCGGGAGTGGCCTTTAGCTATGACCGGGCCTGGAACGCGTCAAGCTGGCACGGGTTGAGGACAGACGCCACCTTGGGCAGATGAACGAGGCGATCGCCGCGCTGGTTCGTCGGCATGATCCGGATCGGTTTCTGACCGCTCTGTTCGCGCCGCCCGACAGGCGCGATGCACTGCTCACGCTCTATGCGTTCAATCACGAGCTGGCTCGCGCGCGTGAGGTGGTGTCGGAGCCGCCGCTCGCGCTGATCCGGCTGCAGTGGTGGCGCGAGGTCATCGAGGGCGCGCATCGCCGCCATGAGGTGGCCGAACCGCTGCGCGCCGCGGTCGATGCCGGCGAACTCGATCGCGGCGATCTGCTGCGGCTGATCGATGCGCGTGAGGCCGAGGCGGAACCGGCATTCCAGACCATGATCGAGTGGCGCGACTATCTGCTCGCGGGTGCCGGCGGCGTGGCGGTGGCCGCAGGGCGTCTGCTCGGCGCCCCCGATCCGGAGATCCTGCGGCCACTGGGGGCCGCTTATGGCATCGCGGGTCTGCTCCGCAGCATTCCCGCGCACAGTCGCCAAGGCCGTTGCCTGCTGCCGGCGGACATATTGGCGGAGCATGGTCTGACGCCTGAGGGCCTCATCGCCGAGCCATCCGCTGTGGCAGCGCGAGCCATCGCGCGGCGTCTTGCCCACGAAGGATTGATGCTGCTTAGGCGAATGCGGCTGCCGAGGAGAGCCATCGCGGCGGGTCTGCCTGCTGTGCTGGCGAGACGTGACCTCCGACGGATTTCGGCGCTGCCACCCCAGCGCGGCCTTACCGATCGGCTGGCCGTCACGTTCGCCGGTATTGCCGCGCGCGTCTGACGCTTACAGTCCTTGCTTGACCTTGTCGGCGCTGTTGGTCACCGCTTTGCCCGTCGCGCTGACGTCCTGACCGAGACCCGCGGTGGTATTGCAGCCACCGAGTGTGATCACGGAGCCTGACAAAACCAACATTGCCAATAGCGCACTGAGCAGGTTCCAACGCCTGTAAGCGAAGTCCTTCATATCGGTTTCCCCTGTTGGTTCATGGCAACATCCTACCAAAGGATCGTTGCGGCCTCAATGGCAGTAGATCAGGCGCGGCGGCGTGCTTTCTGCCGCGTTGTCGCGCGCATCAGCAGCGGCGACAGGAAGCGGCCGGTGTAGCTGTTGGGGTGTGCGGCGATATCCTCAGGGGTACCCTCCGCCACGATGCGACCGCCGCCATCGCCGCCCTCGGGACCGAGATCGAGAATCCAATCTGCGGTCTTGATCACTTCCAGATTGTGCTCGATCACCACGACTGTATTGCCCTGATCGACGAGAGCGTGCAGCACCTCCAACAGCTTGCGTACGTCCTCGAAGTGAAGACCGGTGGTGGGCTCATCCAAGATGTACAACGTGCGGCCCGTGGCACGGCGCGCCAGTTCTTTCGACAGCTTGATCCGCTGCGCCTCGCCGCCCGACAGCGTGGTGGCCTGCTGCCCGAGCGCTATGTAGCCAAGCCCCACCTGCTGGAGGATGCGCAGCCTGTCGTGGATGCGCGTCTGAGCACTGAAATACGGCACCGCCTCGTCGACCGTCATCGCGAGGACCTCGGCGATCGACTTGTCGCGGAACTTGATTTCGAGCGTCTCGCGATTGTAGCGCTGGCCCTTGCAGACATCGCAGCGGACATAGACGTCGGGCAGGAAGTGCATCTCGATCTTCAGCACGCCGTCGCCCTGGCACGCCTCGCAGCGCCCGCCCTTCACGTTGAAGCTGAAGCGCCCCGGCTTGTAGCCACGCGCGCGCGACTCCGGCAGTTCGGCAAACCAATCGCGGATCGGTGCGAACAGGTCGGTGTAGGTGGCGGGATTGGAGCGCGGCGTGCGACCGATCGGTGACTGGTCGATATCGATGATCTTGTCTAGCAGTTCGAGGCCTTCGATGTGATCGTGCGGCGCCGGTACCTCGCCCGCGCCCATCAATCGCCGCGCTGTGGCTTTGTACAGCGTGTCCACGACAAGCGTTGACTTGCCACCGCCTGACACGCCGGTGACGCAGGTGAAGGTGCCGAGCGGAAAGCCCGCGCTGATCGATTTCAGGTTGTTGCCGCGCGCATTCACCACGCGGAGAATGCGATCCTTCTGCATCGGACGGCGCATGACAGGTACGTCGATGCGCCTGCGCCCTGCGAGATAATCGCCAGTCAGCGACTTTGGATTTGCCGACACCTCCGCCGGCGTTCCTTCCGCGACCACGCGTCCGCCGTCGATGCCGGCGGCTGGACCCATGTCGATCAGATGATCCGCCGCGCGGATCGCCTCCTCGTCATGTTCCACGACAAGAACGGTATTGCCGAGGTCGCGGAGCCGGCGCAGCGTGCCGAGCAGGCGTTCGTTGTCGCGCTGATGCAGGCCGATCGACGGTTCGTCGAGCACGTAAAGCACGCCGGTGAGGCCGGAGCCGATCTGGCTGGCCAAACGAATGCGCTGGCTCTCACCGCCCGACAGCGTGGCGGAACTGCGTGACAGCGTGAGATAGTCGAGCCCGACATCGACGAGGAATTGCAGGCGTTCGCAGATCTCGCGGAGGATGCGTCGCGCGATTTCCTGCCGCTGCGGCGTCATTGTGTCGATCACGGTTTCGAACCACGCCGCCGCCGAACGGATCGACAACTCTGATGCCTCGGCGATGTTCCTGCCGCCGACGCGAACTGCCAGCGACTCCGGCTTGAGTCGCGCGCCGTTACATACAGCGCAGGGTTTCTCTGCCTGGTAGCGCGACAGTTCCTCGCGCACCCAGACGCTGTCGGACTCCTGATAGCGTCGTTGCAGGTTGCGCACCACGCCTTCGAACGGCTTGGTCACCGTGTAGGCGCGCACGCCGTCCTTGTAGGTGAACGCCACGGGCTCATCGCCGGTGCCGTTCAGGATCGCATCGCGCACCTTCGCCGGCAGGTCCTGCCATGCGTCACTCGTCCTCACCTTGAAGTGGCGCGCGAGGCTTTGCAGCGTCTGGTCGTAATAGGGACTCTGCGCGCCGGTCCATGGCATGACTGCGCCACCGGCGAGTGACAGCCGCTCGTCCGGAACCACCAGTTCAGGGTCGAAGAAGCTTTCCACGCCGAGGCCGTCACACGCAGGGCATGCGCCGTGCGGCGAGTTGAAGCTGAACAGGCGCGGCTCGATCTCCTCGATCGAGAAGCCCGACACCGGACAGGCGAAGCGCGACGAGAAAACCGTGCGGTCGGGGGTGTCCCCTTTGGCATCGGCGTTCTCGGCATAGACAATGCCGTCGGACAGTGCGAGCGCGGTCTCGAAACTGTCGGCCAGCCGCGGCGCGATGCCGTCGCGCACCACGATGCGGTCCACCACCGCCTCGATTTCGTGCTTGATCTTGCGGTTCAGCGAGGGGACTTCACCGATCTCGTACAGCTTGCCGTCCACCTTCACGCGGGTGAAGCCGCGGCGCTGCAACTCCGCCAGTTCCTTGCGGTATTCGCCCTTGCGATCGCGGACCACGGGCGCAAGCAGCAACAAACGCGTGCCCTCCGGCATCGCCATCACGCGGTCCACCATCTGCGACACGGTCTGCGCCTCGATCGGCAGGCCGGTGGCCGGCGAGTAGGGCACGCCGGTGCGCGCCCACAACAGGCGCATGTAGTCGTGGATCTCTGTCACCGTGCCGACCGTGGAGCGCGGATTGCGGCTGGTGGTCTTCTGCTCGATCGAGATCGCCGGCGACAGGCCCTCGATCGAATCGACGTCCGGCTTGCCCATCAGTTCGAGGAACTGCCGCGCGTATGCCGACAGCGACTCGACGTAACGGCGTTGGCCCTCGGCGTAGATGGTGTCGAACGCCAGTGACGACTTGCCGGAGCCGGACAGGCCGGTGATCACAGTCAGCCGGTCACGCGGGATGACCACATCCACGTTCTTCAGATTGTGCTCGCGCGCGCCGCGAACGTGGATGGAGCCGGCCATGCCGCGTGGTCCTATACTTGTTCTTGAGATGTTCTCGTCTTATATGGCAATTTTCAAGGGTCTTGGAAAGGTCTGTTAAGCGACTCCGACCAGGATGGCCCATAGGATGGCAGCGTGTTGGAGCGGGGGCTAGAGTGCCTCCTTTGATAGGGGATTGAAGCGATGGCGGGCAGCGTCAACAAGGTGATCCTGGTGGGTAACCTGGGCAAGGATCCTGAGATCCGGACCCTGCAGTCGGGCACGAAGGTCGCCAACCTCGCTGTCGCGACCAGCGAGACGTGGAACGATCGTCAGACCGGCGAACGGAAGGAGCGCACCGAGTGGCACCGGGTGGTGATCTTCAACGAACGCCTGGCGGATATCGCGGAACGCTTTCTGCGCAAGGGCCGCAAGGTCTATCTGGAGGGTGCGCTGGAGACGCGGAAGTATACCGACCAGTCGGGTCAGGAGAAATATACGACGGAAGTGGTGTTGCGGAATTTCCGCGGCGAACTGACGTTGCTGGATAGCTCTGGCGGCGGGGAAGGTGGCGCGGGCGAGGGCGGTGGCTATCGCAGCGAGCGCGCGCCGGCGCAGCGTGCCCCTGTCGCTGCCTCGCGTGGCGGCGGTCCGTCGTGGGAAGCGCCCAAGGGCGGCGATCTGGATGATGAAATCCCGTTCTGACCCGCAACTCGGGTCTGATGTAAGCTAAGCGACCTGCCCGCTTGTCTTACCTTCAACAGGTGGGGCCGATCGGCTGCGGTTCGGCTTGTCCCTTCAGAGTCTTACTCAGGAAACCGAGGGGCATATGATCAGATCGGGCAGCCCGCTGCGGAAATGCATTGCGACCGTGGCGCTCAGCGGTACCTTGCGTGACAAGTTGGAGGCTTGTGCCGCGGTCGGCTTCGACGGCGTCGAGATCATGGAAGCCGATCTGCTGACGTTCGATGGCTCACCGGCGGATGTGCGCCAGATTTGTGCGGACCTCGGCCTCACGATCGAGGTCTACCAGCCCTTCCGTGATTTCGAGGCGATGCCGGATCAGCAGCGTGGTCGGAACCTCGATCGCGCGGAACGCAAATTCGATGTCATGCAGGCATTGGGCACGGATCTTGTACTGGTGTGCAGCAACACGCAGTCGGCCGCGATCGATGAGGACTCGCGTGCCGCTGCCGATCTGGCGGAGATGGCCGAGCGTGCGGGGCGACGCGGGCTGCGGGTGGGATTCGAGGCGCTGAGCTGGGGCCGGCACGTCAATCGCTGGGGTCATGCATGGCGCATCGTGCAGCAGGCCGCTCATCCGGCGCTGGGCCTCATCGTGGACTCCTTCCATACGCTGGCCTTGGGCGACGACCCATCAGGGATCGCACGGGTCCCGGCAGAGAAACTGTTCCTCGTGCAGATGGCGGATGCACCGAAGCTGTCCATGGACGTGTTGAGCTGGAGCCGGCATTTCCGCAATTTCCCTGGCCAGGGTGATCTGGACGTTGTCGGATTTATGCGGGCGGTGCTGGCCTCCGGCTACACCGGGCCACTTTCGCTCGAGGTATTCAATGACGATTTCCGTGCCGCGCCCGGTCGGTTCGTCGCACGGGACGGGCTTCGCTCACTCATTCTGACCGAGGCCGAAGCTTCGGATGGTGCGGGCCTGCCTGTTGTCCCAGCATTGAACGGTGTCGAGTTCCTGGAATTCGCCGTTGACGAGAAGACCGGTCCGGAGCTGGTGAGTTTCCTGCAAACGCTGGGGTTCCACCACGCCGGAACGCATCGGTCGAAAGCCGTCGATCTGTATCGCAACGGCGGTGTCAATCTGGTGCTGAACGCAGAGCAGGACAGTGCCGCATCCGAACACTTCCACCTGCACGGCCCATCAGTCTGCGCCATGGCACTACGCGTCGACGATGCTGATCGCACGCTGGCCCGCGCAAACGCGCTGCTGTGTCCCGACTGGCAGGAGCCGCTTGGCACCGGAGAGCGGCGCATCCCTTCCGTGCGCGCGCCAGACGGGACGTTGGTCTATCTGGTGCAACCGGAAGCCAGCGGGCGCAGCTTCTGGGAAGATGATTTCGAGTTGATTCCGGTCTCAGGTGAAGTGACGCCTCTGCTCGGCATCGATCATGTGGTGCTGGCTTTGCCGGTCGGACGCATGGCGTCCCACGTGTTGTTCTGGCGCGCGCTGTTCGGCCTGGTGGCGCAACCACAGTTGGATACCGCCGATCCGTACGGCCTCGTGCACAGCCGCGCCTTGGTCAGTCCCGACGGGAAGCTACGCATGGTGCTGAATGCGTCGGAGGGCCGCGGGACGCTGACGGGTCGCTTTGTTTCCGCTTTCGCTGGGGCCGGAGTGCACCATGTCGCGCTCGCCACGCCTGATATTTTGCACACCGCGCAGGAACTGGAGGTTCTGCACGCGCCGCTGCTGCCTATGCCGGTCAACTACTACGATGATCTGTCGGCGCGTTGGGCGTTGGATGACGCGACGCTGAGCGAGCTGCGAAAGCACGGATTGCTCTACGACCGCGATGAAGCAGGGGAGTTCCGCCACCTCTACACCGACACCTTCCATGATCGGTTCTTCTTTGAGGCTGTGCAGCGACAGGCCGGTTATGCTGGGTTCGGCGCTGCCAACGCCTCTGTCCGGACCGCTGCACAAGCGCGACAGAGTCCTGGCGCAACGTACATGCTATGAAGAGTAGGCCAGCGGGAACGGTTCACCGACGGGCTGCCGTCCAGCGCCGTTTGGCTCAATTGAAGACAAGCCCTAGCCAAACCCGCCTGACCGGGTGGACACTGCAGCAAAGCTTCGAGGCGAGTGAAATGAAGATTCAGGACATCGACAGGGTCAATCACCTGATTGGCGAACTGAACAGCATGAAGGAGCTGATCGCGCACGCGCAACGCGCCGATCCTGCGGACTGCGAATTGTTCATCAAGCTGCCGGGCGACACCTCTATGAGGCTGTCAAGCGAGGGTTCGGCCTCGACGCACTATCAGGGATTTTCCGCCTCGCCGGAATTCCTGCGCCGGCTGCAGCAGCTTGCGGTGGAGGAGCTCGATGCGCGGCGACGCAGCATCATCGGCGAACTGGCGTCGCTCGGTGTGGAGGCGGAGGGATGATGCGGATGAACTGGTTCGACGTTCCAGAGGTTGTAGCAAAGCGCGTCATCGCGCGGAGTGGCGTGGCGCATCCGCATGCCGATCTCGATCCCAGGCGAACGGCGCTGATCGTGGTCGATCTGCAGAATGCATTCATGGACGATGAGGTCGGTCACGCGGTCTGTCCCATGGCGCGCGAGATCGTACCCAACGTGAACCGGCTCGCCTCTGTGGTGCGTGGTGCGGGCGGGGGCGTGTTCTGGATCAAGAACACGTTCGACGAACGCGGCGCTTATGAGTGGAGCAATTCGCATGCGATGCTGACTCCCGCCATGCGCGAGCGACGGGTCGCCGCCATGAGCGAGGGCACCAAGGGGCAGGAGCTTTGGCCGGAGCTCGATGTTCGGCGTGAGGACGAGATCGTCCGCAAGTACCGGTTCAGTGCGTTCATGCCGGGGACCTGCGATCTGCCGTATCGGTTGCGCTCGCGGGGCTTTGACACCGTGCTGATCACCGGAACCGTGACCAATGTCTGTTGCGAATCATCGGCGCGCGACGCGATGATGACGAACTTCAAGACAGTCATGGTGAGCGACGCGAATGCGGCGATGACGATGGAGGAGCACAACGCGTCGCTGGTGGCGTTCTATGCCATCTTCGGCGACGTGATGGACACGGATTACGTGATCCAGCGGCTGACGCGGAACGAATAGGGCGCTTGCGCGTGAAGCCATTATGTCGAGAGGGCGGCGACGGCCTCCTTCTCTGTGTCGTATGTGTTAAGCAAGGAGTTGAAGCCTGCGGTCTCGAGCACTGTCTTGACGCTGCCGCTGGCGCTGCAGATCGTCAGCTTCCCATTTTTGGCCTGCAGCAGCTTCGCGGCCTGTAGGATGACTCGCAGACCCGCGCTGCTGACGTAGTGGAGCTTCTCGAGGTTCAGCACGACGCGACGGTCGGTTCCCTGGGCGATTGCCACCATGCGATCTCCGGCGTCCCCCGCAGTGCGACTGTCGAGCCGGCCGCTCATTTCGACCACCAGCGTGTCGTAGACCTTTCGGGTTTCGATCTGCATTTCCAGCCCCCTGATGCGCGGACGGCAGCAAGCCGTCCTGTTGACGCAAGCTAAGGGGCAACGCCGGAGCGGTCCATGACCTTGTTCGGCGAGGCGGTGATGCGGAGACTACGGCATGTTCATGGGCCTGGGACGCCAGTGCGGCCGTTCATCTCAATAGTTGGGATAACGTTCGATAATAGCAACAATGATGAATGTCCGGACCGTCGACATTTTGCGGCTGGACTGGCGGCGACAAGAGATATATCGTTGCGCAAGTAGCAGGTTTTGGGAGGTATTTCGCAGCAAGGCGGTCTTTACATGAGCAACGCATTCGCATAACAAAACTTTTACGGTCCCCTCTCATTCCAACTTGAAGCATCTGCCATGACAACCCCAGAGAACGGCATTTACGTACTGCAAGGCGTCGTGCCGGCCCAAATTGCCGCCGCGCCTGTCGCTGTGAAGGTCGTCGATCTCTACAACGACAACAGCCAGCTCTTTACTGCAGCGCAAGTCGCTCAGATGGAAGCCGGCAACGGCCTGTTGCTTGGGTACTTCAGCATAGGAGAGGCGGAAAACTATCGCAGCTACTTCGCCTCGCTGCCTTCCTCGGTTCTCGGGCCTGTCGATCCATCGTGGCCTGGCAACTATCAGGTCGCCTATTGGACGGATACCTGGAAAACTGTCGCCACCAACTACATCGACCAGATGATCACCCAAGGCTATGGGGGTGCCTTTTTCGATGTCGTTGATGAATGCGAGACCGCCTGGGCGAAGGCGCACGCACCGGGCGGTGACGCCAAGGGTGCAATGATAAGCCTGATCCAGTATCTGGCCGACTACGCGCACGCGAAGGACCCGAATTTCAAGATCTGGGTGAACAGCTCAGGCGCGGAAGACCTGATGGCGAACAGCACATTCGTCAGCACCATCGATGGGGCCTACGAGGAGGAGCTGTTCTATAAGGATAACGGCTCTCCGGTGTCGAAAGCGAACACAAGCTACAATCTGAACCTGCTGGACAATCTGGTGGCTGCGGGCAAGCCCGTCGTCGCGGTCGAGTACATCACCGGCGCGGCAAAGGTGGCTGACGTCGAGGCGAAGGCCGCTGCTGCCGGCATCGGATATTACGTGGCGAACCCGAACCTCAATCTTGATGGCGTGGACACGGAAGGGTTCGGCGCGATCCCGCCCCCACCGCCCTCGGCACCGCCGATTGTCACGGCAATCAGCGCCGTCCCGGCCTGGGCCGACCTCGGCAAAGGGGGTGTAGCGACCATCACGATGACGCTGAACGAGGCGGTGACGGTGACCGGCACCCCAAAACTGTCGCTGAACGATGGCGGCACCGCGACCTATACCTTGGGATCGGGCACGAGCACTTTGACCTTCAGGTACAAGGTTGCCGCGGGGCAGAACACGACGAAGCTGGCCGTGACCGGTGTGACTTTGCCTTCCGGCGCTTCGGTGATGGGTGCAGCAGGCAATGCCGCCGACTTCAGCGGTGCAACAGGCGGCCTGAACGGGCGTTTGGTGGTGGACACTTCGCGGACTCGCACGACCATCGCCAATGGCACAGGACAGACGGTCAATGCCGGTACGGGCAACGACGTTGTGAATTTGGGCGGCGGCAACGCCACATTGGTATTCAACGGCAGTAACAACATTGCGTTTTTGGGTGGCAGCGGCAATGCGGTCAACGCGACGATCAACGACAAGTCGCAGGGGCTGACGGTCTATGTTCTGAATGGTGGCGTCGACAAGATAAGCGGATTGGCCACGGATACGACAGCGGTGATCGACCTGCTGGGAGGTCTCGGCGGCTACACCAGCGCTTCGCAGATGCTCTCCGCGATTACGAGTGACAATGCCGGCGGAGCGCTGTTGCCGCTTGGCAACGGACAATCAATTGACATCATCGGCGTCGCCCCCGCCAGCCTGCGCGCTGCCAATTTTGCGGTGGAGTGAGGCGGTCGAACGCTCACGCGGGGGCTGATGCTTTCGCGTGTCTCGGCAGCGGCCAGGCCATGGTTCGTGCGGTGACTCGCCGAATTTACATAGATTGCGCGTTTCACGTTTGTAATCTTGTGCCGACCATGGATCTAGACGGCAAGCGCGCCTCCAGGCGGGATCGATTTGAACTCTCGGAAGCGAGGCGGGAAGGGAGCGAAGGCATGCTGAGGAACCACCGGCTTCGCCCCGTCGGCGCACCTGGACAGGTCAGCGCGGCTGTCGCCGGAGTCCTGTGTGTGTTGCTCGCGGGTTGTTCGGGAACGGCGCCGACTGTGCTGTTGGACACCCCGACTGGCGTGAAGCCGATTTACCAGCCGTCGCCAGCCATGCCCGGAGGTCTCGTCGGTCCGCCGCCGGGTCTGAACGGCCAGCCGCCACCTCCTGTCCGACGCGGGGATCTCAGCGGCACCTATGCCGGCACTGCGGTGCCGCTGAACACAGGTGGTGGTCTGTGCATCCAAAATCAGCGGGTGGGCGGCTTCAGGGTCCGGGGCAATTCCGTGCGGTATGGAGGGTTCCGCGGGACGATCGCTCCCGGTGGCAGCGTGCAGATGGTATATGGGCAGGATTGGATATTCGGCCAGTTCGAAGGGGCGACATTTCGTGGTCAGCTCGACCTCCGAGGTCGCTTTGGCGCGCCTGGATGTACTTACCAGTTCAGCCTTGAGCGCGTAGGTCCCTGACTACATGACAATCAGTTTGCACTTTCAGGTACAAGCGTCGCGTCCGCCGTAGCGATACCATCGCCCATATCCGCATCGGTCAGCATCCGCCACGCACCGCCCGCCAGCACTTCCGCCGGGCGGAAGCGCGACTTGTAGGCCATCTTGTGGCTCTCCGGCACCCAGTAGCCGAGATACACGTACGGCAGTCCCAACGACCGCGCGCGCTCGATCAGCCACAGGATCGCGTGCGTCCCAAGCGAACGCCGCTCCAGCGTTGGAGCAAAAAAGGAATAAACCGCAGACAGGCCGTCCCCGAGTTTGTCAGCCAGGCACGCGCTCACCATCCGATCGTCGGGATCGCGGAACTCCACGATGAAGGTCTCGATCGGCGTGTCTTCGACCATGGCGCGGTAATCGTAAAAGCTCATGGTCGCCATGTCGCCGTCACCGTGGCGCGCCGCCTGGTAGCGCTGGAACAATTGGAACTGCTCGGCCGTGGCGCGCGCAGGCACCTCGAAGCCCTCCAGCAGCGCGTTGGCGCGCCAGATCTTTCGCAGCGTGCGGTTGGGCTGGAACGTCGCGACAGGAATGCGGATCGGGATGCAGGCCTGGCAGGACGGGCACACCGGCGCGTAGGCGATGTTATGACTGCGACGGAAGCCGGCGCGCGACAGCCGGTCGTGCAGCGCGTCCGCTTCGGGGCCGGTGATCTCGGTGACGACCTTGCGCTCCGTCCTTCCTGCCAGATAGGGGCAGGGCAGGGGGGCCGTCGTGTAGAAGAACTGCGGCCGGCGCGGCGGTCTGTAGGTCATGCGTATGGCGATCCGCCTTGCATGTTCCAGGAGCCGAGGCCGGCGGTCAACGCCCTTGCCCGCACCACGACGAGGCCGCTGGCGAGGTCGTGCAGCGTCCGGTGGCGAACGGTGAACAGCGAGAACAACAACAGCAGGCCGGTGGTTGCGAGGGTGAGGTAGAATATCAGGGTGAAGACCACGGCCTGAAGCGGCGTCGGGCGGCCGAGATCGTCGTTGCGGCGGACGACCAGCCCGAGCGCCTGCTGACCTGGCGTGGCGGAGGCGCGGCCGGCGACGAACAGCCAATGATAGCAGAACGGCACGAACGGCAGCCCGCCGAGCAACGGCAGGCCGAGCCCAAGAGTAAGCAGGCCGAACAACAACAGCACGAACCACAGCGCGGTCAGGATCAGGCCGAGCAGCAGCAGGTCGATCAGCCAGGCGAACACGCGGCGGATCAGCACGCCTTCGGTCAGCCAGTAATCGTCGATTGGTGTGGCACGGTAGATCATGGGGTCAGCCGAATGGTTGCGGTGGTTGCGTCGGGTGCAGGGCCGAGCGTGATCGTGGCACCGTCGCGCCAGCGGGTGAGGAAGTCGCGCGCGTGGCGGCTGAGCAGGTTGCCCGATTGCCCTGGGGCCATCATGAACAACGAGCGATCGAGATCGGCGAGGTCATAGACGCCTCGATACTCCGCTCCGTGCACCGATTGAAACTGTTTGTATGCAGGGCCGCCGCGATCGATCGTGCTGTCGTCACCCGGGCTGGGAATGGAAAGCGTGGCGAGCTTCCCCAGGATCGGAAGGCGGCGGAGCATCGGGTGAGCGAAGATCGCCGGATGCGCCTCGCCCCAGCGCCATTGCGTTGGGTCGTTGCCGTAGCGGCGGGTCAGGTCGCCGACGGCGTCGGCCAGGGACGCCTGCAGCATGCTGGTGCAGTCGCCACCGCACCAGTGCGCGCCGGCTGGAGACAGCACGTAGCCGACGAATTCCAGCAGCGGACCTCCATCGTTCACCGGAATCTCGCCCTGCTGCAGCACGCGGCCGTAGAAATATTGCAGCCACGCGTTGAAGATCAGCGGCTGCGGGGCGTCGATCGTCATGGCGCCATCCCAGTCGCGCAGCAGGCCCTGGGCGCGACGGGGGATGTCCTCGGCGATCGGGACGGCGAGGAACTTCGGCAAGACCTGCCGCGCGAAGTCGGAATGCACGTCTACCTGCATGCGCGCGAAGTCGGCCTGGGTGTGGCGGTCCGAGCGTTCGAGCAGCTCACGGATGCGGGTTGCGCGCCAGTTGCCGAACCAGTCGCGGCCGAGAAACACCGGGAAGTCAGGCGGTGCGACGCGGTCATTCGCGTTCACCAGCCGCCCGCTCGCCGGGGCGACGATATGGGGCAACTGGTCACCGGTAGCCCAGCCGATCCAGTCATGCGAGCCGTCGCCCGGCACTGGCACGGAGCCGTCGCCGGCGCGACGGATCGGCACGCGGCCGGTAACGTAGAGCGCGATGCGTTGCCCGTCGGCTACCAGCAGGTTCTGCACCGGCGCGGTGATCATCGCGGCTGCCTTGCCGGCGGCGTCCACATCGCGCGCCTGGTTGAGCGCGAGCAGGCCGGCCGCCGCTGTGTTGCCTGGTGCCAGGTTGGCCATCGACACGGCCAGGATCGGGCCGTTGCGGTTGGAGAGGTCGCTGATGACTGGTCCGTGGCGGGTCTCGCGCACTGTCAGCATCTGGTCGGGCTCGCCGCGGACCTTGATCCGTTCCTCGCGCACGGTGAACGGACGCGGGCCGTCGGGAGTCTGGTATTCGCTATCGCCAGCCGGCACTTCGATGAACACGTCCTGCACGTCGGCGCCGGTTGTGGTGAAGGTCCAGGCGATCTGGCCGTTGTGGCCGAGGACCAGGAACGGCACGCCTGGGGCGGTGGCGCCGGCCAGCACACCGTCCGGTGTCTCGATCCTCGCCAGGTACCATATGCCGGGAAAGCCGAATGCCAGGTGCGGGTCTCCGGCGAGCAGCGGCGCGCCGGTGGCGGTATGGCGGCCGTCCACTGCCCATTCGTTCGAAGCCGTTTCGGGCATCGTATAGGGGGCTGGGAAGCGCGGCAGCACGGCGGCGAGTTCGCTCGCAATATGGCTGAGCGCGGGCGCCAGGGCCGCTTCGGGCCGTCCCTCGCTGGTCGCCGGAGGCCACAACTCGTCGATCGACTGTTGCGGCACATGTCCGGCGAGTGATTGACGCGACAGCTCGGTACGCCAGTTGAGCGATAGCGACAGGCCCATGATCTCGCCCCAGAGCAGGCTGTCGGCTGGCTCCCATGGCTGAGGTCGACCAAGGTAAAGGAACTCCGGCGCGCTGAAGCGCCCGCGCTCGGCGATCCAGGCATTCACGCCGCGTGCGTAGGCTTCCAGCATGGCGCGGGTCTCGGCGGGCAGGGTCGGATAGTCGGCCACAGCGCGCCTGCGCAAACCAAGCGTCAGCATCAAGCGGTCCGTGGCAAGCGTTGCCGGGCCGGCGATCTCGGACAACCGGCCGGAGGCGGCACGACGCATCAGCTCCATCTGGAACATGCGATCGCGCGCGTGCACAAACCCCGTGGCGGCGGCCGCATCAGTGGCGTTGGCAGCATGGATGCGCGGGATGCCGTCGGTATCGAAGCCGATATCGACCGGCCCGGAGAGACCAGGGATACGCGCCTGCTGTGACCGCGGCGGCAGTGTGAGCCACAGCATACCCGTGACGACAGCCGCCAAAAGCAGCACGACGAAGCCGAGCCAGAACAGCAGACGGCGAGTGCCGCGGATAATTGCACGCATGGCGCCAAGGTGGCGAAACGACGGTCGGAAGGAAAGGCCGATGTGTTGGCGCGGCGAATGGCGTCATGTTAGCGTTTTCGTGCCGACGCAAGCCGATGCAATCAGGGGACGCCCATGACAACAACAAGCGGCGACAACAGCGGCTTCACTGCGCACCCGACGGTGCGCGAGCTGGAGAAGATTACGAACAGGACCGACACGCGCGACGTGCTGGCGCACGCCTCGAAGAGTGCGCGCAAGCTGAATGACTACTTCATCGTGGACATCGACGCACACGTCACCGAGACCGCGTTCTGGTCCGAAGTCACCGACCGCATCGACAACGACTACCTGCGTCACGCAGCGCTGTCGTTCAGAGAGCGCGGAGGGTCGCCGCCGGGGCTGCTCAACGTGCAGCCCGGCATGCTGTATCAGGACATGTTTGGCCGCATCCCGCACGGGCAGCAGTCGGACGCTGTGATCGGGGAGGGCACGCATCGTCAGGTCGAGCTGGTCAGACGCGCCATGGACAGCATGGGCATCGACTACACGGTGGCGTTCCCGACGCCGATGCTGCTGCTGGGGATGCATCCGCAGGCCGAGGTGGAGGTGGCGCTGGGGCGCGCGTTCAATCGCTGGCTCATTGAGGAGCTGCTGCCACGCGAGCCGCGCATCAAGGCGATGATGTATCTGCCGTTCAACGATCCCGAAGCCTGTGTCGAGGTGGTCGAGGAGTTCGCTGACGCGCCCGGCGTCATCGGCTTTACCGTGGTCTCGACGCGCTACAAGCCGGTGCATCACAACAGCTACATGCGGCTCTATGCCGCGTTGCAGGCGACGGGCAAGCCGCTGGCGTTCCACTCGGGATTCCACTGGGGCGACGAGTCGATGAAGCAGATGAACCGCTTCATCTCGATGCACGCGATCTCGTTCTGCTACTTTAACATGATCCATCTGACCAACTGGATCATCAACGGCATTCCTGAGCGGTTTCCGGAATTGAAGGTGATCTGGGTGGAGAGCGGTCTCGCCTGGCTGCCTTTCATGATGCAGCGGCTCGATTCCGAGTACATGATGCGCTCGTCAGAGGCACCAATGCTGCGGCGACGGCCCAGCGAGTATATCCGCGACATGTACTTCACCAGTCAGCCGCTGGAGACCAGCAATCTCAAGCTGACGCAGGCGACGATGGAAGCGATCAAGGCCGATACGCAACTGCTGTTCGCGTCGGACTGGCCGCACTGGGATTTCGATCTGCCGACAACGATCACTGACCTGCCGTTCTTGTCGGAGCAGGCGAAGCGCAACATCCTGGGGCTGAACGCGGCGCGTGCGTTCGGCTTCGAGGTGCCCGCCAACAAGCTTGCCCAGGTGCCCGGGCCAGAGCCGGCGCTCGCCAAGTGAGTGCGCCGCTGCGGGCTGAGGAAATCGCCACTGCGTTCTGCGACGTGGTGGCGACGGCTTTGCGGTTCGGCGACCTCGATGCGATTCCGGATGAGGCGCTTCGCCGCGTGTTCACGGCGGTGGTCAAGACCTATGCCGCGAAGGCCGAGATGGCGGAGGGTGAACTCGCACCGTTCGAGGGCGATCAGGTGACCGCGACGGAAACCGCGGTGGCCGCCTGCGCGATGATCCGTGCCGCCGAGTTGAATTTGTTCGATATCGCGATGTGGTTCGGGCGTCCGGTGAACCGCCTGTGAAAGGAGGCGCATGATGACTGAGATCATGGTCGGTCGCTGCAGCGATCTTGCCGATGGTGACTATCGCGTCGTCGCGGTGGGCGAGCTTGAGGTGGGAGTTTTCCGGTTGGGCGAGCGGTTTGTCGCGTATGAGAACCGGTGTCCGCATCATGGCGGCCCGGTGTGCCAGGGCAGGCTGTTCAACGGCGTCGAGGAGATCATTATGCCGGACCAGACGAGCCGTGGCCTGCGGTTCACGCAGGATCGGCATGTGGTGTGTCCGTGGCATGGCTATGAGTTCAATCTCGACACCGGTCGGCATCCTGGCGATCCACGGGTGCGCCTGCGGCCGATACCGGTGCGGGTAGCGGACGACAGTATCTACATCGAGGCGCCTGGCTGACCCGGTATTGTCGGTGCGAGGCTGCGGCGTTTCGGTCGCGAGGCGCTATTCGGCGGCTGCCATCAGGGGCGGCGCTTCGATGTAGCTCTGGGCCAACTGTCGCCCGGTGTCACGCAGCAGCTTCTTATCCTGCTCTGGCGTTTTTGCGGGTGGAACGGGCACGACCGTGTCGTTGCAATAGGTCGGGATGACCACTCCACTATCGCGGAACAGGCCGACGGGCTCGCTGCCCGCCTTTACCGCTCGGATGCCGCGGCGGATCTGGTTGCGAAACATCGAAATTCCGCGATCGGTCGTGCCGAGATGTTCGAGGCCGTGCACGGCAACCGGGCGCTGCGAAACCTGGGCCTCAAAGTCGGCAGGCCGGCGTTGGCTTTCCTCGTAGGTATCAGCGGCGAGCTGGCCGGGGAGCATGATGTTGCGGTCGGCCCACCAGTCCGGTGTGGTGACACCTTCTGTCTCGCTGACGTGGCGCAATTCGATCAGCATCGTATTGGTGTCGTCGAGCGGCACGATCCAGCGACTCATCATCGGGCCGCTGAACGGATGCGCTTGCTGACCGGTTTCCCATATCGGCGCGACCTGCTGCAGATTGGGCAACACGTTCTCGACCATGCGCGCCCATATGTTGTCACCGACCCGCCTGGTGGCGATGTAGATGATGCCGACCGGCGTTTCAGCAAACTCCAATTCCGGCAACACGCCGAACTCGTCGGTGAACACCGCGCCGCTGACGATCGTGTGGAGAAACGCGGTGTGGATTGCATCCATCGTGTTTTCGAGGATCTGCAGCCAGTTGCACGGATAGATGTATTTCTGTCCGGGCATCAGCCGATAGCCGGGCCGATTGAAGCTGTCGTAGGTGGGGAACGCCGGCATCTGATCGGGCGGCCCCATGTAGCCGAAGACGAGACCGTGCGCCTCGTGTACGGGGTAGGCGCCGTGGCATAGGCGGTCTTTGAGTGTGCTGGTCGTTGGCTCGCCCGGCGTCTCAAGGATCGCACCGTCGACGTCGAACAGCCAGCCGTGGTAGCAGCAGCGTATTCCTTTCGCGCCAACCAGGCCGAATTCGAGCGACGTGCCGCGATGTGGGCAGTGGCGCTCCAAAAGGCCAATCGCGCCGCTGCCGTCGCGAAAGACCACCAGCTCCTCGCCGAGGATTTGCACTGCCAGGGGTAGGTCTTTCAACTCATCCGAGTAGCAGATCGGCTGCCAGAAGCGGCGCAGGTACTCGCCGCAGGGCGTGTCCGGGCCGACATGGGTGAGTTCGGTATCCTCACGCGGAACGTGCCGGTGATGGTAACCGCTGTACCGCGTCTTCAAGAACGGAGCCCTGGTCGGCGTCGGCATGGCAAGCCTCCTGTCCCTCGAATGTTTGCCGAGCGTTGGGTTTTTCTGGCCGCAGTGCTGCCGGGGACGATGAGCCTTTGGCACGACAGACGTCAAGTTTGTCAGGTGGCGTCAACTTGCCGATGCGTACCTCAGTCTCTACCGTCCGCGATCTGCATTGGAGGACATGCGCAATGGCCGATTTTCCCAATCGCCCGGAATACCAGAGCGACCTGTTCAAGAAGGGGCTGGAGGTGCGCCGCGATGTGCTGGGCGGCGACTACGTCGATGGTTCTCTGACGCGCGCCGATGACTTCAACGCGGCGTTTCAACAGATCACTACGGAAGTCGCGTGGGGCATGATCTGGACGCGTCCTGGTCTTACCCGCAAGACGCGCAGCATGATCAATCTGACGATGCTGGCCGCATTGAACCGCGGTTCGGAGTTCCGGCTGCATCTACGCGCGGCACTTACCAACGGCGTGACGCGTGACGAGATCAAGGAGATCCTGCTGCAGATCGGCGCGTATTGCGGCATTCCGGCGTGTCTGGAGGCGTTCCGTATTGCGACGGAGGTCTTCAAGGAAGTGGACAGCGTGCAAGGGAACCGAGGGGGCAGCGACTGATGGCGGCCAAGCCAAGCGTCGGTTTCGTCGGCGTCGGCAACATGGGTTGGCCGATGGCGGCCTGTCTGGTGAAGGCGGGCTTCGACGTGCACGTGAATGACTCGCGCAGCGAGGTTGCCAACAACTTCGTGCAGCAGATCGGCGGCGACGCACCCGACAGCCTGCGTCAACTCGCCGCTGCGTCGGATGTCGTGATCACCATGCTGCCGACCAGCGCGATCGTCGCGCAGGTGCTGGCGAGTGGCAATGACAGCGTGATGGCAGGCATGAAGCCAGGTACCGTGGTGATCGAGATGAGTTCTGGCGTGCCGTCGGTGACGCAGATGCTGGCGGAACGCGTAATGGAACTCGGCGGCCACATGATCGACGCTCCGGTGTCGGGCGGGGTGCCACGTGCGAAGACCGGCGAATTGGCGATCATGGTCGGTGGCGATTCGGCGATCATCGATTCGGTGATGTCGGTACTGCGGGCGATGGGCACCTCTGTGCTGCGCACCGGCGACGTCGGATCGGGTCAGGCGATGAAGGCGCTGAACAACCTGGTGAGCGCCGGCGGCTTTCTGATCGGTATCGAGGCGCTGCTGATCGGCCAGCGCTTCGGCCTCGATCCGGCGGTGATGGTGGATGTGCTGAACGCGGCGACGGGAATGAACAACTCGACGCAGAAGAAGTTCAAGCAGTTCGTACTTTCACGAAAGTTCAACGCCGGATTCACAATGGGGCTGCTGGCGAAGGACCTGTCTATCGCGCTGCAGGTCGGACGCGAGACCGAAACGCCGACGCCTTTGTCGGCGCTCACCAAGGAGATGGTGGCTGCCGCACAGGCGATGTTCGGGTCAGATGCCGATCATACCGAGATGGCGAAGCTGTGCGAGCGGCTGGTGGGGACGCAGCTTGGCAAGGGCCGGTAGGCCGGGGCTACCCAGGACATTTGTTCACGCACCGGTGTCATCGACCCTCGCAAGTTCGGCCTGGCCTCCCCATATCCAAACTTCGGCACTTTTCGCCAGGGTCACTCTTGGCCAGATCCGCATACGCGACCTTGTCGCATCGGGCATCTCGGATGAAAAGTACTACGGTCTGCACCGTGCGGATCGCCGATATTACCCCGGAGTGACGCAATGTCTTCAGGTACGGTCAAGTGGTTCAATGGGCAGAAGGGCTATGGTTTCATTCAGCCGGATGATGGCTCGAAGGACGTGTTCGTGCATATCTCGGCGGTGGAGCGGGCAGGGCTCACTGGACTGAACGAGGGCCAAAAGGTCAGCTACGACATCGAGCGTGGTCAGCAGGGCAAGACTTCCGCGGTCAACCTGCAAGCAACCTGAGCGGATGACGACCATCCCCGCATTCTGCGGGGATGAGTTCATCGGGCTGGAGAAGTCGCCGATGGTTTCACACAAGTTCGGAGTGGGTAACCGCGTGCGGCTGACCTTGGACAGGTACGCCGAAAGCAGTCCGTGGGACATCCACACGATTTCCCGCAAGCTGCCTGCCGAGGCCAATGTCTGCCAATATCGAGTAAAGCGCGTGGGCGACGGTCAGGAACGCACGGTCAGCGAGCACCAGATGGTGGCGGTCGGCGCCGAAGACCGCGGTACCCGCACGCAGGCGCCCGAGCCATCGCACGATCCTCAGCGTGTTCGCGATGCGGACAAGCGACCGCGGGGATTTGCCCCACGATCCGATCGCGGGCGCCGCTGACTGCCGCACACGGCTGGTGACCTCCAGCTAGCGGTAGGCGAAAGCCAGCTGCCGTAGGCCGCGCTGCCGCGACACCAGGAACCCGATCACAGCAAGGTTGGCGACGTTGAAGAACACGCCGACGCCGAACGCTGGTGCGTAGAAGCCGTAATGGTCATACAGCTCGCCGGCGAGCCAGCTTCCAAAGGCCATGCCTCCCATACCGAGGAAGAAGAAGGTCGGCACGCGCCACGACGCCTCGGATGCCGGGAACAGTTCGCGGATCGCCACGACGTAGGATGGGATGATGCCGGAGAAGCCAAGCCCGAAGGCGGCGGATACCGCGAACAGGCCTATCTCGTTCTGTGTCAGCAGGAAGGCGCCGATCGCCACGGCCTGACAGGCCGAGCCTGCCATCACCGCGCGCAGCCCGCCGATGCGATCGGCCAGCATTCCCCAGAACTGCCGGCTCAGGAATGCGCAGGCGAGCAGCACCGACAGCATCGCCGCGCCGTGTGCCGGTGGAATGCCGAGGTCGCTGCAGAACGCCACCAGGTGACCGTTTGGCACCGCCATCGGAATGCAGCAGAAGAACGCTGCGATGCAGATCAGTGCCAATACGAGATTGGGCGGCATGCCGAGTACCGGCTCGCCCTTACGTGGGTCGGTGGAGCGGGCGTGCATGGCGTGCGCCTCGGGTGCGGGCCGCAGAAACAGCAGTGCAAGCGGCAGGATCACCGCGATGACCACGCCCGAGTACGCCAGCATGGTGGTTGGCCAGCCGTACCTTGCGATGCCGCGCTCGAATACCGTCGGCCAGACAATTCCGGCGATGTATTGCCCGGATGAGATCAGCGCCAGCGCCGAGCCGCGTCGGCGGTCGAACCAGCGGGTGACGTAGACCACGAGCGGTGCATAGATCGCGCCGTTGCCGACCAGGCCGATCAGCAGGCCGTGCCCGACATAGAGCGTCCACACGCTGCCGATGGAGGAGACTGCCAAGCCGGCCGCCATCATGATCGCGCCAATCATTACGGTGGAGCGGATGCCGATGCGATCGGCGAGCCAGCCCATCATGATGCCGCCGAGGCCGGTGCCGACCCAGACCAGCGCGCCGGCAAGCGCCACGACGGAGCGATCGGTACCCAATGTCTCCTGGATTGGCTTCAGGCCGACCACCACCAGCAGTGGCGAGCCGTAGGAGATCGACAGGATGCCGAGTGTGAGGCAGGCCGCAGTCCATGACGCGCGGCTCTCGATGCTGGCCGCGCGCTGCGGCGCCATGGTGTCCGGCATTGCCGGCATCTCCTCCCGGGGTATAAGCGGCAGGGCGGTATGGACCCGCTCCGGCGGCCCGACAAGGCGGAGAGACGAATGACTGAACCCATTGGTGTGCAACCCACCGGACCACTTCCCACGGGTCCGCTGAGGGGCCTGCGCGTGTTCGATCTGACGCGCGTGCTGGCGGGGCCGACCTGCGCGCAGATGCTGGCCGATCTCGGCGCGGACGTGATCAAGATCGAGCGGCCCGGTGCGGGCGACGACACGCGCGGCTTCGCGCCACCGTACATGCCGGGGACAAAGGAGAGCGCGTATTTTATCGGGGTGAACCGCAACAAGCGCTCGGTTACGTTGGACATCGCACAGCCGGAAGGTCAGGAGATCGCGCGGCAGTTGATCGCGCAGTGCGACATCCTGGTGGAGAACTTCAAGGTCGGCGCGCTGGCGAAGTACGGGCTGGGATATGATGAACTGCACGCGAAGTTTCCGCGGCTGATCTATTGCTCGATCACTGGCTTTGGACAGACGGGGCCATATGCGCCTCGTCCGGGCTATGATTCGCTGATCCAGGCGATGGGCGGGGTGATGAGCCTGACCGGGGAGCCGGAGGGTCTGCCGCAGAAGGTCGGGGTGCCGGTCGGTGACCTGTTCGCCGGACTGTACGGCTGCATCGGCATACTGGCTGCGCTGCGGCATCGCGATGCGACCGGGCAGGGACAGCAGATCGACATCGGCATGCTGGACACGCATGTGGCGTGGCTGGCGAACCAGGGGATGAACTACCTGGCAACCGGCGAGAACCCGGCGCGGCTCGGCAACCAGCATCCCAACATCGTGCCGTATCAGGTGTTTCCGACCGCGGACGGGCACATCGTGCTGTCGATTGGGAATGACCCGACGTTCAAGCGGTTCTGTGAGGCGTTTGCGCTGACGCATCTGCTGGAGGATGCGCGCTTCGCCACCAACGCGGCGCGGGTGGAGAACCGGCAACTCGTCACCGATACACTGACACCGGTGATGCAGCAGCAGCAGACCACTTGGTGGGTGGAGCGGCTGGAGGCTCTGAAGATCGGCTGCGGACCGATCAACAAGCTGTCGGAAGTATTCGCCGATCCGCATGTGGTGGCGCGCGGCGTGGTGCGCGAGATGGCGCACGGTTCGGGCGAGACGGTGAAGGTGATCGCCAATCCGGTGCGTCTGTCGGAGACACCGCCGGATTACCGTATTCCACCGCCGTTGCTGGGCGAGCACACCGATGCGGTGCTTGCCGACCGGCTTGGGCTCGATGCCGACGCGCTGGCCACGCTGCGGGCGAAGGGCGTGATCTGAGCACCGCGCTTGTGCCGAGGCGGGCTGTCGCGTTGTTGGTTGCGCAGGAACTGGCGGGCGGGCACCTCGATCCAGCGGTGCGACGCGGCTGCCAGGCTCAGCAGGACAAGCATGATGCACAGGCCGCCAATCACGCGTCCCATCGCGCTCGCGTCGATCGCCAGGTGCAGCCGTAGCAGGCGCATCGCGTGGCGGATGACCTCGCCGTGCAGCAGATAGATCGCGTAGGAGCATTCGCCGAGCCAGTGTATCGGGCGATTGGCCAACAGGCGGGCCGGCAGTCGCCTGTCCGTGGCAGCGATCAGGACGATCAGCGGCAGGCAGGGATACACTGCGAGATCGGGAAGCCCTGACCAGAGTGCGAGCCCGAATGCGGCGATCACTGCCACGACGCACCAGTCATTGGCCGCCAGGGTCATGATTCGCTCGATCTGCGCCAGGCGGAATGTGAGCAGACCCAGCATGAAGCCGCCCAGGCAGCGCAGCAGCGGCCATGGGGTCGTCCCGTCGCTGAGGTCGAGCGCGCCGTTGGTGGCCGGGCCCAGTATGTGCCCTCCGATCGCGGCGAGGATCAGCAGCAGGGACGCCATCAGCAGGCTGTCCACGGCGCGGCCGCGGCGGGCAAATACCGTCAGGCGCAGCAGCAAGGGGAACGCCATATAGGCAGCCACTTCGGTGCTGACCGACCACGAGGCAGCGACGATCGAGGGGGCGAGGCTCCAGGCCTGGATCAGCAGGAGATTGGCGAGGATCACGCCGGCCGGGTTCTCCCAGCCGGGCAGATCGAAGTTTGCCGCCGCGATCTCCGCCAGCACCACGGCTGTTGCCACGGCATACAGCGGCACGATCCGCGCCACCCGCCGCAGCAGGAATGCCCGATAGGCAGTGACGGCGCAGCCGGAGACGAACATCCGGCCGCAGGTGAGCGCCAGGACGAAGCCGCTGAGGACGAAGAATACGTCCACTGCCAGGTAGCCGCGCAGTGCCAGGGCATGCAGCCTCGAAGGCTCGACAGCCAGGTTCTGGATGAAATGGTAGTTGACGACGACAAGGGCCGCCACGCCACGCAGTCCGGTGAGACTTCTGATCTCGCGGGCCATCACTCCTCACCGCGCATCGATGCGCCACAGCGCCAGGCCGCATCGCCAGACTGGCAGACTGCGCTTAACGGGCTGTGAGGGGAGGGCCGGGTTTGTGGCTGCGGGCGACCTCGACGGTCGCAGCGCGATTCGGCAAGAATGGGTGATGCACCGCCGCCGCCCGAGACCGTCTATCTGCCGTTCGAAAGCGGCCCGTATCGCATGGCGATGGCACTCACCACCGTGCCCGAGCGCGCGTGGTTCGAAATAGATGCGCGCTACTGCGACGAGATGGCGGAGCGGCGGCGCCTGCTGGCGGAGCGGCACACGGACGTTTTCCGCGCGCTGCGTGAGTCCGACGCCGCGCGCGCCGAGACATTGCGTGAGGTTGTGGCCAATCTGACGACTTACTTCCCTCAGTGGTTCACGCGCGACGACGATCGCTTGCTCAGCGTGCTGACCGGCGAAGTCTGGGACCTCGGCGAGCCTCCGTGCGATCCGCTGGAACTCGCCGGCAGGCTGGTGCAGGAGGATCTGTGCATCATCCAGCAAAGCGACGAGGGGCCGCGGTTCACCGCCGCCGTTCTGTGCTTTCCCAGCCGTTGGCGACTGCATGAGAAACTGGGCAAGGCACTGGGTTCGGTGCATGGGCGAGTGCCGTTCTATGCCGAGCGTCTTGCCGACCCGGTCGATCGGTTCATGGCGAAGGTGAAGCCGGGTCACATCGCGTCGCGGCTCAACTGGTCGGTGCTCGACGACCCGGCGATGTTCCAGCCCGCCGGTAAGTGGCGAGAGCAGACAAATACCGCTGTCACGCCGGACAACGCCGGCGAGCGCCTTTATCTTCGCGTCGAGCGTCAGACCCTTCGCCGCCTGCCGCAGTCGGGCGCGATCCTATTCGGCATCCGCGTGCACTCCTACAAGATGGCGCGCGCCATCACGACGCCGGAGGCCGCGTCACGGCTTGCCGAGGCGGTGCGTGCGCTGCCGGAGGCGACGGTGCACTACAAGAGCCTCAGGGCGTACGGCCCTGCGCTACTCGCCTGGCTGGACGCGCGCGCTCGCTGATCAGCCAGTCGCGGAAGGCGACGATCTTTGGCTGGTGTGCCGTGGCCTGCGGATAGACCAGCCAATAGGCAAACTCCTGCGGCCAGGCGACGTCCAGCGCGCGCACGAGGCCACCCTGGCTGAGTTCCGTCCGCGCCAGGGTCTCGGTGACGAGCGCGACGCCCTGATGCGACGCCGCGGCGCGGATCAGGAGCATCTGGTCGTCAAAGCTGATGCCGCTCGATACTGCTCGCCCGAGGTCGGCAACATCGTGCGCCTGAAACCACAGCGCCCAGTCCTGACGATCCTCGTCGTGCAGCAGTGGCAGGCCGATCAGATCGGCCGGCGTCCGCGGCCTGCGATCGCCGAGTGAGGCGAGAAATCGCGGACTGCACACCGGTATCATGGCGACGCTGGCGATGCGGTCGCAGCGCAACCCCGGATAGCGCCCGAGGCCATGACGGATCGCCACGTCCACCCCATCGGCGACGAAGTTCGCCAGACCGCGCGTGGTGGCGATGTTGAGCTCGATATCTGCGTGACGCGCGCGGAAGGCACCGAGACGCGGCACCAGCCATGAGGCGGCGAAGGCTGGGGGCGCACTGACGGTCAGCACGCCGGCGTTCGGCAGAGCGCGCAGCCGGCGTGTCGCCTCGCCAATCTCGCGAAACGCATGGCGGATCGGCACGAAGTAGCTCTGTCCCGCCTCGGTCAGCACCAGCGAGCGGTTGCCGCGGCGGAACAACTGCGTGCCGAGCCGCTGCTCCAGTCCGCGAACCAACTGGCTCACCGCGCCCGGCGTCACCGAAAGCTCGGTCGCCGCCTCCTTCATGCTCAGATGACGGGCGGAGGCCTCGAAGGCGCGCAGGGCGTTGAGGGGCGGCAGGCCGGGCATGACTCAAGATAGTTATTCTGAACCGAACCGGCCATTAAGAATCGTTTGTTCAGCGGCCAGCCAAATCACAGCTTGGGGGGCATGAGCGAACTTGCGATTTCCCAATCCACCCAGGCCTCGGCGAGCGAATTCCGTCAGGGCTGGTCAGTCGTGCTGGTCTGCTTCTGCGTGGCGACCTTCGCCTGGGGCTTCGGCTTCTATGGTCAGTCGGTCTATCTCGCTGACCTGCACGCGACACGTGGCTGGCCGTCCTCGCTGATCGCCTCGGCGACCACGGTGAACTACCTGATCGGTGCCCTGCTGCTGTCGCGCGTGCATCAGGCGATCGAGGTGCTGGGTCCGCGGCTGTTGCTGGCCGGCGGTGTCGTGATCATGGCGGTCAGCGCAATCGGCCTGAGCCGCGTGCAGGCGCCTTGGCAGCTCTATCTGTGCAGCATTGTGATGGCGGTCGGCTGGGCGGCCACAACCACCACCGCGATCGCCACGACACTGGCCTACTGGTTCGATGCAAGGCGCGGTCTTGCGCTCAGCCTGGCACTCACGGGCGCCAGTGCCGGCGGCTTCACCATTGCACCGCTGCTGGTGCGGCTGGTCCCCCGCATGGGCCTGGAACGGGCTGTGCTGATGATCGCGGTTGGCGGGCTGGTTGTTCTGCTGCCGATGGTATTCGCCGGCGTGGGGCGCGTCGCATCGATCGACGTGGGCGCATCGCGCAGGGCGTCGCTGGCGACACACGGTCAGCTCACCGCATATCGGAGCCAGGCGCAGGCGTTGCGCAGCCTGCACTTCTGGTCGGTGGCACTGCCGTTCGCGCTGGCACTTGCGGCACAGGTCGGCTTCATCGTGCACCAGGTGGCGTTCCTGTTGCCGCATCTCGGCAGCAACGGTGCCGGCATCGCCATCGGCGCGACCGCGATCGCGGCGGCGGCGGGACGGCTCGCCTTCGCGCCGCTGATCGATTGGATGAACCAGCGTGTCGCAGCGGCCGCCTGCTTCGCATCGCAGGCACTGGGCCTGGGCCTGATGCTGGTGCTGCCGGATCAGAATGCAGCGTTGTACATCGGCAGCGTGGTGTTCGGGCTTTCCGTCGGCAACGTGATCACTCTGCCCGCGCTCATCATCCAGCGCGAATTCGCGCCGCAGTCATTCGGCCTTGTGGTCGGTCTCGCCTCGATGGTCGGCCAGGCGACGTTGGCGTTCGGACCGACAATGCTCGGCCTGGCGCGGGACGCCACAGGCTCCTACGGCGCCGCGCTCGGGCTTTGCATGACGCTGCAACTCGCGGGGACGGCGCTCGTGCTTGTTGCGCGACGGCGAAGGGGTTGAGGCACATCGCCATGGCGCGCACACTCGCTGCCCCGTGGGGCACCGGCCCGAAGCAGCGAGGCGAACCGTTTGAGAGCCCCACTTTCCCTGAGCCCAACCGCGCGACAGGGCGGCCTTCTTTTGGCCGCTGCGTTCCTCACCTTCGCCGTGGGTGCGGCGTGCATGCACTCCTACACGGTGTTCCTGATCGCCTTCATCGAGGCATTCGGCTGGACCCGTGCCGAAAGCTCCATCGCCTACTCGGTGTCGCAATTCATAAGCGGTGCCACATCTCCCGCAGTCGGTATCCTGGTCGATCGCCTGGGGCCGCGGCGTCTGGTCCTGATCGGCGGCGTCCTGCTCTCGGCGGGGCTCGTCGCCAGTTCGTTTGCCAACGCTCTATGGCAGGTGATCCTGCTGTACGGCGTGGTGATGACGCTCGGCGCCAATTGCCTCGGGCTGGTGGTGTTCGTGCCGATCCTGTCGCGCCGCTTCGTGCGGAACCGCGGCATGGCAGTGGCGGTCGTGCAGTCCGCGAACGGCTTTGCCCGCGCATTTTCGGCGCCGTTGTCGCAGGTGTTGATCGCTGGCCTGGGCTGGCGCGGAGCCTATCTCGCGCAGGGCGGTTTCATGGCGTTGGCATTTTTGCCGCTCGCCGCCATGTTCCGGCGCTCGGAACCGGAGCGAACATTGGCGACCAGCGGGCGCTCCATCGTCGCCCCCGGCTGGACGCTGCGCCGCGCGATGCACACGCCGCATTTCTGGCTGCTGATGCTGGTCTACGTCTTCACCGGTCTCGGCAGCTTTCTGGTGGCGCTGCACCAGCTCGCCTTCGCGGTCACGATAGGCTTTGACAAGCTCTACGCGGCCGAGGTGCTTGGCCTGGGAGCATTCCTGTCGCTGCCTGGCGTGATCATCACCGGATGGATGTCCGACTACGTCGGGCGCGAGTTGTCCGCTGTGGTCACCTACGGCACGTCGATTATCGGCGTCGCCTGCGCCATGCTGATTACGTCGCCGGATCAGCATCTGCTGCTGTGGCTGCATTCCTGCTTCTTCGGCCTGACCTGGGGCGCACGCGGGCCGGCGATCACCGCCAAGACGGCCGATCTGTTTCCGGGACCGCAACTGGGCACGATCCTCGGGGTGATCACGATCGGCACGGGGATCGGCTCGGCGTCCGGTTCGTGGCTGGCTGGCTGGACCTTTGATGTCACCGGCAGCTATCAGGTGGCATTTGGACTCTCGATCTTCTCCTACGTCTGTGGCAGCGTTGCGTTCTGGGCCCTGCGCCGGCCGCCGGTGGCGGAATGCTGAGGCGCGGTGCACTTTCGCACTGGCGCCCGGTTCGGCAGGTCGCTAGAACTGTTAACAGTTGCCGAGGGATCGCTCGCGATGCGCCCTTTCACTGTGTTGCTGACCGTCGCGTGCCTCGCTGCCTGCGGTGCCGAGCAGACGCAATCGGAGCATGCCCTAGTGCGCTACGACAATGATTGGCGCCAACGGCAGGCTGTGCTGGATGCCGACGCGATCATGCAGGGCATGGCACAGGCGCGGCAACGCCAGGAGGAGCTGGCGCGGAGCGCACGATAGGTGCGCTGACCTTCGGGGCACGGCGAGGTCAAACACTTAAGCACGGGCTGCGTAGGACCTGATCGAAGGCCTCGTGGCTGGCATCCTGTTCGGACAGTATCGGTGGGCGGATGGGCCATCTTATGCCGAACGCGGGATCATCCCAGTGTACTCCGACCGACAATTCAGGCACGTGGCGTTCGGTGATCTGGTAGAATACCTCGGTATCGTCGGCCAGCGACTGAAAGCCGTGCGCGAAACCGGCTGGGACGTACAGGGCGAGCCCGTTATCCTCGGTCAGCTCGGCCGCACGCCAGTGACGGTATGTCGCGGAATTGCGGCGCAGATCCAGCAGCACATCGAAGACCGCTCCCCTCGTGCAGCGAACCAACTTGGTCTCCGCATGCGGCGCACTTTGGAGATGCATGCCGCGCAAGGTGCCACGGTGTGCATTGAACGATGTACTGCATTGGACAAAATCGCCGATCAAGCCGTATGCCGCGAATTCGTCGCGGCAGAAGGTCCGCGCGAACCAGCCACGTGTATCGCAATGGCGTTCCGGCGAAATGACGAAGGCACCGGCGAGCGGGAGTTCCTCGAACCGCATCAGATGACTTGCAGGCTTGGGATCGGCACGACGAATTTGCCGCCCCAGTCGCGCACTCCGCGCATCTGGTCGATGATCTCCTCCTTCAGGTTCCACGGCAGGATGAACACGTAGTCGGGCTGTGCCGCGAAGATCCGTTCGGGAGCGAAGATCGGGATCTGTCTGCCTGGCAGGAAGCGGCCCTGTTTGTGCGGGCTGCGATCGACGGTGAACGCCAGCAGCTCGGGCCCGACACCGCAGTAATTGAGCAGCGTATTGCCCTTGGCCGGGGCGCCATAACCGGCGACCAGCTTGCCTTCGCGTCGTGCCTCGATCAGGAACTCCAGTACCTGACATTTGACGTTGACCGCGGTCGCGCCGAACCGGTCATAGGTCGCCAAATCATTGAGGCCGGCTTCCTTCTCCTCGGCAAGCGCGGCGTGGAACCGCTTGGTGCGCGGCCTTGCGGCAGCGGCATGGCAGGCATGGATGCGCAGCGAGCCGCCATGCGTCTGCAGGCAATCGACATCGAACACGCGCAGTCCGTGCCGGGCGAACACCTTGTCCACGACAAGCAGCGAGAAATACGAGAAGTGTTCGTGATAGATCGTGTCGAACTGCCGGTTCGCCATCAGGTGGAGCAAATGCGGGAATTCCACTGCGATCGTGCCGGCAGGCTTCAGCAGGATTGGCAGTCCGGCGACGAAGTCGTTCAGATCCGGCACGTGCGCCAGCACGTTGTTGGCGCAGATCAGGTCCGCCTGCTTCCCCGCGTCAGCCAGCCGGCGCGCAGTCGCCTTGCCGAAGAATGCGACCTCGGTCGGCACGCCGAGTGTCTCGGCAGCCGCCGCGACGTTGGCGGCCGGCTCCACGCCAAGTACGCCGACGTCCATCTGCCGGAAATACTGGAGAAGGTAGCCATCGTTGCTGGCCAGTTCTACGACGAGCGATCTGGAGCAGAGTTTGAGTTCCCGCGTCATGCGCGCGGCAAATGCTTCGGCGTGACGCAGCCACGTCTCGGAGAACGACGAGAAGTATAGGTAGTCGCTGAAGATCGCCTCGGCGGACGCAAATTCCTCGAGCTGCACCAGCAGGCAATTCTCGCAAACGTAGGCGTGCAGCGGATAGTGCGGTTCCATCGTCCGGAGCCGCTCTGTCGTCAGGAATGAATTCGACAGCGGCGCACTCCCGAGATCGACGAAACTACGTCGCAGCCCGACGCCGCAGAAGCGACAGGTCGACGGCGTCATGACATGTCCGGCTCCAAAGTTTTGTAGTGGGCAATCTGCTGGTCGGTCAGCGTCAGTGCCGGCTCGCCCGTGGCCAGGCGTTGGTGCCAATCGACAGTCCAGGCGAGGGCATTCGCGAGCCGCAACCGTGGCGCCCAGCCGAGACGTGTGCGGGCGCACGAAGCGTCGATCTTCAGGCAGGTGCTCTCATGCGGCGCATCGCTCGATGCGTCGAACCATGTCGCGCCATTGGCCCACTGCTGCACGATGCGCGATGCCAGCCATGCGACTGGCCGCGCATCCTCATCTGCCGGACCGAAGTTCCAGGCCTCGCCGAACCGGGCTGCGTTCGCATGCAGCCGTTCGGCCAACAGCAGGTAGCCGCACAGCGGTTCCAACACATGCTGCCACGGACGAATGGCGTGCGGGTTGCGAATGGCGATGGCCTCATTGGCACGCAGCGCCTTGATGCAGTCGGGCAGCAGGCGATCCTCTGCCCAGTCGCCGCCGCCGATCACATTGCCGGCGCGAGCCGTCGCCACGCCGACCACTCCGTGGTGTGGATCGGAGAAGAACGAGCGCCGGTATGCGGCTGCCACCAGTTCGGCGCAGCCCTTGGAACTGCTGTACGGGTCATGGCCGCCCATCGGCTCTATCTCGCGATAGGCCCATGGCCATTCCCGGTTCTCGTAGCACTTGTCGCTCGTCACGACGACCACGCAGCGGATGGTTGAGCACGTGCGGACAGCCTCGAGCACGTGTGCCGTCCCCATGACATTCGTCGCGTAGGTTTCGACGGGCTGGTGGTAGGATTCCCGGACGAGTGACTGTGCCGCCAGATGGAACACGATCTCGGGCTGCGCCTCGCTGACCGCGCTGGTCACCACGCCGAGGTCACGGATGTCCCCGTAACTGGTCGGCACAAGATCCGCGAGACCCGCGAGCGCAAACAGGCTCGGCTCCGTGGGTGGCGGCAGCGACAGGCCGACGACGCTTGCGCCGAGGCGATGCAGCCACAGGCTGAGCCAGGATCCCTTGAACCCGGTATTGCCCACGACCAGCACGCGCTTGCCGGTCCAGAAGGGTTGGCTTGGGTTCTCTGTGCCGCCGTGCATCGCCGATCAACTCCGCGGCATTCCATGGTGGGAATGCGCGGCAGCATCGTCGGCATGAGAACCTTAACAGGGTTTTAAATCTGGCCCCTGGCCGGGGTTCGTCTCGTGTGTGGCACACGTGTTACGCTGGACGACCAGCCGGACCGCGGTCTGAACAACGCAATAGGGGAATGTCCCGCAATGGAGCTGCCTTCGGACCCGATTGACTTTCTCATCATCGGCGGCGGTTCGGCCGGCTGCGCGATGGCCTCGCGTCTGAGCGAGGATCCCGGTAGCCGCGTGTTGCTCTGCGAGGCAGGTCGCGACGTGACACCATCGAACATACCCTCGGTACTGGCCTCGCCCTATCCCGGGCGCACCTATTTCCAGCAGGAGTGGCTGTGGGGCTCGCTGCAGGCTTCGCGTGGCGACAGCGGAACCAACCAGCCGACCGAACCGTGGTTCTACGAGCAGGCGAGGCTGCTGGGCGGTGGATCGTCGATCAACGGCATCTGCGCCAATCGTGGCTCGCCTTATGACTACGACGAGTGGGCGTCGATCGGTGCACATGGCTGGAGCTGGCCGGACGTGCTGCCGTACTTCAAGAAGCTGGAGACCGACGCTGATTATGGCGAGCCGCTGCACGGCAAGTCCGGGCCGGTGCCCATCCAGCGGCACCGGCAGAAGGACTGGACCGGCTACACGCGCATCATGGCCAAGATCTTCACCGACATGGGCTACGCGATGCACGAGGACCAGAACGGTCCCTGGACCGATGGCGTGTTCCCCACCACGTTCAACGTCGATCCGAACGGCACGCGAGGCAGCGCCGCATTGGTATATCTCTCGCCCGACGTGAGGCGTCGGCCGAACCTGACGGTGCTGACCGAGAGCCCGCTGGATCGGCTGGTCATCGCAGGCGGGCGCGTCGAGGCTGCGCGGTTCACCCGCAACAATGGCGAGAATTTTGCTGTCACCGCGCGGCAGGTGATCGTGTCGGCCGGCGCTCTGCAAAGTCCTGTGGTCCTCATGCGGAGCGGTATTGGTCCCGGCGCGCATCTCTCGGAGCGAGGCGTCGAGGTGCAGGTCGATCGTCCTGGGGTTGGCCAGAACCTGCAGGAGCATCCAAATATCGGCATTTCAGGCTATCTGCATCAGTCGGCACGCCTGCCATCGCGCGAGGTACATCATCTCCAGGCGCTGCTGCGCTACTCGTCCAACATCGACGGCATTCCGCCAGGCGATATGCATGTCGCGATTGCCGCGCGGGGCGGCTGGCATGCTGTGGGACAGCGGATCGGAACTCTCGGGTTCTGGGTGAACAGGTCGTACTCCACGGGTCAGGTGCGGTTGTCGGCATCGCCGGACAAGCGGTCCGACATTGACTTCCGCATGCTGTCGGATCCACGCGACATGGCGCGGCTGAAGGAGGCGTTCCGCATCGGCGTCCGCGCGATGACTGCGGCGAAGCAGGCAGGCGTGGTGCTGGATGTATTCCCGAGCGGCTACTCTCCACGCATCCGCGAGCTGACGCGGCCCAGCACACGCAATGCCGCGATCACCGCGGTGGCAGCGCCGCTGATGGATCACAGCGACGGGATCCGCAAGAAGATCATGACGTATGCGGTCGGCACTGAGCATTCCGCCGAGACGCTTGCCGCTGATGACACGCTGTTGGAGGCGCATCTGCGCCGACGGGTCAACGGCACATGGCATCCGTGCGGAACCTGCCGCATGGGCGATCCATCTGACCGCATGGCGGTGACCGATCCCCACGCTCGGGTGATCGGCATCGAGGGGCTGCGCGTGTGCGACGCATCGCTGATGCCGACGGCGCCGTGCGCGAACCTCAACATTCCGGTGCTGATGATCGCCGAGAAGACTGCCGCGACGATCCGCGCCGGTGGGTGACGTGGTGCCCGCCCCCTGGCCCCCTCCCGCGAGGGGAGGGGGAGGGGTAACCTGACGGTCAACGCCCGGAGGAGATTGCCATGCCGACCAAGGTGCTGCTCGTCAATACCGCAGAGGAGACGGTGAAGGAGGCGCGGGAGCTGACGCCGCCGGATTTCGAACTGATCGTCGCAGCTCCCGGGAGCGCCGGTTATGCCGAGGCGTTGGCGGATACCGAGTACCTGCTGGGCAATGTCAGCACCATGGACGATGGGTTCTATCGTGCGGCTCCGAAGCTGCGGCTCGTGCAGTTGTTCAGCGCCGGCTATAACCACATCGATCTTGATGCCGCGCGGCGCGCCGGCGTGCTGGTGTCCAACAACGGCGGCGCAAACTCGCGCGCGGTGGCCGAGCAGACGATCATGTTGATGCTCGCGGTGTATCGCCGGCTGCCGTGGCAACATGCGATGACCGCCGGTGGACGCTGGCGCGGCAACCAGGTGGTGCCGACATTCTACGAAATGCAGGGCAAGACGCTCGGCATTATCGGTCTCGGCACCATCGGCAAGCGCGTCGCGCGCATTGCCAACGGCGGCTTCGACATGCACGTCCAGTACAGCGACGTCGTACGGATGGCCGAGCATGAGGAGGACGCGCTGCACGTGCGCTATCGGCTGCTGCCGGAGCTGTTGGCGACGTCCGACATCGTCACCCTGCATGTGCCGCTGACGCGCCTCACACGCAACATGATCAGCACGCGGGAGCTGGGATGGATGCAACCGCACGCGGTGCTGATCAACTGCAGCCGCGGGCCGGTGATCGACTTTCCCGCGCTGCATGATGCGCTGAGCAACGGCAGGATAGCCGGTGCGGGGCTTGACGTGTTTCCCTCGGAGCCACCGTCGCCGTCGGAGCCCGTGCTGTCGCTGGAGAACGTCGTGGTGACGCCGCATCTGGCCGGCGCCAGCCGCGAGACGCGGGTGAAGCAGACCCGCAACGCTTTCGACAACGTGCTGCGCGTGTCGCGTGGCGAGCGGCCGCTATGGGTGGTGCCGGAACTGCGCGATATGGCGCTACGGGGATGACGGAGCGCGGTGGTTTGCCCCCGGTACGGGTGGAGGTAACTGCGAAGTTTCTGTCCGAGGCCGCTGAGCATCAGCGCGCCTATGAGGCGCGGCGGAAGATGTGGACCGCGGCGTTCCGTCCGTCCGAGCCACGTGCGCAGGCTGCGGCGCGCTCCCGCCGCTCGGGTCGGATCAATGACCCGCGGCAGGGGAAGTTCGACCTGGGGTGACGCCCGACACGCCGCGAGACGGGGCATGCGCGCGTGTTGGCTTCGGCGACACACGTCGCGACCGACGTCGTGGTGTGTTCAGTGGCCCTGCCGATGCGTCATCCAGGAAAACCGATCGCCGTCGCGAGTGTCGGGCATTACGCCGTCGATCAGTCGGATGATCGATCGGCGGCCATCATAAAACTGATGCATGCGTCTGGCGAATGCGGGAGAAGATGGGCAGATCAGCCCCTCGCGCGACGTCGGGCTGCGCAAGGGGCTGCGCCGCCATGGGAGAGAGCGCTTGACCAGATGGAGTTACCTGCTCGCCATACCGCTGGCGTTGGGACCTGTCGCGCCGGGTGCGTTCGCACAGCAGGCCCCGCCAGCCCAGACGCAACCCGCGGCACCGGCCTACACGCAGGCTGCGCTCGAGCAGATGCTCGCGCCGATCGCGCTGTACCCGGATGATCTGCTGACCCAGATCCTGGTTGCCTCGACCTATCCTCTGGAAGTGGTGATGGCGAACCGCTGGATCGCGCAGCCAGGCAACAAGGACCTGAAGGGGGACGCGCTGCTCAAGGCGCTCGACGGGCAGGACTGGGACGCAAGCGTGAAGTCACTGGTGCCCTTCCCGACTGTGCTGAAGATGATGAGCGATCAGCTCGACTGGACGCAGAAGCTGGGTGACGCGTTCCTGGCGCAGCAGGCCGACGTGTTTGCCGCAGTGCAGGCGCTGCGAGGGAGGGCGCAGACGGCAGGAACCTTGCAGAGCAACACGCAGCAGACCGTCACACAGGACGCCTCAGCGATCGTGATCCAGCCGACGCAGACGAACACGGTGTACGTGCCCGCCTACAATCCATCCGTCGTCTACGGCACATGGCCCTATCCGTCCTATCCGCCGGCTTACTACCCGCCACCTGCTGGGTACTACCTCGGGTCGGCTCTCGCGACCGGGCTCGCCTTCGGCGCCGGCGTCGCAATCACCGGCGCGCTCTGGGGCTGGGGATCGCCGAACTGGGGAGGGGGCAACGTCAATATCAACGCGAACCGGTTCAACAGCATCAATGCCAACAGCGTCAATGCCAATCGGTTGAGTAATCGTGCCGCCAGTTCGGGCACATGGCAGCACAACGCTGGCCACCGGCGAGGCGTCGGCTACACGAACCCTCAGGTCAGGCAGCAGTATCGGCCGAATTCGGCTGGCAATGCGGCGACGCGGGATGCATTCCGGGGACGTGGTACAGGCGGAACGACAGGCTTGGGGCAGTCAGGGCAGCGTTCCGCCGCCGGCGGCGGAAATCTTGCCAACGCCTCGCGGGCGAACGCGGCAGGTTCGCGTAACCTGCAAGGAAATCTGGCCGGCGCCTCTCGACCGAATGCCGGTGGCAGTGGGTCCAATCTCCAGGGCAGACAAGCAAACACGTCACGGCCCAATGCGGCTGGCGCCGGCAATTCGCAAGCCAGGCTGCAGAACGCCCAACGGCCGAGCGGCGGACGTGGTGCCTCAGCGTTCAACGGTGTCGGCAATGGCGCTGCGACGCGCGCTCAGTCGGCGCAGGGACGTGCCAGCCGCGCGGGCATGGGTCGCGCTGGCGGGGGTGGCTTCGCAGGCGGTGGCCGTGCGGGCGGCGGGCGCGCTGGCGGCGGAGCAAGAGGAGGGCGTCGCTGATGCATTCGCGGTTTTTCCGATCCTGCCTCGGCGCCATTGTGCTCGCGCTGCCGCTGCTTGCCGCCGCCCCACAAGGCGATATACCGGAGCACTTCGCCTCGCCGGACGCGGCAACAAACTCATTGGTCGCGGCCGTGCGCGCCCACGATGTGACGCAACTGCGCAATCTGTTCGGCGAAGCCGGCCTGCGGGATGTCAGCGCGGGCGACCCGGTCGCCAACGCGGCGCAGCGCGAAAAATTCATCGCGGCGTATGATGCCAAGCACATGATCGACGCGAAGGGCGACACGGCGACGCTCTCGATTGGTGCAGACGACTGGCCGTTCCCGATCCCGCTGAAGCACGCGGCGCAAGGCTGGTCTTTCGACGTGGCGGCCGGTCGGGAGGAGATCCTGGATCGCCGTATCGGCGCCAATGAGCTGTATACACAGCAGGTGATGCTCGCCTATGTCGATGCGCAGAACGAGTATTTTCAGATCCTGCACGACGGCGGCAAGATGCACGTCTACGCACAGCATCTGCTGAGCAGCCCCGGCAAGCAGGATGGTCTCTACTGGCCGACCGAGGAGGGGCAGCCGCAAAGCCCGCTCGGAGCGTTCATCGCGGAGGCGCGCGCCGCTGGATATCATCCAGGCGAGAATGTCGAGCCGCAGCCGTTCCACGGTTATTACTTCCACATTCTGGCGGGTCAGGGTCCGCACGCATCGGGTGGCGCATACGACTACGTGGCGAACGGACTGATGCTCGGCGGTTTCGGGCTCGTTGCATGGCCGGCACACTGGGGCAACACTGGGGTGATGACGTTCATCGTCAATCAGGACGGTGAAATCTATGAAAAGGATCTCGGGCCCACGACAGCGGCAATCGCCAAGGGAATCACCCGGTTTGATCCCGACACAACGTGGCAGAAGGTCGGCGCTCCGGCGCCGATAGCGGGGGAAGCGGACGAAGACTGAGCGGTACCGGAAGAGCAGCGTCACTGAAAGGCCGCGATACGGTCCTGACTGAAAGTTACAACATCACTCGTCGATCACCCATGGGGCCGGATCAGAATGGCGGCAATGATTCATCTCATGTTGAAGGCGAGCATCGTGCTTACCGTGTTCGCTATCGGACTGAGCACGAGGCCGCAGGACGTGGCGTACGTCGTCCGCAGGCCCGGACTTCTGCTGAAGTCGCTGCTGTCGATCAACGTCGCGATGCCACTGTTCGCGGCGTCGATGATTGCCATAATCCACCTGGAATCCGCCGTGCGGATTGCGTTGATCTCGCTGTCGGTTTCACCCATTCCGCCCATGCTCCCGAAGAAGGCGCTGAAAGCGGCCGGCGATGCATCCTACGGTATTGGCCTGCTCGTGGTGGCGGCGCTGCTTGCGATCGCATTCGTGCCGCTGTCAGTCCATTTGATGGGCTGGGCCTTTGGCCGGCAGGCGGAAATCTCGCGTACGGAAGTCGCGTTGATACTGGCGGCCAACGTGCTCGCGCCGATGGGGGCGGGGCTCCTTGTCCATCATGTCGCGCGCCAATTCGCCGAGCGGATTGCCAGGCCGCTGTCGCTGCTCGCGTCGATTCTCTTGGTGGCCTGCATCCCTCCCATATTATTCACGGCGACACCGGCCATCGTGTCGTTGATAGGCAACGGCACCCTGATCGCGATCATCGCATTCGTCCTCGTCGGACTCGCAGCCGGGCATCTGCTTGGCGGTCCTGATCCGGCGAACCGAGCCGTTCTGGCGCTGACGACTTCATCGCGCCACCCAGGCGTTGCTGCCGCAATTGCCAGCGCCAATTTTCCGCAACAGAAGCTCGTGCTGCCCGCGATACTGCTCTATTTGGTGGTGAACGTTCTCATATCCATTTGGTACAAGAAGCTGTTTGGACACCGGCACGCGAGCGGCCATTGAGAAGCCGCAACCGACCCCCAATCGGCGCCGCCTCCCAACCTACCGCAGTGCGTTTATCCCGCGCAGGTCTTGTTGTCCGCTGGACGGAAGCCACTTGTCTTCGCGGCCTGCTCCGACATGTATTCGCCCTGTTTTGTCTTTCCGTACCAACGGCTGCCGGAGCAGTGATACACTTTGCTGTCAGTATTCACCCAGACCTGTCCAACTCCGCCGCCAGGCTTCGCAGTCGCGACCGTCTGGTTCTTCGTTGGTGAGGGGGCGGTGTTCGCGCCGGCCGCCGGCGTGGCTGCGGCTGCATTTGTTTCCCAGGCCTTCACCCCGCCATGACCAGAGCAGGCGCCCCTCTTTGAATTGCCGGAGAATGAAGTTCCATCCTTGCAAGTTGCGGCGAGGGTTGCGGGAGTGCCAGATGTGGGCGTCTGACTGTGTGCCTGGAAGCCGAGGGCGAACACCATGCCGACGGCGACAAGAACCGATCTTGCGTAATTATTCATGTGTATTCCTTTCAGGAAGTGTCACGGCCATCGCGCAGACGCTCGCTCGTGGCGGATGCATTGCAGGCCGGTGGCCTCTGCTGCGCACTTGACGCGCAGGTTCCTCGCCTGCCGCACCCGGTTGCGGCCCCGGAAGCGGCTCGGTTAACGTGCGCCGCTGTTGAAGAACCGGGAGACGAGGGAGGAGAGATCCGGAATGGCGTCAGGCGCCGGGACCTGCCCTCCAGGTGTCACGTGGTCCACCGCGTGCGGCAGTGCCTCAGCCAAGACTGCACACAACTTTTCCGGTGTCGTCCCCGCCTGGGTTGACCAGGCGTTGATCTGTTCGGGCGAGAACACCTTGCCGATCTGGTCCGCGGAGACAGGCTGGTTTTCGCCGGTGGAGACCCACGACTGCACATTGCTGCCCAGGCCGGCGGCCTCGAAGCGCGAGACGACAGAGGAGACGCCACCTCCGTTCGCGGTCAGCACTTGCTGCAGAATGGCGGCAATCGCGTTCGGTTGGCCTGTCTGCTGACCTCCCATCAAATTGCCAAGTATCTGGCCGATAAAACCACTCATCGTAACGTTTTCCTTCTCGTCCGCCGGGGTTGGACAATTTTTGGCTAATCGCGTGTGCGGACACGGCCGGCGAATTTTCAGTCGGAGGACGGTGCGCGAGGCGAACTACTCATTAACAATTGACTTAAAATCAAGCACCAAGCCGCCTCGTGGCACTCAGGTCGCGAGGAAGTGTTGAATGACGGGCCGCAAATGGCGTTTCTTCGGTCACGGGCGTCGTAAATGGACCTCGGGCGGCGAACCCCGTGGGGGCATGGGCGCCGGCAAAAGATGGGCCCCCAACACGGCACGCGGTCCGTTCGTCCGCCGGATGGGGGCCTGAATGGACGGTCCCGCTGACGGGAGGTTCACTTGGGTTTCTGAAACGACCGGCAGCGCTTCCGGCGCCCTTATGTCTGCATCTCCGGTCCCGCGCTACCGCGAGGACGTGGAAACTTCGTGCGCCAGCACGCTCAGGCGCATGGCCGAGACGAGCCCGATCGTGTTACAGTCGTATACACGTCGATCGTAAATGGTTCTGTCGGAAGGGAATGCCGGCGGAGCACTTTGCCACCAAATTAAGCTCGGTGTTCAACGAGGTTGTGATCGACGGAATGAGAGCCACCACGCATCGTCTGTCTGGATGAGGCACCGCTGCATCGAAGGCCAGCCAGAACCAAGGGGCGAACTCGCCAAACTGTGGTGGTGGGGCGGTGGGGATACTGAACCATGACTTACGCCATGATGCTCGCCGCTCTCCTCACGCTGGCCGGGTGCACATTGCCGGGCCAGCCGGGAATGCATGCCGGACGGACGTTCGTTCCGGCGGCCGGATCGGATGGCGGCGGCGGCGGCGGAGGCGGCGGCATGTAGGCTGCAACCAGCGCCCGGACGGTTGCGCGTCAGCGATGAGTGGGAATGATCAGCTGTTGCCGCCAGCGTTTGCGCTGGGGGGAAACAGCCAAGTGCCTCGGTGCGACTGGGTAACATAGGCTCCCACCGGACCACGCCGAGCGTGACGCCAGTAACGCTTGCCCGGTCGCTCTTGCGGAACGGCCGGCATGGCAAGCGTCCACGCAGGCGGGCCCGGGGGCGTCGCCATTGCCGCTTGGCGCAGACGATCCTGGGGTCCGTTTTCTGCCTCGTCGAGATCAACGGCCAGCGCTACCTCGACGGGAGCGCGAGGCGCGGCCGGCTGCAACGTGCGGGGATGGGGGTCAGCGAAAGCCGAATACAAGTATCCCACTGTCGTGATCGGATCGCCGAACGAACCGATGGTCAGCAGGATCACAGCGACGGCACCGGCGAGTCCAGACAGAAAAAGCCGACCCATTCGGCCACGATTCAACGTTGCCGGCTTGTTAGCGAGAGGTTGTGCGGGAGCTCCGGGGGCCTGCGCGGCGTTCGACGACCTGATCAAGGTTCTGCGACCGGCCATGCTCAACAGCCACAGGACTGGGATCAGGAGTCCGCTTGCCACCCAAGCGCCAATCAGCCAGCAGAGAATCACGCTGTCACCATATGCTTGCCCTGCGCTGTCATCATCGATTGAGGCGAGAAGAACCAGCAACCTGCGGGTAGGAGCACACGGTTTTTACAGAACCCCCGGACCTTCGGAGTGTTGTGGTTGCAAGCAAGCCACAGCAAGATGGCGTCCAGGAAGAATTTGATGTCGTTTGGACCAATGAAGGGAGGATCGGGGATTGGAAGCTCACGCACCGCCACGACCCGTGCTCGGTATTGCGAACGCCATCGCGATGTCAGCGCCATTCTGGGCCATTATCGCCGGGATGGTCTGGAGGTTCGCGTGATGGGATCCTTTCCATGGCGTTGCGGAGTGATCGGTGACGAGCATGCCAAGGCATCGTTCCGGATCTGATCGAGGATCATGTCACGCCTTAGGTCAGCAGAAGCACAAGGCTGATCGGCCACAGCACCGCCAGAACGACTGTGCCGGCGACATCCGCCGCGTCCCACCGCCCGCGACGGCCGTCGCTTGAGCGCATCAAGGCGACGTTCAGCCGGACCACAACGACTTCGGTCGCGAAGGCGATCAGCAGGTAGATTGCGAGGGCGTAGTGCCACATAGCATGTGAATCTGCCCGGGTGGCGTTTCGCCCGCAACAAGGGCGCTGCGGTCTCTCATGTCGTAACCATTGCCGGCTCCGTCGCCGTTACCGCCAGTGCATCGGAGAAGCGAGTGTTGGCGCCGTAATCCGGCGGCGGGGCCTGGCGTCTGGTAATGATCCTGTCGTCAGGCCCACGTGGTTCCGGAACGAGCCCGTAGGCCATCAGCAGGTAAGCCAACGACATAACCTGACTGTCGATTGCCGGGTGGGAGACGGTCTCGGGCAAGGCGAAGCCGCGGCGCAATGCGTCCCTCGCCATCTGCACTGCCTGACGGGTTGGCAGGTCGGCTGAACATCTCCATCGGAGCGTAATCATGACCGCCTCCTCCGAGGCCACGGGTGCCATGGCAGTAAACCATGACCCCGGGTGACAACCTTTATCCTGCCGAGCGACCGATCCGTCCTTGATATAGATCATGTCTGGGAGCCCACGTCTGGACGAATTTTCGTGATCCACGCCGATACGCAACGCCGCCAGCAAATCGATGGTTTCCTGTTCCTCAACAGGTCAATTCGGCTCTCTAACATTTGGCGGCAGCACGGCATAGCCATGCTCTTCGAAGATCCGCCTCGCCTCGGGCGATGTGAGGGATGGTCCAAAGACCCCTCGCGGTATTGGTCGGGCATTGCGGCCGGTTGGGCGCCGCGATCCCACCCAATATTGGAGACGCAGGCGTACCATCGCATCATGCGACGCGTCATTGGTCACGAAGGAACTTCTGGAATGCCGCGCTATAGTCGGAATGCCATCGCGACAGCGCCGGCCGGTTCTCGGTGATGTCCTGTGCCGCCCACAGGATGCGCCGATTGTCTGTCTCGCGCGTCACGTCGTTGTCTGGGCAAACAATATAGAAGTCGCCCCGATGCATGCTGTCGACCAGCATGTCCACCACCTGATCAGGAACCCAGGCACCGGGTGGCTTCTCGGTCCGCCCACGACTTGTCATACCGGTGAAAGTGGAGCCGGGGATCAGCAGATGCGCAGTGATCCGCGCGCCCTCGACATTGCGCAGACTGTGCGCCAGTGCCTCGGTCAGCACCTTCACACCGGCCTTGCTGACATTGTAGGCAGTGTCGCCCGGCGGACAGGTGATACCCTGCTTCGATCCCGTGTTGATGATCGCGCACGGCGTTCCCTGCTCCAGCATGCGCGGCGTAAAACTCTGCACGCCGTTGATGATGCCCCACAGGTTCACCTCCAGCACGCGCCGCCAGCGATCGATGTGGTCCCACGGCCCGCCGCCAGGTGAAGTGCCGGCATTGTTCATCAGCACGGCGACTTCGCCGAATTTCGCATAGGCCGCATCGCGCAAACGTTGGATGTCGTCGAGCTTGCTGACGTCGGTCGCCACTGCGAGAACCGCGTCGCTGCCATTTGGCGAAGCCGCCGCGACCTGTGCAGCGGCCTGATCGAGTGCCTGCTGCGACAGATCGGCCATGCACAGCTTGAGGCCCATCGCGGCGAAACGTTTGGCAGCCGCGAGACCAATGCCGCTGGCGGCACCAGTCACAACAGCGACGCGACCTTCGGTCAGGGCGGGATGAGTGCTCATCGCATTACTCCATGCGTCGTGGTGTGTTGAGGTTGACCGTCACGTTCTTTCGCTGGGTGAAGCTGTCGAGCATGCCTTCCAGCGAGAACTCGCGGCCGATACCGCTTTGCTTGTAGCCGCCATAGGAGTGACCCGGCTGTTGGCCGAGACCTTGGTTCACCTGCACCCAGCCTGACTCGATCGCATGCGCGGTGCGCAGCGCGCTGCCGATGTCGAGCGTCCAGACATAGGCGGCGAGCCCATAATGGCTGTCATTCGCCATGCGGATTGCCTCGGCCTCATCGCGCCACGGGATCGCCACCAGCACAGGGCCGAAGATTTCCTCGCGCGCCAGACGCCAGTCATTGTCATCAACGATAAGCAATTCCGAAAAGTGTGCGGCTATGTCGGATGTGTCGGCGAACACCGTGGGCAAGGCAAAATAGCCCTCGCTCAGCGGACCATCCTTGGGTGGCATGCCGCCGAACACCAGTCGCGCATCCTTGCGTTTGAGGCCCTCATCGATGGCGCCGATGTCGGTCTGCTCATCCAGCGGATCGCCGAGTTTCAATGCCTGCGTCTTCGTGCGCAACTTGTCGAGGAACCTGTCGAAGATATCCGCATGCAGGAACAGGCGCGAACCGGCGGTGCACGACTGGCTCTGCCGGGTGAAACGCATGCCTCCGATCACACCATCGACGACCCAGTCGTCATTTGCGTCCGGATAGACGATGGACGGGCTCTTGCCGCCGAGCTCCAGCGACACCGGCACGATGCGTTCGGCCGCGGCGCGCATGATCAGCTTGCCCACCTCGGTCGATCCGGTGAACGATAATTTGCGGATCGCCGGATGCTGTGCGAGTGCGGCGCCGCATTCCTCACCCAGGCCGGTCAGCACGTTGAGGACACCGGGTGGCAGAAACTCCTGGCACACCGCCGCCATCAGCAGCACGCCGAGTGGCGCGTCCTCAGCCGCCTTTAACACCAGCGTGTTGCCGGCGCATAACGCGGGCGCGATCTTCAGCGCGCCCAGCAGCACCGGTGCATTCCACGGAATGATGGCACCCACGACGCCGAGCGGTTCACGTCGCGTATAGCTGAGCATGTGCTCGCCGAGCGGGATTGTCTCGCCCTTCAATTCACCGGTGAGGCCGCCGAAGTAGCGGAAGATGTCTGCCGACAGCCGCGCCTCTGATCGCGCCTGGGTGCGCAGCGCATTGCCGGTCTCAAGCGCGATGGTGCGGGCAAGCTCCTCGGCGCGCGCCTCCAGCGCCTCTGCGATACGCAGCAGTTGCCGACCGCGGTCGCTTGGCGGCGTGTTGCTCCAGCCAGGGACCGCCTGTGTGGCGGCCTGCACCGCTCGATCCACGTCGATTGCTGCCGCGCGCGGGATTTCGGCGATCTTCTGCCGCTTGCCGGGGTTCTCCACGTCCAGCGTTTCACCAGAAGCGCTATCCACCCAGGCGCCGCCGATCAGCATCTGAGCATGGCGAAGCGGATTGGCGGTGTGCGGGCGAGTCTGTTGGGTTGTGGACATAATATGCAATCTCCGAAGGATCGCGGTAGAGCGTGTGCTATGAGCAATGGGATATAGAGACGGCGGCAAGGAGGGTCCAGATGACGCCCAGGATCGGACGATTGACGAGTGCAGTCCTCGCAGTATTCATGGTCACGTCATTGCGATGCGCCTTGGCAGAACCGCTGCACATTTATGCGGCGGGCAGCCTGACAGGTGCATTCACCGACATCGTGAAGGCGTTTCCCGCCGCTGAAGGCGATGTGGCCACACCGGTATTTGGTCCCTCTGGCGTCCTGCGCGAGAAGATAGAGCACGGCGATCGCGTCGATGTCTTCGCGTCCGCGGACATGACACAGCCGCGCACGTTGGCGCGGTCCCATAGTGGATCATCGGTCGTGATGTTCACGCGCAACAGGCTGTGTGCGCTGGGACGATCGAGTGCGGGCCTGACGTCCGACACTCTGCTCGACAGGTTGCTGGATCCGTCGGTTCGGCTGGCGACGTCGACGCCCGGTGCTGATCCCGGCGGTGACTATGCGTGGGCTGTCTTTGCGCGTGCCGAGGCAGTGCATCCGGGCGCAGAGGCGATGTTGCAGGCCAAGGCCATGAAACTGGTGGGAGGACCGAACAGCGTGCCACTGGTCGCTGGACGCGGTGCCGTGCAGGGCATTTTCCTGGCGGACCGTGCCGATGTGATGCTGGGCTACTGCAGCAGTTCAGCGCCGGTCATGCGAGAGATACCGGGCCTCGTGAACGTTCCCCTTCCACCCTCGCTGACTGTCGGACCGGCCTACGGTCTGATCGTCCTGTCTGATCAACCGCTGGCCACACGTTTTGTGCTGTTCGTTCTTTCCGAACAAGGGCAGGAAGTTCTGCGACAGCACGGTTTCGACCCGATCGCCCTGCCGTGAGCGATCCGCATCGCGTCGGTCCTTTAATGAATCGATCTGTTCGAAGTCTCGCGCATCGAGCCAAACGTCGCCACCGTCGCCATACCTTGAATCTGCCAAGGCTTGAAGGTGAACGAGACGGCCATTCCTTCAGGCGTGCACAATGTCAGGATCGTGTCCTGGCCTTTCTCGCCCGGGACCATGTTCCACGTCTCCACTGCGTGTACGGTGCCTGGTGCCGCAGGTTGCGGCGCCGCCGTCAGCACGGTATTGAGACAGTTCGTCGGCAGGGACAAAGATACCTTCTGCCCTGCCGTGTCGCGCAGCAGCAGGATCAACCGCGAGCCGTCCGGTGACAATCTCGCACCGTCCAGCTCGGCATCGATCCTGCTGCGATTTGTCATAGCGCGGCGGCGAGGGCCTTCGTCTCGGTATAGAGTTCCAGCATTTCCTTGCCCATCTCGCGTCCCCAACCGGACTCCTTGTAGCCGCCGAACGGCAAAGCCACGCCGCCGAAGTTGTGCGTGTTGATCTCAGCGTTCGCTTCCAGCGCGTCGCCCAAACGATAGATGAGCTTGCTGCGTGTCAAAGGCGACATGCGCGCCCATGGACCACTTTCGAAGGCGCGGCGAGCGGCCGCAACCGCCGCATCGATATCCGCCGCGTCACCTTCCGCAGCCTTCGCGATCGGCAGGCCGGTGGCCGGGTCGAACACGTCGAAGGTCTTGCCCGATTTTGCGTTCACCCACGCATCGCCAATCAACAATTGCAAGGGTTTGGCGATGAACCGAGCGGCAAGGTCAGGCACCGGAACGGGGTGCAGCATGACATTCATCGGCGTCCTCCTCAGTGGTACGTAATCCCCAAACGGGCATAGCGTAGACAGCCAGCCGGCGCGCTACCCGGCGATCCGTACGTTACAGTGAGGCGGGTCGGCGGTAGGGATTTGGCAAGGCATTGACGGCTGAATTGCAGGAACAGTTTGAAACCACAGATGAACACAGATGAACACAGATAATGGCGGGTTCACCCGAATCTCGGAACGGATCATCGGATGCGCATTCACGGTCGCGAATACGCTGGGAGCGGGCTTTGTCGAAAAGGTGTACGAGAACGCGCTGGCGTACGAACTGCGTAAGGCGGGCCTTGCCATCGAGCAGCAGCGCGGGGTTGCCGTCAGATATGACGGCGTGATTGTAGGCGAGTACGCCACCGACCTTATGGTGGACGGCGTGGTGATCGTCGAATTGAAAGCAGTCAGACAACTGGACGACATTCACCGCGCCCAGTGTCTCAAATACCTGAAAGCGACCGGGCTGCGCGTGTGCCTTCTGATCAATTTTGGCAAGCCGCGGCTTGAAGTGAAACGTCTCATGTTGTGATGCGCCACACGAGCTGACGCTTATCTGTGTCCATCTGTGTTCATCGGTAGTTTCAATTTCGTCCTTATGCGCTGCGCGCCTCCTGGATCGCCTGCCAGATACGCAGGGGGGTGGCCGGCATATCGATATGCGTGATGCCGAACTCCGACAGCGCATCGACCAGCGCATTCATCACCGCTGGCAGCGAACCGGCGCAACCAGCCTCGCCGCATCCCTTGGCCCCAAGCGGATTGGTGCGCGCCGGCACCGGATGGCTTTCGAAGCCGAGGTCGGGCAGATCGGACGCGCGCGGCAGACCGTAATCCATATAGGAGCCAGTCAGCATCTGGCCGTCCTCATCGTAGACCACGCTCTCCATCAGAGCCTGTCCAGCTCCCTGCGCGATGCCACCGTGCGCCTGACCTTCCACCAGCATCGGGTTCACCAGCACGCCGAAGTCGTTCACCGTCGCGTAACTGACGATCTCCACTGTGCCGGTATCGGGATCGACCTCGACCTCGGCAATATGGCAGCCGTTGGGGAATGCCGACGGTACGCCCTTGAAGACCTGGCTGGCGTTCAGCGTACGGGGCATCCCATTGGGCATCCCATCGGGCAATTCCTCGCCAACGCGCAGCCGCTCCGCCATATCCATGATGTGGATGCCGAGGTCCGTGCCGGCGATGTTGAAGCGCCCGCGGACGAACTCGATGTCGGCGGCATCGGCTTCCAGGAAATGCGCCGCCGCCTGCTTGCCCTGCTCGATAACGATATCGCTCGCCGCAATGATGGCGCCGCCGCTCTGCATTATCGAGCGCGAACCGCCGGTACCGCCGCCGCCGATCAGTTCATCGGAATCGCCTTGCAGCAGCTTGATCCGTTCGAATGGGATTCCGAGCCGTTCCGAAAGCACCTGGGCAAAGGGTGATGCGTGCCCTTGGCCATAATCCAGCGTACCGGTGATGATCGTGACCGAGCCATCCGCCTCGAAGCGAATGCCGCCCATCTCCTGGCCGTCGCCTGCGGTCACCTCCAGATAGTGGCCGATGCCGCGTCCGCGCACCTTGCCGCGCGCACGACTTTCCGCCTGGCGCGCGGCGTAACCGTTCCAATCAGCGGCGATCAGCGCCTTGTCCATTACGGTGGGGAACTCGCCGCCGTCGTACAGCATCCCAGACGGCGCGCGGTACGGCATCTGCTCGGGTTGGATGTGGTTACGCCTGCGCAGTTCGATGCGGTCGATGCCCATCTCGCGCGCGGCGGTCTCGACGAGGCGCTCCATGTAGTAGTTGCCCTCGGGCCGCCCCGCACCGCGATACGCACCGACCGGCGTCGTGTTGGTGAACAGGCACTTCGTCGCGATCTCGATCAGCGGTGTGGCGTAGACGCCGATGATGTTCTTCACCATGTTCATCGTCGGCGGGATCGTGGTGGCATTGCTGAGCCACGCGCCAAGATTGCCGTAGCCGGTCACGCGCAGCGCCAGGAATTTACCGTCCGAGTCCAATGCCAGTTCCGCGGCCATCTCATGGTCACGGCCGTGGCTGTCGGACAGGAAGCTCTCCGATCGTTCGTCGGTCCATTTCACTGGCCGGCCCAGCGTGCGAGCGGCATACAGGAGGCAGATATATTCCGGATAGGCGGACGACTTCATGCCAAACGAACCGCCGACATTGCCGGTGAGAACGCGCAGCTTCTCCACCGGCACGCCGAGGATGTTGCTCAGAAGGTTGCGCTGACCGAACACGCCCTGGCAGCCGAGCCGGAGGATCAGCCGATCCGATTCCGGATCGTATTCACCGATGGCGGAGCGCGGCTCCATCGGACACACGACGATACGGTTGTTGCGAAGCGACAGTCTCGTGACATGAGCGGCACGCGCAAAGGCGGCGGCGACCTGTTCGCTGTCGCCGTAATGAAAGTCCAGGCAGACGTTGCCGGGAGCATCAGCGTGCAGTTGCGGTGCATCCGGGGCTGCCGCGCTGCTTGCGGTTGTCACCGCGGGCAGCGGATCGATGTCGACGAAGATCAACTCCGCGGCGTCCTTCGCGAGCTTGATCGTCTCGGCCACCACCATGGCGATGGGCTCGCCGACATAGCGCACCCGATCTGTCGCGAGCGGTCGCTGCGGCGGGCGCGGCGTGGGCGTGCCGTCACGATGTTTCCCCGCCACAGCCGGCATGTTCTTGATGCCGGCTGTATCGAGGTCCGCCGCCGTGATGACCATGTGCACGCCGGGCATCTCGCGTGCACCCGCAGCGTCGATCGAGCGCAGCTCGCCGTGCGCCATCCGGCTGCGCACCATGACGCCGTAGAGCTGGCCGGGGCAATTCAGGTCGTCGGTATAGCGGCCCTCACCGCGCAGCAGCACAGGGTCCTCCTTGCGAGAGACCGGCTGGCCGACGGCAAATTTCTCGTTCATCAGCAATGTTGGGTCGAACGGCGCATTCATCAGGGCTGCTTTCGTGAGGATGGCGCGGCGATCCGCAACGCCATATCGTGTTGTCCGATCAGTCGGCGGCGTCCGCGAGGCCGGTCACCTCTGGCCGCTGCAATGCGGCGAGCAAGGAGGTGGCGCTGGCCGACCGGAGTGGAATGAACCGCTTGCCAGCCTGATGGCACAATTGTTTGGCGACCTGGGCTGCATGATGGCTGATGCAATCGACTGGGAACACCACCAGGTCGGCTTGGCTGGCAAGGCCGGCAAGCAGATTAAGATGGTGTTCGATGCCGCCATCATGGTGCACGAACGCGGCTCCAGCCGCCTCAGCGATTGCGCGCAGACGCGCCACATGATGCGGTCGGCCGCCGACATAAAGCAGCGTCACGCCATCAAGCCGGGGACCTGACGGAACAGCGGAGACGCTATCACGCCAGGTCGCATGCATCGATGCCTCGATGGCCTCAAGGTCCCGACGCAGGGCGTCATTCTCGCGCTCCGCATTCATCCTCGCCGCGTGCTCTTCGGCAATCGCAACTTTTGCGCTCGCCAGTCGCTCAGCCAACGACGCGCTGCGCCGCGCCTCTGCGGCTAGGCGGCGCTCCAGATCCACAACCAACTTATGCAGCGCGAGGTCGTGATTTCCAGGCATGGACGGTTCGGCTGCGACCTGCTGGGCCAGCGCCCGCCGCAATTCCTGGATCGACACGTCCCGCGTGACGACCGCGTCGCGAAACGCTGCCTGCTGCTTGTCAAGGCGCGTCCGTAGCTCGGCGGTCTCTTCCTGCAACTGACAAAGCCGTCGTATGTCCGCGCGATTGGCCGCTCCAACCAGGTGCGAGAGCATATGCACCTCGCCGAATGCATCGCGAATTACGGCACGGGTCGCCGCCGGATGCGTCAGCGTGGCCCAATAGGCGCCGGGTATCTCGCCGCGTCGGACGGCATCACGCCAGAGAGATCGGACGGCCTCTTCGCTACTTGCCTTGCCAAACTGGTTGATCGAGATGCGATGGCGCTCGTCGAGCGCCTTGTTCAGCAGCTTGGCCGCCTTATCATGCCGTCCAGCCAGGGTCACCGCGGCGCTGTGCAGCTCGTGATCGGTGTGCTCCGGCGACGCAAGCCCAAGCTTTTTCAGAAGCTGGCGTAGTTCAGCCGTGGACAGGCATGTGCCGAGGATGGAGCAATGCAGGTTGGTGTTGAATTCCCAGATCTTGGTGCGACGCGCCGGTCCTGCTGCAGGCTGGGCTTCTTCTCGTGTCACCAACGCGGGAGCCAGTGACGAAATGTCGATTGTTCTCTGCGGTGACGCCGGGACGGCGGCGATCCGGCTCACGACGGGCGATCCTGTCATGCTCACGGGCCGCCGCCTTCGGTTTACAGGCCGGCCTGGGTGACGAACTTGGTATTCAGATAGTTCTCGATTGCTTCGAGTCCGCCCTCGGAACCGTAGCCGGAATCCTTCACGCCGCCGAATGGCACTTCCGGCAATGCCAGGCCGTGGTGGTTGATCGAGATCATGCCGCTCTCGACCGCCGCCGCGATCGCATTCGCAGTCTTGGCCGATTTTGTATAGGCGTAAGAGGCAAGCCCGTACGGCAGACGGTTGGCTTCCGTCACCACCTCGTCGAACGTGCTGAACGGCGAGATGACGGCGAGCGGGCCGAACGGCTCCTCGTTCATCACGCGAGCGTCTTTGGGCACGTCGGTAAGCACCGTCGGTTCGAAGAAGTTGCCTTTGTTGCCGATGCGGTTCCCGCCAGCCTGTAGCGTCGCGCCGTGCTGCGTCGCATCGCCTATGAAGGTTTCCATTGCGATGATCCGACGAGCATTCGCCATTGGCCCCATCGTGGTGCTGGACTCCAACCCGTCGCCAACCTTCACCGCCTTGCTATGCTGCACGAAGCCGGTGACGAACTGGTCGTAGATGCGCTCCTGCACCAGCACGCGCGTCGGCGACACGCAGACCTGGCCAGCGTTGCGGTACTTTGCGGTTGCCAGCAGTCGGCTGGCCGCATCGACATCGGCGTCGTCGAACACGATCGCCGGCGCATGGCCGCCGAGTTCCATCGTCACGCGCTTCATGTGCGCGCCTGCGATGGCCGCAAGCTGTTTGCCGACCGCGGTGGAACCGGTGAACGACATCTTGCGGATGATCGGATGCGGGATGAGGTACTCGGAAATCTCCGACGGCACGCCATAGACCAGGTTGATCACGCCCGCCGGCACGCCGGCATCGGCAAAGCAGCGGATCAGTTCTGCCGGCGAAGCTGGCGTCTCCTCGGGCGCCTTGACGATGATGGAGCAGCCAGCGGCCAGCGCGCAGGAAAGCTTGCGCACCACCTGATTGATCGGGAAGTTCCACGGCGTGAAAGCAGCCACCGGACCCACCGGTTCCTTCACCACGAGCTGATAGATGCCCTCAGCCCGGGCAGGAATAACGCGGCCATAGGTGCGACGTGCCTCCTCGGCGAACCAGTCGATCACATCCGCGCCAGCCAGGACCTCGCCCTTCGCTTCGGGTAGCGGCTTGCCCTGCTCCATGGTCAGCAGAGGCGCGATCTTGTCGGCACGCTCACGCAACAGGTCGGCGGCCTTGCGCATCACCTTCGAGCGGTCGAAAGCGGAAACCTTCCGCCACGCCCTGAAGCCCTTGTCCGCCGCCTCCAGTGCACGATCGAGGTCCGCGCGCTCGGCGTGCGCGACGGTGCCGATGCTGTCGCCGGTTGCCGGACTGACGACGGGAAGTGTACGTCCCGCTACGGCTGCGGTCCAGTTGCCATCGATGAACAGGGACACGTTGGGATACATCGTCGGTCGTTCCTCCATGACGGGCGGACTCGCCTCGCCACGCCATATGTGTTTGGATATAGCGATACTGCCCCGGCGACCGGGCTTTGCCAAGGGGCAGGCCAATCGAGCAGGAGGGACGCTTATGGACACGATCGCACTCGACCCGAGACTGCGGCATTCGACCGGCTTTCTTGGCCGGAATCCGTTGATGCTGATGACGACGGCAAGCAGGTGCCGGCCGTGTCTGGCAAGACTTTCGCGGTCTACAATCCCGCCACCGGCGGCGTGATCGCCAATGTGCCAGAGGGCGACAAGGCGGATGTCGACCTCGCGGTTGCCGCGGCGCGGCGTGCATTCGACGAGCGACGCTGGACAAGGATCAGCCCGTCGGAGCGTGGCCGCATACTGTGGCGCATCGCCGATTTGATCGAGCGTGACCTGGAGCAACTGGCCGAGCTAGAGTCAATCGACAATGGCAAGCCTTATGCCGTGGCGCGTGTCGCAGATCTGCCATTGGCCGTTGACATGTTCCGCTATATGGGCGGTTGGGCCACCAAGCTCACGGGTTCAACACTGCCATTGTCGCTGCCTGGTGAATATCTGTCGTACACTGTGCGCGAGCCGGTCGGTGTGGTCGGACAGATCATCCCATGGAACTTCCCTCTGTTGATGGCGGCATGGAAGATTGCACCGGCCCTGGCGGCTGGCTGCACCATCGTGCTGAAGGCGGCCGAGCAGACGCCGCTGACCGCATTGCGCCTGGCCGAGTTGATTGTCGAGGCAGGTGTCCCCGACGGCGTGGTGAACATCATCGCAGGCTTTGGCGAAACCGCGGGGGCGGCGCTGGCGGCGCATCCTGGCGTGGACAAGGTGGCCTTCACCGGATCGACCGAGGTCGGCAAGCTGATCGTGCAGGCCGCCGCCTGCAATCTGAAGAAGGTATCGCTGGAACTCGGCGGAAAATCACCGGCAATCATTCTGCCGGACGCTGATCTCGACCTTGCCATCGCCGGAGCGGCGAGCGCGATCTTCTTCAACCACGGCCAATGCTGCTGCGCCGGGTCGCGCCTCTATGCGCACAAGTCGGTATATGAGCGCGTGGTCGCGGGTGTCGCCGACATCGCCGGCAAGATCAAGGTCGGGCCCGGCCTTGATCCCACGACCGAGATGGGGCCGCTGGTGTCAGACGAGCAATTTGCCCGTGTCACCAGCTATATCGAGGATGGCCGTCAGTCCGGCGCGAAGGTTGCCGTTGGTGGCGATCGGGTCGGGAACCTTGGCTACTTCGTGCAGCCCACTGTGCTGGAGAACACGACGCCGGACATGAAGGTGGTGCGTGAGGAGATCTTCGGCCCGGTGGTGTGCACGACGCCGTTCGGCGACGATGACATCGACGCGATTGCGAAGCAGGCCAATGACACGATCTACGGCCTGGCAGCCAGCGTATGGACGCGAAATGGCGGCACGGCGCACAAGCTGGCCAATCGCATCCGGTCCGGCACCGTGTGGATCAATTGTCACAACGTCTTCGATGCCTCGCTACCGTTCGGCGGCTACAAGCAGTCCGGCTGGGGCCGCGAGATGGGCGAGGAAGTGTTCCACAACTACACCGAGATCAAGGCCGTCACCGCCGCCCTGTAAGCCTGCCTCCACTGCGTGTCCTATGCACCGGCGTCACCCCGATGCGGAAGACACGCAGTGCGCCCGTTCAATGTGGCGGCAGGGGAACTGCGACCGTGCTGAAAGGGCCGGGGTCCTGGTCCTTCAGCTTCGGGTCATTCAAGTAGGCGAACTTCGCCTCGGTGACCCATACCGTTGTCCCAACCACCGTGACCGCGGTCGGGGTCAGCTTGAAACCGTCTTTGATCGTCTCAATGGCGGCCTTGTTCCCGTCGACACGGACGATATCGATCTTTCCGCCACGGTTCTCGGCCACGACAATACGTCCGTCCGGCAAGGCCCGCATACCGTCGGGACCATCGATTGGCTGCGAGAGCTCCAGGAAGGTAGCTTCGCCAGCGGAACCATCGGGCTTCACCGCCACACTTACCAATTGATTTTGCCGCACGTTGTTGAACAAGACGTCGCCGTCGGGAAGCATGGCAATGCCATCGATACCGGCCCATTTGGCATCTTGACCCCATACTTCCAGAGCTGTGGCGCCAGGCTTGAGGGCGAGAATCCGGCCACCGCGCGTGTCGGTTACCAGTGTTGTACCATCACGCATGACCGCGATGTCGTTACAAAAACCTCCGCCCGGGAATGGATACGCGCCCTTCAATGCGGCGGTCTTGAGATCGAACGTTCTGAGGATAGTGGTGTTTTTGATCGGGTCGGGGTCGGCGGAACAGACCCATAGCGTGTTCGACGGCTCATGCGCGAATACGCCCACCCCACGCGTGAGGTCGGTAGGTCCGGCGGGGATCCAGGGCGTCGCCTGCGACGCTCCCGGCATCGCGCGATAGACCGTACCGTGCACGAAGCTGCCTATGTAGATCGTCCCGTCCGCGGTCGAGGTAAGACTCTCCGGAAATGCGCGATTGTCATCGATCATGATTTGGGTCCGCTGCGCGAATGCCGACGGGGTTCCCAAAATCACGGACGTCAGCGCGACGACCCAACGCCAGCGGCGCAGGATATGACCGGACATCCCTGAACGCTCTAGCATGTACGCTCCTCCTTTTTTCTGTATCGTTTGCTGCGGCTACAGCGCCGGCGGTATGCGGTATGACGGCCGGGCTTCGTCGAATAGTGGAGCGATGGGATAATTTCAACAAGCGCTGCCGACGGCGGTTCGGATGGACAGGGAGCCGGCTTTCGGCTATATCTATACGGGAATAACGACAAGAGCGACTGATGGGTGCTGCGTCGGCTCATGTCCGTACGATCAAAGGCGAGGAGCTTACCACCTGGGCGGTTTTGACGGGCGGCACTCACGTGAGGATGTATTTCATCGGGAGCGACGGCGCAGCTCACAGGCTCGTACTGCCGTTCGACGTTCTCAGTGGCCTACTGATGACCTCGCCGAGGATCCTGCAGACCGCACTGGATGCACGCTTTCCCGATGGTTCTCTGCGCTTCGTACACCAACTCGGCACGTGGCGGATCGAGCAAAGCGAGGGCGGCACGCGTCTCATCCTTCGGCTCGGAACACCGGACGGCTTCGACGTTGCCTTCGCTCTGACCCATCGCAACGCCAGTTCACTCGGCGCCGCTCTGATCGCGGCGCCTGATCTCGAACAATCGGGCATGAGGAGACCCAACTGATGGACGTGATGACCGAGGTGCATCCGTATCTCGATGGCAAGGCCAAGCGGATGCTGATCGACGGCAAGTGGCTGGAGGCCGCGTCGGGCAAGACCTTCGAGACACGCAATCCTGCCACTGGCGAAGTGCTGGCGAACGTCGCAGAGGGCGATGCCGAGGACATCGATCGCGCGGTTGCCGCGGCACGTGCTGCGTTCAATGGTCCGTGGAGCAAGTTCAAGCCGGCGGAGCGTCAGCGTATTCTGCTGCGCCTGGCGGATCTGGTGGAGCGCGACCTCGAGGAATTCGCGGCGTTGGACACGCTCGATATGGGGGCGCCTATCACCCGCACACGTGGCGGCCGCCAGCGCGCGTTAGGCATGCTGCGTTTCTACGCCGGTATGGCCACCGCGCTGCATGGCGAGACGATCGACAACTCGCTGCCCGGTGAATAGTGCTCCGGCCGCTCCGGGCACCGCGTCGGGGTTTCACCCCGATCCCCACCAGAGGCTCCGCCTCTGGACTCCGCCAAGCGCCGGGCGCTTGGAACCCATCCCTTTCAAATTTGGATTCCTGGGGTCAGCGCCACCGGGCCTTGGGGTATGGCGACACGGTGCGGCCGCGGTGCTACGGAGTGTGCATGCAGACCGAACCAATTCTCGCAGAGACCGTCGCCGGCATTCAGCGCATTCTGGGCGCTGACCTCGATCGCATCGTCGTCGAACGCGCCGTGATCGGGTTGTTCTTCACCGGGGTGAAGCTGAACACCGGTATCGCCGGCGCGTGCGCGACGCCATTGCGCTCGATCCCCGAGGCTGTCTGCTGCCCGAGTTCCGCCATGGCCATGCCGTTTCCGGGCAAGCTGCGTGGGCGGCCGGCCAGGGAGCTGCTGAAGGAGACCGGGGCACCCAACGGCATTCGCCGCGCGGTCGGTGTCGCCACGATGAATGCCTTGGCCGACATGTGCTGGCAGGGGCGCGCAACGCCTGGCGTGGAACTTCGCTCCGGCGTCGATGCCTATGACGCCGCGGACATCCGTGCGGGCGAGCATGTCGTCGTGGTGGGCGCCTTCGTGCCGTTCCTGAAGTCGTTGAAGCGCAGCAGTCACAACTACACCGTGCTTGAAATGGACCCCGCCACGCTGAAGCCGGACGAGTTGCCGCACTTCCGTTCGGCCGACGAGGCTGACCTGGTGGTGCCCAACGCCGATGTGGTGCTGATCACCGGAACCACGCTGCTGAACGACACGCTTGAGAACCTGCTCGCACTGTGCCGCAAGGAGGCGCGAGTGGTCATGGTCGGCCCGACTGTCGGTCTGCAGCCCGATGCTCTCCTGCGCCGGGGCGTCGATGTGCTCGGCGGGGTGCGCGTCACGGCACCCGACGCCTTTCTCGATGTGCTTGCGGAAGGTGGGTCGGGATACCACTTCTTCGGGCGTTCGGCGGAAAAGGTGGTGCTCATGCGTAAAGCAATGGAGGTTGCGTCATGCGCGGCCTGATTCCGATCCTGTCGGGCGCCGCGCTGCTGGCGATCGCGGCAGTCGCCCTAGTGTCGCGCTCCGATGCCGAACCGGCCAAGGTCGTCCCGCCGCCTGCACGCGACGAAGCCACCGCCGCGACGACGAGCGAGGTGGCGGTGCTTGCCGGTGGATGCTTCTGGGGCGTGCAGGGCGTGTTTCAGCACGTTGATGGTGTGACCAGCGCAGTCTCCGGCTATGCCGGCGGAGATCAGGCTACCGCGCACTATGAAACGGTCGGCACCGGCGCGACTGGGCATGCCGAATCCGTCCGCGTCACTTTCGATCCGCGGCAAATCAGCTACGGCCGCATCCTGCAAATCTACTTTTCGGTTGCGCACGACCCGACAGAACTCAACTACCAGGGTCCGGACCGAGGAACGCAATATCGGTCAACGATCTTTCCGGGTAACCAGGAGCAGGCGGACATTGCCGGCGCCTATGTCGCCCAGCTCAACCAGGTGCACGCCTTCCACGCTCCTGTGGTGACAACGATCGAGCCGGGCCGCGCATTCTATCCGGCGGAAGGCTATCATCAGGATTACCTGACGCAGCATCCGACCAACCCATACATCGTCTACAATGACCTGCCGAAGATCAAGGAACTGCAGCTTTTGTTCCCTGATCTGTATCGCGCCGCCCCCGTGCTGGTCGCGGCTAAGCAGTGAGGTGTGAGACGTTCTTCACCACGGTGTAGCACTGCAACCCCTCGGTGCCGCCTTCCCGCCCGAAGCCGCTGTCCTTGACGCCGCCGAACGGTGTCTCGGCGCTCGATGCCACGAAGTGGTTGATGGAAAGGTTGCCGACCTCGACACCCTCGGCCAGCCGATCCACGTTGCGCGCCGAATTCGTGAAGGCGTAAGCGGCCAGGCCGTACGGCACTGAATTCGCCTTCTCGATCGCCTCGTCCACATTGCGGACGCGGCTGAGCAGGGCAAGCGGCCCGAATGGCTCCTCGCGCATTGCACGCGCGTCATCCGGCACGTCGGCGAGCACGGTCAGCGGGAAGAAGTAGCCACGATTGCCGATACGCGAACCTCCCGCGGTGACGCGCGCACCCTTGGCCTTCGCGTCGGCGACCAACATCTCCATCGCGGCGAGGCGGCGATCGTTGGCCAGCGGTCCCATCTGGTTGTCTGGATCCAGGCCATTGCCGACCTGGATGGTCGCGGCCTTCGCGGCGAAGGCGTCGGCAAACCGGTCGTAGATCGCATCCTCCACAAAGAAGCGCGTCGGCGAGACGCACACCTGCCCGGCGTTCCTCGATTTGGCGATCGCCGATGTCCCCGCGCTGGCGACCGGATCGATATCGTCGCACATGATCACGGGCGCATGACCGCCGAGTTCCATGATGGCCGGCTTCATGTGCGCACCGGCCATGGCGGACAGATGTTTGCCGACTGGGATTGAACCGGTGAACGTCACCAGCCGCACGGATGGCTGCGGGATCAGATATTCCGAGATGTCGGAGGGCTTGCCGAATACGAGGCTCAATACGCCAGGCGGCAAACCGGCATCGACGAATGCCTGCACGAGCTGCACGGCACCGGCTGGCGTTTCCTCTGACGCCTTCAGGATGATCGAACAGCCCGCGGACAGGGCGCCGCCGACTTTGCGGGCCGGCGAGCTCATCGGGAAGTTCCATGGCGAGAACGCGGCCACCACACCGATCGGCTGGCGCAATACCGAGTGCCGCATGCCAGGTTCGCTGGGGATGATGCGGCCGTAGATACGACGGCCCTCCTGTGCATCCCACTCGATGATCTCGCAGCCGCGCAGGATCTCCAGGCGTGATTGGGCGATCGGCTTGCCCTGTTCCAGCGTCATCGCAATGGCCATCTCTTCCACGTGCTCACGCATGAGGTGCATGGCCTTGAGGATGGTCTCGGCCCGCTTGGCAGGTGCGGTGCGCGACCACGTTTTGAATCCCAGTTCGGCGGCAGCCAGCGCGTCGTCCAGATCGGCGCGGCTGGCGTGCGGGACGATGGCCAAGGTGCTCTCGTCGGCCGGATTGATCACTGGTTGGCCGTCGGCCTGTCGCCACTCTCCGGCAATGTACAGCTTGAGATCGGGATAATTGGCTACCATCACATGCCCTCTTACGTCGTATTCAAACGGGTATAGCGAACAAGACGGTGGTCGCCGTCAAGGAGCTGCGACGCAGATCTTGCGCTCACGCCATCATCTCGGCGCTCACCTTGATCGACGGGCCACCATCTCACATTCGGTCGTCATGCCGGACGAGCGGCAAATCGAAGGACGGCGGGGTCTACTCCGCGGCGGCAAGCATCGGAGTGAAGCCGGCCGCGTCGATCGCTGCCCGCAGCTTCGGCGGTGAGATCGGCAGGTCCGGCATCCGCAACCCGCTGGCACCCCGAATTGCATTGGCGATCGCGGCCATCGGCGGGACGATCGGCACCTCACCGACGCCGCGGGCGCCGAAGGGATGGCGCGGATTGGGCACTTCGATGAGCACTGCCTCGATCATCGGCAGGTCCGAAGCAACAGGGCAGCGATAGTCGAGGAAGCCCGGATTATCCATCCGGCCCTGCTTGTCGTAGATATATTCCTCGCTTAGTGCCCAGCCGATGCCCTGGGCAGCGCCGCCCTGGATCTGACCCTCGACGTAGCTCGGATGGATCGCCTTGCCGACATCCTGGAACGCCGTGTAGCGCTCGATAGTGACGTGGCCGGTCTCCATGTCCACGCTGACATCGCAGAGATGCGCGCCGAAGCCTGGCCCGGCACCCTGCGCATTCAGCGATACCTCGGCGTTGATCGGGCCACCCGTGCGCGCGGCCTTCAATGCGATCGCACCCAGTTCCAGCGGATCGAA
>CAWEVM010000012.1:0-121755 GCA_963812505.1 uncultured Alphaproteobacteria bacterium
AGCACCGGCACAGCGGCATCCGCTATGTTACCCCGGCACAGCGTCATGCCGGCCGGGATCGCCGTCTGCTCAAAGCCCGCCACGCGGTCTATCAAAGTGCGCGGGAACGCAACCCGCGACGCTGGAGTGGGAACACGCGTAACTGGACGCCGGTCAGCGTCGTCACGCTCAATCCGGAGCGCGACGCTTACGTCCAGGCGGCGGGCTCCCAAATCCAGCTTTCCGGTTCGATTGGCGAGCCTGCTTTCCCGTCCCGACCTGGCAACGCCCAAGCCACGGAGCACAACGGAGGAGATGGGAGGCGCGGAGCCACCCGCAGCCACGCGCAGCGCACCTCATTGCGCGAGCATGGCGAGAATGGTGCATACTGGGTCTTCTCCGCAGTGAGCACCGTGGCAACACTCGTCACCGTCGGAGGTTGTCTTTCTCGGACACCCGTATCGACAGCTCAGCGGCTACGACAATAGACATGTCGTTACAACCATGAGCACCGGCACAGCGGCATCCGCTATGTTACCCCGGCACAGCGTCATGCCGGATCGGATCGCCGTCTGCTCAAAGCCCGCCACGCGGTCTAAGTGCGCGGGAACGCAACCCGCGACGCTGGAGTGGGAAGACGCGTAACTGGACGCCGGTCAGCGTCGTCACGCTCAATCCGGAGCGCGATGCTTAGTCCAGGCGGCGGCCTCCCAGATCCAGCTTTGTTCGATCGGCGAGCCTGTTTTTGGGTCCCGACCTGGCAACGCCAAAGCCACACGGAGCACGGCGGAGGAGATGGGAGGCGCGGAGCCGCCGCAGCCACGCGCAGCGCATCTCATTGCGCGAGCATGGCGAGGATGGCAAGCACCGACCTTCTCCGCAGTGAGCACCGTGGCACACTCACCACACACTGGAGATGCGCTCCTCCGGACACCCAGAGTGACGGCTCAGCGGCTACGACAATAGACATGTCGTTACAAAATCCGGGCGACAACTTCTCTGACACAGGGGGAGCGGTCGGGGGCAGAGGACCGATGATGGTGCCTTTCCAAGCAGAGGGGCGGGTCGGGCTCGACTGCAAGACGGTGCACAAACACATCGAGCGTGGCCTGGAGCCGGCGCTGTACGGCCCGCGTCCGCCGCGGGCGAGCAAGCTCGCGCCGTTCTCGCGCTATCTGTGCGAGCGGCTTGCGGCGTTTCCGCAACTGACCGGGCGCCGTCTTCACCGCGAGCTGCGCGACCTCGGCCACACCGGCGGCTACAGCATTCTCACTGACTTCCTGCGCGACATCAGGCCGATCGAGCCGGCGCCCTTTCGAGGTGCGCTTCGAGACGCCGCCCGGCCGCCAGGCACAGGTCGACTTCGCGCACTTCCGCACGGTGTTCACCGACGAGCCGGGGACAGAGCGGATCCTCCGGTTGTTCTCGCTGGTGCTCGGCCACAGCCGAATGCTGTGGGCCCACTTCGTGCTGCACCAGGACCTGCCGACCCTGCTGCGCTGTCACGCCGCCGCGTTCGAGGCTTTTGGCGGCGTGCCGGAACACATCCTCTACGATCGCATGCGCACCGTGGTCAGCCGCGAGCAACCTGAGGCCGGCCACATCGTCTACAACCGGATCTGAGAAATCCTGGCCAATCGGGCAGGAACTTTGACATAGTAAGATAGATCAACTGAGCGCTCGCCGATACCGCCGCGGCACTGGTGCTTTTCTCGCTTGCATATCTCTGGCCAGTAGCCGCATAAGCGACGTGGAGGCAAGCTGTCGCTATGTCGCTACGATCAGCTGAGTGATAGAGCCACTTTGACTGCGGCGACGTGATCGCTTAAAGCCTCCCTCGAGAGCCTTACTTCTTCAAGCCACTCCGATTGTTCCTGTCGCGTGAGAGGCCGGACGGAATAATTGGTCAGTCGTCGGAATATCATGGCGCTGGCTTCGATCGGTACGGCTAAGATATCTGAAGTTGGGCTGATTTGCAGGTCGTCTTCAAGGTGAGGCGACAGCACGGTGCCTCGAAGCATGTAAAGCTCATACCCAGCAAGCGAGACGAACTTTTTCAGAGCGACCGCCTCTTCGGGATGATCGGTCGCAACCTGAATTGACTCGAAAACGAATATCGGGCGATGTTCGGTGAAAAGACGCTGTGCGCCACGCAGGGCAGCCAATTCGTGACCTTCAATATCGATCTTCATCGCGACGGGCCTCTGGATGAAATCTGGGCTCTCTAGCTCAATTAGATCCACGATAGTATCCAGCCGCACGCCCGTCGCCTGCGACGCTGTTATTCTTGTCGAAATCTGAGCCCACGCTTCATCCCCAGCATACCATACGAGACCATCGTGATCCGTCGCGGCCGCTTGGATGATCCGGAAGCGATCGAGCCGGTTCAGCGAAGCAGCGAGGATCAACTTCATTGCATTGCGGGGCAGCATCTCGATTGCAATGACGCGGCTGCCCGTTGCTGCAACCGGCACGCAAATCGTTCCTATGTTAGCGCCGAGATCGATAAGTGTTCCGCCACCCGAAAGGATCTGAACCAGTAGGCGCGCGATATCGCTATAGGGTTTGCTATCGATAACCCACCGATCATAAGTTGGCGGATCTTTGCCTTCTACGACGATTTGGAATGCCACTCCCTCGTGGCCGGTGATCGATACGGCGTGAAACTCTGGAGGCAGCGCAAATGGTCGGTGCAGATCCCTTGGCTTTCCGTTCAGGCCGGCTTTGACTTGATTTGCTTGCTCTTCCTTCGCGTTGAGGGCTTCGGTCGCCTCCTTCAGTAGATGGAGTGTTGCGTCCATCTGAGATTTTGTTTCGGCGAGTCGGGCAAGAGCGGAATCCCGCTCCGCGAGCGCCTGGTCACGCTGCCAAAACGGACGCCGAATGAGTGGAAGGCGACGGTGGAGTTGCAACTGGCTCGTGATTTGCCTGATTTTCATTGGCGGAAGCCGGATCCTTGGTAAGCCATGAGTGCCGGCTTGCGTTTGCGCTGTCTCATGCGTAGAGAAGGGATGCTTGCTTTGAGAGTGTATTTGTCATTCCGTGATGCCATCCAGAGAGCCTAATATTGCGGTCCTGTTGCCGCCTGCGCCGCAACCTGGTGTGGTTGCAGGTGCTTTTTCGCTCGTCTGTTCGTTGTCCGAGAAGTGCGGTGTTCGCGTCGTGGTTGGGCTGCCGAGGACTGCAGTTGACGATTGGGAGAGTACTGCAGCGTGCTTCGGTGCCTGTGCGGCGTCGGTCAGTATACGGACGCTCACCTGGACCGAACTTCCACGCGACGTTGTGATAAGAATGTTCGGTTCCGATCTTGACATGCCATCCGAAGTCTCGTCGGTCCAAGTTCCACATGATCGCGCCTGGTCGTTCGCCGACTGCAGCGGGTGGATATTGTTCGGCGATACAACCTTGGGTGCAACGGCCTGGTTGCGACCGGCAATTGTGATTGCACCGCAGTTGGCCGAACGATATACGCCGGCATTTGCTGGCCAACAGGACGTCGAGCGTCGGATCGATACATTCCTTTCCTGGCGGAGTGCGCGTGCTGTCCTGGGAACCACTGTCGCTGACCGCAGAGATCTTGTCTCCTATGCCGGCATGCATCCTGATCGCGTGAGGCCTCGGCCGCCATTTGATGACGTGTCACTATCTACAGTAGACCAAGTTGCTCCGGCAATGGACAGTCCCGCAATCATTTGGCATCCCGCATACCCATGGCCAGCTCCGGCAACGACCGCCGCGACCGCGTGGCGTGAGTATCTTGAGACTGGGGGCAGGCTTCAGTTGCTGATTGTTGGCCGCCATGCTGATGCGGTTGCTTCCGCACCATCCGTTGCTAGCATACTTGACGATTGTTCGAGGATCGGCGGCCGTTGGCATACGCGTGCGACTTTGCCAGGCCGTCGGCTGGATCGGTTGCTGGACAGTGCGCGGATTCTCTGGAATCCGACTGTCGCCGATGACAGCCACTGGCTGGTGGCTCGGTCCTTGGCGCGGGGCATCCCGGCCGTGGTCGCCGATGCGCCTCACATGCGCGATGGCTTTCAAGGAGATATCACCTCAATCCCCAAACTATGGACTTACCCCGCGGACGACATTGTGGCAGCCGCGGCGGCCCTGTCGGCTGCATCGACTGCCCCGACTGTTAAGGGGGCGCCATCATTACCCCTGCGTCCGGACTTCACTCCGGCGGTAGCGTGGCGCGAGACGCTTGATGCACTGCAGCTTGACGCCAGTGAGGACTGAGCCGGATCGAATCGCGGTCGGGATTTGGATCGAATTGCCCGACTACGCGAATTGGAGCCACCAGGGTGTCTCGCGCGTAATCGGCTTTCTCATCGAGGGCGCGGCTCAGCGCGGAGACATCGTTTGGCGCCTGGTTGCGCCGTCGGGCCTTCGTAATCAGATCGCTGAGGACTTGCGAACTCTGGCAGCCCGGGAAGGGCAGGATTGGACGTTGCATTGCCCGCCACCGGAGGTGCCGCACGGAAAATGTGGACCTGATGTTGAGACGACCCTTGGGCCACCCGAACCGATCTCTGGGGTGCGACTGGAACTGCCTCAGATCATAGATAGGATGCCGGCTCGAACTAGCTTGAGCCCGCGCCGGGCGGGTCAACTTCTATTCGTGGCAGGCTTGGCGGCGCTGCCTCTGCTGCTATTGCGCGCCGCCTTACGTCCAATTTTGCGACCAATCACGACAAGGCTGCGGTTGATCGTCAATATGGCGCGCGACCCCGTGGCCTTTGCACCACAATTGGCGGACGCCGCTGCTCGGCTACCGCTTGGTGTAGGCAGCAAAGCCGCGTGCAGCCTGCGGGTTTGGGCACTGGCAGCACAAGTCCCGCCGCTCGTAACGGACCTGACTTCCTCCGCGGCCCCCGAGCCGCCCGCGGATCCGCTCGTAACGGACCTGGCTTCCTCCGCGGCCCCCGAGCCGCCCGCGGATCCGCTGGACCCGGCACCACACTTTCGGAGGTTGGCCATGTTTGCCAATGCCGAGGTACCGGTACTTGGGTGGTTAGTGCCTTTTCCGAATTTCAGCGCTTCGCGCCTTTTGACCGGTCCGCGGGCTGTGCTCTTCCCGGACGCAATTCCCTATCGCTTCCCCATAGGGTGGCGCGACGATTTTGGCCATCCGGAGAGTAATACTTCCCTCTGGCGGTCGTTTACGAAGTGCACGCTCGAGGAGGCCAGCACAATCATCACCTTCTCAGAACACGTCAAGCGTGTGCACGGCCCCAAGTTCTTCCCTCCCGGCGTCCCGGTGGTGGTCGCCCCGCCGGCGCCGCCTGATCTATCTGCCCTGCTTCCCGAGCGACCCGCGGCCGCCACGTGCCGTGCCTCCTCCCGCAAGGCGGCGGCAGCAATGCTGCGGCGCCATGCAGTGACCCGCGCATGGCGATACCTCGCTGACTTTCCGTTCGAGGACGTGACCTACGTTGCGGTTTCGACTCAGGACCGCCCGTCAAAAAATGTGCAATTGATTGTCGCCGCATTGGCACGGCTGGTTCGCCATCGCTTTGTGAATTGCAAGATTTTGATGACCACGCCGCTGTGGCGAAACGCCAGTTGGACCGATCTGCCGCAGACAATCTCAAGTGCAGGCCTCGATCTGGATGTTATCTCGATGCCTGAGCTCCCGCGCGACGTGCATGCGGCGCTCTATCACTGCGCAGCGCTTGCCGTTCACGCCTCCTTCCTGGAGGGTATCGTGGGCACGTTGCCGTTCTTCGAAGCCGTCAGTGCCGGCACGCCGTGTCTGATGGCCGATGGACCGCATGTGCGCGAATTGCTGAAGCAGCATCCTCTAGAGGACACTGTGTTCGATCCGTTCGACGCTTATGGTCTCGCCGACTTGATCATGCGGGCACTTGCCCGGCGCGACGCGCTTCTGGCCTCTCAGGCGGCTGTTTTGGCTGCACTAAGGCGCAGAGACTGGTCCGCTGTTGCGGCCGAATATGCCACAGCCGCCACGGGGCATGCATTGCCGGCAAAAAGCGCGAGCGTCGTGTGACTGCGCAGTCGCCACCCGCCGCGGTCGGCGTTTGGAACGAGGGACCGCCTGGGAATCGCTGGGCCAATGAGGGAATGCAGCGCCTGCTTGGTTTTCTAATCGAAGGCGCAGCTGCCGCCGACCTTCCTGTGGTCTGGCGCGTCGTCGTGCCAAGCTGGCTCGCGGCAGAAGCCGAAGCTGACTTGCACAGCTTAAAGGCACTCCCGGGTGTTCACTGGACGCTCCACGCTCCTCCGCCACCGGCCACACCAGCACTAGTCGGTATGGACGCAAACACAGACCCTGAATGGGTCCACGATCTTGCCGCGTTCGCCAACGCCGAGGTGCCGGTGGATGGTTGGCTGGTCCCTTTCCCATATTTTACCGGCGCAACTCTCCTGTCGCGCCGATACGCCGCGATACTGCCGGATGCGATCCCCTATAGTTTTCCGCTCTGTTGGCACACCGATTTTTGGAGTGAGACCGGCGGGTGGCCGCTCTGGCGTCAGCGCACCGCACGCCTGATCGCGAAAGCCGACACAGTCGTAACCTTTTCGGAGCACGTGAAGGACGAAATCGCCCAGCGATTGTTCGGCTTACCCGCCCACCGCATCATGGTCGCGCCGCATGCCCGGCCCGACCTGAGGCCTCATCTCTCATTCCTGCCACCCGATGGCAATCGCACGATACTTAGCCGATACACCGCCGCCACATTGCTGCGTACTCATGCCCTGGCACGAGGTTGGCGCCATCTGGCCGCCTTTCCATTCGAGGACCTAGACTATGTTGTCGTTTCGACTCAGGACCGTGAGACCAAGAATGTAGTGACAGTGGTAGACGCAGTGGCTCAGCTTCTACGGCACGAAGCGCTCAACCTGAAGTTGCTTATGACTACTCCGATCCATGTGGGCGCAACGTGGACGCCCCTTCCTAGGCGCATAGCATCCGACGGCTTGGATTTGGATGTCCTATCGCTGCCCGACCTGCCGCGCGATGTGCATGCAGCACTGTACCACGGTGCCGCGGTGGCGGTCCATGCATCCTTCTATGAAGGAGGTCAAGCGCCGTTTCCCTTTCATGAGGCGGTGAGCGTCGGCACTCCATGTCTGATAGCCGACGGCCCCCATACAAGGGAGTTTCTGAGCACTGCCGACCCGCAAGACTTCGTATTCGATCCGTACGATCCCTTATCACTTGCCATCGCTATTCGCGCGATCCTTTCCGATCGGGCGGCCGCATTAGCCCGGCAACGAGCATTTATTGCGGCTACGCCGGCGCGTCGGTGGCGAGATGTCGCGGCTGACTATGCCGGTGCAGCACTCGGTTGCCGCCTTACGACCCGTGCACGCGCGGCTGGGGAGTTCGCCGCATGATTGGTTTGCTGCGCCGCCCGTGGGCTAAGGCGATAAATCGGTTGACTCGTATCCATCTCGACGCCCTTCGTGAGGCCCGTATTCCTGAGCTTCTTGCTGGCCTCGATACACGTTTGGCCGCCATCGGTCATCAAATGGGCCTCATAGAGCAGCGTCAGGTCACCATAGAGCAAAGCCAGGCCACCATAGAACAGCGTCAGGCCACCATAGAGCAGGGCCAGACCACCATAGAGGAGCATCAGGCCAGCAACACCTTATACGTAGCGCAGATAGACAATCGCTTGTCTGACGCCGCTTCACGGTTCGTCCGTATTGAGAATCGCCTGGCAGGTGACGCGTTGCAAATGGGGCATCTGGAGAACCTCCTGAGCGGCATCAGACCGCAGATCGGCCTCACAGAGGCGCGCACCATGTTGATCTGCGATATGTTGACCACGCTGGTGGGGCGCCAAGTAGTACCGTTGGAGGCCGGCTTTCTGGCAACGCGTACACCGGTCGGCTGGATTGTCCTGCCCGATACCGAGATAGCAACGCTGTTACACCTCGCGGATGGGCGTAACGTGCAGGAGCCTGGAACTGTCCGCTTTCTGCAAGATCAGCTACCTCCTGACGGTCATGTCATCGACGTGGGTGCGCATGTCGGCATGTTGACGGTCCCCATGGCCAGGGCTGTAGCCCCGCTGGGGAGAGTCGATGCGCTCGAGCCTGTTCCCCGCAACGCTGAGGCTCTCCGGCGCACGATTGTCGCCAACAGTCTTGAAGCGACCGCGCAAGTGCTTGAGGCCGCGGCGGATGCCACGACGGGGGTAGGAGAATTTGCTCTCGGCACCAATGGACAGCTAGGAACGTTGATCGGCGCGGAGCGTCTGCCCAAGGACACGATCGAAGTCGCTACGGTGTGCCTTGACGACATCAAGCCACCAGGCTCACGGATCGACGTGGTGAAAATCGACGCAGAAGGAGCTGAGCTGCGAGTGCTGTCTGGCATGCGACGAATCATCGCCGAGAATCCAGGTCTGGTGGTGGTGGCGGAATTTGGACCGTCGCACCTCCGAGCCCAGGGCGTCAGCACCCAAGATTGGTTGGAGGCATTTGCGCAGGCCGGCCTGAACTTTGCGTCTGAGATAGACGAGACTGCGCGGGTGGTAGCACCGTTGCGACCTGTCGACTCATTGGAACGCACGTACTCAATCAACATCGCCTTCTCCGCCTCGATCGACGCGCTAACTCCTGCCAACCGGCCGCCGTGACCCATATGCATGACGTGGTTATCCTGGGTGCGGCGGGCCACGCTAAAGTCTGCATTGAGGTGCTGCGCGCCGCAGGTCTTTATCGGCCCTGCGCATGCTTGGTCCCCAACGGTACCTCGACTACGATACTAGGTGTCCCCATTTTACGCGCACCCGACACCGAAGGTCTGGCCAAATTGCGCTCCGAAGGGGTGTCAATGGCATTCGTGGCGCTTGGTGCGAACCGAGTGCGAGACGAGGTCGGGGTTGTAGTTGAACGAGCGGGCTTCACATTGATCGAGGCTGTGGACCCAGACGCGCGGTTGTCACCAAGCGCACGCATTGGCGTGGGCGTACTTGTGATGCCCGGAGCGATCGTGAATGCCGATTCCGTGTTGGGAGATCTTTGCATCGTAAATAGCGGGGCTGTCATTGAGCACGACTGCCGACTGGGCCGCGCTAGCCATGTGGCGCCCGGCGCAGTACTAGCCGGCAACGTGACGCTTGGCGATCGCGCTTTTATTGGCGTCGGTGCCGTCGTGCGCCCAGACACCCGCATCGGCGCCGATGCTGTAGCAGGCGCGGGAGCCGCTGTTGTTAGCGATGTCGCGGAATGTGCTACAGTGGTTGGCGTTCCCGCCCGCCCTTTGAAAGCCACAAATTCACCATAGACCAATATGGCAAACGGCGGAATGCGAAGTGAGTTGGTATGCCTTGGGAGGACAACCTTGTCAGCATCTGGTTCCAGACATTCAAGTACAGTAGGCGAACGCTTCTTGCCAGTCTATCAGCCGGATCTGTCGGGCAACGAGCGCGCATACGTGATGCAGGCTTTTGATAGCACCTGGATTTCGTCGCGCGGGGAGTTCCTTGATCGCTTCGAGGCTGCGATAGCTTCGCGGATCGGGACGCAGTACGTTAGCGCCGTATGTAACGGGACCGCGGCCCTGCATGTGGCACTGCATTGCCTGAACTTGCAGCCCGGAGATGAGGTTATCGTGCCTTCCTTCACATACATCGCGTCGGTCAATACAATTGTCCAGGCAGGGGGGACCCCAGTGTTTGCCGAGGTTCGGGAGCATGACTGGCTCCTGGATCCGGATGACGTGCGGCGGCGCATGACGCCGCGCACGCGCGCGATCATGCCAGTCCATCTCTATGGACTGGCATGCGACATGGACAAACTGGCTGAAATCGCGGCCGAAGCTGGGTGCATCTTAATAGAAGACTGCGCAGAGGCTTTAGGCACGAAATGGCGTGGTCGCCAGGTCGGCACATTTGGGCGCGTTTCCGCCTGGTCGTTTTTCGGCAACAAGACCGTTACCACGGGCGAAGGAGGACTGGTAGCGACCACGGATCCGGCATTGCACCGCCGAATGGCGATTGTGAAGGGTCAAGGCATGGACCCAGAACGACGATACTGGCACGTCGAATTAGGCTTCAACTACCGCATGACTAATATTGCTGCAGCGATTGGCTTGGGACAAGTTGAGCGCCTTGACGACATTCTACGGTGTAAGCGCGCGATAGCCGCGCAATACCGTGCGTTGCTCGCAGGGAGTGGTGTAACCTTTCAGGTGGCTTCGGATGCGGTGGAGAGTTCGGAATGGCTAATTAGCCTGCTGTTGCCGCGAGGGGCCGATCGCACCTTGATCATGCAACGTTTGGCTCACGATAGGATCGAGACGCGACCAGTCTTTTATTGTGCGCATCATATGCCGCCACACTATCGCCCAAACCTGAGGCTTCCGATCAGCGAGGATATTGCCGCGCGTGGCATCAGCCTTCCCAGCTATCCTATGCTTTCGCAGGCTGATATCATCCGAGTGTGCACGTCTCTGACGGAGGCGCTCGGACTCAAAAACTGACGCCGGCGATGGTCTTGTCGGGGGTTCTCGGTCTGCTGGAAGCCCGGGTGGTACGCAGGGCTGTTCAACACTCAATACATGACGCGCATGGCGAGGATTGCACTGATGCCGCCGAAGGCGATGCGATGCCGACCATCTGAGGCATTATGAATGCCGTTGAAGTGTCGAAGGCGCTGACGCGACGCCGTACGACGGGTGAAACAACCGTGCGCGCACAGCGTGGCCACAAGGTGCCGAAGCTGGCGCAGTTTTATGCAGCGATTCCGCGCATACGTTGCCGAACGGGGCGATACCACGATCGCGGAACTGCGGACGTGGCTGTTGGCGACACACACCAGGTCGCAGCGAGCGTCGGGCTGATCTGGCACACGTTGAAGCGTAAGCGGGGCGCTGATACCCTTGTTCAATGACCCTGCCCGAGCTGCTTGATTTGCTTGAGGCAGAGGGCATCGAGCTATCCTTATGTTTGACGTTAACGATGACGCGAAGGGTGAATACCGACGCGTTGAGGTTCTCACGGGGCCTGGCCGCCGGCGGCGCTGGTCGGCGGATGAGAAGGCACGGATTGTCGCGGAGACCCTGGTACCCGGGGCACGTGTGTCAGAGGTTGCGCGACGCTGGCAGATCTGTTCGCAGCAGGTCTTTGGCTGGCGACGCGCGATGCGCCAGGACTTGCCGAGCGTGCCGGGGAAAACGACAACGCCGGCAACGCCCAGCTTCATTCCGATCGTGAGCGAAGCCATTCCGGCTGCGACGGTTCAACGCGCGGTGTCTGCGGCGCCAGGGATCGAGGTCAAGCTTGCCGGTGCGGTGGTGCGGGTCTCGTCCGGCATGGATGATGCTGCCCAATTGACCGCGGTGTTGCGCGCGGTTCGGGCCTCGGCATCCCGATCATGATCAATGTCCCTGCTGGCGCTCGCGTCTTGCTGGCGACGCGACCGATTGATTTTCGCAAGGGGGCACACTCTCTCGCCGTCCTGGCGCAGGAGGCACTGGCCGAGGATCCGTTCTCGGGTGCGGTCATTGTCTATCGCGCCAAGCGCAGCGACCGCCTGAAGATATTGGTCTGGGACAGCAGCGGCCTGGTGCTGGTCTGGAAGCAATTGCAGCAGGGATCGTTCCGCTGGCCGCCGATCATGGACGGCGTGATGAAGCTGTCGCCTGTTGAGTTCGCCGCTCTGTTCGACGGGCTGGATTGGACGCGCGTTCAGACCGCAAAGGGGATTCTCAAACCGTCGGTTGCCGCGTAGGATTCGTTGCGTGATGGATTCGCCCCGCGACGACATGCAGAGCCTGCCTGAAGGCATCGAAGCATTGCGGGCGTTGGTGCTGGCGACGATGTCCGAGCGCGATGCGGCGGTCACGGAGCGAGACACACTCCTGGCACAGAATGACCGGCTGCGTCATCTGCTGCTGCAGCTGAGACGCATGCATTTCGGTGCCCGCTCGGAGCGTCTGCCGGAGGAACAGCTGCAACTGGGTTTGGAAGCCCTCGAGCAGGCGATTGCCAAAGAAGACGCGGAGGCGGAGAAGCGAGATCCCGAGCGGCGCTTGGACAATGCCGCCAAGCGGCGTGCCAGCCGTGGCGCACTGCCAGCGCACCTGCCGCGGATCGAGGTGACGCTGGCGCCCGAGGACACCGCGTGCCCGTGCTGTCGGGCAAGCATGACGGTGATCGGCGAGGACAGCTCGGAGCGGCTGGATGTGATCCCGGCGCAGTTTCGGGTGATCGTGACCAGGCGTCCGAAGCTCGCCTGCCGGTCGTGCACAGGCATCGTGGTGCAGGCACCGGCGCCGGCACGGCTGATCGAGGGCGGCATCCCAACCGAGGCGATGGTCGCCCATGTGCTGGTGGCACGCTACGCCGATCATCTGCCGCTGTATCGCCAGGCGCAGATCCTGGCGCGGCAAGGCGTCATCCTCGAGCGGTCCACCTTGTCGTTCTGGATGGGGTACGCCGCGGCGGAAGTTGCCGCAGTGGTGGCGCGGCTGCGCGAGATGATGCTCGCCTCGACACGGATCTTCGCCGACGAGACCGTCGTGCCGGTGCTCGATCCGGGTCGCGGTCGGACCAAACAGGGATACTTCTGGGCGATTGCGCGTGACGATCGCCCATGGGGCGGAAGCCAGCCACCCGCGGTGGTTTACAGCTACGCGCCTGGCCGGGGTCATATCCACGCCAACACGCTGCTCGGTGGCTACCGCGGCATCCTGCAGTGCGATGGCTACGGGGCCTACAAGAAGTTCGCCGGCTCCAAATCGACCGAGACGTCCACAACGCTGGCCTTTTGCTGGAGCCACGTGCGTCGGGGCTTTTACGATCTGGCCAAGGCGAAGGCGCCGATCGCCATGGAAACGCTGCAGCGCATTGCCGCGCTCTATGAGATCGAGGCGCGTGTCCGCGGCAAGAGCGCCGCTGACAGGCTGGCGGTTCGTCAAGCCGAGAGCAAACCGTTGGTCACCGCACTGCGCATCTGGTTCGAGGCGCAGTTAGCGAAACTGCCCGCCCGCGGCCCAACAGCCGACGCGATCCGCTATGCACTGAACCACTGGGATGGGCTGGAGCGGTTCCTCGAAGACGGACGCATCGAGCTTGACAACAACAGTGTCGAGCGCGCCATGCGGCCAGTTTGTCTATCGAGAAAGAATAGTCTCTTTGCCGGCAGCGACGAAGGCGGAGAGAATTGGGCATGCCTGGCGTCGTTGATCGAGACCTGTAAGTTGAATAGCGTCAATCCGCAGGTCTATTTCACCGATCTCATCACACGCCTGGTGAATGGCTGGCCGCAGAACCGCATCGATGAATTGATGCCGTGGCTCTGGGCGAACCAACGGCCACCCTGATCCCGCTGTGCGTCGAAGGGTCGCGGAACATCGCTTACGTTGAAGCTGCTTGGCCTGTCGCTCAAAAACGTATGGCCCGCCCCGTCTGCAAGGATGATTTCACAGGGCGTGTTGGTCTGCATCAACGTATCCGGTCACAGGGCTTGATCCCTGGCCAAGATGGAATGCGCGCGCCTCGGGCCTGATAAAGTTCACGGTGTCGGGCACCACATTTTTGACCAGGCTACCAAAACGCCGGCTCGACCGTTACGCCATCTGTTTTTCACCTCCACAGACCTCGTGTGCGTCTCCGGCGCTGGGCCTCGACGCTATCTTGTCATCAGCTCACTGCATGACCTTGGTGTTCAAAGGCGCGACCGTGACGCAGCACCGCCCAGACGATCCGTGCCAGCTTGGCGGCGAGCGCGACGACCACCACGTTAGGGTGAGCCCGGGTGAGCAGTTGGCGTATCCATGCGCCGATCCGCGTGGGTGTCTTGGCAAAATGCGTCAGAGCGGCCCGGGCGCCATGGATCAGCTGGGTCCTCAGATATTTGTTGCCCCGCTTGCTAATCCCGAGAAGCTTGGTCCTTCCGCCAGTCGAGTGTTGTCGCGGCGTCAATCCAAGCCAGGCCGCCAAATCGCGTCCCTTGGCGAAGGCGGAGCCGTCGCCGACCGCGGCCAGGAGTGCGGTCGCGTTGATCACGCCGATGCCTGGGATGGTCGCCAGTTGCCGAGCCTGCTGGTTTTCTCGGGTCAGCGCGGCGAGCTCATCGTCATAAGCCCTGATCCGCTCATCGAGGCTCGCCCACTCGTCGCGGAGATCCTCCAGCAGCCGTATGACGCGGGGACTGATCGGCAGTTCCCCGGCCATGAGCTCGTGCAGTCGATGCCGCAGAGGGGCGCGACGTTTGGGCAGGATTACCCCGCGCTCGAGCAGCACTGCGCGCAATTGATTGGTGAGCCTGGTCCGCGCCGCGATGAGTCGCTCGCGTGCCCGGTGCAGCACCTGCAGATCGAGTTGCTCCTCGCTCTTGAGCGTCACAAGGCGCATCGTCGGTCGTGTCGCGGCCTCGGCGATCGCCTCCGCGTCGCGGTCGTCCGTCTTCTGCGACTTTACGTAGGGCTGCACATACTCGGGCGACATCAGCCTGACGGTGTGCCCTTGCGCGGCAAACGTCCGGCCCAGGAAGTGCGCGCCACAGCACGCTTCCATCGCCACGATGCAGGCCGGCAGCTTGCTGGCGAACGCCACCAAACTCTCCCGCGTCATCCTGCGCCGCAGCACCACTGCGCCGTGCATATCAAGCCCGGCCACGCTACAGCTGTTCTTGCCCAGGTCGATCCCAAGCACGGCAATCGGCATTTTGGTCATCCATCCCGCTCCTCTGCTTCCAGACGCAGGCTGCGCCCGATGCTGAGGGGCGGGCCATCCATAAAGTCGCTCCGGGCCGCCGGGCAGGATCGACCGGACGTCGCCAAGGCCCGCGCGGAATGGCGCGAGAACCAGCCGAAGCTGGACGCGGGCAGGCTGATCTTCATCGACGAGACCTGGACCAAGACGAACATGATCAGGCTCTACGGCTGGGCCGAGGTGGGCCACCGGCTGGTTGATGCTGTACCGCACGGGCACTGGAACACCTCTACCTTCATTGCCGGCCTGCGCCAGGATGGCCTGGTCGCCCCCTGTGTGTTCAACGGAGCGATCAATGGCGAGTTGTTCCTCGCCTATGTCGAGCAGGTTTTGGTTCCCACGCTGACAGGTGGCGACGTCGTCGTCATGGACAATCTCGATTCCCACAAGGTCGCCGGAGTCCGCAAGGCAATCGAAGCCGTCGGCGCCAGATTGCACTACCTGCCATCCTACAGTCCCGATCTGAACCCGATCGAGCAGGCTTTCGCCAAGCTCAAAGCCCTCCTGCGAGCCAAGGCATTGCGAACCGTCGAGGCACTTTGGAACGCGCTTGGCGATATTGTCGCCTGCTTCTCGCCAGCCGAGTGCGCCAACTTCCTCCGCAACGCGGGTTATTTCTAGTCATCTTGAAAAAGCTCTAGCGGCTGGCACCGTTACCGCCAGCGTAAGCAACCGCTGTCACCAACGTTCCATTGGCGAGGCGCAACTGGTAGCGATAGGCGTGGTCGGTCCCGTCGCTCTTGTAGAGCTTCCCCCAGCAACTGCGCGTTACTCCGTCGAAAGCGGTCTGCAAGACATCGTGCAGCTGAAGCGCCGTTATGCCGAATGGCTTCGCCGTCTGATTGATGACTCCCTTGACCTCATAGACGGCAACTGAAGCATCGCACGCTGGCAAACCAATTCCTGCAAAGCAACCGTGCGTCAGGGCTGGATATTGCATTGCCACCCCCCCAGCAAGTACGGCGCAGAACATGCCGCCGATCGTTCGCGAACTGTCCGCGCGGGCCGCCCGCTTCCAGAGATAGACGGGGGGAAGGATAAACCACCAGAAGCACGGAGGCGTGCCACCGGCGCGTCTGATCCTATTTGAGTCGATATCCACCAGTATGCCGAACACGACGAAGAGGCCGCAAACCACTGCTGCCATCATTCCATCGCGCGCGGCACCGATATTCTGATCCACCATCGCCGAGACGGTGCCGAACACGAACGGCGATGCAACGAGCAGCCAGACGCATAGATCGGTCGATTTGCCCTTGCACGGAGATTGCATTGTCGTGGCTGCGGACACGGAATACCTGCACCATCGTTCCGACGACCTGCTTTCCCAGCCATTTTGGTGGACTGTCGGGGCGTAGCGGCGGCGAGGGCCTGCTAATGCTCAGATACCGACACGAGCACACTATCTCCGGAGGGTTACGACTCTGCTAATACGCTACCCCCCATGTTAACGAGTTCCACACCCGCCCGGGGGCCGACCCGCGCTACCGATCGGTCAGCCGCAGCTCGATGCGACGGTTCTTCGCGTACGCGTCTGGCGTATTGGCGGGATCGAGCGGCTGGTTGTCGCCAAAGGCCGTCGCCGCCAAATGCTCAGCTGGCACCCCGTCAACTATCAGCAGCTTAACCACGGTGATCGCGCGCGCCGCAGAGAGTTCCCAGTTGGAAGCGAACTGACCACCAACACCCTTGATCGGTTGCCTGTCTGTGTGCCCGTCAACGCGAAGGATCCATGCGATGTCAGGCGGGATCTCCGTGGCGATGTCCTTGATGGTGATGGCAAGCGCGGTGATCCCGCTCACGCCAGCGGGTGTCAGCTCGGCGCTGCCGACCGGAAACAGGACCTCGCTCTGAAACACGAATTTGTCGCCGACGATCTGTATTCCAGGCCGGTTCGCCAGCACATCGCGAAGCTTGCCGAAGAACTCGCTGCGATAGCGCTGCAGCTCCTCTACCTTGGTTGCCAACGCCATGTTCAGCTTCTGGCCCAGGTTGGCGATCTGCGTGTCCTTTTCCTGCCCCTGCGTCTTCGCCAGATCGAGTGCATTGGCAACCGTGGTAAGCTGTGCCTTCAGCTCGTCGACCTGCTGATTGAGCAACGCGATCTGCGCCTTAGCCGAATCACCGAGCTGCTTATCGGTAGCCAGTTGCGCCTCGACCGCGGCACGGCGCTGCGCGTCCGTCATCGCACGCGCCGCCGCGTCCTGCGCCTGCTTTTCCAGCGAGTCACGCAAAGCAGCGAGCGCGCGGTTCTGCTCCGCCAGCTTCGCCAGATCGGACAGCTTCGTCGCCAGCGTGTCCTTGTTGACCTGTACCGTCTTGTCCAGTTCGGCCATCTGGCGCTGCATCTCGACAAGCTGCGACTGCGCAGCGGCGAGCTTGGCGTTGGTGTCGCCAAGCTGCTGGCGCGCATCGGCAAGCTGCGTCGCGACTGTCGCTGTATCCTGCTTCGCCGCGTCCGTGCGTTGCGCCGAAGCCGTGAGGTCATTCTGCAGCTGCTCCGCCCGTGCCGCGCTGGAGCGTGCCTGCAAATTGGCATCGGCCAGCTGCTGCGCCAGCCGGTCGCGTTCCGCCCGCAGCGTGTCGCGATCGTTGCTGGCGCGCTCGGCCTGATCCTTCAGCGCCGCCAGCTGCTGCGTCAGGGTATCGCGGGCGCCGGTGGCCGCGGCAAGCTCGCGATTGAGCTGCGTGATCGATTGCTGCAGGTCCGTGCTGTGCCCGCGCTCCAGCGACAGCATATCGCTGACTTCGGCAAGCTGCCGGTTCACCCGGTCGAGCTGCTTGTCGCGCCCAGTCAGCACCACCGACAGGAAGGCCTGCGCCAGCACGAACACCAGCAGCACGAAGATGATGACCATCAGCAGCGTGGACAGCGCATCCACGTAGCCGGGCCATGCGGAAAGTCCGTTATCGCCGCGCCGTCGCACGGTCAGCGGCATGGCTACTTCTGATCCTCCGCCAGCGCGGCGACAGTCCGAGTCAGGATGCGCAGGTCATTGCGCAGCTCTGCAGTGCTCTGCGCCCGCCCCTGCTCGCTATCGGCCAGCAGCCGCTGCAAATACAGTTCGATGTTGCGCAGATGGCCGCGCGCGACATCGTCGAGTACGAAGTCCCGGCGTTGTTCACCGAGCCGCTGCAGCGCCGGTGTCAGCGATGCCTGTGCCTCGGCAATTCGCAGCATGAGCTGTTGGCTGGTGCGCATCGAATCCGACAGCGTCGCGACGTGCTCAGTCAGCGCCATCACCGCCTGGTTCGCATGCGCGCGACCGTCTTCGCCACGTTGCAGAATGCGCTGGAGGTTCTCCATGTTCTCCGCGGTCTGCTCCAGCAGCGCCTGCACGTAGACCGGCACCGAGCCCTCGCCTTCGGCCAGCACGCCCGAAGACAGCCGGGTCAGGCCGGCCAGCCATTCCTCCAGCTCGTTGAAGAAGCGGTTCTGCGCCTGGCCGGCCGTCAGGTCGAGGAAGCCCAGAACGAGCGCGCCCGACAGGCCAAACATCGAGGCGGAGAACGCGGTGCCCATCCCGGCGAGCGGTCTTGCCAGCCCGGATTTGAGCTGCTCGAACAGCGCGTTGAGATCGCCCGAACCGACCGACATCGAGGCGATGACGTCGGACACAGCGCCAATCGTCTTCAAAAGACCCCAGAACGTGCCCAGCAGGCCGAGAAAGATCATCAGGCCTGTCATGTAGCGCGACAACTCGCGACTTTCGTCGAGCCGCGAGGCGATGCCGTCCAGTACGCTGCGCATTGCCGAGGCGGAGAGCGTAAAACGCGCCTGGTCGGTGCGGCTGTGTGTCTCGCGCGAGGCCAACATGCTGGCCATCGGTGCCAGCAGCTTCGGCGATGGCAGCGACGCGATGCGCGGGCGCGCGTTCTGGAAGGTCTCCACCCAGGCGACCTCAGGTGACAGCCGCAGCACCTGACGCAGGTTCCAGGCGATGCCGATCAGCAGCACCAGCAGGATGAAGCTGTTGAGGATCGGGTTGTTGGCATAGGCGCCCAGCAGGACCGGCGACAGCATGGCGGCCACGACGAGGACCGCCACCAGGAATATCGCCATGCGGATCAGATAGGTGTTGGGTCGGGTCACGGCGGTTGGCTCTTGGCGCCGGTCTCCGCTGCCGGTGCATTGCCGCCCATCACCGCCAGGTCAACGCGGTCAGGCGCTTCGGCGCCGCCGGCGGCGCCGAGTGCGCGGACGTAGATGCGAGACGAGTCCACGCCGTCCGCGATCAGTGCGCTGCGCACCGCCAGAGCGCGCGACAGCGAAAGACGGCGTGCCGTGGAGGGATCCTCTGGCGTGCCGGCGGCGTACCCCACCACGTTGAAACTGGTATTGCCGCCGCTGGGCGCGGACTGAACAGTGTTCTTGATCGCCGTGGCGCTGGCCGGGCTGAGGTTGGCGTCTCCCCCGCCGAAGGTGACGCGCAGGCCCGAGCCGGTGTTGGTTGCCGCGCTGGCGGCGCTGTCGGAGATCGGCGGTGGTGGCGGCGGACCCGCCTGCGCGACTTGCGGGGGTGTCGCCACCGGTGCGAGCGCAGCTATAGGTGGGGGCGCGGTTGGCAGCGTCGCTGGCGGGGGCGTCGCAGTCGCAGGGGTTGTGGTCGCGGAGGGCGCCGCTGTGGGTGCGGGCAACGCGGTCGCAACCGTCTGTGTGGCGGCGGGAGACTCTGTCGCCGGCTCGGGCGTTGATTTCGCTGGCGTGGCTGTGGCGACCCTTCGCTGGGTGGGCCTCGGTCCGGAGTGCTGAACTGCATGCGCCTTTCCCGCAGGCCTGGCACCGGGCAGTGCGTCCAGCGCATGCAGATCGACGGTGACCTGCGCCAGTGCAGGCACCGCCGTGCCGAACAGAGCCGTGAGCACCAAACAGAGTTGCCGCATGTGCGTCAGATTACCGGGGACAGCCGCGACAGGACAGTAACGGGAACCTTCATCTTGTTCACGTGCTGAGGTGGCTGCGCGCAACGCCTTCGGCCACCGCCTCGCTCAGTGTCGGGTGAAGATGCGGGTTGGCGGCGATCACCTCTCCAGTGTCGCGCGGGTCCTGGCCGTTTGGATCGGTGACAAAGCCGCCAGCCTCGCGCACCAGCAACACGCCGGCCGCCAGGTCCCAACGCTTCAGTCCGAGCTCCCAGAACCCGTCGTAGCGACCAGCCGCAACCCATGCGAGATCGAGTGCCGCCGCGCCGAAGCGGCGAATGCCGGCGACCTGCGGCATCAGCACGCCGAGGGTGCGGGCGAAGGCCAGACGCCGCTGAGGGGCGACTGCGGCGAACGGGATGCCGGTGGCGAAGACGGCGTCCTTCAGCTCACGCCGTGCCGAGACGCGGAGGCGCCGCTCATTGACGAAGGCGCCGCCGCCTTTCTCGGCCCAGAACAGCTCGTCCACTGCCGGCGCGTAGATCAGGCCGGCCGCCAGCTCACAGCCGCCGTCGGATAGACGGCGCTCCAGAGCGATACTGATCGCCCAGTGCGGAATGCCGTGCAGGAAATTGGTGGTCCCGTCGAGTGGATCGACCACCCAGCGCCATGACCAGTTGGGCGAGCCCGATGCGCCCGACTCCTCCATCAGGAACGCGTAGCCGGGCCGCGCCTTGTTCAGCTCCTCCCGAAGCGTGCTTTCAGCGCGCAGATCGGCCTGCGAGACGAAGTCCGACGGTCCCTTCACCGAGACCTGCAAGTGCTCGACCTCGTTGAAGTCGCGCAGCAGACGCTTCGACGCCTTCTGTGCCGCGTTGGCCATCACGGTAAGGTGAGGTGAGAGGCGGAGCGCCATGGCGCGAGCCTCCGGTCAGCCCTTGGCACGCTCCACGTAGCTGCCGTCCTCGGTCTTCACCACGATGCGCTCGCCGGCCTCGACGAACGGGGGGACCGAGGTCTTCACGCCGTTGGACAGCTTGGCGGGCTTATACGAGGACGAGGCGGTCTGTCCCTTCACCACCGGGTCGGCTTCTACGACGTCCAGCACGACGGTGGGGGGCAGGTGGATGCCGACTGGATCGCCTTCCACTAGGTCCACGGTCACCTGCATGTTGTCCTGCAGGAAGGGCGCGGCATCGCCCAGCAGGTCGCGGGGGATGTGGGCCTCCTCGTAGCTCTCGGTATCCATCAGCACGAGATTGGCGCCGTCGGTGTAGGAGTAAGTGAACTCCTTCTCCTCGGTCATGAGGCGCTCGACCGTGTCGGCGGTGCGCCAGCGCTCGTTTGTCTTGTTACCGGACTTGAGATCGCGCATCTCCACCTGGATGAAGGCGCCGCCCTTGCCGGGGGTGATGATCTGCTGCTTGAGCACGGTCCAACGCCGGCCTTCGTGCTCGATGACCTGTCCGGCGCGGATCAGGTTCGCCTGCTGCTTCATTGGAATGCTCTTTTGCGGACTGGGATTCGGTTGGCGCTTCTAAACCGGCGTGGCAGGCCCGGGCAAGTTCCGCCCGCTGGTCGCGCGGTTCGCCGGAGATTGGCTGGTAACGCCGGGCAGCGTGTGACGGTTGCCGGATGGATCGCGCACATGATCATCGGGATCCAGGTACAGCGGTCCGATCGGCACCTTCCCATGCCCTCCGGGGATGTCGAGCACGTAGGTCGGCCACGCAAGCCCGGTGACGCGGCCACGCAGTTGGGTGAGCAGTCGTTGGCCCATTTCTATCGGAACGTGAAAGCGTGAGGTGCCCGGCGCAGGATCGAGCTGGTGCAGATAGTAAGGCTTCACGCGCGCGGCCAGCATGGCCCGGAACAGCGCCTCCAACACCGCCACATCGTCGTTCACGCCGCGCAGCAGCACCGACTGACCAAGCACCGGAATTCCGCGCGCCTGGACGCGGCGGATCGCGGTGCGCGCCTGAGGGGTGAATTCGCGTGCGTGGTTGGCGTGCAGGGCGATCCACATCGACTTCGGCGTGTCCAACGCGTCAGCCAGCGACTCGGTTACCCGTTCCGGCTCGGCTGTCGGCACGCGCGTGTGGATGCGCAGGATCTCGATGTGCGGGATTGCGGACAGTGCCTGCACGATCGAGGCAAGCCGGCGCGGCGACAGCATGAGGGGATCGCCGCCGGTAAGGATGACCTCGCGGATCGCCGGACGTGCGACGAACCAGTCATAGGCCGCCTGCAGTTCGGCCTCGGTCAGCAGTCCACCCCCAGGACCGACATGCTCGCGGCGGAAGCAGAACCGGCAATAGACCGGGCAGATCAGCAACGGCTTCAGCAGCGCGCGATCCGGGTAGCGGTGTACCACGCCTTTGATCGGCGACAGTGCGTCATCCGCGATCGGATCGGCGCGCTCGTGCGGCGCGGTTTCCAATTCCGCTGGATCAGGGATGAACTGCCGCCCGATCGGATCGTCTGGCTCCTGGATCAGGGCCTGCATCGCCGGCGTTACAGCCACCGCATAGCGGCGTACGACGGTCGCGACCACATCGCGCGAGCCAGGCGTAATCAGCCCGGCTTCGACGAGATCGTCAGCATTGCGGAGGGTCATCGTCGGGAAATAGGCTGATAGGACGTGGATCGCCAGTCAGTCGGGGCCCGCTCGGCTCAGACTGCCGCCGCGCCGCCGCCTCGGCACACGCCGAGCAGGCCCAGCAGGCTCAGTTCGGCTTGTGCAACCAGCAGCGGCGGCTCTTGCACGTCGTTCAGTAACGTGTCCGCGGCATAGGCGGCCGCCTTGTCGGTCTTGACCGAGCGACCAAGCGCGCCCAGCACCACATCCGCGATGGTGGCGTATCCGGGTATCGTCGGATGCATGTTGTCGAGACCGGCGAATCCGCCATAGTGGCTCAGAAGCAGCGCGTTGATCGGCTTGTTGTTGAGGGACTTGCCGGTGCCCGGGATGGCCAGCCCGCGACCCATATAGTGCTTGCCGTCGGATGGTGGACTGGCCGCGTAGATATCGGCGAATAAGACACGATTGCCGAGTGCGGTCTTCAGGACGTCCTCAGACCGCGCGTTGACGTCGGCGATGAGAGCGTCGAAGTCCCGGAGCTGCGTACCGGGGATCGGCGTTTCCGTGCTGCCGATGCGCGGCCCATAGGCAATAATAGCTGTCGCCCGGATGATCGATCGTCTGGTCACTGAAGTCACCCGCGAACCCCGCCATGAACAGCCCTTCGTTGCTGCCGATATTGATCAGCAATATCTGCGGCTGACGGTCCGCGACCTGGTCGAGTTGGGTCTTACCTCGTTGCTCGTCCCTATGGCGCGGATTGAGCGTGTAGCAGTTGTTCAGCGCGAACCACAGATCGCCGATCGTGGTGGCAAGTTCCGTAAGCGACAGATTGGGATCGGCAAGTTTCGCACTCGGGGCACGCACCAGGTCAATCTAGTTCTCGTAGGTATCCTGGAACAGCGAGTCGATCTGCGCGCCACCAATGGCGACATTGTCGAAAGCCTCATGCTGCGACCATGGCTGATCGAGTGGCCGTGCCTTCAGGTTAGCGATGCAGACGCCGCGCAGGTGCTCCACCAGATGCAGCAGTCCGCCGCGGCGCAGCTCTGCCTCAGGGTCGAACAAAAGCGGCTGCCGGAGGGCGGGAACCGTCATCGACATCCCGATCGCGTCGGCCACCTGTTTGGGCGTCGAGTGGTCCACCATGGCGGGAGGAAACTGATCGAGCGGATGCCCTGGTACATCGTCATACGTGGTCATTTTTGTTCCCCCTTCTTCCCGTCGCGGTGCCCCGCAGAAACACGAATGGCCTGCACGAGGCCGGCCATTCACGCATCAGGGATCAGCCGTCGCGGCGTTAATAGTGCCAGTATCCGCCGCCACCGAACAGCAGAACCAGGACGACGATCAGCAGCACGAGGCCAAGCCCGCCGCCGTAATGAGCGCCACCATAGTAGCCGGAGCGGTAACCGTAGTAGCCACCGCCGCCGAACAGAAACAGGATCACCAGGATCAGTAGAATCAGGCCCATGCTACCCGCCTTTCATTCGTGAGGCGGTTCAGATTGGTGCGAAGCAGGGTTGCCGTGTGGCTCGATTGTGGCAACGAAGCGGCCAGTGGCTTTCCGGAGTAACATTGGCGACATGTCGCTTCCCCTTTGGCACCCAGAGAGCCTGGCCGCGCGCATGCCGTTCCTGCGTCGTCGGTCATTGCTGGGGCAGGCTACCCGAGCGTTCTTCGCCGGACGGGGCTACACCGAGGTGGAGACGCCCTACGCCGTCCCGGCACCCGGCGAAGAGGTCCATCTGCGCGCGTTCCGCACCGAACGCGAATTTCCTGGTGGCGGCAGCGAGCCGCTTTGGCTGCACACCAGCCCGGAGTTCGCCATGAAGAAGCTCCTCGTCGCAGGAGCGGGACCGATCTTTCAGCTCGCGAGGGTATGGCGGAACGCCGAGGGCAGCCACCTCCATGCGCCGGAGTTCACCATGCTGGAATGGTACCGTCCCGGCGCGGGCATGGACTCGTTGATCGAGGAGACCACGGCATATCTGCGCGGCGTTCTGCCGCCCGTCGTTACGTGCCGCGGCGTCACAACGGATCTCTCACGTGTTGAATGCCTCACCGTGGCCGAGGCCTTTGTGCGTTATGTCGGCGCCGATGTGCTGGCTACCGCCGAGAATGCGCCGGCGCTCGCCTCTGCCGCGGGAACAGTTTTGCGCCAGAACGAAAGCTGGGAGGATCTGTTCTTCCGGCTGCTTCTCGAGCGGGTCGAGCCACGACTCGGCCGCGCGCATCCGACTTTCCTGACCCATTGGCCTGCCGCTCAGGCCGCACTGGCGCGCCGCGATCCAGCGGATCCGCGCGTCGCCGAGAGGTTCGAATTGTTCGTTTGCGGCATCGAGTTGGCCAACGCCTTCGTCGAACTAACCGACGCCCAGGAACAGCGTGCCCGGTTCGTGGCTGATCGGGCGAGGCGCCACGCGGCAACCGGCCCGGATTGGCCGCTCGATGAGGACTTCCTGGCCGCGCTTGCCTTTGGCATGCCGCCAAGTGCCGGGATCGCGCTCGGCTTCGATCGGCTCGCAATGATCGCGGCCGGCGCACAAAATATCGGACAGGTGCGGTGGATCCTTCACGATTCTGCAACCGGTTCCGGCGCATGACTTCCGATCCACTGAAAGGGAGGCAGCCTTGTATCCGGTTGCCGACGACTTCGCTTCGATCGCACAACGACTAAAGGAGATCCAGGCGGAGGTTGCAGAACAACGCGCCGCCGCCGACGCGCGCATTCAAACCGAGGACGAACTTCAGTCTGAATCGCGCTACATGTACGGCGACGCCAGCACCTGCGCTTGAAATAGGCTCAGTGACGCGCCAATACCGGGAATTGCAGGCACAATGCCTCGGCGCCGCTGTCTCCCGCCATTACTGCCAGCGGCCCATCATCCGGCCCGACAAAAACACAGGAATTGGGCGGCAATAACGCCGCCCCACCCGCCGCCGCGGAACCCGACAACACAATCCAGAACTGTCCGCCCCCCTCGCGCGGGTCGGGTCCGCTGACGCTCGCCGCCGGCGGCAGGCGATAACGCCACGTCGCCATGCCGTCCGGCTTCTGCTCCACGAGCGTGGTGCAGGACAGACTGTCGATCTGTGCTAGGCGCTCGGCTGGGGCAACCGGCATCGGCGGCGCGGTCACCTCGCGATGCTGGAAGTTCCGCACCCGCGCGGCACGCAACTGCTCGCGCGCGGCCGGCATATAGCGCGCGCCCGAATCCCAGGTATTGCGCAGGGTGAACCAGGATATCCCTTCGTCGGCCGCCACGATCGGGCCGTAGGCCGACCATGCATCGGTGTAGTGCACCGCCACGGTGCCAACAGCGTGTGTGCCAAGGCGGCCGCCGCCCTGCACGATTACCTGATACTGGTCAGCCTCGTGGAAGTGCGGCTTCGTCACCGCATGCGGTTCCTTTTCCACCAGGAACGCCATCGGATACAGTGCGCCGGTTTCCGGCGGCGTCTGGCCCGGCTTCAGCGTGTTGCGGTTCTCACCCATGAAGGTGGTGAGCCAGCCGTTGCCCGTCTTGCGCCGCGCTTGCCGCACGACTTCGCTGTTGGCTGTCAGGATCATCGTCTTGCCTCGTCCACTGTCCGGCGCAGCCTACGCCGCGAACCGCTGCCGCGCCAAGGCGGCGCCAACGCCGAGTGCCGCCAGCTTCGCCTCCGCCACCTCGCGCCGCATCGGCGCCATGCCGCAGTTGGTGCAGGGAAACAGCCGCTCCGCAGGCACGAACGAAAGTGCCTCGGCGATGGTGTCAGCGACCTCCTCGGGCGTCTCGACGCGATCGGTCGCGACATCGATCACGCCGACCAGCACGTCCTTGCCGGCAAGCAGCCGCATCAGCGCGATCGGCACGTGCGAATTGCGGCACTCGAGCGAGATCTGGTCGATCCGGCTCTTCGCGAGTAGGGGGAATATCTCCTCGGTACTGGCGCCACACCGCGCCCAACGTGCCCTTCCAGTCGATGTTCGCCTTGATGCCGTAGCCATAGCAGATGTGCACCGCGGTCTTGCACCGGAGCCCTTCCGCCGCGCGCTCCAGTGCCGCCACGCCCCACTCGCTGACCGCGTCCATGTAGACGTTGAACGCCGGTTCATCGAACTGGATCACATCGACGCCGTCCGCTTCGAGCGCACGCGCCTCCTCGTTCAGCAGCGCGGCGAATGCCATCGCCAGCGCCACGCGGTCGCCGTAGTGCGCATCGGCGATCGTATCCACGATGGTCATCGGCCCAGGCAGCGTGAACTTCAGCTTGCGTGTAGTGTGCGCTCGCGCCAGACGTGCCTCCGCCGCATGCACACGACCGCGCAGGCGCAATCGGTCAGTCACTGTCGGCACCATCGCCTTGTAGCGGTCGTTGCGGATGCCAATCTCGACGCGCCGACCGAAGTCGATGCCTTCGACGTGCTCCAGGAAGCCGTGCACGAAGTGCTGCCGCGACTGCTCGCCGTCGCTGACGATGTCGATGCCGGCATTCTCCTGCTGCTTAATCGCCAGCAGGGTTGCGTCTCGCTTGGCGGCGGCCAGTTCATCGCCGGCGAGCTTCCATGGTGGCCACAGTATGTTCGGCTCTGCCAGCCACGACGGCTTGGGCAGGCTGCCGGCGATGCTGGTCTCGAACATTGGCATTCCCAACAGGAAAACCGTTACGCCTCGGGCGTGCGGAACAGCAGCGGGAACGCACTGTGCACGTGGGGCGCGGTGACCGGTGGCACGCCGAAATGCAGGAACGAGCGATTCAGCTCCGCGAGGCTGCGTGCGCCCGACAGCGCCATCGCCACCATCACCTCCTGCTCGAGGATCTCCAGCAGCCGATGCACCCCGACATCCCCCTCGGCCGCCAGCGCATAGCAATACAGCCGCCCTACCGCGACCGCATCGGCGCCCAGCGCGATCGCCTTCACCACGTCGGTGCCCCTCGCGAAACTGCCATCGATAACCACCCGCGCCCGACCGCGCACCGCGTCCATCACTTCCGGCAGAACGTCCATCGAGCCGCGGCCGTAATCGAGCTGCCTCCCGCCATGGTTCGACACGTACACGACTTCAACCCCGTGCTCGCAGGCGATCGCCGCATCCTCGGCCGTGGCAATGCCCTTCAGAATGACCGGAATGCGGTGCTTGTCCTTGAACCGCTTCACGTTGTCCCATGAGAAGCTCGCCTGGTGATTGTGCCCTGTCGCCGCCGCGCGCCATGGCTTGACGAAGCGCGCCGTAATGTCGCGCTCGCGCCGCGAATACGCGGCGGTGTCGATCGTGATGCAGAACGCATTGTAGCCTGCATTGATCGCGCGGCGCGCCACATCGTCCACCCAGGCATCGTCGCCACGCACGTAAAGCTGGAAGATCTTTGGGCCTGCTACGGCCTTTGCGGTCTCCTCAAGCCCTGGCTTCGTCACGGAACTCACGATGATCGGCACGCCGAACTCGGTGGCGCCGCGGCCAGCCGTCGCCGCGCCATGGGGATTGAACGATTCCAGCGAGCCGACTGGTGCCAGCATCACCGGCAGCCGCAGCTTCATGCCAAGGAACGTCGTCGTCGCATCCACCTTGGAAACATCGCGCAGGACGCGCGGACGCAACGCGATCGCGTCCAGTGCCGCGCGATTGCGGCGCAGCGTCGTCTCGCTTTCCGCGGCACCGATCAGATAGCCCCAGATATTGCTGTCGAGTTTGGCCCGCGCCGCGGGGATGAATTCGTGCAGGCACTGATAGTCACCTGTGAGTTCGGTCAGGTGCGGCGCTTCCGGCATCGGTCTCTCCCCTCTTCGATGGCGCCATCAGGCCCACACCCGGCGCCATTCGCAAGGGGGCGCGTCTTATGCCGTCACCACCGCCGGTCTCCCGGTGAACGGCGTACCGGGCCGCGTCTCGGGCATCAGGCGCCACACCATCGCCAGCGCTACCAGTCCGACCAAAGCCAATCCGAAGAATGCGGCCGGCGCCCCAAGCGTGTCGGCAACCCACCCGGCAGCGGTGGTGCTGGCGGTGGCACCCAGACCGCCGGCCAGGCCGATCGAGCCGATGGCCAGGTTGAGGTAGCCATTCCGCCGCGTCAGATCCGCAGCGATCAGCGGGATAGCCAGCCCTACGACCGTGGCGCTGACGCCGTCCAGCGCCTCGATCGCGACAAGCGGAATTGCGTCCGGGCTCGCGACGAACAGGAGCCCACGCAGCGGCAGCGCGGCGAAACCGAGCAGCAGAATGGGCTTGCGCCCGAGACTCTGGGCTAGACGGCCAACCCAGGGCGAGCATGCCGCCACCACGATCTGCGGCACGATGACCGCTGCCGACACGACGAAATCGGAGTAGCCGACCCGCTTGGACAATTCATTGAGCGCCAATGGCAGCATCGCGGCGTTGGCGAACTGGAACAGCACAATGCAGACCGCGAAGATATGCAGGGTCGAGTCGTTGAAAATATGCCAGGGACGGTGCTCGCTTTTCTGGCGTTCACGCGGATGACGCGTCGCCGGATGGTCGTCCGCGACCAGATCCGTATCGCGGAACATCGCCAAAGCGGCCAGAGCAGGGATGATCAGGAAGGCCGTGAAGGTGAATATCGCACCTTGCGACAGGTAGTACGCGACGCCGCCCAGCGCCGCCGCGGCCAGCCCATTCCCTAGTGAGGCGTAACGGCCGTTGCTGCCCAACCGCTCGCTGAATGCCTCATGGCCGCAGAGCTTCAACGTGAGTGCAGCGATCGCCGGCGTGAGCAGGCATCCGGCGAACGCCTGAAGCACCCGTGAAGTGAGCACCGGCACCTCTGTCGGTGTCACCACCACCAACATGGCGCTCAGGCCGGTCATCAGCAGTGCAACGGCGACGGCTAACCGCTTGAGATGAATGGCATCCACCAGCGCGCCGGCCGGCACCTGAAAGAGCAGCGCCGATCCGGTGCCGACGCTGAGCGCGAAGCCGATATCGGTCTGGCTCCAGCCCTTCTGGGTGAGATAGACGGTGAAGAAAGGCCCGAACGCCGTTTGCAGGGCGCCGACGAAAAAATTGAGGCCGTTCAGTCCGCCTTGGGTGCGCAGAGATGTCATGGTCCAACCATAACCTCGCTGCGAGCCCCAAAAAGTAAAGGCCGGGCAGACGCGCTGCCCGGCCTTTATCCTATTCTCCGGGTGCTGCGATGTCAGCCGGTAACCGCGCGCAGGCGCGGCTTCTGCGGCATGCACAGCTCCTCATAGAGGTCGAGATAGTCCTCGGCCATGCGCCGGGCGGTGAAGCGGCGCTCGAACTGCCGGCGCACCAGGGTGCGGTCCAGCTCACCCAGCCGATGCACCGCCGCGATCGCTGTCGCCTCGTCGTGCACGATGAAGCCGGTGAGGCTGTCGTCGATCACCTCGGGCACCGAGCCGCGGTTGAAGGCGATCACCGGCGTGCCGCACGCCATGCTCTCGATCATCACCAGACCGAACGGCTCCGGCCAGTCGATCGGGAACAGCAGCGCGTGCGCCCCCGACAGAAATCCCGGCTTCTGGGCGTCGTTGATTTCGCCGATGAACTCGACCCAGGGGCTGGCGTCGATCAGCGGCTTGATCTCGCTCTCGTAGTATTTCTTGTCGGCATTATCGACCTTGGCGGCGATCCTCAGCTTCATGCCCGCGGCCCCGGCGATGCGGATCGCTTTATCCACACCCTTCTCCGGCGAGATACGGCCAAGGAACGCGAGGTACTCCTGCTTCACCGGCTGAGGTGTCAACAAATGGGCCGGCATGCCGTGGTGCACTGTGCCGATCCAATTCAGGCTGGGGATCGGTCGCCGCTGGCTGTTCGAGATCGACACGAACGGCGCATCGAACAGCTCGTAGACATCCTTGAATTCCGGGATGTCGAGGCGGCCGTGCAGCGTCGTCAGGAACGGCGTGCGCTGGCGGCTGAACAGCGACAGCGGGAAATAGTCGGTATGAAAGTGCAGCACATCGAATTCGTTGGCGCGGCGATAGATGCGCTCCATCATCCGCATGTAGATCGCGATCCAGTCGACCACGGATGGATCGAGCCGCAGCGCCTGATCGCGCATCGGCGCGAGCTTCGCCGACGTGATCGAGTCACCGCTGGCGAACAGAGTCACGTCGTGACCCATGGCGACCAGTTCTTCAGTGAGGGAGTAAACCACGCGCTCGGTACCACCGTACAGCTTGGGCGGCACCGCTTCGAAAAGCGGAGAAATTTGAGCGATACGCATCAATGCAGGCCCCAGGGTTTTACTTCAGTTCACCAGTAACCAGCTCGGCTTTTACTGACAGTGGACTTGATCAGAGGGGCCGTGCGTGATCACTATGTTGTTATAAAATGTGAATGTGGCGAAAAATCGGCGCCTTCCATGCCGTAAATCCCGCCTTAATTCAGCCATCCACCCCGATCACACTCCCGACATTGAGTTAATTGCGGCGAAAATGAGGCTCGTTCGATGAACCTACCGCGCTTACGTGCGCATCCCATCGGGTTCCTGTGGCACTATGTGCGTCGTCACCCTTGGGGGCACGCCACCGTTTTCTTGTCGGTGCTGATCGCGGTGGTTTGCGCCGTTTCTGTACAGGTACGGGCTGAAGCACCTGATCGACATCATCGCCGCGGGTCCCGCCAAGGCGACGGGACTTTGGCTGGCATTCGCGGTGCTTTGCTCGCTGGTTGCCGCCGACAGCCTGCTGTGGCGCCTCGCAGGCTGGGCGGCGGCTTACACATTTGTGGCGGTGACCGGTGATATCCGACGTGACCTGTTCGGCCACCTCTCCGGTCACTCGCCGAGCTATTTCGCCGAGCGCCTGCCTGGCGCGTTGGCCAGCCGCATCACTGCTACATCCAATGCCGTGTTCACCACCGAGAATACCGGGTCGTGGAACGTTCTGCCACCAGTGGTGGCAGTGGTCTGCTCGATCGCTTTCATCGGTTCGGTGAACCTGACCATGGCTGGTGCGCTGGTCGGCGCTGCCGCGTGCCTGGGCGCGATGGTGTACTATCTGGCCCGCCGCGGGACGCCCTTGCATCGCAGCTTTGCCTCAAAGGCCGCCGCGGTCGATGGTGAGCTGGTCGATGTGATCGGCAACATGTCTGTGGTGCGCGCGTTCGGTGCGATGTTCCGCGAGCAGAAGCGTATCGCCGGCACGATCGGCTTCGAGTTGGCTGCGCGCCGCACCAGTCTGATCTATCTTGAACGGCTGCGCCTGATCCATGCGGTGATCACCGCGACGTTGATCGCTGGTATCGTCGCGTGGGGTCTGCTGCTGTGGCAGCACGGCGAGGCGACGGTCGGCGATCTGGTGCTGATCACCTCGCTGTCCATCGGCATCCTGCACTGTACGCGTGACCTCGCGGTGGCGCTGGTCGATCTGACCCAGCATGTGGCGCGGCTCGAGGAGGCGATCGGAGCGCTGCTGATCGAGCACGAACTGCCTGATCGGCCGAACGCAAGGCCGCTGCGGGTGGGGGCAGGGGAGGTGACGTTCGATCAGGTCCGCTTCGCGTATCCCGGCCGCGCACCGGTGCTGCGGGACTTCGACCTGACGATCGAGCCCGGTCAGCGGGTCGGGCTGGTCGGCTATTCGGGCGCCGGCAAGTCCACCGTGCTGGCGCTGCTCCAGCGCTTCTACGATGTGGGCGGCGGCCGCATCCTGATCGATGGCCAGGACATCCGCGACGTCACGCAGGAGAGCCTGCGCACAACGATGGCGATCGTGCCGCAGGATATCAGCCTGTTCCACCGCACGGTGCTGGAGAACATCCGCTACGCACGTCCCGACGCGTCCGAGGAGGATGTGCTGGCTGCGGCCGACATGGCGAACTGCCGCGAGTTCATCGAAGCTCTGCCCGACGGCTTTGCCACCATGGTGGGGGATCGCGGCGTGAAGCTCTCGGGCGGCCAGCGGCAACGCCTTGCGATCGCACGGGCTCTTCTGAAGGACGCGCCGATCCTGCTGCTGGACGAAGCCACCAGCGCGCTCGACAGCGAGAGCGAGCGGGCGATCCAGGACGCGCTCGACGTGTTGATGCAGGGGCGCACTGTCGTCGCCATTGCGCACCGGTTGGCAACCCTCAAGAGCTTCGACCGGATCATCGTGATGGATCGCGGGCGGATTGTGGACGACGGTCCACCGCGGGTGCTCGCGCTGCGGCCGGGGCCATATCGCGACATGCTGCGCAGGCAGCAACTGGTCGAGCCGTTGCCGGAAGCAGCCTAGTCTCACCGACATCAAAGCGTCACGTGCGATGACCTAAATTTTGTGCCCCAATCGGGATGCCGTCGCGCCGTCAGCCTGACCATCGAGGTCAGGCTGTGGCGGTTCGCGCCACGGTGACTGACAGGGGATAGGTCGCCAATGGACGTCGCCGAGCGTGCGATGCCCGCCGTCGCGGGCGCGAAATCTGTGCAGGATTACATCGACGAGTTGCCGGGCTGGGCCGACGGCACGACGCTCAAATCAGCGCCGATGACCGGCATGCAATGGCGCATCTGGTCGCTCGCCGCGGCCGGCAAGTTCTTCGAGGGCTTCGTCGTCTTCATGACCGGCGTCGCGCTACCGCTGATCGTTCGCGAATTTCATATCCTGCCTGCCCAGAAGGGCATCATCAGCGCCGCCAGCCTCGCCGGCATCCTGTTCGGCGCGGTGCTGCTCGGCGGCCTGTCGGACTATTTCGGCCGCAAGCGCATGTTCATCGCGGAGTTGATCATCTTCGTGGCCTTCCTCGGGCTGCTGATCCTCTGCAACGACTTCCTCTCGCTCGCCATCTGCCTGTTCGGACTGGGCCTGGCGCTCGGCTGCGACTATCCGACCGCCCATATGATCATCTCGGAGAACATCCCAAGCGCCAATCGCGGCAAACTGGTGCTTGGCGCGTTCGGGTTCCAGGCGGTGGGCGCGCTCGCCGGCACCGGTGTCGGCTGCGTCGTCCTCATTCTCGTGCCGGACCTGTCGGCATGGCGCTGGATGTACGCGACTGCGCTCATTCCAGCCCTCGCGGTCACCATTGGTCGCTTCTTCGTCGTCGAGAGCGCGAACTGGCTGGCGGTGCGCGGCGCGCACGACAAGGCCGAACAGTCGGTGACCCGCCTGCTCGCCCGCGAGCCGCAATATCCGAAGGACATCCGGCTGCGCCGCAGCAATGCTGCCGGGAGCGAGGCAGGGCGCGGCAAGCAATCCTTTATGGCGCTGTTCAACGATCGCAACCGGCGCGCCACTATTTTCGCCTCCGTCCCGTGGTTCATCCAGGATCTCGGCACCTATGGCATCGGCATCTTCACGCCGATCATCCTGGCGGCGGCGATCGGTGCCGGTTCCGATCATGTCCGCAGTCTTAGTGACCTGGTCGCTGACACGATCCTTGCCGCCAAGGGGGCCGCGCTGATCAACGTTCTGTTGATCGTCGGCATCCTGTTCGCTGTGGTCCTCGCGGACAAGGTCGGCCGCATCAAGCTGCAGATCATCGGCTTCATCGGCTGTGCCGTCGGATTGTTCCTCGCCACGCTCTCCGATGACGCCACGGGATCAACGAGGATCGCGCTTATCTTTGCTGGCTTCATGCTGTTCAACTTCATGACCAATATTGGCCCCAACGCGCAGACCTACCTGCTCGCAGGCGAGGTGTTCCCGACCGAGGTGCGTGGCACGGGCGCGGGCTTCGCCGCGGCCTTCGCGAAGATCGGTGCGGTTGCCACGGCATTTCTGTTCCCCATCCTGCTCGCCAGCATCGGCACCGCTGCGCTGCTCTGGGGTCTGATCGTTACTTCGATTTTGGGCGCGGTGGTCACTTGGATGTACCGGATCGAGACGACGGGCCTCAATCTCGATCAGATAGGCCGGTAGCGCAGTCATGACGAAAAGCACTGACCCCGCCCGGTGTTACCGGCGTTGCCTGATCGCCGCAACGCTTCCGCTGGCACTGCTCTCGCTGCCGGCGCGGGCGCAGGGACCGACTCTCAATGAAACCGGTTCCACCTTGCTCTACCCGCTGTTTCAGCGCTGGATCCCCGACTACATGCGCCTTGCGCCCGGGGTCACGATCACCGCCGCCGCCACCGGTTCAGGTACTGGCATTGCCGCCGCCATTTCCCGCGATGCGCATATCGGTGCGATGCCGGACTGAAACTCGATGGCCCGACGCTCGCGGGTATCTATGACGGTCGTATCACGGAATGGGACGCCGTACCGATTGCCGGGCTGAACCCGCATATCGAATTGCCACACCAGCCAATCGTGCCGATCCGCCGTTCGGACGCCTCGGGCGACACCTTCATCTTCACGCAGTTCCTGGATTTCTCAGCCCAGAGTTGGGAGAACCGCATTGGCTACGGCACCAGCATCGCCTGGCCGGGTGTGGCTGGAGAAAAAGCCGCCGGCGGCAATGAGGCTATGGTGGAGGCGCTGGCCGCGCCCCCGTATTCGATCGGCTATGTTGGTGTGAGCTACCGTGACGCGATTGCGAAGGCCGGGTTGGGGACTGCGCCGCTGGGGAACCAGAGTGGCAAGTTCGTGCTCCCGAGTGCGGATACCATCAGTGCCGCAGCCTCAGTGCTCGACCCTCGCACGCCGGCCGATGAGCGTCTGAGCCTGGTGTTCGCGCCGGGGGATGACTCATATCCATTGGTCAACTACGAGTACGCGGTGATTTCCATCAAACAGGCCAATCCCGAAACTGCCGCGGCACTGCGCCGCTTCCTGCTCTGGGCCGTCTCGATAGAAGGCGGCAACGCCCAGCAATACGTCGGCCCCGTCGGATTCATTCCGCTGCCCGACTTCATCCGCGCGCTGAGCGAGAACCAGATCAACCGGATCAACTAGGCATGGTTCTGCCTTAGAACAGTTCTGCCACGTATCGGACATACTGCCGTGATGTGATGTGCGATCGCATCATCGAGGCCATGCAGGATGTCTCGGCTTGTCGTCGTCTCCAATCGGGTGGCGCCGATCACGGAAGGTGAGCCAACCGCCGGCGGACTGGCTGCCGGCGTGCTGGATGCGTTGAAGCAGCAGGGCGGCATCTGGTTCGGCTGGAGCGGCGAAATCACCGACGATGCGGTCGCCGCCGCGCATGTCGAGCGAACGGTCGGATCGATTACGCTCTACACGGTCGATCTCTGCCGGCGCGACTACGATGAGTTCTATCGGGGTTTCGCCAACGGCACGCTGTGGCCGACGTTGCACTATCAGGTCGGCCACGCGCATTTCGATCGGGCTGAGTACGCCGGCTATCGCCGAGTGAACGCGCTGTTCGCGCAGGCGCTCGCGCGTCTGGTGCGGCCGGATGATCTGATCTGGGCGCACGATTATCACCTGCTCTGCCTGGCGGAGGCGCTGCGTGAGGCCGGGCTGCGGAACCGCATGGGCTTGTTCCTGCACACGCCATTTCCCGCGCCTTCGGTGTTCATGACCGATCCGGCGCACGAGGAGCTGGTTCGCGCTATGTGCCAGTTCGATCTGGTGGGCTTCCAGACGGAAGATGATCGCAGGGCGTTCGCCGATTATGTTCTGCGGCAGGCAGGCGGCAGGGCGCTGGATGGCGGGCGGCTGAAGGCGTTCGACCACACGGTGAAGACCGGGGTGTATCCGATCGGCGTGCATGTCGACGAAGTACGGCACGAGGCAGGGGCGCCGGCCAATCGGCATTATGCGTCGCGGCTGCGAGCAAGCTTGCTCGGGCGCCCACTGATCCTGAGCGTCGACCGGCTGGACTATTCCAAGGGGTTGCGCCCGCGGTTCATCGCGTTCGAGCAGTTCCTCGAGCGGTTTCCGCAGCGCCAGGGCAACGTGGTGTTCATGCAGATCGCGCCGCCATCGCGCGGCGACATCGAGACGTATCGTGAGATACGGCACGAGCTGGAAGCCGAGGCCGGCCGCATCAACGGTCGCTTCGCCGAAGTGGACTGGATGCCGCTGCGCTATCTGAACCGCGGCTTCGCGCGCACTGCGCTGATGCCGCTTTATGCCGAGGCGCAGGTAGGGCTGGTGACGCCGCTGCGTGACGGGATGAACCTGGTGGCGAAGGAGTATGTCGCGGCGCAGGACCCGGACGATCCGGGTGTCCTGGTGCTGTCGCAGTTCGCCGGCGCGGCCCGCGAACTGGATGCGGCGCTGATCGTCAATCCGTACGACGAGGCCGGGGTGGCCGCGGCGCTTGATCGTGCCCTGGCGATGGGGTGCGATGAGCGGCGCGAGCGGCACACCGCCATGATGGCGGTTATGCGGCACAACAGCCTGGATGCGTGGCGCGATCGCTTCGAAGCGGATTTGCGGGCCTGACGCCGACACCTATAATGCCCGCTGAATTCAGGCAGGAGCGTTCCGTAATGGGCATCAGCATCGATCCGGTCCATCCGGTGTTCGCGGGCGAGGTCTCCGGCATCGACATTTCGCAGCCGCTGGGCCGGGAACAGGTTGCCGCAATCGAGGCCGGCATGGACCGCTATGCCGTGCTGGTGTTCCGTGACCAGCCGCTTACCGACGACCAGCAGCTCGAGTTCAGCCGCAACTTCGGCGAGCTGGAGGTAACGTTGGCCGGGCAGATGGCCAAGCCGGAGGACCGCCGTCTCGGCGACCGGCTGGAGCTGGGCGACATCTCCAACCTCACTGCGCGCAACCAGCTTCGCGCGCGCGATGACCGCAGCAGGATGTACGCGCTGGCGAACCGGCTGTGGCACTCAGATGCGTCCTTCCGGGCCGTGGGCGCCGGCTACACGCTGCTGCACGGCCGTGTGATTCCCGGCAAGGGCGGCAACACCGAATTCGCCGACATGCGCGCCGCTTTCGACGCGCTGGATGACGCGACCAAGGCCGAGGTTGAGGACTTGGTCACCGAGCACTCGATCGTCTTTTCGCGCGAACAGATCGGCTTTGCCGATTACGCTGCCGGCAATGAGGACCGCCTGCGCCCCGTTCAGCATCGGCTGGTGATTACGCACCCGGTGAGCGGGCGGAAGTCGCTGTATCTGTCGTCGCATATCGGCGGTATCGTCGGCTGGCCGGTGCCCGAAGCCCGCGCCTTCATTCGCGATCTGATGGAGCATGCCACGCAGCGTCAGTTCGTCTACGCTCACGAGTGGCGGGTGAATGACCTGGTGATGTGGGATAACCGCACAGTTATGCACCGTGCGCGCCGCTTCGACGATATGAAGGAAGTGCGCGACCTTCGCCGTACCTCCATCAAGGGCACAGGCCTGATGGTCGAGCAGGCCCGCGCGGCCTGACGCTCGGCTTCTACGTGCCGCACCAGCCCGACAGGCTGCGCGCCGTGATCCGTGTCAGGATTTCTGTGCGGCCGAACAGTGCGACGCCCCTGTAGATGCGCGCCGAAATGAGATCGCGGTTCTCCACGTGGGCCGTTACGTTATAGGTGGCGCCATTCTCGGGGTCGAAGAACCAGCCGCCGCCCCATTGCGACGGGCCGTCTCGGTTGAGGCCCCAGATGATGGTTCGACCGCACATCTCGGAAGTACGCAGTGCCGGGTTGCGCAGCCACACGATCCGGCCGCACAGGCCGTCCTTGCACGGAAATATGTCGAACGCTATGCGCTGGCTGACCAGCCAGGTGCCGTCCGGGACAGCGGTCTGCGCTCTGGCCGCCGAACCTTGCATGGAGGCGAGAACGGCAAGCAGCAATATCGCACGGCGCCACATCGTACTATGGTCGAGTCCATCGAAGAGGGGACTGCATGATGACACTCAGCATCCGACCGCTCAATCCCGAGTTCGCTGGTGAGGTGTCCGGCGTGGACATCACGCAGCCTCTGTCACGCGATGAAGTCGCGGCAATCGAGGCCGGCATGGACCGCTATGCCGTACTTGTGTTTCGCGACCAGCACCTGAGCGACGATGCGCAACGCGCATTCACCCGCAACTTCGGGTCGCTGGAGTCATCGCCCGGCGGTCATATCGCAACCGCAGCCGAGCGCCGGTTGCCGCTCGACATGCAGGATGCGTCTAACCTCGACAAGGACCACAAGCCGCTTGCGCGCGACGATCGGCGGCGCATGTTCAATCTTGGCAACCGGCTGTGGCACTCCGACAGCTCATATCGTGCGGTGCCGGCGAAGTACTCGCTGCTGTCCGGCCGTATCGTGGTCGAGCGCGGAGGGCACACGGAGTTCGCTGACATGCGTGCCGCGTATGATGCGCTGGACGTCGCGACGAAGGCCGAGATCGAAGATCTGGTCTGCGAACATTCGCTGATGTTCTCGCGGGGCACACTCGGCTTCACCGAGTTGAGTGACGCGGAACGGGAGATGTTCCGGCCGGTGCGTCAGCGCCTGGTGCGCACGCATCCGGTAAGCGGGCGCAGGTCGCTGTTCCTGTCGGCTCATGCGGGCGCCATTGTTGGTTGGCCAGTGCCGGAGGCGCGCGCCTTCCTGCGCGACGTGTCGGAGCACGCGACGCAGCCCCAGTTCGTCTACTCGCACAAATGGCGGCAGTGGGACCTGGTGATGTGGGACAACCGCCAGACCATGCACCGCGTGACACGGTTCGATGAAAAGCAGGTGCGCGACATGCGACGCACCACGATCACCGGGGATGCGATGACGGTGGCACAGGCTGCCTGAATTTAGCGTCAGGCAAACCGCCCGCTCGCCCGAAGGGTCATATGTGAACACGTCCGCCGTTCGAGCGACGTAATGGATATTCCCTCCTTGGCCGGTCCGAGACTCAACACCCATCCGGCGATCACGACGGCGTCACCGAGTATTCATTGCCATAGACGCCCGTATAGACACGCGCGGCGGGGTCGGGTGCTCAGGTGCGATTTGCCGACGAGCGCTCCTGAGGTCGCGTTCGTCGGCGCAGTGTCCCAAGCGGTGTAGTACCACTACGATGTTATTAGCGATACTTTTGCTGCCAGCCTGGCGTCCACCATTCGACGATCTCTGATGATGCCTCCTTGGGAGGCCGTCCGCGCCGGCGCGGCGGCTTGCCTGCTTCCGAAGCCGCTGCGGCCGGCTCTGCTCCATCCTGGTCCTGCCAGGCTACCGTTGCGTGCTGTGCGCGTTCCCTCGCCATCCGAAGACGAGATGTGGCCTGGTCGCGTTCCGCCTCCGCCTGCTCCCGCGAGGCACGCTCGGCTGCCAATTCCTCCTGCGCGGTGGCGAGCGCTTTTCCGATTCGCTGATGCTCGGCATCAGCATGCCTGCCGGCCTCATCCCTCGCGAGACTCTCATGGGCCAGTTTCGTCTGCAGATCCCGGATCGTATTCCGTGCTTCCACCAGTGCTCGCTCCGCTTCTTCAAATGCGGTCGTCTGCGTGCGAAGCGCTTGTCGGGCTGCATCCAATTGCTGAACAAGAGAGTTGCCGTGCTCGCCGTGCACAACAGTGACCGGCACATCGCCATCACGCACGAAATGCCGCCGTTGTGGGTTTGCGCCGGCCGATATGGTTTTCGGGGCCGTCGATTGCGCTGGCTCGCGTTGGAGCCCGAGCGCGCGGCGCATCTGCCCTTCGGCAGCGCGCAGCCGTTCCTCGTCTGGAGTCAATTCTGTCATTATCTTCTTTTGCCTGGACAGCGGCGCTGCATGCGATCCGCTGATTCTTTGTCGATAGTGGTTACATCCTGCTTTCAATGGCGAAGTCAAGTCCGCCTTAGGGACCAATTAGGTAACATATGATCGTACACCGAGAAACTGTGGTGCCGATTCGGGCCAAACACATGACGGCTACAGCCAAACGGATAGAATGCACCACACAACAACCCGTGCATGCGATACAAGCACTTGTCCTGTGGCTATCGAACTTGACGAAACTTCATGTTTAGACCATGTGTGAGCAATTCCTAGCATTAGCTTCACCAGTAAATCAGCGGCAATAAACTGCCTGTGACCACAATCATCCCTCCGTCCGGCTGCTATTGCAGCAGGTGGTGGCGAATCACCGCACCCTCGGAGCGCCGGCTGGTCTGATCTCTGGAGCATCAGCGGCGGCGACGCCGAGCGCAGCTGAGCTGATTGGCCGATTGGGGATCACGATCAGGTAAGCGGCCGCCGAAGCAAGTGCGATCGCTGCGCCGACCAACAGGGCAGGGACGAATGTGCCGGTCGCCTGGACAATGAACCCGGTCACCATGGGCGCGAGCGCTCCACCCAGATAGCCGCCGAAATTCTGGATAGAACCTAGCGACGCCGTGCAATGTGCAGGAGCAGCGACCGACGCCAGCGCCCATGACATCCCGCTGGCTCCGCCGGCGAAGAACACCGCCGCTGAGATGGCCATCACTGCCATCACATTGCTCGGCGTCTCGGCTGCGATAAAGGTGGACACGGCCATGCCCACCAGTCCGACGATGATCGGCAGCTTGCGCGAATTGATCGGCGAGAACCCGCCTGCCATGAGCTTGTCGGTGATCCAGCCTGCGCCGATGCTGCCAACGACGCCGCAGGCATACGGAATGGCGGCGACAAAGCCGGTCGCACGAATCGACATGTGGCGCTGCATTTCAAGATAGCCGGGAAGCCAGGCCTGGAACAACCAGACCATGTAGACGATGCCGAAGAAGCCCAGGATCAGGCCCCACGTGACGCGGAAGCGAAACAGCCGGCCCCACTCGGCAAAGGTAACATGCTGATCCGGCGGCCGCTCTTCTTCGCCTTCCGTGAGGTGATGGGCCTCTTCGCCCGAAAGTGCTACCTCCTCGACCTCGCGATAGATGCCGAACCATGCGATGGCGATGAGGATTCCGAAGACACCCATCAGGACGAACATCCACCGCCAACCGAGTGTCAGCATAAGGACCGTCAACAATGGCGGAGCGATGGTAGGACCGAGCGATGACGAACAGTTCCAGATACCGGTCGGCAATGCGCGATCGCGCACGTTCCACCAATCGCGCACGACACGCGCGGCACCCGAGAACATCGGCGCCTCACCGGCGCCCAGGAACACGCGGGCAATGACGAATTGCCAGAAACTCCCGACCACACCCGCGAGACCTTGAGCCAACGACCAGACCAGAAGCCCGATACCAAGTAGCCGGCGAGGGCCGATCCTGTCGGTCAGGGCGCCCCCAGGGAGTTGACAGAATGCGTACGCCCAGAGGAAGGCGGACAGCAGAAGGCCCATGTCGGCAATCGAGAGACCGAGGTCCTGGCGGATCAGCGGATTGGCAATCGAGAGCGTGGCTCGGTCTACATAGTTGAGGGTTCCCGCGGTCACGAGAAGCACAAGCGCCGAAATCTGTATTCGTCTGACGCGAGGTGGGGCGGATACGTGCGCCATTATACCTTCCTCCACCGGCTATTGCCTGAAGCAGACGCTAACAAAGCGTTAACCGCCTTCGCTCTGCTTGGAACGCATGGCGGTGTTGCGCCCCGATCAGGCGGACAGAGCCTTCACCAGGAAGGGCAGGCTCTCATCCATGCGGTAGTCGACTCCCGTATGGTTGTCCGGGAATTCTTCATAGCGATGGTCGATGCCAAGTTCCGTCGCCCGCTTGGCGAAGCGCCGCGCTCCATACAGCAGATTGAACTGGTCGTTCACACCGCAGTCGATGTACAGCGCCTTCAGCCGGCGCAGATTGCCGGCCTGGCGTTCAATCGCGACAGCAGGATCATGCGCCAGCCAGTTGGCCCAACGATCCTCGATGACCTCACAGGTATCGAACGTCACCGGCAGCCGCATGCCGAGGAACTGGGTTGGATCAGGGTCATAGCTGGCGGCCATCGCCAGGGCGTTCATCACCTTGAAGGAGTTTTCTGGCCGTTTCTTTGCTGCCTCGAATTCCGTCCACCAGCGCTCGATCGAATTGTCCAAGCCGGCGAGTGCCCGCAGAACCGCCGGCATGTCCGGCAGGTAGCAGAGCTCGAACGCCATATCACCCGAGTGGCACGCGGCGACCGCCCAGATGTTTGAATGGCGCAATGCGTGGGTGATCGCGCCGTATCCACCCGAGCTCTTGCCGAACACGCCGCGTCGGCCTTCGCCGCCGCACTCGAAGCGCATTTCGACGGCGGGCAGCATTTCACGCAGCAAAAAATCCTCCCACGCGCCCATCGCTGTCGAATTGACGTACTGGTTGCCACCGAGGCGGGTGAAGCAGTCCGGAAAGGCGACGACAACCGGCGGCATGCGTTGCTCGCCGATCAACCGATCCAGACGCTCAGGTAAGTTCTCCTGGAACCCGGCCCAGTTCGTGTGTGCGAGTCCGCTGGCTGTGAAGCCGACCAGGTCCACGAGCAATGGCAGGTCGCGCCCGCTGTGTCCTGCAGGGATGTACACATCCACCGGTCGCCTGGTCGGATCACCGAGCAGATTTCCCTTGAGTGACTGACTTTCGATCTCGATTCGGCTCACCGATCCCGCGGGCCCCTGGAATTTCCGCACGGCACTCTCCTCTCGTATTAGCTCAGACAGGTGATCCGGGTTTATCGCGGTCGGTCCACCGGCGCCACAGGGGCACCTTCGCAGCCGGTCTGATCAATCACGCCTCGCGCAGATCCGCGGGGCTCGTGCAACTCGAATGAAAGTTGCAGCAGGTGCCCGTCCGAAGAGATGTGGGCTGTAGCCGTGGAAGCTGGCGTCTTGCTCAGTGCCGGGTACCGCAGAGGCGTTTTCCACAGCGTTCCGTCGGGCGCAGGAGCGGCCGTGATCGGCAGCTCCACCAGCCGGTCAGCCTTGAAGCCGGGAAGGAACACCGGAACCTCCTGGCCATCGTGCGGGAGCCATCGCACCCAGTAAAAGGCCATCGCGAGCGGCGAGCGCAGCCTGGACGGAAGTGACTCGCCCTTAAGGTCGAGATCGGCGCGCCGCTCCGGCGACGCGGCTGGATAGTCATGCAGCCATGGCTGACCGAATGTTGCAGGGTCCCAATGCTGGACGAAGCCGGGGTGCCTGCGGCGGAATTCCCCCAGGTTTTTTGCCTGCACGCGTTGCCCCAGCATTCCATCGTGGCCGCGTTCGAACTCATCCCATTGCTGACGGACTATGTGGCCTCCGATGAGGTAGCGGATATTCACCGCCACGTTCTCGAGTTCACCCGCGCGCCAGGTGCTGACCTCTTCGACCATGTAATGCAGACGGAGCCACAACGTTGTCGTCGATTCGAAGTTTGCGACGACATCCACCCTTGTGACGCCACCCGTTGCGCCCACCGCGGCGGTCACAGCCACATGACCATCGTAATCGGTAGTTCCAGTGAAGCGACAGACCTCGGCAGCGAACGCATCCGGCCTGCATGCCTGCACGACAAACATTCCGGCCAGCAACAGGCCTGACACCTGGCTTCCAAGTTTTGCCCGCCACATCCGCAACGCTTGCACCGACCTATCCCGGGCGCGCCATGTAGTAGACTGTCCACACATGATTATCGGTGCTGCCCATGCCTGCGGGCGCTGCGCCATAAACAATTGCCGGAATGTCCATGTCCGCAGCATACCGTGCCAGCGGGAAGCGACCAAACCCGAGGCGACACGCCGATCTCGACGACAGCTCGTCGGCTCGAACGGGTTCGTTCTATCGGTGGTGCCTTGCAATCATTCGTGCACTGCATCATCGGATGCCTTGTCGCTCAGGCACTCCCTTCCGGTTCTGGCGGGAGCCACGGTTGCTGCCTGCTCGGGGTCAGTCGCCAAAGTCGCTGAGTATGGCGTCACCCGGCAGGCCATGACGGTGAACAGATTGGCCGGCGCAGGCCATGACGATGGGGGTGCCGCTTGCGAGTCGAAGCACTTGTTCCGCAGCAGGCCCTAAATGGCAGCCGCTTCCGGGCGGCGTATTGCTCTTTCGACCGCCAGCGCCAGGTCATGGGTCGTGAACGGCTTCTGCACCGTCCGGTAGCCGAGGGCGGACCAAGGACGCAGGGCATCATTCTCGACGTAGCCTGTCACGAAGAGTATCGGTGCCGAGGGCCACAGTTTGGTAACCTCGGTGGCAAGCTGAATGCCGTTCATGGATGGCATGGCAAAATCGAAGATCAGGACATCGAAGCGCTGATCCCGCGCGAGTAACCCTAAGGCATCGTTGCCGCCGGCTGCTTCGACCACCTGATGTCCGAGTTCCTCGAGCATTGCGCGGACCGAGACGCGCACACTGGCATCGTCATCGACCAACAGCACGCGACCGGCGCGCGTGGACGATGCGGCGGCGTCAGGCATTGGTGCCTCGATGTCAGGAGCGCTGTCGGACTTGCGCAGGAACAGGCTGACGGTCGTGCCAACCCCTGGCGCACTGCGGAAATCAAGTGCGCCGCCGAGCTGGGTGACGAAGCCGGTCACCATCGACAGGCCCAGGCCGGTTCCGTCGCCGACCTCCTTCGTCGTGAAGAATGGTTCATGCGCGCGTGCACGGACCTCTTCGGTCATGCCCACGCCGGTGTCGACGACCTCGATGCACACGTAGTCACCAGGCTTCAGTTCACGCGCGTGACCAGCGGCATCCTCTACGGCGACGGCAGTGGTACGGAATGTCAGGTCGCCGCCATCCGGCATGGCATCGCGCGCGTTGACCGCAAGATTGAGCAACGCAAGCTCGAGCTGGACGGGGTCGGCCAGAGCCGGACAGAGATCATCGGCGAGGTCGTAGTGCAGGCGAACGGGCGGCCCGAGCGTGCGGCACAGCAAATCGTCCATGCCCTTGATGGCGGCGTTCACGTCGACCGACTGTATCGCGACTTCGTGCTTGCGCGAGAACGCCAACATCTGCGCGGTCAGCTTGGCCCCACGTTCCGCGGCCTTGGTTGCGGCCTGGAGCAACCGCACGGAGCGCGGGTTGCTCTCGCGTCGCAACACAAGCTCCAGCGAGGCGAGGATGACGGCGAGCAGATTGTTGAAGTCATGCGCCACACCACCTGTCAGACGGCCGAGCGCCTCCATCTTCTGGCTCTGCTGCGCGATGGCTTCCGCCTGCCGCCGCCGCTCGGTCTCTTCCACGAGCCGGCGCAGCGCATCATGCTCGATTGCGGTGTTCCGTCGCACGAGGCGCTCGGTTGCGAGCAGCAGGACACTGAGCAGCAGCGTGCATACACCGATCACCGCAACATGCACGGCCCAGGTCTTCAGAAAGACCGATCGGTCGATGGCGTAGCTCACCAGCAGTGGCAGATTGCCCAGGCGTCTGAAGCCAGCAATCTGCTCGCTGCCGTCCAGAGGCGATCGAGCGGAAAGTATGCCAAAGGTATTGTCGGATCGGGCAGCCATCATCAACGCGTCGAATGCTGGAAGCGTGCCCGGATGGCCGGTTGGATCGGGGAACTGTACCAGGATTGCGCCGTCCGTGCGGACAAGCGCGGCGGACGAGGCGCCTGGCGCGTCCAGCACGGAGCGATAGATGTTCTCGAAATATTGCCGCGAGACGGTTACCCCCACCACACCGTCGAATTTTCCATCCTGCATTCGCCGACGACTTATCATGAAGCCGGTGGTTCCGGAGATTGTGCCGGGAAACGGCGCGCTGATGGCGACGGCATCGCCGTCCTGGGCCTTGGCGGCGGCGACATATTCCGCGTTGTGAACATCGTATCTGGGCATTGGGTAGGCACGGCTGCTGGCGGCGATCGTGCCGGTTGGGTCGGTCAGGAACACCGCCTCGACCTGGGGCAGGTTGCGCCGCAATTGATCGAGGAAGTCATGAGTATCAGGCGATCCAGCGAGGGTCGGCCAGTCCTGGTGATCGACGTGATCCAGCACGCGCGCAAGCACGAGGTTGACCGTTTCCACCACTGTCCTGGCATGTTCAGCCAAGGCGTTGGTGGCGGTCGCCACGTCGTTGCGCGTCCGCGCGAGTTCCTCGCGGTAGTCGACCCAGGCCAAACCGAACAACAGCACGGCTGGGAAAACCACACACGCGACCCGTAGCGGGTTGGTGATGCGGTTCGACGGTTTGCCGAGCAGGCCTACGCGCGCACTGGCGGCTTTGATGTCAGCATCCATCGACTATCAGGACGCAGCAGCCGGTGCGAGCGCAGGGGCGAGGCGCAGCGCTACTCGGCTGCGGCGCGCTCGGATTGTTTGTCGCCACCCATGTAGTCGACGCTGACCGGCTGGTTGGTCTCGAACGGGCTCTTGAGGTCGAACTCCTTTGCCATCTCGCGCACCGCCGGGAAGACCTCGGTGCCGAGTAGCCGGATGCAGGTCTTGGCGTCCTCGTGCGACACGGTGCCGTCATTGCCCCAGAAGGCGAAGATGCCGGGCCGCGTCTCTTCCAGCAGGACGCGGAGCTTGGCGATGACCTGCTTCGGGGTGCCGGCGATGATCATCATCTCCTTGAGCTGTCCCTGCAGGTCCGGGCGGGCACGCGGGCTGGTCGATCGCCCGATGGACAACTCAACGAAGGCGCGGCGGTTCTCCGGGCTGTAGTAACCCGCAGGCGTGCTCCACACCGGGTGCGCCAGGCCGGTGAACTCGCCCTGCATCCACAGGAACTGGCGCGCGTTCTCCAGCGCCTTTTCCTCGGTCTCGGCGACGTGGATCTGCTTCAGCAGGCCGTGGTACGACGGACCTCCGGCAAACCCGGCCGCGGCCGCCGTATCGTCGTACATCTTCCAGATCTGCTTCGTGCGTTCGACCGGCGTGTTGAGAGCGATGTACGGATAGCCGTGCTGCGCCGCCCAGATGATTGTCTCGCGGCTGATTACGCCGGGTATCCATATGCGCGGATGCGGCTTCTGCATCGGCACCGCCCACGGATTGACGACGCGGTGCTGGTACTGCGTGCCCTCCCAGCGGAATGGCCCCGGCGTGGTCCAGGTCTTCACGATCAGGTCGTGCGCCTCCTCGAAGCGCTCGCGGTTGAACGCCGGGTTCACGCCGTTGGCGAGTTGCTCCTGGCCGCCGCCGCGCACGAAACCGGACACCAGCCGGCCTTTGCTGATCATGTCGATCATCGCCAGCTCTTCGGCGAGCTGCACCGGGTTGTCGGACAGCGGCAGCGGATTGCCGAGGATGACGATCTTCACGTTCTTCGTCATCGCGGCGAGGATCGAGGCGAATATGTTGGTGCGTGCCTGCATGCAGAACGGCGCGTTGTGGTGCTCGTTCAGCATGATGCCGTCGAAGCCCAGCTCGTCGACCAGCAGGTAGTGTTCGAGATACTCGTTGTACAGCCGGCTGCCCTCTTTCGGGTCGAAATGGCTGTTCGAGAACATCAGGGCGGTGGCGCCGAAGTCCAGGCCGGCCTGGGCGAAGTAGGCCGACATTGGTTGTTCGGTGAAATACATGAGGTGCATGACGATCTCCCTTCCGCCGCGGCAAAGGCGGGCTGCTGGCCGTTTCACTAGGTTTGTGGAAAGGCTAGTCCTGCGTCTGGCTGCCGGCAACCGTGGGTCGCGCCGCAGGAGGCCGGAAGTTGGCATGGTGCGGGTGCCGGGCGATGATCGATGGCGTATTCAGGAGCGACAGCAGATGGCCGCCTTGGGCGAAGCGCCGGACTATGACGCCATCATCATTGGGGCAGGGATGTCGGGCCTGTACCAGCTCTACCGTCTGCGCGAGCTGGGGATGCGCGTGCGGGTGTTCGAGGCCGGAACGGGGGTTGGCGGCACCTGGTACTGGAACCGCTATCCGGGCGCGCGTTTCGATTCCGAAAGCTATTCCTACAGCTACTCGTTCTCGGAGGAACTGCTGGCCGAATGGAACTGGTCGGAGCATTTCTCCGGCCAGCCGGAGACGCTGCGCTATCTCAACCATGTCGCCGACAGGTTCGACCTGCGCCGGGACATTCAGTTCCGCAGCCGGGTCGCGGCGGCGCACTGGCAGGAGGCGGCGCGCCGGTGGGACGTGACGCTGGAGGACGGCAGCTGCCACAGCGCGCGCTTTCTGATCACCGCGGTGGGTCCGTTGTCGGCGCCGACGATGCCGCGCATCGAGGGGGTTGAGACGTTCCAGGGTCAATCCTGCCACACCGCGCGATGGCCGCATGAGCCGGTTAGCTTCGTGGGCAAGCGCGTCGCGGTGATCGGCACCGGTGCGACCGGCGTGCAGACGATCCAGGAGGTGGCCAAGACGGTCGGTCACCTGACCGTGTTTCAGCGCACGCCGAACTGGTGCGCGCCGTTGCACAACAGCACGATAGACGCTGCGACGATGGCGGAGATCAAGGCCGGCTATCCGGAGATGTTCCAGCGTTGCCAGGAAACTTTCGCCTGCTTCCTGCATACGCCCGATCCGCGCGGCACGTTCGAGGTGACGCCGGAGGAGCGCGAGGCGTTCTGGGAGAAGCTGTACGCGGAGCGTGGCTTCGGCATCTGGCAGGGCAATTTCCGCGACATTCTCACTGATCGGGCGGCGAACGCGGCCATCTCGGATTTCGTGGCCAGGAAGATCCGTCAGCGGGTGAAGGATCCCAAGGTGGCTGAGAAGCTGATCCCGAGGAACCACGGCTTCGGCACGCGCCGTGTTCCGCTGGAGACGCGATATTACGAGGTCTACAACCAGCCCAATGTCGTGCTGGTGGACATCAACGAAACGCCGATCGAGCGGATCACGCCGACGGGCATCAAGACCAGCGATGCCGAGTACGCGTTCGACATCATCATCTATGCAACCGGTTTCGATGCCATCACCGGCAGCTTCGATCGCATCGACATTCGTGGGGTGGGTGGGTTGCGGCTGAAGGACAAGTGGGCGAGCGGGCCGCAGACCTATCTCGGCGTTCTGGTGACGGACTTCCCGAACATGATGATGCTGATGGGGCCGCATACGGCTCTGGGCAACATTCCGCGCAGCATCGAATACAACGTCGATTGGGCGACGCGCCTGTTGCGCCATGCGCGGGAGCATGGCCTCACGCGCGTGGCGGCGACGGACGCGGGAGTGACGTCGTGGACCGATCACGTCAAGTCGTGCGGGGTGGGTCTGCTGTCCAACGAGGTCAACTCCTGGATGACCGGTATCAACTCCAATGTGGAGGGCAAGCAGACCCGTATTATCGCGCGCTATAGCGGCAGCGCGCCGGCATACCGGGCGCGGTGCGACGAGGTGGCTACGAAGGGATATCAGGAACTCGCGCTGGCATAGCGCCAGCGGTCAATCGAAGTGGAGGTCGTGGTGAAACCAGAAGCGGTTGGGCTGTCGGCGTCGCGTTTGGCGCGCCTGGATGAGGTGATGAAACGGCGCTACGTCGATAGCGGCCGGCTGCCGGGAGTGCTGACCATGGTCTACCGTCGTGGCAAGCTCGCTCATACCGGCATGTCGGGGCACATGGACCTCGAGCGCGACAAGCGGATGCGCGAGGATGCAATCTTTCGTATATACTCCATGAGCAAGCCGATCACGTCGGTCGCGCTGATGATGTTGGTCGAGGAAGGTCTGATCGGCCTCGATGACGATGTCGCCACGCACATTCCGTCGTGGAATCACTTGGGGGTTTACGCCACTGGCCTGCCGAGCCTGGTCGCAGTGGGAGAGCCGAGTTTCGTGACGACACCGGTTGTGCGGCCGATGAAGGTCGTGGATCTGGTGACGCATACTTCGGGCTTAACCTACGGGTTCATGAACCGCACCAGCGTCGATCGCGCTTACCGTCGCGCGCACATCGCCGAACCCAGCGCCGAGGGCGGGCTCGATGCGATGATCGAGCACTTGTCAAAATTGCCGCTGGAGTATTCGCCGGGGACGGGGTGGAACTACTCCGTCTCGATCGATGTGATGGGATATCTCGTGCAGAAGCTCAGCGGCATGAGCTTCGGCGAGTTCCTGCGCACGCGGCTGTTCGAACCGTTGGGGATGACTGACACCGCGTTCTGGTGCCCGGCGGAGAAGGTCGGGCGATTCGCAACCTGCTATATGCCACGACATGGCGGCGGGCTGTTGACGCAGGACGATGCGGGCAAGAGCACATACGCTGCGCCGCCGACGCTGGAGTCAGGCGGTGGCGGCCTGGTGTCGACCGCGCACGACTACATGCGGTTCTGCCGGATGATGCTGAACGGTGGGATGCTCGACGGCGTGCAGATCCTTAGTCCCAAGACCGTCGCATTGTTCAGTCTGAACCACCTGCCGGACAACAAGGAGCTCGGGGACATGGCGCCTCCAGGCCTGTTCAGCGAGGCAGGCTATTCCGGCATCGGCTTCTCGATCGGCTGCGGGGTGAATGTCAACGTCGCCAAGACACGCCTGCCGGGTACGTTGGGCGAGTACTTCTGGGGGGGCGCGGCGTCAACCGCGTTCTGGATCGACCCGAAGGAAGAGCTCGCGGTGGTGTTCATGACGCAGGTCATGGGCAGCGACGTCCGGCTCACCCTGCGCCGAGACCTGCGTACGCTCGTCTATTCGGCGATGACCGAGTCATTTGCCTGATCCGCCGGGAGGAGATGATGGGACCGAAGCTTGTCGAGCACTTGCTGTATGAACCGGAGGACAGCGGCATCCTCTGGATCAAGTTCAATCGGCCGGAGCGGATGAACGCGCTGGTCGGGACCGCGGAGGAGAACGGCACCGTCGCCAAGGTCGGTGAGTACATGCGGGCCGGCGACGATGATCCCAACGTTCGCGTGATCGTGCTGACCGGCGTGGGGCGTGGGTTCTGTTCCGGTGCGAATCTGGGGTCGAGGGCGACGCAGGATATCACAGGAGAAAACCTGCCCGGCAATCGGGGTCCGCATGAAGGGCCCGATGCGGCGCGCCAGCACTTCTTCCACGGATTTACCGAGCTTCACCGCGATATTTCGCTGATCCGCAAGCCGACGATCGCGATGATCAATGGGGCGGCGGTCGGGTCGGGCATGGATATGGCACTCCATTGCGATATCCGTGTGGGCTGCGAGAGGACACGCTTCATCGGCTATCACAATGCCGGACAGATCATCGAGAACGGCGGGTCGTACTATCTTCCCAAGATGATCGGCCTCGGGCGCGCCCTGGAATTCGCCTACACCGGCGAGTTGAACGCGGAGCGGGCATATGAGTGGGGGATGCTCAACCATCTGGTGCCTTCCGAGAAGCTGGAAGAGACCACGCGGGAACTGTGCGAAAAGATCATCGCCAGGCCGCCGCTTGTGCAGTGGGTGAGCAAACGCGTCATGCGTGCCGCTTTGGACAGCACGTTGGAGACGACGATGGTGCTTACGTCCAACGCTGGCGGCATCTTGCAGAACTCGGAGGATGCGAAGGAGGCGAGGCGCGCGTTTGTCGAGAAGCGAAAGGGCAGTTTCAGAGGGGTGTGACAGGGCGGCACTGTGACCGGCATTGCTCCGCTGCGCTCGCAATGACAGTTCGTATGGTCGGCACGATGATTGCATGCAGTAGCCGACGGCTTGGGAGCGGATAGATGGCAGCGAAGCCCTTTCACCTTGGCTGGTTTCTGCAAGGTTCGAGTGCGCAGGCCTGGGGCGAGAGTTGGACCGGGCACATCGGCAACAACTGGATGGTGCCGGAGCTGTTCATCGAAATGGCGCGTTCGCTGGAGCGAGCGTGTTTTGACTATCTGTTGATCGAGGACTCTTCCTATGTCGGCGAGAGCTGGGGCGGGTCGACGGAGCTTTATCTGAAGCACGCCATCGCGGTGCCGCGGCAGGATCCTTCGGTGGTCGCCTCGCTGATGACTCAGGCGACATCGCGCATCGGCATCGTGCCGACCTTTGGTACCTTCGCCTATCCGCCCTACCTGCTCGCCCGACTGATCGCGACGCTGGATCAGGTGTCGGAGGGACGCATCGGCTGGAACGCCGTCACCGGCAGTTCCGATTTCGCGGCGATGAACTTCGGCATGCCTGGGATGCCCGAGCATAATCTGCGCTACGACATGGCCGACGAGTACATGGAGGTCTGTCGGCGGCTTTGGGGTTCATGGGAGCCGGGTGCAATCATTGCCGACCGGCACAGCGGTTATCTGGTCGATCACACCAAGGTCCATGCGGTGAACTTCGAGGGTCGCTACTACAAGACCCGCGGGCCGCTCAATTCGGGACCGTGTGTGCAGGGCCAGCCGGTGATCGCGCAGGCTGGTGGCTCGCAGCGGGGACGACAGTTCGCCTCGCAGTATGCCGACACGATCGTGGCGCACACCAAGGGCGTTGCGGGGATGAAGGCGTACCGGGAGGACGTGCGTGCCCGCATGATGGCGCACGGCCGCAATCCGGATTCGTGCAAGGTGTTGTTCCTTGTAGCGCCGATCATCGCCGAGACGGAGGAGGAGGCGCAGGAAAAGAAGCGGCTGCGCGCGGCACGCGCCGAGGCGCAGATCCCGCAGCGGCTTGCGCATCTGGGGAAGATAACAAACATCGACTTCGGCCGTTTCGATCTGGACAAGCCGTTGCCGGAGGATGTCACCACCAACGGGCATCAACAGACGTTGGATGAATTCCGCCGCAAATATGGTGGCAAGACGCTGCGCGAGGCGATGCTCGACCACAATGCCACGGAACTTTCTGTGGAGCTGGTTGGCACGCCGGATTCGCTGGCGGCACGCATGGGTGAGGTGATGGAGGAAGTCGGCGGCGACGGTTTCCTGTTCTCGCTGCCGAACGTCAGCCGTCGTACTCTGGCCGAAGTGGAGGATGGGCTGGTGCCGGCGTTGCAGGATCGCGGTCTGGTGCGCGCGGCATACACTCACCGGTATTTTAGGGATAACCTCCTCGAGTTTTGAGCGGGGAGGGGGGTATGGCGCTGAACCAGACACAACTATCGGCAGTCGCCTGGATCGATGCGAACCAGGCGCGGCTGTCGGAGTTCAACAGGGGGATCTGGAACTTCGCCGAGCCTGCCTGGCGGGAATACAAGTCGGCGCGTGCCTACTGTGACCTGTTGCGCGCCGAGGGGTTCACGGTGGAGGAAGGCTCGGGCGGCATGCCGACGGCCTTTGCCGCGACCTGGGGCAGTGGTTCGCCGGTCCTGGGCAGCTACGCCGAATACGACGCAGTCCCCGGGCAGTCGCAGCGGGTGGTGCCATACAAGGCGCCGCGCGAAGGGCTGCATCCGTGGACCGCCGGCCATACCGATCCGCATTCATCGCTTGGAACCGCGGCGGTGGCCGGCATCCTGGCGACCAAGGCGGCGATGCAGCTTCACGGGCTGCGCGGCACGCTGAAGTTCTTCGGCGAGCCAGCTGAGAAGGTGTGCGGCTCGAAGCCGGTGCACGCGGCGAAGGGATACTACGACGGCTGCGATGCTTTCATCGCCTACCATCCGCACAGCGCCAACACGGTGCAGGGCGAGACCCAGTGCGGCGCCTATTGGAGCGTCGTGATCACCTTCGAGACGCTGACGCCCGAGCAGTGGATCGACAAGTCTCTGCTGCCGATCCGCACATCGGCGCACGCCGCGGCGCGGTGTCCTGGCGCGATCGATGCGCTGTGCCTGATGTACACGACCACAAAATACACCAAGGAGGCGATGTATCCGCACGCCGGCGCCTGGACGCTGAACGAGTTCATCCTCGCTGGCGGTGATGCGACGTCCGACAACCTGCCGCCGCAATTCAGCCAGATCCAGTATTCCTGGCGCTCGCCATCGCTCGCGGTGCAGCAGCAGATCTATCAGGTGCTGGCCAACAACGCGCGTCACGCAGCGGCGGTGTGCGGGTGCCAGGCGTCAGTACCGATGGGTCACCAAGACGCGCGTCGGCCTGCCGAACAGCACGATGATCGACCTGGTATATCGGAACATGGAAGCGATCGGCGCGCCGTCATTCGACCAAGAGGCGCGCGCGTTCGGCCGGGCGATTCAGACGAACCTCGGCATTGCGGCGATGGACGATCCATTCATTGCAGACAATCAGCGGCTGACGTCACCGGCGGAGTTCGAGACGATCGTGCGCCGCAGCCTGCCGCCCGGGCAGTTTCATATCGGTGCCGATGACTACGTCGAGTACAGTTGGCATGCGCCTGCCGCGCGGCTGTTCACCATGCGACCGACGCTGCGTCCTGCCGACGACAGCTACGAGTACCCCGCCTGGTGCCGCAATGCTTTGGGCGGGCTGCCGGCGGCGATCGATCCTGGGCTGCTCCTCGCCGCGAAGGCACTGGCCGCGTCGTTTCTCGATCTTCATACGCATCCCGAGATGCTCGAACGCGCCAAGGCGGAGTTCAATGAACGTACCGGCGGCGGCGTTGGCGGTACGAAATGGGTGGCGCCGCTGCTGCCGCATGATTTCGTTCCGCCGGTCGATCTGCGTTGGCCGGAATACATCACCACGGTACGCGGCGAGGAATGGTGGATACCGACGCCGTTCTTCGGTTCCGGCGCCGGAGAGGCACTGACATGACCCTTTGAATCAGGAGCGCAGCCATGACGAGACGCGACGACACGACTGACCACAGCCGCCGCCGCTTCCTTGGCTTTGCCGCCTGGGCAACCGCGGGTATGACCGCTCTGGGCAGCACGCGCAGTTTCGCGCAATCCGCGCCGCCGACGAAGATGCCAGAGATCACCGCGATACCGGACAAGCTGAAGGGCACCGGCGAAGTGCGTATAGCTGCCTATGGCGGCACTGCGCAGGATGCCGAGCGCACCGCGTATTTCGCGCCGTTCGAAAAGCTCAGCGGCATCAAGACGCACGATTTTCCGGGCGCCGATGTCAACAAGGTCAAGGCGATGGTGGACACCGGCAACGTCGAGTGGGACGTGGTGCAGCTCAGCCGTTCCACTGTGAAAAACCTCCAAAAAAAGGGCGACTACTTCGAGAAGATCAACTACGACCTGGTGGACGTGGACAACATCGATCCGCTGTATCGCTACGACTACGCGCTCGATATGTTGGTCTGGTCCCAGGTGATGGGATATCGCACCGATGCGTTCAAGGGTGTGGTGCCGAATGGCTGGGCGGACTTCTGGAATGCGACAAAGTTTCCTGGCGACCGTGCACTCGGCGGCGCCGGCCCGAGCACGCCGGAGCTCGAGTTCGCGCTGATGGCAGCCGGTGTGCCGCCCGACAAGCTGTACCCGATCGACATCGATCTGGCATTTGCCAGCTACGACAAGATCAAGGCGAGCGTCGTGAAGTGGTGGGAGACCGGCGCGGTTCCCGTGCAGATGCTCACCGACCACGAGGTGGTGCTGACGTCGGTCTGGAATGGCCGCATGGCCGCCATTCAGGCGGCTGGCGTGCCGGCGGCAATAAGCTGGAACCAGGGGCTGCTGAAGCGCGACTGCTGGGCGGTGCCGAAGAACTCTCCCAACAAGGCCAACGCGATGAAGTTCATCGCGTTCAGCACGTTGGCGATTTCTCAGGCACGGCTGTCGATGCTGATCCCTTATGGCTCCGTCAACAACAAGTCGGCGGAATACCTGAGCGAGAAACAACAGGAGGCATTGCCGAGTGCGCCGGCAATCAGATCGCAGCTGGTGCCGTACGATTACGAATGGTGGGTTGACAACCGTGATACCGTCATCGGGCGCTGGAACAAGTGGATATTGGCCTGACGGGCGCGGAGGTGATGGATGGCACCGTCACGCTGGCTGTCGGACGGCCGATGGCGGGTCATGGCGCGTCGGTTGTCCTGAGCAACATCGAAAAGCGGTTCGAGAGCGTGGGCGCGGTGCGCGGCGTCACACTCGACATTCGTTCGGGCGAGTTTTTGACGTTGCTCGGGCCCAGCGGATCGGGCAAGACCACAACGCTGTTGATGATCGCCGGTTTCGAAGTGCCTACGGTTGGCGATATTGCGATCGATGGGCAGTCGGTCGTGGTTCTGCCGCCGCACAAGCGCAACATCGGCATGGTGTTCCAGAACTATGCGTTGTTCCCGCATATGACGGTGGCGGAGAACATCGGCTTTCCACTCAAGCAGCGCGGTGTCGATCGAGCGACGCGTGCGCGGCAGGTGGCGGAAAGCCTGGACCTGGTGCGATTGCCGGGCTATCAGTCGCGCTATCCACGGCAGCTATCCGGCGGTCAACAACAACGTGTCGCGCTGGCCCGCGCGATCGTGTTCCGCCCGCGGCTGCTGCTGATGGACGAGCCGCTTGGGGCACTCGACAAGCAGCTGCGTGAGAGCCTGCAGCTTGAGATGCGGCGCCTGCATGCCGAACTGGGCATCACCTTCATCTATGTCACGCATGATCAGGCGGAGGCACTGACGATGTCCGACCGGGTCGCGGTGATGAACGAAGGACTGATCGCTCAGGTCGGCACCCCGGAGGACCTGTACGACCGACCATGCGATCGTTTTGTCGCCTCGTTCATTGGCGAATCCAACTTTATGCAGGGCGTCGTGCGGGGATTGGAAGATGGTATAGTGGTTGCGGATTGCGCAGGCGCGACAGTCCGTGCGGTTGGTGGCCGGGTTGCCGCGGTTGGCGAAACCGTCACTCTGACGACGCGCCCGGAGCGCCTGGGATTTGCCGATGCGCCGCAATGCGCGACGCGCCAGAACCGCATGGCGGGGACCATCGCCGAGACGGTGTTTGCCGGGGAACACTGCCGCTATCTGTGCCATTGCGAGGGCGGCGTTTCGATCGTCCTCAAGGAGCCCTCCAGCGCGACTGTCCGCCGTCGGGTTGTCGGTGAAAACGTGGAGCTTGCGTGGTCGATCGCCGACACGGTCATCGTCTGACGCATGACCACTGTCGCGATTTCGCCTCTGCGATTGCCACGCGTTTCCTGGCAGCGCATCGCCCCGATCCTGCTGGTGTTGCCGCTCGCACTCTACATGCTGGCGTTCTACCTGCTGCCACTCGCGTCGATGCTGCTGCGCAGCATCGCGGAACCGAGCTGGACGCTGGACAACTATCGTCGGCTCGCTGCGGATCGCGTCTTCCTGGAGGTATTCTGGACGACGCTGCGTACTGCTCTTGTCGTGACGCTTGGCACGATGTTGCTGGGCTATCCCGTGGCGCTCGCGCTGTCGCGGCTGCGGCGTGGCGCGGCGACCATGGTGCTGATCGTGGTCCTGCTGCCGTTCTGGACCAGCGTCCTGGTGCGGAGCTATGCATGGATGGTGCTGTTGGGACGACACGGCGTGATCAACGATCTGCTGATCGGCGTCGGCCTGATCAGTGCGCCGCTCCGCCTGTTGAACACGTCATTCGCCGTGCATGCCGCGATGATCCATATATTGCTGCCTTACATGATCCTGCCGATTGCCAGCGTTCTGCGGCAGATCGATGGTGCGCTGCCACGCGCGGCGGCGGGGCTGGGCGCACCTCCATGGCGCGTGTTCGTTCAGATCGTCCTGCCGCTGTCACTTCCGGGCGTCGCCGCGGGCACCTTGCTGGTCTTCGTGCTGTCGCTTGGATTCTACATCACCCCGGCGCTGGTCGGCGGCCCGCGCGACCTCATGCTGTCGATGCTTATCGCGCAGCAGGTCGATCTGCTGAACTGGCCGTACGCGGCCTGCCTGTCCGCCGCGCTGCTCGCCGTCACCCTGCTGCTGATCGCGGCGTTCCAGCGCCTGCCGGGCATGCGGGACCTGCTTCGGACGGCGACACAATGATCGGGCGTTTTGCGTTCCACGTTCTCTGGATCCTTGTGCTGGTCTTCCTGGTGCTGCCGATTCTGATTGTTGTCGTGCTGTCGTTCTCGTCGGCGAGCTATTTGACCTTTCCACCGCCGGGCTTGGGCATCCGCTGGTATCGTGCCTATCTGGGCAGCGGTGAATGGCTGGCATCGACATGGCTCAGCCTTGGTGTTGCAGGGTGCGCTGTTGCGCTGTCGACCATCCTCGGAACGCTGGCATCCCTTGGATTGGCGCGACTGCCGCCTGCCATGCGAACCATCATGGGCGCGCTGATCCTGTCGCCGCTTATTGTGCCCGGTATCGTGGTGGCCATTGGCATTTACTATGTGTTTGCACGCTATCGCCTGGTCGGGACGCCGGCGGGTCTTGTGCTGGCGCACACCTGCCTTGCAGTGCCATTCGTGGTGACCAGCGTCAGCGCGAGCCTGGCGGGTGTGGATCGCCGGCTGGAACAGGCTGCGCTCAGTCTCGGCGCGACGCCCTGGGGTGCGTTCCGTCAGGTGACCTTGCCGCTCATCTGTCCTGGTGTTCTGGTCGGCGCGCTGTTCGCGTTCATCACCTCGTTCGACGAGCTGATTGTAGCGCTGTTCCTGTCGGGCTCGGGGGCGGTCACTCTGCCGCGGCGGATGTGGGACGACCTGCGCTTCGCCATCGATCCGACCATTGCCGCGGTCTCGACGCTGACGATTGCATTGAGCGCGATGCTATTGCTGGGTGCCCATCTGATTCGTCGGCATCAGGCCAGTGAACGGGGAGGAGCGGTGTGAGTCCACCCCAACTCAATTTCTCTCGCTCGGAATACGACGCGCGTCTTGCCAGGACACGGACCGCCATGGCGAGCGCGGGCATCGACCTGCTGATCGTGACCGACCCGTCCAACATGCATTGGTTGACCGGCTATGACGGCTGGTCGTTCTATGTTCATCAGTGCGTGCTGGTGCCGGCCGAGGGTGAGCCTGTCTGGTATGGGCGCGGGCAGGACGCGAACGGAGCGCGGCGCACCACCTGGCTGCATGACGACAGCATTGTGGGTTATCCCGATCACTACGTGCAGTCCGTCGAGCGTCATCCGATGGATTTTCTGTCCGGTGTCATCAAGGATCGTGGGTGGGAGCGCGCCGCGATCGGAGTGGAGATGGACAATTACTGGTTCACCGCCGCTGCCTACGCGTCGCTCGTCGAGCATCTGCCAAGCTCCCGCTTCACTGACTCACGTTCGCTGGTGAATTGGCAGCGCGCGGTCAAGAGTCCGACGGAGCTGGAGTACATGCGACGCGCAGGGCGCATCGTGGCGGCCATGCATCAGCGGATTGTCGACAAGGTCGAACCGGGGATGCGCAAGTGCGATCTGGTCGCGGAAATATACGATGCGGGCATCCGCGGCGTGGACGGGTTCGGGGGCGACTATGCTGCGGTCGTGCCGCTGCTGCCTTCAGGTATAGAAGCCTCGGCTCCGCATTTGACCTGGGATGATCGGCCAATGCGCGCGGGCGAGGGAACTTTTTTTGAGCTGGCCGGATGCTACAGGAGATACCATTGTCCGCTGTCGCGCACGGTGTTTCTTGGCAGGCCCACGCAGGAGTTTCTCGATGCGGAGAAGGCGACGCTGGAGGGCATGGAGGCAGGACTCTCCGCGGCGAGACCCGGTAATGTCTGTGAGGACATCGCCAATGCGTTCTTCGCGGTGTTGAGGAAATACAACATCGTCAAGGACAATCGCACCGGGTATTCGATAGGCCTCAGTTATCCGCCTGACTGGGGTGAGCGCACCATGAGCCTGCGAGCAGGCGATAGGACCGAGTTGCAACCTGGCATGACGTTCCACTTCATGACCGGCCTGTGGCTGGAGACGATGGGGCTGGAGATCACCGAGAGTATCGTGATCACTGACACCGGCGTGGAATGTCTGGCGGACGTGCCTCGGCGGCTGTTTGTGAAGGCGTGAAGCGAAGCAATCCATAACACGATGGGGATTGCTTCGCTCCGCTCGCAATGACAGGTCGTTCGGCGGGTACTATGGCCAGACTTTCTTTGGGTTCTTGCCCATGGAGAATGTCTTTGGGTCGTCCGAGATGAACTCGTAGACCGCGGGCTTGAACTTCGCACACTGGCCGTACGCGTCGCAGGCGATCGGTCCGCTCATGCCTTCGAACTTTTCAGCGAACACGGCGTCCCGAAGCGCCTTGCGGCCAATGTACAGATTGCCTTCCTTGTCGGCCTTCGCCACTTTGGGGATCGCCTTGATCGCCATCTCCGCGGCATCGTAGGCGTTGGCGTGGTAGCCCGATATCGGCGCCTCGCCGTAGACTTTTTTGTATTCCTCGACGAATGACGGATAGGCCTTGCCCATCGTGTCGACCGAGACGTCGGGATAGCAGATGTGGAAGCCGACCACTGACGGGCCGGCCGCCTCGACGAACTCCGCTGCCGCGAGCGAGCCACCGCCGACCAGCGTGGTGTGTTCCAGCCCGGGAATCTCCTTGGACTGACGCAGCATCTGCGCCGCGGCCGCGACGAAGATCGGCATGTAGATCACATCCGGCTTCTCGGCAGCGATCTTGGTCAGCACCGGATGCATGTCCACGTCGGTTGGCGCGACAGCTTCCGTCGACATGACCTTGCCGCCCAAGCCCTCGAAGCTTTTCGCCATGACGGCCGCGAGCTGCTGGGCGTAGGGGCTGCCGTCGTGGACGGCGACGACGGTCTTCGCCTTCAGCACGGTGAAGACGTATTTCGCGTCGGAGGCGCCCTGGTCGATGTCGCTGGCAATGGTTCGGCCGAAGCCGGCGTACTGCGGCCCGCGATCCGGTGCGGTCAGCGACGGTGCCGAGCATGCGTTGCAGATGTTGGTAATGCCTTGCTGCCAGAGGATCGGCGCGGCCGGCGTGGCGGCAGACGAGCAGGCGCCACCGAGCACTATCAGGACCTGCGGGTTGGCAGCCAACTTGGTCGCCGCGGTCTGGCCGCCCTCGGCGTTGCACTGATCGTCCTCGACGGAGAGCTTGATCGGGTGCCCGAGCAGCTTGTTGCCGATGTCCCGGAAGGCGAGTTCAGCACCGCGCTTGGAATCGATGCCCATAGCAGTGTCGGCGCCGGACATCACCCAGTAGCCGCCAATCTGGATCGGGGCGCCCTTCGGGATGCGCACGACACCCAGCGGGTCGGTCACCGGAGCCTGCGCTTCAGCGAACAGCGGATGTGCCAACAACAGCATTGCACCGACGAGGATGGCGCGCGGCAGGCGCCTATGCACGGTCACAGGATTCATTTGTTGAAGCCCCCACCTGTTGAGCGTTTCTGAAGACGACGCTTCTTCCCGGTAAACGTGAGCAATTCTTGCTGCCGATAGTCGGTAAGCGGCAGAGACTAACGACACAGATTATGGGCGCGGCAGCCGTTGGCGGCAATCCGATTGCATTGGGCCGCTTTGTTCGAGCAGTCCGCAACGCATGCGGATCGTCTTGGATCTATACTGAAGAGTTGTGCACGACATTCCGCAATACATAACTCACGCTTTTCAGTGCAGCCGGCAGCGTCCACGCAGGCGGCACAGCCGCTTGCGGGCTGTGCCATAGTGAGACATGGCATGACGCAATAAAATAGCGAGACCAGGACGAAGATTGCCGCTTTGACCCGGAAGACCGTTGCGCGCGACATTGGAACCAGGCCAGGCGCGGAGCGCGTCAACTACGGACGCACGTAGGTCCACCCCTGTTCCTCAAGATCGACGATGCGTGCGATCCCCGCCGGAACAAGGTGCGCCTCCGGGAGAAGAGTGATGTTCTTGTTCTCCTGCTTGGATTGAGCGGCGAGGGTATTGCCGCAACCCGTGAAGGTCACGTTTTTCATGCTGCTGCTGATGGCAGCGAGACGTTCCTTCACCGGTGAGGTGTCGCTGCGGACCATGTTCAAGCCGGCGCCATAGGCGACGAACTCGATCTCGATCTTCTCGCCTTTGTCCTGATAGTACTTGACCAGGTTCTCGCCGTTGTTGAGCGCCATGTTCATGACGGCAGGGTCATTCTGGGTCACCTGAATGACCACCCTGTGGGTCTTGTGCATGGTCGAGTACGCCACGGTGGGCGCTATTTTGCTTTGGCTTTCCGCGAACGCGGGCATTGTCGCGATCATGACCAGGCCGATACCGCCTATCGCCACGGTCTTCAGTAAGCGCATTCGATTTCCTCCGAGCTGGAACTGTTCACGGTTAGAGCGGCGTCACTTGCTATGCTGGCGTCGCCAGTCCAGGAACTCCTGGAACAACCGCACCTGCTCTGGCGTAGGCGGACCTACGGCGGTCCCGGGTTGGGGTGAAGTGGCGCTGGAAGACTTGTCTGAGGACGCCGCGGCCGGTTTTGTCGCTGCGGCACTGTCAAGCCATTCCTGGGCCGCAGGGAAGCGTTCGAGCCCGGGCACCTTGGCGTTGAGGTTGACATCCTTCCACTTGGGATGAAACCCCGGCTCCTGTAGCGTGCCCAGCCGACTGAACAGGTAGTCGGTCAATCGAGCGACCCGCTTGTAGCGATCTGACCCCTTTGGCCAGTTGAATGCCGCCAGGATCGTCGGCACTGCGATCGTCTCTACCTCCTGGCCCTGCGGAATGATGTCGGGATAATCACTCGAGGTCAGGGTGGACGGCAGGTAGAACCCGAAATCCTCGAAGTGGACTGGCAGGAACTTGAATCCGGGGTCCCACCTTGAATGTGCAAACACGTCGATCGGCTTGGAGGTGACGAACACGACCGCTGCCATGTCGCCCTGTCCCGATCGCATCTGCTGCAGCGCGACCTGGTGGGGGATGAAGGTTTTTGCGACGTCAAGTTTCAGTCGTTCGAAGATCAGCGGACCAGAATAGGCCGCCGCAGTACCAGGGGTGTTGAAGTTGACCTTTTTGCCCCGGAGGTCGTCCAGGGATTTGATTTCCGGACGGACGAAGATGTGCAGTTCGGAGGGAAACAGGCTGAGGATATAGGTGATCCGCTGGCGGATGTTCGGAACCAGCGTCTTGAACTGGTCCAGGGCATCGGAGTTGATAATCGCGGCGTCGACGCCCTTCAGATAGAGCAGCGCCTCAACGTTCTCGACGGGGCCGCGGGTGACGATGGGCAGCACGTGTAGGTTGTCGCCGTCGTCCACGACACGCGCAATCTCGGTCGCGAAGCGGATGGGGGCACCTTCGAGTTGCCCGCCGGCAAGTCCCACAGTCCATGCATTGAGCCGCTCGACCGCCTGCAATTCGAGCGCTCTGCGCGGTGTCTGCACCTGCGTTGGCTGTTGGTCGGTCGGCGCGCCGGCGGTCTGCGCTTCGGCCGATACTCCCCCGGCCAAGCCGGCGCAGAGCACGCCGAGAACTATTCCAAGAACAGCCAACACTGGTTTCAATGCGAGATCCTCACGGAAAGGTGTAACATACAGAGGTCTCGCGGCGCTGCCTATATCGAACCGGGTGCGTTTCGGTAGCACACGATATGCAGGATCACATAGCTGTTTCCCACCCTGGAGTTTGGGGCGGCGGATGGGCCATCCCGGACAGCCCTTGCGCGGCGCTAGCTCGCGCATCAGGTCGGCTCCGGGAAATCATCAGGAATTGGCCGAACGGAGACACCGCTCCTGCGGCGGACAAAACAGAAACGAGCCGGCCAGGTCAGTTTACTCTCGACACTCGAATCAGATGTGTATGACCCGCCCATATGCATCCAGCACCGCCTCATGCATTGTCTCGCTGACCGTCGGATGTGGAAACACCGTGTGCATCAGTTCGGCCTCGGTGCTCTCCAGCGTCCGCGCGATGGCAAACCCCTGGATCATCTCCGTCACCTCGGCCCCCACCATGTGGGCGCCGAGAAGCTCGCCGGTCTTGGCGTCGAACACCGTCTTCACCAGGCCCTCCGGCTCGCCCATCGCGATCGCCTTGCCGTTGCCGATGAACGGGAAGTGCCCGACTTTAACGTCGTGCCCCAGCTCCCTGGCGCGCGCCTCGGTCAGCCCGACGGACGCGACCTGTGGGCGGCAATAGGTGCACCCGGGAACGTTCGTCGCATCGAGCGGATGCACGTCGTTCAGGCCGGCGATCTTTTCCACGCAGACCACGCCCTCGTGGCTTGCCTTGTGCGCGAGCCACGGAGGTCCAGCGAGATCGCCGATCGCATAAACACCAGGTTCGCCGGTGCGGCAGTATTCGTCGATCGTGACGTGTGTTCGATCGACCTTCACGCCCGTGCCTTCCAGGCCGATGCCCTCGACGTTGCCGACGATGCCGACGGCGGAGATCACCCGGTCCACGGTGATGTCCTGGCTCTTGCCGCCGGCCTCAACGGTTACAACGACGTTGTCGCGGCCTTTCTTCGCGCCCTTTACCGCTGCGCCGACGTGGATGCGGATGCCCTGCTTCTCGAACGCCTTATGCGCGAAGGCAGAAATTTCTTCGTCCTCGACGGGAAGAATCCGCGGCAGCACCTCCACCACCGTCACCTTGGCGCACATGTTGCGATAGAAGCTGGCGAACTCAATGCCGATCGCGCCGGAGCCGATCACCAGCAGCGACTTGGGCATCGCCGGCGGCACCATCGCCTCCTTGTAGCTCCAGATCAGCTTGCCGTCGGCTTCTATGCCGGGAAGCTGCCGCGCACGTGCACCGGTGGCCAGGATGATGTGCGGCGACTTCAACGTGGCCACGGGCTTGCCTTCCTTTTCCACCGTCAGCGTCTGCTTGCCGGCAAGCTTGCCGCTGCCGTCAAATACCGTGACCTTGTGCTTGCGCAGCAGGAACGCGACGCCCTGCGAGAGCTGTTTCGCGACCGCGCGCGAGCGCTTCACCACCTTGTCGATCTCGAAGCGTGGTTCGACCGCGGCAAAACCGAAGTCGGGCAAGTGGTGCAGCAGGTGGTTGATCTCGGAGGTGCGCAGCAACGCTTTGGTGGGAATGCAGCCCCAGTTGAGGCAGATGCCGCCGAGATGTTCGCGCTCCACCACCGCGGTCTTCATGCCGAGCTGTGCGGCACGGATCGCCGCGACGTAGCCGCCGGGGCCGCCGCCGAGAACGACGAGGTCAAAGTTCTGGTCAGCCATTTTGGGTTCCTTCGGCGAGCGCGATCATGGCGTCGCCGCTCAACTGCTGTGGGATCCAGCCGCGCACGGGCTTGGCGCCGATGCGGCGGTAGAACTCGATGGCCGGCGCGTTCCAGTCGAGCACGTTCCACTCCATGTCGATGCAGTCGCGCTCAATTGCAATGCGCGCCATGTGGTGGAACAGCGCGAGGCCGATGCCGCGGCCTCGGTGGGACGGCTCGATGTAGATGTCCTCGACGAACAGCGTGTAGCGGCCGGAGAAGGTGCCGAAGGTGAAGTACCAGAGGGCGAAGCCGACTGTGGTGCCGTTGATTTCGGCCAGGATGGATGCGAGCGACGGGTTCGGGCTGAACAGTACGGCGTGGAGTTCGGCTTCGGTGATCTTGAAGCGGTGGTCCAGCTTCTCGTAGCGGGCGAAGTCGCGCATCAGGCGGTGCAGCGTGCGGATGTCGGATGGTGCGGTGGGGCGGAGGGTTGGGGTCACGGTGGCGCCCCCTCCCCCCAACCCCCTCCCGCAAGGGGAGGGGGAGGCTTTGGCGCCTGGCTCATAGCAACAGGCTCAGCGGGTCCTCGACGATCCGTTTGAACTCGCGCAGCCAGCGGGCGCCGAGAGCGCCATCGACCACGCGGTGATCGACGCTCAGGGTGACAGTCATCACGGTGGCGATCGAAAGCGAGTCATTCTTCACCACGGGCCGTTTCTGTCCGGCGGCAACTGCGAGGATCGCCGATTGGGGTGGGTTGATGATGGCGGCGAACTCGGTGACGCCGAACATGCCCATGTTGGAAATGGAGAACCCGCCGCCCTGGAATTCCTCCGGCTTCAGCTTGCCCGTGCGCGCGCGACCGGCCAGGTCTTTCATCTCGCGGCTGATGGTCGCCAGGCCCTTCTGGTCGGCGCGACGGACGATCGGTGTTATGAGGCCGTCCGGAATGGCTACGGCAATGCTGATATCGACATCGTCGAACAGCGCCATTCCCTCGTCGGTCCACGCGGCATTCACTGTCGGCACACGACGCAGTGTGACGGCCGAGGCCTTGATCACCAGGTCGTTGATGGTGATCAGGTAAGCGTCGGGACCTTCCTTCGGCGACTTGGCGTTCAGGTCGTTCATCAGTTTGATCAACGCGTCGATCTCCACGTCCATCGAGACGTAGAAATGCGGGATGGTCGATTTCGCCTCGGTCAGGCGGCGGGCGATCACCCTGCGGATCGAGCTGTGCGGCACCAGCGTGTGCGGTGCGGCAATCGGCGCTGACGGTCGCGCGACAGGAGCCGCGGTAGGTGCGGCAGCAGGCTGCGGGGTAGGGGGGGCGCCCTTCTGTAATGCTGCCTCGATGTCCGCCTTGACGATGCGACCGTTCGGCCCGCTGCCCTTTAGCGCCGTGAGCTCAAGACCGGCCTGCTTCGCCATACGTCGCGCCAGCGGCGAGACAAAGATGCGCTCGCCGCCTGCATCGTGCCCGTTGCCGCTCTGCTGTGCCTTCTCGGGCGCGGGTCGTGGCGGCTCTGCCTTGGCGACCGGCTCGGGAGCGGGAGTGGATGGCGGGGCGGGCGAGGGCTTGGTGGTTGGCGCGGAAGCCGGCACCGCCTCACCTTGATCGACCAGGATGGCGATCGGCTCGTTCACCTTGACGCCCTCTGTCCCGTCGATGACGAGGATCTTCCCGAGCACGCCTTCGTCGACCGCCTCGACCTCCATTGTGGCCTTGTCGGTCTCGATCTCGGCGATCACGTCGCCGGCGCGCACGTTCTCGCCTTCCTTTTTGAGCCAGCGCGACAGAGTCCCTTCGGTCATTGTCGGCGACAGCGCCGGCATCAGGATGTTGGTCGCCATGAGTTGCTCCCCTCAGACGATCTTCTTCACGGCGTCCACCACCCATTCAGGCTGCGGCAGCGCGAGTTTTTCCAGATTGGCGGCGTAGGGCAGCGGCACATCGACGCCGTGCACGCGCACCGGCGGCGCATCGAGCCAGTCGAACGCGTGCTCGACCACCTGCATCGCGACCTCTGCGCCGATGCCGGCAAACGGCCAGCCCTCTTCGAGCGATACGAGCCGGTTGGTCTTCTTCACGCTTTCGACCACCGTCGCGGTGTCGAACGGGCGCAGCGAGCGAAGGTTGATCACCTCCGCCTCGATGCCTTGCTCAGCCAGCGCCTCGGCTGCCTTCATCGCCACGCCCACCATGATGCTGAACGCGACGATCGTCACATGCTGGCCGACGCGCTCGATCTTCGCGCGACCGAGCGGCAGGATGAAGTCTTCGTCCGTGGGGCAATCGAAGGTGTGGCCGTAGAGGATTTCGTTCTCCAGCACGATGACCGGATTGGGATCGCGGATCGCCGCGCGCAGCAGACCCTTCGCATCGGCCGACGACCATGGCGCCACCACCTTCAGTCCCGGCACGTGTGCGTACCAGCTCGCGTAGCATTGCGAGTGCTGTGCGGCGACACGCGCGGCGGCACCGTTGGGGCCGCGGAACACGATCGGACACCCCATCTGGCCGCCTGACATATACAGCGTCTTGGTCGCCGAGTTGATGATCTGATCCATTGCCTGCATGGCGAAGTTGAAGGTCATGAACTCGACAATCGGCTTCAGTCCGTTCAGCGCCGCGCCGACCGACATGCCGGTGAAGCCGTGCTCGGTGATGGGCGTGTCAATGACACGCTTCGGGCCGAACTCGTCGAGCAGGCCCTGGCTTATTTTGTACGCGCCTTGGTACTGCGCGACTTCCTCGCCGATCAGGAATACTTTGTCGTCGCGTCGTAGTTCGGCGGCCATCGCATCACGCAGTGCCTCGCGCACGGTGATTGGCTTGGTCGGACCCCAATCCTTGTCCGGCTCCGCCCGTGGTGTGGGCTCCAGAGCGGCCGTAGCTGGCCGCGGCTGCGGCGCCGGAGCTTCGGCACGTGGCGCCGGCTTCGGGGCGGGCGCCGACACGCTTGCCCCCGGGCTCTCGACCCGGAGGTCTTCGCCGTTGCCGGCCAGCACGGCGATCGGCGTATTCACCGCCACGCCATCGGTGCCCTCATCCACCAGGATCTGCGCCAGCTTGCCCTCATCGACCGCCTCGACCTCCATGGTGGCCTTGTCGGTCTCGATCTCGGCAATCACGTCGCCGGCGCGCACCTCGTCGCCGATATGCTTGAGCCAGCGCGACAACTTTCCCTCGGTCATGGTGGGCGACAGCGCGGGCATCAGGATCTGCGTCGACATCTCTCAGCCCTCCAGCAGCACGTCGGTCCAGAGCTCCGCCTCGTCCGGTTCGGGACTGCTCTGCGCGAAGTCCGCGGCGTCCTGCACGATGGCCTTCACCTCATCATCGATATGCTTGATCGCGTCCTCCTCGACACCGAGAGCTTCCAGTCTGTGTCGCGCACCGTCGATCGGGTCGTGCTGTGTGCGCATGGTCTGGATCTCCTCACGCGTGCGATAACGCGCGGGATCCGACATCGAGTGGCCGCGATAACGGTAGGTCTTCGCCTCGATCAGGAACGGGCCCTTGCCGGCGCGACAGTGCGCCACCGCCTGGTCGCCTGCCTCCTTCACCGCGAGCACGTCCATGCCGTCAATCTGCATGCCGGGAATGCCCCACGGTGCACCGTTCTTGGATAGATCGCGCGACGCCGATGCGCGCTCGACGTGGGTGCCCATGCCGTATTTGTTGTTCTCGATCACGTAGACCACCGGCAGCTTCATCAGCGCGGCCAGGTTGAAGCTTTCGAATGTCTGGCCCTGGTTCGACGCGCCCTCACCGAAATACGTGACTGCCACGCGGTCGTTGCCGCGATACCAGTTGCTGAACGCCAGACCGGTACCGATGCTCACCTGGGCGCCGACGATGCCATGGCCGCCGAAGAAATTCTTCTCTTTGCTGAACATGTGCATCGAGCCGCCCTTGCCGTGCGAGTAGCCGGTGGCGCGCCCCGTCAGTTCCGCCATCACGCCGCGCGGGTCCATGCCGGTTGCCAGCATATGACCGTGGTCGCGGTACGACGTGACGACCTCGTCGCCGTCGGACAGCGCCATCTGCATGCCGACCACGACAGCCTCCTGACCGATGTACAGATGGCAGAAGCCGCCGATCAGCCCCATGCCGTAGAGCTGGCCAGCCTTCTCCTCGAAGCGCCGGATCAGCAGCATGTCGCGGTAGGCTTGCAGGAGTTGCTGCTTGTCGGCGGACGGCTCACGGGCCTTGCCGCTGCGCTTCCTGGTTTCGGATGTAGTGGCCATAGCACCCCCCCTGCCGCTGATGCAGAGCTAACGTCCGGCACCCCTGTCGGCAAGTCGAAGTGGGCAAAAAAGCGTTATGGTGCAATGCAATAGCAACAATTAACCGAAAAATGGTTAATCCTTTGGTGCCGCCGGAAACCTGGGCCTGATGGGAATTCGGCGTTGCGCGCAAGGCTCGCAGGGGGACATCTTGTTTCGCGGCCCCCTGGCATTTTGCAGCGAGATTTCGACCCGTTCGAGTTACTCGGACGCCCAAACGCCCCGGTGTGCAGCCCGCGCTGCCTGTTCCGCGCTCTTGAGGCCGGGCTGTTCGTTGTCGGCACGCGCCCAGCCGGCAGCGATCACGGCGCTATTGAGCTCGGTGCCGTTCGCCCGGCAGACCGCATAGGGACGACCCAGGCCGTCCATACCGGTGATCCGGCAGGAAACGGGGAGGTCGCGTAGCATGGCGGCCAGGGCATTGGCGGCCGCCGCGGCGCAGTCCTGCCCGGCGTCGTCTCGCGTGCCACAGGGCGTGCCACGGGCCGGCGGCTCTACGCCGAACAGCCGGACCACCCGATCGCCTAGTTTCAACGTGCCGCCATCGACCACCGCGACCTCGGCGGGCTGCGCGACGAGTTCGTCAGCGGGCGCAATTGGCGAGGGCGGCGGCGCGTCACGATGCGGCCGCATGGCGAGCGAAACGCCCGCCGCAACCATCAGGCCGGCAACCAGCATCGCCACCAGCCCCCTGGGTGTGGGCCGGGTCATTCCCGAGCGGAAAATCCGTCGCGGCTGGCCGATCGGCAAAGGCAGGTCTTCCCGTGACTTGTCGCCAGTGGCGGATGCCGCCGTGGGGGGCGTCAGGTCAAGCGCGAATTCACGGCGAATGAAGAAAGATCAGTGAGTAACCGGCTACAGCACACCCTCGCCCCGCAGTGACGCCACGTCGGCCTCGGTCAGATCCAGCCACTTCCGCAGCACGTCATCGGTATGCTCGCCAAGCACCGGCGAGGACGCGATCCGCGACGGCCTGCCGTCCACCCGCACCGGCCAGGCCGGCATCTTGAAGTCGCCATGCAGCGGATGGTGCATCACCTGCATGATGCCACGCTGCTCGAAGCTAGGATCGTTCTGCAGTTCCATGGTGTCGAGTACCGCACCGGCGGGTATGCCGGCGGAGCCGATCATCTGCATCGCATCCTGCTTGGTGTGTTGCCGAGTCCAATCGGCGATGACCGCGTCGACCTCGCGCTCGCGTTGCAGGCGGTCCATCGGTGTCGCGTAGCGCGCATCGCCGATCAGGTCCTCGCGGCCGATCAGTTTGAGCAGGCGATCCCAGTGGTCGGGGTTGGCGCGGCTGGTCATCAGGTAGACGTAGTCGTTGGGCCCACCAGGCTTGCACGGGTAGAGCCCCATCGGAGCGTTGTTCACGCCCGGCACCTTGTCGCCGCCGCGCTGCGCCGGTTTGCCGGTCAGGCCTTGGGTCGCGAAGTTTATGCGCATGTAGTGCAGGATCGCATCCTGCATCGCGACCTGCAGCCGGCTGCCCTGGCCGGTCGCGTCACGTTTGCGCAGCGCACCCAGGATCGTGATGGCCATCAGCATGCCGGTGCCGGTGTCGCCGAGTGATATGCCGGGACGCGTGGGTGGACCGTCCGGTGCGCCCGTGACGCTGAACGTGCCGCCGCAGGCCTGTGCGATCATGTCGAAGGCGAGGTTGTGCTCGTACGGGCTACCTTCGCCGAAGCCCTTCACCTGCGCATAGATGATGCGCGGATTGATGTCGCGGACGACGTCGTAGCCGAGACCCAGGCGCTCGATGGTGCCTGGCGCGTAGTTCTCCACGCACACATCGGCGCGGCGGAGCATGTCTTTCACCAGCTCGAGGCCGCGCGGCGATTTCAGATTGAGCGTGATCGACTTCTTGTTCGCGTTGAACACATGGAAGTAGTACGGGTCATCATCGGGCTGGCCGGGCCGCAGCCGTCGCCCCGGATCGCCCATCTTCGGGTTCTCGATCTTCACGACTTCGGCGCCGAGCCAGGCGAGCGCCTCGGTGCAGGAGGGGCCGGCCTCGAACTGGGTGAAATCCACGATGCGAACGCCGGCGAGCATGTCGAATGCGGCGGTGTTGTCCTGCATGGTCGCGGTTCCTTCCGAAGTCGGTCGCGAGCGTGCCACAAGGCGAGGGCGTCGCCAAACCGTCTTATCAGGCGGTATGCCTCTGGCTCAGGGGGCGCAGTTCACGGGCAGTCAGAGCTAATTGGCCTCTGATCCCGGGGTTAACGCGATAATGTGACGTTGAGTAACCGCCCTGATCGTCTAGAGGTGCGCCTGTTTCCAATTCGTGAGGGGCGTCCAATGAGCATCTTCAGTTCTATTATGAGCAAGATCTTTCACAGCGGGCAGGCAGCGGAGCCCGCGGCACAGCCGGGCGCACCGGCGGCCGGTGTAGCGCCCGCTTCAGCACCGGTCTCGGCGTCCGCTGGAACGCCGGCAGAAGCCGTGGACGTGGAGGCGGTGCTGACCGGCATGGCAGGGCAGAAGGGCGGCGGCGGAAACTGGCAGACGTCTATTGTCGATCTGCTGAAGCTGCTGGACCTTGATTCCAGTCTTGCCGCACGCAAGGAGTTGGGCGGCGAGCTGAACGTACATGCCGGTGCAGATGGCACGGCGGAGCAGAACATAGCGCTGCATAAGGCAGTGATGCAGAAGCTGGCGGAGAATGGTGGGAAGGTGCCGGATAGTTTGAGAGGCTAGCTGCCCACCAGACCGACCCGGCTATCCGGCTCACCGGCATGAATGACGCAGCATCAGGGAGTGGCAGCTTTATAAGGCAGCGTCGCGCCGGTATGGCTGCTATCGCGGCAAGCCTGCCGGTTGCACTCCTGCTCTGGTTGGCAATTGCCTATCTCATGCCGCCTTTGACGGGTATGGATAGCCTGGGCGACAGGATGCTTCTTACGCTGAAATGCTGCTGCCTTGCCGTTCTGTTTTGCCTGGTGACAGGTGTGGAGGCCGTGGCGCACGAGCGGCTGTTCTCGCCCGCCTTCGATCCGCTTGCCGGATTTGAGACGCGGCGGCTGCGCGTCAATCAACGCTATCTGCAAAACACAACGGAGCAATTCCTTGTGTTTGTAGCCGGGCTTTTTGGCTTGGCGGCCTATTCCCCAGATGGTTCCGCGATGCGAGCCGTCCTCGCAACCACTACTGTTTGGATAATGGCGCGTTTCGCTTTTTGGGTCGGCTATCATCGGGGCGCCGCAATGCGGGGTCTAGGTGCGCCGGGCATGGCGCTCAGCATGGTTGTCCTGCTCTATGTGGTAGGTCGAATCGGTTTCGAAGTTGGCGGCTTCGTTGGCGCGGCGATCCCTGTGGTGGCGTTTTTAGCCATTGAGGCATTTCTGTTCCGGGCAACACGACCCTTGCAGTTCGCCGATCGTCCCGAGCCGTCGCACCGCGCATAGTCATTGATCAGGGCCTGTCAGTGGCCAGCATCCTCCGCAAGATGTAGCCACGGGAGGCGTTCTTCGGGAAAAATCTGCCTCGTCGGCTCAAGCCGGGCGGCGTCATCGAATGCGCCGACGTGGAATTGCATCTCGGACGAGGTTTCGCCTTCGCACGTCAATGTCGACCCGCACCTTGCGCAGAATCCGCGCAACCTGCCGGGGGACGAACTGAACTTGGTTATCTCCCCTTCGGTCACGGTATAGGCGTCACGCCTGAATGCCACGAAGACGGAGACCGGGGCGCCACTGTGCTTGCGACAGCTTTGGCAGTGGCACCACGCCACGCCGATCGGTTCGCCGGTGCCGACAAATCGCACCGCGCCGCACAGACATCCGCCTTCGAACTGTTTGCTCATCTTGTTATCCCTCCCTTTCCAGACCGACGCACGTTGTCCGCACGGGGCGAACAACAGGGCTTCAATGGTCGCAGGCTCTTCCATTGGCGTGAAAGCGGATCGTATGATTCCGCGAATTCAGCAATGAGGATACCTTATGCTGACGGACCGCTACGATCTTCCCTTGTCCACCGCCTCGTCCGTCGCACGCGACGCCTACGTGCAGGGGTGCGATGCGAAGCTGACTATGTACCCGGGCGCGATCGAGGCGTTTGATCGTGCCATCGCCGCCGATCCTGGCTTTGCCCTCGCTCATGCCGCCAGGGCGCATGTACTGCTCGAACGCGGGGACGCCGCGGCGGCACGTGAGTCGATGGCGGCGGCCAATTCGCTGGCCGCCGGTCTGACTGCGCGCGAAGCCAGCCATATCGCGTTCTTCAACCGGCTTTCAGTCGGCGACACCGAAGCCGCCCTTGCCGCGTTGCCCGCTCACCTGAACGCGTGGCCACGAGACGCGATGGTGCTTGGCACCACTGCGTTCACCAACGGGCTGATCGGCAGTTCCGGCCGTGCCGGGCAGAAGCGCACGTTGCTGGACCTGCTGGACAGGCTTGCCCCGAGCTACGGCGACGATTGGTGGTTCACGGCCCATCATGGCATGGCGTTCTCGGAGAATGGACAGCGAGAAGCCGCTCGTCCGAAGATCGATCGATCGTTTGCGCAAAACCCGAAAAACCCGTGGGCAGCCCACGCCCGCGCGCACCTTTGCTATGAGGAGGGCGATGCGGACGCCGCTCGCGTTTTCCTGGCGTCCTGGCTCGCGACATATCCGCACAACGGCTTGTTGTTCAGCCATCTGAGTTGGCACCTGGCACTCGGCGAACTCGAGGGCGGCAACACGGCGGGGGCGCTCCGGCTGTTCAGGGAAGCCTTCGCGCCCGATGTTCACAGCGGCCCGCCGCGTGGAAAGCTGAACGATGCGGTTTCGTTCTTGTGGCGCTGGGAACTCGCCGGGCAACCGCGTAACTCCGAAGCATGGCGCGTGATGCACGACTTTGCGAACAGCGCGTTCCCGCGCGCCGGCGCGGCGTTTTCCGACATGCACATCGCGCTAGCGCAGGCCGTGGCGGGCGATGATGCCGCGCTGGAGGCGCGCGTGCTGCAGATGGAGGAGCTCGGCCGAATGGGCCGTTATCCATCCGGCCACTTCGTTCCAGCCGTGGCGCATGCCTTTGCCGCTTTCGAAGGGCGAGACTTCGCCGCCGCGATCGCTGCGCTCGAACCGATCGCCGGCGAACTCGAACGCATCGGTGGTAGCCACGCACAGCTCGACCTCGTGACGTTCACATTGTTGAAGGCCTATCTCAACGTAGACCGTGTGGACGATGCGCGCCGGCTGCTGCGCGAGCGGCGGCCGGGCAACGCGGGTGTTCCCGTCAGCGGTTGGACGGGTGTACACTGATCTCTGCTATGAAACTGTGGAGAAGGTTGGAGTGTAGGATGCTCCAACTGACAACGCGGTTCGTCAACGCGAGAGGCATATTTCTCGTGCAGCAAGTGCCGCTGGCTTTCAGAAACAAGCCATCCGATTTCTTAGCCTTGCGTCGTCACTGGATCGCTGGCGAGTCGAAGGGCAATGACCTGGATATGACTCGTTTGGGCTTTTTGGCAATGAACGTGGTGGCCCTCGAGGCGGCTTGTGTTCCTGGCGCTTTCACGGAACTTGGCTTGTGGCGCGGCAATTCGGCAAAGGTGAGCCTTGCGAGGACGATCTGTGAGTGCGGTAAAGAAGATGTGGATGACCGGCACAGCCGGTCATGACGGTGAACCGATTGGCCGGCGCCTTACGCTAGCGCCTATGGGGTTTGGCCGCGCCATCCACGTCCAGATCACTCTGCCGGGCTGACCGTCTTTCGTGGCAGGCGCATCAGCAACAGCAGCAACAGCGCCGGCAACGTCGTCATGATCAACAGGATGTAGTCGTCGGCGTAGGCGACGATCTGCGCCTGCTGGTTGATGACTCGATCCAGCAGCGCAGCACCGTGCCGTGTCGTCGGATCGAGCCAATGATGCGGCGACCCAAGCGCCTGCAGCGCACGATTGAACGGCGTGACCGACGCACCGATCATCTCATGCATTGCCTGCGAATTATGCGCCAACTGCGCTGAAAAGACCGAGACGCCAATCGCGGCGCCGAGGTTGCGCAGCAGACTGAACAACGACGCACCCTCCGTCCGCATCGACGGCGCCAGCGTGACGAAGGCCAGCACCTGAAGGGGGGAAAAAACCAGGCCCATGGCGGCGCCCTGGATCACGACCGCGATGATGATCTCGCGTTCCGACACGTCGGGCGTCCAGCCGGTCATTCGCCAGAACGTGTAGGAGAGCATCAGCAATCCGCTTCCCACCAACAGCCGTGCGTCGACCCGCTCCGACAGCCGTCCGCCGATCATGGTGGTTACGAGGCTGCCAATTCCACGCGGCGCCATGATCAGCCCAGCCGTCTCCACCGGATAGTTGCTCAGCACCTGGAGCCATGGCGTCATCAGCGCGAGGCTGGACACCATAAGGGTGCCCACCATGAACATCAGCGCGAGACCGGACGAGAAATTGATGTCCTTGAACAGGCCGGGCCGGATCAGTGGTTCACGTGCGTAAGCGATGTGGACCAGGAACAGGTACAATCCAAGGCTCGCGAGCACTGCCTCGGTGATGATCTCGCGGGAGGTGAACCAGTCCTGGTCCTGGCCGCGATCGAGCATCAGTTGCATGGCGCCGATCGCCAAGGTCAGCACCGCGAAGCCGACCCAGTCGAAGCGCAATTTGCCCTGGCCGCTGCCTCCTGGAAGGAAAATCATCAATCCGGCGGCGGCGAGCAGACCGAACGGCAGATTGATATAGAACACCCAGCGCCAGCTATAGTTCGCGGTGAGCCAGCCGCCGACGGTCGGGCCCATGATCGGGCCGAGCATCACGCCCACTCCCCAGATCGCCATGGCGAAACCGCGGCGCTCATAGGGGTAGATGTCGAGCAAGGTGGCCTGCGACAACGGCACCAAGGCGGCGCCGAACATGCCCTGGAGCACGCGGAATGACACGATCTGGCCCAACGACTGCGCCGCGCCGCAGAGCATGGAGGCGACAGTAAAGCCAATAATGCAGCCGACGTAGAGCGGCTTGCGGCCGAAGCGTGCCGCCAGCCAGCCAACCGGCGCGGTCATGATCGCCGACGCGGTGATGTAGGAGGTGAGGACCCAGAGGATCTCGTCGAAGCTGGCGGAGAAGCTGCCTTGCATATACGGCAGCGCCACGTTGGCGATGGTCTGGTCGAGCAACTGCAGCACGGTGGCGCCGATCGCACACGCCGTGATCATCGCCCGATGGGGCGTCTCGTGGTGGACGGCTTCTCCCGGCATGATGGCGACCTTGTCGTCGTCCCGTCATCTGCAGTGCAGGCCGGGAGCATGCGGACAAGGGTCAGTCGCCGTCAAACGCTAAATAAGCTCGCTGTGCTGCATCGTGATGATCGAGAAGGCCGGCCCTGCTCAGAGGCCGGTCGTGAGCACCATGCGGAAGCGGGCCTCGCCGCGCATCATCTTGTCATAAGCCTCGGGCGCACGTTCCAACGGCATGGTCTCGATGGTCGGCCGGACACCAGTCAATGTGCTGAAGGCCAAGGTATCCTCCGAGTCGATCGGAGCGCCCACGACATGGCCGGTCACCGAGCGGCTGGCCCCGATCAGGTCGATCGGGGAAACCTCGATCGGATCCATCCCCACACCGATCACCATAAGGCGGCCACGCACCGCCAGGCCGGGGATCATCGCGCTCATCGCCTTGCCGCTGGTGACCGTCGCCAGGATGGTCTTCGCGCCGCCGAGTTTCATCAGCTCTGCCGCCACGTCCTGCGAGCCGCTGTCCAGATAGATATGGGCGCCGAGTTGCCGCGCCAGCTCTTCCTTGTCGCGGCCGCGGGCGATCGCGACGGTGCGGAATCCCATCTTGGCGGCGTACTGCACCCCCAGATGACCGAGCCCACCGATGCCGAAGACGGCGACGACATCGCTCGGTCGTGCGCCGCTTTCGCGCAGCGCGTGGAAGGTGGTGACACCGGCGCACAGCAGCGGCGCAGCGTCTGCGGCGGAGAGCTCATCCGGGATCCGTGCCAGCGCATCGGCGGGCGCGACCATCGCCTCGGCATACCCGCCATCATAGTTGACTCCGGGAATACGCAGGTTGCGGCAGTCCACGAGATCGCCACGGCGGCACGGCTCGCACCGTCCGCAATGGCCGCCGAACCAGCCCACGCCGACACGCGTGCCCTCCGCCCAGCCCATGACGCCGCTGCCGACCGCGTCAATCACCCCGGCAATTTCATGCCCCGGTACGATCGGGTATGGTATCGAGGGAAACACCCCTTCCTTGGTGATCGAATCACTGTGGCAGACGCCGCACGCCTGCACTTTGACGCGCACTTCCCCCGGCCCGGGTTGCGGCAATTCCCGCTCGACCAGCTCGAAGGGGCCGTTTTTTTCGCTTAGTTGGACAACGCGCATCTTCGGCATCACGGCCCCCTTTACTGGATCTATGATAGGCATTGGCTCGCCTAAAAAGCGATTGTCGATGTTCACCGTAAATTGTCAAATATCATCGACAAGTATTGTCTTATCCGGCACCGATATTACCTAGTAACCGGAACAACAATTCCCGGCTGGGGTCGCACACGAGGTATTGCTATCGCCACCCATGAACAGTACGCTCGCAAACATCAGGAAAGGTTTGGTGAATGGGTGCGACGCGCGCATCTTCCAATGAATACCGCATCCCAGCCACGATGAAGGCCTGGGTACTCGGCGCCCCTGAGGAACTGGCCCTGGTCGAAAAGCCGGTTCCTGAACCTGGCCCTGCTGAAGTACTTGTGCGGATCGACGCAGTCGCGATCTGCGCGACCGATCTCGAGATAATGCGGCACGGTCTGCCGGCGTCCATCGAGGGTGAGTTACCCTTCAACAAGGGCTATACGCCCGGTCACGAATACATGGGCACGGTGGTTAAACTCGGCCCAACCACCGATGAATTCCAACTCGGCGATCGTGTTGCAGTGGAGATTCATGCGGGGTGCGGCCGCTGCCAGCGCTGCCGCGAAGGCATGTATACCTCCTGCCTGAACTATGGCTTTCGCAGCCGGGGTCATCGCGCGAACGGATTCAGCACCGACGGCGGGTTCGCCGAATATGCGGTGAACCACGTGAACACCATGGTCCATGTGCCGCGCGAGATGTCGGATGAAGAGGCAACTCTGATCGTGACCGCCGGCACTGCCATGTATGGCCTCGATGTACTGGGCGGCATCATCGCTGGGGAAGGTGTCGTCGTCATTGGGCCGGGTCCGATCGGGTTGATGGGTGTCGGCGTTGCCAAGGCGTTGGGGGCGCAGCCAGTCATCCTGACCGGGACGCGAGAGAGTCGGTTAGAGATGGGCAAACGCCTGGGTGCCGACGCTGTTGTCAACATCAGGAACGACGATGCTGTGACGGCGGTTCAACGGATCACCGGCGGCAAGGGCGTGCAGTATGTACTCGAATGCTCCGGTGCGCCCAACGCGCTGAACGAGGCGGCGCGGATGGTGAACCGTGGTGGCCGCATCTGCCTTGCGGCCTTTCCTCACGAACCGGTTTCGGTCGATCTGGCCTACATCGTTCGCAACAACATCTATGTCCTGGGGATCCGTGGCGAGGGCAAAAGCGCGACGCACCGTGCCGCTGCCCTGATGGGACAGAGGCGGTTCGATGCGAAGCTCATTCACACCCACACGTTCCCGCTCGAGCAATTGCCGACCGCGCTCAGATATGCACGCGACCGTGTCGAGGACGCCATAAAAGTGGTGGTAACCATGCGGGGCGAGTGAGCGGCTGAATCAGGTCACGGATCGACGCATCCCTCGCCAGCCTGCGGATAAGCCGTCCAACCATGGTTGGCGGCAAAGGCGACCCATCGCCGCTGATCCGTCACCGAGAAAGCCATCGTCGGGCACGCGACGTTGAAGGCCTTCAACCCGACGATGCCGAACAGATTACGGTCCGGATTGAAACATCCAGGTCCGGCCTCTGGATAGCGTGGCCAGCCCTGCTGCGTGGCAAATCCAGCCAGGCGTCCTCGCTCGGCCGCCGGCGCGTTTGGGTCAATGCAGGCGACGTGGAAGATGTTGACCCGCGAGAGCATCGTCTGGTCAGGCACCTGCCTTACGGCGATCTGGTCGGCGGTCAGGAACAGACGTTGGACGCAGTAGCCAATGTCGTCGGCGAGGAACGCCGGACTGATCATGATGCCCATCATCAGAAGAGCGCGGGCGCGCCGCGACAGTCGCGGCCATCGAAACCTGGGCATCGGCACATGCGGAAAGCGGACGTCGGCGTCTGCCAAAGCCATGCCTGCATAAGCCATTGCGACCTCCTCGGTGCAGGAGCCTTCTCACACCGTGTTTCTGGCGGTCGTCACCAGTGCAGTCAGATTACACCTTGCGGTGAGATGCGAGGCAAGATGGCGGCCCAAGTGTCAGCCCCAGAACGGCTCCAGGCTGTGGAACCTGAGCCACGCCTGATCGATCCGCTTTCGGGTGCGAGCGCTGTGCGCGCCGATGAAGCCTAGCACGAGGCCGATGGCGAAGGCGTGGCTGCCGCCTGACAGTTCGCCAAGCAGGCTCGCCGCAACCGTGCCATCGTTCAGTGTGCCCAGCCGGTCCTGCAGTCGGCCGAGCCTGCGAATGAAGCGATGTGTCTGCTTGCCGGGATAGAGCGGCGCGAAGATCTCGGCGGCGTAGCGCAACCGCTTGGCATTCAGTCGGATCGCGTGCAGGGCGGATGGCTCCAGAACGGCAAGATCGTCATCGATCTGGGTGAGTCGCTTGAGCCGCCTGTCCAGCACGCGGGCCGCGAAATCATCCAGCGCGACGACGAGCTCTGTCTGTCCCGATTCATCGACGGTCGCCGGCCAGTCCTGCACACCGGCAAGGCAGGCAAGCTCGATACCAAGCCGCCGGAATTCGACGCTGGCCAGGAAGTCGCGCAGTTCGCTGTGGCACGCGCGCCGCCGGCGCTCCACCGCGGCGAGCAGCCGCTTCAGCCGAGGCTCGGTGGGAAATGAGGCGGCGACCGATGTGGCGGTTTCGGTCACGAATACGTCCCAGTCGCGTGTCGGTGCGAGCTTTGAGGCAAGTGCCTTAAGCCCGGCATCCGCCGCATCAACCGCGGGAGAGCTTACCGCGCGGCGGAACACCTTGATCGCCGAGCGCAGCCGACGGACTGCGACGCGCATCTGGTGCACTGGTTCCGGACCCTCGCGGCCGCTCGCAGCGGCGGGCGCGAAGTGCACGACCACGTCGCTAAGATGGCCGACGACGTGGCCGAATGCCTCGGCGATCGACAGGCCGGGTGGCAGATCGGGCGCGCCCTCGTGCTGTGGTTCCGGCGCCTTGCCAGAGGCAACGGCGAACGCCTCGGCGGCCAAGGTCGCGCGCGGCGCCGCGAGGCGAACCTCGCCCGCGAGCGCGACCGCAAGTGGCTGCACCGCCGCGGGGGCGCCCTCCAACCGGACTCGGCTGAGGCGGTGTTCGGCGGTGACGGTGCGAACCGCGCCGCTCAGCAGGGTCAAATCTACCGGGCCGTGTTCGGTCGCAAGGCTGAGGCTTCCCGCCCGGCCGTCAAATGCAGCCACAGCGATCAGCGGCTCAGGCAGGACATGGCCAAGCGCGGATGCTGTCCGACCTATTGCGACCACCGGTGCAGGGGCGCCGAGCGGCCAAGTGTGGGCGTTCGGAACCAGACGCTCCAACCGCCACAGCGGCCGTTGTTCGGCAAGTGCCAGACCTTGCTGTGCCAGCGCGCGATCGGGGCTATCGTGCCAGATGATCCGCGCCACCCGGCTGCGCGCCTTGCCGTTCTTCAGTGGTGCGAGAAGTGCGAGCCTGGTCAGCCGCGACGCATCATCCGGATCGAGGCCGAGTTCCAGTTCCATGCGCTCAGGTCGCCGTCTCCTGGAGGTCGCGTGGCGTCAGGAAACGGACCAGCCTCGTGCCTGCAGTGTCGAGTTGCTGCCACTGCGTTGCGACAGCGAACTCGGCGAGTGCAGCGGTGGGGAAGCCGGCACGCAACCGATCATGCGAGCCGCCGGCCAGCGACACGGCGAGTTCCTGCATGCCGGGATTGTGCCCGATCAGCATGACGCTGCGCACCGTCTCGTTGACGCCGCGCAGGACAGCAAGCAGCTGCTGCGCGCTCGCGAGGTAGAGCGTCTCCACCTGTTCCACCAGCGGCGTGTCGTCCCATGGTTCGAGCGCTGCCAGCGTTTCCTGCGTGCGGCGGGAGGGCGAAACAAGCACCAGATCAGGCGTCAGTCCGAGGTCGATCATCGCCTTCCGCATGGCCGTGGCCGCGTGGCGTCCGCGCTTGCTCAGCGGGCGATCGCGATCGGCGAGTTTGGCGTCGTCCCAGGACGACTTTGCATGACGTAGAAGCAGGAGCTGATGCATGACGCGGGGGCTCGGTGCTGGAGCACCGATCCTGCCACGGCGCGGGTATGGTTGGCTAACGGTGGTTGCTGCCAGCCTGGGCAGTACGTGTCACGGCAGCGGCAGGGCAGGCCTCGATCGCGATCGGCTGCGGCAGTTGCTTGCTGGCGGCGTATCCCGCCAGTTCGGTGCCGCGTGCCAGCGCCAGGACCTCGCTGAAGATGCCGATATTCTGCTGGCAGAACAGCGTGCCCTGCTGGATGCCGGTCTCCGACAAGGTGTTTGCCAGGCTGGTGATGTAGTCGTCCTGCTCATGCTGCGCGCGGCCGCCGAACGTGCGGGCGAAATAGGCGTGCAGGGCGCGTTCATGGGCGACCAGTTCACCGCGGAAACGCTGCACGAAGTCATTGTAGCGGTCCTGCTGGTTGCAGGTGAGCGCCGTCACCATCAGTTTGCTCTTGAGGCCGGCGACATCGAAGGCGGTCACGTCGGCGGGCTTTGCGCACGGCTTGGCTGCGGCGATTCCGGCGGCGGACAGCAGGGCGCCGGCGAGCAGAGCTGCGAATTTGATATGCATGGCTATTTCCCCCGAATCGCGCGGAGTTTGCCGAGCGGCCGTTGGGGAAGCAAGTCGTTCCTGTGTGGGTGCGGTGCGGCCCCTCCCTGAGGAGGGGAGTAGGACCGCAATGTACGGATGGCGAACTGGCGGCGGGATGACCAGTATGGGTGGCATGAAAGACACGCACATGATTGATCGGCTGTCGCACGATCAGCTCTGGGATCAGGTCATTCGCCGCGAGCCTGGAGACTTTCTCTACGCTGTCAGCACGATGGGGGTGTACTGCCGGCCGGGGTGTCCGTCGCCGCGTCCGCTGCGCAAGAATGTCAGGTTCTTTCGCAATATCGGCGAGGCGGAGGGTGCCGGGTTCCGAGCCTGTAAGCGCTGCGATCCGAAGGGCGAGCGCGCCCGGCTGGCGCAGGCAGTGGTGCAGGACTCCTGTGCCTTCATCGAGGCGTCCGAGGACATTCCCTCGCTGGACGCGCTGGCGGACCGTTCCGGCTACTCGCGCTTCCATTTCCTGCGCATGTTCCGCGACCATACCGGATTGACGCCGCGCAGTTATGCGGAGGGTGTGCGGGCCCGTCGGTTGCACGCGGCCCTGACAGGCGGGGCACGCGTGGCCGACGCGGTGGCGGAAGCCGGCTATGGCTCGGAAAGCCGCGTCTACGAGAAGACCGGCGAGCTGCTCGGCATGACGCCGGGCGCGCTGCGTCGAGGCGGTGAAGGCGAGGTGATCCGCACAGCATTTGCGGACTGCCCGTTCGGTCGGCTGCTGGTCGGCGCGACCGATCGCGGCGTGTGCTTCATCGGGTTCGCCGAGCCTGATGAGGCGTTGCTCGGCGATCTGCGCCAGCGTTTTCCGCGGGCACGCATCGTCGGCGATGACAGCGCGCTGGCGAACGAGGTGCGCGCGGTGCTCGACTTTCTCGAGGAGCCGAAGCAGGCGCTTGACCTGCCGCTCGACCTGCGCGGCACCGCCTTTCAGCAGCGCGTATGGCGCACGCTATGCCGCATCCCGCCGGGTGAAACGCGCACCTACGGCGAGCTGGCGCGCATGGTGGGCGATCCCCGAGCGGTGCGGGCCGTGGCACGTTCCTGCGCACGGAACCCTGTATCGCTGGCGGTACCGTGCCATCGCGTCATTGGCAGCGACGGCAATCTGACCGGCTATCGCTGGGGTGTGCCGCGCAAACGCGCGCTCCTGGAAAAGGAGCGCGCGGCCACGGGCGACTGAAGTTCAGCGACCGTACAGCGGGACGCCGTGGGCGTCCCGGGCGGCGTCGTTCTGCTGATGATGCGAGTCACGCCACTCCTGGTGTGCCTCACGTTGCTCACGAGCCGCGGCACCGTAGTTGCCCGTCGCGGCATCGCGGTGGGCCTCGGTCGAATCGCGATGCGCCTGCATCCGGTCCTGCTGGGCGCGCTGTTCGTGCCGTGCGGCGTCGTTGTCGCCGCCGATCACGACCTGCGCCAGCGCCGGGGACGCCATCAGAAATGCAGCCAAACCGATGGATAATGCCTTTCGCATTCATTCTCTCCTGGTGAATTTGACGTACGCGTCGCAGCGAATGATCTGCCCGCGGCTCGGCCGCGGATTTGCGCTGCCTGAGGTGAACGCTTTGTCACCCACGCATCAGTCTGGGAATGATTGCTGGCGAGAACGTGGCGGGATGACCATTTCACCGTAACGTGCTCCGTTCGGTCCGTGGGTTGACCGGGAGCGAAGGCTGGCCTACCTGCAATTGAGAATTCGTCGCAATTAGGGACGCCGATGCTCGCAAGTCTGGTCATCGTCTTCCGAGAGGTCATCGAGGCCGGTCTCATCGTCGGCATCGTGATGGCGGCAACGCGATCCGTGCCGCGTCGCGGCTGGTGGGTCGCCGGCGGTATTTTGGCCGGCACGGCAGGTGCGGGGCTGGTCGCGGGGTTCGCGAGCGAGCTTGGGGCGCTGTTCAACGGCTCCGGCGCGGAGCTGTTCAACGCCACAATCCTGTTGATCGCTGTGGGGATGCTCACTTGGCACAACGGCTGGATGGCCAGCCACGGACGCGAGCTTGCACGAGAGGTGCGCGCCGTGGGGAGTGCGGTCGCGGCAGGCGAGCGGCCGCTGACCGCTGTTGCCGTGGTGGTCGCGGTCGCGGTGCTGCGGGAAGGCTCCGAGGTGGTGCTGTTCCTGTATGGTGTGTTTGCCGCCGGCGGTACCACGGTTTCAGGCATGATGGTCGGCGGCGCGCTCGGCGTCGCACTCGGCGCGGCGCTGTCGGCGCTGATCTATCTCGGCCTGCTGGCTGTGCCGGCGCATCGTCTGTTCGCGGTTACCACGGGACTGATCACGCTGCTCGCGGCCGGGCTGGCCGCGCAGGCCGTGTTCTTCCTGCAGCAGGCCGACTACCTGCAGGGCCTGGCAACGCCGGTGTGGGATACGTCCTGGCTGCTTGGCGACGACAGCATTCCCGGGCGGCTGTTTCACACGCTGGTGGGCTATACCGCGACGCCGGATGCCGCGCAGCTGCTCGCTTATGCGCTGGTGATCGCGATGATGCTGACGACGATGCGGCTGGCGCGCGGCAGGACCGCGACCACGCACCGGGCTGCGCGTTCGGCGCACTGAGTGCAGCCGTGGCGACCTTCGCATGAAGGTCTATGAGGGCGGCCGCAGTCTCGACGGCGCGGTGGTGACGGTCGATGGCGCACCGCTAGACCCGCGTTTCGATATCCGCCGTTTCAGCCGGACAGGCTTCGAGTGGACCTATGAGGGCGACGGTCCACGGCAACTGGCGCTGGCGCTGCTGGCTGACCACCTCGGCGATCCGCAGCGCGCGCTGGCGCTGACCGAGGGCTTCATGCGCGACGTTGTGGCGAAGCTGGACAATGCGTGGCGGTTGACCAGCGACGATGTCGAGGCGGCTCTGCGGCCCCCTCCCCCCTCCCGCGAGGGGAGGGGAGCATTAGTTCCTAGTCGAACGCCAGGCCCATTGTCTCGGCTACCAGGGCGGGTCGCGACGATCCTTCCACCTCGATCTGGCTGTCGAAGGTCATGCGGACGCCGCCCTCGATGTCCTCGACGTTCTTCAGCGTCTGGTGTAGCCGCACACGCGATCCGGCCGGCACGGGCGCGGTGAAGCGCACCTTGTTGGACCCGTAGTTGATGCCGCGCGAGCGCTTGCGGATGGTGTAGATGGCGTGCGACAGGCGCGGCAGCAGCGACAGCGTCAGATAGCCGTGTGCGATCGTCTTGCCACCAGGCATCTCGCGCTTCGCCCGGTCCACATCGACGTGGATCCACTGATGATCGCCGGTTGCCTCGGCGAACTTGTCGATCATCACCTGATCGACCGTCACCCATTCACTGGTGCCGATCTTCTCACCGATGTGGGATTTCATATCGGCGGGCCTTTCCACCTCGAGCATCGCGCGTCCTCCGTCCTGATGGCGGCGACTATGGCAGGACTTGTCGCGGCCTGGAATTCCGTCCTATCACTCGACGATGGACAAGCCAAAGATGTCGCAGCGGCAGGCGGCATTTCGCGCCGACTTCCGCACCCGAATTGCGCCGGCCTATTTCGGCTGGGCGCATGTGGCGCTGATCTACGCGCTGGGCTTCGCCGCGATCTGGTACTGCGCGCGGCAGATCGTCGCGCCGGCGTGGTACGAGTTCCTGGTGATCCCCGCCGCATTCTGCATCTCCAATGCATTCGAGTGGTGGATCCACCGCTATGTCATGCACCGCCCGGTGAAGGGCTTCCTGGGTATCTACAAGCGACACACGCTGGCGCACCATCAGTTCTTCACCCATATCGAGCCGACCATCGACAACACGCGCGACTTCCGCATCGTGTTCTTCCCGCCCTATGCACTGGTCGCCTTCATGGCGCTGTCGCTGCCGCCCGCAGCGATACTGGGCCTGATCGGTCTGCCGAATGCCGGCTGGCTGCTGCTGATCACCAATGTCGCGCTGTATCTGAATTACGAGCTGTTCCACTACTGCTGCCACGTGAAGGACGACAGCATCGTGCGGCATATCCCGCTGGTGAACTCGATCCGGCGCCATCACATCGCGCACCACAACACGGCGCTGATGATGGAGCGCAACTTCAACCTGACCTATCCGATCGCCGACTGGTTCTTCGGCACTTCCGACCTTGCCTGCGGACTGCTGCACCACGTGTTCAACGGCTACGACACGCGGTTCGTGCGACGTGATCTGAAGCGCGTGCGCAACACCAGCGATGATCCGCGCGCCGGTCATGTGCAGGTCGCGGCGTAATGAGGATCAAGCAGGGCAAGGCGAGCCTGGTCGGAGGAGCCGCCGTCGGCATTGCCGTGCTTGTTCTGTGGACCGCGATCGCCCGTGAGCTCGCCGCAGATACCATCCCGATAGTCGTCGCCGGCGTGCTGGTTGCCGGCGCCATTGCCACGTGGATCAGAGTCGCCGATCTTTGACGGTCTGAATTCACGCGGGGTGGGAATGGCCGACGAAGCGGACACCTATGACTTCATCGTCACTGGCGCGGGAAGTGCCGGCTGTGTGATTGCAGCGCGTCTGTCAGAGTCTGGCCGTCACCGCGTGCTGTTGCTGGAAGCTGGTCCACCCGACCGCAATCCGTGGATCCATATCCCGCTTGGGTTCGCCAAGACGTATGTCAATCCGGCGGTGAACTGGAAGTTCGAGACAGTGCCGCAGCCGCAGCTCGCCAACCGCCGCCTTTATTTGCCTCGCGGCAAGACGCTCGGCGGCTCCAGCTCTATCAACGGCATGGTATATATGCGCGGCCATCACGCCGACTACGATGAATGGCGGCAGCGCGGCTGTGAGGGGTGGGATTGGGATTCCGTTCTGCCGTACTTCAAGAAGGCCGAGAACCAGACCAACGGCGCCGATGAGTTCCACGGCGTCGGTGGACCACTCAATGTGTCGGATCAACCTGGACGCTTCGAGCTTGCCGATGCAGTGATGGAGGCGTGCGTGCAGGCGGGCATTCCGCGCAATCCCGACTTCAACGGCGCCCAACAGGAGGGTTGCGGCTACTACCAGACCACCACCAGCAACCGGCGCCGCTGGAGCACGGCAAAGGCGTATCTGCATCCCGCACGGCAGCGCGCCAATCTGGTGGTACAGACCGGGGCGCATGCCACGCGCGTGCTGATCGAGAACAACCGTGCGGTCGGCGTCGAGTACCACACCGCGTCGGGGCGCCGCATCGCCCGTGCACGAGGCGAGGTCATCGTGTCGGGTGGTGCCTACGGTTCACCACAGCTTCTGCTGCTGTCGGGTGTTGGTCCGGCGCAGCATCTGCAGGACATCGGTGTCAGCGTGGTACGCGACATGCCGGCAGTCGGCTCCAACCTGCACGACCATTTCAACTCCTATGTAAGCTGGCGGTGCAGCAAGGCGATCACGCTGAACGACCTGGACCGCAGTCCGCTGCGCAAACTCACGGCCGGCGCGCGTTATGCACTATTCCGCTCCGGCCCGATGGCCAGCAACGGCATCCACTGTGGATTGTTCACCCGCTCCGATCCGCGCCTGGAGCGGCCCGACGTGCAGATCAATGTGTTCGAGTGGAGCACGCTCCAACGCGACAAGGAACGCGTCCTGCCGCATCCGTTTCCCGGCTTCACGCTGAGCCCCGTGCATCTGCGTCCCGATGGCCGTGGCACAGTGCGCCTGGCGAGCGCCGATCCGCTGGCACCGCCCGCGGTGCTGTTCGACTATCTGCGCACCGACTACGACATGCAGGCGGTAATCTTCGGCATCCGGCTTTCCCGGAAGATTGCCGAGCAGCCGGCGCTCAGGCCGTACATCGTGCATGAACTCCAGCCGGGACCGTCGATAACGGAAGACGCTGAACTCGCGCACTACATTCGCCAGAGCGGCGTTTCCAATCAGCATCCCACGAGTTCATGCGCGATGGGCCAGGGGCCGAACACGGTCGTCGATCCGCGCTTGCGCGTGCAAGGGATCGACGGGCTGCGCGTAGCGGACGCATCGATCATGCCGGTGGCGGTGGGCGGGAACACCAATGCGCCGACCATCATGATCGGCGAGAAAGCGTCCGCGATGATCCTTGAAGACGCGATGGCGAAACCGACGCGTGCAATGCCGCACCGTGCGGCCGCCTGAGGGGTAAGGAATGCCGAACGACGCCGACACGTACGACTACATCGTCACCGGAGCCGGGTCAGCGGGGTGCGTGCTGGCCTCGCGGCTGTCGGAGTCCGGCCGTTATCGCGTGCTGCTGCTCGAAGCCGGTGGCAAGGACAGCAATCCCTGGATCCACGTTCCACTCGGCTATGCGCGGACATTCTGCGACCCGCGGGTCAATTGGATGTTCGACAGCGAGCCGGAACCCAACCTCAACAACCGCGTGATGTATCAGCCGCGTGGCAAGGTGCTGGGCGGCACCAGCTCGATCAACGGCATGATCTACATGCGCGGCAATCACGCCGACTACGACGAGTGGCGCCAGCGCGGCTGCGAGGGATGGGATTTCGATTCCGTCCTGCCGTATTTCCGCAAGGCCGAGAACAATGAACGTGGCGAGAGTGAATTCCACGGCGCAGGCGGTCCGCTGCGGGTATCCAACCAGCCCTACGAGTGGGAGATCGGCAAACTGCTGCTGCAGGCCTGCATCGAAGCCGGCATTCCGCGCAATCCTGATTTCAACGGCGCACAGCAGGAAGGCTGTGGCTACTACCAGACGACGACAAACAATCGCCGTCGATGGAGCACCGCCGCCGCCTATCTTCGTCCGGCTCGCAAGCGCGCGAACCTGATCGTGCAGACCAATGCGCACGCGACGCGTGTGCTGGTCGAAAAGGGCCGTGCGGTGGGAGTCGAATTCCGTACACCCGGCGGCCTGAAGACGGCGCGGGCGCGTGGCGAAGTGATCGTTTCCGGCGGCGCCTATGGTTCGCCGCAACTCTTGCTTCTGTCGGGCATCGGACCGGCGCAGCATCTGCAGGACATGGGTATCCAGGTGCTGCACGACCTGCCTGGTGTCGGCTCCAACCTGCACGACCATTTTAATACTTACTGTGCCTGGCGTATCTCCCGGTCGCTGTCGCTCAATGTGCTGCATCACAGCATCCCGCATCAGCTCTTTGCCGGTGCGAAATACCTGTTCTGGCGCGGCGGTCCGATGTCGGGCAACGGGCTTTATGTGGGCGCGCTGGTACGCAGCGATCCGGCGCTGGAGCGGCCGGATCTGCAGATGAACATTTCTGCCTGGAGCACGATCGATCGCACGCGCGACGGTATCATCTCGCATCCGTTCCCGGCATTTGCCATCAGTCCGGTCCACCTTCGACCGGAAGGGCGTGGCACCGTTCGACTGAAGAGTCCGGACCCGTTGGCACCACCGGAGATTCGCTTCAACTTCCTGCGCAGCGATTACGACATGCAGGCGGTCATCACCGGCATTCGCGTGGCACGCAAGATTGCCAGCCAGCAGGCGCTGAAGGGGCTCGTGGTCGAGGAGGTCTTGCCGGGACCTGCGGTGATGACCGACAAACAGCTTGCCGATGAGGTGCGGCTGCGAGGCGTGTCCAACCTGCATCCGGTGGGGAGCTGCGGCATGGGGCATGGCCCGAACGCTGTGGTCGATCCGCGGCTGCGCGTGCACGGTATCGGCGGACTGCGTGTGGTGGACGCGTCGATCATGCCATCGATCATCGCCGGCAACACCAACGCGCCGACCATCATGATCGGCGAGAAGGCGTCGGACATGATCCTGGAGGACGCGCGGGCCGGGTCATTGCGCCACGCCGCGTGACGGTCACCATTCGGGAACCGGCTCGGGCAGCACCTGCAGGCTGCCGAGTCGCTCGAGCAGCTCTGGGATATCGACGGCACGCAGTGGTTCGCTGAAGAGGTAGCCCTGCAGTTCGGTACACGCTTCGCGCGTGAGCAGTGCCGCCTGTTCCTCCTTTTCGACGCCTTCCGCAACAACCGTCATGCCCAGACTGTTGCTCAAGCCGATCACGGCCCGCACGATAGCAATAGATTCGAGATTCTCCGGCAGGTCACGAACGAAGGACTGATCGATCTTGATTTTGTCGAACGGGAAGCTGCGCAGATAGCTCATCGATGAATAGCCGGTGCCGAAGTCGTCCATTGAAATACGGACGCCGAGTGCCCGCAGCCGATGCAAAACTGCCAGAGTGGCTTCGCTCTCCTGCAGCAACACCGTTTCGGTGATCTCCAGTTCGAGCTGGCGAACCGGGAGACGGGTCAGCTCGAGTGCGTCCTTGACGGTTTCGACGAGATTCCGGTCCCTGAACTGCACCGATGACAGATTGACCGCGACCTTGATGTTAACCGGCCACTCGATCGCGTCGAGGCAGGCCTGCCGTAGAATCCACTGTCCCAATGGCACGATCAATCCGGTTTCTTCAGCGATCGGTATGAAAACACCGGGGCCCACAAGACCCTGGCTTGGGTGATTCCAGCGGATCAATGCCTCGAACCCGCTCACCGCCCGTGTACCCACGTGAACCAGCGGCTGATAATAGAGCTCGAACTGGTTCTCGATGATTGCCCTGCGCATGTCCAGTTCGAGTGTGCGTCGCATCTGCAGTTCGGCGTCCATGACCTGCTCGAAGAAGCAGTAGGTGCCGCGACCGTTGAGCTTCGCGCGGTACAGCGCCATGTCGGCATTCTTGAGCAACCTGTCCGGATATTCGCCGTCGCCAGGAGCGAAGGCGATGCCGATGCTGGTGCTGGCATTGAGCTGGTTGGCATTCACCTCGTACGGCAACCCGACGATCTCGATGATGCGCTGAGCGAGCTGCTGCGCGCCATCCGCGTGGTCGATGCCCGGCAGAAGTATCGCAAACTCATCGCCGCCGAGACGTGCCACCGTGTCGCCTTGGCGGATGCAATCCTCCAGCCTTTCGGCGACGAGTTTCAGCAACCCGTCGCCCACCGGATGACCGAGTGTGTCGTTGACTTCCTTGAAGTGGTCGAGATCCAGGAAGAACAGGGCGAACCTGCTGCCGCGATCAAGCATCTTCAATTGTTCGAACACGCGTTCACGGAACAGGATTCGATTGGGCAGACCGGTGAGGGAATCGTGGTGTGCGAGAAACGTGACCTGCGCGATGCTGGCCTGGAACGCCGCGAGGGAGTCGACGATTGCGCCGAGTTCGTCCGCGCGAGCCAGAGTGGTGACATCGAGGGACTGATCGCCCCTTGCCACGGACAGCGTTGCCTGCGCGATCAGCCGCACTGAACGCACGGTTGCGCCCGTCAGCATGATCGCGACGGCAAACAGCAGAAGTGACACGACTGCTGCCACCACACCCACAGTGACCAACGCGCGATCCGCCATGGTTGCGGATGCCTGGGCGCGTGTACCCGCTTCGCGCTCTACCTGCCGCCTCATCGTCTCCAGAGCCGCAAGGGAGTTGCGGGCGATGCCGTCGAACGGTTTGATAAGCTCGACCGCACTCGGGAAGTCGATGGCGAGCATCGATCCGACCACCGCTATCGCGTCATGATAAAGTCGGATATCGGCAATCAGCCGTGTCAGCTCGGTACGCTCGTCTGGGCCAGCGCTGGAGGCGGCGTAGGTGGTCAGCTCCGTGATCAGAACTCGGGTCTGCTCGACCAGATCGGCCGCCTCGCGATCGACGGCCAGGTCCGGATCATGCGCGGCCTGCAGTGTGGTCAGTCGGTACACGCGGCCGTTGATCTGCTGTAGAAGTGTCGCACTGGATGCGAGCTGGCCGGCGCGCGTGAGGTCCTGATTGACGACTGTGCGGATCAGGCGGACCTGACCGAATGTGGCATTGATGTCGTGCGCGGCGAGGCCGATCAGCGCGAGCATGGCAACGGCAGGGCAGATACCCATTTTCAGCGCGAAGGGCCAGTCGGCGACCCGCATGATGGCTGCCAGGCGCAAAATTCGCTGCATCAGAATGTTGCCTGGATCGCTGCGAACACGCGCCGGTCGACTGTGCCGATCGATGTCTGCCTCTGGTTGCTCATGGTGATACCGTGCCCGACCACCGAAAAGGTCACGTTCGGGGTCATACGGTAAGCAACACGCGCATCCAGTGTCAGGTAGTTGTCGATGCGGACCGCCGTGAAGGTTGCGTCGGGTGCGGCAACGAGGCCGTCGAAGGTCGACTGGTAGCGTGCCGCCGCGTCGATCTCCCATTTTCCGTTCGACCAGCCTCCTCCGATGTCGACGACCTGCCGCGGCGTCGTGTGGGCGAAGTCCACACCGGTCTGCGTGGTTGGCTGATCGGGCAGGAAGTGATCCTGCACCAGGCGAGGGGAATAGCCGACGCTCCAGTGCCATCCGCCAGGAAGCGTGCCCTTGGCTGACAGCTCGATGCCGAATTCTGCGGAATTGCCGACATTGCCTGACGTATTGAGCAGAGTCCCGGAGGGCAGCGGTAGCAGGATCCCCGACGTCACGGTCTGCAGGTTGTCCGACGTCTGATAGAACACCGCGGCTCGCGTGATAGCGTTGAGCGCCTGCAGGCGATGGTCCCAATCCACCTCGTAGTTCGTGACGATGGTCGGCTCAATCATCGGCGAGCCGGTATAGACCAGCCCCGGCACCGCGAACTGCAGGCCACCGAAATCGAGCAGGCTTGGCAACTGCACGCCGCGCGCCGACGTAAGCCGAAGCGTGTCGCCTTCCGCCGGATGATAGACCAGGCCAATGTTGTAGCTGGGCTCGGTGATCTGACGATCCCACTGCGAGTTGTCGAGCGGGATCTCTGGCGCCAGCGCCCCTGTGCGGCCCAGCCACAGCACGTCTACTCGCGCCGCCTCGGTCAGCGACAGCTCCGGCAGGATCTGCCATTGCCACATGCCGCTGGCCGACGCGATGTCGTAGCCGACGGTCGCCCCGCCCAACGGCGACGTATTGATCCGGCTGTGCTGGTATTCGACAGCGATCCGGAACGTATGGTCCGCCCCCAGCTTGAACACGTCCTGAAGCTGCGCGACGGTCTTCTGGTTGTTGAACGTGACGTTGGTCAGCCCGAGCAATTGACTGCCGAACTGCGCTAACTCGTGCAGGAAGTTGGTATACGCGACAGCCTCCACCAGACCGATCGGGGTATTCGCACTGTAGCGGCCCTTGATCGAGCTGATGTCGTAATCGTTGGAGATCGGCAGCCAAACCGCGACCGCTTCCATATGACTGAGCCCGGAATGAGTTGCTTCCAGCTCGAACACCTGATCTTCGTCGATGCGAAGCTGCAGATCGGCCGAGACGGAACCCTGCCCCATTTGCTGGCGCTGGCCAGCTTGCCGCGCAAATGTCTGAAGCTCTGAGAATTCATCGGCGCGATAGGCGCCGGCGGAGACACGCAAGCCGCCAGCATCGCCAAGTTTGGCGGTGCCGACTACCGATGCCTGGGCGAGCCCCTGGGTACCGCCGTTGACGGACGCTGTATTGATCGTGTCGTACAGCGGATTGTAGGTGATGATGTTGATGACGCCGGCGGCGGCGTTGAAACCGAACAGGGCGGTGTTAGGCCCTTTGACGACCTCGATCTGGCGGATCTCGGCCATCTGGACCGGGATCGCGTCCCATTGCGTGCGGCCCCAGTCATCGAGATAGACCTGCCTGCCGTTGACCAGAACCAGCAGGCGCGGCGAATACGGCGTGTCGTAGCCGCGGATGCTGACATCTGCCGAACTCACGCCCCAGCGCAGCACGTCCACGCCGACCACGTGGGCCAGCGCGTCCGGAATGTTGGTGGCACCCGAGCGGCGGATCATCTCGGCGGTGATGATCTCCATATCGGCCGGCACGTCGGACGGGCGCTGCGGCGTGCCGTTGGCGCTTGTGGTCACCGGCTCGCCGAACAATTCCTCGAACGCACCGTAGTCGATGCTTTGCGCCGCCACCGGGCCGGCGGCGGTCATGCCGAGCAGGGCGGTGATGGCCCCACGCCTCATAGCTCGCGCACCAGCATGCGGAACGCTTGGGTGAAGTGGACACCGGCACTGTTGGCTGCGTTGTGGTTGAGCACGATCTCGACGGTCGGCTGACTCGAGAAGGCCAAAATGCAGCGGGCGCTCTGCACGCAGTCCATTTCGGTGGAGATGGTGGGGATGTGCAGGCGCAGTGCGGCACTGGGGACCTGATCGGAGTAGGCGCCGAGTTCGCCGATGACAAAGATGCCGGCGATGCCCATTGCGTTCGCCAATTGTTCGATCGGGATCAGCCGTGCCTTCAGGGTCACCTTGCCGGCGGCAAGTGCGTCACCAATGACGGCCTTGAGACTTTGGGCCTTGCGTACGGAATCTGGGCTGTCCGGCGCGTAAGCAATGCCGATCTCCAGCGTGCCGCCGGTGCCGGCTTCGATGAAGCTCAGCGTTCGCGCTATGATCTGGCCGTCGCGCTGGGTGAACTGAGCGCGGCAGGGTTGCGGTATCAGGGCGAAGAGGCAAACGGCGGCCGCACCGGCCAGACGGCGAAATGACAGAACGACGCCGTGCGGCGTCGGATCGCCCATCAATCTGCCGTGCCGTTGTGACCCCACGCGGAGAGGCTAGGCACGGCGGCTTTAGCGAAGGTTAATCGGCTACCTTACCGTCGCGACGCGAAGCGAATTGGTAGTGCCGGAATGGCCGAACGGCACGCCGGCGGCAACCACGATTTCGTCGCCGTGCTGGGCGAAGCCTTCGGTCTGCGCGACCCGTGTTGCGCGAGTGACCGCCTCGGTCATCGAATGGGCATCGGCGGCAACCATCGCATGCAGTCCCCAGACGACGGCCATCCGCCGAGCCGTCGCGATATTGGGCGTCAGGCCGATGATCGGCGCCTCGGGACGTTCGCGCGCGACACGCAGTGCCGTTGAGCCCGAAGCCGTATAGGCAACGACGGCCTTCGCCCCGATCGTATGACACACCTGTCGTGCAGCGGCGGCGATGGCGTCCGCGGTGACGTGCTCCGGCTCCGCACGGCTCGCCTCGATCATTGCCCGCCAGCCGGGATCCTGCTCCACGCGCGCGACGATACGGTCCATCATGTTGACCGCCTCGTAGGGATACTGGCCGGCCGCTGTCTCCCCTGACAGCATCACCGCATCCGCGCCGTCGAACACCGCCGTCGCGACATCCGAGGCCTCGGCGCGAGTCGGCGCCGGCGCGCTGATCATGCTCTCCAGCATCTGTGTCGCCACCACGACGGGCTTGCCCAACTGACGCGCCAATCGCACGATTCGCTTCTGCGCCAGCGGCACTTCCTCGGGCGGCAGTTCCACACCGAGGTCGCCGCGCGCGACCATGACGGCGTCGGTGAGCTGCATGATGGCGTCGAGGTTGTCGAGCGCCTGAGGCTTCTCCAGCTTCACCATCACCCAGGCACGACCGCGGATCAGTTCCTTCGCCTCGGCCACGTCCTCCGGTCGCTGCACGAAGGACAGGCCGATGAAGTTGGCGCCATGCTCCAGCGCGAACTCTAGATCGTCGCGGTCCTTGGCGGTCAGCGCCGGGATCGGCAGCACGATGTCGGGCACGTTGACGCCCTTGTGGTCGGACAGCGGTCCGCCGACGACGACCTCGGTTTCCAACGCGTCGCTGCGCTTGCGCGCAACACGCAGGCGAAGCTTGCCGTCGTCCAGCAGCAGCGAGCAGCCGATCGAGGCTGCCTCGATGATCTCCGGATGCGGCAGGTTGACGCGCGACGCACTCCCCGGCGTTGCGTTGAGATCGAGCTGGAATCGCTGGCCGGTCTGCAGGAACACGCGACCGCCGGAAAAATTGCCGACGCGCAGCTTGGGGCCTTGCACATCGGCGAGGATGCCGATCGGCCGATCGAAGCGTGTCTCCAACTGGCGGATCATGGCGAAGCGCGCGGCGTGATCCTCATGGGTGCCATGGCTGAAGTTGAGCCGGAACACATCGGCGCCGGCCTGGAACAGCCGCGTCAGCACCTCCGGCGACGAGCTAGCGGGACCAAGCGTTGCGATGATCTTGGTGCGTCGCCGACGGCGCAATTTCGGTCTGGTGGCCACCTTGCTTCCCTCAGGCGATCAGGACGGCGCGGACATCGTTGACGTTGGTCAGCGTAGGTCCGGTACGGATCGCGTCGCCGATCCTGTCGAACAGCGTATGGCTGTCATGGCCGGAGAGCATCGTGCGCGGATCGAGACCGGCCGCACGTGTGCGGGCCAGCGTGTCAGGGGCGATGATCGCGCCGGCGATGTCGTCCATGCCATCGATGCCGTCGGTGTCGCCGGCGATCGCCCAGACGTTCGCCGCCCCGCCCAATGCGACCGCAAGTGCCAGCAAAAATTCGGTGTTGCGGCCGCCGTGACCGGCTGACCTGTCGCCCAGCGTAACTGTTGTCTCGCCACCGGACAGCATCACGGCAGGTGGTGCGAGTGGCTGAGCGTGCGAGCGGATGCTATGGGCAATGCCTGCCAGGACATTGGCCATCTCGCGCGATTCACCTTGCAGAGCGTCGCCCAACACCAACGGCGCGAGTTCCAGCGTGCGCGCGGTTTCGGCCATGTGCATGAGCGCCATCATCGGCGTGGCGATCAGATGGAATTCGCTGTTGGGCAACTCGCCGGGGCCGGGTGTCTCGTCTGTCCCCTGCTCCAGGCGCGCGGCGACCGCCGGGGAGGGCTTGATGCCGTAGCGGGCGATGATCGCGCGCGAATCGTCGAATGTGCTCGGGTCCGGCACCGTGGGTCCCGAGGCGATCACCGCCGGATCGTCGCCGGGCACGTCGCTGATCGCCAGAGTCACGACGCGTGCCGGCCGCGCGGCGGCGGCGAGCCGGCCGCCCTTGATGGCAGAGAGGTGCTTGCGCACGCAGTTCATTTCCGAAATGTTCGCGCCTGACGCGAGCAAGGCACGATTGATCGCCTGTTTGTCGGCGAGCGAAAGGCCGGCTGCCGGCGCCGCGCACAATGCCGATCCGCCGCCGGAGATCAGCGCGAGCACGAGATCCCCGGACCCAAGCCCGCGCACGCGCTCCAGCAGCCGACGTGCGCCTCGTTCGCTGTTGGCATCCGGCACGGGGTGAGAGGCCTCTATCACTTCGATGTGCCGAGTCGGCACGTTGTGGCCGTAGGGGGTGACGACGGTGCCTTCGAGCGCGACGTCGGGCCAGGCGTCTTCCACTGCGGCAGCCATCACGGCCGCCGACTTGCCGCAGCCCACGACGATGCAGCGTCCCCTGGGCTTTGGCGGCAAATGCGCGGCGAGTACCTTGCGCGGATCGGCTGCCGCGACGGCGGCATCGAACAGCGTCCGCAGTGCGGCTCGGGCGCGCGTGTCGTCCCAGACCATCGGTCTCGATTTCCCTTCGACCGCCAGGGTCCGAGTATGGCGAAGCTCGCCCGGACGCGCCATGTTCTGGAAGGTAGAGGAGGCCAGCCATGACCGCACAGCAATTCGATGAGAAGACCCGCACCGAGCTGGAGGCCGCTGCGTTCCGCCGCCTGGTGGAGCATCTGCGTGAGCGGACCGACGTGCAGAACATCGACATGATGAACCTCGCTGGGTTCTGCCGTAACTGCCTGAGCCGTTGGTATCGCGAGGCTGCCGAGACGCAGGGAGTGGCCCTTGCCGATCCCGATGCGCGCGAGATCGTCTACGGCATGCCGTACAAGGAGTGGCAGGCGAAGTACCAGAAGGAGGCCAGCGCCGAGCAGAAGGCCAACTTCGCGAAGGCCAATCCGAATCATTGACCGCGGCGTAGCTGACCGCTATCCCCGCGCGCCTTGCGGAATCGGAGGGGGAACGATGGCGCTGCACGCGGTGGAGACGACTGACACCAAGACGGGCGGCATCGCGGCGGACCGCTTGCGCAGTATCGTGGACCGAATCGAGCGACTCGAGGAGGAGCGCAAGGCGCTGGGCGGCGATATTCGCGACATCTATGCCGAGGCGAAATCGGCTGGGTTCGATGTGAAGGTGCTGCGCCAGCTCATTCGCGTGCGTCGGCAGGAGGCTGCGGATGTTGAGGAACAAGAGTCGCTGCTCGATGTGTATCGGCGCGCGCTGGGGATGTGATTCGACATTGCAACGGAGCGGCGGAGTTGCTATCTGATCAGGGCACCCTGTGGGTTCACCAAAAGGCTGGACCGCCGGGGCCGGTTAGGTAGGAACGCCGGCGGATGAAGAATATCTTCATCCGCCATCTACCGCATGAGCCGGGGAGTTTCGGTTCCTGCGGCACTGCCGAGTGGAACGCCTCAGGCGTAGATCTTCACCATCTCCTCGTGCGCCCACTTGACGGCATCCTCCGGCGACGCGCCCTGGACCGCCTTGGCGTACATGTCGACGATGATGAATTTGCTGATGGCCTCCGCTGCGGCGCGCCCTGCGGGTCCCGCGTAGCCGGCGAAGTGTCCGCTCTCCGCCGCTGTGCGGAACGGTGCCATCACCGGGTCCACTTTCCATACCGGATCGTCTTCCCACATCTTCGTGGTGCCGGTTGAAAACCCCTGCTGGGACGTGAACCACTCGCCGTAGATCTCCTTGGTGTGGAACCAGCGCAGGAAGTCCTTCGCGGCCTTCTGGTTCTTGCTGTAGATCGGCACGAGATTCGAGAACGGCACGTGGTAGCTGAACTGGCCGGCAGGGCCTTTTGGCAGCGGTGAGTGGAAGATGTCGTCCTTCAGCGGCTTGTCCGTCTCGGTCATGTACGTGTCGGCCTTGGCCTTGGCCAGCAGATAGATCGAGGCGCCGTTGCTGGTGGAACTGATCGTGTTGGCGAGAAACGCTCGGTTGTTGCCCGCGTCGTCCCACGACATGGCGCCCTCATCAAAGCATTCCTTCCAGAAGGCGACTGCGAACTTCACCAATTCGATGGTTTCCTTGCTGTTCAGTGCGACTGTTTTGCCGTCGGATTCGACCTCTTTGCCGCCCCACGACCACAAATACGGATACCAGAACGCCGGGCCGTCGCCGAAGGCATGAGCGAGTGTCTGGCCGTAGGGATGGTTCCTGGGCTTCATCTGCTTGCCGATGGCGCGATACTGGTCCCAGGTCGTCGGAAATTTATCTGGCGTGATGCCGACTTCGGCGAACCACGAGGTGCGGTTGGCGAACAGCACGCCGAGGATGGTGAATGGCATGGCGATCCAGCGCTTGCCGTTATTGTCGATGTCCCGCGCGGTCTGGAAAAACCCGCCCTGCGCCTTGCCGACTTCATCTGCGATGTCGCTCACATCGACCAGGCTGTCGGCATAGAGCTGTGCCCAGTTGCTGACCGCCATCATGATGTCGGGGCCGGTCCTTGATTGGATGGCCGCGCTTATCCGCGCCTGGACGCCGTCGCCGTTGATCGTCTCGACGCTGAGGTCGATGCCGAGTGCTTTCTTGCATTCATCCCTGATCTTGCCCTTGAGGAGCTGATCGGAGACAGGCACGAAATCGACGAATTTCAACCATTGTAAGGTGGTGCCCTGGGCAAAGGCGGGCGCGCGGCCCGAGGCCAGAATGCCTGCGAGGCCGCCGGTGCTTGCCGCCAATGCGCCGGCACCGGAAACACTGAGCAACCTGCGTCGACCGATACGCTGCATCGTCGATCTCCCTGAGTTGTTTTCTGATTGGGGAGCCGGTCTGCGCCGAACTCCTTTACTCGGTGACTTGTGCACTCCATGCGAGTGACTCACTGGTTCTTCGAGCGTCATGGCCGGCCTCCGTGCCAGCCATCCACGGCTTCCGCATCAGACAAAGTCGTCATGGCCGAGCCAAGCTCGGCCATGACGAACGAGGGGCAAGCGCGCCAGTCGTCGCGGGTCTTTCTCATTGGGCCTGGTATTACGCCGAGTAGATCTTCACCAACTCGTCATGTGCCGCTTTCACCGACGCCTCAGCCGGCATGCCCTGGATCGCCTTCGCGTACATGTCGACGATGATGTACTTGGTCTGTACCTCGGCGGCCCTCTGGCTGGGTTTTCCGGCATATCCGGTCAGCCGGCCGGTGACAGGAACATTCTTGAACGGAGCCATCACGGGATCGAGGTTCCACACCGGGTGGTTCTCCCACATCTTCGTGGCACCGCATTGATAACCCTGCTGCGAGGTGAACCACTGATCGTAGATCGGCTTCGAGTGCATCCACGCCAGGAATTTCTTGGCCGCATCCTGATTCTTTGAATAGCCCATCAGCATATCCGTGAACGGCCCGGGCAGGTTGTACTGGCCGCCGGCGCCGCCTGGAATGCCGGCATGAAGGATGTCGTCCTTCATCGGCGTGCCCTTGTCGGTCACATAACTGTCGGGTTTCTTCTTGGCCTCGAGATATATCGAGGCCCCGTTGTTGGTGGCGCTGATGCTGCCCGACAGGAAGGCGCGGTTGTTGCTGGTGTCGTCCCAGGCGAGACCGCCTTCATCCATCGTCTCCTTCCACAGCGGGACCGCGAACTTGACGGACTCGATTGTCTCCTTGGTGTTGAGCACGACAGTCTTGCCGTCGGCCTCGACCTCCTTGCCACCCCATGACCAAAGATACGGATACCACCAACCTGGTGCATCGCCGAACGTGTGTCCGGCGGTCTGCCCGTAAGGATGGCCGGCGGCCTTCAGCTTCTTGCCGGCGGCGCGATAATCGTCCCAGTTGGCTGGGAACTTGTCGAATCCGGCTTCCGCCAGCCACGACTTGCGATAGGCGACGAGCCCGCCGCCGGCACACCAGGGGACACCGATCCAGTGATTGTCGTAGGTGCCCACGACGGTGCAGATATCATAATAGCCGCCGCCCTCCTTGCCGAGCTGCTCCGCAAGTTCGCTGACGTCGGCAAGACTCGTGGCGTAGAGCTGCGGCCAGTTGTTCAACCCCATGACGATGTCGGGACCGGTGCCGGATTAAATCGCGGCGGTGACGCGGGCCTGGATATCGTTGGCGTTGATGGTCTCGACGGTCAGCTTGATGCCGAGGTCCTTCTGGCACTGCTCGACGATCTTGCCCTTCAGCAGTACATCGGAGGCGGGCACGAAGTCCGCCCAGCGCAGCCAATGAACCGCCGCCGTTTGGCCGTAGGCGGGAGCGCGTCCGCTGGCCAGGATGCCAGCCAGCCCACCGGTTCCTGCCGCGAGTGCGCCGGCACCCGACAATTGGGTAAAGCGGCGGCGATTGATGCGGGTCATCGTTTCCTCCCATTATATCTCGCGCGGCGAAGCGCGATTTTTTCTAGGTGCGTCGGCTGGCGAAGAGTCAGATCGCCGCCTCGGTCTCGTTGTCGAAGAAATGCAGTCGCTCGGGATTGACCGCCAGACGGAGCTTTTCATGCACCTTCGCGGTGGCGGTCGGTTCGACCGAAGCAACCATCGCCGCCGAGCCAACGGCAACGTCGAGCAGGATTTCGGAGCCGAGCCGCTCGACAACCTCGACTGCGGCATCAAAGCTCAGGTCCTGCGGATCGCCGTCGCCGGCAATGTGCATGTCCTCCGGTCGAACCCCGAACGTGACCTCCTTGCCGGCATAGGCACCAAGGCGCGGTGCGATTGGCTGCGGAACCTTGATGCGGATGCCGTCGTTTTCGGCCCAGAATGAGCCATTTTGCGCCGCGATGCGCACACCGGCGAAGTTCATCGCTGGGGAGCCGATAAAGCCGGCGACGAAGCGATTGGCTGGGCTGTTGTAGAGGTCCATCGGGTCACCGACCTGCTGCACCCTGCCATCGCGCATGACGACGACGCGGTCCCCCAGGGTCATCGCCTCGACCTGATCATGGGTCACGTAGATCGCGGTGGTGCCGAGCCGATCGTGCAACTTCTTCAGCTCGACGCGCATCTGCACGCGCAATTTGGCGTCAAGATTGGACAGCGGCTCGTCGAACAGAAAGACCTGCGGATGGCGGACGATAGCTCGGCCCAAGGCCACGCGCTGGCGCTGGCCGCCTGAGAGCTGACGCGGCTTGCGTTTCAGCAATTCCTGGATGCCGAGAATCTCGGCTGCCTCTCGTACCCGCCGCGCGATCTCAGGCTTATCGAACTTCCGCATTTTCAGGCCGAAGGCCATGTTGTCGTGCACGCTCATATGCGGGTAGAGCGCGTAATTCTGGAAGACCATCGCGATGTCACGATCCATCGGCGGCAGTTCGTTGACGACCTTCTCGTCGATTGAGATGTTCCCCGACGTGATGCTTTCGAGCCCCGCGACCATGCGCAGGGTCGTCGTCTTGCCACAGCCCGATGGTCCGACCAGAACGACGAATTCCTGATCGTGGATTTCGAGGTTCACGTCGATGACCGCGTGAACCTCGTCGTATTTCTTGTTCAAGCTGCGCAGCACCACACGGGCCATGTGCTCAACCCTTCACCGATCCAGTGATGCCGGACACGTAGTATTCGACGAAGAACGAATAGACGAAGGCGACGGGGATCGATCCCAGCAAGGCGCCTGCCATGAGCTCGCCCCAAAAGAACACGTCGCCACGCACCAATTCCGAAGTGACGCCCACCGGCACAGTCTTCTGTTCGGGCGATGACAGGAACACCAGCGCGTAGATGAACTCGTTCCACGACAGGGTGAAGGCGAATATCCCGGCCGACAGGATGCCCGGAATTGCCACCGGGAAGATGATGTACAGCATCGCCTTCCAGCGTGGTGCGCCGTCGATGCGGGCGCATTCCTCCAGCTCTTTTGGGATTGACTTGAAGTACCCCATCAGGAGCCAGGTGCAGAACGGGATCAGGAAGGTCGGGTAGGTCAGGATCAAGGCCCACGGCGAATCGCCGAGTTTGAAATTACGGATGATGTCGGAGAGGGGGATGAACAGGAGAGTTTGCGGCACCAGGTAGGTGATGAAGATGCCGGTGCCGATAGTGCCGGCGAATGGGAACTTGAGCCGCGACAGCGCATAGCCGGCCAACAGCCCGCAGAACAGCGATATTGCCGTCGCTGCCAACGAGATGATCATCGTGTTCAGCATCCAGGTGGTGAACAGCGTCTCGGTCAGCAGGTCATGGATATGCTCGAATGTCGGATGCGTGGTCCAGAATGGCGCGTAGTTCGGTGCGCTCCAGGGTCGGTACAGCTCCTTGTCCGGCCGCAGGGTGGTGATGACCATCCAATAGAACGGAAAAAGTAGCGCGACGACGAACGCGGTCACCGGCACATAGAAAAACACCCAGCGCCGCCAGGAGGCTCCCTCGATCATGGCCTACAGGGTCTCCGTCCGACGGATGTACAACAACTGGACAATCACCACGAGCAGCAGGATCGGGAAGATTGCCAGCGAGATAGCAGCACCTTGGCTGAGCAGTCCGGTGCCAATGCCAAGCTGGTAGGCGTAGGTCGCAAAAAGCTGCGTGGCATTGGCAGGGCCGCCGCCGGTCAGCACGTAGACGAGTTGGAAATCGGCGAAGGTCTGGATTACCGAGAACAGCACGATCACAAGCGTCACCGGCAGGAGCAGCGGCCAGGTCACATGGCGGAAGCGCTGCCAGGCGCGGGCACCATCGATTGCTGCGGCCTCATGCAATTCGGGGCTGATTGTTTGCAGACCCGCGAGCAGGCTGATCGCGTAGAAAGGTACGCCGCGCCAGACATTGACGATGATCACGGAGACCATCGCCAGGGTCGGATCGCCTAGCCAGTTGATGCGGGTACGGATGATCCCAAGATGGAACAGCATCCAGTTGAGGACGCTGAATGTCGGGTCGAACATCCATTTCCAGGCGAAGGTCGACAGCACGGTCGGTATGATAAATGGCAAAAGAATGAAGGCGCGCATCATCGCCTTGCCGCGGAAATTCCGGTTGAGCAGCAAAGCCAGCCACAATCCTAGCGCGAGTTTGAAAACCGTCGTGACGAAGGTGTAGAGGCAGGTATTCCAGACCGCGACCTGGAAGATATCGTCGTGCCAGATTTTGACGAAATTATCGAGGCCGACGAAGTGGCCGGGGACCCCGACCTTGGTATCGGTCACCGACAGAAGGATACCGTTGATGAACGGATGGGCGATGAACAGGCAGAGCAGGATCACCGTCGGCAGCAACAGGCAGGTTGCCAGCCAACGTTCGTCTTCGAGCAGGCGCGTGATCGGTCCGCGCTGTGGAGAGCGGACATACTGCAGTCGTGGAGCGGCAACTTCTGCGGTCGCCATAGGCGTTTCCTTCCGGCGTTTTCACGGCATCTGCCAGTTGTCCTGACCGACGAAGTTTCTGCTAGCCGTGACCGACGAATTTATGAAGGAACCCTAGAGACAACGTCAGGGACGCACAAGTGGAGACCGCTTCAGGCTAAGCCGCTACTCCGCTGCCTCCGCGTAGGCCTCGAGCGGCGCGCAGGTGCAGATCAGATTGCGATCACCATAAACGTTGTCCACCCGCTTCACCGGCGGCCAGTATTTCGCCGTCGCGACCCACGGGAGCGGGAACGCCGCCTGTTCGCGCGAATATCCGTGCGTCCATACATGCGCCATGACATCGCGGGCAGTGTGCGGCGCGTGCTTCAAGGGGTTGTCCGCCTTGTCGAGCCTGCCAGCGGCGATCGCGGCGATCTCCGCGCGGATCGCGATCATCGCCTCGCAGAACCGGTCCAGTTCGACCTTGCTCTCGCTTTCCGTGGGTTCGATCATCAGCGTGCCGGCGACCGGCCACGACATGGTCGGCGCGTGGAAGCCGAAATCCATCAGGCGCTTGGCGATGTCCTCGACCATCACGCCGGCCTCGGCCTGAAAGCCGCGGCAGTCGATGATACACTCATGCGCCACCATGCCGCCGGCACCGGCGTAAAGCACGGGGTAGTGCCCGCACAGCCGGTTCGCGATGTAGTTGGCGCTGAGGATCGCCACCTCGGTGGCGCGCTTCAGGCCCGCGGCGCCCATCATGCGGATATACGCATACGAGATTGGCAGGATCATCGCGCTGCCGAAGGGGCCAGCCGACACGGGACCGAAGCCGCTCGCCGGTCCGGCATCCGCGCGCAACGGATGGTTCGGCAGATGCGGGGCGAGATGCGCGGCGACGCCAATCGGCCCCACCCCCGGGCCGCCACCGCCATGCGGAATGCAGAACGTCTTGTGCAAATTGAGATGGCAGACATCGGCGCCGATCGCTGCGGGGCTGGTCAAACCGACCTGTGCGTTGAGATTGGCGCCGTCCATGTATACTTGGCCGCCACGCAAGTGGACGATGTCGCAGATTTCGCGGATCGACACTTCGAAGACGCCATGTGTGCTGGGATAGGTGACCATCAGCGCCGCCAGCCTGTCGGCGTGCTTGTCGGCCTTGGCACGCAGGTCGGCCACATCGATGTTGCCGTCACGATCGCAGCCGACCACCACAACCTGAAGGCCGGCCATCGCGGCACTCGCCGGGTTTGTGCCATGCGCGCTGGACGGAATGAGGCAGATGCTGCGGTGTTTCTCGCCGCGGGCTTCGTGGTATGCGCGGATCGCCAGCAGGCCGGAATACTCGCCCTGCGATCCGGCGTTCGGCTGTAGCGTGACGGCGGCAAAGCCGGTGATCGCCTTCAACCAGTCCGTCAGGCACGTGATCAGTTCGGCATAGCCCTGGGTCTGGTCGGGTGGCGCGAACGGATGGATCGCGGTGAAGCCGGGCAGGGTGATCGGTATCATCTCGGCCGAGGCATTGAGCTTCATCGTGCATGAACCGAGCGGGATCATGCTGCGCGTGAGCGCGATGTCCTTCTCCTCAAGGCGCTTGAGGTAGCGCAGCATCTCGTGCTCGGAATGATGCTCGTTGAACACTGCCTGTTCGAGGAACGCTGTGTTTCGCGCAAGCTCCGCGGGAACCGACGGCGCCGCGCTGCTCAACGTGCCACCCAGTACTGCGGCCAGACTTGTCAGCTCCTCGCGCGTCACCGTCTCGTCGAGTGCGATGCTGACCTGCATGTCGTTGATGCGCCTCAGGTTGAAGCCCTGGGTCAGCGCCTTCTGGATCAGCGTATCGGAGTTCGGGGTCTCGATCGCGATGGTGTCGAAGAACGCGTCGTGCAGCACGCGATGGCCGGCCTGCCGCGCCGCATCGGCCAGCATCCGGGCTTGCAGGTTGACGCGCCGCGCGATGCGCTTCAGTCCCTCCGGCCCATGCCACACCGCATAACAGCCGGCGATCACCGCCAGAAGGACCTGCGACGTACAGATGTTCGACGTCGCCTTCTCGCGCCGGATGTGCTGCTCGCGAGTCTGCAAGGCCAGCCGCATCGCTGGTTCGCCGGCTGCATCCAGCGACACGCCGACCAGCCTTCCCGGCATGTGCCGCCTGTAGGCGTCGCGCGTCGCAAGATAGCCCGCATGCGGCCCGCCAAATCCCATCGGCACGCCGAAACGCTGCGACGAACCCACCACGACATCGGCGCCCATCTCGCCCGGCGGTGTCAGCAGCGCCAGCGACAGCGGATCGGCGCAGACTAAGACCAGCGCATCCGCCTCATGCGCGGCGCTGATCTCCGGCGACAGCTCGCGCACCGCGCCGGTGGTGCCGGGATATTGCAGCACTAGCGCAAATGGCTGCGCCGCGCCGATCGCCGCCGCATCGCCAGGAGCGACATCGATCAGGCTGATGCCGATTGGCCGCGCGCGCGTCGCCAGCACAGCGCGGGTCTGCGGATGCACATCAGTCGCCACTGCCAGCACGTCAGAGTTCGTCTTGCTGACGGCATGCGCCATCGCCATCGCCTCGGCTGCCGCTGTGCCTTCATCGAGCAGCGATGCGTTGGCAATCTCCATCGCCGTCAGCTCGCAGATCATAGTCTGGAAGTTGAGCAGCGCCTCCAGGCGCCCCTGCGCGATCTCCGCCTGATACGGCGTGTAAGCAGTGTACCAGCCAGGATTTTCGAGCACATTGCGCTGGATCACCGGTGGCGTGTGAGTGCCGTGGTAGCCCATTCCGATCAGCGACTTCTTCAGCGTGTTTCCGGCCGCCAGCCCACGCAGTTCCGCCATGACCGCCGCCTCATCGATAGGCGGCGGCAGATCGAGTGTCTGATTGGTACGGATCGAGGGCGGCACGGTCTTCGCCGCCAGATCATTCAGCGTCGCCGCGCCCACCACGTGCAGCATCGCGGCGATGTCGGCTTCCGACGGACCGATGTGACGTGCAACAAAGCTGTCGGCCGCTTCGAGTAAGGCCAGCTCGGCGAGTGCGTCCATCAGTCCAAGGTCTCCACATATTCGTCGTAGGCGGCGGCATCCATCAGGGCGTCGAACGCATCGGTGTCATCGATCTCGATGCGGAAGAACCAGCCTTCGCCTTCGGCGTCGCTGTTCACGATCGAGGGGTCGTCGATGATGGTCTGGTTGGTCTCCACCACCTTGCCGGTGAGCGGCGCATAGAGATCAGAAGCAGCTTTCACGCTCTCCACCACTGCGCAGGCCTCCTCCGCTGCGACGTCGCGGCCGATCTCGGGCAGCTCGACGAACACCACGTCACCGAGCTGTTCCTGCGCGTGGTCTGTGATGCCGACGGTGGCTATGTCGCCATCCAATCGGATCCATTCATGCTCTCTCGTGTAGCGGATGTCCGTAGGAGGTTTGGCCATGGAGAATATCCTTGTGTCAGCGGGCGTAGCGGTGCGGGACGAACGGCAGTGGCACGACGTGCGCGGGCAATGGCTTGCCGCGCACCATCAGATGCAGCGTGGTGCCGTCGGTGGTGAGGCCCTTGCGGACATAGCCCATGGCGATCGGCGCGCTCAGTGTCGGGGAGAAGCCGCCGGAGGTAACTGTACCGGCCTCGGTGCCGTCGCCGGCGACAATTTCGGTCAGCGCGCGTGCGGGCGCTCGGCCATCGGGACGGATGCCCACGCGGCGGCGCGGCGTGCCGTGTTCCAACTGGTCGCGGATCACCGCGGCGCCAGGAAAGTCCCAGGCATTGCGCCGCGGCCTGCCGATCACCCAGGCGAGGTCGGCCTCGATCGGCGAAGTCAGCTCGTCGATGTCATTGCCGTAGAGGCACAGGCCTGCTTCCAGCCGCAGGGAATCGCGTGCGCCGAGACCGGCGGGGATGACTTCGGGTTCGTCCAGAATGCGCTGAGCCAGGGCCTGGGCGCTTTCGGCGGAAAGCGATATCTCGAACCCATCCTCGCCGGTGTAGCCGGAGCGCGCGACCAGGCAGGGGATCCCTGCGAGAGTGACCGCGGCCATGCCCATGAACGGGATCTGCGCGGCTTCGGGGGCAACACGGCTGATCACCGCCGCGGCGGCAGGGCCTTGCAGTGCCAGCAGGGCGCGGTCGTCATGCTCATGGAGTTGCACGCCGGACGGCAGGTTGGCAGCGATGTGGCTGAAGTCGATTTCCTTGCGGCTCGCATTCACCACCAGGAACAGTTTCTCACCGCCGGGATTCGCCACCATCAGGTCGTCGAGGATGCCGCCCGCCTCGTTGGTCAGCAGCGTGTAGCGTTGACGGCCCGGCTTCAGGCCGAGCAGATCGCCGGGAACCAGCCGCTCAAGCGCGGCGGCTGCGGTGGCGCCAGTCAGTGTCGCTTGGCCCATGTGCGAGACGTCGAACAGTGCCGCATGCGCCCGGCAATGCAGGTGTTCGGCCAGCACGCCCCGGTACCTGTACCGGCATCGAGTAGCCGGCGAACTCCACCATCCGCGCACCGAGCGCGCGGTGCCAGGCGTCAAGCGGCACAGTCCTCAGCTTCTTGGGCGTGGGATCGTCCGGCAGCGCGTTTTCGATCAATGGTCAGCTCCGCAAGGGTCATGCGCCGGCGATCCGTGCCGGTGTCGCTGACCCCCCTCTGTCGCGGTACCTGAAAGATTGAGGGCGCTGTGCGGCGCCCCTTACCTCTTCGGTGCGGCAGGCGAGTGGCGCGCCGGCCGGCTTTCCAGAGATCCCTGATCCCGCCGCGGTCCTTTTGCCTGAGCGTTTCCGGGGGCCGGTTGCGCCTTCGGCGGCGGATGCGACTCCGCTCTCTCCCGCGCCGGGTGGCCGGGACACCGAAAGGATGCCGGAAAAGGGGTTAAGAGACAATGACGTATTGCTGTGTCCGCACGAAACGTCCTGCCTTCCCTGACTCCCGGCCGCGAAATTAAGTTTGGCTGATCAAACGATTTGACGCGTCGGCCCGGACGGCAGAAGCATCGCGCATGAGCGAGATCGAGTTCGCGATCGTCGTCCTGCTGGCCATTGCCGGTGGCTGGGTGATCGGGATCGTCGGGTTCTTCCAGGCAAAGATGGCACGCAGGGAGATCGCGCAATTGCGGCGGGCCGTGGCCGATCTGCGTCCGGCGCCACCACCGCCGTCCCCCGAGGTTCGATCACCCGAAACTCGGCCGTGGCGGTTGCCCGAATCGCCTGTCGCGCCGCCGCTCCCACAGTCCGCCGAACCGGCCGCGCCGTCGCGCGACCTCGAGGCCGTGCTGACCACGCGTTGGGGCGTGTGGCTCGGCGCCGCGGCGCTTGTGCTCGCCGGCGTGTTCCTGGTGCGCTACGCCGTGGACCAGGGATTGCTGGGGCCGGGCCCCCGCTGCGTGCTTGCCGGTTTGCTGGGCGCTGCCCTGATCGTCGGGGCGGAGTGGCTGCGACGGCAGGATGCTGAGCGTCCCGGCATCTCCGACCAGGCGGCCCCCGGGCTCGCCGCCGGCGGAGTGGCCGTGCTGTTCGGTGCCAGCTACGGCGCCGGGGTGCTCTACGCCTTGGTGTCGCCCCTCGCGGGATTCGTTCTGATGGCGGGCGCCTCGCTGATCGGGCTTGGTATTGCGCTTCGCCACGGGCAACTGGTCGCCGTCGTCGGACTTGTCGGTGCCTTCGTCACGCCCGCTCTGGTGCAGACCGAAGATCCTTCCCTGCCGGGCCTGTTCGCCTATCTGCTGTTCGTCACCGGCACCACGCTCGGGGTGGTGCGCTATGCGGCCTGGGTCTGGTTGGGCTGGGCGACCGCGGTCGCCGGAGCGGTCTGGATGCTGATCATCATCGCGGGCGGGACAGGCAGCGAGGCATGGGCTCCTGCCTTGTTCGCGCCGGCAGCCGCGATGCTCAATCTGGTTCTTCTGCCGCGCCAGGCGCTCGATCATCGGATCGGCCGACGTCTCGCCTGGGTGCCGTGCGCGGCTCTCGGCGCAGCCGGTCTGCTGCTGGCCGTATTGGACCAGGGCTGGGATACCCGGATCGCGCTCCTGCTCTTCGTGCCGCTGACGATCTGGCGGGCGGCGCGCGAGGACCGCCTGCGCCTGCTGCCGTTTCTTGCCGCCGTCCTGTTCCTGCTGTTGATCGCCGGGTGGTCCATCGAGGTGCGCGCGTGGCCTGACATCACGAGCCCACTGGGCCAAGAGGCGCCGTCAGTGGTCCAAGCGCTGCTGGCAACTGCGGCCCTCGTGGCCGGTTGCTTTGCCGCCAGCGGACTATGGTTCGAGCGGCGGTCTCCCCATCCGCTCGCCTGGGCCAGTCTGGCCGCCGCCGTTCCGGTGCTGACGCTGGCGATCTGCTACGCCCGCGTGGCTGATTTTCGACCGCGCTCGGGCTGGGCGGCATTCGCCGTCCTGCTCACAGCCGGGCTGATCGCGGCTGCCGCCATGTCGAGGCGTGAGCGCTCCGCGGATCGCCAGGCCGCCGCCGGCGCGTACGCTGCGGGTGCCGTGGCAGCTCTCGCCCTTGGTTGCGCGATGCTGTTGCGCGAGCAATGGCTGACGATCGCCATCTCGCTGTTCTTGCCGGCGCTCGCCTGGGTCGCGGCGAAAGCCGGCCTGCCGCCCTTGCGCCGGGTCGGGCTTGCGGTTGCCGTCTGCGTCGTTGTGCGGCTGCTGCTGGACTGGTACGTGCTTGACTACGGCCTGGGTCAGCGGCCCGTTGTGAACGACCTGCTCGCGGCCTATGCCGTGCCGGCTGCTTCCTTCGCGCTCGCCGCCGCAATGTTCCGCCGTGATGCCGACGACCTGACCGTCGCTGTCCTGGAGGCGGGCAGCGTTGCGTTCGTCACAGTGCTGGTGGCCCTGGAGGTTCACCGGTTGTGCCTGCCTTTCGGCGACGGACTGCGCACGCTGGAGCTGGATTTCGCGGAGTTGGCACTGCAACTCGCATCGATTGCCGTCCTCACCTTCGTCACCATACGCATCGCCGAGAGGCTGGAGCGAGCCGTGTTGCATCTGGCCTGGCGCATCCAGGGCACATTGGCGTTGAGCGGCGGCTTCCTGATGATCCTGCTCAACCCGGCCGTACTCGACCTGCCGGTCGGCAGCCTGCCGTTGCTCGACTGGCTGCTGCCGGCCTACCTGCTGCCGGCACTGCTGGCGGCGATCGCGCTGCGCGAGCAGGCCACCGCACAGCCGGCCAATCTCCGCACCGTGCTGGCGGGCTACGCCGTGCTGGCCGGATTAGTCTGGCTGACCCTGGAGGTGCGGCATCTGTTCAACGCCGGTCCGATCGGTCTGCCGGCTGTACCCTTGCGAGACGGCGAACTTTGGGCCTGGTCAGGCGCGTGGCTGGCCTACGGTGTCGCAGTCATGGCAATCGGCATTCGTGCCAAGGCCAGGCAACTGCGCCTGACGGCGTTGGGTATCGTTGCGCTGGCCGGAGCCAAGGTGTTTCTGGTGGACATGGCAGGTCTGGTGGGGCTTTGGCGGGTGTTGTCGTTCCTCGGTCTCGGCCTCGTGCTGATCGGTCTCGGCGCGGTTTATCGGCGCCTCGTCGCGCCCTTGCCGCCGCGCCATGCCTGACCCATACGGTCACGGGAAAGGAAGCCGATGCATTCAACCCTTCCGCTCGCCGGCATCCGTGTCGTCGATCTCACCCGCGTGCTGTCCGGTCCGTTCTGCTCCATGCTACTCGGCGATCTCGGCGCCGACATCGTCAAGGTGGAAACGCCAGGCGAGGGCGATACGGTGCGCCAACAGGGCGCGGGCAGGGACGGCCTATCGTGGTATTTTGCCAATTACAATCGCAACAAGCGCTCGATCACGCTGAACCTTCGCTCCGACGAAGGCCGCGACATATTGGCGCGGCTGATCGCGAAGGGCGATGTGCTGATCGACAACTATCGCCCGGGCGTGCTCGCCGCGATGGGGTTCACTGAGGCACGGCTGCATGAACTGAACCCGCGACTGGTGCGAGGCAGCATCACCGGGTTCGGCAATACCGGCCCGTATCGCGACCGGCCGAGCTTCGACTTCATCGCGCAGGCGATGAGCGGCTTTATGAGTGTGAATGGCGCCGCGGACCAACCGCCGATGCGCTCCGGTCCGCCGGTGAGCGATCTGGTTGCCGGTCTCTACGCCGCCCTCGGCATCGTCGCCGGCGTGTTGCGCGAGAGGCGGACGGGGCAGGGCGGTTCAGCCTCGGTCAGCCTGACCGGCGGACTGATCAGTTTCCTCGGATTCATGGCGACCGACTACCTGGCGACCGGTCGGCTGCCGCGGCGCACCGGCAACGACCATCCGATCGGCTCGCCGTATGGTCTGTTCCGCACTGCCGATGGCGAGATCGCCATCGCGCCGGCCGGCGAGGCGATGTACCAGCGCCTGCTGCGCGCGCTCGACGCCGAGACGCTGCGCGAGCGTCCGGAATTCGCCACCAACGCACTGCGCGCCGAGAACCGTGCGACGATCAACGCCGAGATCGAGGCACGCACGATGCGCGAGACCAGCGCGCACTGGATTCGCCTGCTGAACGAGGCCGGTGTGCCGTGCTCGCTGGTGATGCATCTGGATCAGGTGTTCGCTGATCCGCAGGTGGTAGATCAGCAGGCAGTGGTAACGGTCGAGCATCCTGGGCACGGGCCGGTTTCGATGCTCGGGTCCGCGCTGCACGTTGATGGCACGCCGCTGCCGGTGCGGCGTCCCGCACCGGCGCTCGGCGAGCATACCGTGGAGTTGCTGGCGGAGCTTGGATACTCAACCAGCGAGATCGATCAGTTGCGCGAGCGCGGGGTGGTGTGAGCGGTGGGTGGGTCGCCTGGCGACGGTGCATACACGCCCAAGGATCTTGCAGCTCTTACCAGCTTTGCATCGAGGCTGATGACGTCCGCTGCGTGATCGCGTGCAAGCCACAGATAACTTGCGTCGTAGAATGTCAGGCTGGTGTCGCGTGCGAGTTGCATGGTGGCTGTCAGATCGATAGCCATAACGACGACTGGCGGCTGAGCATTCCAAGCCAACCAAGCATCGAGCAACGCGGTGGACTCACCGGGATGGCGCCGCATTTTCGTCCAGCAGATATTCCCGAGCTCGAAGTGAAACATAGCTGGGACGATAAAGGTCAGTCCGGAAGTCATGTGATGGACCCATGCACCATCTGCCTCGCCAAACAGCAGGGCACCAATCGCAGACGCATCAACGACGGGGATCATCTCGGTCGCGGCGGATGATTCTGGTCGCCTCGCCGCGTGGTGTTTTCACGCCTGAGGCCTTGACCAAGTCGTAGATCTCGTCAATCCGCGAGGCAGGGACAGGCCGTGTGACCGCCTCAAGAATTGCCATCAGTTCGCCTTGCAGCGAGCGATGGTTGCGGGCCGCACGTTCCCTGAGTCGTTGGGCGAGTTCGTCGGGCACATTCTTGATCGAGAGTGTCACAGCCATAGGCGTCATCCTGGAGGCAGTATGGCGCCAATATGGTTACGGTCGACGCCGTTGGCAACCGCGACGAAGACGGGTGTAGCCTGCACTGCGCACGCACGGAGGAACCGCCATGGAATTCGGCTATTTCGCCATGCCGTCCCATCCGCCTGAGAGGGGACTGAAGGCAGGCCACGACTGGGACCTCCAGACGCTGCGCTGGCTCGATGAGCTGGGCTACGCCGAGGCCTGGATCGGCGAGCACTACACGGCGCCGTGGGAGCCGCATCCCTCGCCTGATCTGCTGATCGCGCAGGCTTTGCTGCAGACCAAGCGGCTGCGCATCGGACCGGGTGGTTTCCTGCTGCCCTACCACCACCCCGCCGAGCTCGCCGCCCGCGTGGCGATGCTGGATCATCTGTCTGAAGGCCGGCTCAACTTCGGCGTCGCCGCGTCAGGGCTGCCGACCGATTGGGCGATGTTCGACGTGGATGGCACCAGTGGCGTCAACCGCGAGATGACGCGTGAGGCGCTCGACATTATTTTGCGCATGTGGAGCGATGAGCCGCAGTTCACCTACCGGGGCAAATTCTGGAACGCGGCAAAACCCGAGACGATGTTCGGCTTCCTAAAGCCGCACATCTATCCGTTGCAGAAGCCCCATCCGCCGATCGGGGTAGCCGGCTTCTCGAAGCAGTCCGACACGCTGAAGCTTGCCGGCGAGCGGGGATTTTTGCCGCTGAGCCTCAACCTCAATCCTGCCTACGTGGCGAGTCACTGGGAGGCGGTGGAGATCGGTGCTGCCCGTAGCGGTCGGACGCCGCATCGCTCGGACTGGCGGCTGGTGCGCGAAGTGTTCGTCGCGGAGACCGACGAGGAGGCATGGCGCCTGTCGGCGGGCGGCATGATGGGGCGGATGATGCGCGAGTATTTCCTGCCGCTGCTGGGGAATTTCGGCTTCCTGGAATACCTCAAGCATGATCCGAACGTGGCCGATTCCGATGTGACGCCGGAGTATTGCGCGAAGCACAACTGGCTGGTCGGCTCGCCGAAGACGGTGGCCGAGAAGCTGGAGCGCATCTACCACGAGGCAGGTGGCTTCGGCGGGTTGCTGGTGTTCGGCTTCGACTATGCCGACAATCCGCAGGCTTGGCACAACTCGCTGCGGCTGCTGGCCGAGGAGGTGGGACCGCGGGTAGCGCATCTGCGACCGTCGTAGGGGCGCATATCTGTGCCCGCCGGGTTCCCGCTTTCGCGGGAATGACAATCAGATGTGCCACTGACACGTCGTTTATTGTTAGAAGCGCAGCGACGCAGCAATCCCGGTCATGATTGCGCACCCCGCCTGGGCAACTCACAATGAGCGGAGACCAACGCTCCGACGACATCCAACGTTTCAACGACAATAGGTACCAGCATCGTGAGCAGCCGCGTCCTGCATCGTTCTGGCGCCATCCCGCCTACAGCCATTGGCGGCGAAGGCATTTATCTGCATCTGGCCGACGGCACGAAGATCATCGACGGCTCCGGCGGGGCCGCGGTGGCATGCCTTGGCCACGGCAATCAGCGCATCGCATCCGCGATCGGACGACAGGCCGCCAGCATGGCCTACGCACATACCGGCACGTTCAGCAGCCAGCCGGCCGAGGAACTCGCGCACATCGTGCTGGACGGCGAACCTGGTGGCCTGACGCACGCCTATTTCTGTTCGTCCGGCTCGGAGGGCACCGAGGCCGCGCTGAAACTGGCGCGGCAGTATTTTGTCGAGATCGGCCAGCCGCAGCGCACTCACTTCATCGCACGCCGCCAGGGCTACCACGGCAACACACTCGGCGCTCTCGGCGCCGGTGGGAACATGATGCGGCGAGCGCTGTACGAACCGATCCTGGCGCCGGCATTCAGTCTGGTGTCGCCGTGCTTCGCCTATCGCTTCAAACGCGACGATGAGAGCGATCAGCAATACGTCGATCGGCTGGCGGACGAACTGGAGGCGGAGTTCCAGCGTCTCGGCCCAGACACGGTCATCGCGTTCATCGCCGAGCCCGTGGTCGGCGCGACCACCGGATGTGTCGCAGCGCTTCCCGGATACTTCAGGCGCGTGCGCGAGATCTGCGACCGGCACGGCGCGTTGCTGATCCTCGACGAGGTGATGTGCGGCATGGGGCGCACCGGCACGATGCACGCCTGGGAGCAGGAGGGCATCTCGCCGGACGTTCAGGTGGTGGCGAAGGGTCTTGGTGGCGGCTACCAACCGATCGGTGGCGTGCTGATCGGCGGCAGGATCGTCGCTGCGATCAACGCCGGCTCCGGTGGCTTTATGCACGGCCACACCTACCAGGCCCATCCTGTCGCCTGTGCCGCGGCGCTGGAGGTGCAGCGCATCATCCGCGAGGACAAGCTGCTGGAGAACGTACGCGCTCAGGGTGCGCGACTGGAGACCGCGCTGATCGAGCGATTCGGCAATCACCGACATGTCGGTGACATCCGCGGCCGTGGCCTGTTCTGGGCCCTGGAGTTCGTGACCGACCGCGCCACGCGGCAGGTGTTCGACCCGAAGCTGAAGGTGAACGAACGGGTCAAGCAGGAGGCGCTGGCGCGTGGTCTGGCGATCTATCCGATGGGCGGCACGATCGACGGCACGCGCGGTGACCATGTCATCGTTGCGCCGCCCTACATTGCGACGGCTGCCGACATCGACACGATCGTCGATCGGCTGGGTGCAGCCGTGGATGCGGCGATCGTAGGCTAGAACTGCTGTTGCGAGGCATTCGCATCGTTTCGTGGCTCACTTGACTGCTGACGGCCGCCAGCCAAATTGCGCCCATGCGCAATTTTTCTGATCTCACCGAACGGGAGGTTCTCGCATTGGCGATTGCCAATGAGGAGGAGGACAGCCGTATTTATACAGACATTGCCGAGGGGCTCCGTCAGGACTACCCGGCGAGCGCCAACGTGTTCACGGAAATGGCGGGCGAGGAGAGCGAGCATCGCCGGCGGCTGATCGAACTGTACCAGGAAAAATTCGGCGAGCACATCCCGCTGATCCGTCGCCACGACGTGCGCGGTTTCATCCAGCACAAGCCGATTTGGCAGATCCAGCCGCTCAGTCTCGATCAGGTGCGCGACATCGCCGAGACCATGGAGACCGAGACCAAGCGCTTCTATCGCCGCGCCGCCGCACGGACGACCGATGCCTCGATTCGCAAGCTGCTCGGCGACCTGGCCGAGGCGGAGGCCGTACACGAGCAACGCGCCGACGAGATCGTGGAGGAGAACCTTCCCGCCGGCGTTCGGGCGGGCGAGGATGCGAATGAGCGGCGGATTTTCGTGCTGCGGGTGATCCAGCCTGGCCTCGCCGGTCTGATGGACGGCTCGGTCTCCACGCTGGCGCCGGTGTTTGCCGCCGCCTTTGCCACCGGTCAGTCATGGAACGCGTTCCTGGTCGGCATCGCCGCCTCGATCGGCGCCGGGATCTCGATGGCGTTCGCCGAGGCGTTGTCGGACAACGGAAGCCTGACCGGCCGCGGGGCGCCCGTGATTCGCGGCGCGATCACCGGTGTTATGACCACTCTGGGCGGCATCGGTCATACTCTGCCTTATCTCATACCAAATTTCTGGACCGCAACGTGGCTGGCGATCTGTGTCGTGGTCGTGGAGTTGGCGGTTATCAGTTGGGTGCGTTGGAGGTACATGGACACGCCGCCTATTTCCGCCGCATTCCAGGTGGCATTTGGCGGCGCCCTGGTGTTCGCCGCGGGCATTTTGATAGGCAGCAGTTAGGGATTTGATGCGCCAAACGATCGTGACGGAACCTGCGGAGACGCAGGGACTGCGACATGACGCCACGACGATCGCGTTCCACTGGATCAGCGCCGTGCTGGTTGCCGTGTTGTGGACGATCGGGCAGACCGTGGATGTGTTTCCGAACGGGCCGCTGCGCATCGACTATCGTTCGGTGCATATCGTGCTCGGTGTGGCGCTTGGCCTCGTCGTGCTCGCGCGCCTTGGCTGGCGGCTGACCCGTCGCGAGACGCTGCCGCCGATCGATCACGGACTGCTGCTGGTGATCGCCCGGATTACCCACTGGCTGCTCTATGCGCTGCTGATCGTCGCAGTGGGGCTTGGCCTCGCCAATGTGTGGGTGCGCGGCGAGGTGATCTTCAACCTGTTTGTGGTGCCGGCCTACGATCCGGGGAACCGCGCGCTGATGCGTCTGATCGGCGGCTGGCACGCACTCGCTGCCAACACCGTGGTGATCGTCGCCGGCATGCATGCGGCGGCCGCGCTGTTCCACCACTACATTTTGCGGGACGCGACACTGCGCCGGATGCTGCCATGGCAGATGCGGTGACGCTCGGAGCTTGCCTCTGAATGATAGCGAAACGGCCGCTTGCAATCCATCACGAACGCGCGGCCGAGCATTGTCAAATGACCAGAGTTGGCCGTGAACTGCCTGTCCCTTTTGGGGCGCATGGCGCGCCAAAGCTGCCGTTGCATCGATCTTATGGCCGCTGGTGACCCAAAGCAGTCCTACTGCATTCTGTGCGACAGCGGGGATCGTCGGGAAGCGAGACGGCCCTCCTCCCCGTTCGTGGGTGATACGCCGGCTTCTGCGAGCAAGATGATAATTTTGGATGTCCTGCCCAACAGTCGGGTGGCGAAGGACCGGCTTGATCGTCGCTTAACCCGCCAAATGTGCAATCTGCTGCCGCGAATTGCCAGCAGAGGATGTCCGATATGACACGGTTGGCGGTCCAGTTTCCATACTGGATCGCGAACATCCGCGCTGATTAGTCACCAGTCGATATTCAAGACGACATTCCTATTGTACGTGGCACCAAGCGGTGCTATAGCAGGAGGATGAAACGAGACGGACGCCTGTTAGATCATCGGACGCTTGAACGGTATGGGACGGCGAACGCCCGTCAACGGTAGTGGCATTGTATGGCTTCAATCGCACGACGATCTACCGAGGGCTCAGCGCGGCGGCAAGGCGGGGTGTGGTACAGAGAGCGCTGCACTCCAGGGCGGCGCCGCAATTTGACGCCGCGCCAGGAGCGTCAAGTGTTCGGTTGGATCAACGGCTGTGATCCTCGTCGGTATGGCCTGGATTTTGGCTTGTGGACGCGGTCTGTGGTAGCCGACCTGATCGAACGGAAATTCGCCGTTCGGCTTGGTGTGTCGGCGGTGGGAGAATTGCTCGCCAAGTTGGGACTGACGCCACAAAAGCCGCCTCAGCGCACGAACACGCTGTCCCTTAACCCGGATGGCTTTGATCTCCGCCCTTTCGAGCCAGCGGGCGACCGGGAACCAAGACATTCCGGTCGGTTCCATTACTGCAGTGATGGTGCTCTCTGCCGGCAGCCTTTCTCGCAATCGAGCCACCAAGCTGCTGAGGCTTTCGGATGTTAGGCGGAAGCTGATCGGCTTTGCGTGCGGGCGTCCGTCGAAGATGCGGGCGACATGATCGCCGCGGATGGCGAGATCGATGCCGATGGTTCGCTGACCCATGAAGTTCTCCTGCGTGATGCGGGCGAAGTCCTGGGTGACGCAGCCATGTGCTTGATTCGTAGGCGGTTCATACGGGCCTGTCAGGAATCCTGTGTGGAGGGTCATACGGTAGCCCCAGAAGGGCGAGGGGGACGTATGACGATCCGGGACGCGATCATCGATGAGCTGCTATCGGGCGAGGATCCGCAGGCGGTGTTTGCCAAGGACGGGCTGCTGGAGGCGCTGAAGAAGGCGCTGGCGGAGCGCATCCTGGATGCCGAGTTGGAGCACCATCTGCGCGGTGAGCGTGCCCAGGCGGGGCGGGGGACGCCGCGCAACCATCGCAACGGGCACAGCCGCAAGACGATGCTGAGCGGGTCGGGCAAGCTGGAGATCGCGGTGCCGCGCGACCGCCAGGCGAACTTCGAGCCGCAACTGATTGCCAAGTACCGTCGCCGCTTCCCCGATTTCGATGCCAAGGTGATCTCGCTCTACGCGCGCGGCCTGAGCATGCGCGAGATCGAGGGCCATGTGCGGGATCTGTATGGCATCGAAGTCTCGCCCGAGCTGATCAGCACGGTCACCGACGCGGTGCACGAGCAGGTGACGGAGTGGCAGAACCGGCCGCTGGAACCGCTCTACGCCCTGGTGTTCTTCGATGCGCTGCGGGTCAAGGTGCGCGACGAAGGCATGGTGCGCAACAAGGCAGTGTATTTGGCGCTCGGCGTGCGGCCCGACGGCACCAAAGAGGCGCTCGGTCTGTGGATCGAGCAGACCGAAGGCGCCAAATTCTGGCTGCGGGTGATGAACGAGTTGCGCACCCGCGGGGTGCAGGACGTGCTGATCGCCGTGGTTGACGGGCTGAACGGTTTTCCGGAGGCGATCAACGCCGTGTTCCCGCAAACCCAGGTGCAGACCTGCATCGTGCATCTGCTGCGCCATGCGCTGTCGTTTGCTTCATGGAAGGACCGCCGCGAGCTCGCCGCCGCGCTGCGGCCGATCTACACGGCGGTGAACGCCGAGGCGGCACGCGAGGCCCTGGAAGACTTCGCCGCCGGGTCATGGGGCCGCAAATATCCGCCCATCGCACCGGCCTGGCGACGGCAGTGGGAACAGGTGATCCCGTTCTTCGCCTACCCGCCCGAGGTGCGGCGGATCATCTACACCACCAATGCCATCGAGAGCCTCAATAGCAAATTACGCACCGCAGTGCGCAGCCGTGGCCACTTCCCCAATGACGAAGCGGCAACCAAGCTGTTGTTCCTGGTGTTGCGCGAGGTCGGCCGCGAGTGGAAGATGCCGCCACGCGAATGGGCCGCCGCCAAGACGCAGTTCGCCGTCATGTTCGGCGAACGGTTCACCGCAGAGTAGAGGGTTCAACTGCAACCGACCCTCCACACAGGATTCCTGACAGGCCCCTTCGAGATGGCTTCCACGCCATGGCAGCCTCGGTGTCGAAGACACCTGCCTCGTTCGCTTCGACAACAACAAATACTCGGTGAACGCCAGTGCGCTCGGCTGGCCGGTCGAGATCCACACCGGACCCTGTCCTCGGCGGGCCTGCGGCCCGACCCGGGGGCCGTTCGGATCGTCATCCGCCAGGATGGGCGCATCGTCGCCGAACATCGCCGCAGCTACAGCCATGGCGAGACGATCTAAGACCCTTGGCATTACGTGCCGGTCCTGGCCCGCGAGCCGGGCGCGCTGCGCAACGGCGCGCCGTTCCGAGACTGGGTCCTGCCGGCAACACTGGAGCGGGTGCGCTGTCGGCTCGCCCTGTCCGACGATGGTGACCGCCCGATGGTCGCAATCCTGTCTGCTGTGCTAACTGATGGATTGCCGGCGGTCGAAGCGGCAGGCGTTCACTCGTTCGACGTGATCATCAACATCCTCACCCGATATCGCGACCCGGGACCGACCGCCACCATCCTCACGCCGGATGCCTTGACCATGCGGCACATGCCGATCGCCGACTGCGCCTGATATGACCAACTCAGGAGCCGATGAGCATGGAGCGAACCGAGGTCCTCGACATGATGGGCGCGCTGAAGCTCTACGGCATGAAGGGCGCCTATGCCAAGACGCTGGCCACCGCGATCAAGCGCAAGCATGAACCACAACGCCGATGCTCAATCGGATCGATCCCGTTGCCGAGCAGCTTCCGGGCATCCGCCGCCTTCTCCCGCGCCTGCTTCAGGCTGACGCGGTCCGCATGCCCCCAGCGCCATCGTGCGAGCCTTGCCGTTCCGCATGTAGCGCAGGAACTAGGCGCGCTGCTGCGGCGTCGCTACCTTGAGCCACAGCCCGTCACCATCGCCATACCGGCCGGGCTCGCGCTTGTTCGCACATCCGACGCTGTGAGTTTTGCCATAATTGCTTCCGTCTAGGGCCTGTCCTCATTTAGGGGATTCCGGCGCGGCGAAAACTTCAATTCATAGGGGGTCAGCCGATTTGGAGCTGACCGATGCGACGTTATGGCATACGCGACGATCAATGGGAGCGTATCCGGGAGCTGCTGCCTGGTCAGGAGGGACATGTGGGAGTGACGGCGGCAGACAACCGGCTGTTCGTCGAGGCGGTGCTGTACCGCTACCGCACCGGCATGCCGTGGCGCGATCTGCCGGAGCGCTTCGGTGACTGGAAGAACGTGCATCAACGCTTCAGCAGATGGGCCAAATCTGGTGTATGGGAGAAGGTCTTCCTGCATCTTTCCGCTGACGCCGACAATGAATATGCGATGATCGACAGCACCATTGTGCGTGCCCATCAGCACAGCGCCGGCGCCCAAAAAAAGCCGGCGAGGACCAGGCGATCGGCCGATCGCGCGGGGGGTTGAGCACCAAAATCCACGCCCTGGTCGATGCGCTCGGCAACCCGGTCAACTTCTTCCTGACCGGCGGAGAGGCGCATGATCTGGTCGGCGCCGACCACCTCCTGCCCTCGATGCAAGCCGACACGCTGATCGCCGACAAAGCGTTCGATGCCGACGAGCGGGTCATCGCGCCGCTGGCTGCGGCCGGCAAAACGGCGGTGATCCCGCCCAAGGCAAACCGGCGACTGCCTCGCGACTACGACCAATACATCTACCAGGCGCGTCACCTCATCGAGAACTTCTTCGCCAAACTCAAGCAGTTTCGTGCCATCGCCACCCGCTACGACAAGACCGCGCGCAACTTCCTCGCCGCCATCCACCTGACCGCCGGGCTTATTTGGCTCAATTGAGGACAGGCCC
>CAWEVM010000013.1:0-120281 GCA_963812505.1 uncultured Alphaproteobacteria bacterium
CCGCAGAGAAACGGAAGGAGTTCAGCATGGACTAGAACCGTTCGTGAAGCTGCGCTAAAGATGAGGGCAGGTCCCTCGGGATCGGCTTTCAGGAGCGGGTCTCAAACCAGTCCGAGCGGCTTGGTAAAGAGCCGTGGTCGTGAGCGTCGGATGAAAATTCTTTAGGAACAAACCGACAGGTACGCATCCGAAAGACGAACGAAAGTGAGTGCGCCGGGAGACCGGCAAGGGGTATGTGGTGAAAGTCCACTGCGATGAAGGAGTAGCAACCCACGTCGTCCCCGATCCGTGCGCAGTTGCCCGCGAGGACAACTGCGAAGCGTCGGTAGGGGAGCGTATAGGCCAGCCATTGAGCCGCGAAAGCGTTAGGAATCCGGGTGCCGACGTTGTTCACTTCACGGAAGGCAAAACTGGCAGGCGCGTTAATGCGAGCGCCTGCCGGACCCGGCGTGGTCTGAGACCCTGGCATGTACGGACGCCCCTTGCGCGGGAACCGGGAGATCTCTGGATCGGCCATAGGCGTTGTTGTGGTCGGATGGTCCGTAGCGGGAAGGTGAGGAGCCGTAGCCGCTGATGCACGATCCAGAGAAGTCTGACTCCGGCATAGTAGCGACGAAGCCGACGAACAAAGCCAGGCGACCGGCGGCGGAGTTGGTGGAGCCAAGGCCGGGGACCAAGGGAAACGCGGACCAACAAAGCACGCACCGGGCGCAGAGCCGGGCTCGCGTGACCCAGGCGTTGGACCGCGTACGAAAAGCCGCAAGGCAAAGGAAGAAGGAGCAGTTCACCTCGCTCCTCCACCACATGAATGTCGACTTGCTCCGGACAGCGTTCTACGCGCTCAAACGCAAAGCCGCACCTGGCGTGGATGGCATGATGTGGAAGGACTACGAGGTAGACCTCAAGCCCCGGCTTGAGGATCTACACGGCCGGGTCCATCGAGGCGCGTACCGACCGCAACCCTCTCGCCGGACGTACATACCGAAAGCGGATGGTAAGCAGCGGCCGTTAGCGATCGCCGCCCTGGAAGACAAAATCGTCCAGGGCGCAACCGTCATACTGCTCAACGCAATCTACGAAGGCGACTTCTGCGGTTTCTCCTACGGGTTTCGACCTGGACGAGGACCGCACGATGCGTTGGATGCACTTTCGACGGCGATCAAAATAAGAAAGGTGAACTGGATACTTGACGCCGACATTCGGAACTTCTTTGGGGCGGTTAGCCAAGACTGGCTAGTTCGCTTCCTTGAACATCGGATCGGCGACAAGCGCATCATCCGCCTGATCCAGAAATGGCTGAGAGCGGGTATACTTGAAGACGGAGTTGTAACAGTCGAGGACAGGGGAACGGGGCAAGGCTCGGTGATCTCACCGCTCCTCGCCAATATCTACCTGCATTACTGCTTCGACCTGTGGGCCGAGCGCTGGAGACGGCAGGAGGCCCGGGGCGACATGATCGTCGTGCGATACGCCGACGATCTGGTCGTCGGCTTCGAGCATGAGGGCGACGCACGTCGCTTCCTCGATGCGATGCGCGACAGGCTCGGGGAGTTTGCGCTGTCGCTCCACCCGGACAAGACCCGCATGATTGAGTTCGGCCGCTTTGCGGCGACCGATCGCAAGCTGCGTGGGCTCGGAAAACCGGGAACCTTCGCGTTCTTGGGCTTCACCTTCATCTGTGGGCGATCTCGCGGCGGGACCTTCCAACTTAAGCGGAAGACCCGACGCGACCGCATGATGGGCAAGCTGAAGGACATTAAGGTGGAGCTTCGGCGCCGGATGCATCAGCCGATCCCTGAACAGGGGAGGTGGCTGAAGCAAGTCGTGACCGGCCACTTCGCCTACTACGCGGTCCCAACCAATAGCCGAGCGCTTTCGGCGTTCCGGCATCATGTGACCCATCTCTGGCGACGTACGCTCCAACGGCGCAGTCAGAAAGGCGGGTTCATATGGGACCGCATGACGAAGCTGGTCGATGACTGGCTTCCCCAGCCGCGCATCCTTCATCCCTGGCCAGACATACGGTTTGACGTCAGACACCCAAGGTAGGAGCCGGATGCCTTAGTCGGGCGAGTCCGGATCTGTGCGGGGGGCGGCCAGCGATGGCCGTCCCTACCGCGATACCCTCCGAAGACGCGTCGTTATGAACTCAAGTGCCGCCGAAACCAGGATCGTTTCGTCATCCTGGGACGAGCCCGCCGGGTGCCTGATGACTGGGCGGGCGGCGACCGGCGTAGAGGGGGCGTGAGTCGGACACAGGCTTTCGCGTGGAACTGCGGGAACCAGACCCCTGATGCGAAGGGAGAAGCCCAAGCGGAAAAAAACCGCGAGGCGAGAGTACCGATGTAGGGGTCTGGGGCGGACCGATCTGTACGAGCGTGGATGGCCCTGTAATGGGGCCGGAGCAAAGGGATCGGGTCAGGTAGTCGTATTTTTGAACCAACTGGAAACAGGATGACTTCGACAGATACGACGAGCAAGCCGTTCAAGATTGAGAAGCGACAGGTGTACGAGCATAAGGCGGTCAAATCCAATCACGGTGCAGCGGGAGTGGACGGGCAGACCTTGGAGATGTTCGAGAGAGACCTTGCGGGAAATCTCTACAGGATCTGGAATCGCATGTCCTCAGGGACCTACTTTCCTCCCCCGGTGCGCGCCGTTCCCATTCCAAAGAAGACGGGCGGCGAACGGATTTTGGGTGTGCCCACTGTCAGCGACCGGATTGCGCAGATGGTGGTCAAGCATGGACTTACCCCGGTTTCGTGGAGTGCTGAGCGTTTGGGATCAGACGATCTGATCTGACGGCATGTTGGCCTCCTGTTTCGAGACATTCTTTGGTTCGGCCCCTGGCGGAGCCATTCTTCCGTCCCGACCCGCACGATGGTGCGGCTGCCGCGCACAGTGGCGGTCAAGGACGGCCCCTACTTGGGGCCGCCCAAAGGGCTTGTCCTTGACGGCCGCGAGCACGGCGGCAGGCTTGTGTGCGTTGGGATTGACTGCTGCTGCATGATGCCGCCGCTCGTAGTCGATCGGTGAGAGATATCCGATCGAGGAATGGCGGCGGCGTGGATTGTAGAAGCCCTCGATGAATTCGAAGACCGTACGACGTGCTTCGGTCTGTGTCTTGAACCGACACCGATCGAGCAGCTCGCACTCGAGGGTCGCGAAGAAACTCTCGCACATCGCGTTGTCGTACGCGTCGCCGACCGAGCCCATCGATGGGCGCACGCTTGCATCACGACAGCGGCGACCGAACTCGATCGAGGTATACTGGCCGGACTCAAATGGTCGTCGCAACACGTTGAAGGAGGAGTTGCGATGACGAGGCGGAGGCGGCGTTCGGATCGGTCTGGTCGAGCGCCATTGTTCTCACCAGGTCGCCCGGTGGTGGCAGGACGAGATGAGCGGCGGCGGTTCTGGGCGGCGATCGCGGCAGGTATGGCAAGTGAGGATGCTGCGGTCCAAGTTGGTATGTCGCAGGCTGTAGGAACAAGATTGTTTCGAGAGGCAGGCGGCATGCCACCAGCGATGTTTCGGCCATCAGCGAAGCCGCTGTCCGGCCGGTATCTCTCATTTGCGGAGCGGGAAGAGATCGCACTTCTTCGCGTGCAAGGCTGCTCCATGCGGGAGGTTGGGCGCCGACTCGGACGAACAGCTTCAACGATTTCGCGGGAGTTGCGGCGCAACGCTGCGACCCGAAGCGGCAGCCTGGAGTATCGCGCGACGACAGCGCAATGGCATGCCGAGCGATCTGCTCGCCGCCCAAAGCAGGCCAAGCTTGCGCTCAATGCGACATTGCGAACCTATGTGGAGGAACGATTGGCAGGCGTCGTCGTCGCTCCGGGTGGGGCTCAGGGCTGTTCAACGCTCTATACAACTGAGCGGATAGGTTGAGTCCGCGCCGCTACACGTTGCGCAAATCATCCCAGCAGTCCCAGGTGGCGGATTTCGGCGCGGTGAATTCTTCGAATCTATGCACGGCAACCAAACCGCCAGAAGGTTGCCATGCGATCGTTCGATCAGTTGCTCGGCTTGCTCAGCAATATCCCCGACCCGCGCCGGGCCGAGGGTAAGCTCTACAAGCTGCAACATGTCCTGCTGTTCTCGATCCTTGCTGTCGTCACCGGCGGCAATTCCTACCGCTCCATCGTGACCTTCATCAAAGTGCACCGCCGCCGATTGAACGCCGCCTTCGGTCTGCACTGGCGGCGTGCCCCAGCCCATACCTCTATTCGATATATCCTCCAGGGCCTTGAACCCCAGGCGGTCGAGCAGATTTTCCGCCAACACGCCGCTGGTCTGTGCAGCGCCATTACCGATCCGGCGCGACGCGTCATCGCGATCGACGGCAAGACACTCAGACGAAGCTTCGACAATTTCACCGATCGCAAGGCGGCCCAGGTGTTGCACGCCTTCGACGTCGAAGCCGGTCTCGTCCTGGCACACGTCGATATCGAGGAAAAGTCCAACGAAATCCCCGCCGCGCAGCAGTTGCTCGGCGAACTCAATGTCGCGCACAGCATCGTTACCCTTGATGCCATGCATTGCCAAAAAAAACCTTCGAGGCCGCCGCACAGGTGCAGGCTCGCCTCATCGTCCAACTGAAGGACAATCAGCCCTCGCTGTTGCAGAAAGTCGAAACCGCCTGCGCTTCCCAGCGGCCCGTCAGCAGCCACACCTCGGTCTGCACCGGGCGCAACCGACACGAAACCAGGTCGGCCGACGTCTTCAGCGCGACCCGCTCCGTTGCCGCAACCGAGTGGAAGTCTCTCATCAAATCTATCGTCCGCGTCACCCGCGAGGTCTTGCATCGAGATGCCAAGACCGGCCTCTGGAGCAGCACCTCCGAGGTCGCATACTACGTGGCCAATTCTGCCGTATCGGCGTGCCTCGCCGCCACCGCAATCCGGCACCATTGGAACGTCGAGAACACACTGCACTACACTCGTGACGTCACTTTCCAGGAAGATCAATCCCGCATCCGTCGTAACCCGGGTGTCTTCGTGCGGCTGCGCAGCTTCGCCTACAATGTGTTATGCCGTAACCGAACCAGCTCCTTCAGTCAGGACAGATACGCCGCCGCTCTCGCTGGTTTCAGTGCCCTGGCCAACTGGTGCTTCAGTTGAGAGCATTTAACAGCCCTGGGGTGGGGCTCCTGTTCCCGGCCCGGCTGTACGCTGGAAAGGCCGCCGGCATGGACCGCGGAAGCATCGGCGGTGGGCAAACGCCTGGAGCCCGGAGCAGATTGCTTGCCGCTTGCCGGTCGACTTCCCGGACGATGAGACCATGCGCATCAGCCACGAAGCCGTCTATCAAGCGCTGTTCGTTCAAAGTCGTGGCGCGTTGCGCCGCGAGCTGACAGGCTGCTTGCGTACTGGGCGGGTGCTGCGGACGCCGAGAGCACGAACGCGCGGGCGGGGCAAGACCTTCATCTCTCCCGAGATCATGATCAGCCGACGTCCGGCGGAGGCAGCTGATCGCGCCGTGCCTGGCCACTGGGAAGGGGACCTCATCCTGGGCCTTGGCAGTTCCGCAATTGGCACTTTGGTGGAGCGTATGACGCGCTTCACTCTGCTGCTGCACCTGCCGCGCATGATGGACCATGGCCACGAGGCTCGTGTGAAGAACGGGCCCGCACTCGCCGGGCATGGTGCCGAGGCGGTGTGCGATGCTATTACGCGAACGATTATCACCTTGCCTGAGCAATTGCGTCGGTCGCTGACTTGGGATCAAGGAGCTGAGATGGCTCAGCACGCACGCCTGAAGATCGACGCTGGCATCCAGGTCTATTTCTGCGATCCTCACAGCCCATGGCAGCGTGGTACCAATGAGAATACCAACGGACTGCTGCGTCAGTATTTTCCGAAAGGCACCGATCTCAGCATGCATAGCGCCAACGATATTGCGGCCGTGGCGGCCGCCCTCAACGCAAGGCCCCGAAAGACGCTTGCTTGGCAAACGCCGGCAGAGGCGCTTGAGCAATTGATTATGTCGGCCATGTCAAGCGACGCTCGGAACTGACCCCCGTGTTGCCTCAGGACGGGATGTTACCGTGGCTTCGGATGTCGCCTGTCCGGATCCATATGCAGATTCCTTGGTGAGACCAAGAGGACCATTCCTTGGAGCCGACCTGCCTCGGGCAGAGCGCCGCGCGTAGGTCTTGTCCAGGATGCCGCTTGCGGCACCGGCGCGTAGCGCCGGCCCGTCCTGGACGAGACCGAGCACGGCGCTATGCTTGTCCAGATTGGGTCAGCATCGACCGATAGGCCAACAAGGTCGTGTTGCGACGATCAGTTGAATCCGCCCTGCGAACCCTGGTCGGAGTGATGGATCACGCCGCGGGGCCGCCGCGTCCCCAGCGCCATGTTCAGCGCATCGATGACCAGTTGTTTGGCGAGTGACGTGGCCATCGACCAGCCGACAATGCGACGGCTGAAGGCATCGAGCACGACCGCGAGATAGAGAAAGCCTGCCCAGGTCGGGATGTAGGTGATGTCGGCCACCCACAGCCGGTCAGGCGCTTCCGCCGTGAAGTTACGTTCAACCAGGTCGGGCGCCTGGCGGCCACCATCCTTGACCGTGGTGACGACGAACTTGCGTCGGCTGACACCGGCAAGACCGGCCTGCGTCATCAACCGCGCAACCCGCTTGCAGCCAACAGAAATGCCCTTGGCGGCAAGCTCGGCATGCACCCGTGGCGCGCCGTAGGTGCCGCGCGAAGCTGTGTGCGCAACACGGATCGCCGCGATCAGCACCGCGTCTGTCTCGGCACGCCGCGACGGCCGCCGCTTCACCCACGCATGATAGCCGCTGGAGGAGACACCCAGCACGCGGCACATCGTGGCGATCGGATAGTCGGCCTGGTGATCACTCACGAACCGGAACCCTTCGGTGGGATCGCGTTCGTCTCCCGAGCGAACCAGGCCGCCGCCTTTGAGAGGATCTCCCGCTCAAGCCGCAGTTGGCGGTTCTCACGCCGCAGCCGGCTGAGCTCCTCCCGCTCCGCTGTCGTCAGGCCGCCGTCGCCGCGGCCCGCATTGCGTTCCCACTGCGCCACCCAATTCCTGATCGACTGTGCCGTCGGTTCGAACTCATGCGCCAGTTCCTCAGGCGTGCGGCCAGCGTGCACCAACTCAACCATCTGACGACGGAACTCAGGCGGGTAGGCTCCTCTTGTCTTGGCCATCGTGGACTCCTCGAACACAAATAGTCCGGTGTCCACCAAACCGGGGCAACTTCAGCCGTCGGCGCCAGATTGCACTACCTGCCATCCTACAGTCCCGATCTGAACCCGATCGAGCAGGCTTTCGCCAAGCTCAAAGCCCTCCTGCGAGCCAAGGCATTGCGAACCGTCGAGGCACTTTGGAACGCGCTTGGCGATATTGTCGCCTGCTTCTCGCCAGCCGAGTGCGCCAACTTCCTCCGCAACGCGGGTTATTTCTAGTCATCTTGAAAATGCTCTAGTCATCTTGAAAAAGCTCTAAACCCATAAAATCACCCACAAATCGCTGGTGGACAGGGGTGGATTTTAGCGGATCAGGATGGACGCCACCAACAAGAAAAACCGCAGAAAATCGCCAGTTTTCGGACTGTGGTGGTTCTGGCGGAGGGAGTGGGATTCGAACCCACGGTACGCTTTCACGCACACACGCTTTCCAAGCGTGCGCCTTAAGCCGCTCGGCCATCCCTCCCGCAGCGCCCGCACATACCAGCGACCGGCCTCATGCGTCCATCTTCAGCGCCGCCAGGAACGCGGACTGCGGAATCTCGACTTTGCCAAACTGGCGCATGCGCTTCTTGCCTTCTTTCTGCTTCTCCAGCAGCTTGCGCTTCCGCGTGACGTCGCCGCCGTAGCACTTCGCGGTCACGTCCTTCGACAGCGCCCCGATCGTCTCGCGCGCGATGATGCGCCCGCCGATCGCCGCCTGGACCGCGATCTTGAACAACTGTCGCGGGATCAGATCCTTGAGCTTGCCGCAGATCGCCCGCCCGCGCGCCTCGGCCGCATTGCGGTGGGCGATGAACGACAGCGCATCCACCAGATCGCCGTTCACCAGGATCGAAATTCGCACGAGGTCACCCTCTGCGTAGCCGTCAATCTGGTAGTCGAAGCTGGCATAGCCACGCGACACCGATTTCAGCCGGTCGTAGAAATCGAAGACCACCTCGTTCAACGGCAGCCGATACACCGCCATCGCGCGATTGCCGACATAGGTCAGATCGACCTGCTCGCCGCGACGATCGTTGCAGAGGTGCAGCACGGCGCCAAGGTAATCATCCGGCACCATGATGGTGGCGCGGATCCACGGCTCCTCGATGTGGTCGATCACGCTGCCATCCGGCATGTCCACCGGATTATGAAGCTCCTGCACCTCGCCGTTGGTGCGGTGGATGCGGTAAACCACGGATGGCGCGGTCGCGATTAGGTCGAGATCGAATTCGCGTATCAGCCGTTCCTGGATGATCTCCAGGTGAAGCAGGCCCAGGAAGCCACAGCGGAAGCCGAAACCGAGTGCCGCCGAAGTCTCCGCTTCGTAATGGAAGCTTGCATCGTTCAGCCGCAGCCGGCCCAGCGATTCGCGCAGCTTCTCGAAGTCGTCCGCGTCCACCGGATACAGACCGCACCACACCACCGGCACCGACGGCTTGAACCCGGGGAGCGCCTCGGTTGCCGGGGTGCGGTCGTCGGTGATCGTGTCGCCCACCGAGCAGTCCGCGACCGTCTTGATGGCGGCGGTGATGTAGCCGATTTCGCCGGGGCCGAGGTCATCGACCGGGATCATCTTGGGGCTGAACACGCCCACCTGCTCGACCTGATGCACTGACCCCTTGGCCATCATGCGGATACGCTGGCCGCGCTTGATCCGCCCGTCCCTGACGCGCACCAGGATCACCACGCCGAGGTACTGGTCGTACCAGCTATCGACCAGCAGCGCCTTCAGCGGTCCGGCTCCATCGCCCTTGGGCGGCGGCAACCGATGCACCAGCGCCTCCAGCACGCCCTCGATGTTGAGGCCGGTCTTGGCGCTGATCTCCACCGCGTCCGAGGCGTCGAGCCCGATCACGTCTTCGATCTGCTGCTTCACCTTCTCAGGTTCGGCAGCCGGCAGGTCGATCTTGTTCAGCACCGGGACGATCTCGTGGTTGGCCTCGATCGCCTGGTAGACGTTGGCGAGCGTCTGTGCCTCCACGCCCTGGGACGCGTCCACCACCAGCAGCGAGCCTTCGCAGGCGGCCAGGCTGCGCGAGACCTCGTAGGAGAAGTCCACGTGGCCGGGGGTGTCCATCAGGTTCAGCTCGTAGACTTGGCCGTTCCTCGCCTGGTAGGTCAGCCGAACGGTCTGCGCCTTGATGGTGATGCCGCGCTCGCGCTCCAGGTCCATGTTGTCGAGGACCTGGTTGGTCATCTCGCGGTCGGTGAGCGCGCCGGTGGCCTGAATCAGGCGGTCGGCCAGGGTGGATTTCCCGTGGTCGATATGCGCGATGATCGCGAAGTTGCGGATGTGGTCGAGCGGGGTGTCGGTCATGTCCGGCCATCAGTGATCGGTAATCACGCAACGTGTCGCAGCAGGAGATAGAGGGTCCGGCGGCCGGTGTCATCCGCGAGAGGAGGAGATCTCAGGATATCGCCACAACGGAGGGGTGTCACAGATGTCTCATTTGTCTGGCGCCCCGTTCTCCTGCCGATGATCTGGTCTGCGACGATCAGCGCCAGACCTGATTTCTTGAGGCGTTGTGGCGTCCCCTGCGGGATTCGAACCCGCGTTGCCGCCGTGAGAGGGCGGTGTCCTGGGCCTCTAGACGAAGGGGACGTCAGTCCGACCCTGCCTTCTAGGGCAGCCCGCGAGCAAGTTCAACCCGGCTTCCGTCGAACTGTCGATAGCTAATTACTTGTCCGGTTCAGGTAGCCCCAGAGATGACCGGGTTGGTCTGAACAGCGTTTCGGTTCCGATTGATGGTTTCCCTGCGAACTATCTCCACGGCGGCGAACATCATGCGGCCGCCGCCAGCGCCAGGCCACAGAAGTAGACTTGGTAGGGCGACCGGCCGTTCAGGCTCGAGTGCGGCCTCTTACGGTTGTAGAAGGCCAGATAATCGCCGATCACGCGCCTCAGCCACGCTGTCATGGGCACGTAGGTAGGCCTCTTCGTATTTGACCGACCGCCATGGCCGTTCAACGAACACGTTGTCGCGCCACGAGCCGCGGCCATCCATGCTGATCCGGATCGCGTTCCCCAGCAGCAGGCCGGTGAACGCCGCACTGGTGAACTGGCTGCCTTGGTCGGTATTGAAGATCGCCGGTCGACCGTGTCGGGCGAGCGCCTCAACGAGCGCGTCCAGGCAGAAATCAACCTCCAAGCTGATCGACACCCGCCAGGCAAGAACCCGCCGGCTGAACCAGTCCACCACCGCCGTCAGGTAGAGAAAGCCGCGAGCCATCGGAATGTAGGGGTGAGTAGGCCGGAGGAATTTCACCCCAGGGCTCTCGCAGAACTGGATGTGAACCTCTCAGCTCATCCGGCTCCCATCATCCGGCCTATGACACGACTCCCAGCGACCAGTGAACGAACGCACCCGGCTGACCTTGCGCCAGCCGCTTGAGCATCTCGGCGGCCCGAGTTTCATGGCCTGTCAGCCCTTGTACTTGCGCATCAGCCACCGGGTCAGGAACAGGTTCATGTTCTGCCACACCGGTTTGAGCGCCGATCCGTGGAAGCGGCCGTAGTACTGCTGCCATCCCTTCAGGATTGGAGCGAACATGGCCGATAGTCCGGCCAAGCTCTTGACGCTACGCTCTACTGCGCGCGCGGCCAGGCCGAGAACCTGATCAAGCTGCACAAGAGCCAACTTGCCTCCGATCGGACCAGTTGTCGCTCGGCACTCGCCAATCAGGTGCGTCTCGTGCTGCATACCGCCGCCTACTGGCTGATGCTGACGGTGCGCGACGCCATCGACAAACCGCATCCGCTCGCCAACGCCGAGTTCACCACCCTGCGCACGCGCCTCCTCAAAATCGCCGCACGCATCACCGAGACCGCCACACGCGTCCGCGTCGCCTTTGCTGCAGCATGCCCGGACCACGCATTGTTTCGCCGCATCGCCATCTGCCTCCAGCCCGCCGGACCGTAACACGGCGGGTGCTCCGTCCCCGCACACACCCGGTCCCGCCAACATCCAACGCCGTCATGAACCTGACTGACTTCGCGATGAAACAGGCGACATGCAGCAACGCGCCTGCTCCTCAGACAGCACCATCAACTTCAATGCGATGAATAGGACGGGCTAGACATCGTGGCGATTGGATAATCGGCCTGGCGATCGCTCACCAACCGGAACCCTTCGGTGGGATCGCGTTCGTCTCCCGAGCGAACCAAGGCCGTCGCCTTTGAGAGGATCTCCCGCTCAAGCCGCAGCTGGCGGTTCTCACGCCGCAGCTGGCTCAGCTCCTCGCGCTCCGCCGTCGTCAGGCCGCCGTCGCCGCGGCCCGCGTTACGCTCAGACTGCGCAAGCCAGTTCCTGATCGATTGCGCCGTCCGTTCGAACTCATCCGCCAGCTCCTCAGGCGTGCGGCCCGCACGCACCAGTTCGACCATCTGGTGCCGGAACTCAGGCGGGTAGGCTCCTCTTGTCTTGGCCATTGCGGACTCCTCGAACCCAAATAGTCCGGTGTCCACGATACTGGGGCAACTTCACCTACAGGGTTCCGAACAGACGCTCCGACCGCCCGCGTGCCTGGGGGAATAGGCCGCAATGTGCTCCACCCCCAGCTGCGCCAGGCTTGCCCTTAGCCTGGATTTCTCAAACTTGGGCGGTGCACCGGGGCTGAGAATCTGAGAGACTTGTTGTGCAGCAACAATTTCTCTGTGATCCCAGGTGCGCCCCGATGCCGACAGAGTGTAACGCGACGCTATTCGAATTTGAAGCGGTTGAACGCCGGGCGGTGGTGGCCGGTTTCGATGGTGGGGACATCAACCTCGAATGCGGGGGCGCTGCTGCTGGGACAGGTGGATCGCGGTCTGGGCCTGATCCGTCGGTTCGGTGAATGCTTCACCGATCGTCGCGATCCCCGCTATCTCGAGCACCGGATCGAGACGTTGGTCGGGCAGCGGATCTTTGGCCTGGTGCTGGGCTACGAGGACCTCAACGATCACGACGAGCTGCGCAAGGGTGTGCTGGCCGGGAAGCTGCATCCGGTGCTGCGGTCGGACTGCGAGGCTTTGGCGGGCAAGAGCACGCTCAATCGTCTGGAGCACACGCCGAGGCGCCACGCTGCGAAGTATCACAAGATCGATTGCGACGGGTCGCGGGTTGATGAACTGCTGGTCGAGCTTTTCCTGGAGGCGCATGACCGTGCGCCGCGCGAGATCGTGCTCGACCTCGACAACACCGACATCCCGCTGCACGGCGGGCAGGAAGGCCGCTTCTTCCATGGCTATTATGATGAGTTCTGCTACCTGCCGCTCTACGTGTTCTGCGGCCGGCACCTGCTGTTGGCCCGGCAGCGGCGCGCCAACGTCGCCGGCAGCGATGGCGCGGTCGAGGAGATGGCACGCATCATCGCCCGGATCCGCCGGAAGTGGCGATGGGTGCGCATCATTCTGCGCGGCGACAGCGGCTTCGCCAATGATCCTCTGATGCGGTGGTGCGAGGCGAACCGCGTCGATTATGTGTTCGGCCTGGCGCGCAATTCCCGCCTGGAAGCAGCGCTCGGCAACCAAGCTGCCGAGGCGAAGCGACTGTGTATGGCGTCGGGCCGGCCCGCCCGGGTGTTCCGTGACTTCCGGTATCGCACGCTCGACAGTTGGAGCCGGGAACGGCGCGTCGTCGGCAAGGCCGAGCACACGCCGGACGGCGCCAATCCTCGCTTTGTCGTCACCTCGCTCAGACACGCCCGTCTCGCCGATCCTCGCACCCTCTACGAGAACCTGTACTGCGCCCGCGGCGAGGCCGAGAACCGCATCGGCGAACAGTTCGAACTGTTCGCCGATCGCGCCTCCTCCGCCACCATGGCGGCCAACCAGCTGCGCATGTGGTTCTCGGCCATGGCCTATGTGCTGGTCGACACGTTACGCCGTGTCGGTCTGCGCTTTACCCAGTTCGCCGACGCCTCGGCGCAGACCATTCGTCTCAGGCTCCTCAAGCTTGGCGCTCAGGTGCGCACCAGTGTACGACGCATCCACTTCGCGATCGCCTCGGGCTGCCCCAACAAGGCCGAGTTCGAACTGGCTTACCTCTATCTACAGCGTGCGTTCAGCTCCGCCTGACGGTCACCACGCCGAAATGCCGCGCATCGATCCGTCGAGCCATGACACGCGACGTCACACACACGCATTGAGCGAAGAGCGCCGCCACCAAACTCGCAGGGCGCGCACAAGATGTCAGCCCAAGGGCTGTGCCCCTGTCGAACGCCCGCAACAGCGAAAATCACGCCGTCAACACGCCGCTCAGCGAACAGAAGCCAGCAAAGTTTGAGAAATCCAGGTTAGGCGGGTCGAAGACACGACCCGAGGGGCTCGCCCAACCTGTGTCACCGGACCACCAGCCTCCGGCGTGTAGAAGTGATGGCTGCCGCGGTCGCTATACAGGCTCAGCGGCAGGCCATGCCGGCCGAACACCTCCAGCAGCGCCTGAAACGTCGAGGCGATGCCCTCCTCGGGCACCAGAAAGCCCGAGTAGATCGTGTTCGTCGCATCGTCCATCGTGACGATGAGGTCCATCGCGTCGAGCCCGGCGATCCACTCATGCCGCGAGCCATCCTGATGCAGCATCATTCCCGGCAACGGCCGGCGCGGCCGCTTGCGCCGGTGTGCGGCGCGCGTCTTGGCGGGTGGCAGCAGCCCCCTCGATTGCAGGAACACCTTGGGCCAGGTGTAGCCCCAGCTGAACGTATGCTCGCGCACCAGGTGTTCGTGGAAGTGCTTGGCGGTGAAGCCGCTGTGCCTGGTCCGATACAAGGTCTCGATCTGCTGTTGCGGCTCCACCGGTACCCGCCTGTCCGAGGCCTGGCCCAGACGACGGTCCAATAGGCCGGCTTCGCCGCTGTCTTCAAAGCGCACGCACCACCGGCGGATGTCCGCTCGCTGACGCCGAGCAACGCCGCGGCGTCGATCTGGTTGAGTTCGCTCGCCTCACACCGCTCGAATACGCTGCGGAACTTGATCATTCACACACCCTGTAGGGCTTCCGTCCGGCGCATCAGGGCTCTCCAAAGTGCCCCAGTACCACCGGACAGATCGTGTGCTACCTAAACCGGACAAATCGTGTGCTACCGACACCGAGCCGAAGATCGTTGACGCGGTAGCAACCTTCTCGCTATACGCCGCGCCGGGTCACGCCCCCCCACCGGGGCGCTTCTCTTCTGTAAGGGAGAGCCGCAGATGGCGAGCACACTGAAACCGGACGAGCGTCCGGCCAATCCCAATTTCTCCTCCGGTCCCTGTGCCAAACGTCCTGGCTTCACGCTGGATGCGTTGTCTGGCGCCATGCTCGGACGCAGTCACCGCGCCAGCGAGCCTAAGGCGCGCCTGGCCGAAGTCATCGAGCGATCGCGGGCGATCCTCGCCATGCCGAGTGACTGGCGGCTGGGGATTGTGCCCGCTTCGGACACCGGCGCAGTCGAGATGGCACTGTGGTCGCTGCTCGGCCAGCGCGGCGTCGACGTGCTGGCATTCGAGAGTTTCGGCGAGGGTTGGGCCACCGACATCGTCAAGCAGCTTCGCCTGTCCGATGCACGCGTGCTGTCGGCGCCGTATGGGCGCCTGCCGGACTTCGGCTCCGTCGATTTCAGCCACGACGTGGTGTTCCCGTGGAACGGCACGACGTCCGGCGTCAGGGTACCGAACGGCGATTGGATCGCGCGAGATCGGACGGGGCTGACGATTTGCGACGCAACCTCGGCGGCATTCGCCATGCGGCTGGCCTGGGAGAAACTCGATGTCGTCACCTGGTCCTGGCAGAAGGTGCTGGGTGGCGAGGGGGCGCATGGCATGCTGGCGCTGTCGCCGCGCGCGGTGGAGCGTCTGCTCAGTTACAAGCCGGCGTGGCCATTGCCGAAGATTTTCCGTCTGACATCCGGTGGGAACCTGATCGAAGGCATCTTCAAGGGCGAGACGATCAACACACCTTCGATGTTGTGCGTTGAGGATGCGCTCGACGGATTGCGCTGGGCGGAAGCGGTTGGTGGGCTCGGCGGATTGATCGCACGGTCGGAAGCGAATTTGGCCGAGATCGCGACTTGGGTGGCGCGGACCGATTGGGTCGATTTCCTGGCCGAGAATGTGCAGACACGGTCCTGCACGTCGATCTGTCTAAAGCTGATGGCACCTTGGTTCGTGGCGTTGCCGGCGGATCGTCAGGCCGCGGCGGCGAAGCGGCTGGCGGCAGTGTTGGAGAAGGAAGACGCTGCCTACGACATCGCGGCATATCGCGATGCACCACCAGGGTTGCGTATCTGGGGGGGGGCGACGGTGGAAACCACGGACATCGCGGCGTTGTTGCCGTGGCTCGATTGGGCGCACGACGTCGTGGCGGCGGAGTACGCGACGGCAAAGGCGGCAGAATAAGCAACGCCTCATTCCCCCACCTCCCGCAAGGGGCGGAGGAGTATTGTGTCGTTAGATACTCCCCTCCTGTCGCGGGAGGGGCTGGGGGGAGGGGCCCATATCAGTGAGTGATCCCATGCCCAAAGTTTTGATCAGCGACAAACTCTCCCCGGCCGCAGTGGACATCTTCCGCCGCCGCGGGATCGACGTGGATTTGAAGCCCGGCCTGGCGCCCGCCGACCTGCGCGTCATCATCGGCCCATACGACGGGCTTGCAGTCCGCTCCGCTACCAAGGTGACGCGCGAACTGCTTGACATGGCAACCAACCTCAAGGTTGTTGGCCGCGCCGGCATCGGCGTCGATAATGTCGACGTTCGCTCCGCGACCGCGCGTGGCGTGGTGGTGATGAACACGCCGCACGGCAACACCATCACCACAGCCGAGCACGCCATCGCCATGATGTTCGCGCTGGCCCGCCAGATTCCCGAGGCATCCGCCTCCACCAAGGCTGGCAAGTGGGAGAAGAACCGCTTCATGGGCGTGGAGCTGACGGGCAAGACTCTTGGCCTGATTGGTTGCGGCAATATCGGTTCCATCGTTGCTGACCGAGCGATCGGCCTGAAGATGCGGGTGCTGGCCTACGACCCGTTCCTCAACGAAAAGCGTGCGCTCGATCTTGGCGTGGAGAAGGCCGAACTCGATGACCTGCTGGCACGCGCCGACATCATCACACTGCACACACCGCTGACCGATGCAACGCGCAACATCATCTCGCGCGAAGCGCTGGCGAAGACCACGCGGGGGGTGCGCATCATCAACTGCGCGCGCGGCGGGCTGGTGGATGAGCTGGCGTTGGCCGAGGCGATCGAATCGGGTCATGTAGCCGGTGCAGCACTCGATGTGTTCGAGACCGAACCCGCGACGCAGTCGCCCCTGTTCGCGCTGGAGAATGTTGTGTGCACGCCGCACCTCGGCGCTGCCACTGCCGAGGCGCAGGAAAATGTGGCATTGCAGATCGCTGAGCAGATGAGCGACTTCTTGCTCACCGGCGCAATCGCCAACGCGATCAACATGCCGTCCGTGTCGGCGGAGGATGCGCCGCGGCTTAAGCCATACATGGAGCTGTGCCGCCTGCTCGGCGCGTTCGCGGGGCAGCTCACCCAGGCACGCGAAGGCATGATCCACCGCGTGTTGATCGAGTTCGAAGGCCAGGCCGCGGCGCTCAACACGCGTCCGTTGGGCGCCGCGGTGCTCGCCGGGCTGATGACGCCGGTGATGGAAGGTATCAACATGGTGAACGCCTCAGTCGCCGCACGCGATCACGGCATCGACGTGGCCGAGACCGTGCATGACCGAGACAGCGAATACCAGACGCTGGTGCGGGTCACGGTGGAAACCGATCGGCTGACGCGTTCGGTTGCCGGCACGCTGTTCGCCGGATCGCGGCCGCGCCTCGTCGAGATCAAGGGCATCAAGGTCGAGGCCGACTTCGCGCCGCACATGCTGTACGTCACCAATCAGGACAAGCCTGGGTTCATCGGCCGCTTCGGTGCCACGCTGGCGGACGCCGGCATCAATATAGCGACCTTCCACCTCGGCCGCGCGAGTCAGGGCGGCGATGCGATCTGCCTCGTGTCGGTGGACGGGGAAGTGCCGGAGCACGTGCTGTCAATGGTGCGCACCTTGCCGCTCGTGGTGCAGGCGACCTCGCTGGCATTTTGAGCGATGGCGGTAAGCCGCGGCTTCCAGGATTTCATCCTGGACCTGCTCCGCCCGCTCGATCCTGTGTCCCGCCGTATGTTCAGCGGCGTCGGGCTGTTCCACGGCGGCGTGATGTTCGGCCTTCTGGTGCGCGATATTCTGTATCTACGCGTTGACGAGACGACACGCGAGCAATTCGAACGCGCGGGCAGCAGTCCATTCACTTATCAGCGTGGTGAGCGCGAGGTCAGTCTGTCGGCTTATTACGTGGTGCCGGAGGGCCTGTTGGATCAGCCGGACGCGCTGCTGCAATGGACGCGCAATGCCATCGCAGCTGCTCGGCGATCAGCTTCGAGTGCACGACCTGCCACGTCTCGTTCAGGTGTTCGCCAGTATCGAAGAACGCGGAACGCGGATAGCGGCTGAGATTTGGTAAAGTGAGGAAGTCGTCTCCATTCAGCGAATATACGGATCTTATGGCCTGCAACGTCGCATCCGGCATCGGCGCGTCGGCGAACTCGGCTGGCAGGCCGCCGATGACGCGTACGCCGTGCGCGTCGGCCCACCGGGAAAACAGGGCGATCAGCGTGGTGCCATAGCCTGTTCTGATCTGTTCGGCCGACGCATGGTATGACGGTGCGGTCGCCAGCACTGCTCGACTGGTCGCGGCGAGTTCGGCCGTATGACCAATATGATCGCCCCACGCGTTAATTACCAGTCGCCGCAGGACGCGGGTCATGAAAGTGTACGGCGACGAGGGCCACTTCAATCGGCCCTATCAGCGCGTGGCACGCAGGTCGAACGAGAACAGTGCGGCGAGCCAGCGTTCGGGGGGGAGTGAGGCCAGCGTTCGCAAGTCATGTGACCCGGCGGCGAAGTCTTCCAGGGCCTCGCGTGCCGCCTCGGCGTTCACCGCCGTGTAGATCGGCCGCAGCGCGGCGGCGAGCTCGCGGCGGTCCTTCCATGAAGCAAACGACAGCGCATGGCGCAGCAGATGCACGATGCAGGTCTGCACCTGGGTTTGCGGGAACACGGCGTTGATCGCCTCCGGAAAACCGTTCAGCCCGTCAACCACGGCGATCAGCACGTCCTGCACCCCGCGGGTGCGCAACTCGTTCATCACCCGCAGCCAGAATTTGGCGCCTTCGGTCTGCTCGATCCACAGACCGAGCGCCTCTTTGGTGCCGTCGGGCCGCACGCCGAGCGCCAAATACACTGCCTTGTTGCGCACCATGCCTTCGTCGCGCACCTTGACCCGCAGCGCATCGAAGAACACCAGGGCGTAGAGCGGTTCCAGCGGCCGGTTCTGCCACTCCGTCACCTGCTCGTGCACCGCGTCGGTGACCGTGCTGATCAGCTCGGGCGAGACTTCGATGCCATACAGATCCCGCAGATGGCCCTCGATCTCGCGCATGCTCAGGCCGCGCGCGTAGAGCGAGATCACCTTGGCATCGAAATCGGGGAAGCGGCGACGGTACTTGGCAATCAGTTGCGGCTCGAAGTTCGCCTGGCGGTCGCGCGGCACCGCGATCTCCAGCTTGCCCGACCCGCTCAGCATCGTCTTGCGGCTGTGCCCGTTGCGATGGTTGCGCGGCGTCCCCCACCCCGCCTGGGCACGCTCACCGCGCAGATGGTGCTCCAACTCGGCATCCAGGATGCGCTCCGCCAGCGCCTTCTTCAGCGCCTCCAGCAGCCCGTCCTTGGCAAACACCGCCTGCGGATCCTCGCCCGATAGCAGCTCATCGATGATCGCGTCCCGGATCGTCATACGTCCCCCTCGCCCTTCTGGGGCTACCGTATGACCCTCCACACAGGATTCCTGACAGGCCCCCCGGCGGTGCACTGAGCCGGCAACGCAAGCACGATCGTCCAGCCGACAGCCAGAGGGCCGGACGGACACTCGCTGGCGTCGGTTACGACTGCGCCAAGGCTCGCGATCATCCCATGTGATCACGGAACGGCGTTTCTCCTCGAGCAGTTCAACGGCCGCGATGTGGCGCTCCGCCGGGATCATCCGTTGGACGATCGGAGGTTAATTCGACGTTCAGTCGCGAAGTTTGACCCCCATCAAGGACGTTGCCTTATCGTTCCCATAGGAGTCCAGTCCTCTTGAAAGGCAAAAGAAGATGCGTTGGCATCCCGTTGTTCTACCACTCGCCCTGCTTGGCTGCGTGCTGCTCCTGCCCGGTTGTGTCACCAGCATCGTAGCAGCAACCACAACATCGGCTTCGAACGCGGCAAAGACCAATGGAATCCAGGTCGATCAAGCTCAGATCGACCAGTTCCACAAGGGTGTCACGACCGCGCTGGAGGTTCAGGCGAAGCTCGGTCAACCGCAGCAAACGGTCCAGAATCCTGATGGCGGTGTCGCCTTGACCTACTCTTCCAAAAGCGCCACAGGAAATACACAGAGCTATGTGCCGTTCGCCCGGTGGACCAGTGGCAGCGAGACGATGATCACAACGCGCAACGTAACCTTTGCGTTTGATACCGCTGGCAAATTGGCCGAAACCAACACCATCGAAAGCAGCCTGACGTGCAAGTTTGGACACTGTCCCGACTAAGTCGTCAGTTCCGAGCTATCCTCGTGCAGGCGAATTCCGACTTGGAGGCCGACCCCTCACGCCAGAGGTAGATGATCACCGAACAGATTCCCGGCCGGCGCGGCGCCACCGACCAAGGGTGGTGCCGAACAGTGCAACGCGACTTGCGGTGAGGGTACTCCAGGCTTCCCTCGTACCGGGCCATGCAGAACTGTAGGCACTCCCGAGAAGATGATCAGCAGAGGATGGTAGCACCCTGCGCGTGTCGATCCATTGCGCGTCGCGCATTCCGCGACAGCCATATCAGCAGTGAGGCCGAAGCCCGTGCGGTCTACCAGAGCCTCTTCCCATCGATCACTTCAACTGGCTGGGCGTCGGGATTCGAAGTCCTCCAGCAGCCAGGCATTCACCTGGACCCGGAATTTGCCCGGCACGAGCGCTTTGCTTGTTGATCCCAAAGGGGCGAATGGGACCACGTGCCGCAGCCGCATATGGCGCAGTGGTGATGCTCGATCTGATAGCTACCCCACTGGTAGGTCGAAACCCGATCGCGCGCCGTGGTCGGCACGATGTCCTCTTCCGCGTCCTGACAAGGCCACAGCGCCCCGCGCTTGGGGCAGAAAGGAGCAGGAGCATCGAGTGACAGCCGCCGGGCGCTGCGCAACGGTGAACTGGGTGGCGCCGCAGTGGCAACTTCCTTTTTATCCTCATCGATATGGCTCTCCCCACCTTGTCGGTAGCCCGGCCGTCAAACACCAATGCGACTCATCTGCTGACGGCGTTGGGTCGGCACCAGTGATCGAACCGTGCCTGCCATCGCGGCAACCGACCGCATCCCAGCCTTTGCAACCCTTCTTCATGTGCCCAAGGTCGTCTGATGGCCCATGATGGCGCCCGTGGAGACCGCGAATACGTGGTGCCCCCACGCCGGCAGGTCCAGATACAGACCGGTCGAGATCAGGCTGCTGCCATCTCGATCGTAGCTGACAGAACTCAGCAGATCCTGGAGGTGAACGGTGCGGCCGGCCAAGTCAGTCAGGGGCAGCCGGACGTAACATTGGCTTTGATTTCCGGCGTAGTTGACGGCAACCAGTATCCGCTGGCCGCCACCACTCGTCTGCCAGCACCAAACGACAAAGCAATCCCACGTCCAATTACCATCCCAGGCCTGCGCACACTCAAGCAGACGCCACTCGCCATTCACGACGGCCGGACAGCGCAGAACCGCAAGCAGATCCTTGTAGAACGCCTGGAGCACTTCATCGACAGGCTCATGCGGAGCACGAACCAAGTGCGGCGAGACGCGTTTTCGCCGCCCCTCGAACTGACCCTCGTGAAAGAACCGGAGGCCGGGTGACAGGTAGGTGATCACAGCGGCGGCCTCGTGGGTACCGGGCGAGAATGTCGCGGCCGCCCGAGGCTCGTCGTGGTTCTCCAGGAAACGCGCGAGTTTGTTCTGGTAGTCGAGCCCGGCCTGCAGGTGTTCGCGCACCGGCCGCGCCTGCCCCATGCGCAGGCGGTCGTAGAGCCGCTTGTCATAGGCGTAGTCGAACCCCTGCTGCAGCAGTGTCCATTCGCGGTCCCAGTAGACCTCGGCCATGAAGCAGAAGTCCGAAGCCCGCTGCCGCACGCGCGCAATTGCTTTGGGCCAGAATGGGTCCGCCGAAAGACCCCAGGTTTGCTCGAAGACGTCGGGCAGCAGCAGCATCGCCATGTCGCAGCGTACCCCGTCGCATTGCCCTGCAATTCTTGACAGCTCTCCAATCATCGCATCCTGCGTGCCGGAGTTGCTGTAGTTGAGCTGGAGCGTATCCGGCCAGCCAGGGAAGTACGGATCGCGCCCATGCGCCAGAATTCGATCGCCGCCGGTTTGCTTGACCCTGAGATAGTTCCATGGCGTTCGAGCGATGCCCTGCTCGGTTCCTTGCACGTAATACTCTGGATGATCGTCCGCCCACCGATGATCGATGGCGGTGTGGTTGGGAACGAAATCGAGCATCAGCCATAGCCCTCGCGACCGCAGCCGTTCGCGCAGTCTGGCCAATGCCGCCTCGCCGCCCAGGTCACGATGCACCGTGTATGAAGCGATCGCGAAGCCGGAACCGGCGATGTCGGCTTCGCGCAGGTCCGTCAGGGTCTCCTGAAATTCGCGGCGCCATTCAGGATTTGATCGTGATATGCGCTGCCCGGCCAACCCGGTCTGCCATACGCTGAGCAGCCAGACCCAATCGAATCCCGTGTCAGCCACTCGGTCCAGTTCGACGTCTGGAATGTCATCCAGCGTCGCTGGCCGGCCGAGCGATGTGGACAGGTCCGTCAGGTGCACGCGCGTATTGATTTGGTACAGCGTGGGATAACCACCGTCCTTCATCGATGCACCTCCATGATGCCCGCGTTGCGTCCCGATCTCGGCGACCGCAGCGGCAGCTCAGGCCTTGCCGCAGGCAAGGTGGCGATGCCGGGCAGGTTCTGGTAGCAATATCGCCGCGAGGGTATCGATATCGAGACAAAGAGCAGGGCGCGGACACAGAAGTTTCGGAGGACCCAATGCCGGATTCGCAGCAGCCGAACGAGACAGCAGCCTGGGGTGCGCTCACCGCGCACTACCAGCAGGTCAAGGATCTCCACCTGCGGCAGCTCTTCGCCGAAGACCCCGGCCGTGGCGAACGCCTGACGGGGGAAGGCGCCGGCCTCTATCTCGACTATTCGAAGAACCGCATCACTGACGAGACCGTGCGGCTTTTGTTACGGCTCGCCCAGGAACGAGGCGTGGCGGAACGTCGCGATGCCATGTTCCGCGGCGACAAGATCAACATCACCGAGCAGCGCGCTGTGTTGCACGTGGCCCTGCGTGCGCCACGGGATGCCCGTATCCTGGTCGACGGCCGCGACGTCGTGCCGGACGTGCACGAGGTGCTCGACGCAATGTCGCAGTTCGCCACCAGCGTGCGTTCCGGTACGTGGCTCGGCCATACCGGCAAGCGTATCCGAAATGTCATCAACATCGGCATCGGCGGTTCGTATCTCGGGCCGGAAATGGCGTATCTGGCGCTGCGTCCGTTCAGCGACCGGTCGATGACATTCCGCTTCGTCTCGAACGTGGATGGCGCCGACTTCACCGAGGCCACCCACGATCTTGATGCCGCCGAGACGCTGTTCGTGGTTGCCTCCAAGACCTTCACCACGCTCGAGACGATGACCAATGCGGCAACCGCCCGCAAATGGCTGGTCGACGCACTCGGCTCCGACGCCGCCGTCGCCAGGCACTTCGTCGCGCTGTCGACCAACACTGAGGCGGTGCGCAAGTTCGGCATCGACACCGCCGAGATGTTCGGTTTCTGGGACTGGGTCGGTGGTCGATACTCCATGGATTGCGCGATCGGCCTGTCCACGATGATCGCGATCGGCCCCGAGGGGTTCCGCGACATGCTGGCGGGCTTCCACGCGATGGACGAGCACTTCCGCACCGCACCACCCGAGCGCAACCTGCCACTGCTGCTGGGCCTGCTCACAGTCTGGTACAACAACTTCTTCGGCGCGCAGACGCTCGGCGTGATGCCGTACTCTTCCCACATGCGGCGGTTTCCCGCCTACCTTCAGCAGTTGCAGATGGAGAGCAACGGCAAGCACGTCGATCTTCAAAGCCGGCACGTGAGCGTGCAGACCGGTCCGATCATCTGGGGCGAGCCAGGCACTGACGGGCAGCACTCGTTCTACCAGTTGCTCCATCAGGGAACGAAACTGGTACCATGCGACTTCATCGGCTTCTGCCGTCCGCTCAGCCCTCTCGTGGATCAGCACAATCTGCTGATGGCGAACCTGTTGGCCCAAGCCGAGGCGCTGGCCTTCGGCAAGACCGCGGAGGAATTGACAGCCGAAGGTTCGCCCGCGTTCCAGACGCCATTCCGCGTCACCGAGGGCAATCGTCCGAGCAACGTGATTCTGGCTGACGCCCTGACCCCCTTCAGCCTTGGCGCCCTGGTCGCGTTGTACGAACACAGCGTGTTCACCCAGGGTGCGATCTGGGCCATCGACTCGTACGATCAGTGGGGCGTCGAGCTTGGCAAGGTCCTCGCGCAGCGGATCATCCCCGAACTCGCCCCATCAACCAAACCAGAGCTTCGGCATGATAGCTCGACGAACACCCTGATCAACCGGTTCCGCAACCGGCGCGGCCACTAGTCTAGTAGCCAGAATCGTTGAAGCGCGACACACCAAACGTCATGGCCGCCCTTGTGGCGGCCATCCAGGTCTTGCGGCGCGCGAGAAAGACGTGGATAGCCGCCACAAGGGCGGCCATGACGCGTGGGCGTGTGACTCGTGCTCCATTGATGGCGGGCACTAGGACGGTCCTTCGAGACGCGAGGATACAACGATTGGCCAACCGGCTGGTCCTGTTCAATGGCCGGCCAGGCGCCCGCCATTCGCGTCAATTTGCGGGAAATAGAGTGTCACGGTCGTGCCATGCTCCAATACGCTGTCCACAGCGACATGCCCACCCACCTGTCGGACAAACCCGAGCACCTGACATAGTCCGAGACCGCTGCCTTCGCCGACGCCCTTGGTCGTGAAAAAGGGCTCGAAGATTCTTGCTTTGACTTCATCCGTCATCCCGCTGCCCATGTCCTGAACCGCAACGGCAACCCACGGACCGGCGATTGGTTCATTACTGTCTCCAATGTCAGAAACAGCGCGTTGGGTATTCCGCGTTAGGATGGTCAACGTGCCACCTTTCGGCATTGCGTCTCTGGCATTCACAGCGAGGTTCAACAGCGCAAACTCCAATTGGTCGAGGTCTGCACGGCAATCCTGCAACGCGGGATTGAGAACCAGTTCTATCCGAATCTCTTTGCCCACAGCCTGTTCCGCCAGGGGAAGCAAGTCTCGGATCACTGCGTTCAGATTCAAAGTCCGCACTTCGAGGGCTTGTCTCCCGGCAAAGGTCAGCAGAGCGGATACGAGACGCGCACCGCGCTCGCCTGCGCGGCGTGCCCGTTCGGCCATCTGCTGAATTCTTTCGTGGCCCTTCGCCTGGATTATCAGCAACTCCAGGCTACCCAGAATGACCGCAAGCAGGTTATTGAAATCATGGGCGATACCGGCAGTCAGTTGGCCGACGGATTCCATCCGTTGCGAAGCGCGCAATCGCCGCTCAGCCTCCAGCCTCTTCTCGGTCTCAGCATTGAGTTGTGTCAGCGTCGCTTGCACTGCGTTCGACCGTCGCACCGCAATCAGTGAAATGGTCATCAGGGCCATTGCTGCAATCAAGGCAGTGGCCCCATAGAGCGCTAGCCCATTGTACCAGCGTTGCAGTATAGCCGATTTATTGGCACCGACACTGATGTATACGGGAAATCCCGGCACTTGCAGATACGAGTACAGCGTTTCCCGATCGGCAAGCATCCGACCTGTCAGTTGCTTCGCTATAACCTGCATCAGAGGCGTATGAGGGTTGAGGTAGTAGTCGGGGATCGTGGCATCGTCTGCCAGCACCAGCCCATCATCACGCACCATGGCGGCATGGTTCGAGGCTGGCGTAGCGGTTTGGAAATAATCCGCGAAATAGGCGGCGCTCAGAGCCGCATGGATCGTGCCGTTGAATGCGCCATCGGATGACACTCGACTGAGGACCAGCTCAATCGAGCTGATTGAGGGCGTGCCGCCTTGAATGAGAGTGCTGAGATAGACCCCCGTCTCATCGTCATGCCTCGCGGTAAAGAACTCCTGCTCTGGCACACGGACGCCTTGCCCCCACGGCTCGCTTGCGGCCCGCACATACCCGTCAGGATCGGCAATCCAGATCGCCTCGATGCCCTCCATGGTGGACGCCAGGTGATGAAGGAACGCGCTCGTATCCGGGTCGGCTATCTCCGCCCAGGTCATGCGACGGATATGATCCTCGACACTGATCAGCGTCCGTTTCTCGGCATCGAGTGTCACATGCACACTGTCGCGCAATTCGGCGATCGAGTGGACGATTTCGCCTTCGCCCTTGCGTAGCGCATCTGCTCTGCTCTGCCATGCCGCGCTGGCGAATAACGCGGCAGGAACAATCACGGCGGAGGCGATGAGCAAGGTCTGTGAACGCTTCAGCGGAGCATCCTTTATTCGCGCCGATCCGTCTCGGCGGGCATCGAAATCACCGATACGCTAAAGGGGGCCACCGGGGTAGAGGCCAGGTCTGGGCGCGCGGATGACAGGGCCGACCGGCTGGCCTTCGTCGAAATCCCGCTTCGCTGCGCGCATAAATCCTATGCCAAGAGGAGCGATTATCGCGCGGGGGTAGGAAACCCCACCTTCTCGCCATCGCAAGTGATGCGATGGAAGAGACCCCGGACCCGCCCAAGCGAGGCCGGACGATGAGGAGAGAGACCATGAAGACCATGCTTCTAGCCGCAGCCGCAGCGCTCAGTCTTGGCGTTGGTTCGGCCTACGCCGACGGCGGCGACGGCCCCGCGGCCAACACCTTCTTCACCGAGCTTCCCGGCGTCGTGGCCCAGGCTCAGGTGCCGAACGCCCCGGTGTATGCGCAGAGGAACGGACAGGCGCAGAGCCAGCAGGCCCAGAACAGGCAAACTCAGAACGGGCAGGGGGTGCACACCTTCGTCACCCAGTCGAGCCGCGGCACCTGGCTGTTCGCACCTGACCCGAACGGCGGCTCCAACAGCTAACCCGACGCACAGAGTGTGAAGCGGAGAGGCCTGCGGCGCTGTGTCGCGAAGTTGGTGGAAATTGACGCAGCGGTGATCTCCGGGGGGGACGTCACCGCGTCATGCAGCAAGGTCGATGCATTGAATGGTCGGCCTTCTCGGCGAGTGTCTGCCATCCGTCGACCTTGCGCATGGTGATCTGACCGGATGCCAGCAGTGCCCAGAATAGAATCGCCGCCGTTTCCGCCGACGGCAGCACGGTTTGCGTCTTGATGCGGCGTTTGAACTCCTCGTGCAGTCGCTCGATGGCATTGGTGGTACGTGCCGACCGCCATTGACTGTCGGGCAACCGGGAGAAGGTGAACAGCCGATCACCGGCTTCCTCCAGGCTGTCGGCAACGGCACGACATTTCAGTCGCCACTTGCCAATGAATGACTTGCGGCGTGTTTCGATCTCCCTTGGCGTGGCGGCGTAGATCATATCGTTGTAGTCAGCCGACCTCCTCATGCAGCCGCTCAGGAGCGTGCGCCAACAGGTAGCGGTGCTTGTGCACCGTACAGCGCTGCACCAGTGCGTCAGGCCACACCAGGCCGAGCGCCTTCTCCAGGCCCGCCGCACCGCCGATGATGACGAAGCTCGGCGCCGTCAGACCACGCCCGATCAGATCATCCAGCGACCGCGCCAGGCAGCCTCGCTCTCGCCGCCCATGTTGCGCACCGCAAGCAGCACCTTCTGCTCATCGCGCCGAATGCCCAGAACCACCAGCAACGAAATCGACGTCGCCTTGCGATCGAGCCGTACCCTTAAGGAAGCGACGCAGTCTGCTCCATCTCTTCGCGCACCTCGCGCTCGATCGCATCCAGCAGACGTAGCGGGAAGTGCCGCGGCACACCCTCCGCGATGAATACGATGCGTGTCGTGCGGTCCGCGGAGGGCCAGCACGCCATAAATTCCGGCGGCGAGACGACGTGCTGCACGCCGTGAATGACGGCCGGCTGCTCGGGCATCTCCTCGATGTTCACCAGCCCCTTCAGCCGCAGGAGGCGCGCACCGCAGTGTTCCGTCAGCGCTTCCAGCAGCAGGGTCAACGCCAGTGCCGGAACCGGACGCTCGCGCCGCAACGCGAAGGTTGTGATGCCATCGGTGTGCTGCGCGTGCGCGAACGGATTGCGCGATGGCGGCTCGGGCAGCGTGGCGAAGCGCACCGCGACGCTCGTGCCGGTGAACAGCGTGGCGGGCACGACGTCGCGTGCGGCGAGCAGGGCGGCACCGGAGTTCAGCGCGGCAAGCCGTTCGAGCAGCGCGTCGGTTGGCTGGGCGACGTCGGTCTTGCTCACCAGCAGCGTATCGGCGAGTGCCGCCTGGCGGCGGGCTTCCGAATGGCGATCGAGCGTCGTCTCTCCGTGCAGTGTGTCAATCAGCGTGACGATGCCGTCGATCGCGTGGTGCTGGACGATGTCGGGATCGGTCATCAGTGCGTGCAGGATGGGGGCGGGATCCGCCAGCCCCGACGTCTCGATCAGAACTCGGTCATAGCTGATCTCGCCGGCGTCGCGGCGCCCATGCAGATCGAGCAGCGTGGCGACCAGGTCGCTACGCACCGCGCAGCACAGGCAGCCGGTGGTCAGCGCCAGCAGGGTCTCGTCGCTACTGGCTATCAGTTCGTGATCCAGGCCGATCTCGCCGAATTCGTTGACGATGACCGCGGTGCGCGCGAAGGCCGGGTCGCGCAGGATGCGTCCGATCAGCGTGGTCTTGCCACTGCCGAGAAAGCCGGTGACGATGGCGACCGGCATCATGACGCGAGGTCGGCGATGGACGGCATGCATGACGGGACCCTGCTCAGTGACGCGGCGACGCTGCGCGAACTCTATGGCGAACCCTCGGACGCGGCGATCGCCAAGGAGATCGACTATGTGCATCCGCATTATCGCGCGATGATCGAGGCTTCGCCATTCGTGGTGATGGCGACCAGCGGGCCGGACGGGCTCGATGTTTCGCCGCGCGGCGATCCGGCGGGCTTCGTTGTCGTGGAAGATGAGCGGACCCTGCTGATTCCGGACCGCCGCGGCAACAATCGCTGCGACAGTTTGAACAACCTGATCGACGATCCACGGATCGCGCTGCTGTTCATGATCCCGGGCGTCGGCGAGACGTTGCGGGTGAACGGGCAGGCGGAGATCTGTGTCGATCCAGTGCTGCTGGAGCGGTTTCCGGCGCAGGGCAAGCTGCCGCGCTCGGTGATCGTGGTGCATGTCGAGCGGGTGTATTTTCAATGTCCAAAGGCACTGGTGCGATCGGACCTGTGGAACCCGGCGAAACATGTGGAGCGTCGGAGCCTGCCAAGCTCCGGCACGATCCTGGCGGACATCACGCGCGGCCGCGTAGGCGGGGCCGAGTACGACAAGGCATATCCGGAACAACTCAAGGCGACAATCTACTGACTGAACAATACTCCCCGCCCCTAGGGGGTGGGGGGAGGGGGCCGTCACATCGGCGGCACCTCCCGAAACACAACCTGATACGCCTCTAACACATCGCCGCCGAAGCACGCCAGCACAACGCGATCAATCGATGCATTGCCTGCGACAAACCCCGCTACGGTCCGCACGGCAATCCGCGCCGCCTCCGCAATCGGATACCCATAGATCCCGCAACTGATTGCCGGGAACGCGATCGATCGCACCCCATGCGCGACCGCCAACTCCAGAACTCTCCGCATAGCAGCTCGCGAGCAGCTCCGGTTCGCCATGCCTGCCGCCGCTGTACCGTGGTCCCACCGCGTGGATCACGAACTTTGCAGGCAACCTGTAGCCTTTGGTGATCTTCGCCTGTCCGGTCGGACAGCCGCCCAGCATGCGGCACTCCTCCAGCAATTCCGGTCCCGCAGCGCGATGGATTGCGCCATCCACGCCGCCGCCACCCAGCAATGACTCGTTGGCGGCATTCACGATCGCATCGACAGCCAGCTTCGTGATGTCGGCCTCACGAACCTCGATGCGTTGCACGATGCGCCTCCCTCAGACCCAGTTGCGCCACTTGAAGATGGCCAGCGGGATCAGGCCCGTTACGATGATCAGGCCGAGGCCCCAGGCATAGCCCCACGTCCAGTCGTATTCTGGCATGTTCTTGAAGTTCATGCCGTAGATGCCAGCCACCAGCACTGGCGGAATGCCGACGACGGACACTACCGTCAGCACCTTCATCACGTTGTTCTGCGCGATGTTGATGAAGCCAAGCGTTGCGTCCAGTAGGAATTGCAGTTTGTCGTTGAGGTGCGTGTCGAAATCATTCAGCGACGCGATGTCGCGCTGCAGCGTGTGCAATCGCGGCTTCAGCTCCTTCGGGAACCATGCTTCGGCGGCAGTCTCCACGTAGGGCACGATGCGTCCGGCGCCCACCTGGCTCTCGCGGATATGCGATATGAGGTCGCCGACGCGGCCCAACGTGACGAGTGAGCCCCGCAGCAGGGCATCCTCGCGCTTGCGACCGCTGGCCGCCGCCATGTCGTCGGAGAAGATGCGGTGGGAGAGCGTTTCAAGCTCCGCCTTTACCTGTTCGAGCGCATCGGCCTGGCGATCGACGATCACCTCCAACAGCGCGACCAGCACATGCGAGCTGCTGTGCGCTGTTGGATCAGGCTGCACCATGAAGTGGTCGAACAGTCTGCTCGGCGCGAAGCGAACGGTGATCAGGCGCTCAGGCGAGAGGATGAAGCCGAGCGAGATCGATCGCGGCTCGGTCTCCGGCCGGCTGACCATCGGCATCGTGAGATAAAGTACGCCGTCGCGTGTCGCGAGGCGGCTGGAACTCTCGATCTCGCTGATCTCAGCCTCGCTGGGGATCGTGAGGCCGGTTTCGTGCGAGACACGCTCGATCTCATCCTGCGTCGGTTCGAGCAGATCGATCCACTCCGCACTGGCCAGCGGCTCCGAACAGCGCCGGAGCGCTCCGCCCTGGCAGGTGAATGCGGTCAGCACATCCGTCAGTTGCGCGACCGGTCAACCAGCGCGTTCTTGGCGATCCACGGCATCATGGCACGCAGCTTCTCCCCCACCTGCTCGATCGGGTGCTCGGACAGGCGGCGGCGCATCGCCTTGAAGCTTGTCTGGTTCACCTTGTTCTCAAGCATCCAGTCGCGCGCGAACTTGCCTGACTGGATATCGTCCAGAACGCGCTTCATCTCTGCCTTGGTTGCATCGTTGACGATCCGCGGACCCGACACGTACTCGCCGTACTCGGCGGTGTTACTGACCGAATAGTTCATGTTGGCGATGCCGCCCTCATAAACCAGATCGACGATCAGCTTCACCTCGTGAACGCACTCGAAATACGCCATCTCGGGCGCGTAGCCTGCTTCGACCAAAGTCTCGTAGCCGGCCTTCATCAGCTCGACGAGACCGCCGCACAGCACGGTCTGTTCGCCGAACAGGTCAGTCTCGCATTCCTCCTTGAACGTCGTCTCGATGATGCCGGCACGCCCACCACCGATCGCGCTGGCGTAGGACAGTGCCACCTCCATCGCGTTGCCCGACGGGTTTTGCGCCACGGCGACGAGACAAGGCACGCCACCACCGCGCTGATACTCGCTGCGCACCGTGTGGCCAGGACCTTTCGGCGCGATCATGAACACATCGATGTCGGGGCGCGGATCGAGCAGATTGAAGTGCACGTTCAGTCCGTGCGCGAATGCCAGTGCGGCGCCGCTCTTCATATTTGGGCCGAGCTTTTCCCGGTACAGATCGCCCTGGCCCTCGTCCGGCGTCAACACCATCACCACGTCGGCCGATTTCGCACAGTCGGCAGGGTCCATCACCTTCAGGCCAGCCGCCTCGGCCTTGGCGACGCCGCCCGACTTCGGCCGCAGGCCCACAACGACATCCTTCACGCCGCTGTCCTTCAGGTTGTTGGCGTGGGCGTGGCCCTGACTGCCATAGCCGATGATGGCGACGCGCTTGCCCTTGATAAGGTTCACATCGGCGTCGCGGTCGTAGTAAACGCGCATCTCAGTCGCTCCTGCTATCGGAATTACCCTAGATCGTCCGCACGCCGCGCGCTATCGCGGCCACGCCGGTGCGCGATACCTCGGCCAGCCCGAGATGCCGCATCAGATCGATGAATGCGTCGAGCTTGTCGGTGCCGCCGGTGAGTTCGAACACGAAGCTCTCGTGCGTCGCGTCGATCACCCGGGCGCGGAACGCATCGGCGATGCGCAGTGCCTCGACGCGCTTTTCCCCCGTGCCGACCACCTTGATCAGCGCCATCTCGCGCGCGATGTGTGGACCTGCGCGCGTGAGATCGGCGACGCGGTGCACCGGCACCAGTCGGTCGAGCTGCGCCTTGATCTGCTCGATCACCATCTCCGTGCCGGAGGTCACGATGTTGATCCGCGAGCGCTCCCCACCGCTTTCCACCGCCGCCACGGTCAGGCTGTCGATGTTGTATCCGCGGCCGGAGAACAGGCCGACGACGCGGGCAAGAATACCCGGCTCGTTTTCTACCAGGACCGAGATCGTCGCACTGCGCAGTGTGGTGTCGGGCATGTTGACAACTTTGATGACGGCAACAGGGATCGGGCGGCAAAGGGCGCCGCCGGTGCACGCGGGCGGCGTAGCGGCTTATACCAGTACGAGACCTTCGTCGGTGATGCCGGCGGCCTCGTCCTCGTGCTCGGGACCGAGGATCATTTCGTTGTGCGCCGCACCGCTCGGGATCATCGGGAAGCAGTTCTCCTTCGGGTCCACCGCGATATCGGCGATCACCGCACGATCGCACATCAGCATCTCGCGGATCACGTCATCCAACTGCTCGACATGTTGGGCACGCAGGCCGACGGCGTGGAAGCTGTCCGCAAGCTTCACGAAGTCCGGCAGTGCCGCACTGTAGCTTTCCGAATAGCGACCGCCGTGCAGCAGTTCCTGCCACTGACGCACCATTCCCATGTACTGGTTGTTCAGGATGAACACTTTTACTGGTAGCCGATACTGCGCCAGCGTGCCCATCTCCTGGATGTTCATCAGCACGGATGCCTCGCCGGCGATATCGATCACCAGCGCCTCGGGATGTGCCACCTGCACGCCCATCGCCGCCGGCAGGCCGTAGCCCATCGTGCCGAGACCACCACTGGTCATCCAATGGTTCGGCTGCTCGAAGTGGAAATGCTGCGCGGCCCACATCTGATGCTGGCCGACCTCGGTGGTAATGAAGATCTCCTTGCCAACCGACCGCGTCAGTTCATAGAGCCGCTGGATAGCGTATTGCGGCTTGATGATCGCGCCGGGCGTCATGTCCTGGCTGAATTTCAGGCTGCCCTTCGCGCGCCACGCATCGATCTGGCGCCACCAGGTCGCGATCGCCTGCGTATCCGGCACCGTTGCATCCGCCTGCCACGCCGCGATCAGCGCGTCCAGCACGCGGCCCGCATCGCCGATGATCGGCACGTCAACCGGCACGTTCTTGTTGACCGACGAACTGTCGATGTCGGCATGGATCTTCTTCGACCCCTGGCTGAACGCGTTCAGCCGTCCGGTCACCCGGTCATCAAACCGCGCGCCGATATTCAGCAGCACGTCGCAGCCATGCATGGCCAGGTTGGCCTCGTAGGTGCCGTGCATCCCCAGCATGCCGAGGAACTGTGGATCGGAGGCGGGATAGGCGCCGAGACCCATCAGCGTGTTGGTGACCGGGAAGCCGGTCATGCGGACGAATTGTGTCAATGCCGCCCCTGCTGCCGGGCCGGCGTTGATCACGCCGCCGCCGGTATAGACCATCGGCCGCTTGGCCGCCTTGAGCAGTGCGATAGCCTTGTCGATCTGACCGAGGTCCGGCTGGGTGCGCGGGCGGTAGCTCGGGTGGCCCTCGGCCGGCGGCGTGTACGGTGCCGGCCCAATCACGATATCCTTCGGCAGGTCGATCACGACCGGACCAGGCCGGCCAGAGCGGGCGACGTAGAATGCCTCGTGCACCACGCGCGCCAAGTCCTCGGGGCGCTTTACCAGGTAGTTGTGCTTGGTGGCCGGGCGAGTGATGCCGGTGGTATCGGCCTCCTGGAAGGCGTCGTTGCCGATCAGGTGGGTGGGCACCTGGCCGGTCAGGCAAACCACCGGGATGGAATCCATCAACGCATCCACCAGACCGGTGACCGCGTTGGTGGCGCCCGGACCGGAGGTCACCAGCACGACGCCGACCTTGCCGGTCGAGCGGGCGTATCCCTCGGCCGCATGCACCGCACCGCCCTCCTGCCGAACCAGGATGTGGCGGATGGCATTCTGCTTGAACAGAGCGTCGTAGATGGGCAGTACGGCGCCGCCGGGATACCCGAAGATGACCTCCACGCCCTGATCCTTCAGGGCGCGGAGGAGAACTTCTGCTCCCGATTGGGTTTCGTCTGCCGACATCGTCGTGCTCCGGTTGATAGCGGGGGCGCACCGATAAGCTGGATGGTGCGGTGCGTCAACCCATGTGCTCAATAAATGCTAAGATATCCTGAACAATCCTTTCCGAAAATTGCTTGCAAGTCCCAAGTCGCGCATGGATCGTATGCATGCACGGTGCCTCGGCAAGTTGATGGTGGCGAAACCATGTCGCCTGCCGCTTGGTGTATTGGCCGGTCACCAGTTCGATCCGCCCCACGGCCTCGGCGATCGTGAAGTCGCCGCGAAGATAGCTGGCCAACTCTGGCACCCCGTGCGCCCGCATCGCCGGCAGCGCTGGATCCAGACCAAGGGCAAGCAATGCCCGCACCTCTTCCACGGCGCCCTCGGCCAGCATACCCACGAGCCGCGACGCGATCGCCGCGCGCAGTTCGGCGCGTGGCGGGTCGATCAGAATGGCGGCGAAGCGCCAAGGTGCCGGTTGACCGGCGAGCGCCTGCCATGACGCGAGGCTTCGCCCCGTACCCCGCCAAATCTCCCAGGCGCGGGCGATACGCTGGCTGTCCGTGGGAGGCAGACGGGCAGCGGCCTCGGGGTCCACCTCCGCCAGGCGGGTATGCAGGGCGGCCGGCCCGACGTCCTTGAGCAGGCGCCGCGCTTCGTCCCGCGCGGCAGGACCGGGGTCGGGAATGGCCGCCAGACCCTGGGTCAATGCGGCGAGGTAGAGGCCGGTGCCACCAGTCAGGATCGGCAGTCGCTTGGCTTCCCACGCCCGATCCATCTCCGCCAGCGCTGCTCCGCGCCACCACGCGACGCTGCCGGGTTCGGCGGCAGACCTGATGCCGTAGAGCGCGTGAGGGACGCGGCGTTCTTCGTCGATCGAGGGTCGAGCCGTGAGCACGCGCAACTCGCGGTACACCTGCATGGCGTCGGCGTTGATGATTGTGCCGCAGCATCGCTTGGCCAGTTCCATCGCCAACGTTGATTTGCCGCTTGCTGTGGGACCGGCAACGATCAGGGCAGGTGGAGATGCGGTCCCGCTTCGGTATCGTGTCGCGATGATTTGAGGCTCAATGCGCAGCGGACGTAGCTTTCGTTCGATCGTCATGGCCCAGCCTGCTCTCACAGTCCGCTCTTGCACACTGGCGGGACGAAAACCGCTCGTTCACGCCTGAGCCCGAATCCTGTAGCATGGCGAGTCGAAATTGGAGCGGTTGATGGTACTCGGACGCGAGGTGAAGTACAGGCTGAAGGCAGCAGTCGCGCCAGTGATCTTTCTGTCCCTGGTCGGCTACTTCGGCTGGAATGCGGTGCAGGGCAATCACGGCCTGGTGGCCCATGCGCAGCGACAGGAACTGCTTGCTCAGGCGCAGGCGGACCAGGACAAGGCGCGCGCAGAGCGCGATGCCTGGGACCGGCGCGTCGCTGGACTCCGCTCACGCCACATCGATGCCGATGCGCTCGATGAACGGGCACGCGCAATGCTGAACCTGGCCGATCCATCGGATATCATCGTGCCGTATGGACCGTCGGACCGGCTGTTCTGAGCACTGCGTGAAACACGCTTTTGAACTCTGGCCACGGGCGACCAAAGCGCCGATATTGCCGCCATGAGCGCCCCGCCTTCGAACCAGGGAAGACGTCGAGGCATGAAGAACCAGGATTGGGAAATCCCACCCAAGCTCCAGCCGGATGCGGACGACTATTCGTTCGATCTGGAGCGGGCCCTGCGGGCAATCGTCAGCCTGAAGACCTATGTTCCACCGGACGCGTTCACCGCGGAGACTCTCGGCACGGAGCGTGCGGGCAGCGGCGTGGTGATCCGCGAGAGCGGTTTGGTGGCGACGATCGGCTACCTGATCACCGAGGCGGAGACGATCTGGATCACCTCATCGGACGGCCGCGCGATCCCCGGGCATGCGCTGGCGTATGACCAGGAGAGCGGCTTCGGCCTTGTCCAGGCGCTGGGCAGGCTCGACCTGCCGGCACTGGAGATGGGCGATTCGGACAGTCTTAAGGTTGGCGACCAGGTGGTCTTCGCCGCTGGTGGCGGCCGGCATCACGCGATCGAAACCCGCGTGGTCGGACGCCAGGAGTTCGCCGGCTACTGGGAGTATGTGCTGGACGATGCGATCTTCACTGCGCCGGCGCACCCGTTCTGGGGCGGCGGCGGCTTGCTGAGCAGCGATGGCAAGCTGATGGGGATCGGCTCGCTGATCCTCCAGCAGGGTGACGGCAAGGGACAGCGGCTCGACATGAACATGGTCGTGCCGATCGGGCTGCTGACGCCGATCATGAAGGACCTGCTGAGCTACGGCCGCGTGAACCGGCCGGCGCGGCCCTGGCTGGGCATGTACGCCACGGAAGCAGATGACTCGATCGTGGTGGGCGGCTTGGCGGACAACGGACCGGCCGAGCAGGCAGGTGTTCGCAGGGGTGACCGCATCCTGGCAGTGGGCGGCGACGAGATCAGCGATCTGGCCGGCCTGTGGCGACGCGTCTGGGCGTCAGGCAGCGCTGGGGCGGAGGTCAGGCTGCGGCTGATGCGCGACAAGAGCCCGGTCGCACTGACGGTGCGGTCCCGCGATCGGTCAAGCTCATTGAAGTCGCCAAAGCTGCACTGACACCAGCGCAAGGCCTTACGCCAGGCCACGCGCCTTCAATCGATCCACCAGAAGCTGGCCGAGCTGCTCGGTCGTCTCCGCCTGTCGTTCCGTCGGGATATGTCTGGCGACAGTGTGCACCGCGCCTTCCACCAGAACGCCGATGACCAGATAGGGGTCGGCGCCGTCCTCGGTGACCAGTCGAATCACCTCGGCCAGCATCTGAATGGAATCGGGCTTCCGGGAGGATGCCTGGTTGGCTTGGCGGATCAGCCGTTCGAGGGTCCGAAAGCGGTGGTCTGGCATGCCGCCAGAATGAAGGAATGAGTGCCGGAGTGGCAAGCCGCGTGTCGCTCCACGTTCTTGCTTTGTTCGTTCACATGGCCTAGGGTCATGTCATGCCCGACGAACCCTCTGCGCTTGCACCAGCCGATCCCGACGACGTCCGCCGCGCGCTCGCCTTTGCCTTGACGTTCGATGGGCGCAAGCGGTTTAGACATGCCGATGAACTGGCGGCGCAAATCACCGCGCAACACTTGGCGCGCTACCTTGAGCTGGCAGGATTCGTGCTGATGAAGAAGCCGCCACGGGCAGGGCACAGCACGTCAAGCGGTGGGCCGGTTAGTCCTTAAAGTCAGCGGCCTCGAACCCAAAGTCATATTGTAACATTATCGAAATGTCATGAAAATCGACGCCATGTCGCACCGTTACGCACTGGGCGATCTGGTCGTCGGGCGATCGCTCGCCGTTCCTCCTTGTCCCTATCTGATCGTTCGCCTATTGCCTCCTGTCGCAGGAGAACCGCACTACCATGGGCGAAGCACGGTTGACGCTCACCAGCGGGTATTGATGGAAGGGCAGGTCAGAGCCGCGGCAAGCTGTCAGCCGAACTCGGTAGTGACGCAAGAAACAGGTCAGCGTCGGGCGCTTCGGTAAAGAATTAAGGGCATGTTGACGGTATCTGGTTGAGGCTTGACGCGACATCGCGTCGCCGCGCTACGACGTGCCCGCAATAGCCGAAGAGGAGTGACGTATGAAACCAGCTGCCGAGATGCTTGAGGGGCGCATTCGCGAGTGCGCCTATCACATTTGGGAAGCCAGCGGCCGACCGCCCGGGCGCGATGAGGAATTCTGGCAACGCGCGTGCGAACAGATTGCGATTGGCGGTGACGAACCGCCGAAAGCCAAAGTGAATGGACACCAGTCAAAGCCCGCGCGATCAGCGCAGCCGACGCGCAGGCGTAGCCGAAAGGCGTCGTAGCATTACTCTGCAAATGTGACGCGCGGTTGTCGGGTCAGGCTTCGATGCTTGATCCGAACGCGCAAAGCCCGCTTGATCGTCGTGGCCGGCGCTTGAGCCAGCCGGCGTTCGAGCAGGAGCGGAAAAATGGGGCAGCTCAGCGGCAGGATTATTCCCGTCACACCATTTCAACAGAACTGTGCGGTTCTGTGGGACGATGGCAGCAAACAGGCGGTCGTCGTGGATCCTGGTGGCGATGTGGATCGCATCCTTGCCGCGATCAGCGAGGCTGGCGTGTCGGTCGAGCGTATCTGGTTGACCCATGGTCACCTGGACCACGCCGGCGGTGCGGCGGAACTGCGAATGGCGTTGCACGGCATACCCATCGAAGGGCCGGATCAGCGCGATGAATTCCTGCTGCAGGGATTGCAGGAACAGGGGCGCAGCCTTGGCTTCGTCATGCGCAATGTGGCGCCGGACCGATGGCTGCACGAAGGCGACGCGGTGGCGCTCGGCGAGCATCGCTTTGACGTGCTGCACTGCCCCGGCCACACGCCGGGTCACGTGGTGTTCGTCAACCATGCGGCGCGCTTCGCCCTGGTCGGCGATGTGCTGTTTCAGGGATCGATCGGCCGTACCGATTTCCCATACGGCGACCACGCCGCGCTGATCCGCGCCATCACCGAGAAGCTGCTGCCGCTCGGGGACGATTTCGCATTTCATTGCGGCCACGGCCCCGGGTCAACGATCGGCACGGAACGGCACAGCAATCCGTTCCTGCGGTAATGCCGGCCGCTGGACAATCATGGCCATCAAGTCGCGTCGCCCGCGGTGGCTCAGATTTTCGGGGCGCAACTACTGCGTTGCCATTTGGCGGTCATCAGGTGGAACGGAGACTACATAGCCCGAGCGAGAGCGGCATCGGCAGGATATTTCGTGGCAGCTACACCCTCAGCAGACGACCGCCAGCGGCAACGCCGACCAGCATGATCGCCAACATCAGGAACGCTGTGGCAAGGCTGGCGACGTGCGCGACGAAACCGACCAGCGCTGGACCGGCGAGGATGCCGGCGTAGCCGAGCGTCGTGATCGCCGGGACGGCCACGTGTTCGGGCATTACAGCCTGCCGGCCTACGCTGCTGAACAGGACAGGCACGACATTGGAGCAACCGATCCCGACCAGCGCATAGCCAGGCAGTGCCGCCTGCCAGGATGGAAGCAGAGCCGCGAGCGCGAAACCAAGCGCAGCGCAAAGGCCGCCGAAGACGATGGTGTTAGCGCCGCCGAACCGCTGCACGATGCGATCGCCGGTGAACCGGCCAATCGTCATCGCCATGGCGAAGACCGCGTAGCCCAGTCCGGCATAGGACGTCGCCATGCCGCGCACCGAGGTCAGGAAGACGGCACTCCAGTCGAGAACGGCGCCCTCGGTCAGGAATGCGATGCAGCAGAGCACGCCGATGAACAGCACGACGCCGTGCGGCACCGCGAAGGCGGGACCCTCGCGCCTCGCGCCGTAGGGCAGCATGTGCGGGGCCGCGGTCGCCAGCAAAACAATGATGGCCCCGCTCACGCACAGCGTCGCGGCAAGCGGCAACGATCCAGCGGCCAGCAGCCCGGTGACACCGGCGGCACCGGCGATGCCGCCGAGACTGAACTGGCCGTGAAAGCCGGACATCATCGAGCGCCCGCTTTCCCGCTCGACGATGATCGCCTGGATGTTGATCGCCACGTCGAGTGCGCCGATTGCGGAGCCGAAGACAAGCACCGAAGCCACCAGCAGAGGAAGGCTGGCGACCGTCGCAAGCAGGGGCAAGGTGAGGGACAGCAGCAGAGACGCAATGGCAATGACGAGACGACATCCGAAGCGTGCCGCAAGTGCGCCCGCGACTGGCATCGTCACGATCGAGCCGATGCCGAGGCACAGGAGGATGAGCCCGAGCACGGCGTCATCGATCCCGGCGCGAGCCTTGGCGTATGGCACGAGCGGAGCCCAGGCGGCTATCACGAAGCCAGCGATGAAGAAGGATATACGCGTGGATAGTTGTTCGAGGCGCTCACGCGGCCAGGCGACGACACCGATGATCAAGACGATGGGTCGACCCGGTGAAGCAGCATCTCGACCACGGTGTGGAACATGGCCTCGGTCAGCCGGCCGGTGTTCGTGTTCAAACGTGACACATGATAGCTGTCCGCGAGCACCCTGCCCTCGGGCAGGTCATGGATCGCGCCATGCTTGAACGGCACGCGCGCGGGCCGCAGGCCATGAACCCGCAGCACGGCATTATGGGCGGTGCCGCCGAGTGCGAGCACCCCGCGCAGTCGCGGCATCGCGGCGATCTCGGCGGCAAGATAGCGGTTGCAGGTGTTGATCTCGGCCGGCGTCGGCAGGTTCGCGGGCGGCACGCAGCGCACCGCATTGGTGACCCGACAGTCCATCAACGCCAGCCCATCGCCCGGCGTGGCAAGGTAATGACCTTGTGCGAGACTGAAGCGGAGCAGCGTCCGGTAGAGCAGTTCGCCCGCGAAATCGCCGGTGAATGGCCGGCCGGTGCGGTTGGCACCGCGTACCCCAGGTGCCAGCCCGACGATCAGCAGGCGAGCATCGAGGCTGCCGAAGCTGGGCACCGGCGAATTGAACCAGTCAGGATGCGCTGACTGGTTCGCCTGCCGGTATTCGGCTAGCCGTGGGCAGAGCGGACAGTCGATTGGTGGATGCCCGTCCTGCGCCTCCGTCACGCGGCGTCGTGTGAATCTGTGAAGGGCTCGGCAGGGGTCTGTCGCAGCGGCACGGAGCGGACCCGCGGCTCGGTCTGCCGGCGCGTGAACTCCGGTGCAATCTCGGCCAGTTCGAGGAACTGATCGGCCTGGCGGCGCAATTCGTCCGCGACCATCGGCGGGCTGGTGCGAATCGAGGACACGACCGACACGCGCACACCCTTGCGCTGCATCGCCTCCACCAGGCGTCGAAAATCAGAGTCGCCGCTGAACAATACGGCGTGATCAATCCGAGGCGCGAGCTCCAGCATGTCCACCGCGACCTCGATATCCATGTTGCCCTTTACGCGCCGGCGACCCGCCGAATCGGTGAATTCCTTGGCCGGCTTGGTGACCAGCGTGTAGCCATTGTAGGCCAGCCAGTCGGTCAACGGCTTCAATGGTGAGTATTCATCGGTCTCCAGCACCGCTGAGTAGTAGTAGGCTCGAACAACGTGGGCTTTCTTGCGGAAGAATTCGAGTAGATTGCGATAATCCACGTCGAAGCCAAGATTGCGGGAGGCGGAGTATAGATTGGCACCGTCAATGAACAGGGCAATCCGTTCACTTGGCAGGAAATGCATGGAACGTGACCTCTCGAGGCAGCATCAGGAACCAGTCGCAATGCGCGCTGACCGGGAAAAGGCAGGCAACCGGGGCGATCGCGTAGCAAATCATCGCAGTTTCTTATTGAATTGCAAACTGTCGGCTCGGATTCGTTGCGGATGATCGTCGTCGGGATCGGCGCCAATCTTCCGGCGCCGGACGGCGCATCCCCGCTTGAAGCAGCGCGCCGCGCCGCGGGGCGCTTGGATGCGCTGCCTGGGCTGCGACTGCGCGCCTTGTCGCGTTGGTTCCACACCGAACCCGTCCCGCCTTCCGGCCAACCCTGCTACGTCAATGCTATCGCCCTTCTGGCAGCCGAGTCAGGCGCCGCGCAACCCGACCCGGCCGAACTGCTCGCGTGGCTCCAGGCGATCGAGGCGCAGGCTGGCCGGACTCGGGGAGAGCGCAATGCGGCACGCACACTGGATCTGGACATCATCGCGATGGGCGAGGCAGGCGGCATGGTGCGGGTCGCGCCAGACCCGGTGCTGCCGCATCCTCGTGCGCATCTGCGGGCGTTCGTCTTGGTGCCACTACTCGACGTAGCCCCTGAGTGGGTGCATCCCGTGTTGGGCCGGAGTGCCAAGAACCTCCTGGACGAGTTGCCGGATCAGGGACTTCGGCAGATTTGACCGTCTAATTTCGCTGCGCAGTCAGCCGCCGCGCGCAGCGCTGAGTGTTGATCGTGGCATCGAGCGTCGGTCCAACGACCCGACCTTGCAAAGTCGCCCAGTCCGTCACGAAGCTCGAAAGCCTTGGCCGGTCATCGCCGGTGCCGTACTGCATCTGGCCGCCCAGCGTGCCGTCGGCGGCGACCTGGACGGGCAGCGGGGCGACACGGGGAGGGCTGACCTGGAAGGGGTAGGCGAACTGCCCGCCGCGCACCTCGACCCGCAAGGGAAGGACCGAGTCGCCGCACTGGAATGCCACGCCGTTGAGCAGCGTGTCCTGGCCGACATAGGCGCCATCGAACTGTGTCCCGGCAGCCGGCGCCGTGGGCGGAGCTGTGATCGGCGCGCAGCCGCCGAGGAAACACCCGACCAGCATGGCAAAATAGCGGTTCATGTGGCCGAAATGGCCCCTTGAGCCACAGCGTCAAGCGGCTCAGGCTTGCTTTGCTAGGGCGCCGCGCCTAGATCAAGACCTTGCCCAAGTCCAATGCCGGGAGGCTGAGCGCATGGCGCGCGTCACCGTAGAAGATTGCGTCCAGAAGGTTCCCAACCGCTTTGAGCTGGTTCTGCTCGCCGCCCAGCGCGCGCGCAACCTGAGCCGCGGCGAGGAACTGTCCATCGACCGCGACAATGACAAGAACCCGGTGGTCGCTCTGCGCGAGATCGCCGACGACACGATTGACCTCGGCCGGATCGAGCAGGACCTGATCAAGTCCCTATCGCGCGCGCCGGAGCCGGAGCCCGCCGACGAGGAGGTGCTCGACCTCATTCCAACCGACCAGAACATCTTCGGCCTGCAGGACGTGACGGCCGAGGAAGAGTCGGCCAGCCTGCCCGTCGAAGGCGAAGATATGTCACCCGAGGATCTCGAGGCGGCGATCGAGGCAGAGCTGGGCGGCCGCAACGCCCGGTAACCGCGCATGACGACGGGGGGCGCAGGCAGCGCTGGCACGAGGCCAACCCTCGCCCCCGTCTACGCGCCTGACGGTGCCGCGGTGGAGGTGGCGTCCCGCACGGCACCTTCACCGTTGCCTGTCGGTCTGGTTTCTGCAGGTCTGGCGGCAAAGCTTCGGGCGTATGACCCGAAGGCGGATACCGGGCTGATCGACGCCGCCTATACGCTGGCTGAGCGGGCTCACGGCACGCAGCGCCGCGACAACGGCGATCCCTACATCACGCACCCCCTTGCGGTGGCCGATATCCTGGCGGGGTATCGGCTGGACACCGCCTCGATCGCCACCGGGCTGCTGCACGATGTGATCGAGGATACCCCGGTCAAGCTCCCGGAGATCCAGACTCGCTTCGGCGGCGAGATCGCCGGGCTGGTGGACGGGGTCACCAAGCTGACCCGGTTGGAACTGCAATCCGATCGCACGAAGCAGGCTGAGAACTTTCGCAAGCTGGTCCTGGCGATCAGTCGCGACATCCGCGTGCTGCTGGTAAAGTTGGCCGACCGGCTACACAACATGCGCACGCTGCATTTCGTGCAGGATGCCGAGCGCCGCAGCCGGATCGCGCGCGAGACGATGGAGATCTACGCACCGCTTGCCGAACGCATCGGCATGGACGCGGTGAAGACAGAGTTGCAGACGCTTGCCTTCGCACAGCTCGATCCCGAGGCCTACGCGACCATCCAGGCGCGGTTGAATTTCCTGCGCGGTCAGGGCGCCGATGTGATCGAGGAAGTGCGGACCGAACTTATCCGCGTCTGCGAGGACGCCGGCGTGAAGGTGATCGAGGTCGCAGGACGTGAGAAGTCGCCCTATTCGATCTGGGAGAAGATGCATCGGCGCAACATCGCCTTCGAGCAGCTTTCCGACATCATGGCGTTCCGCATCGTCGTGCCGACCAAGGAGGCTTGCTACGGGGTACTGGGTGCCGTGCACTCGGCGTATCCGGTGATCGCCGGCCGCTTCAAGGATTACATCTCGACGCCGAAGTCGAACGGCTACCAGAGCCTGCACACCGGTGTGACGCTGCGCGAGCCGCGCAACCAGAAGATCGAAATCCAGATCCGTACCGCCGAGATGAACAATGTGGCGGAAAACGGCGTCGCCGCGCACTGGGTCTACAAGGTGCCGGACAAGAAGACCGACAAGCGCGACCTGCAGCAGTTCCGCTGGGTACAGGACCTGCTGGAGATACTGGAGAATTCCGCGGCGCCCGACGATTTCCTCGAGAACACCAAGCTGGAACTTTACGAGGACCAGGTGTTCTGCTTCACGCCGAAGGGGCAACTGATCCAGTTGCCGCGCGGCGCGACACCGGTGGACTTTGCCTATGCGGTGCACAGCCAGGTGGGCGACGCCTGCGTCGGCGCTAAAATCAACGGCAGGCTGCTGCCGCTACGCCATCAGTTGCAGAACGGCGATCAGGTCGAGATCATGACCGCGCGTGGCGGCACGCCGTCGCCGCAATGGGAGCGCTTCGTCGTCACTGGCAAGGCGCGCGCCCGCATCCGCCGGTTCATTCATCAGCAACAGCGCCAGCAGCATCTCGATGCGGGGCGCGCGGAACTGGCGAAGGCGTTCCGCCAGGCGGGGGTCGACGGGTCGGAGAAGGCACTGGAGCCGGCGCTGAAGGCCCTGAAATACACCGGGGTGGACGATCTCTATATTGCGGTCGGCGCTGGCAATGTCGGCCCGAAGGACGTGGTGAACGCCGCCTATCCGGAACTGCGGCAGTCACCGCGTGCGCCACGCGTCATCCCGGCGCCACCACCGCGCGCGGCCGGTCGCCATCCGCATCGGTCCGACTTCGATATGCCGATCACCGGACTGGTGCCTGGCATGGCGTATCACTTCGCGGGCTGCTGCCATCCGGTGCCTGGCGACGACATCGTCGGTATTGTCACCACTGGCAAGGGCGTGACGATCCATGGGCGCGACTGCCCGACGCTCACCGGCTTTGCGGCGACGCCGGAGCGCTTCATCGAGGTGGATTGGAACTATACCGCGCTGAGCGGCGGCCGCGGCGACGGCAAGTCGCAGCACCACACGGCGCGGCTCAGCGTGATCGGCGCGAACGAACCGACATCGCTCGCCAACCTGACCAATGCGATCGCCAAGCAGGAAGGCGCAGTCGCCAGCCTGAAGATTGTCAACCGGCAGGCCGACTTCATCGAAGCGCTGGTGGACGTCGATGTGCGCGATGTGGCCCACCTGTCGAAAGTCATCGCCGGCCTGCGCGGTGCGGTCGGCGTCAAGGGCGTGGAAAGAGGCTAGGGCGGGCGGGCGTGATTCTCGGCCTCGGCTCCGACATCTGCGACATCCGCCGCATCGAAGCGGCGATCGCGCGCCACGGTGACCGCTTCATCGCGCGCATCTTCACCGCGACGGAACGAGCCAGAGCGGAGCGCCGAACGGAGCGGATCCAGGCAGCGACCTACGCCAAGCGATTTGCCGCCAAAGAGGCGGCGGCGAAGGCGCTTGGCACCGGCTTCCGACGCGGTGTGTTCTTCTCGGACCTCGGCGTGGTGAACCTGCCGTCGGGGCAGCCGACCTTGCGCATGACCGGCGGCGCGGCTGCGCGGCTGGCAGCGATCACGCCTGCGGGAATGCTTGCCGCGGTCGCATTGACCATGACGGATGAATACCCATACGCGTTCGCGCAGGTGATCATCTCGGCCGTGCCGGCGAACTAAGAGGAGCGACCCATGCGACGGATTGCCGCGCTGTTGGCGCTGACGGTCGGTGCATCGCTGCTCGCCGGCTGTGTGTACGACCCGTACACGGGGACTTGGCAGCCGTGCTGCAACTATTACGGCTCCCCGTATTATCGGTATCCGCCGCCGTACTATCCGTACGGCTATCCGCCCGGGCCTTATATGCCGCCGCAAGGTCAGCCCCCACCGCAAGGTCAGCCGGGTGCATATCCGAGCCAGCCGGCGGAGCCGCCGCCTGGACCTGGCGCCAGCAATAATCCACTGCCCGGCATGCCGATGGTGGCGGCGAACTTCGGTGCGATCGACCTCGATCACAACAGCTACGTCACAACGCTTGAAGTGCACGCCCTCGCCGCCCAACGGCGCGATGAGCCTGGTGAGGTAGGTCAGTAGAGGATCGAGCAGAGCCGCGCACGAAGGCCGGCGGCTCGCTTGACACGCCATCCCCCCCTGGGCTTGATCCGCCCGGATTTTGCACGGAAGCCCACGGCCACATGGCGACCAAGGTCAAGGCCAAGCGCCAATCAAACGCTTGGGTCGAAAACGCAAAGACGATCATCTATGCCGGCTTGATAGCCGTCGTGGTGCGTACTGTCCTGTTTGAGCCATTCAACATACCATCCGGCAGCATGATCCCTACTTTGCTGGTCGGCGACTACCTGTTCGTCTCAAAATACAGCTACGGCTATTCTCGATATTCGCTGCCGTTCGGCTGGCCGCCATTCTCAGGGCGCATCTTCGGCAGCCTGCCGAAGCGGGGTGACGTCGCGGTGTTCAAGTATCCCCGCGACAACTCGACCGACTACATCAAGCGCATTGTGGGCCTGCCCGGCGACCACATTCAGGTGCGGCAGGGCCAGCTCTACATCAATGGCCAACTCTGCCCGCGTCAGCCGGAAGGCGACTATGTCGCCGACGACAACGGCATCCACATGGTGCTGCGGCTGTATCAGGAAACGCTGCCGGACGGCGTGAAGCACGACATCATCAAGGCGACCGACGAAGGCGACGTGAACAACACGCCAGAATACGTGGTGCCGCCCGACCATGTGTTCGCAATGGGCGACAACCGCGACAACTCCGCCGACAGTCGTTTCATGAATGGCGTCGGCTTTGTGCCGGTGGAGAACCTGGTGGGGCGGGCGGAGATCATCTTCTTCTCGGTCGATGCCGAGGACCCGTGGTGGGAATTCTGGTGGTGGCCGTTCGAGATCCGCTGGAATCGCCTGGCGATGATCATCCACTGAGCGTGCCTGCGTTGAGTACGCCGATCGAGACCATCCTCGGCCACGAGTTCGCCCGCCCCGAACTGCTCCGTGAAGCAATGACCCACCGATCGGCGGTGCACGGGCGCGACCGCCGCCGCGGCAAGGGATCCAACGAGCGGATGGAGTTCGTCGGTGATCGCGTTCTTGGCCTGCTGATTGCCGAGTGGCTGGCGGAGCGCTTCCCGCAGGAACAGGAGGGTGATCTGGGTCGCAGGCTGGCCGTGCTGGTGTCGCAGCCGGTGCTTGCCGAGGTGGCAGAGACGATCGGCCTCGGCGAGGCGCTGTCCGTGGCGCCCGGCGAGGCGAAGGCCGGTGTGCGGCGGCGCTCCACCGTTCTGGCCGATGCGTTGGAGGCGGCGCTGGGCGCGGTCTATCTTGACGGCGGCCTGGAGCCCGCGCGTGCGGTTGTGCGGCGCGCGTGGGAAACTGCAATGAGCCGACTCGAGACGCCACCGAAGGATGCCAAGACGATGCTGCAGGAGTGGGTGCAGGCGCGCGGCCTCGGATTGCCGACCTACATCGTCGCCTCGCGCGTGGGCCCGCCGCATGCGCCGGAATTTGTCGTGACGGTGAGCGCCAGCGGCTTTATTGGCTCCGGCGCCGGCGGCAGCAAGCGCGTGGCCGAACAGATTGCGGCGCAGGATCTGCTGCGGGCACTCGGCGCGTGACCTCCGGGTCAAGTCCGGTGGCAGGCTCGCGGTGCGGCTTTGTCGCGGTTGCGGGTGCGCCGAACGCGGGCAAGTCCACGCTGGTCAATCGGCTTGCCGGTGCGAAGCTTTCCATCGTGACGCCGAAAGCCCAGACGACGCGCTTCCGTGTGCTGGGCATTATGCTGCGCGGCGTGAGCCAGGTGCTGCTGGTCGACACGCCGGGCATCTTCACGCCACGCCGGCGCCTGGATCGCGCGATGGTGGCCGCGGCATGGACCGGCGTGCGGGATGCGGACCTGACCTTGCTGCTGGTCGATGTCAAGGATGGCGCAACCGAGGCGGTGTGCCGGATCGCCTCGACCTTGGCAGAGCAGCAGCGGCGAAGCTGGCTCGTGCTGAACAAGGTCGATCGGATGCCGGCGCCCAATTTGCTGCCGCTGACCGCGTCGCTGACAGCTTTGGCGCCGTTCGAGCAGACTTTCATGGTGAGCGCCACGACCGGCGATGGCGTCGATCAGTTGGCCGATGCGTTGGCCGGCGCGGTGCCCGAGGGGCCGCATCTTTATCCGGACGATGACCTCACCGATCTGCCGGACAGGCTCCTGGCGGCGGAGATCGTGCGCGAACAGATCTTCCTGCAGACGCACGAAGAGGTGCCCTATGGCACGACTGTCGAAACCGAGGACTGGCAGGAGCGCAAGGATGGTTCGGTGCGCATCGAGGCGACCGTGTATGTCGCTCGTCCCGGCCACAAGGCGATCCTGATCGGCGAGGGCGGCAGCCGCATCAAGACGATCGGTGCGAGGGCCCGTGAGGAACTGGCGGGACTGCTGGAGCGCAAGGTGCATCTGTTCCTCAACGTGAAACAGCGCGCGGGATGGGACGAGGAAACGGCACGGCTGCGGGCGATCGGACTGGAGGATACGAAGTAGCGGTCCATTCATGGATCGCCGATAGGTGTCAGGCCGAAGGAGAACTCCTGATGCCTGACACGCTTGAGCCGGGCGGTGGCGGCCGGTATCCTTCTGACATGGAAAGCCGCGTTGCCGTATTGGAACAGATTGCTCGCACGACGACGGCCAGTCTGGAACGGATCGAGCGACGGATGGATGCTTCGGCCGCCGAGCAAATGGCCGATTTCCGCCGGCTGCTGGGCATCATGCTGGGTGGCTTCACGGCAATGCTGGGTGGGGTCGGAGCATTGTTCGGCGTGATGGCGCACGGCTTTCACTGGTTGTAGTCATTCAGCTGAAACCTGCTGGTCGGCCGTCACTATGGACTGGGACGCACCCGCAATCGTGCTCGACGCGCGGCCGTACGGCGAAGGCGACGCCATCGCCACGGTGATGACGGCGGAGCATGGTGCGCATCGCGGCCTGGCGCGCGGCGGCGCGGCACGAGGTCGCACGGCGATCTGGCAACCCGGCAATCTGGTGCAGGTGCGCTGGGTCGCACGGCTGGCCGAGCAGCTTGGCAGCTTCAGCGCGGAACTGGTGCATCCGGCGGCGGCGCTCGCCATGGACGATGCGCTTCCCTTGGCAATGCTCTCGGCGCTCTGCGCGGTGGCGGAAGGAGCATTGCCGGAACGGCAACCTCATCCGCGCGTCTTCGAGGGTCTGGTGCACCTGATCGCGCATCTGTCACAGGCGGAGGCGATGCTTGGCGACCTGGTCCGCTGGGAGACCGTCCTGCTCGCCGATCTCGGCTACGGCCTCGATCTCATGAGTTGCGCTGTGACCGGCGCGACGGCGGGCCTGGCCTTCGTCTCGCCGAAGACCGGCCGTGCCGTGACCGCGGAAGGCGCCGGCGCCTGGACCTCACGGCTGCTGCGTCTGCCGTCCTTCCTGGTGGGCGGCAACGAAGCCACGCCGGCGGACTGCCGCGACGGACTGCGACTGACCGGGCACTTCCTGGCGCGCGACGCATTCGGCCATCACCATCGTCCACTGCCGGCCGCGCGACAGATGCTATACGACCGCGTGGCGGCGCTGGCCGCCGACGCCGAATCGGAGCAGCAGGATGCCGGATGACCTGATCGGCCGCGTCGAGGACACGCGGCTGTCGGACGCGCTGTCGGAACGTTATCTGGCCTACGCGCTTTCCACCATCATGTCGCGCTCGCTGCCGGATGTGCGCGACGGACTGAAGCCGGTGCACCGGCGGCTGATCTATGCGATGCACCTGCTGCGGCTCGATCCCACTGCCGGGTTCAAGAAGTGCGCCCGCGTGGTGGGCGACGTGATCGGCAAGTTCCACCCGCATGGCGACGTGGCCGTGTACGATGCGCTGGTCCGCCTCGCCCAGGAATTCGCGGCGCGTTTCCCTCTGGTCGAGGGCCAGGGCAATTTCGGCAATATCGATGGCGATAACGCCGCGGCGATGCGCTACACCGAAGCGCGCCTTACCGAGGTCGCTCGTGCGCTGCTGTCCGGCATTGATGAAGATGCGGTCGATTTCCGTCCCACATATGATGGCGAGGAAAGCGAACCGATCGTCCTGCCCGGTGCGTTCCCCAACCTGCTCGCCAATGGCGCAGCGGGGATCGCCGTGGGCATGGCGACGTCAATCCCGCCGCACAACGCAGGCGAGGTCTGCGCGGCCGCCATTCACCTGATCCGCCGTCCGCAGGCAACGACGGCAGAGCTGCTCGCCCACATGCCGGGGCCGGATTTCCCGACCGGCGGCGTGCTGGTGGAGGACGCGGCGGCGATCCTGACGGCCTACGAGACGGGGCGCGGCGGCTTCCGCGTGCGCGCAAGATGGACGGTGGAGAAGGGCAAACACGGCACCTGGCAGATCGTCGTCACGGAGATCCCCTATCAGGTGCAGAAGGCGAAGCTGGTCGAGCAGATCGCCCAACTGATGGAGGAGCGCAAGCTGCCGCTGCTCGGCGATGTGCGCGACGAGAGCACCGAACTGGTGCGCCTCGTGTTGGAACCGAAGACGCGCGGCGTCGAGCCCGAAGTGCTGATGGAGACCATGTTCCGCGCCTCGGCGCTGGAGGCGCGGTTTCCGCTGAACATGAATGTGCTGGATGCGACGCGCACACCGCGCGTGATGTCGCTGGCCGAGGTGCTGCGCGCATGGCTCGATCACCGCCATGAGGTGTTGGTGCGCCGCACGCGTCATCGGCTGGCGGCGATAGAACGCCGCATCGAGATTCTCGATGGCTATCTGCTGGTCTACCTGAACGTCGACGAGGTGATCCGGATCATCCGCAACGAGGATGAACCAAAGCCGCGGCTGATCCAGCGCTTCAAGCTGACCGACACACAGGCCGAGGCGATCTTGAATATGCGGCTGCGCTCGCTGCGCAGGCTCGAGGAAATGGAGATCCGCAAGGAGCACAAGGCGCTGGCAAAGGAGCGCAAGGACATGCAGGCGCTGCTGAAGGACGACACGCTGCGCTGGGACCGCATCGCTGGGGAGCTCGACGAGACCCGCAAGAAATTCGGCTCGGGAGCGCTGGGCGCACGTCGCACGGAGCTTGGCGCGGCGCCGGCGATGGTGGAGGTTGCCAGCGAGGCGTTCGTCGAGCGCGAACCGATCACTGTCATCCTGTCCGACAAGGGATGGATCCGCGCGGTGAGGGGACACATCGGCGAGGACGCCGAGTTGCGTTTCAAGGAAGGTGACCGTTTGAAGCGGCTGGTCAACTGCCAGACCACCGACCGGCTGACGCTGTTCGGCACCAATGGGCGCGCCTACACGCTGCGGGCGGCCGATCTGCCACGCGGGCGCGGGGACGGCCAGCCGGTGCGCGTGCTCGCCGAGCTGACCAACGAGGACGATGTCGCCACCATGTTCATCGCGACCGAGGGTGGACGCTATCTCGTCGCCTCATCGACCGGCCGGGGCTTTGTCGTGCCGGCGGTGGAGCTTGCCGCCGAGAAGCGCACCGGCAAGCAGGTGCTGAACCTGCGGCCCGGCGAGGAGGCGGCGGTGTGCGCGCCCGCCGATGGCGACCATGTCGCGATCATCGGCAGCAACCGCAAGCTGCTGATCTTCCCGCTGGACCAGGTACCGGAGATGGCGCGGGGCGGCGGGGTGATCCTGCAGCGCTATCGCGAGGGTGGGCTGGGAGACGCCAAGGTGTTCCGCCTTGCCGATGGCCTGACCTGGCAGTTGGGTGACAGGACACGCACGGAGACCAACCTGCGCGACTGGATCGGCGAACGCGCGCAGGCCGGCCGGCTGCCACCCAACGGTTTCCCCCGATCAGGACGCTTTGGCTGACTTGACTGCGACGGCGGCAGGCCGTGTATACGCCACCACATAATGTTTCGAGGAGTAATCGTCCATGCCGCTCGCACGCCGCACCCTGCTCGCCAGCGCCGCCGCCCTTGGCGCGACGCCGATCCTCCGTGTCCGCGCGCAATCGAGGCCGGTCATCCGGCTTGGCGTGCTGACCGACCTGTCAGGCACCTACCGCGACAATACCGGCCCCACATCGGTTGCCGCAGCGCAGCTCGCGATCGAGGAGATGAAGCCGCACCTCGACTTTGACGTGGACCTGATCAGCGCTGACCATCAGAACAAGCCCGATGTCGCCGCGACGATCGCCCGCCAGTGGTACGACCAGGGCATCGACGCCACGATCGATGTGCCGACTTCCTCGGTGGCACTCGCGGTCGCGCAGGTGGCCAAGGAAAAAGACAAGATCATGCTCAACGCATCGGCCACGGTCGCGGCGTTGACCTGGCAGCAGTGCAGCCCGAACTCCATCGTGTGGAGCTTCGACACCTATGAGAACGCGCACAACACTGGCGGCGCGTTGATGGCGTCCGGCAACAAGTCGTGGTTCTTCATCACCGCCAACTACGCGTTCGGGCAGTCACTGGCGGACCTGACCAAGGAAGTTGTGACGGCGGGCGGCGGCGAGGTGAAGGGCGACTTGCGTTATCCGTTCCCCGACACTACCGACTTCTCGTCCTACATCACGCAGGCGGCGTCGAGCGGTGCCAAGGTGCTTGGCCTGGCGAACGCCGGTCTGGACACCCAGAACTGTATCAAGCAGGCCGCCGAGTTCGGCCTGAACAAGACAATGAAGATCGCACCGCTGCTGCTGTTCATCACCGACGTGCATTCGCTCGGGCTCGACGTCTGCGGCGGGTTGACCACGACCGAGACGTTCTACTGGGATCTGAACGACCGGACCCGCGCGTTCACCAAGCGGATGCTCCAGAAGGCACCGAACAACTATCCGAACCAGGCGCATGCGAGCTCTTACGCGATCACACTGCACTATCTGAAGACGGCGCAGGCGCTGGGCGCGGCCGAGGCGAAGAAGAGCGGACGGGCGACGGTGGCGAAGATGAAGTCGATCCCAACCGACGATGACGCATTCGGCAAGGGGCGTGTGCGGGCCGACGGGCGTGGCGAGTTCCCGGCCTACCTGTTCCAGGTGAAGACCAAGGCCGAGAGCAAGGGACCGTGGGATCTCTATACGCTGGTGCACACCTCGCCGCCGTCGGAGGTACTGCATCCGCTTGCCGACACGTGCAAATTCCCGACGGCCTGACGGGCCGAGGTCGTGGCCGGGCGTCCGGCCGCGACCACCCACAATGTTAGGCGCTATTCAGCAGCGACCATGAGCGCTGCGGGTTCGGCTGTCTCGTCGTGCAGGACATGGCCGTAGCGGCTAAGCCACAGCCGGCCAAGGCGTGCCGCCTCGGAGGGGGTCAGCCACGACCATTCGGCACCGCGTGCACGAATGGCCACCCAGGTGGTATCGCCATCGACCACGCGCTCTTCGACTGTGTAGGGGCTAATTGCCTGAGTCATATCGTGTCGGCTTCAATACTGTTGCACTCTAAAGGTTAATATCATGGCCCGTGGCGAGTCGCCACATAAAAGCCCCAATTGCCGCCGGTCAGCTCGCGTCGCGGGGTGCTGTTGCTTTGGTACCGCTCGCGCTGATGGCTCAGGCGTGAACGCGCTTGCCGGCCGGCACGCCGAGTAGTTTCTCGGCGGCGTCGGCGACCGCCGGTTCGAGCGGACGCGGCTGCAGTTCCACACCCTTGGACAGACGATCGACTATGATCCGGAACGCCGCCAGCCTGGCGAACGGCTTGTTGTTCGCCGGGATCACATGCCAGGGCGCGCGGCGGGTGGAGGTCTTGTCCACCATATCCTCGATCGCATCCTGGTAGTCCTGCCAGTGGCCGCGATTGCGGAAGTCCTCATATGAAAGCTTCCAGCGCTTCAGCGGATCGGTCAGCCGCGCGCGGAAGCGACGGAGCTGCTCCTCGGGCGTGATGTGCAGGAACAGCTTGACCAGACACGCGCCGTCGGCCAGCAGCATGCGCTCGAAGTTGTTGATCTCATCATAGGCACGGTGCCACTCGGTCGCGCTGGCGAAGGCTTCGACACGTTCGACCAGCACGCGGCCGTACCAGGAGCGGTCGAACACGACGATCTGGCCGTGCTGCGGCAAATGCTCCCAGAAGCGCTGGAGATAATGCAGAGACTTTTCCCGCCCGCTCGGTGCGGCGGTGGCGTGCACCTTGAAGCTGCGAGGATCGAGCGCCCAGCCGAGCCGGCGCACAACGCCTCCCTTGCCGGCGGTGTCCCAGCCTTCCAGCACGATGACGGCGCGATGCGCCGTGCCGAGATAGGCCTGCTGCACCAGCTGCAGCGTCTCCTGCATGGTGGCGAGACGGCGTTCATAATCGGCGAACTCAACCGTCGGGAAGTGCCTGATCGCGGCGAGGCGAGGCCGGTTGAGCACAACAAAGTCGGTGGATTTCATGTGAGCCATTACGCCGAAACAATCAGCATATCACTCAACTTGTCCAGCAGGTAGTCGAGATCCTCCTGCGGCAGGTCCTCGAACTGCGTCAGGATGCGGGTGATCACGCGCGAGCGGTAGCGCTCTCGGTCGCGCTCGCCGCCGTCGAATTCGGTGCCCCGCACCACGTCGAGGGCGACCCGTACGGCGGCCAGCAGCCGCGTCGGCATGCCGGCTTTCTCGTACAATGAGGCGAGGCCGTTCGGCCCGGCGTCATGGATCAGAATGCGCGCATTGATTGGCGGAATCCCGGACATCACCGCCAACGCCACCTCGAAGAAGGCGAGATCGCCGAGGCACAGAGCGCGGAGCACAAGCAGCGGCGTGAGACGCTGATTGCGGTGCATCTGGCGCACCAGCCGTTCCAGCTCCTGCTCGCTGGCGCCAAGGCTGAGGTGCAACGTCGCCCGCTCGCGGCTTTGCAGAACCATGTCGGTGGCAAGCGAGACCGGCAGTTCGTGATGGCTGATCAGATAGGACTGAAGCCGGGCGGACACCATGACCACCAGACGCTCGGCGATCGTCACCGGCAGGTCGGCACGATGCACGATGTTCGCCTTGACGCGGTCGCTGTCGGCGAAGCGGTCAAGCGCGGTTGCCAGGCTCGCCGCGGCAATCCGGGCCTGAGCGTTGCCCATCAGCACCGCCACTGCGGTCTCGCTGCCCTGCGTCGCCAAAGCGTCGGCGACCTGTTCGGACACTCCGGACCGACCGGCAATCGTCTCCTGCTTCTGTGTGGAGCCGTGGCGAATGAGCTCCATCAGATCGGTATCGGTGACCACCGGCGAGTCGGCGAGGATCGGCAACGCCACCGCCTCGACATCGTTGGCAAGCCGCAGCGCCACGTCGTGCGGCAGGTGCCTTGCGCCGCGAAGACTTTGCGACAAGGCGCTCCGCACCGCCAGCTCAACGTCTTTCGCCATGGCTCGGATGATGTCATGCGCGATTTCCAGCTCTGCCTCAGTCAGCAGGGCACTGTCGATCTCGCGTGCCAGCTTGTCCGCCACCTCGGCGCGCACCGAAGCGGACGGCTCCGTCAGCAGACGCGCAACGTCGGCCTGCGTAAGGGATGACGCCATGACACGACACGATGGCGCGAAACTATTAGGGGTGAGTTAATCGGGATGCACGGGCCCTCGGGGGTTGCTGCGAAATAACTGCTTCAGGTTCGGCACAGCCGTTTCGAGCCGTGGACATGACTTGGAGAGGCAAGCGCGTCACTAGAGATGATTCGGGTATTCCCCGTGTCTCCTTTATAGTTTCAGCGAGCCTGCAGCATCGGCGAGCGCCTGGTGCGCCTTGTCCGCCGCGGCAGTTGCCTGATCAATCGCCTGTCTCAGCTTGTCCAGCTCCGTCTCATCTGCATCCAGCGCGCGCGTCAGCCTGGCGTGCAGCGCGTCATTTGCTGCCACCACGGCCAGATTGCGGCGAATGCGATCCTCATCCTCCAGCATCAATGCCTGCTGCGCCTTGAGCTGGTTGAGCGTCGCGCGCTTCGAGGCCTCTTCCTGGCGCAGTGCGGCAAGCCGCAGCAACGCAGCACGTGCCTCCGGTGTCAGTGTCTGTTCGTTCAGCAGCCGCACCACCACCTGCGCGTCATCTGCCAACAACGCGGTCTGCTCGCTTTCCAGCCGGTCGATGTAGGCAGTCAGCTTCCGCACCTCACCTGGGTTCAACGCCACCGGCACACGCCATGCGGTGGCGGTCTCCTCGGTGCCGGCGATGGGTCCGCCCTGCAGCGTCAGCGTGCGATCGCCGTCTTTGGGGATATCCACCAGCACCCGACGCGGCTCGTTGGCGGGTCCGGTGAGCGTCATGCGCAACAACTCGCGCTGCCGCGTGGTGATGTGAAGCACGCCATCGGCGGCGGTGAGCGACGCGAGCGCTGTCTCGCCGGTGCTGCTGCGCTCCACCGTGGTCCGCAGGTCCTGGGCAAAGGACAGCAGCCGACGCTCGCCGGCCGGTAGCCCGCCTAGCCTCGCGTTCCCCGCAAAGGTCGCCGCGCCCGACGCATCATACAGTGTCAGCACTCCGGCTGGCATCGATGCACCCGTGTCGTTGGTGATGCGGATCGCCGACAGCGGATGCGGATCGTCGCCGGCGGCAAGGTCAACCCGCTCGGCCGGGATACTGCGATCGATTATCGGCACGCTGGCGGTGTGGCCGGCGGCGAGCATCACCGGTGAAGGAAGCTGAAAGATGGTTTCTTCTGAACCCTCGGCGGCCTGTACTTGATCAGCCGGCTCGGCCATGACTTGGGCCGGCGTAACGGGTGCCGGAGCAGCCATTGCCCGGGCAGCGCCAGCCGGCGCGGGCGCGGACTTCTGCATCGCCAGTTCCGCCGGTCGCGCGCGCGTATCCACATTCGGCAAGATGCGACCGAGGACTTCGACCGGCACTTCTGGTCGCTGCACGTAGTAGCTCTGATAGATCGCCTGTCGGAAGGTGACCGGATTGCCGTATTGCAGCGTCAGCGCGACACCATCCCAGTTGGCGCCCGACTGGTTCTCGAGCACCGCCCAGCCCTGCAGCCGCGCGGGATCGCCGTCCTTCGCCGGCAGCACCAGCCGATACGACGCCTTCCATAGCGGCGCCGCGGTGACATAGCCGACGCGCACCGTGCGGTGGCCATCGCCCGTGCTGTGCAGCGTGAAATGGCGCAAGCTCTGGTTGGCCTCGCGGCGCAGCAACTCAAGCGCCTCGCCGATCCGCCCACGCAGTTCGGGGTCGGTGACCTGGATGCTGTCGGCTTCCTCCAGCACGAACTGGCGCAGGCCCTCGGGGCTGAGGATGGTGACACGGGTACGCTGCACCGTCGCCTGCGGCTGGCCGACGGGCGCCGGCAGCGTCTCGGCTAGGCGGTCGGCGTGCACGATGCGGCCGGCCATGGGACGCGGCCCCTGGACGCTGATTTCCACGCCCTGCAGGCTGTTGAGGTAGTCGACCGAGGATCGCAGGGCGTCGGGGCCGAACGGCACATTGCCGAAGTTCGCACGCGTGTTGTCGCGTCCCGGCAGTTCCACCGTGCCGACCGCGCCGGCGCTGTCGAAGACCACCAATGAGGTGAGCACGTCGTCCACCTGATCGAGCGGCACGTCGAGGCCAAGTGTCGCCGGGCCATCCACCTCGGTCTCGTACTCGAAGTAGCCAACACCGGCTGAGGACAGCATTACCCGCTTCAGCGCCAGATCGGCGGCAGCGGCCGGGGTCGCGCCGAGCAGGAGGAGCGCCAGGATCAGGCGGTACATTGCATCCTCCGGTCTGTTGCCTTGGCGGTCGCATTGGTGACAATAGCGATTCGTGGCCTTGGGTGTGAGGGATCTTTATTTGTTCGATGCGATCTCTGACTACGACGTTAGGCTTGCGCAGATCGTGACAGGCGTGACCATGGCGGCGTTCATTGGCGTTGGCCTGACCCCCGGTCTACGCCAACACGCTACCGCACTCAGGGGAGCACTGCTCGCGCTCTATCTTCTTGTCTGCGGTGTTCTTGTCAGCCACGCCCTGGTGCGATGAATTCACCCGCTCATTCGACCACCGCCATGGCGATTCGATTCACCCGCTCTCAGCCATTGCGTGTCCGTAGTCAGTGAATTTGCCGGTCTTTGGATCGGTGCTACCGATATGACCGGGTAAGCTGTGGCTGGCCAGACGACAATCACATTTGATGCGCCGCGTTGCTCATTCAAAACCGTAGCGCAGAACTCCGACACTGCCTGGAACAATTCAAGCTCGCCAATTTCATAGCTTGCGCCATTGACCCGGTTGCGTCGTCGCTGCGTTCCGCGGAATGACAGTTCCGGGGTGGTTATGCTATGCGGCGGTTTCCTGACGCGCCGCGACGCCGATCGGCAACAAGGGGCCGCCACCCAGAACCGACGCTGCCGCGGGGCGATTTGCATAGCGCCGTGCCAGCCAGGCGCACACGACAAGCTGCATCGGGTGATACAGCATGATCGGCAAGACCACGACACCGAGCGTTGGGCCCGCGAACAGCACGCTGGCGATTGGAATGCCGGCGACCAGCGATTTCTGCGACCCGCAGAACACCGCCGCGACCTCGTCGGCATGCACAAAGCCGCAAACACGCGCGCCGGCGGAGGTGACGAACAGCGCGACGGCCAACAGTGCCGCGACCATGATTGCCAGCGCGCCGAGCATCGCCGGCGGCAACTGGTGCCATATGCCGTGCACCACGGCCGCGCTGAATGCGGTGTAAACGACCAGCAGGATCGAGCCACGGTCGGTGACCGTCAGCAGCGATTTGTTGCGGGCCGCCCATGGACCGATCCACGGCCGCAGCAGATGGCCGGCGACGAACGGCAGCAGCAGCTCGGCGAACACCTGCCACATGCCCGATATGTCGACACCGCCGCCGCGCACATGCGACATGAAGCCGAACAGCAGCGGCGTCAGCACGATACCGACCAGGCTGGATGCGGTGGCAGCGCACACGGCGCCGGCCACATTGCCCTGTGCGATCGAGGTGAGCGCGATCGACGACTGCACTGTGGACGGCAACGCGCAGAGGAACAGCACGCCGAGTATCAATGTGCGATCGAGCACGTGCGGCATCAGCTCGACGAGCACTGACCCCATCAGGGGGAACAGCACGAAGGTTGTGCCGGCGATGCCGGCGTGCAGTTTCCAGTTGGTCATGCCGGCGAGGATCGCCTCACGCGACAATCGTGCGCCCTGGAGGAAGAACAGCGCCGCGATCGCGCCGACGGCGGCCGCATGGAAGAACCGTGCGCTGGCACCCTGGCAGGGCAGCATTGTCGCGATGGCGACGGTGCCGGTCAGCGCCATGACGAACACGTCGGGACGCAGCCGCCGGATGCCTGCTGGCAGCATGGCCTGGACTCCTCGGTTATCGGGGGATCAGGAACTTAGGTCTGGCGGAGAGCGGCGAGATACTCAGTCCGGCGGTGCGAAACTGGTCAGGTTTGGTAAAGGAATTCTCAATGCGCTGGCGGATCGTCACGGGGCTATATCGTGGCGCTCCAGGCTGACCAGCATTTGCCGGTTCACGCGGCAGAAGCGGTCGTTGACCTGCGTCGTCGTGGTGTCCTTGTTGTCCAGCACGAGGGCCTTGGCGAGCATGGCGACGCATGCGCGGTCGAGGCCGTTCGCGCTGCGACAGAGAAACAACGCCCGCGACATGGCGGAAGTGGTGACGTTGGATTGGGCCGGCGCCGGCTGGGCCGTCAGCGGCAGGATGACTGCCCAGATCGCTATGAGTCCGAATGCGATTGCGGCGGCAACAATGAACTGACGCATGACAGGTCTGTCCCCAGCTCTGGCGAGATGTTAAGTGGTGGCTCGCCCGTTATCCGCACTTTGCTGTGGCAAATGGTCGTTTGATATGAACCGCGTCACAGTTTCACGACCAATGACCGGGCACCCAGTAATTTCCTTGCCAGTGTCCTGGGATCCAGCCGGAGGTGGGCGGAGCGTAATAGGCGGGGGCAGGATAATAGGCGGGTGGGGCATAGTAGGCGGGCGGCGGCGGCACCACGACGGGCGGAACATAGGTGCCGACGCCCCAGCCATAGCCATGCCACCAGGCACGGGCCGGCTTGGGGGCCGCGGCGACACCGATAGCGGCGAGGCCAAGTACCGTGCAGGTGACCGCGATTCTTCGGGCGGCTGAGGCGATCATTGTTGGTGTCTCCCTGTGTCTTGTCGTTCGCTGCCGAGACGCTAGTCGCTGCGGATCGGCGCCGGACACAGGAGACATCGTTCGCCGTGATGCGGGGGAAATGGCGGGGGGTTTTCGCCTTGCGTCGCCCCAGCTCCCGTCCCTAACCCCCTCCCATGGGGCGAGGGGGAGAATGCAACAGCGCCTCGGTGTTGGCTCGGATCACCAGCATCCGCCTGATCTTGTGGGTCGGAGTGAGCAGTCCGTTCTCAACGGTGAAAGGCGGGACTACGGCGTGCCTGCGGATCCGTTCGGTCACCGACAGCCGCAGATTCACGCGACTGACGGCCAGCGCGGCGGAGACGTCGTCGTGGCCGTCCGCAGGCACGACCAACGCGGTCAGCGACGAACGGCCATCGCCGGCGACCACCGCCTGCGAAATCTCCGGTTCCGTCATCAGCATGCCTTCGATCTTCGCCGGAGAAACGTTTTCGCCGCCTGACAGAACGATCATGTCCTTCTTGCGATCGGTGATGCGCAGATAGCCGGCGTTATCGAGTTCGCCGATATCGCCGGTATGCAGCCAGCCGTCGTGAATGACCGCTGTCGTGACATCCGGCATGCCCCAATAGCCCTCCATCACCAGGTCGCCGCGCACCAGGATCTCGCCGTCCTCGGCAATGCGCACATCGACGCCCTGCAGCACACGCCCGACCGTGTCGATGCGGATACCGTCGGGCGGATTGGCGCTGATGACCGGACCGGCCTCCGTCTGCCCATAGCCCTGCATGATCATCAGCCCGAGCGCCAGGAAGAACCGTCCCACCTCGGGGTCCAACCGCGCGCCGCCTGACATCGCCGCTTTCAGTCGGCCACCGAACCGCGCCCGGACCTTCGCGCGCACGAAGCGGTCGAGCAGCGGGTCGAGCAGGCGCTCGGCCAGTGTCAGCCGATGGCCATCGATCCGCTTCAGACCAAGGTCCAGCGCCCGGCGGAATAGCGCGTGCCGCCAGGGCGCCTGCCGGGCTACCTGCGTCAGCACGCGACTGCGGATCACCTCGAGGACGCGCGGCACTGTCGCCAGGATGGTCGGGCGCACCGTCAGCATGTCGGCGGCCAGATGTTCGACGCCGCGGCAATATACGATTTCGGTGCCGATACTTGGCAGGAAGAAGAGTCCGACCGTGTGTTCGTAGCTGTGCGAGATCGGCAGGTAAGACAGATACACCTCATCCCGCAGTCGCAACGGCCGCATCAGCTCTGACGCACCGCGGCAGTTGGACAGGATCGATCGGTGCGGCAGCATCACGCCCTTGGGCGCGCCGCCGGTACCGGAGGTGTAGATCAGACAGGCGAGCGCGTCGGCGGAGATAGACGTGGCTTCCAGCGCGATGTCGTCGGGCGGCGCCGTGTCGGCGACCAGTGCGGGCCAGTGCATCAGACGCGGCGTGCCGGCCGCGTCGTCCGGCGGCCCGTCGATCACCACCAGCAGATCGAGCCCACCCGTCAGTCGCCCTGCCGCGCGCAGCGTGCCGGCGAGGGCAGGGGAGGAAACGATCGCCGCCCGTGCGCCCAAATCACGCAGGATGTGCGCGTGATCGGCCACTGTGTTGGTTGTGTAGGTCGGTACCGGCACCGCGCGCAGAGCCATCAGGGCCGTTTCGGCGATCGCATATTCCGGTCGGTTCTCCGACACGATCAGCACGCGGTCGCCTGCCGCCACACCGGCCGCCCGCAGATGCCGGGCGCAGGACGCCGCCATGCGGCCGAACTCCTGCCATGTGGTCTGGTGCCACGCGCCGTCGCGGAAGCAGCGGAGCAGGGGCTTGTCCGGCCACGTGCGGGCCAGCGCGAACATCATGGCGGGCAGGTTTGGCCAGATCGGATATTGCTGCACACCACCTCCCGTCGCCCGTTCTGCGCCGGGCACAACCCTTTGACCTACGCCCCTACTACCTTACATGGATGACAACCGCAGCCTCGTGAGGACGTGATGATGCGCCAAACCGCCCCGGCCGATGCAGCCGCCAGCCAGCAGACAGTCGAGGATCTACCGACCTGGGACCTTCGCGACCTGTATCCGGCGCCGGACAGCCCTGCCGTCGAGGCGGATTTTAGCAAGGCCCACGACGCGGCACGCGCGTTCGCGGCGGCACATCAGGGCAAGCTCGGCGCCATGCCGGGCAGCACGCTCGCCGCGGCGATCGCCGAATACGAACGGATCGAGGAACTGCTGGGACGGTTGGCGTCCTACGCGCAGTTGCTGTTCGCCGCAAACTCCAACAACGCCGAAATCGGCCGCTTCTACCAGACCGTGAGCGAGCGGGTGACCACGATCAGCAGCCACCTGCTGTTCTTCAGCCTGGAACTGAACCGGCTGGATGATACGGTGCTGGAGCAGAAGCTGGCCGACCCGGCGCTGGCGAAGTGGCGACCCTGGCTGCGCGACCTGCGCGTATTCCGGCCGCACCAGCTTTCGGACGAGCTGGAGAAGCTGCTGCACGAGAAGGAGGTGACCGGGCATAGCGCGTGGAGCCGCCTGTTCGACGAAACGGTTGCGGCGATGCGAGTGCCGATGGACGGCGAGGAGCTCACCGTCAGCGCCGCGCTGAACAAGTTGTCGGATGGCGACCGATCGGTGCGCGAAGCTGCGGGGCGCGCGATCGGCGTGGCGTTTGGCGGGAATATCCGGCTGTTCTCGCTGGTCACCAACACGCTGGCGAAGGACAAGGAGATCGTTGACACGTGGCGGCACTATCCGCGCCCGGGCAGCTATCGCAACCGCTCCAACATGGTGGAGGATGGGGTTGTTGACGCACTGGTATCGGCGGTGCGGGCAGATTTCCCGCGGCTCGCGCATCGCTATTATCTGATGAAGGCGAAGTGGCTCGGTCTGCCGAAGCTGATGCACTGGGACCGCAATGCGCCGTTGCCGGACGATGACGACCGGACGATCGGCTGGAACGATGCACGCGAGCGGGTGCTGACGGCTTATGGCGCGTTCAGCCCTGATCTCGCCGAGGTTGGCCGGCGATTCTTCGACCGGCCGTGGATCGATGCAACGTTGAAACCGGGCAAGGCGGGCGGCGCGTTCGCGCATCCGACAGTGCCGTCAGCGCATCCCTACCTGCTACTGAACTATCATGGGCGTACGCGCGACGTGATGACGCTGGCGCATGAGCTGGGCCACGGCGTGCACCAGGTGCTGGCCGCAGAGCAGGGCTATCTGATGTCAGGCACGCCGCTGACGCTGGCCGAGACCGCGAGCGTGTTCGGCGAGATGCTGACGTTCCGTGCGTTGCTGGATGCGGCCGACCCGAAGCGCCGACGCATCATGCTGGCGGCGAAGGTCGAGGACATGCTGAACACGGTGGTCCGCCAGGTGGCCTTCTACCACTTCGAGTCGCTGCTGCACGATGAGCGGCGGTCAGGCGAGCTGGTGCCGGACCGCATCGGCGAGCTTTGGCTGCAGGTGCAGCGGGAGAGCCTTGGACCGGCGTTCGAATTCACGCCGGAATACAGCGTCTTCTGGGCATATGTGCCGCATTTCATCCATACGCCGTTCTATGTCTATGCGTATGCGTTCGGCGATTGCCTGGTGAATGCGATGTACTCGGTGTTCCAGTCGGGGCATCCAGGATTTCAGACGAAGTATCTCCAGATGCTGCGTGCGGGCGGGACAAAGCGGCACAAGGAGCTGCTGGCGCCATTCGGGCTGGATGCGTCAGATCCGACGTTCTGGAAGAAGGGTCTGGATGTGATCGCCGGGTTCATCGATGAACTGGAGCAGACGGAGTGAGGAAGAGCCAGCCAGAAAGTGGGAATGGAAATGGAAATGCAAAAGGACCTCCCCCTCCCGATGCGGGAGGGGGGCCGGGGGAGGGGGCCGACCGGAACACATCGCCGCTGGCACACGCCCGTGCCATGCGTCATGCCTCAACGCCCGCGGAACGCAGGCTTTGGCAGGGGCTCCGCAAGCATCGGATCGGCGGCCTGAATCTTCGCCGCCAAGTGCCGCTGGGGCGCTACATCGCAGACTTCTACTGCCCATCGGCGCGGCTGGTCGTCGAGGTGGATGGCGTGTCGCATATCGACGCGCCAGGCGACGCTGTGCGAGATTCATGGATGGCGAAGCGCAACATTCGTGTCGCGCGGATGTCCAATCATGACGTGCTGCGCAATCTTGAGGGCTTCTTCCTCCATGTCTGACCGCAGCAACCTGTTCGGTGAGATACGTCGCATGGCGCGTACCTCCGGTGCCGTCGGCGGCATCGCTGCGCGCGTTGCTGGCGAGCGAGTGTTCGGCATCAAGACCGACCGAGCCGCACATGCCGAGGACCTGCGCACTATTCTGGGCGGCCTGAAAGGTCCGCTGATGAAGGTGGCGCAGTTCCTGTCCACGGTGCCTGATGCGCTGCCCGCCGAATACGCCGCTGAACTTGCGCAGTTGCAGGCCAATGCGCCGCCGATGGGCTGGAACTTTGTGCGCCGACGCATGGTGAGCGAGTTAGGCGCCGACTGGGAGGCGAAATTCGCGCAGTTCGGCCATGACGCCGCCGCCGCCGCCAGCCTGGGCCAGGTGCACCGCGCCAGTCTGCACGACGGCACCGATGTCGCCTGCAAGCTGCAATACCCGGACATGCCGAGTACAGTCGAAGCCGACCTTCGCCAATTGCGTATGGCGATGGCGATCTATCACCGCATGGATAACGCCATCCAGCACGAGGAGGTCTACAAGGAACTCTGCGAACGCCTGCGCGAGGAACTCGACTACGAACGCGAAGCGGCGCAAATGCGGTTGTATGGGCGGATGCTGGCCAACGATCCAACGGTGCATGTGCCGGTGCCGATCGCCGGCTACTGCACACGCCGCCTGCTCACCATGACCTGGCTCGACGGTCGGCCGCTGATGCAGCGCCTGGCGGAGGACCCGCCTCAGGAGGAGCGCAACCAGATCGCCGCAGCCTTGTTCCGTGCCTGGTATGTGCCATTCTATCGCTACGGGGTGATCCATGGTGATCCGCATCTGGGCAACTACCAGGTGCGGCCCGACGCCTCGGTCAATCTGCTGGACTTCGGCGCCATTCGTGTGTTCGGCGCGAAGTTCGTGCGAGGGGTGATCGATCTCTATGAAGCGGTGCGCGACAACGACGACGCCAAGGCACATCATGCCTACACGACGTGGGGCTTCAGCGATCTGTCGAAGGAGAAGATGGCGGCGCTGAACCTGTGGGCGCGCTTTCTCTACGAACCGCTGTGCGAGGACCGGGTGCGGCGCATTCAGGAGACCGACGATCCGCAGTTCGGCCGGGAGGTCGCCGAGCGCGTGCATGCCGGACTGAAACGCACCGGTGGCGTAAGGCCGCCGCGCGAGTTCGTGCTGATGGATCGCTCGGCCATTGGCCTCGGGGGCGTGTTTCTGCGCCTCAAGGCGGAGCTGAATTGGAGCAGGTTGTTCGGCGACCTGATCGCCGACTTTGACGAGTCAGTGCTGTCCGCGCGTCAGGCCGCGGCATTGGCCGATGCAGGCGTGCCGTCGGCAAAATAGGCGTCAGGGTTTCGCCGCGGCGACGGTTGGCGCTGTGGAGTACCAGTCGTACCAGTCCCATGCCATGTTGTTGGCATAGAACACGGCGGTATTGGTCAGCACCGATGCCGTGCCGAACACGGTCATGGCCGCGACGGAACCGGTATAAAGGTACAGAGACCCCAGCTTGACCGATGCGATCACTGGCTTGTACGTCAGGTACTTCTCGGTGTTGCGCCAGGCGTCAGCAGTCGCGTCGAATGCCTGGTTTGTATTCTCCCTCGCCGGTGGCGGTGAATAGGTGTCCCAGAGATAGTCGTTCGCTGTATAGAATACCCAGGCACTGGCTGTGATGAACGTCGTCAGCGCCGCGCCTCCCGCCAGTCCAGTCGCATAGGACAGTATCGCGAGATTGGCCACCACTGTGCCAGCCTTGAACGTCGTGGCCTTGAGCGCGGAATGCGACAGTGACGCCTGATCGGTGGCATGGGGCGACGGTGCGGGCTGGGCCAACGCGCATGTCGCAGACGCAAGAACCGCCAGGACGGCAGCGAACAATGCGGGCCGCATTGCCATATTGACCTCTGACTGAAACAGCTCAGGAGGAATATAGCGCGGCTGCGGAACGAAGAGTGTTAACCCATCCGTCCTGCACGCCCAGCCGTCATGCCGCCGTCTATTACCAGTTCCGAGCCGGTCATGTGGCTCGATGCATCGGAGCACAGAAACAGCACGCCGTTGGCGATGTCCTCGGCCTGCCCGGCCGTGCCGATCGGTACTGTTGCCTCGGCGATCCGATGCGGATCGAGCGGTGCATTGGCGCCCGGCGGCAGCTTGGTCCAGATCGGCGTATCGATCACGCCAGGATGCACCGAGTTGACCCTGATGTTGTCGCGTGCGCCAGCGCACTCCAGCGCAATGGACTTGGCGAATAGCCGCACCGCGCCCTTCGTCGCGGAATAGCCAGCGAGGTTCGCCGAACCGCGTATCCCGGCGACCGAGGACATCATCACAACGGAACCGCCGCCGGAACGCCGCATCGCAGGGATGCCGTATTTCACCGTCAGGAACACGCCGTCGACATTCACCGACATCTGCCGCCGCCAGTCGGCAAGCGACATGTCGATCGCGGATCCCATGATGCCGATGCCGGCATTGGCGATCAGGATCTGCAAGCCCCCGAGTTTCTCGGCAGCCGCGATCACCGCGGGCCAGCCGGTCTCGTCCGTCACGTCATGATGCAGATAGATACCGCCGGTCTGCTCCGCGAGGCGTTGACCGCCCGCGTCGTCCAGGTCCGTCAGCACCAACTTCGCTCCCTCACGTGACAGGACGCGCGCGCAGGCCGCGCCGATGCCAGACGCCGCACCGGTGACTATGCCGATCCTGCCGTCGAGCTGACCCATCGTTCCCTCCTCGTCTTTGCCCACCTGATCATCACCTCGCGTGACGCGGAAGACGAGGGCCGCGCACCAACGCGCCACCGATCGCCCCTTGCACCACCCACCCCCTTCGCGCATGGTGCCGCGCCGTCGATCTGGGGCAGTTCGCGCATGTGCCGGCGTGCCCGGTTCTCCCCTTTGGTCGTGTCTGTAAAGGAGTGAACGGATGCGCCTTGCGGTGCTGAAGGAACGCCGCGCGTCCGAGACGCGTGTTGCAGCGACGCCTGATACGGTGAAGCGTCTGGTCGGCCTGGGCCTGACAGTTGCGATCGAGTCGGGCGCCGGCGCCGAGGCGGCGATCCCCGATCAAGAGTTCGTCGCCGCGGGGGCAGAGATCGCGCCCGATGCGGGGGCTGCTCTGGCCGGTGCCGGAATCGTGTTCGCAGTGCAGATGCCGCTGCCTGAACAAAGGGCGCAGATCCCGCGTGGCACTCTGCTTGTCTGCATCGCCAACGCCTTCAGCGAACCCGAATTGGTTCCGAGCCTTGCGGCAGCCGGCATAGATTGCGCGGCCATGGAACTGCTGCCGCGCATCACCCGCGCGCAGGCGATGGACGTGCTGTCGAGCCAGTCGAACCTCGCCGGCTATCGCGCGGTGATCGAGGCGGCCGGCGCGTTTCAGCGTGGCTTCCCGATGATGATGACTGCCGCCGGGACGGTACCGCCCGCGCGCCTGTTCGTGATCGGCGCCGGTGTGGCCGGCCTGCAGGCGATCGCCACCGCGCGGCGGCTGGGCGCGATCGTTTCCGCCACTGACGTGCGTCCCGCCGCGAAGGAGGAGATCAAGTCGCTGGGTGGCACGTTCGTCGGTGTGGAGGACGAGGAGACGGCTGGTCAGACCGGTGCCTATGCACGCGAGATGAGCGAGGCATTTCGTCAGAAGCAGGCGGAGCTGATGGCCACCACGATCGCCAAAAATGATCTGGTGATCTGCACCGCCCTGGTGATGGGCCGGCGTGCACCCGTCATCGTGACGCAGCCGATGGTCCAGTCTATGCGGCCAGGCAGCGTGATCGTCGATATCGCCGCCGATGCCGGCGGCAATTGTGCCGCCACTGTGCCAGGCGAGCGCATCGTCACGCCGAATGGCGTCGCCGTACTCGGTTACCAGAATTGGCCCGGCCGCATTCCGGTTGCCGCGTCTGCGCTCTACGCACGGAATCTGCTGACCTTCCTCAGCACGTTCTGGGACAAGGAAGCGATGGCGCCAAAACTGCCGGAGAGCGACGACATCGTGAAGGGCGTCATGCTGGCACGTGCCGGCACTGTCGTGCATCCAAACTTTCTGCCCTCGCAAGCTGCATAGAAGCGGAGTGCGCTGATGAACCCGAACCAATTGGCTGACGAAGCTGATCGGCTGGCTCAGCGGGCCAATGAACTCGCCATCCACGCGCACACGCTGTTGGAGAATACCCCCGGCGTTGTCACCGAGGTGGAGCCGTTCGTATTCCTGCTGGCGATATTCCTGATGGCCTGCTTCGTCGGCTACTACGTGGTGTGGAACGTCACACCTGCGCTGCATTCGCCGCTGATGTCGGTGACCAATGCGATCTCCTCGGTGATCGTGGTGGGCGCCATGCTGGCGACCGGTCTTGGCACCAGCGGCTGGGCCATGGGCTTCGGGTTCCTCGCCGTGATGCTGGCGAGCGTGAACATCTTCGGCGGCTTTGTGGTGACGTATCGCATGTTGTCGATGTTCAAGCGACGGCAGTAGAGGACGCGCAGATGTCCGCCAACCTCACCGCGCTCGCCTATCTGATTTCCGCCGTCCTGTTCATCCTCGCGCTGCGCGGGCTGTCGTCGCCCGTCACGTCGCGCCAGGGCAACCTGTTCGGCATGATCGGGATGGGTGTCGCGGTGATTGCCACGCTCGCCCATCATGGCATGGGCGGTCTTGGTTACGGGCTGATCTTCCTCGGCATCATCATCGGCGGCACAGTCGGCACCTTCGTCGCGCTGCGCATCCAGATGACTGCGCTGCCGCAGCTTGTCGCCGCCTTCCACTCACTGGTGGGTCTCGCTGCTGTCTTCGTCGCCGCGGCGGCGCTGAATGCGCCCGAGGCGTTCGGCATTGGCACGTTGGGCCACGTCCACACGCAGAGCCTGATCGAGATGTCGCTCGGTCTGGCGATCGGCGCCATCACATTCTCCGGCTCGCTGATCGCATTCGCCAAGCTACAGGCGTTGATGAGTGGCGCGCCGATCTCATTCCCTGGTCAGCACAAGCTGAACCTTGGGCTCGCCGTGCTGCTGGTCGTGCTGATTGTGCTGTTCGTCGCGACCGGCAGCCAGGTCGTGTTCTGGCTGATCGCGCTGTTGGCGTTCGGGCTGGGGTTCCTGATCATCATCCCGATCGGCGGCGCCGACATGCCGGTGGTCGTGTCGATGCTGAACAGTTATTCCGGCTGGGCGGCGGCAGGCATCGGCTTCACCATACAGAACCTGGCGCTGATCATCACCGGATCACTGGTCGGCGCGTCGGGCGCGATCCTTTCCTACATCATGTGCAAGGGCATGAACCGCAGCATCATCAACGTGCTGCTGGGCGGTTTCGGTACCGAGAGCGGCGCGGCGGCGTCCGGCGGCGCGACGATGGACCGGACGGTGAAAAGCGGCAATGCCGAGGATGCGGCGTTCATCATGAAGAATGCGTCGAAGGTGATCGTGGTACCTGGCTACGGCATGGCGGTGGCGCAGGCGCAGCACGCGCTGCGCGAGATGGCTGACACGCTGAAGAAGGAAGGCGTGGAGGTGAAGTATGCCATTCACCCCGTCGCCGGCCGCATGCCCGGGCACATGAACGTGCTGCTGGCCGAGGCGAACGTGCCGTACGACGAGGTGTTCGAGCTGGAGGAGATCAACAACGAGTTCTCCACCGCCGATGTGGCCTATGTGATCGGCGCCAACGACGTGACCAATCCGGCGGCAAAAACCGACCCGCAGTCGGCGATCTACGGCATGCCGATCCTGGACGTCGAGAAGGCGGGGACGGTGCTATTCGTCAAACGCTCGATGGCGTCAGGCTATGCGGGCGTCGACAACGTGCTGTTCTTCCGGCCGAACACGATGATGCTGTTCGGCGATGCAAAGAAGATGACCGAGGAGATCGTGCAGGCGCTGGGGCACTGATCGCTAGGCTTCAGCGTCGGGAAACCAATCGCCTACCACCTGATCCTCGTTGTAGGTGATCGTTGCCAATGGTACGCGTGCGGTCTCGCCATGCCTGATCAGCGCTTTGTCGACGAAACGCCGCGCCTTCGGCAGCATTTCCGCGACAAGTCCGCTGACCTTTGGGCGCAATCTGGGGCTATCGTTGAGCAAGTCCTCGATCTCTGAACGAGCGCGGTCGATGGTTTCCTGCCAACCGAGGCGCGGCTCTGTCGCAGGCGAGCTCTGCAACTTCATCAGGTGCTCGATCACGTTGAGGATGCGGCTGCGCAGCGCCGCGCGTTCGGATCGACCCACGGTCTCGATCTCCTCGGCGATGTTCGGCCAGTCGAGGTCCGCGTCGTTGACGCGCTCGCCCGCTGCCAGCCGGCGCAGCAATGCTCCCTGCCGCCGACTCCACGCATAGATGTCGAGGTCGTAGTCGTTCACGCCGACTAGGCTAGCATCATGCCGCATCTTCGTCGACGCGCTCGCCGACACGCCCGGCGATGCCGCTGTTGCGCAGCCCGGCCGGGTGGAAGCGCGTCGCAGACCAGCCGGCTATCTCCTCGTAGCTGCGATACTTTTCCTCCAGGGCCGCCTGTGCCTGCGCCAACAGTATCGCGGCTTCCTCGGGCCGGCTCTGCGCCAGAGCGCGATACCGCGCCTCGTTGTAGGCGTAGTCTCGGAACTTCAGCGTGGGCCGCGGGCTGTCCAGCACAAACGGGTTCTCGCCGACCTCACGGAGAGCGGGGTTGTAGCGGAACAGCGGCCAGTAGCCGCAGGCAACCGCCAGGTCCTGTTGCTTCATGCCGCGCTGCATATCGATGCCGTGCGCGATGCAATGGCAATAGGCGAGGATCAGCGAAGGCCCCGAATACGCCTCTGCCTCCCGGAACGCCTGCAGCGTCTGCTGTGGATTGGCACCCATCGCCACCTGCGCGACATAGACATTCCCGTAGGCAATCGACTGCAAGGCCAGGTCCTTGCGCGCCACCCGCTTGCCGGCGGAGGCGAACTTGGCGATCGCGCCGAGTGGCGTTGCCTTTGAGGCCTGGCCGCCGGTGTTGGAATACACCTCGGTGTCGAGCACCAGCACATTGATGTCGCGGGCGCTGGCGAGCACGTGGTCCAGCCCGCCATAGCCGATATCGTACGCCCAGCCGTCGCCGCCCACGATCCAGATGCTGCGGCGGACCAGTTGTTCGATCACGGAAAGCAGATCCTTCGCATGCGGATCATTCAGCGCGTGCAGACGCCGCTTCAGTTCGCCGACGCGCTCGTGCTGCAAACGGATGTCCGACTCGTTCACCTGAGGGGCATTCAGCGCAGCACTCACAAGATCCGCTCCTAGCGCCGGCGCCATCTCGCGGGTCAGACTCTGCGCCATTTCCAGGTGCTTGTCCGCGGCCAGACGAAAGCCAAGACCGAATTCGGCGTTGTCCTCGAACAGCGAATTCGACCAGGCGGGTCCGCGACCTTCGCTATTGGTGGACCACGGCGTCACCGGCAGGTTGCCGCCGTAGATGGATGAGCAGCCGGTGGCGTTGGCGATCTGCAGGCGGTCCCCGAACAACTGCGACAGCAGCTTCAGGTAAGGCGTCTCGCCGCAGCCTGCACACGCGCCTGAGTAGGCGAACAGCGGCTCGAGGAACTGCACGCCGCGCACATTGGCGAAGTCCACGCGCGCCCGATCGTTCATCGGGAGGGCGGCGAAGAAGGCGTTGTCCACGCGCGAGCCTTCAACCAATGCGCCCTTCTCCTGCATCGCGAGCGACTTGGCTGGCACAACAGGACAGGCCTCCACGCAAAGGCCGCAACCCGTGCAGTCCTCAATCGCGAAATCGAGTGCGAAGCGAACGTCGGGAAAGCCGCGCACATTGATCGGCGCCGAGCGAAACCTTGCCGGAGCGTTGTCGAGCTTCGCTGCATCGAAGTACTTCGCCTGGATCACGCCGTGCGGGCAGACGAAGCTGCACTGTCCGCATTGCACGCAGGTATCGGCGTCCCATACCGGGACGGCGTCGGCGATGTTGCGCTTCTCCCAGATGGCAGTGCCGGACGGCCATGTGCCATCCACCGGCAAACGGCTCACCGGAATTTCGTCGCCGCGGCCACCGAGCATCGCGGCGGTCACCTCGCGCACGAACGCCGGCGCGTGCTCCGGCACAAGCGGCGCGAGGTCGAAGCGGCCGGTGGCCGCCTCCGGCACCGTCACCTCGAACAGCCGTTCGAGCGTGTCATCGACGGCGCGGTAGTTCGCCTTTACCACCGCCTCACCTTTGCTGCTGTAGCTTTTGTGGATCGCCTCCTTGATGTGCGCGATCGCCTGCTCGCGCGGCAGCACACCCGAGATCGCGAAGAAACAGGTCTGCAGCACTGTGTTGGTGCGGCCACGCAACCCGACGTCCTGCGCCACGCGGGAGGCATCGATGACGAACAGCCGCAGCCCAAGGCCGATGATTTTCACCTGCATCGAGCGCGGCAGGTGATCCCAGATTTCGTTGGGGCCGTATGGTGCGTTCAGCAGCACGGTCGCGCCAGGTGCCGCCAGCCGCAGCACATCTTGGCGCGTGACAAACTGGAACTGGTGACAGCCGATGAACCCAGCCCGCTGGATCAGGTAAGGTGCGTGGATCGATCGCGGACCGAAGCGCAAATGCGAAATTGTCTGCGCGCCAGACTTGTGCGAATCGTAAACAAAGTAACCTTGCGCGTGCAGGCCGGCATCCTCGGCAATGATCTTCACGCTATTCTTGTTGGCGCCCACCGTGCCGTCGGCGCCAAGTCCGTAGAATACTGCCTGAACAATATCATTTGGCTCGATGCGGAACGATGCGTCCGGTGTCAGGCTCGTGTGCGAGACATCGTCGACGATGCCTATCGTGAAGCCATTGCGCGGTTCGGGACTGCGCAGCTCGTCGAACACCGCCTTCGCCATCGACGGATTGAAATCCTTCGACGAAAGGCCGTAGCGGCCACCGACCACCAGCGGCATGCTGCGTCGCTTGCCGCGCGACACGGCCTGCGCCAGCGCGCTGATCACGTCGAGATACAGCGGCTCGCCCGGCGCGCCGGGCTCCTTGGTCTGCTCCAGCACGGCGACGACACGAACGCTGCGCGGCAGCGCTGCAAGGAATGCATCCGCAGCGAACGGCCGATACAGCCGCACCTGCAACACGCCGACCCGCTCCCCCAGCTCGTTCAATGCCGTCGCCGTGGCGCTTGCCGTTTCTGTGCCCGACCCCATCATGACCACCACGCGATCGGCGTCGGTGGCCCCGTGGTAGTCGAACAGATGATACCGCCGGCCCGTCGTCGCCGCGAACCGGTCCATCTGTTGCTGCACGATCTCCGGCACGCGCGCGTAGAACGGATTTGCGGTCTCGCGTGCCTGGAAGAACGTATCGGCATTGTGCGCCGTGCCGCGCACGACCGGACGCTCCGGCGACAGGGCCCGTGCGCGGTGTGCGCGCACCAGGTCATCGTCGATCATGGCGCGGATCTGCGCATCGCTCAGCAGCGTGATGGTGGCGATCTCATGCGACGTGCGGAAGCCGTCGAAGAAGTGCAGGAACGGAATGCGCGATTCGAGCGTCGCCGCCTGGGCGATCAGCGCGGAATCGTGCGCCTCCTGCACCGAGGCCGAGGCCAGCATGGCGAAGCCGGCGGCGCGCACCGCCATCACGTCGGAATGGTCGCCGAAGATCGACAGCGCCTGGGTGGCGATAGCGCGGGCGGCGATGTGGAACACCGTCGGCGTCAGCTCGCCGGCGATCTTGAACATGTTGGGCAGCATCAGCAGCAGGCCCTGCGATGCGGTGAACGTCGTGGTCAGCGCACCGGATTGCAGCGCGCCGTGCACCGCACCCGCGGCGCCGCCTTCGCTCTGCATTTCCTGCACCACCGGGACGTTGCCCCAGATGTTGGGAATGCCCTTGGCGGACCACTCGTCGGCCAATTCCGCCATCGTTGATGACGGCGTGATCGGAAAGATCGCGCACACTTCGTTCACCCGGTAGGCGACATGGGCCACCGCAGTGTTGCCGTCCATCACGGCGCGGGATTCGGAAGGGGAGGTCATGGGTCAGCTATCCTCGGCGACCATATCGATCGCGTGGCAGGGGCACTGCTCGAAGCACGTGGCGCAACCGGTGCATTTCATCGCATCAACCGAGTAGCCGAGCCCAACGCCCAGCTTGGCGATTGCCTGCTCGGGACAGGCTGCGAAACAGTTGTCGCACTCGAAGCAGTTCCCGCAGGACAGACAACGTTGTGCCTCGTGCCGCGCCTCGGCTTCGCTTAGGCCGGCCATCACTTCGTCGAAGCCAGAGACGCTTTGCGCCTTGGTCAGATGGTGCTGCACCGCCGGATCGACGTCGCTGAACACCGGCAGGTTCAGCATGTCGAACGTCACCACTGGCGTGGACGCGGGCTTGTCGTAGGTCGTGCCGCGCAGCCAGGCGTCGATGCAGTGTGCGGCCTTCTTGCCGTGCCCAACTGCGACCGTGACGGTACGCTCTGCCGGGACCATGTCGCCGCCGGCGAACACGCCTGGGTGGCCGGTCATCATCCGCCGATCCACCACCACTGTGTCCCACTTGAACTCGACCCCCGGCACCGTGCGGAGGAAATCGCTGTCGCTGTCCTGGCCGAGGGCCAGTACCACCGCGTCAGTCTCCAGAGTTTCCAGCTCGCCGGTCGGCTGTGGCCAGCCCTTGTCGTCGAGTGCCATCCGCTCGATCGTCAGCGTCGGACCGACGATCTCCTTGATCGTCGTCAGCCACTTGATCTTCACCCCCTCGGCGAGCGCCTCGTCGGCCTCGAACTCGTGCGCGGGCATGTGCGCACGGTCGCGGCGGTACACGATCAGTGTTTCATCGGCGCCCAGGCGTCGGAGGCTGCGGGCGGCATCCATGGCCGTGTTGCCGCCACCATAGACCACGACCCGCCGTCCGAGCAGCGGTTTGCTGCCGGTGCTGGTCTCGCGCAGCAGTGCGACAGCATCCAGCACCCGCACGGCGTCACGCGCCGGGATGTCGGCGTGCTTGCCGACATGCGCGCCGATTGCGACAAATACCGCGTCGAACTTTCCGGCGTCGCGTTCGGCGAGCAGGTCGGTGACCTTGTTGTTCAGTTCGATGTGCACGCCCATGCGCCTGATGCGGGCGATCTCGGCGAGCAGGCCGGTCCGAGGCAGGCGGTAGGCGGGGATGCCGAAGTGCAGCATGCCGCCGGGCAGCGGCCCTGCTTCGTGGATCTCGACCTGGTGGCCGAGTCTGGTCAGGTGATAGGCGGCCGACAGCCCGCTGGGGCCGGCACCGATGACCAGGATGCGCTTGCCGGTAGGCCGCGCCACGGGCACCGTCCAGCCTTCATCCAGTGCCATGTCGCCGAGGAAGCGCTCGACCGCGTGGATCGACACCGCGGCGTCCAGTTCCCCGCGGTTGCAGGCGGTCTCGCACGGATGATAGCAGACCCTCCCATGCGTCGCCGGCAGCGGATTGTCGGCTATCAGTGTCTCCCACGCCCGGCGATACTCGCCCGCCTGAGCCAACGCCAGCCATGCCTGGATGTCCTCGCCGGCGGGGCAGGCGTGATTGCAGGGCGGCTTCAGCGAGACGTAGTGTGGCAGCCGGGTACGGAACGGCCCGGAGCCGTGATGAAGCGTCAGATCGACCGCTGGGGTCAGGTCGTGCGCGGTTCGCTGGTTTTCATCCATGCCGCGCATCTGGCTCTTCGTCCGTTAGCAAATCATTGACGTGGATCAATCCACTGTCGGGTGCCAAACGCTAGCTTCGGTCGCCATGCAACCACGTCTGATCACCCTGACGCTGAATCCCGCGCTCGATCTCGCTGCCGACGCGGACGCCGTTGTGCCGACGCACAAGATCCGCATGCACCATGAGCACGCCGATCCCGGCGGTGGCGGTGTGAACGTGGCACGGGTGCTCCACGAGCTGGGTGGCGACACGCTGGCCATCCTGGCGGCCGGCGGTGCACCTGGACGCGTGCTCGAGGAATTGCTGGACGAGGCCGGCGTAAAGCGGCGCAGCGTGCTGATCAGAGGGCGCACCCGGGTGAGCCTGAACGTGCAGGACGCCAGCACCGGCCTGGAATATCGCTTTGTCCCAGAAGGCCCGACGCTGACGACGGCCGAGTTCCAGGCCTGTCTGGCGACCATCGAGCAGGAGCCGGGGGAGTGGCTGATTGCCAGCGGCAGCCTGCCGAGTGGCATTCCCGATGACACCTATGCGCAGGTGGCACGGATCGCGGCCCGTAAAGGACAGCGCTTCGTGCTGGACACCTCGGGTGTTGCACTGGTGGCAGCGCTTGAGCAGGGCGGATGCGAACTGGTCAAGCCAAGTCTCGGGGAGCTGGAAAATCTGGTGGGACGGCCGCTGAAGGGCCCCGTGGAGCAGGACTGGCACGCGATGGCGCTGGTGCGGCGGGGCGCCACTCGCATGGTGGCGCTCACGCTCGGGGTGGAGGGCGCTCTGCTCGCAACCCCTGACGGTGTGATCCGGATGCCGGCCATGGATGTCCCGATGCACAGTTCCGTCGGTGCGGGCGACGCGTTTCTGGCAGCGACCAGCCTCGCCCTGGCGCGCGGGTCAACGCCCGCGGAAGCCCTGGCGTGGGGCACCGCCGCGGGAGCCGCCACCGTCGCCTGTGCCGGTACGGCAAGGCTGCGGCGTGTCGATGTGGAGGCGCGGTTCCGGGAATTGCGCGGCGGTGCACTTTAGGGGAAGCCTACAGAACCTCCGCCATCCGCCGTTTCGCGGCAAGCGTCGCGTAACGGTCGGCCAGAGTCAGCAGCGCCTTGGCGACATCGGCGGTGGTGGCAGTCGTGGCCATGCGGCACAGTTCGTTTGCGTTGGCCTGCAACTCATTGGCCGTGCGCTCCGACAGAGGAACATAGTGCGCATGCGCCACAGGAAACGACGTCATGAAATGCGTGGTCGATTGGACGGAGTGGTTGCCAGAGTACTGGCAGTCCGCCGCGGCAGTCCTGGGGACAGCACGTGGCATGTGCGACATGAGGGACTCCTTGTGCAGTGCGATTGATCCCGCCGCACATAAGCCGAAAACTTGATAACAAAGGGTTCACGCCGGCGCACGACTCAGCGCGAGAACCCCGCCAGATCAACCCATTGGCAGTGTGAATCGAAACGCGCAGCCGCCGCCGGAATTCGGCCCCATCCACAGCACTCCACCGTGCGCTTCGATAATGGTACGGCATACCGAGAGGCCTATGCCCATGCCCTCAGTCTTTGTCGTGACAAAAGGCTGAAACAGCCTGGCCGCGACCTCGGGTGAAATTCCGCTCCCGCTATCGGCCACGTTCACCAGAACATGATCGTCCTGCACCGACGTGGTTATCGCGAGTTCGCGGACCGGGCAGTTGTCCATGGCTTCCAAGGCGTTGCGGATCAGGTTCAGCAGCACCTGTTGGATCTGCACGCGGTCGACTGACACGACGGGAAGGTTCGGGTCCATGCTGATCAAGACCTTGACCCCGCGCTCCTTGGCACCGATCAGTGCCAGGGCGCTGGCCTCCTCGATCAGTTGTGCAATGTTCTCGGCTTGGCGCGCCACCTCGCCGCGTGTAACGAAGGTGCGCATCCGACGGATGATCTCGCCGCTGCGCAGCGTCTGCTCCACCGCATGGTTCATCGCCTGGCGGATGTGCTCGAGATTGGGCTGAGGCGTCGCAAGCAGCCGCAAAGCCGCGCGGACATAATTGGCGGTGGCGGTCAGCGGCTGGTTCAGTTCATGCGCCAGTGCGGCCGCCATCTGTCCCATCGACCGCACCCGCGAAACGTGCAGCAGTCCGTCCTGCAATTCATGCAGCCGGCGCTCGGTCTGCTGTCGCTCGGTAAGGTCGCGGACGAAACCGGTGAACAGGCGCTGACCCGTCTGGCTCGCCTCGCCGACTGACAGCTCCATCGGGAAGGTGCTGCCGTCCTTGCGCTGCCCGACGACAACGCGACCGATGCCGATGATGCGCCGCTCGCCGGTGGCACGGTAGCGGGCAAGGTAGCCGTCGTGCTGGCCGCGGTATGGCAGCGGCATGAGCATCCTGACGTTCTGGCCCCGCACCTCATTTGCGGTGTAGCCGAACAGACGCTCCGCGGCGGAGCTGAAGAACTGTACGGCCCCGAACTCGTCGATCACGATCATCGCGTCCGGCACGGTGTCCAGGATCGAGCGCAGCAGTGCTGACTCGCTGGCAATCAGGTCGGACCGGGGAGGAGCGTCCGATTCTGTCATGGAACGGTGGACTCTAGCGACGCTGCACCAGCGGGCAAGTGGTTCCGCTGCGAAGTCTGTTACAATCAGTCGCTGGCGCGCTCGATGAAGTCGAGCAGCACCTCATCGTCCAGCGGCTTTTCCAGCACCTTCGCGACGTCGAGTTCGCGTGCCAACCGGACCATGTCCGGGGAGGGCGAGCCGGTGATCAGGGCAACCGGCAGGGTTATGCCCTGGCTGCGCAGACGGGACACCAATTGCAGTCCTGTCTGGTCGGGCATGTGCTGGTCGACCACCAGGCACGAGAGCTGGTCGACCGGCGCGTCCAGTAGAAACTGGGCGGCCGAAGCGTAGGTGGCGACGGCGTGGCCGGCGATCTCCAGCAGAAACCGCAGCGAATCGCGCACCGCGTCGTCATCGTCGACCACGGCCACCAGCCGGCGCGAACCGCTTTGCATCCTGTCTGCTCCCGCGCTGGTCGCGCAGATGTTGTGGGTCAGCATGGATGCAATGTCGTCGAATCTGGAATAGCCCGCCTTGACCTAGGTCAACGACCCGACGCTTTTGCCTGTTCCGCCGCAATCGTCATGCGCACCAGCTCCGGCAGGCTGCGGACGCCCATCTTCTCCATGACCCGCGCCCGATGCACTTCGACAGTGCGCGGGCTGGAGCCGAGATCGTAGGCGATCGTCTTGTTCGGCTGACCGGCCACTAGGTGGTCCAGCACTTCGCGCTCCCGCGGGGTCAGCATGGCAAGGCGCTTCGTGATGTCGGCCACGGCCGCGGCCTCGTCGCGCACCCGCGCGCCGGCTGCGATGGCGCCGCTGATCGCTGTCAGCAACTGCTCGTCGTCGAACGGCTTTTCGAGGAAGTCCGCGGCGCCGGCCTTCATGGCCTCCACCGCGATCGGCACGTCGCCATGGCCGGTCATCACGATCACCGGCAGTCGGATGCCCTGCTTTCCCATGCGGCGCTGCAGTTCCAGGCCATTGAGTTCCGGCATCTGCACGTCGGTCAGCACGCAGCCGGCCGTGCGATCGGAAACCGCCTGCAGGAAGGCCACGGCCGAATCGTAGGCTTGCACGGTGAATCCCGCCAACTCCAGCAGGACAACCAATGAATCCCGCACCGACGCATCGTCATCGACTATATGGACCAGAGGTGCCTCAGCCATCAGGCGACTCCCGCCAACGCATTCCGGAGACAATACGTAGCATTCCGTACGTCCGTTTCCGAATTTCGCGCTTCGTGCGCCGCCGATACACCCGGAACCAGCGAAACACATAGCGGGTGATGGAGAGACGGATGCAGGCAACAATGGAGCGGACGGAACAGCGCTTTGGCAACGCGAGTGCCCTGAACGCCACCATGCGGCCGCGGCTGCAGCCGGCGCCACGTGATGCGCTCGATTTGCTGGAGCAGTTCGGCACCACCATCACCGTGGCGCGCGACCGGGAGGTTCATGGCCAGGGCGTTGTTGCAGATTGCTGCTACCGGATCCTGAGCGGCTGCGTGCGGATGGTGAAGCTGATGGAGGACGGCCGGCGCCAGATCGGCGAGTTCCTGATGGCGGGTGACCTGATCGGCTTCGATGCACTGGGCACCCACGATTTTGCGGCCGAGGTGGTGTCGGATGCGGTGTTGCGGCGCTATCCGCGCCGGATGGTGGAATTGTTGGCCGATAGCAATGTGGCGCTGACGCGCCGGCTACGCGATCTGACCTCGATCAGCCTGCGCACGGCCCACGCACGCCTGGTGCTGCTCGGACGCAAGACCGCGACGGAGCGGATCGCCACATTTCTGCTGGAGATGGCGCAGCGGCTGCCGGAAACGCGCCCCCAGGTGCTGGACCTGCCCATGAGCCGCACCGACATCGCCGATCATCTCGGGCTGACAATCGAGACGGTGTGCCGGCTGCTGGCGCATCTTCGCCGCGAAGGCACTGTCACGGTCGAGCCCGGCCGCATCACGATCCGCGACGGCGCCGCCTTGCGGCAGATGGCGTCAGAGCCGCGGCACTGAGCCGATTCAGCCGTTGCGCGATACGGCTGGTGGAACACGGAACGCGACCATCAACCGGTTCCAGCCGTTGATCGCCACCACCGCCATCGTGAGGTCGACCAGCTCGCGCTCGCTGAATTCCGCCCGCGCCATGTCATAGACGTCGTCTGGTACGTGAGTATCGGCGACGCGGGTTACCGCCTCGGTCCATGCCAGGGCCGCGCGTTCGCGTGACGAGAATACCGGCGCCTCACGCCATGCGCCGATCAGATCAAGGCGCTCCTGTGACTCGCCGGCCTTGCGTGCGTCGCGCGTATGCATGTGCAGGCAGAACGCACAACCGTTGACCTGCGAGGCGCGGATCTTCACGAGTTCATGCAGCTGCGGTTCCAAATCGCTCGAATTGACGTAGGATTGCAGGCCCAGCATGGCCTTGTAGGCATCCTGGCTGACGCGTGCGGTATCGATCCGTGGCTGCATGTCGGCCTCCATTTGCTGATAGAGCCAGGAATGGTGATCGCGTCGTGCTATCGCCAGTCCAAACCCCCAGGACTCGACCGTACCAACCGCATGCGGCAGGTTTGGCGGTGGCATCCTCCGGCGCCGGCGCGATTGCTGGCCTCACATGACGATCGAACAGCTCCACTGATTGTAGTGCCTCGATGGGGACTGCTTCGCCGTGCTCACAATGACAGTGGGTTACTCAGGCATGAGATCTGGACGGTTCTTCGGAAAGCGAGCGACCGTCTCAGGATCCAGGTTGAAGGTGGCGGCGACCATCTCCGGCGGGGAATGGGCCAACCAGTCGGAGAAGGAAATCTCCTCATAGCGCGCCGAGCGGAATACCGCGACGAGTACCAGGTCGGTGTTGCCGGTGTTCTCGATATAGTGGCCAAGCCCCTTCTGCACATAGCCGATGTCGCCGGGATGGAAGTTCGCGGTATTCGCCGAAGGACCGGCATTGAACACGGTCATCCGGCCGGTGCCTTTGAGGTAGTATTGCCACTCATCGGCGTTCGGATGCCAATGCATCGTCCGCATGGCGCCGGGTCTTATCGTCACCAGGCCAGCGGCAATGGTCTTGGAGACATGGAAGTTGGAGCTGTCGGCGATCTGCACGAAGCCGCCCCGGTTATCGCTGACCTTCGGCGCATCGGCGAGCGAGAAGGTGAACGGGAATTCAGGCGCGCCGGCCTTGCTCGCCACCGCCGTCTGCACCTCGGCCAGCGGCCCCGGCACCTTGCCCTGGAAGATCCAACGGTCCTGTAGCGGAATGTCCTTGAAAGCCTCGGCTGGCACGCCGAAATTTTTGGCCAGAACTTCAGGCGGCGTGTGCGCCATCCAATCAGTCGCCAACAGCGTGTTGAACTCCGACGAGACACCGTTGTCGAAGGCGAGCACGAACTCGGCGCCATCGGGGCCGAGGCCCTGCAATGAGTGCGGCAGACCTGCCGGGAAATACCAAAGATCGCCCTCCTTCACGTCCGCCACGTAAGGACGGCCAAGGGCGTCGAGGATCGTGATACGGCAGTTGCCGTAGGTCATGATCGCCCATTCGGCCTGCTGGTGCCAATGAAGTTCGCGGATGCCGCCGGCGGAGAGGCGCATATTGACGCCGGCGATCTCGGTCGAGATGGCGAAGTCCGCAACGGTGACCTGGCGTCCCCAGCCACCGTCCTGGATGCGCCGCGGTGCGAGGTTAAACGAGGCCCAGAACTGCGGCAGGCTGCCTACATCGGTCGCCGGTGGGTTGAGGAATGTAGGCATGGTGCCGGCCAGACCGGTATCATGCGGCCCCGAAATGGTCAGTGCCCCGGGGTTGGTGACATTGACCGCGCCCTCTGGCGGCTGGTCCGGATTGCCGAAAGTGGCGGCGCGCGCCAGCGTTGCGGTCATGGCAGCTCCACCGGCCGCCGTTGCGGCCAGCACGCCGCGCCGTGACAAACTCATGACAGTCCCCCAACTATAAACGTGGGGTATCCTATCGAACGCGCAACGCTAGAGCCAGAACGCTTCGTGGCCGAGTTTGCTTCGCTTCGCTGGCAACGCTCGCAATGACAGGGCGCTTCAAGCCGACATCTTGATCGGCGGCTCAAGGTCGTCGGGCAGCGGGCACACGTACGGATTGCGGCCAATGCGCGCCTGATGGTCCGCCTTCGCGCGCGCCAGCAGCACCTCGTCCTGGATCACATCGACTGCGGTGCCGGCCATCACCTTCGCCACGTGCACCAGTCCCTTGTGCGCGGCAGGCATCTTGCCCTGCGCGGTGAGCTGCCACGAATGGCCCGGGGTGCCGATCGCGTAGGTGGCGCCGCGCGCCTGCACCGTCGGGACAACCCAGCTAACGTCGCCGACATCGGTCGAGCCCATCATCGGCGCGCTCTTCGCATCCAGCGGGACGATCTGATCGCACAGCGGAACACCGTTCTGCATCGGCAGCCCGACGCGACGATACGCTGCCTCGATGTCCTCATCGGTCAGTGTAGCCTGGATCTTGGCCGCGAACGCCCGGTCTGCGTCGTCGAACGGCGGCGGGCCGAGGCGCTGGAGATTGTCGTGCATCGCGCGCTCCAGCGGCGTATTGGCGAGCAGGTTGGACACCGCGCTGACCACCTGCAATTCCACCCGCGTCTCGGTCATCAGCGCGGCACCGTCGGCAATCTTGCGCACACGCTCGATCAGCCGCGTCAACTCGGGCAGTTCGCGGGCACGGATCAGGTAGCGGACCTTGGCGCGCGCCTGCACGACGTTGGGCGCGATGCCGCCGGCGTCCAGCAATGCGTAGTGAACGCGCGCATCGGACGGCATGTGCTCGCGCATGTAATTCACGCCGACATTCATCAGCTCCACCGCGTCGAGCGCGCTGCGCCCGAGATGCGGTGCGGCGGCGGCGTGTGACGCCCGGCCATGGAAGGTGAAGTCGACGCGCGTGTTGGCAAGCGACACCGCCTCGGTCACGCCGGCGAACGCCGCAGGATGCCAAGAGATCGCCACGTCCACGTCACTGAACGCACCGGCGCGCGCCATGAAGCCCTTCGCCGCGCCACCTTCCTCGGCGGGACAGCCGTAGTAGCGCACGCGGCCCTTGATGCCGTGTGCCGCCAGGTATTCCTTCACGGCCGTCGCGGCCAGCATCGACGCGGACCCCAGCAGGTTGTGCCCGCAGCCGTGGCCATAGCCGTCACCCGGCAGTGGCTTCGGTTCAGCGACACCGGCCTCTTGGCTGAGGCCGGGGAGTGCGTCGTATTCGCCGAGGATGGCGATCACCGGACCGTCTTCGCCTGATTCACCCATCACTGCCGTGGGGATGCCGGCAACGTCCTTGGTCACGCGAAACCCATGCTGCTCCAGCATCGCGGTGTGCTCGGCGCAGGAGCGGAATTCGCCGTAGCAGAGCTCCGGCATGCCCCAGACGCGATCGCTGAGCGCCTCGAAGTCAGCCTTCCTGGCATCGACCAGACGCCAGATTTCTTCAGTGTTCTGCATGACCGGACTCCTCGTGTCTGAAGCAGGAAACCAGATGGTCGTTCACCATCCCGGTCGCCTGCATGAAGGCATAGCATATGGTCGAGCCGACGAAGCGGAAGCCGCGTTTGGCCAGCGCCTTGCTCATCTGATCCGAAAGCGCCGTCGTCGCCGGCACCTGTTTGCTTTCCTGCCAGCGATTAACCAGCGGCTTGCCCTCGACGAAGGACCACAGATACGCATCGAGGCTGCCGTGTTCGGCGATCACATCGAGCGCCACGCGGGCATTGTCGCGCACCGAATAGACCTTCAGCCGGTTGCGAACGATGCCAGACGACGTCAGCAGCTTTTCCAACGCGGGGTCGCGCATGCCGGCCACGCGCTTGATATCGAACCCGTGATACGCACGCCGATATTCGTCGCGGCGCGTCAGGATGGTCCGCCAGGAGAGCCCGGCCTGAGCGCCTTCCAACGTCAGCAGCTCGAACAGCGCGCTGTCGTCATGATGCGGCACGCCCCATTCGCGGTCGTGATAGTCGCGCATCGCGGCATCGGCACCTTCGGCCCATGAGCAGCGAGAGGTAGTCACCGCACCATCCTCCCCCTCCCCCCAGCCCTCTCCCGCAAGGGGAGGGCGAGAATAACCAGCGCGTTCACTTGACCGGCTTCACATCGACCAGGTGCAGGTCCTCGCCGACCGTCGGCACATAGGTGAAGCCAGCGCGCGTCGCCCAGATGTTCTTCTGGATATGCAGCGGAATGATCGCAACATCGTCGAACGCCATCTGCTGCGACTGCTGGAGGATCTTCTCCCGTGCCGCATCATCCGCGGTCCCCAGCGCCTCGCCGATCAGCTTGTCGAGTGCCGGATTGGAATAGCGGCCACGGTTGGCGGCGCCCCAGCCCTTGGCAGGATCGAACGTGGCGTTCTGCGCGATCAGCGCATCCGACGCCTCTGCCGTGCCGGTGCCCCAGCCGAACAGGAACGCCGAGAACGCCTGCTTGTTGGCCTGTCCGACATAGCTCGACCACGGCAACGGATCGACTTCGGTCTGCACTCCGATGCGTGTCCACATCTGGCCGACCGCCTGAATGATCTTCGCATCATTCACGTAGCGGTCGTTCGGACCGTGCAGCGCGATGCGGAGACCCTTGGGGTAGCCTGCCTCCGCCAGCAGCTTCTTCGCCTGCTCCGGATCATACGGCGGCGGTTTGATGGCGGGGTCGTAGCTGTACACACCAGGCGGCAGGTACTGCCCGGTGGGCACCGCGGCGTCCTCCATCACGCGATCAACGATCGCCTTGCGATTGATCGCGACCGACAATGCAAGACGCACCCGCCGGTCCTTCAGCGGATTCTTGTCAAGCTTCTCGCCATTCGGTCCGAACACATAAGGGCTCGGGCCGTCGCGCGATTGATCGAGGCCGAGAAAGATCAGCCGCAGGCCAAGCGTCTCCCACAGCTTCACCTTCGGATCCTTGCGCAGCTTCTCGAGATCCTCGGTCGGCACGAAGTCGATGAAATCGACATCGCCGGCAAGCAGAGCCGCCGTGCGTGAGGCATCATTCGGCATGAAGCGGTAGCTGACCTTCTGCCAGGCCGGCTTCGGTCCCCAGTAGCTGTCGTTGCGCTCCAGCTCGACGCGGTCACCCGGCCTGAACGATACGAAGCGAAACGGCCCGGTGCCGATCGCTGCCTTGCCGCTGTTGAAATCCTCGGTCGCCATCCCCTCGTCGGTCTTGCGATTGATGATGAAGAACAGCGAAAGATAGGTCGGCAGCAGCGGGAAGGCGCCCTTGGTGTGCAGGCGGATGGTGTGTTCGTCCACCACCTCCGTACTCGTCACCGGCTTCGTGTAGGCGGCGAAATTGCTCGGGCTGTTGGGCACCTTCGGGATGCGTTCCATGGTGAACACCACATCGTCAGGGACGAATGCATTGCCGTTCTGAAACTTCGCATCGCGCAGCTTCAGCTCCCATGTGTCTGGAGCCACCAGCTTCCAGGATTCCGCGAGGCCCGGGATCAGGCGGGCGTGTTCGTCCTGCTCGACCAGCCGGTTGAAGATCTGGGTCGAGAGCGAGATGTTGGGCGCGAGATTGTGGTAGTGCGGATCGATGCTGGTCACCGGCGAGCTCACCGCGACCCGCAGCGTCTGAGCGGTCGCCGGCAATGACAGCGCCAACGACCCCGCGCAAAGCGCAATCCGCCCGTAACGTCGCATGGTCCATCCCTCGGCCGGTTCGGTCGGGGTTATAGCGGCAGGTTCAGATCAGGCCCAGTGGCCCGGCACCCAGCGCTAGACACGAAGCCTCGCGCCGCCGCCTGACCGGAGCTACACCAAACGGCATGAACATCCTCTCCATCCAGTCCTGGGTCGCGTACGGCCATGTGGGGAATGCCAGCGCGGTATTTCCGTTGCAACGGCTGGGTGCCGACGTGTGGTCGATCAACACGGTGCAGTTCTCCAACCACACCGGGTACGGTCACTGGACCGGGCAGGTTTATTCCGGAGATGCGGTGCGTGAGCTGGTGGACGGCATCGCGGCGCGCGATGTGCTGCGGCACTGCGACGCCGTGCTGTCAGGCTACATGGGCGATGCTGACATTGGCGCGGCGATCCTTCACGCCGTCGCCCGCGTGCGCGAAGCAAACCCGAACGCGATCTATTGCTGCGATCCGGTGATCGGCGATGTCGAGGAGGGCGTATATGTGCGGGAAGGCATCGAGGAGTTCCTGCGCGATCATGCGCTGGCGCAGGCGGACATCGCCACGCCCAACCGCTTCGAACTGGAACGGCTGACGGGTCTCGACTGCGGCACGCTGGCGGTGGCGAAGGAGGCGGTCGAGCGCCTGGCCGCGACGATGCGTCCAGACGGAATGCACTGTGTGCTGCTGACCAGCCTGGAGACCGAGCACACGCCGGGCGATCATCTCGATCTGCTGGTGGGGGAGGGGGGACGCTTCCATCTGCTGCGGACGCCGCGCCTGCCGGTATCGGTGAACGGCGCCGGCGATGCGATCGCCGCGCTGTTCCTGTTCCATCGCCTGAGCACCGGGAATGCGGTGAAGGCGATGGAGGAAGCGGGATCCGCGGTGCATGGCCTGCTGCGCCGCACGGCCGAAGCCGGTTCGCGTGAGATCCTGACTGTGGCGGCGCAGGACGAGTTCGTCTCGCCAACCACGCGTTTTGTCGCGCATCCCTGCTGATGGCGAAGCGCATTTCATGCGGCGTCATCGTGACCGACGGCGACCGTGTGCTGCTCGGCCATGCCACGCGCTCGCCCCGGTGGGACATTCCGAAAGGGCAGGCGGAGCCCGGTAAGTCGCTGGTCGACGCGGCGGTGCGCGAACTGGAGGAGGAAACCGGCCTTGCGGTGACTGAGGCCGAACTGCGCCCGCTTGGTGTGCATGCGTATCTACGCGACAAGGACCTCGCCCTGTTTGTCTGGAGGCGGACGGAGATGCCTGCACTCGACACGCTGATTTGCCGATCGACGTTCGCGTTGCCTGGCGGCGCCATCGTGCCGGAGTTCGATCGCTTCGGGGTGTTCGCGTGGGAGGAGGCGCTCGGCAGGGTCGGCAAGAATATGGCGCGCGTGCTGGGGGACCTTTTTATTTCCGCCGTCCCTTCGCCCCAACCCCCTCCCGCGAGGGGAGGGGAAGGGTAGGGGTCAGAACAATCGTTTGGTGGCGATGCGCGCTCCTTCTGCCATCGCCGCCAGTTTTGCCCAGACAACATCGTCGGCGACGCGGCCGCGACCGGCCGATGTATCGAAGCCGCAATCGGTGCCGGCGAGGACGCGGCGAGGATCGCCCACTGCACGCGCCACGAGTTCGATGCGGTCGGCAATGACCTCGGGGTGCTCGACGAAATTCGTCAGCGGATCGACGACGCCGGCGACGATGACCTGGCCATCGTCGAGCGGCAGGTCCTTCAGGCAGCGGTATTCGTGCGCGTGGCGCGGGTTGGCGAACGGCAGCACGAAGCCACCCACTTTCGCCTGGCGTATCGTCGGCAGTACTTCCGGCAGAGCCACATCGCAGTCGTGCGGGCCTTCGTAGTTCCCCCAGCACGCGTGCAGCCGCACCCGGTCGCGCGCCACATTGGCGAGTGCCGCGTTGATCGTCGCCACCACGCGCTCGACGAAGCCAACGAATTCGCCGAGCGGCCGGTCCTGGTAGGAGATGTGGCGCTCCATGGCGAGATCGGGCGCATCGATCTGCAGCACGAAGCCGTTTGAGACGATGGTTTCGTATTCGACCTGCAACGCGCGACCGAGTGCGGCAAGGTACGCATCTTCCGTGTCGTACCAGGCGTTGCGCATGGCCGCGGCGATGATGCCAGGCGAGGGCGCTGTCATGAAGGGTTCGGCATAGCGCCCCTGCACAGCATCGAGCGCGGCACGGAAATCCGCGCATTCGGCCTCCACCGGCGCGCAATCCAGGTAGCGCACTTCGCCGACTGCCTCGGGTATGCCTCCGACGTTGCTGATCAACTCATTGACTGCGTCGTGCGCGGCCTTCCACGCCATGAAGGCCGGATAGTGCGTCACGTCGGCGAACACCTTGCGCGTCCAGCCGCCGCCGAAACCGCTCATGCGATGACGCACATAGAGGAAGAACGCCTCACGCTGCTGCTCGCCGTTGTTGGGAACGTCGACGCCGGCGGCGATCTGCTTGGCCACCACCTCCCGCACCGCCGCCTTGCCCTCGCGGTCAAGCTCCCCGGCATCAATCGCCTCGCCACGCGAGCGGCGCACATAAAGCGATGTCAGCGCTGCTGGACGCGGCAGACTGCCGGTGTGCGTCGTCAAAATGCGATCCTCGCTGCGCAGCATCGCGGTTTCCCCTTACCCGGCCATCGCCTGTTCGAACACGCCGGTATAGCCGAACAGGCCGACCGCGCCGCCGGTGTGCAGGAACACCACGGTCTCGCGCTTGCCGATCTCGCCCTTGCGGATCAGGTCGATCAGGCCGGCCATCGCCTTGCCGGAATACACCGGGTCAAGCAGCACGCCCTCGAGCCGGGCCAACATGAGCACCGCCTCGGTCATGCCAGGCGTCGGCTGACCGTAGCCGGGACCGACATAGTCGCAGTTGGCCATCACCGCCGCGCGCGCAATGCCGCCGCGCATGCCGACATAGTCCGCCGTCGCCTCCGCCAGCACGTGCACGTTGGCCTCCTGTCGGTCCTTCGGGGCGCGGACGCCAATGCCCAGCACCGGAATGCCGGCATTGCTGCCTTCGAGCCCGACCAGCAGACCCGCCTGGGTTCCGGCACTCCCGGTCGCGGTTACCAGGCGGTCGATGCGCAGCCCCATCTCATCGGCCTGGTGCATCAGTTCCTGCGCACATGAGACATAGCCCAGCGCGCCGACCCGGTTGGAGCCGCCACCCGGAATCACATATGGCTTCTCGCCGGCCGCACGCAAAGCTTCGCCCTTCGCCTCCGCCGCGGCGTTCATGTCTGTGCCGCCCGGGCGGTACTCGATCGCGGTGTCGAACAGCCGGTCGAGCAGCACGTTGCCGCTGTTCAGATAGTCGCGGTCGTTGGTGTCGATCCGGTGCTCCAGCAGCGCAGAGCACTTCATGCCGAACCGCCTCGCCACCGCCGCGGTCTGGCGCACGTGATTGGACTGGACGGCGCCCTGGGTCACCAGATGGTTGGCGCCCAGTGCCTGAGCCTCGCCTACCAGCCACTCCAGCTTGCGCACCTTGTTGCCGCCGGTCGCCACCACGGTGCAGTCGTCGCGCTTGATCCAGATTTCGGGGCCGCCGAGGTGGCGGCTGAGATTGGTCAGCTTTTCGAGCGGTGTGGGGGTGGGGAACAGCCGTACACGGGGGAAACGGGCGAGGTGCATGAAATCTCCTGCCAAAGGCGCGGGCCGGATGTAATGTTCCCCATCCTGACGTGTCGGACAATGCGACTGGGAGGCGCTGTCACGCCCTGGTGACAAACAGCGCCGAGACCCCAGTTTGGAGTTATCTGGCTTGGTGGAGAGACCTATGCACATCGTGCGACGCCGCGGTTGGGAATTGTCGGAGCGCCTGGTGACGCCGGAGGCGCTGGTGCTGGGCCGCCGCGCGGCGCTGGCCGGAGCAGGCTCGGTGGTGCTGGCCGCCGCCGCGCCGGAGCGTAATCCCAAATACGTCCCTGGCCGCGACATCACCCCCGAGAAGTATGCGACCACCTACAACAACTATTACGAGTTCAGCGATGGCAAGGACCTGTGGGAGGCGGCGCAGGTCCTGAAGCAGCGACCGTGGACGATCAGTCTGCAGGGCGAGGTCAAGCAGCCACGCACCATCGCGATCGATGACCTGCTGAAGCAGGTTCAGCTTGAGGAGCGCATTTACCGCCACCGTTGCGTGGAGGCCTGGGCGATGACGGTGCCCTGGACGGGCTTCCCGCTCAGCCAGCTTCTGAAGATTGCCGAGCCATTGGGGTCGGCGAAATACATCGTATTCGAAACGGCACAGGACAAGACGATGCCGGGGCTGAACTCGCCGTTCTATCCCTGGCCGTACATCGAGGGGCTGGCGATCGACGAGGCGGCGAACGATCTGGCGTTCGTCTCGACCGGGCTCTATGGCAAGCCGCTGCCGCCGCAGAACGGCGGCCCGATCCGGCTGACCGTGCCCTGGAAATACGGCTTCAAGTCCTGCAAGGCCTTGACCAAGATCAGTTTCAGCGAGAAGCAGCCGATGAACTTCTGGCAGGCGATCCAGCCGGCGGAATACGGTTTCTGGGCGAACGTCAACCCGGCGGTCGCGCATCCGCGGTGGAGCCAGGCGCAGGAGCGTCTGCTGGGCAGCAACGAAATGGTGCCAACGCAGATCTACAACGGCTATGGTGAGTTCGTCGCGTCGCTTTACAGCGACCGGAAAAATGAGAAACTGTTCATGTGATTGCCCAACAAATCTTGGCCGTAGTGGCCGCCATGTTTCTGGTAGGCGCCGTTGCCCTGGCGATGCTCGGGCCGCCGGAGGTGCCTCTCGGGCAGTTGCTGTTCATGATCGATCACGACCTCATGAATGCCACGCACAATTTCATCGGCACGCACATAGCGACGTGGCTCTGGGACTACCTGATCGTGCCGGTGATGGTGCGTCCGGCTTGGCTTGTGCCGGCGGGGGTCGGGCTCATCTGCGGCGGCGTGTCTCTGTCACTGTCCACTCGGAAGACCACGCACCGGTCGCATCGACGCAGTTAGCAGCAGGTTCGCGAGTTTCGGGTTCCCGCCGCGCGCAGGGGAAGGGGGGCAACGGCATGGGAGCGTCGCTGACGGCGCGCGGCGGCGGCAACTTGCGGGGGCTCGTTGCTGGTCTGCTGCTGCTCGCGATTGCGGGTTGTGCGGACAAGGCCGCCACCCAGGACAAGATCGCGGCACCTGACGAGGCAGCGTCGTTTGTCACTGTGGCATCGCAGCCCTCGAATGTCGGCGATGCCAAGATTGCCGCCCTGAAGTACCACGATTCCGGCGAATACGCGCAGGATCTCGCGCAAGTTGCCGGGCAGGCGAACGATTGGCTGGGGACCAGGGCGGCGACGGCCAGCCGGCCGGCCCTGGTGCTCGATATCGATGAGACCGCGCTGTCGAACTGGGAAGTCATCAAGCGGGACGATTTCGGTCGACCCATCGGCGGTCCGTGCAATCATGCCCTTGATGCGCCCTGTGGGTGGGCGGCGTGGGATCAGCTGGCGCGTGACACGGCCATCGAACCGACATTGCAGCTATTCCAGCGCGCTCGCGCGCTGAACGTCGCCGTGTTCTTCATAACCGGCCGCCCGGAGAACCAACGACGCGCGACCGAGCGTAATCTCGCGGCTGTCGGCTACGAGGGATATGAGAAGCTCTACATGGTGCCGAACGGTTCGCATTTCGCCTCGGCGGCCGACTTCAAGGCGCCGGTGCGCGCAGAGATCGAGCAGCAAGGCTATACCATCATCGAGAACATGGGCGATCAGCCATCCGACCTGCTGGGCGGCTACGCCGAGAAGAAGTTCCTGCTGCCGGATCCCTTCTATCGCGTGCCATAGCGCCCGCTGCGGCATCCCCCGTCGTCATGGCGGGCGATCCACGTCTTCGCTTTGATATCGTCAACAAAGACCGGCCGCATCATACCCATGCTTCGTCGGCTACCGGCTGACTGCGCACATTGATCCGCTCGGGAGCCAGCAGCTTGAGCCGTTCATCCGCTCCAACGGCGAGTGTATGGACGTAGAAGTAGGTTTCTTGGCAATCGATCGGCGCCATCACGGGGGACGGGGCGGAAACAATCAGGAGACCACCGCACTCCCCGATCCAATCGATATGCCGATGACCGTGCATGATCACCGCGTGGTTGGCCAGATGCTGCAATCGACGGATGAACCAACTCCCGTTGATGAGCGCCGTCCCGATACGCTCCGACAATGCCTTCGCCGGCTTGGGGTATTCGATGACGTGGTGATGCAGAGCGACGATCCAGCAGGCGCGCGGGTATTGTCCGACGGCAGCCGAAAGACCACGCGCCTGTTCGGCCGATACCAGGCCCAACGCATTGGTGAATGAGAAATGTGTCTCGGCGTTGGAGTTGAGCACGATGACCCCAAGGCCATTGTCCGTCGCAGGTGGCATGACCATGGGAAAGATCGTCGCCCACAGTCCGGCCAATGATCGCGACAGGCGCAGCGATCCATTGTCGGCGAAGGCGGCCATTTCACCGCCGTGCCATTTCAGTGCATCGGCCAATGTGCCGCCGAGCTTATCCGCGCTGCTCTCCACGACATGGAGCCGCGAACCTTGCAGCATTCCGAGTGCGGAGATCGTCCGCACCTGACGCAGGCGCTTCATGGGGCTCGTCGGCAGGTCCATTCGAGCAGGGCTCGCGCGGTCCACCACGTTGACGTCGTGGTTGCCCGGCAGCGCGATAACCAGTTCGGCAAGCCGCGGGTACGCCTCCAAAGCAGCGAAGAACTCGGCCCACTCCGCCGATCGGCCGGCATCCGTCAGGTCTCCTGTTATCAGGATAATGTCCAGCGGGCTCGCTCCGTGGACCTCATCCAATCGCGCCAGTATCTCCCTCCACCGCTCGTTGCCGCGTGCGCCCGATCTTCCGCTCTCGATGCGAAATCCATAGCGCTCGCCGACGGTGTGGATGTCCGACAGGTGCGCGACGCGCCAGGTTCGGTCGCTGGCCGTCGCCGCGGCAAAGTCGCGAAAATCCCGCGGCTGGGCCATGGTCGCATCGGCAATCCCCCAGATGAGCGCCGCCGTCGCGAAATATCCGCAGATGAGGACAACACTGTTCGCCAGCAGGACGAGCACGAGCCGGTGCAACGACGTGAGATCCGCCAGGCTGCCCATCCATCGGGTCGCGGGCCACACGAGGATGATGATGCCGAAGCCGAGCCCACAGATCAGCAGGCCCGACGCCGCCGCGGCGCCGGCGCGAATGGAGCCGCGTTGGGCATCGCTCATCCGCGACGCAAGCAGTCCCTCGGCAAGATGCCGAATGCCTTCGCGAAACACGATATAGGCGGGCTGCACGGCCAGCGCATTCAATGACCAGAAGCTGCTTTCGGCGAGCCGCAGCAGTGGCCGGCCGGCGAACCAGCCAATCACCATGAGCAGCGGCAGCAACAGCGCGGGCAGAATTTCGTAAAATATGTTCGCGGCATGCGACCAGACAGCGGCGATCCAGATCGACACCAGAAGCGGCGCTGCTCCGAGCAGCAGGCCGGGAAAGCCGATCAGCAGCATCCAGGCGATTACCAGCTTTGGCAGGCTGATCTCCGCGAGCAGGCTGCCCGCCAGCGAGAGCATCGATCGCTTCTTGGTACTGGAAGCATCGTCCTCGATGTCGCCGTTTCGCGGATCGAGGATCGGTGTCATCGGTGTCTCCTGCAAGGCGCCCGTCAGTCCCGCGCGGACGCGGGCGCTCCGAACACCTCCGCAACCCAGCGGCTCGACGCATTTTGTTCGCAGATGGTCAGGACCGCGATCACGATGGGAACGCCGATGAACGCGCCGGCAATGCCCCATAGGAAGGTCCAGAAGAACACGGCGAACAGCACCATGAACGGCGACATCGAAAGTACGCTGCCAGCGATCCGGGGCTCGAGGTAGCTGCCGACAAGGAACTGAATGAGGTTCAGACATCCGAAGACCAGGATCGCATTCTGCCAGGCCTCGAATTGCGCGATGGCGAAGAGCGTTGGCAGAACGGTTGCGACCAATGGGCCGATGAACGGAATGTAGTTGAGTGCGAAGGCGATCACGCCCCATTCCTGCGCGAGCGGAAGTCCGCAGAGCGAGATGAAACCCCACACCAGAAAACCCGTCACGACGCTCATCAGAGAGCGGACCAGAAGGTAGCGCCGGAATTTCGCAGCGGTCAGGGAGCCGCCGGTCAACATGACCCGTCCGGCCTCCTGGTTCTTCATGCCGCGGAGTCTGCGGGCCGCGTCGTCCACTTCCATCAGGCCCAAAATGACGTAGATCAGTACAATGAGCGAGAAGCTCAGCGTGCCGTTTATCCTGGTGGTGACCTCCTGGAAGGCTCGCAGCACCCAGCCGACGTTGAAATGCTCGGCCCAAAGGCTCTCGACCACGATGCCATGTCCTGCGAGCCAATCGGCCATCTGGTTGTAGAGAAGCTGGAACCGGGCAGCGTCGGTGACGATGTAGCGACCGACCCTGCTGAAGGCCCAGGTGATCGTCCAGGCGAATGCGCCGATCACCATGATGGTCGCGAGCACACTGATCGCGAGGGCGACGAGCTTCGGAAGCCGCGCCTGCAGCTGTGCCTGCAACGGCCAGACGATCGCGATGATAAACAGCGCGAAAGTCAGTGGCGCAAAAACGGCCTCAGCAACCCCCAACGCGGCCACCACGAGTATTGCAGTGCCAATGCCCACCATCGCGCGGAGTGCACCATCACCGATCCTGCGTGCTCGCTTGATGGGATCGCGAATCGGCTCGAAGCCCTCGGCGGATGACATTCTGTGTGACATTCCTGAATGTCTGTTGGTGCGGCAACTCGAAGGCCAGCGCGCATGGCTGCATGACGGACCGATGGAGGTAGCTCGTGCGTCCCCGATCAGATTTGCAAGCAAGTGAATCACGGGCAGTCGGTGATGTCGAGGAGTGGTGACGCGGTCGCAGCGATTATCCCACCAATCTACGCGCGATTGCGATCACCCGGTGCGCCTCGCTCCACAGGTTGAATTCGTCGAGCGCATCCAGCTTCGCCCACGCCGCCTCGGTGACATCGGTCGCGGCGACGGGTTCGCCAGCAACCCAGCGGGTAGCGAAGTCGATGATCGTGTAGTGGAAGCGCACGCGCCCCGATAAGTCGCGGCGGATGTTGTCCACCGTGGCGGCGAAGTGCAGCGAATCGACTTCGAGGCCCGTCTCCTCCAGCAGTTCGCGTCGCGCCGCCTCTTCGGCGGTCTCGCCAAGCTCCTGTGCACCGCCTGGCAGTGTCCACGCGCCGACATTGGGCGGCTTGCCGCGGCGAACCAGCAGAACGGTGTCATCCTTGATGACCACGATCCCGATCCCGACGATCGGCCGGGCCGGATATTCACGATCACTCACTGCTTGGGCGCTTCGGCCGGCGGGCTGGCGGCAGGCTTTTCGGGCGGCGGTGCTTTCAGATCATCGAGCGACGGCACCAGCGCCTTCTCCTTCCAGGCGCCGAGCTGATAGGTCCAGCCAGCCAGTCGCGCGTCCAATTTGTCGGCCTCCGCCTTGGTTTTGTCACCGCCCGTAGCCGAGAACCGCGCCCAGATGTCTTTTTCGCCCTTGAACACCGTCGCCGTCACCGTCAGCCCATCGCTTGTGGTGTACACCGACTGGCCGATCTTGTCGCCGACCGGCTGCTTGTCGGTCTGCACGTCCTCGAATGTCAGCAGCTCCAGTCCGCGATCGACGTCATCGAGTTTGTAGTCATCGAGCGGCGGATGGTCCGCGGGCGTCTTCAGAACCAGCTTCTGTCCGTCGAGCGCCATGTCGAGCGTCTGATCGCCGTGGGTCACTGCGACGCTGGCGATGCGGCCATGGTCGATGTTCATGATGTCGCGTTCGAGCCAGAGCTGCGGATCGGCATCAACCTGCAGGCTGCCCTCCGCAAGCCAGGTCTGATTGTCATCGGGCCGGCGCACATAGACCTGCTCCGGCACATTTCCCTGCGTCCGCACGCGACGATGGCCGACGATCAGCGCGACGATCGGCTTGCCCGACGCGTCCAGCACACGCAGCAGGTTTGAATTGGCGGTCTTGCCGTTCGGGTCTTCCAGACCGAGGCGGCTGAACTGCTCGGGATCGGCGGTGCGCTGTTCGACCAACCGAAGCTCAGTCAGCGCGGTCAGCATGCCACGCAGTTTGCTCGCCTGGACCGCGTAGCCGCCACGGTCCTCGAGACCCCAGATGTCGCCGTGCTTCACGATGGCGGTGGTCTTGCCCTGATGGCTGATCTCGACCCGCGCGGCATCCTGCAGCTTTTGCGCGAGACCGGGGAACAGGAGCCGGCCTTCGCTGTAGGCCCGTTGCTCGCTGGGCTGTTGGGCAGTGCCGAAATACCACCCGCCGGCGATGGCAACGATGCCGATGACGACCAATGCTGCAAGGGTACGGGGTCTCATGCCCTCGCCCTCGCGCGGCGGCGGCTGCGCATGACACCGAGCACAATCGCCACGATCACCAGCACCGCCGGGACCAGTACAATATTGAACACCCGAAGCTCGGTCTCGACCCGCGAGATGTCACGGTTCAGGTCGTACTGCACCGCGCGCAACTGCTGTCGCGTATCGACGATGTCCTTGCGTGCGGCGTCGATGGCTGTGCGCTGCTCCGGCGTGATCACCGCCTGCGCGTTGGCCTGATCAGCGCCCGTGGGCCCTTGACGCAGTGCGCTCAACTGCTTCTCCGTGTCGTCCAGGTGCTTCTGCAGCGCCTGCTCGGTCTGGCGGAATTTTGCTTCCGCCTCGCCCTGCATCTGGTTGATCAGGATAAACGGATGGTTGCTGTCGCCGCGAGAGCGCAATCCGATCAGCGCGTCGCCACCCGCGAGCGTGCCGATCAGGTTGGCGACGAACGGGCCGTTGTCGCTGAACGGCATCGCCGTCTGCTGGCCGAAGAAGTCGGAGACCCGCACCCAGAACCGGTCGGCCAGAATGTCGCTGTCGGACACCACGACGAGATTGGCGGGACCATCGGTCTGCGCCTTGTAGTCAGGGAACTTCTCTGGCCGCTTCTGGTCTTTTGCCAGTTCCGGCGGTCCGGTAAACGCCGATTTCAGCACGCCGTGGATGCGCGCCGCGATCACGCGCGGACCGCCCGACGGCTTGAATTCCGCCAGCACCTTGGCGGGATCCGGCATCTTGACCTGATCGACCGGTATCTCACCCGAGCGACTGCTGCTGGTCAGCAGCGGCGTGAAATCGATCGAGGCATGCGGCGCCTTGCTGATCGAACCGGCAGACGCCACCGTGACCTGCTGGAGGTCAGCGGTCGCAGGGTCGTTGTGATTGATGCCGTCGCGGATGTTGAACCAGGCGACATAGTTCACCGCCTGCACTTCGTCATTTGCATTGGCGCGCACGCGCCACGCGCCGGTGAGGTCGCCAACCACCTTGGTCGGATCGAACTCGATGCCCCAGGCGTCGAACAGCTTCTTCAAATTCGAGCTGGTATCGGTGGGCGGCATGCCGTTGGGCGAGGGGGTGGCGGCCATCGCCTCGCTCCACGGATCGACCATCACCATCAGCCGGCCACCGCGCATGACGAACTGGTCGATCGCATACAGCGTGGCGTCCGACAGGTTCTGCGCCTCTGCGACCAGCAGCACCTGGATGTCGGGATCGATCACCTGGGCGTCGGTGGCGACGGTCTTCACCTGATTGGTCTGGCGCAGCAACGTTGCAGAGGCATACGGCTGACCGCCGGCGGCGGGCTGGCCGCGCATCGCCATCATCATCGCGCGCGGATCGCCGTCCAGCGGCAGCGACGACATCACCCCGATCACCGGCCGCTTCGGATTCGACAGGTCGTAGATCAGCTTTGTCAGGTCGTACTCAAGGAAGCGCTCACGCTCCGGCTGGAAGAAGGCGATGGTGCGCTCATCGTCCTCGAGGTTGCTGCCGGCGAGGCCGAAATAGACCTGCACGCCGCCTTGATCGAGCGGCACGCCTTGCAGACCGTAGGCCAGCGCGCGGTCCTCGGTATCGCTGAACGGTTCGGGGTCGTAGAACTCCAGGTGTACTTTGCCGCCGGAGACCGCGGCATATTCGCCCAGCATCTCGCGCACGTGGTCGGCGTAGGCGCCGTATACCGGCACAGTGCTGCCAAGGCGACGTGAGTAGAACAGGCGCAGTGTGATCGGTTCCTTGAGATCGGCCAGGATTTTCCGCGTGCCGTCCGACAGCGTGTAGATGTGACCGCGAGTCAGATCGACATGCAGGTTCGTCAGTCGCGCGTCGGCGAACATGTTGATGCCAATTGCGATCGCGGCGACAGCGATTACACCGATGATGGAGAACCAGATGCGGCGGCGCATGACGTCAGTCCGCCTTTCGCTCTTCGACGATCACGGCATTGAGGAACAACCAGAAGGCAATGAAGGTGGCGAAGAAGATCAGGTCGCGCAGGCTGACCACACCGCGCGTGAAGTCCTGAAAGCGGTCGATCACCGCGATGCGCCGCGCGATCTCGGCAAGCGCCGGTGTGTTGCGGGACAGGAAGTCGGTGACCACCGGGTAGGACGCCACTGCGAACACGAAGCAGACCGCGACGCCGAGGACGAAGGCGATCACCTGGTTCTTGGTCAGCGCCGAAAGAGCGGCGCCGATCGAGAGGAAAGCGCCGGCGACGAGCAACGCGCCGACATAGCCTGATGCGATCACGCCGTTGTCCGGTTGGCCCAGGATGTTGACGGTGATGACAAACGGAAATGTCAGGACCAGCGCGATGGCGCAGAAAGCCCATGCGGCAAGGAATTTCCCGAGCACGGCCTCGGTCTGCGTGATCGGCAACGTCAGCAGCAGCTCAATCGTGCCGAGCCGGCGCTCCTCGGCCCAGAGGCGCATGGTGATCGCGGGGACCAGCAGCAGGAACACCCATGGGATGAAGGTGAAGAACGGATTGAGGTCGGCCTGGCCGCGATCGAAGAAGCCACCGAGGTTGAACGTCAGTGCGCCCTGCAGGACAAGGAAGATCACGATGAATACCGATGCGACCGGCGTGGCGAAGTAGCCGCCGAGTTCGCGTCCCGCGATGATGAACACGTTGCGCACGCCTTACTCCTCCTCCCGGCGAGTACAATTCGTCCTCCCCCTCCCCTTGCGGGAAGGGGTCGGGAAGAGGGGGCGCATCACGCGGCCTCCATCGTCAATTGCCGGAAGACGTCCTCCAGCTTTCCCGATGGATGCTTGCTCTGCAGCTCCGCTGGCGTCGCATCCGCCACCACACGGCCCGCCGCGATGATGATCGCGCGCGTGCACACCGCGTCGACCTCCTCCAGTATATGCGTCGAAATCACGATCGCCTTCTGCGGTGCCATCCTTGCGATCAAGGCGCGCGCCTCGTGTTTCTGGTTCGGATCCAGGCCATCGGTCGGTTCGTCCAGCACCAGTACCGGGGGATCGTGCAGCAGCGCCTGCGCCAGACCGACGCGACGCTTGAAGCCTTTCGACAGCGTCTCCACCGGCTGCAGCAGCACGCCGCCGAGCCGGGTCAGTTCCACGGCGTGCTCGAATCGCTCCGTCAGCTCCTTGCCCGCGAAGCCGCGCACCTTGGCGCAGAACGTCAGAAAGCCGGTGACCGTCATCTCGGGATAGGTCGGCGCGCCTTCCGGCAGGAAGCCCAGTACTCGCCGCGCCGCCACACCGTCGCTCTGCACGTCGTGGCCGCAGATACGCGCGGTTCCGGCGGTCGGGATCATGAACCCCGCCAGCATGCGCATCGTGGTGGACTTGCCCGCGCCGTTCGGCCCGAGAAAGCCCAGTACCTCACCACGCGACACGTTGAACGTGACGTTGTCCACCGCGGTGAAGCTGCCGAAACGCTTGGTCAGTCCGGCGATCTCGATCAGCACGGGTTGGCCATCGCCGCTCACCGCGCACCTCCCCATCGTTAACTACTGTCGGGCGGCGGCATAGCGGAATTCTGCGGTAATGCACTCCCCCTCCCGCAGGCGAGCCGTTAGTAAGTGAGATGTGTTCGATGCGAGCTGCTTCAGGGCGCGCCAAACTGTGTCAGCCTTCGACGAGCTCTGTTCCGGTGTTAGAAGTAGTGGCTGCCCGATCCGTGTAGAGCGAGCAGAACATACCTTGCTTATATTATCTCTCGTATCTCGCGTTGGTTCGTTGTTTTGTTTTCCTCATCTACCAGGAAGGTTGAATACAGTTCGCTGGTGGCATCTTCCATCGTCACCACCAGGTCTTGCTTGAGATCTCCGGCAGCCAGGCATGCGTCGAGGCGTCCTGATGCAGCATCATTCCCACCGGACGCCGTGGCGTTCTTGCGTGCCGAGCGGGTCTTCGCCGGTGTCACCAGGCCCGCTCGATGCAGATGCAACTTGGTCACTGTGTAAAGGTTAGCTGCGGTGGCAAGGATGACAAAGGCTTAACGCGCCCTTATGCTGCGCCGCAGCACTCGCAAAGGAGAGAAGATCGATGCCTTTGGAATCTATCGAACGGAATGTGGACACCGACATGGCCGCGACGCAGTGGCAGGCGCGGGTGGACTTGGCGGCGGCGCACCGCCTGGCGGTGATGCACGACTTCCACGAGGGCATCTTCAATCACCTGACCTTGCGCGTGCCTGGCCGCAACGATCGCTACTACCAGATCCCGTTCGGTCTGCACTGGTCGGAGGTGACAGCGAGCTGCTTCATGGAGGTTGGCTACGACGGAACACTGCTCGCGGGCGAGGGTGAAATCGAGCGATCCGCATACTGCATCCACGCGCCGATGCACCGCCTGCTGCCGGACGGCGCCGCGGTGTTCCACACACACATGCCGTACGCGAGTGCGCTGGCGCGCCTGGAGGACCCACGCATCCTGCCGATCGGCCAGACCGAACTCGGCATCATGATGGTGACCGGCTACGACAACACCTACGCCGGACCGGCGTTCGACCCGGCGGAGGGCGAACGACTGGTCGGCGTGATCGGCGACAAGAAGGTGCTGATGATGGCGAACCACGGCGTTGCCACGGTCGGCAGGTCGGTCGCCGAGGCGTATGACCTGCTCTATTACACCGAACGCGTGGCTCAGGTGCAGCTTCTGGCCATGTCAAGCGGGCGGCCGTTGAGGTTCCTGCCGGACGATGTGATCGAGGCGACGTTCGCGACCTATCGCAAGGGCGAGGGGTACGGCGGCCGGCCGCCGTACCAGTGGCACTTCGATGCGCTGAAGCGGATGCTCGACAAGCGTGAGCCCGACTACAAGGACTGAGGCGCTACTGCGTCAGGCGCTCATACGCCGCTGACACCATCAGCGGCCGGTCGGTATCGACGCTGACCCCGCAGAGTGTTCGCCGCATACCGGGCGTGCGCCGCTTTTGGAAGGCGGCGCGCGTCGCCTCGTCGGCGCCGTGCAGGATGCCCTGCGGCGTGTGCGACAGCATGCCCGGCCTGCGACTGCCCGCCGCGTCGTGGTGCACGAACACGCTTTCATCGTTATCGACGTTGCGGTGATACGACGGCAGCTCCTCGGCATTCAGATCGGCGACCGCGATCTGCGGAACGAAGCTGATCACCACGAACCCCGTCGCCTGGAACGTGCACCAGGCCGACGGCGCAACATGGATGCGATCGGAGCTGATCGGAATGATGTCGCGGATGTTCAGCTTGTAGGGGAACAGGTCGCCCTTCCAGCCAACCGATGCCAGCGGGTTGTTGCGGTAGAAGATGGAGCTGTGCACGCCGCCGTGCTTGACCCGCAGCTCCCATTCGTCGCGTTGCGGCCAGCGCTGGTCGTGCAGCTCCGGCACTACCAGGACGGTGGGATCGACCGGCATGTGGCGGCCGACCTGCTGATGCTCGGTCAGTGACAGCGGGGCAGGGGACTCCACCACCAGCATGTGGCTGTCGCCGGCATCGGGGGCGATGCTGAACGTGATGCCCTTGGGGATCAGCACGTAATCGCCCGGCTCGTAGGCGAGCGGCCCGAACTCGGTGACGAAACGGCCGGTGCCCAGGTGGACGAAGTACAACAGGTCGCCGTCGGTGTTGCGATAGGCGTACGGCATCGCCGCGGTGCGCCGGCTGACAGCAACGCTGACATCGGCGTTGAACAGCATCACCTCCGGCATGCCGCGCGGATCGGTCATGTCGGAGGGCTCGGCGCGTGCGGTATCCGCGACGCGGCGCGGATGCAGCGTGCCTTCGACACGTACGATCTCGTTGGGTCCGTGCTCGCGATAGATCATCGCGACGGGTCCGAAGAAGCCCTGGCGGCTGATGTGCTCTTCGCGCAGATCGCCGAGACCGACGCGGGCCTGGCGGACGTGGCGGCCCTTGGTGTGGTGGATCCAGGAACGCATGGCGTGAAACTCCTTGCTTCCGAGACGACAGCGTGACGCTAGAACCGGCACCGAGCGCGAGGCAATAGCTGACGGAATCCATCAACACTTCCGTAACCAGCCGGTGGGCAGCGTTGTAAAGGGCAAGCAAGTATTAATCGCAGATAAGGAGCAGATGCACGCGAAACACGCAGATGATGATAGGCTGAATGATCTGTCAGGGCGCGTCATCGGCTGTGCGCTCACTGTGCTCAACACGCTCGGGGCTGGGTTCCTCGAAAAGGTCTATGAAATGCATTGGCACACGGGCGCATGCCGCGGGCTTCGCTGTTGTGCAGCAATGCAGTGTCACGGCGCGCTACAATGACGTATTGGTTGGTGAATACTTCGCGGATCTGTTGGTTGAGAACGTGCTGTTGGTAGAGCTGAAGGTCGTCACCGAGGCGGTGCACGAGCAGGTGACGGAGTGGCAAAAGTGGCCGCTGGAACCGCTCTACGCCCTGGTGTTCTTCGATGCGCTGCGGGTCAAGGTGAGCACGAAGGCATGGTGCGCAACAAGGCAGTGTATTTGGCGATCGGCGTGCGGCCCGACGGCACGAAAGAGGCGCTCGGTCTGTGGATCGAGCAAACCGAAGGCGCCAAAGTCTGGCTGCGGGTGATGAACGAGTTGCGCACCCGCGGGGTGCAGGACGTGCTAGATGCTGTGGTTGACGGGCTGAACGGTTTTCCGGATGCGATCAACGCCGTGTTCTCGCAAACCGAGGTGCAGACCTGCATCGTGCATCTGCTGCGCCATGCGCTGTGGTTTGCTGCATGCAAGGACCGCCGCGAGCTCGCCGGAGCGCTGCGGCCGATCTACACGGCGGTGAGCGCCGAGGCGGCACGCGAGGCCCTGAAGACTTCACCCGGGTCTGGGGCGAATATCTCAAGGCACTGGACGACACGCATCGGATGCAATGCGCAAACTATCTCAAAGCGACCGGCCTGCGGCTTTGTCTGCTTCTGAACTTCGGCAGATCGCGCCTGGAGATCCGACGTGTAGTCCGAGGCCTCTGAACCACACAGAACCATTTGCGTGTTTTGCGTGCATCTGCCTCTTATCTGCGATAAAATCTTACTTTCTCACCCAGCAGCCAGCGTGCGCATAGCGGCGGCCTTCTCAAACAAGCGCAGCAGCACGCGCACCGCGCGCCCGCGCTCGCTCACCAGCTTCGGGTCCTTCCCCAGCAGCACAGCAGCGTCGCGGTTCGCCATGTGCAGCAGCCCTTCGTGCTCTATCGGATCAGCCAACCGGAATCCCGGCATTCCCGACTGCTTCGTTCCAAGCAAATCCCCCCCGCCGCGCAACCGGAAATCCTCGTCCGCGATCAGGAACCCATCGTCGGTATCGCGCAGCAACGTCAGCCGGCGCTTGGCCGCGTCGTTCACCCACTCCTCGTGCAGCAGCAGACAGAAACTCGCCGCGGCCCCACGTCCGACACGCCCGCGCAGCTGATGCAACTGCGCCAGCCCGAAGCGTTCGGCATGCTCGATCACCATCACCGTTGCGGCCGGTACATCGACGCCGACCTCGACCACCGTCGTCGCCACCAGCAGCCGGCATCCGCCCGCCGCAAATGCCGCCAGCGTCGCATCGCGCACCGCAGCGTCCTGCTGGCCATGCGCCAGCCCCACCGCGTCACCGAACCGTTCCCGCAGCACCGCGAAGCGCGCCTCGGCCGCAGCCAGATCAACCGCCTCGCTCTCCGCCACCAGCGGACACACCCAATAGACCTGTGCGCCCTCGTCAAGCTTGCGCGCCACCGCATCCCACAAATCGGGCAGGGTGCCCAGCGAGTGCAGCGACGTTCGCACCGCCTGCCGTCCGGGCGGCTTCTCGGTGAGGCGGCTGACCTCCATTTCGCCCCACTGCGTCAGCAGCAGCGTGCGCGGAATCGGCGTCGCGGTCATCACCAGCACGTCCGTGAGTTCACCCTTGCCGCCCAGCAGCAGCCGCTGATCCACACCGAACCGGTGCTGCTCGTCGATCACCGCCAGCGCCAGGTCGTGGTATTCCACGCTCTCCTGGAACAGCGCGTGGGTGCCGACGACCAGCGGCACCGCGCCATCCTTCAGTCCGCGCAGCAACTGCGCCCGTGCGCGCCCCTTCACGCCACCGGTCAGCAGTGCCACCGGCGCCGGCGACAGGCGCGACAGGGTGCGGTGGTGCTGCTTCGCCAGCACCTCGGTCGGCGCCATTATCGCGGCCTGCTTCCCGGCCTCGACCGCGCGCAGCATCGCCAACAGCGCCACCACCGTCTTGCCCGAGCCGACGTCGCCTTGCAGCAGCCGCAGCATGCGCCGATCGGACGCCAGATCGGCATCGATCTCGGCCAGCGCCTGCTTCTGCGAGCCGGTGAGCGCATGGCCGAAGCGCGACAGCGCCTTGGCGCGCAGCGCACCGTCACCGGTCAGGCCGCGGCCAGGCCGCAGCCTCAGCCGGCCGCGGATGATCGCGAGCGCCACCTGATCGGCCAGCAGTTCGTCGTAGGCGAGCCGGGACCGGTTAACCCCTGCCGGCATCTCCGGCGGCGCCTGGACTGCGCGCAGCCCTTCGGCGAAGCCCGGCCATTTCTCCCGTCGCAACAGCGCCGCGTCGTGCCACTCGGGAAATCGAAGGCAGCCGCGCCAGCGCCGCGCCATCGCCGTCGGCGACCTGCCGTGGCCAGAGGCCGCCGGTCAGCGGCCAGACCGGCTCGATCTGCCGGCAGCAGTTCGGGCCGGTCGGCGGGAACCACGTGATCGGGATGCGGCATCGTGCGCCGGCCGCTGAACAGCTCGACCTTGCCGGACACCAGCAGCATCGCGCCGACCGGCATCTGCGCGTTCCCGGTTGAACTTGAAGAAGACCAGATCGGCGGACCCGGTCCCGTCGGTCGCCACGACCCGCCACGGCTGTGCGGGCTGGCCGGGCGGCTCGATCCGCACCACCTCCACTGCCAAGGTCACGACCTGGCCCGGCCGCGCCTGGGCAATCGTCGGGCGCTGGCGGCGATCCAGGTAGGATTCGGGCAGATGGAACAGCAGGTCGATCACGCGCTCGCCGCCGGCCACTTTGGCGATCAGGGCACCGACCGTCGGGCCCACGCCCTTCAGCGTGGTCAGCGGCGAGAACAGCGGCGTGAGCGGATCATGGTCCACGGGCTGACATGGGGTTATTGCACGGCTATATGACACCGCGCCGATGAGTGAACCAGAATCAGCCTCCATCGATACGAGGCGCCGCCGTCTGCTGTATCGCGCCACCCATCGCGGGACGTACGAGAACGACATCCTGCTCGGGGGCTTCGTGAAACGGCACATAAGCGCAATGCGCGAGTCGGAGCTCGCCGCATTGGAGGCGTTGCTCGAGCTGCCGGAGAACGACCTGGCGGACTGGCTCACCGGGCGCCTGCCGATCCCGGCAGGCGCGGACAGCCCGATGCTGCGGCGCGTGCAGAGTGAGGCCTGTGCCCAGTCCTCCCCCTCCCCTTGCGGGGGAGGGGCCGAGCGATGACCGCCACACCGGTCTTCGGCGCACCTGAGGGGTGGGACGCCTTCCTGCTCGCCCGCCGCCGCGGTGAATTTGCCGGTCCCGTCGTCCATGTAACGCGCGACGACGCGCGGATGGCGCGGCTGGCGGAGGCGCTGGCCTTCGTCGCGCCGGAGGCGGAAGTGCTGCGCTTCCCCGCCTGGGACTGCCTCCCGTATGACCGCGTGTCGCCGAATCCTGCGTTGGTGTCGGAGCGCATCGCCACGCTGGCGCGCCTGCTTGAGAAGCCAACCGGTCCGCGCATCGTGCTGACCACGGTCAACGCGCTGGTGCAGCGCGTGCCGCCGCGCGCCGCGTTCGCCGGTGCCAGCCTCGAGTTGCGCACCAACGGCACCGTGCAGCCCGAGAAGCTCGCGCGCTTCCTGGAAGCCAGCGGCTATGGCCGCGCTGGGACGGTCATGGAGCCGGGCGAATACGCGATGCGCGGCGGCATCATCGACGTGTTTCCCGCCGGTGAGAGCGATCCGGTGCGGCTCGACCTGTTCGGCGACACCATCGAGTCGATCCGCATCTTCGATCCCGGCACCCAGCGCAGCGCCGATCGCCGGCAGCGCCTGACCCTGCGTCCGGTGTCAGAAGTGCCGCTCGACCAGGATGCGATCTCCCGTTTCCGCTCGGGCTGGCGCGACATTTTCGGCCAGCCTGCGGCCGAGGACCCGATCTATCTGTCGATCTCGGAAGGCCGGCGACATCCTGGCATGGAGCACTGGGTGCCGCTGTTCCACGAGCGGATGGAGACGCTGCTCGACTATCTGCCGACCGCCTCGGTCAGCCTGGACCACCAGGCAGACGAGGTGCTGGCGGCGCGGTTGGAGATGATCGAGGACCACTACGCCGCGCGCCGTCTGGTGCCGCGTGACGGCGAGGTTCCCTATCGGCCGCTGCCGCCCGAGCGGCTGTATCTAGACCAGGCCGACTGGAATGCGATGTTGGCCGACGGGCCATTGTTCGCGTTCTCGCCATTTGCCAAACCGGATGGAGCGGTCGGGGTCGATGGCGGCGGCCGCCCGGGACCAGTGTTCTTCCAGGGCGGCGGCGGTCCCGGCCACAATGTGTTCGAGCAACTGCGCGGCCAGGCCGAACGATGGAGCGCCGAGGGCCGCCGCATCGTGGTCGCCGCCTGGACCCGAGGCTCACGCGAGCGGCTCGCCAATCTGCTCCGCGAGCACGGCTTCAAGGACCCCGCGCAGGAGGACGGCTGGGCGACCATCCGCCGCAAGCCGGCGGGCTCGGTGTCGCTGGTCACGCTGGGCGTCGAGCGCGGCTTTGTCGCCGACGAACTCGCACTGGTGGGCGAGCAGGACCTGCTCGGCGAACGCATCAGCCGGCCCCCGCGCCGGCGCAAGCGCGCGGACCAGTTCATCGCCGAAGCCACCGAGATCGCCGAGGGCGACCTCGTGGTGCATCAGGAATACGGCATCGGTCGCTACGACGGACTGGAAACGCTGACGGTCACCAGCGCGCCGCATGACTGCCTGCGGCTGATCTACGACGGCGACGAAAAGCTGTTCCTGCCGGTCGAGAACATCGAGATGCTGTCGCGCTTCGGCAGCGAGGCGCAGGGGGTGGCGCTCGACAAGCTGGGCGGCGTCGCCTGGCAGTCGCGCAAGGCGCGCATGAAGCAGCGCATCCGCGATATGGCGGACCAGCTCATACGCATCGCCGCGGCGCGCAAGATCCGTGATGCCGCGATCATGGCGCCAAGCGAAGGCGCATGGGACGAATTCTGTGCCCGCTTCCCGTTCGCCGAGACCGATGACCAGGCGCGCGCCATTGCCGACGTGTTGGAGGACCTGGCCTCGGGGCGTCCGATGGACCGGCTGATCTGCGGCGACGTCGGTTTCGGCAAGACCGAGGTGGCATTGCGTGCGGCCTTCATCGCCGCGATGTCGGGCGGCCAGGTTGCTGTGGTGGTGCCGACTACTCTGCTGGCGCGCCAGCATTTCCGCACCTTCTCCGAACGCTTTGCCGGTCTGCCGGTGAAAATCGCGCAGCTCTCGCGCATGGTGGTGGCGAAGGAGGCCGCCGAGGTACGGCGCGGCATCACCGACGGGACGATCAACATCGTGATCGGCACGCACGCGCTGCTGGCGAAGTCGGTGGAGTTTGCCGACCTCGCGCTTCTGGTGGTGGACGAGGAGCAGCATTTCGGTGTCGCTCACAAGGAACGGCTGAAGCAGCTCAAGGCTGATGTGCACGTTCTGACGCTGACCGCGACGCCGATCCCACGCACCTTGCAACTCGCTCTGACCGGCGTGCGGGAGATGAGCCTCATCAGCACGCCACCGGTCGATCGCCTGGCGGTCCGCACGTTCATCATGCCATTCGATGCGGTGGTCATCCGCGAGGCGATCCAGCGCGAGCGGTTCCGCGGCGGTCAGGTGTTCTGCGTCGTGCCGCGCATCGAGGACCTGCCGCGCATCGCCGAGCGCCTGGCCGAGATTGTGCCGGAGGCGCGGATGGCGCAGGCGCATGGCAGGCTGGCACCGACCGAACTTGAACGGGTGATGACCGAGTTCGGCGACGGGCGGTTCGACATCTTGCTGTCCACCAATATCGTGGAAAGCGGCCTGGACATGCCGGCGGTCAACACGCTGGTGATCCATCGCGCCGACATGTTCGGACTGGGTCAGCTCTATCAGTTGCGCGGCCGCGTCGGGCGAGGCAAGCAGCGCGGCTACGCGTATCTCACCTGGCCGCCGAACATGCGTCTGTCCGCTGCGGCGGAGAAGCGGCTGACCGTGATGCAGACGCTGGACGCGCTGGGTGCGGGCTTCACCTTGGCGAGCCACGACCTGGACATCCGCGGCGCCGGCAATCTGCTGGGCGACGAGCAGTCGGGACATATCCGCGAGGTCGGCATCGAGCTTTACCAGCAGATGCTGGAGGACGCGGTCGCCGAGTTGCGGGCCGGCGAGGGACGGCGCGGCGGGCAGGAGCGCGATTGGACACCGAACATTTCGCTCGGGCTGCCGGTGCTGATCCCGGAGGGCTACGTGCGCGACCTGCCGGTGCGGCTCGGGCTGTATCGCCGCATCGGCGCGCTGGCGTCCGACGCCGAGACCGAGGCGATGGCGGCGGAGCTGGTGGATCGCTTCGGACCGCTGCCGCAGGAAGTGGAGAACCTGCTGCAGGTGGTGGCGCTGAAGCGGGCCTGCCGCGAGGCGGGTGTGGAGAAGCTGGAGGCCGGCCCAAAGGGCATGCTGCTGAGCTTCCGCGGCAATGCTTTTTCCAATCCGGCCGGACTGGTGGCGTGGCTCGCCAGCAAGGGCGGTCTGGTGCGTCTGCGCCCCGACCACAAGCTGGCCATCTCGCGCGAAATGGATGTGGCGACACGCCTGCGCTTCGCCCGCGACGCGCTGGGCAATCTCGAACGGATCGCCAGCCAGGCCAAGGCGGCTTAGCCGGTTTCGGCCGCCTCGACAGCCGCCACGTCGAGCAGACGCTCGATCACCTCGGGCTCCTGCGCGCCGGCGATTGCGTGGCGGCCGGAGATCACGAAGCATGGGACGCCGTTGATGCCCAGCCGATGTGCCCGCAGGTTATCGGCGTGCACCGCATCCACCTCGTCATTGCCGACCAGGAAGCGTCGTGCGGCTGCACCGTCCAGACCGCACGCCGCGGCGATCGCCACCAGCACGGCGTGATTGCCGATGTCCAGGCCGTCGGTGAAATGCGCCGAGAACAGCGCCTCGACCATCGCGTCGGCCTGACCGAAGCGCGCTGCGTAACGTACCAGGCGATGGGCGTCGACGCTGGATGGCGTGCGGCGGATGCGGTCGAAGCGGAACAGAATGCCCTCGCCGCGGCCAATCTCCGATATCGACGCATAAAGCCGACGCGCGCGGTCCTCGCCACCGAACTTGCGGATCACGTAGTCCGGCCGCGCCATGCCACCTCGCGGCATGTCTGGATTGAGCAGGAAGGGCCGCCACGTCAGGTCGAACAGCAGGTCCGGACGGCGTCGCATTGTGCGCATCAGCCGGCGCACGCCAAGATAGCACCACGGGCAGACCAGATCGTGGACGATCTCGATGCCGAGACGCGCCTTTGGTGGTGCGAGGATGTTCATGCCGCGATCATTGCCGGCTCAGCGGCTTGCGCGAACTCGTCGCCATCGTTCAGGACAGTCTGATCGTCCAACCGCTTCTCTCCCTGGCGGGATTCTGTGTATCACGGGTGGCGAAGCAAGGGGAGCCGGCGATGGCCATAGTGATGCATGATCTCGCTGGAGCGGATCCAGCGTTGCGGTTCAGCCCGTATTGCTGGCGGACACGCATGGCGCTGGCCCACAAAGGGCTGGCCGTGGAGACAATCCCCTGGCGGTTCACCGATAAGGCGGCGCTGGCATTCTCCGGTCAGGAGCGCGTGCCGGTGATCCGGGACGGCGATCTGGTGGTCTCTGACAGTTGGACGATCGCCCAATACCTGGAGGGCACATATCCGGATCGACCAAGCCTGTTCGGCGGGGCCACGGGCCTGGCGCATGCAAGGTTCGTCAATGCCTGGGCGGACAGCGTGATGATGGGCGGCATCGCGCGGCTGATCCTGCGTGACCTGCTGGACGTGGTCGCGCCGCAGGATCACGAGTATTTCCGCGAAAGCCGCGAGGCGCGGTTCGGCATGACCTTGGAGGCGGTGCAGGCAGGACGCGAGACGCGGGTCGCCGAGTTTCGAGCTTCGCTGCTGCCGGTGCGACTGGTTCTGGGCAAGCAGATCTGGCTCGGTGGAGAGGCACCGAGTTACGCCGACTACATCGTGTTCGGCAGCCTGCAGTGGCCGCGTTGCGTCAGCCGGTTCGAGCTACTCGAGCGCGATGATCCGATCTCGCATTGGCGGGAGCGGATGCTTGACCTGTTCGACGGGCTGGCGCGGCGGGCACCCCGTGTTGCCTGACAGATCATGATACAGGACATCGACACACAACAGTTGCTCGATGCGATCGATGGGGTCACCTACCTTGTTGATGCGAATGGCATCATCCGCGCGGTCGGCGCCATCTCCTGGAAGCACTTCGCGAAGCAGAACGATGCGTCGGAACTGACCGCCGCTTCTGTCATCGGGACGTCGGTCTTCGCTGGCATCGACGGAGCAGATGTGCGCAAAGCGTGCGAGCGGCTGCACAACGCTGTGTGCCAGAGACAGCGACCGGTCATCGCCTATGAATATCGCTGCGATGCACCCGATGTGGAGCGCCGCATGCGCATGTCGATCAGCCCTGTCGCGGGCCGGGGCAATATGGTCATGGCATTATACCAGTCTCAACTCCTGGCCGAGGCACCGCGACTGCCATTGGGACTGATGTCGACGAAGCATCGTGCGGGCGCGACCGAGGCGCAGTCATCTGACGAACCGGTGGCGCTCTGCTCGTTCTGTCACGATATCGCCTGGCCAATCGGTGCTCGGCAGGAAAATCAAATCTGGATCGCGATCGAAGACTACTATCGCCGCGGCGGACTGGGCGAGGTCATCGTCAGCCACGGCATCTGTCCGCGCTGCGTGGAGCGAATCGTCACACCGAATGAGGGTTAGCACGATTGCGTCACTCGCCGATCAGATGCAGAACGATCTCCCGCCGATGCGGCGCAGCGCGGTGCTCGAATAGGTAAATGCCCTGCCAGGTGCCGAGTACCGGGCGTCCGCCGTCCACCGGAACGGCAAGCTGCGTCTGCGTCAGCGCCGCCTTGATGTGCGCCGGCATATCGTCCGGCCCCTCGTCCTCGTGACGGTAGCTGGCCTTCTCCGGCACCAGGCGGTTGAAGAATGCCTCGAGGTCAGCGCGCACATCGGGATCGGCGTTTTCCTGCACAAGCAGGGAGGCGGAGGTGTGGCGGCACCAGATCGTCAGCAGCCCGACGGCGATCGGTTGCGTCGCAACCCAGCGGCACACGGGTTCAGTGATATCGACGAGGCCCTGACCATTGGTCCCCACCGTCAGCCGATGCATTGCCTGACTCATGATAAAAACTTGTGCCCGACCGGCTGAACGCGCAAGACGCCGCTCATGGCTCGGCCGCGCTTTCACACCCTGACGATTGCCGATGTCCGTCGCGAGACGCCAGACGCGGTGTCGCTTGCCTTTGCCGTCCCGGAGCGGCTGCGGTCGGCGTATCGCTATACGCCAGGCCAGTATCTGACCTTGCGTGCCACGATCGACGGTGAGGATGTGCGGCGGTCCTACTCGATCTGCTCCGGCATGGACGACGGCGAACTGCGCGTGGTGGTCAAGCGTCTGGCGGGCGGAGCGTTCTCGACCTGGGTGAACGAGCAACTGCATGCGGGCGACACGTTGTCAGTGATGACGCCGGATGGTCGCTTCGGCGTGGCGATCGAGCCCGGGTCGGTGCGCACACTCGTGGCGTTCGCCGCCGGATCGGGGATCACGCCGGTGATGGCGATCCTGAAGACCGCGCTGCGGCGTGAGGCCGGACGCTTCTTCCTATTCTACGGTAATCGCACCGCCGCCGACATCATCTTCCGCGAGCAGCTGGAAGACCTGAAGGACCGCTATCTTGCGCGGCTGTCGCTGTTCCACGTCCTGTCGCGCGAGCAGCAGGACGTCGAAATGTTGAATGGCCATCTTGATGCGGAGAAGGTTCAGGTGCTGATGCGGTCCGTCGTGCCGGCGGCGACCGTGGACCAGGCTTTCGTCTGCGGTCCGCAGCCGATGATCGAAGGCATGGAGAAGGCGCTGACCACTGTCGGCATTCCTCACGAGCGGGTGCATGTCGAGCGGTTCACCCCTGGTGTCGGAGGGCGGCCACGTCCGGTGGTCGTGCCGCCACTCGCCGCGCCGAAGTCGATCGCCACGGTGATCAGCGAGGGCGCGCGTTTCGACATTCCGGTGGCCGAAGGCGAGGCGATCATCGACGCCGCTATCCGGGCCGGCCGCAGTCTGCCCTATTCGTGCAGAGGCGGCATGTGCTGCACCTGCCGTGCGAAACTGGTGGAGGGCAAGGTGAAGATGGCAGTGAACTATTCGCTGGAACCGTGGGAGACCGAGGCGGGTTACGTGCTGACCTGCCAGTCACATCCGCTCACCGATCGGGTGGTGATCGACTACGATCAGGTTTGATTCAGTAGTTTTGCACCTCGATGGTGAGGTGGGACAGCGAGTGAAATCTCGCCAGCTTCGCGCGGTAGTAATCGAGTCCGCGCTCCGCGTGAGTGCCCACCGAGACGATCGCACCAAGATGGCCGGGACCGAGACGCCAGAGATGCAGATCAGTGAGCGTGTCACCGTCGCTCTCGATGGTCCTCTTCAGATGTTCCGCCATATGCCGGTCCGGATTCATGTCGAGCAGTATGGCTCCGGTGTCGCGAATCAGACCGAACGACCAACTGGCAATGACGCAGGCACCAATGATTCCAGCAAGCGGGTCCATCCAGAGCCACCCAAAGGCGCGGGCCAATAGCAGACCGATGATGACCATGACAGAGACGGTCGCATCGGCAATCACGTGCACCACAGCGGCCCGCATGTTGTTGTCGTGCTGCGCCGCACCGTGATCATGATCATGCTGGTCATGACCATGGTGATGGTGGTCGTCATGCTGATGGTGCCCGCCGCCGCTGAGCAGCAGCGCACTGGCGACGTTCACCGCGAGCCCCAGGCAGGCAATTGGAATCGCCTCGGCGAAGTGGATCGGCACCGGCACGAAGATACGGCTTATGGACTCATAGCCGATGAGCACAGCGATGATCGCCAGAATGATCGCGCTGGTGAATCCGGCGAGATCGCCCAGTTTGCCCGTCCCGAACGTGAAGCGCGGATCATCGGCATGCCGGCGCGCATAGCTGTAAGCGAGTGCGGCGAGCAGCAGTGCGCCAGCGTGCGTGCTCATGTGCATGCCATCGGCCACCAGGGCGATCGAGCCGAACAGCAGACCGCCGACGATCTCGGCAATCATCATCGCGCCGCACAGCCAGATCACGGCCCAGGTTCTGCGCTCGCTGGCTTCGTGCTCCGCGCCGAGGAATACGTGCTGGTGCCGACGTGGCGCGGACGAAATGCTGGTTTCGCTCATGGCCAGTCCTCATCTCGCATGTAGTGTATCATACTCCCCTTCGCAGCCGCCCGGAGGCTACCATGCGCCGCCGCACCTTCCTCGCCTCCACTGCCGCCCTCGCTATGCCCGCCATCGCGCATGGCGAGGCATCGCAGGTGCTGAAGTTCGTGCCGCAGGCGGACCTCGCCGTGCTGGATCCGATCTGGACCACCACCTACCAGACGCGCGACCACGGCTTCCTGGTGTTCGACACACTGTTCGGCCTCGACGGCCAGTATAGGCCACAGCCGCAAATGGCCGAAGCTGCGGTCAGTGAGGCGGACGGCACGGTCTGGCGCGTCACGCTGCGGTCTGATCTGATGTTTCACGATGGCACCAAGGTGCTGGCGCGTGACTGCGTTGCCAGCATCAGGCGCTGGGGCGCGCGCGACGGATTTGGCCAGGCACTGCTGGCAGCCACTGACGAGCTCAGTGCCATCGACGACAGAACCATCCGGTTCCGGCTGAAATATCCGTTTCCGCTGCTGCCGGACGCGCTGGCGAAGACGCCTCCGAGCATGTGCCCGATCATGCCAGAGCGGCTCGCCAGCACCGACCCTTACAAGCAGGTCACCGAAATGGTCGGCAGCGGTCCCTACCGCTACAAGGCGGACGAGCGCGTTCCCGGTTCGCGTGTGGTCTATGAGCGCAACACGAGATATGTGCCCCGTTCAGACGGCACACCTGACGGAACCGCCGGTCCGAAGGTTGTGCATTTCGACCGTATCGAGTGGCAGATCATCCCCGACGCCGGCACGGTCGCAGCGGCGATGCAGAATGGTGAGATCGACTGGTGGCTCACGCCGAACGCTGACCTGTTGCCCGTGCTGCGTCGGCACAAGGGACTGAAGGTCGAAAACGTCAATCCCACCGGCACGATCGCCACGATGCGGTTCAACCACCTCAACCCGCCGTTCAACAATCCGGCGTTGCGGCGCGCGATGCTGCGTGCGGTCGATCAGTCGGAATACATGACCGGTGCCGTGGGCACCGACGAGACGTTATGGCGCGACAAGGTCGGTGTCTTCTGTCCCGATACGCCGCTGGCAACAGAGGTCGGCATGGAGGTGCTCACCGGCAAACGCGACATGGCCAAGGTCAAGCGCGACATCGAGGCGGCCGGCTACAAGGGTGAGAAGATCGTCGTGCTGACACCGACCGATATCCCTTGGTCAAAGGCGCTGGCCGACATCACCGCCGACCTGCTCCGCCGCCTCGGTGCCAACGTCGAGGCGCCGGCGATGGATTGGGCAACGCTCGTGCAGCGTCGTGCCAGGACCGAACCGGTGGAGCAGGGTGGTTGGAGCATCTTCCACACCGGCTGGAGCGGGCTCGACATGATCAACCCCGCCGGCCACGTGTTCCTGCGCGGGAACGGCAAGGCCGCCACCGTGGGCTGGCCCACCAGTCCCACGATCGAGGAACTCCGCGATGCCTGGTTCAAGGCCCCAGATCTCGCGGCGCAGAAAATACTGGCCGACAAGCTCCAGCTTCAGGCGTTCGAGGATGTCCCCTACATCCCGCTCGGTCAGTCCTTCATCCCGACCGCATATCAGGCGAACTTGACCGGGATGCTGCAAGGCAGTCCCGTGTTCTGGAACATCCGGCGGAGTTGAGCATGACCGAATTCGAACTCGTCTGGGATTCCCGCTGCGGCGTCGCCGAGTCACCGGTATGGGATGCGTCCACCCGACGCCTGCTGTTCTGCGACATTCCCGGCAAACGCATCAATGCGCTCTCGGTGGACGATGGCGCCCACACGACGTGGGACTTCCCCGAAGTCGTCGGCAGCTTTGGTCTTTGCCGGTCCGGCCGCATCGTCGTCGCGCTGCGCCATCGCGTTGTGCTGTTCGATCCGCGCACCAAGACAATCGAGCCACTGACCGACTCGGTGAACGAACCCCCGACCAACCGCCTCAACGATGGGAAGGTCGGTCCCGACGGCTGCTTCTGGGTGGGCAGCATGGATGAGAATTCGCCGCGCCAGAAGACCGCTGCGCTCTACCGCGTCACGCCGCAGGGCCGCATTGAGCGCAAGGCCGAGGGCTATGCGGTGTCCAACGGCCTCGCGTGGTCACCGGATGGCGGCGTCATGTACCATTCGGATTCGACCGCCGGCATCATCGAGGCATGGGACTTCGACACCCGCAGCGGGGCGCTTGCCAATCACCGCGTGCTGGCGACATTGGCCAACGAGGACGGCCGCCCCGACGGCGCTGCCGTCGACGTGGCAGGCGTCTACTGGTCGGCTGGACCGTCGGCGGGTTGCATCAACCGCATCTCGCCCTCAGGCGCATTGCTGAGCAAGCTGCCGTTCCCGGTTCCCGGCCCGACCATGCCGTGCTTCGCGGAAGGCGACCTCTATGTGACATCGCTGCGCGAAGGCCGCTCGCCTGAAGCGTTGGCGCAGCATCCGACGTTGGGTGGACTGTTCCGCGCCGAGGCACCTGTGCGGGGTGCCCCAGTCGCGATGTTCGCCGACGCCTAGTAGCTGGGCGGCGGAGGCGGGTAGTAGCCTGGCGGCGGCGGAGGCGGCGCCGAATAATACGCGGGCGGCGGTGGCCGCGGCGTGGTCGCGGCGCCCCCAACGGCGCCCACCGCGCCACCTATCAGTGCTCCCGCAGCGGCGCCACGTCCGCCACCCGCGAGGCCGCCGATAGCCGCGCCGGTGCCGGCGCCGAGCAGCCCGCCCCCCACTGCGCGCTGGCCGGGGTCGTAGGGGTCTGTGCAAGCGGACAACGCCAGCACCATCCCAAGAGCCGCTGCGACGGATGCGATCGAACGCTGCATATATTCGAGTCTCCCTTTGATGGTCCGCCAGTGCCCACTACACCGCAAGCAACGCCGCTCGGGGTGACGGGAGTACGGCAGGAATGAGGAGATAAGTTGTCGGAGCGCCCCTGATCTGGCGCCGACTGCTACGACCGGCTCAGGACGCGACCTGCAGCCTGAACCGCGGCAGCGGCCGTTCCTCGTGTTCGAGATAGGCAAGGAAGCGCGCGCAGTATTTGTGGGCCGTCGTGTCCCACACGCGCTCGCGCAGAGCGCCATAACGCCGTAGCCGCTCGGCCAGCGGCATCTTCAGGCCCTCGTGCATCGCATCGGCGATCTCGTCGGCATCAAACGGATTGACGATCAACGCCTCGGTCAGCTCCTCGGCCGCGCCCGCGAAACGCGACAGGATCAGCACGCCGGGATCGGCCGGGTCCTGCGCGGCAATGTATTCCTTCGCCACCAGGTTCATGCCGTCACGCAGCGGCGTCACGACCCCAAGGCGGGCGATCCGAAAGAACCCAGCCAGGATATTCCGGCGCACGGTCGTCGTCATATAGCGCAACGGCACCCAGTCGAATTCGGAAAAGCGCCCGTTGGTGTCGCCCACGATCCGATCGAGCTCGCGTCGAAGGCGCTGGTAGCTGCCAGACTCCTCGCGTGATCGCGCGGCGATCTGGAGGAAGCTGACCTGGCGGCAGTCTTCGGGATACTTCCCCAGCAAACGGCCGAATGCCTCGAAACGATTGACCAGACCCTTCGAATAGTCGAGCCGATCGACACCGATGGCCAAAGCACGGCCGCCTAGGCTGTCACGCAGCCGTGCCGTCTCGGCGCTCCGGTCGGCGCGCGCGGCGGTTTCTGCGAAACCGGCCGCGTCGATGCCGATCGGATCGACGATCGCCAGCACATGGCGGCCGGCAAACATGAACCCGTCGTCTCTGACCCGCGTGCCATGGAGAATTTCCTGGACGCAGTCGAGGAAGGCACGCTGGTAGGTCTTGGTATGAAAACCCACGACATCGAACGCGCACATGGCCCGCAGCAGTTCAGCGGCGCGCGGCAGCACGTGAAGCAGCGTCGGCGGAACAAACGGGGTATGCAGGAAAAACCCGATGCGATTGCGCACGCCCAGCAGGCGGAGTTCCTCAGCCAGCAGGAACAGGTGATAATCGTGCACCCAGACCACATCGTCTTCACGCAACAGCTTGGCCAGCGCCTGGGCATAGCGACGGTTGACGGCGCGATAGCCCTCGTAGTCCTCGCGCCGAAACTGCACGAGCCCGAGCCGAAAATGCAGCAGCGGCCATAGCGCGCCATTGGCGAAATTGACGTAGAACGAGCGGTATTCCGCCTCGGTCAGATCGATCGTGGCGTAGGTCGTACCCTCGGCCCGTTGCAGGCGCACTTCCCCATCGGCCGAGCCGGAGCGCCTGCCGCTCCAGCCGAACCAGACCGATCCTGGGGTTAATGCATCCGCAAGTGCAACGGCCAATCCACCAGCCCGCGGCCCCCGCTCAGAAGGCAACGGAACTCGGTTGGACACTATAACGAGGCGCCCCAAATTCCCTCCCGGCCGCTGGCGTGCCTTACCGCAGGGACAACGCACAACGATACCGTGCCGATGCCGGCTTCCCGGTAACTTCGCCGTGATCCACGGCCAGCGCCCACTCCTGCCGCAGAAAAGCCCGAACTTCCGGCGAGATCGCTGTTGCGTGACATTACATCGAAAGAGGCTTCACGATCATGCGAATTGCCCAGATCGCTCCGCTGACCGAGTCAGTCCCCCCCCGCCTTTACGGAGGAACCGAGCGCGTCGTCTCGTTCCTGACCGAGCAGTTGGTTGCCATGGGCCATGACGTCACCCTGTTCGCCAGCGGTGACTCGCGCACGAGCGCGGAGCTTGCGCCGATGTGGCCCTGTGCGCTGCGCTTCGATGCCACGATCCGGGATGCGATCGCCCCCCACATGCTGATGCTGGAGCAGGTCTGTCAGCGCGCCGATGAGTTCGATGTGCTGCATTGCCATCTCGACTACTGGCCATTTTCGGTGTTCAGCCGGCAGGACACGCCTTTCCTGACCACGTTGCACGGCCGGCTCGATCTGCCCGAGCTGCGGCCGGTCTACGAGTGTTTTCCAAACGTTCCTCTGGTATCGATCTCTGACGCCCAGCGCCTTCCCTTGCCGGATTCCAACTTCATCGCGACCGTGCAGCATGGGTTGCCGGCGGACCTGTTGCGGCCACGAAATGTCACCCCCAGCTATCTCGCGTTCCTCGGTCGCATCTGTCCGGAAAAGCGGCCGGATCGCGCGATCCGGATCGCGCGCGCGGCCGGCATTCCGCTGAAGATCGCCGCCAAGGTCGATCGCGTCGACGAAGCCTACTTTCGCGACACGATCCGGCCGATGATCGATGGTCGAAACGTCGAACTGATCGGCGAGATCAGCGATGCTGAAAAGCCGGACTTCCTCAGCGGTGCCATCGCGCTCCTGGTGCCGATCGACTGGCCGGAGCCGTTCGGGCTGGTGATGATCGAGGCGATGGCCTGTGGCACGCCGGTGATCGCGTTCAACCGCGGCTCGGTGCCGGAGATCATCGAGCACGGCATCACCGGGATGATCGTGGAAGACGAGGTGGAGGCGGTCGCGGCAATCCGTCAGGTTGCGGCTCTGCCCCGCGCTGAGGTGCGCCGTTGCTTCGAGCGCAGGTTCAGCGCCGAGCGCATGGCCGAAGACTATCTGGCGCTGTATCGCCGCTTGGCCGCCCGGGTGCGCCCCGCGCTGCGCGTGGTGCGCTAGGTTGCGGTGCCAGCATTACCGGGCGGTAGGGTAGGCGGCCTCTTCCTCTGGGGCCGCGCCCAGCGCCGCGTCAGGGTCGTCCTCGGCATGATCGTCAACATGATCGTCCGGCCATACCATCATCACCGCGTCAGGCGGCTGCCCGGTCGCGCACAGCACCTGCTCGTCGTCCTCGATCTCACGCCGGATCTTGTCCAGGGACAGTTCGGTGCGCGCGACACGCTCGGCTCGTTCGGCCTGCATGGCTGATTGGATCAATTGCAGGTCTGCGTGCCAGATGACCAGCCTCTCCGCGGCAATCTCGCGGCAGGCGAGCGCGGTCTGCAGTATCCTCGGCGCGCGCGTCAGGCGATACTGGCGGAGCCATTGGCCCCACACAGTGAGGGCACGGCCGTAAGCCTGTGCGCTCGATTGCATCCTCCGATGATCGGGAACTCACGCTAAATCGCCTACTCACAATTGAGTGCGTGCCAACTGGTTCACCGAATGGTTGTGGCACGATTAAATCTTCGCCAGCGTAATTCATGCCACTGGCCTGACAAGTACTTTCGAAGCCGGCAGTAGCAATGCCAGGGCACCAGGCTTGCCTTTCCCGATGCGTCCTTGAGGTAAATCTTGCATCCGACATACGCTAAGCGCAGGGACAGATCACCCGCTGGGGCACGAGACCGCCAGTATGGAGCATAAACCTGGCGACCCGGTTGGCGAGGGTGAGTCTGTGGCGACACCGTTACGGCATCTTCTTCGGAGCGTCGCGGCGTGCCTTGCGACGCCGCTTCTGCTGCTGGCGGTGTTGGTTATCGGCTGTTGGCTGTACCTCTTGGGTATTAAGCGACCGCGTGACGGCTAGCCTGCGCTGGGCCCTGGTTCGGTTGCCCACTCGCCAGTTGTTGTCTGAGCCGCCGCTCGGTGAATCAGGTGGCGGGGACGGTTCCGGCCACAGTGGTGGTCCGGGCGGGGAATATCGCTGGAGGTCCGGGCGGGAATCGAACCCACATTCGCGGATTTGCAGTCCGCTGCATCACCACTCTGCCACCGGACC
>CAWEVM010000014.1:0-231908 GCA_963812505.1 uncultured Alphaproteobacteria bacterium
TCTTCGGCATCGGCATCAGATCGCTCGGCTGGCTCCTGCGCTCGGTAAGCTGGTGAGCAAGTGCCCAATAGCTTTCGGATACCCGTCGGAAGCTATCCGCGATAGACGGCAAAGTAGCCCGCTCCGCAAATTCCTCTGCCTGCACCGCCCGCGCCGTATAGTAGTCGGGATGGATTGCCACGGCTTACAGAGCATCCTCGCGAGTGGCAGCACCACTCCGGCTAGGTCGAGCGTCAATCCAATCAAGAATGGATATCCACGACCAGCGGGAATCACGCATCCGCAGCAGCGTATCGTGGTCGATAGCGGCGGTATTCAAATGCTGCATCACCACGAATCGGGCCTGCTCTTCCGCCTGATCGCTAGGCGGCCGCTGGAAACCTTTCGACGCCACCCCTGGGCTGTTTACGGCTCCTTCTCGCCTAGCCAGGGACTGTCAGCCCGCGACGCCAGAAGCTCATACCTGCCCGCGATCTCCCGCATCGTCTGCTCGTTGCGAGTGTCGCGCATGTCGTTTGCGATAGCCCGCGCATGCGCAGCGAGCTTCAGCCATGTGACGGAGTTTTCCATACCTGACGTTACGCCCGTTGTGCCAATGCGAGCAAAGCGGATCGGAGGCGATGCCGGAATAGTGATGGCACCGGTAAGAATTTCTCCTAATCGGGTTGATATTGAAACGATTACCCAACGGTCCGGCTCGCGGCAAAGAGAACCCCGCTGTTGAGAGCCAGCGGGGCGAGGTGAGGTATTCGATGCGCCGGGGAAAGCACCCGGCGGCAGGATCGTAGCGCAGTTCGTGGCCGTGTCATAGCGCCACAAGAAATGCCCCGCTGGAACAGTAACAACCCAGCGGGGCAAGGGGTGGGGAAAATGACAAACGATGCCGGAACTGTTCCACCAGCGTATTTGCTCTATCGCAAAACTACAAGGCCGTCATCAGGGCCTTTGGGACTAAACAACACGATCCGCCGCACCGGCCGGCTGGTGACGCCCCTCGATGCCTGTCATCAACTCGACCTTGCCAGCCCGGCCGCCACAACCATCGTGGCGCATGCGCTTGATGATCTCTCGCAGCAGCATTTCCCGGCAGTTACGATCACTGTGGGGTGACACAGCCAACGGTGCCGCGCACGTGCGTAGACAACGCCACGACACAGCACTCCTTCGTATCACCGCTGGCCTCCACCCCGGATGCCAGTGACCAGATCATGGGGGCAACCGTGCCACCGTCTGACAAGCGATCTGCGGCGGAACTGCGTGCTGAGGCGGCGCATGCCCGTCGATTAGCCCGTTCCATTGAACCCCACGAGGCGAGCCGGCAACTCAATGAGTATGCTGACGAGCTTGAGGCGCAAGCGAAGGCGCTCGAAGCAAAGGACAAGAGCTGACGCAGTTCCGCGGTTATACTTCGCTCGATGGAATTCTTCTTGCAGAATTGTCGTGGATATTTTCCGACGCGCTGCGGCTTTAGGGATTGGATCACTAGATTGTTAGACGCGGTTGCCGATTAGAAGTAGCCTCCGGGCCGGAGGTAGACTCGCACATGCCAGCACGCATAGTTGTCGCTCATGATGATCCCGAATTCCTCGAAAGCACTGTCCAGGCGCTGCGGGATGCTGGTCACGACGTGGCCTCGTTCGCGGATTGTATCTCTACGATCAACGCGTTTGAGGGCGCACAGCGTTCCGAGTTGCTGATTACGCGTATGATATTTGGACCCGGCCAGCAAAACGGCGTCTCGCTCGCTCGGATGGCGCGGATGAAGCGCCCGAAGATCAAGGTGCTGTTTGTTGCTTTACCGGAAATGGAGGTGCAATGCCGAGGGTCTCGGCGAGTTTATGGCGGCGCCCGCCGCGGTAGCTGATGTGGTTGCCAAGGTGGGCGAGATGCTGGCGTGGCCGCCGCCAGACTGAAAGCGTAGTCACTATGTGGCGCCACATCCTCGCAATCTACCTACTGGTCGCTCTCGCGACCGAAGCCATGGTGGTCCGGCTGAACGTCGCCTTGATGCGTGCAAGAGATGGCCGGCGTGGGCGATGGGATGCGACGGATGTCGCCGGCACGATCGTTCTCGCGATGCTGTGGCCGATCAGCTTTTTCCTCCTGCTGACATGAGAGGCTGTGACGGGCGGGGCACGGGCGCGCGGCTGACAATGCGTCCCGCTAGCGGTCCTCGCGCCGTATTCGCCACGTAAATCCGCGCGGCGCAGATGGAAGCCTCTCGACCTCTCGAACCTGGACAACGGTCCCTGTAGGGCTGCCGAAGACGTTCAGCTCCTCGTAGTGAGCCGTCACAGGAGAGCGGTCGCCGGGTTGGAGCTCATCTTCATCGGACATTTCCTTCGATTAGCAATTCCAACAGGCGAGGCATTGATCTGGATCAACCGCACTTTCTCTAGGAAGAACTTGCGAAAAATCACAGCCCCACACATTTGGCCGTGATCGCCGCCTAGAAATCGCCTGAATCGATTACCAACTATGCGGTTGGAGCGGACACTGCTGCGCTAAGTCTTCGCAGCCCCACGGGTCGGTTCTTTCTCCGAGAGCCTATCAGCCAGGGATTCATACTCCGCCGCCAGTTCAAGCAAAGCCTCAACTGCCGCCGCGTCGCTCACGAGCTGCGCAACGCGTTTGTAATGCGCAGCTTTTGCGCGCAGTTCCGGCGTGTCCATCGCGCTGGAACGGCCAGAATTTGGCTTCGTTCGAACACGACGCTGCGAATTGATCGGTCCTGGACTGTTTGGAACGAAACCGGCTGAATCGTCCACGGACGGAGATTCCCATGCCAGACCGTTGGGATGTCGAACAATACCGTCGCCGCGCCGGGGAATGGCGAGGTAAGGCCGCCTCACTGCCGGAAGGGAAGGAGCGACGCGAATGTCTCGTGATTGCCGAGGGGTACGAACGGCTGATTGAGGTTATTCTAACTCAGCGCCAAGGTCCGCACCGCGGTGGTGGCGATACGGGCGAACCGTAGCCAGCGCTATGAACAGCCTCGCTTGGCGGAGCTTCCACGCATTGCGCAGCGGAGCCGCGCCGCCATATTCGCTGCATGAAAGCATTCCGCATCGTGTCTCGGGGGAAGAAGTTCTTTGTTGAGGAGATTACCGAGAACGGAGCCAGAATATTGGTGGGCTTCAATTCTGAAGTAGCCGCCGCGCGCTGCATCCGGGATCTCGTGGCCGATCAACGTGCAGGCACCGATCAAGCCTGAATGGGCGTCGCTCTTTCGTATCAAAGAGCGCCCGGCAATCTGGATAGAGCCAGCATTGCGTCCGCTGGCGGAATTGGCGCCATATACTTGGCATCATGGATCGCTATCGGATTATTCCCGCCCACAGAGCCTACAAGGTCGTGGTGACACAACCGGACGGTGGGGTGCGGCTCATAAAGACGTGGCCGACGGAAGATGGAGCAATCTCGCACTTGAGGTTGCTTCGGCAGAAAGCGGAACTTGTTGATCGTCAGACGGCGCCTAACCCTGGCAAGCAGGACTGGCGCGGCTGAGACGCCCAGCGAACCGGGCGATTGTGACAAGCACTGCCATGGCGATTATGATAACCACTCGTCAGAGCGAACAAAATCGGGGTGCAATGCCAGCGACATTTGCGGCGTCGGATTGGCTGCGGCGAGCCGCCGAGATTTGGGCTGAGGCGGACGCTGCTGACGATCTCACAACGAAATGCTTGAAGATAATGCTCGCTCAGGGATGCGAGCGCATCGCGCAACATGTTGCGGCGCAAATGGAGGCGGAGCTAATGTCCAAGGCAAACGCAAGCTGGCCCAAACCGTCGTTGCCTGAGCGGCTTTTGCGCGGCTTGGTGGCATTGCTGGCGACGCCGTTTCTATTGCTGATGATGGTGGCGGTCGTCAGTTGGTTGAAAGTATCGGGCAAACTGCCGGTCCATCGTCAGATGATGATGTTTGCCTCGATGTGGGCAACATCGCTCACGTGACCCCAGCTGGTGGGTTCTGCATAAAGAAAGCCGCCCCAGCGAACCGGGGCGGCCCTTGTTCTCGCGTGCCCGGCCAGGGCGTCGGAGTTGTAGAGCGATGCCGGTTTCATTGCCGTTTCAGCCGCGCGCGGTCGCGGCGGTGCCCGTGGGCAAAAAGAAGAGAGGCGCCGCGGGGAGCGGCGCCTCTGAGAGTTGGTGTGGGGTTCGAATCCGCTGGTGATACCAAGCTGGGGGCGCCCCGCGGGAGCCTCGGAATCTACCTATGCGCCAGCATCATGGCTCTGCCTCTAGCACTTCGTATGCGGCGTACAGCCGCTTACCCAGCCAATGAACAACAGCACCTTCGATATCATCCGGGCCGCTGCCCAGCGCCCGCATGATCTGTGCGATGATCGCGATGTCGTCCATGGCATCCAGCGTGGCCTTGCGGCCTTCGTCCGAGACGTTGGCGCAGATCTTCAGCGTCATCACGGCGCCCCCTCATCTGAAGACAGGTTCACCCGAGGTCGATATCCGGCCCTGGTACATTGCGCGGCAGCCACCTCCACAGCAGCGCGCATGAGCGACCACAACGCCTCGACGCGCTCCAGGCTGTCGGGCGCGGATTCCTTGCGCGGAGCGGCAGCCGACACATTCCCTTGAGCTTTCGCAGGATCAACTGGATCGTCAGCTGGTTTCGCCTTCCCCCATCCCAGCCATCGCCCCTCCGATGTGTATTGCTCCGGTAGCGGCCCATACTGCGTGGCGAGCTTGGCCAGGATGGCGTTGCGCGCTGGTGCCACCATGTCCTGCAGGAGAGACGCCAAGAGTGACGACGCACCGTCGTTCTCCTGCGGCTCGTCGTTAAAGTATGTCGTCCGATCCCAGGCTGACAACGCGAGCGCCTTGGCACGCCATCCCTCCTGCGTTGTTGCGGGCGTTGCAGTGATCCAATTGTAGCCATCAAAGTCCGCAGCCGTGTCCTGTTCGTCGGCCAGGTTTTCAGCGGCGATCACGTAGCGGTACCAGCTCGCGAGATCCGCTTCTGCGAATTGATGACACCTGCGGATCAGCTCGGCGTCAGGATTGGCGGCGGAGGAGTTGGCTGCGACCGATCCCTCCGCAAGCAAGTCTGCGGTTAACGCGAGAGCAAAGCGTTGTGCTTTGTCGCCGCCGCTCCCCATTGTGCCATCGATGCAGCTTTGCAGAGCCATAGCTTTCGCGCGGAGTCCTGCGTTGGTGTGCGGACGTATCGGTAGAATGTCATCGACTGCTGCATGCCATTTTCCGACAAGGATAGGGGCCTGATCTTCAGATAGCCCGATTTCGCCCGCATCCCACCGCAACCGCGTCCTCTCAAGTTCGGCGAAATCAGCACACAAGCGCAGCAATTCGGTATCCGAACTCTGGACGGTTGCCTGCTGCATGTTCGCCGCGATTGTAGCGAAGTCGTCGGCGATGGGAGTGGTACTGCTCATGCTGCAGCCCTCCCAGTCAGGTCGCGGAGTATCGACAGCGCGGCTAGCTCCTCGCGGTGCATGCCGTTGGACCAGCAATCGTCCACACTCACGTCGGCAATGGCGACGTATGCAGCCTCGGCCTTCAGCCGCTGCCCTTCAGGAGTTCGGGCCGGCAGTACGGTGAGCCGTTCCAGTGGTTGGTAGTAGTTCACCCAAAGCTCATCCGGTATGTCGCCGCCATGGAAGGCGTTCACTGCCGCGTCGGCTGCAATGAACGCATGGCAAAGACGGATCAGCTCCGCGTCGTCGCCGGTTGCCTCTGAGGTGGCAGCGCGTGCAGCCGCGATGGCCGCAGCGCCGGCCAGCAGTGTAGCAACGCTGCCGGTGAGTAGGCGGCGGCGGGATGGTGTATGTTCAGTGTCGGCCTTGGACATTTGTTGGTACCTCATGTCTGGGTCGGGCCGGCAGTGCGTTCACGGCGCGCTGTCGGCCGTTTCGCTGGCGATCTGCCAACGATGATGGTAGATTGCATCCAATAGAATCACGGGTCAACTATCATTGTTAGCGGATGTTCGCATGCCACGGACGGCCAGTATCGGAATTCGTGTTGAGCCAGTGCTGAAGGCACAGGTCGAACAACTCGCGAAGGCGGATGGACGGACGGTGGCGCAATGGATTGAGCGTCTATTGATCCGAGAGGTCAGCGCGGCGCGAGCCACAGCCTCTCCCAAGGGGCGTCGGAACAGCTGACGGGATTCTACTGACCCTCAGATCCTCAGTCTGAACGCCTGACCAGCTGCCAGGGTAGCGTCGGCTGCCAGCGCGATATGATCTCGTTGAGGATGCTCGCCTGCTCGGATTGCTGCGCCGGATCCGGCGTCATGCCGGTGGCGAACATGATCGACAGCACGGCGGCCAGAGCGTGGGCCTCCCTCCCGGGAAATTCGGGCGCTAGGTCGGCTACGAGCTGCCGCCGATATTCGTTGGCCAACTCTGTGAGGCGCCTGAGCTCCCCCACCGTCGGCTGCGTCCGGTCCGCCATCCCGCGACCCCCGTCCAGGACTCACTCAAGAAGTAGACGCTCGCCAGGATGAAAGCTTCCGGTTCAGGGCATCACGCGCCGGCGTGGTGGGTATTTTCGTCGCGGTAAATTGGTTCAGGCCCTCGCACAGGGCGCCGGCTAGTTATAGTTTGGGGCAGAACTCGGTGGCGAGCTGATCGCGTTCCTTCCCGGTTGGGCCGCAGACAATGCGACGCTCCTGTTGTTCGCGCGCCTTGCGTTGGCGTCGCCGTGGCCCCGCAATCCTGAGCATGCTGAGAGCATCCCGACCCCATTGAGTTACCTAAGCAACTGACTCGGAAACCCCAGAACAGACCGCGAAAACCTGCATTTCTCGCGTTGGAAAAGCCAACAAAATCAATGCTCGCGCATAGATGCAGTGTTTTGGTAAGGGGGAGGTCGTCAGTTCAATCCTGACCAGCAGCATAATGAATTCGACCAGCCCCTAACACGTAAGCCGGGCAAAGCCCCGGTGAGGTAGTTACACTGGCTGTCCGCCGCAACGGTGGCCGTGTGCATCAGGCCGAGGAAGACGTCGCGACAGTCGCGCCTGGCATCGCTGTGGGTACCGCCGCTGATCTTGCGCTTGATGGCGTGACAGCGGGTGTCCCCGCTCGGAGCCGTTGGTACGCAGCGGATTTCCGGCCTCTCGAGGACGGCGAGCAGTTCGGCCTTATTGGCGCGGAGCCGCAACAGCGGGCGATCGAGTGTGGCGAAGCCGGTGCGGCGACAGAAGATGCGATCGAACTGGGCTTCTCGGCGCGGCGCAATAGGTCGTCAGATCGGCATAGAACCAAACGAACCGGCAATGCCATCGGCCGGACCCTCGATACTGTTACCTCAGACCAGTGCAGGAACAATTTCGCTCATGCCGGATATGAACTCACCCAAATTCATCACGCTCAAGGTGTTGCCAAAGAGGTATGCGCCCACATCAGTCGCACCGGTGGGCTATCGCTGATAGCGGACCTGCGACAACTTCGTTCACCCTGTTCTGTTACGGCCGAACCGCCGGCGTTTCCACCTTCAATCCGTTCGCCCGCGCGCCGAGGAACAGCTCCAGTTCCGCTAGGTCCAGTGCGTCGGCTGCGAACGGCTCGGCACGCACACCCACCATGCAGTCACGGATGCGACGATCGAGCGAACCCAAGCTCTGCCACTCGAGGCGGTATTCGGGATAGCCGTTGGGATGCCCCTGGGGAATGACATTGCCGCCGAGCCGCTGCCCCGCGCGATCGTCGTGGCATTGCGAGCAGGAGAGGTTGAACTGGCCCTGCCGCGCGGTGAACAGCGCACTGCCTGCTTCGTAGAACGGCCGCACTGGACCATCGATGCTGACCTGCATTGGCATCCCGCGCGACTGCAATCCGACATACGCCGTTAGACCCAGCAAAGTGTCGCTGTCCGATCCGACTGGCGATGCTTCCTGGCGTTCGACGCGGCACTGTTCGATCTGCTGCGCCAAAGTGATCGGCCGGCCGAGCCGCGCATCGATGACCGGATAGCGCGCCGCCACGCCGCGCATCGAGACCGGCGCCGTGCCGTGGCAATCGGCGCAACTGCGGCCGGCGCTGCCGGTAGGCTGCGACCACAGCGCCTCGCCCTGCTCCACCCAGAGGAAGCCGGGATTGCTCGCGTCATCGTCCTGCATTGCGCGGGTTTCCGGGCTGGCGTCCTGATAGCCAGAACGCTTCTCCACCGCGACAAGCATCAGCAGGCCGGCGAGCGCGAGTCGCCAGATCATTCGACGGTGACGCTCACCGTCTCGGTCTGGACCACGCCGTGGTCGTCGGTGAAGGTCATCGCAAGCGTGCCGCTCTCCTGCGCCGTCACAGCGAATGACAGGAACGGATTGGCGGCGATCGCGGGGAACAGGTCGGCGCGCAGCACGTCTTCGCCGTTGTAGGTGCAGACGAAGCTGTTGATGATGTCGCGGGGAATTGGCTGGCCCATGTCATCGTGCCGTTGGCCGCTCTCCATGGGGTGCGAGATCAACAGCTTGACGTCGAACGGCTCGCTTCGCTTCACCTGCTTCGGCACGTTGATCAGCACCCGAACCATCGCACCCTCAATCAATGCACGCGGCGAGCGTGACCAGCAGATCGACGCTGTCACGCCAGCAGCTTCCGTCGGCCAGCTTAGCGACCGCGATCACCGTCTGCGACGTGGCGAGCCGGATGCGCGTGGTGAACCGCGGCGCACCTGCATGGGGACCGAACCGCACACGCAGGACGTGCGGCAGCGGATTGCCCTCGGCGAACACATCGATGCTGCGGACGTCGCCCATCGGCGCAACGACACTCACCGTCATGCCGACGGAGTTGCCGTTCTCCACCATCACCGGCAGATCGAGCTTTACCCGCGCATCGTGGATCTCGGCGTCGCCGACCAATTGCGCGATCAGCGCTGCGACCTGGGCCGGTGTCGCGTGCGTCGGACGGATCGACACCAGCGGCACGATCAGACCGCTGCCGGCGAGCACCAGGAAGCGGCGGCGCATCACGGCGCGCGGAGTGTGGTGAGGAATGCCACGACGTCCTCGATCTGCTGCGCGCTCAATGCCGGCCGGTCCTGCCATGCATGTCCCACCCGATTCAGCCCGTCGACCACATGATAGGGCGGCATCACGGTATCAGGGTTCAGCTTTCTGGCATCGACCAACCGTAGGCGGATCTGCCCGGCGCTCAACCGCAAACCCACGCCATCCAGCGGCGGCCCGACATCGCCTTGCAGGTGCGGCGCGGGAAACGGGCCTGAGTGGCACAGCAGGCAGGCGCTGAGCGGGCGGTTCTCGACGATCTGCCGGCCGCGCGCTGCATCACCTGGCTGCGCCGTCAGCGGCGTGTCGATCGCATCGGATGCGGCGGCCAGCATCGTGGCACTCAGCAGCAATGCCAGCGCATCAGCCGAACGTCTCGGCGGTGATCGTCTTGAACCAGGCATCGGCGTATGCGGCTTCCTGCGCGCGCTGTCCGGCGGGTGCATCCAGCGGGCTGACACCGCCGGCGCCCGCAATATCGGTAAGCTGGCCGTTCACCGGACGATACACGCCGGCGACCGAGATCGCATTGCCGGGTGCCACCAGGCTGTAGCAGGTGTTGATCAGCCGTGGTTCGGCGGGCGCATTGCCGGCGAGGAGCTGTGCCACGGCTTCGGCGCACACCTTCGCCTGCGCGTTCGCGGCAAACGCCGATTTAGGCATAGCGCCGGCGATGGCCGCGTCGCCGATCACATGGATGCGAGGCTGCAACTTCGATTCGAATGTGGCGGGATCGATTGGGCACCATCCGGTGCGGTCCGCGACACCGGCCATCGCCGCGATCGCGCCGGCACGCTGCGGCGGGATGACGTTGCCGACCTCGGCCTTGTGCGAGCCGAAATCGGTCTCGAACGTGTTGGTCGCCGGATCGACGCGCGTGACCTTGCCGCCGTCCGACAGCGATACCCATTCCAGCAGGCCCGGATAGAGCTGCTGCCACGCCGCCTGGAACAGCTTCTGCTTGGAGAAAATGTCCTTGGCGTCGAGCAGAATGATTTTCGAGCGAGGTTTGCGCGTTTTTAGGTAATGCGCGATGAGGCTGGCGCGCTCGTACGGACCGGGCGGGCAGCGATACGGATTGGCCGGCGCCGAGATCACAACGACGCCGCCATCGGGCATCGCCTCGAGCTGACGTCGCAGCAACAGAGTCTGTTCGCCGGCCTTCCACGCGTGCGGCATGCGCTCCGCCGCGGCTTCGTCGTAGCCGGGCAGCGCGCCCCAGGCGATGTCGATGCCGGGAGAGAGGATTAGGCGGTCGTAGTTCAGTTGATTATCGCCGGCGCTGACGAAGCGGCGTGTGGGGTCGATGGTGGCGGCGGCGGCCTGGATCACGCGGATTCCGTCGGCGGCGACCTGCTGGTAGGTGAAGCGCTGCGCGGCGATGTCGCGTTCGCCGATGATCACTTCGTTGCTGAACGGGCAGGCGATGAAGGCGGGGTTGGGTTCCAGTAGTGTGACGTCGATGCGGGGGTTGGCGCGGCGGAGAAAGCGAGCCGCGGTGGCGCCGCCGAAGCCGCCGCCGATCACCACGACGCGTGGGGTGGTCTGCGCGCGGGCGAGGATGGGCAGTGACAGGAGGGTAGTTTGAAGGATCGCGCGGCGGGTAGCGCCCCCTCCCCCCGGCCCCGCTACCCGCCGTATCACTTCTGCCCCGCCCACCATGTGGCGATCGCTGCCGTCTCGTCGGGTGTGAAACCCTTGGCGATGCGGTCCATCACGGTGGCTTGGCGGGTGCCGGTGCGGAACGCGTCCATCGCCGCGACGATGTCGCTCGCCTTGCGACCCGCCACCACCGGCAGAGGAGCCACTCCGCCATGGCAACCCGAGCAGCTTGACGCACCCGGTGGGGGCGCTGCGGCCCCGAGGATCACCGCCACTACCACGACACCGCCAGCCCTCATGCGTGCGCGAGATCGGTCAGCCGCAGCGGCAAGGAGCGAACGCGCTTGCCGGTCGCTGCGAAGATCGCGTTCAGCACCGCCGGTCCGGCCACCGCAATCGTCGGCTCACCGACGCCGCCCCAGAAGCCGCCGGACGGCGCGATGATCGTGTCCACCTTCGGCATGTCGGCGATGCGCATCACCGGGTAGGTGTCGAAGTTGCTCTCCACCGCACGGCCCTTGTCGATAGTGATCTCGCCGAACAGCACCGCGCTCAGGCCGAACACGAACGAGCCCTGCACCTGCGCCTCGATCTGCTGCGGATTGACCGCGTAGCCTGGATCGGTCGCCGCGACGATGCGGTGCACCTTCAATTCGCCCTGCGGCGACACCGACACCTCGGCGACTGCTGCGGTATAGCTGCCATAGCCGTAGTTCTGGCATATGCCGCGGAACATGCCCTGCGGCAACGGCTTGCCCCATTCCGCCTTCGCCGCCGCCGCATTCAGCACCGCGAGATGCTTCGGACTGTTCACCAGCAGTGCGCGGCGGAATTCCAATGGATCCTTGCCAGCCGCATGCGCCACCTCGTCGATGAAGCACTCCATGTAGATCGCGTTCTGATTGGTGTTCACGCCACGCCAGAAGCCGACCGGCACGTGCGTGTTGCGCACTGCATGGTCGATCAGCAGGTTGGGGATGGCGCTGTAGCCGAACTCCTCCTTGGTCCAGCTCTGGAACGCGATCATGTCGACGCCGTTCTCCATGCGCGACGGCATCAGGTAGGCGAGGATCGATTGTCCCGACAGCCGCGCGTGCAACGCGACCACATTGCCGTTCACGTCCAGCCCGGCGCGCAGTTTGCACTGCGTGATGGGGCGGTAGAAGTCGTGCGTCGTGTCCTCCTCGCGCGACCAGATCAGCTTCACCGGGCGTCCCGGCACCTGCTGCGCGATCAGCACCGCCTGGCGCGTGTAGTCCTGCTGGCCGCGACGGCCGAAGCCGCCGCCGAGATGCAGCTTGTTCACCTTCACATCGCCAAGCTTCACACCCGCGGCCTCGGCTGCCGCGGCGAGCGAGGCGTCACCGTTCTGCGACGGCACCCAGATCTCCACCTTGCCGTCTGCGAACTTCGCCGTGCAGTTCATCGGTTCCATTGTGGCGTGGGCCAGGAATGGCGCTGCGTACACCGCCTCGATCACCTTTGCGGCGCCGGCAAGACTGGCCTCGACGTCGCCGTGCTTCTGGCCGAGCGCCGCCTCCTTGGCATCGAGGCCGCCTTTCAGCAGGTCGGCGATCTGTGCGCTGTCGACAGTGGCACTGTGGCCTTCGTCCCAGACGATCGGCAGCGCGGCGAGCGCGGTCTTCGCCTGGTACCATTTGTCGGCCACCACGGCGACCGCATTGTCGCCCACCGCGACCACGTGCCGCACGCCGGGCATCGATTTGATCTTGTCGGCGTCGAATGACTTCAGCTTGCCATCATACACCGGACACTGCGCGATCGCCGCATTCAGCATGTCGGGCAGTTGCACGTCGATGGCGAACACCTGCTTGCCGGATAGTTTGTCGACTGTGTCGAGTCGCCGCACACCCTTGCCGATAATGGTCCACTGTGCCGGCGACTTCAGCTTTACCTCGGTCGGAACGGGCAGTTTCGTCGCATCCGCCGCGACCTCGCCGTAACGCAGCGTCCGACCGCTCGGTGTATGGGTGAGCACGCTGTTGGCCGCGGTGCATTCCGCCACCGGCACGCTCCAGCGCTGCGCCGCCGCCGCGATCAACATGGCGCGAGCCGCGGCGCCGCCCTTGCGCACGTAGTCCACCGAGCCACGAATGCCGCGGCTGCCGCCGGTCGACATGTCGCCCCAGGCGCGCTTGTGCGCCAGGTTCTCATCCGGCGACACGTATTCCGCGCGCACGTGTTTCCAGTCGCAATCCAGTTCATCGGCGACGAGCTGCGCGAGCCCGGTGAAGGTGCCCTGCCCCATCTCGGAACGGGCGATGCGCACGACAGTCGTGTCATCCGGACTGATGACCACCCAGATGCCGAGTTCCTGTCCGCCCTTTTGCGCGAAAGCCGGAACATGCCAGCCGAGTGTGAAGCCACCGCTCAGGGCGGCAACCGAACCGAGGAAGGAACGGCGACGGAGTGCAAGCCGGTTGCTCATGGTGCCGCCTCCTATGCCTTGCCGCCGAGTGACGCGGCGGTATGGATGGCCTCGCGGATGCGCTGATAGGTGCCGCAGCGACAGATATTGGTGATGGCGCTGTCGATGTCGTCGTCGCTGGGTTTGGGATTTGTCTTCAGCAAGGCGGCCGCGGCCATGATCTGGCCGGACTGACAGTAGCCGCATTGCGGCACGTCGTGCTGGAGCCAGGCGACCTGCACCGGATGGCTGAGACCGTCTTGTGACAGGCCCTCGATGGTGGTGATCTTCACATCGCCCACCGAGCCCGCGGGCACCTGGCAGGATCGCGTCGCGACGCCATCGATATGCACGGTGCAGGCGCCACACTGTGCGATCCCGCAACCATATTTCGTGCCGGTCATGCCAAGCCACTCGCGGATGACCCAGAGCAGCGGAGTGTCGGGATCGGCGTCGGCGGTATGCGAAATGCCATTGACGGTAAGCTTGATCATGGCGAGCGTGCTCCCAGAAAGCCGGTGCGTCGGGCGGACGTGAGCATGACGCGATGGGCAAGGCAATATTCCGGCCCACTGGCACTGCATGGCGCGCGCCGCTGATGTGTCACGAAATGTGACGAGGCAAACGCCATGGAAGTGGACACCAGTCGACTGCTCTTGTCCGAGTAGATCGGATCCCGATGGATCATCCCGTTCAGACCACGTCACTTGCGGAAGGGACCGGCGAGGTGCTGCGAGGCGGCCTCCTTGGGCGGCCTCGTGAACGCAGCGATGACTGTTACATCCCCTCGACAAGGAACTGACTTGACTTCGTTGTCTTATTTCGAATGACGTCAACCTCCTTGGAGTTTGCCGAAGCCTTCCAGGCTTTGGCTTTCGCGACGCTGTCAAATTCGATGACGACAAACCGCTTGGGGGCGGTTCCATCGAGTGGTGTGATTTTGTCAGTTCGTATGATGTACTTGCCGCCAAAAGGAGCCAGTGTCTCCGACCCTGATTTGGAAGGAACCGCCTTGAAGCCTTCAGGATCAGTGACGTCGCTGATGTCGACTATAACGTAAGCTGGGGGTGTTGCCTGAGCGTGCAGCTCCTGGATGATTGCCCCGCCAGCGGCGAGGCCAGCAACGAGCGCTACGGCAAGCTTGTGATTAGTTTTCATAACGTTCGATCCTCCTCTGGAGTCGGAACTGCGGGATTACTCAGGCGGCCGACAACAGCCGGCTATAGTTTGCGGTCATCGGTGTTGCTGGCGACAGCATCTCGATCGAAGAGCTGCTCACTTCGGGGCGAGATAGTGCGTTCTCGCTGGGCCTTTAATTGCGCATTGTCAAGCGGCTCTGCCGGCTCCTGGAGTAGATTATCCGCCGCCCAGCGCCCACTTGCCCCACGCGCCCATCGCTGCCTGACGACTGGCGATAGTGTGCGTCAGCACCGTCAGAAGGTCGCGCCGGATCAAGGCGAGCGCGTTGTTATCGTACACCGCTTGTGCACCGCATACCTCGACGAGCTTCTCGACCGCCCACTGCGCCTGGTGCTGCGCATGTGTCATGTCGCGACGGGTTCGAAGGACATAGTCCTGCGGGATCGGCGTATTGTTAGCTATCATTGCCTCCGCCGCGGCACGCCCGCTGTGCATGGTCAGCGTGGCGGCATCGATCGCCGCGGCAGCCTCGGCAACCGTCATCTGCACGAACTCGCTTGCCGCCATCCGTGTGACCCCGCGCGACACTCGTTCGCACAGACTGGACATCGCCACGGCAAGCGCCCGATTGCCCAACGCAATGGCGACCGGCGGCAGCGAGTAGTTCACCATCAGACCGCGTGGGATGCGCACCAGCGGATAGTCCGCATGCACCGCCGCACCCGGCGGCGTGCCGGCCAGCAGTTCGCTGAGCAGCACGCAGCGGTGCTCGGGCACAAACACGTCATGCAGACGCAGCGAGCGGCTGCCGGTGCCGGCCAGCCCGAGCACGTGCCAATCGTCGATAATCTCGATGTCGGTGAACGGCACAAGGAGATACCCGATGCCGGCCGGGTCGCCTTGGGTTCCTAGGAAGGCGCCGATGATTGCCCAGCGTGCGTAGGTACTGCCGCTGGAGAATGAATACTGTCCACTCAACCGCCAGCCGCCGGCGACACGTTCGGCCACGGCGCGTGGCGCGAGCGAGGATGATGCGACTGCTTGTGGATCGTCGCCCCACACGTCGATCTGCGCTTGCAGCGGATACGACGCGAGCAGCCACTGATGTTCGCCAAGTACGGCGTACACCCAGCCGGATGAAGCGCAGCCCTCGGTGAGGATCTCGACGATGCGGGAGAACAGCGAGAACCGCAGCTGCAACCCGCCGAAGCGCCGTGGCTGGATGATGCGCAGGATGCCGGTGCGGTGGAAGTCCGCAATCGTCTCCGGCACGACGTCGCGGGCGGCGTTGGTGACACCGGAGCGCTCGGCGAGCATTGGGACCAGCGTACGGGCCTGCTCCAGCAGCGTTCGCTCCTCGGCAGTGAACGCTTCGTCCATCAGCGGTTCATGCCGCGTACCGCCTCGCACACTGCACGGGTTACCTCGGCCGTCGTTGCTTTGCCGCCGAGATCTGGTGTCATGATCCCCGCGGCGCAGACCTGCTCCACCGCGCGCATCAGCAGATCGGCGGCCGGCTTTTCGCCGAGATGCTCCAGCATCATCGCGCCGGTCCAGAAGCTGGCGACCGGATTAGCGATGCCCTTTCCGGTGATGTCGAACGCCGAGCCGTGGATCGGCTCGAACATCGACGGGCTGCGCCGCTCGGGATCGACGTTGCCAGTGGGCGCGATGCCGAGAGAACCGGCGAGTGCGGCAGCCAAGTCGGAAAGTATATCGGCATGCAGGTTGGTCGCCACCACGGTGTCGATGGTCTGCGGCTTGCGCACCATGCGCATGGTCATCGCATCGACCAGTTCCTTGTCCCAGGTCACGTCGGGATAATCGTGCGAAACCAGGCCGGCGATCTCGTCCCAGAACACCATGCCGTGGCGCTGCGCATTGGACTTGGTGACGACAGTGAGCAGCTTGCGTGGACGCGAGCGCGCGATGTCAAATGCGAAGCGCATGATGCGCTCGACGCCGCGGCGGGTAAAGATGGCGGTCTCGGTGGCGACCTCCTCGGGCAGGCCGCGATGCACGCGTCCGCCATGGCCGGCATATTCGCCCTCGCTGTTCTCGCGCACGATCACCCAGTCGAGGTCGCCGGGCCCGACGTCGCGAAGCGGCGAGGTGATCCCGGGCAGGATGCGTGTCGGGCGTACATTGGCGTACTGGTCGAGGCCCTGACAGATCGGCAGCCGCAAGCCCCAGAGCGTGATGTGGTCCGGGATGTCAGGATCGCCGACCGCACCGAAATAGATCGCGTCTGCGGTGCGCAGCCATGCGAGGCCATCGGCCGGCATGAAGCTGCCGTGTTTGCGGTACCAGTTGGAGCCCCAGTCGTAGTGGTCGATGACCAACTTGAAGCTGCCGTCGCGCGCGGCCACCGCTTCCAGCACCTCGAGGCCGGCGCTGATCACTTCGGGCCCAATGCCGTCGGCTGGTATGGATGCGACGCGATGTTGGCGCATGGTGGCTTCTCCGACCTCGCGTTGGAGGTACCGCGCGGCGCGGCAGGTTGCAACCTCACGTAGTGACCCGCCCGGCTCGACCGTCAACAGGACGTGATGCAAACGAATTCATCTGCTGCCGCAAGTTTCCCGGCTCCGCCTGGCACGGCATATTCGGCCACCTAGGGAGCACACGATGAACGACGGGCAGCGGCCAAACGTGACGACAGTGCCTACTGCCAATCCGAGCGCCGGCGTCGCTTCGGCGTTTTTGACGGCCGGTGGCGAGATGGCTGCGCTCATCAGCGCCAAGGACTGGGCAGCCACTGCGCTCGGTGCGCAGATCACGTGGCCGCAAAGCCTGCAGACGGTTCTGCGCATCCTGGTGACGTCGCGCTACGCGATGTGGCTCGGTTGGGGACCGCAGCTCACATTCTTCTACAACGATGCCTATGCGGCGATGACACTTGGCGCCAAGCATCCATGGGCGCTGGGCCGTCCGGCCTCCGAAGTGTGGGCGGAGATCTGGAACGATATTGGTCCGCGCGCGGAAACTGTCATACGCACCGGTGAGGCGACCTGGGATGAGGGGCTGCTGCTCTTTCTCGAGCGCAACGGCTATCCCGAGGAAACCTATCACACCTTCTCCTACAGCCCGCTGCCCGACGACCGTGGCGATGTCGGCGGCATGTTGTGCGTCGTCACCGAGGACACTGATCAGGTGATCGGCGAGCGTCGCCTCGGCACGCTTCGCGAGCTTGCCAGTCTGCTGGCCGCGGTGCGGACCGAGCCGGACGTGCTGGCGGCAATCGAGCGCGGCCTTGCGACAAATGCGCGTGACATACCCTTTGCCATCGTCTGGCTGTTCGATGCCGAGGGGCAGCGGGCTCGCCTCGCCTCGACGACCGGCATTACGCGCGAACATCGTATGGCAGTGCCGGAGATCGACATTGCCGACGTGGCCCCGGATCATCCGGTCGCACGGATCCTCGGCGGTTTGTCTCATGCGACCATCGACGATCTGGGACGATATGGCGCGCTTCCTTCCGGCGGGTGGGATCAGCCGCCTTATCAGGCTATTGCGGTGCCGATCGTTCAGCAGGGCGAAAGCAGACCTGCCGGAATGCTGCTCGTGGGGCTCAATCCGTTCCGACCCTTGGCAGAGAGCTACATCGGCTTTGTCGATCTGGTTGCGTCGCAGATCGCTTCGGGTTTGGCCAGCGCGCGGGCCTACGAGGCGGAGCGCCAACGTGCGGAAGCGTTGGCGGAGATCGATGAGGCGAAGACTGCATTCTTCTCCAATGTCAGTCATGAGTTCCGCACCCCACTGACTCTGATGCTAGGTCCATTGGAAGACGAGATCGCCGCGCGTGATGGCGCATCCGCGGACCGGCTGAACATGGTTCATCGCAACGGGTTGCGGCTGCTGAGATTGGTCAACACGTTGCTTGATTTCTCGCGCATCGAGGCGGGGCGTGTGCAGGCGACGTTTCGGCCGACCGACCTTGGCGCTTACACGGCCGAGCTTGCCAGCAACTTTCGCTCGGCCTGCGAGCATGCTGGACTGGTGCTCAACGTGGACTGCCCGCCGTTGCCGGATACTGTGCACGTCGATGCCGACATGTGGGAACGCGTTGTTCTGAATCTTGTTTCCAACGCATTCAAATACACGCTCGAAGGCAATATCGGCGTGACGGTACGGCTTGCCGATGAAAGGACTGCCGAACTCGTCGTCAGCGATACCGGCGTGGGAATACCGGAGGATGAACTGCCTCGCATATTCGACCGCTTTCATCGGATCGAGGGACAGGCAGCGCGTACAATGGAGGGCACCGGCATCGGCCTCGCACTGGTGAACGAGCTGGTCCGTCTGCACGGTGGCACAATTGCTGTGCAAAGCAGACAGGGCACCGGGACCACGGTGAGCGTCGCGTTGCCGCTGGGTTATGCGCATCTGCCACCCGAACATGTGTCCCACGATCGTGGACGCACGCTGCCGGAAGCTGCCGCTGCGGCGTCCTTCGTGGCGGAGGCAATGCGCTGGCTGCCGCAAACGGGCGGCGTGCCGGACCAGGATGATGGAATTCTGGACGCCGCGGCCGGACTTTTTGACGTAGCTGACGATGCAGACCAGACGGTGCGTCCCAGTATTCTGTTGGCCGACGACAATGCCGACATGAGGGACTACGTCATGCGCCTGCTGGGAACCCAGTACGATGTCCGCGTCGTCGCGGATGGCGAGGCTGCCTTGCGCGCGGTTGATGAGCAGTGTCCCGATCTGTTGCTGAGTGATGTGATGATGCCGCGGCTGGATGGGTTCGGTCTTGTTGCGGCCCTGCGGTCCGATCCGAAGCTTCGGGATATACCCATCATCCTGCTGTCCGCCCGCGCCGGCCAGGAGGCGCATGTCGAGGGTCTCGATGCAGGTGCGGACGACTATCTGGTTAAGCCATTTGCCGCGCGTGAATTGCTGGCGCGCGTCCGCTCCAACCTGGAGCTCGCACGGATTCGTCGAGAGGCGGCGGAACAGGTTCGCGAAGAGGCACGTCGCCTCGAGCTGTTGAACCGCACCGGGAACGTGCTCGCGGCCGAACTTGATCTTGAGCGGCTGGTACAGATCGTGACGGATGCCGCGGTGGAGCTCACCAGCGCGGAGTTTGGCGCATTCTTCTACAACGTCGTGAACGATGCAGGTGAGTCCCAGACTCTTTACGCACTGTCCGGGGCTACGCGTGAGGTTTTTGAAAGCTTCCCGATGCAACGGGACAGTCAGATATTCTATCCGAGCCTTCGCAACGATGGCGTCGTCCGGTCAGACGACATTACGCGCGATCCGCGCTATGGCCGGAACCCGCCGAACATCGGCGCGCCGAATGGTTATACGCCGGTGCGCAGCTACCTGGCCGCACCGGTGGTGTCGCGCACCGGCGAGGTACTCGGCGGACTGTGCTTCGGCCACTCCGACACGGGCGTTTTCACCGCGCGCGATGAGCTGGTGGCCGGCGGAATAGCGGCGCAGGCTGCGATCGCGATCGACAATGCACGGCTGTACCGCGCGAGCAGGCATGCGGAAGAGAACCTGCGCCAGCTCAACGACAGCCTCGAGCAGCGTGTATCGGAGGAGATCGCCGAACGCATGCGTGCCGAGGAAGAGCTGCGCCAGGCACAGAAGATGGAGGTCGTGGGGCAGCTCACCGGCGGGGTAGCGCACGATTTCAACAATCTGCTCACGGCAATCATCGGTGGTGCTGAGACCCTGCAGCGGCTTTTGCCGCAGACCTCCGGTGGCGCGCCGGACCGCATCCAGCGCGCCATTCGCATGATCGACGCAAGCGCGCAGCGTGCGGCGACCCTCACGCACCAATTGCTGGCATTCGCCCGACGTCAGGCGCTGGATCCGCGCCCGCTTGATGCCAACAGGCTCGTTGCCGGCATGTCGGAACTGTTGCGTCGCACGCTGGGTGAGGCGATCTCGATTGAGTCCGTGCTGGCCGGGGGATTGTGGCGCACCATGGCTGATCCGAATCATCTGGAGAGCGCGGTGCTCAACCTCGCGGTGAACGCTCGCGATGCGATGCCGAACGGGGGTCGGCTGACGATCGAAACAGCGAATGCCTACCTGGACGAGACCTATGCGCAGCAGCACCAGGACGTGCTGCCGGGCCAGTACGTCCTGATCGCGGTGTCTGACACCGGAACCGGCATGAAGAAGGAAACCATAGAGCGCGCGTTCGAGCCGTTCTTCACCACCAAGGAGATCGGCCACGGCACTGGTCTTGGGCTGAGCCAAGTGTACGGCTTCATCAAACAGTCGAACGGCCACATCAAGATTTACAGCGAACTCGGTCAGGGAACGGCGGTGAAGCTGTACTTGCCGCGCCTTCTCGGGGAGGGGCCAATCGAGGCGGAACTACCGGACGCTCAGGAAGCTCCGAACGGCGGCACCGGTGAGCTTATCCTTGTGGTGGAGGACGACCCCGCCGTGCGCTCTTACAGCACAGAGTCGCTGCGCGAGTTGGGCTACCGTGTGATATCGGCATCCGATGGCTGGGCGGGACTGCAGCTTCTGGCGCGCTATCCTGCCATCCGCCTCCTGTTCACGGATGTCGGCCTGCCTGGTGGCATGACCGGGCGACAGTTGGCCGATCAGGCGCGACAACAGCGTCCCGATCTGCTCGTCCTGTTCACCACCGGATACGCGCGCAACGCCATCGTGCACGGTGGCGTGCTGGATCCTGGCACGCATCTTCTGCCGAAGCCGTTCACCTACACGGCTCTGGCGACAAAGATGCGCGCGCTGCTGGATAGCTGAACGTGCCCCGCAGGAATTGCCGACGCGGCAGAAATTGCCGGGTTCGTGATCGCGTGGCACGCGCCAACTCCAACTGTTCCGCATGGCACGCGCGATGCACGAGACAGGCCTGATCATTGGAGCAGGCAATAATGTCAATTGGCAGCATCGGCGCTTACTCGAACTGGTGGCAGTCGCAGAACCAGGCCGCGCAGACCGCGACAGGCTCGAGTGCGACCACCGCCGCGAATTCGAACAGCAGCATCACCAACACCGGCTCGCTCGCTGCGGCGAGCAATATGTCGACCTTCATGCAGTCATTTTCAGCTGATCTGCAATCGATGCTAACGCAGCTCGGCAACGCGACGGGTGGCTCGGCGACGTCATCGGCGACCGACACCAGTTCTGGGTCGAGCAATGTCGACCAGACAGGGACTGTTCAGGCGCAGGGTGCCGAGCATCACCACCATCATCACCATCACGCCGGTGGAGCAGGCGAGGATGGCTCGCCGCAGAACGCGGCTAACCAACTGGTCGGTGAGATCGGGCAATCCCTGCAAGGCGGCACGCTGAGTGCCACTCAAATTGGTCAGTCGGCGAACGCATTCGCGGCCGACGTGATGCAGGCGTTGCAGTCGTACGGCACAACAGCACCCAGCGCTTCAGGCTCGTCCATCGTCGCCTGAACCGCTCGGGGAAGCAGGGCAGCGTCGCCCACGAATGAGCCGGAATCCAAGAATGCCCCAAGGCCGCGGCCACGCGGTCGAACGGGCGGGGCTGGCAGAAGCCAGCCCCGCCCGCGGAATCGCCCGGGTTATTGTGGGCAGATCCGGAAGATCACGCCGGTGCCCGGAATCTGCACGAGCGGTCCGTTGGCGGCACCCACGAACTTACTGTCCGCGCCGCCCTGGCCGAAGTCGCGCACCGCGCCGTAGTCCGCCACCCAGGCGCAGCCGTCGGGGCCCATCCGCACGTTGGTCGGTCGGTTCCAACCACGGACGCCTTCCGTCACAAACGCCTGGTCGAAGGTGTTGTTATGCGCGAAATCGGAGGTTGACAGCTCAAGAGGCTTCCCGATTGGGCTGAAGTTTATCAGCTTCAGCTCATGACCCACTTCGTGTGCGGGCTCAGTGGCGTTGGGCGCGGAGAAGCCGAAATCGCCCTCCAGCGCGTATAGGGCCGCACCCGGCTGAACCGGTCCGCGCACGAAGGATGCGGGCACGAAATCGATGCCGGTGAACGAAGAGTCGGCGGCCTCCGTGGCGAGCGGGCTGGTGATCGGCTGAGGCGGGAATGCCAGCACCGGTTTGATTGGCACATTTTCTTCCAGGAGCTGCGCGAGACTCGCCGCCGTGCAGGTGCTTGGCAGGTTCGTCGGATCAGGCGCGCAGAGATCGTCGCCTGGCCCACCGATCGGGTTGAACACGGCCTGGCTCGCGGACAGGAAGCCGTATTGATCCGGCCAGCCGTGATAGTCGGGGCTGCCGTCCGGGTTCGGAATGGCCAACTGCAAATTGTCAGGCGCATTGTTCGATGGCCGCGCGCCGCGCTCGTCCGCGCCGTCCTCGCCAACGAGCAACTGCCCCTGCAGGGCGTGGTTGCGCGGAGCGAAGCGGAGGGCGTAACCGTTGCGATAGCCCCACGAGTACGGCTCGATTGTTTGGTCGGGTTGATCGGAGTCCAGTTTCGCGCGCAGAATCGCGCCGTCGCAAACGCCGTGATGCATCGCGCTGTCGAACGCGTGCACGGTGGCGCCCGGCCGCTGCGTGCCAAATGGCGAGTAGCCGCTGGACTTGACGTCCGGTGTGCCCCCCGAATCGAACACACTGTCGCTCAGAACTATGTCCTGGCAGGGGATATCGTTCTGGTTCGTGCCGCCGCCATTGTCGCGCCCGACGACACCGCTATTGGTGGTGGAGCCCTGTGACCAGTAGATCCACCCGTCCCTGAAGGCGAGCTGCTCGGTCGGATGATCGCCGGTCGGCAGGTTGGTTATGAACGGCGTGACGTCGCCGCTGTTGGGGTCAACCACCACGATACGGGAACTGTTGTTCTGGCCAGCTGCATGTGTCGCCTGATTGGAGTCGGTCACAAATAGGCGTCCACCCTTCAATCCTTGTTCGAACGCTATGTCCACCGCGGGTCCTGCCGCCTGCAGCCCACCGCCGTTGGCGGCAGGCTTTGCCAATGGACCGCGGATCAGCTTGCCTAACTCATCGAACACCAGGATGTCCGGCGTGAAAGGATTGGTCGGATCGAACTGGCCCGAACCGAAGCTGCCCTGTTCATTGCAGACACTGGGCAGGCCATGTCCCAACTCAAGGACGTACACCTCGAATTTCCCATAGCCGGTCGTGCGGAAGGCGATCCCCGTCGGGAAATTCAAGCCTGACTTGAAGACGGAAACCGAATAGCCCGGCGGCACGACAATGTCCTCGCCATTGCCGGGGTCGAAGAACGCGGTGTTGTCCGGGCAGATCGGGTTGGTCACTGTTGTCGCGTAAGCGGTTGGCAGCGCCAATAGCAGGCAGCCACCAACTGAACTCAACAGTACAGATTTTTTCATTGGATTTCCCCTGTCCAATTGCATTCGGCCCGCCGCGAATTGCCTGCAATCGCGCGACGAGTTTCTTCTTGTCGGGGGTCAGAAGACGCCACGAAGCCCTGCGGCAGTGGGCAACCGCCGGCTGACCGAGCATCACAAGATCCGAGTGCCGTTTGGTTTGGACGTGTGCCGAAGTAGCTTGCCTGGCAATACCGGACAGCAGCGCCGCAATTTTATTGGCGGCAACTCGTGGCGTAACTTTTCCCCGCACTAATTCTATTGATCTGCAAGTTCTAATGTCCACTAAGAAATTTGGTTAAGATGCCATGTAATTGGGCAAGCTCACAATAGATTGACCGGTAACTTGAGATCGAGTGCCGTCCTGCGATGTCGATTGCAGGAAAGCCGCTACCTAAGGCGAACCCGACTGCTGACCGGAGTCGAGTCGTATTGTCGGTTCGCCACGCTCGATTACGCCGACGATCGCTGCCTTGATGCCGGCGATGCGTAGTTCGCTCACGCACGCCTCGGCGCGATCAGGCGCAATTCCGGCCAACAATCCGCCAGACGTCTGAGGGTCCAGCAACAGCGCGGTCTGTGCATTGGCACTGATGCCCGGCAGCAGACGTCGGTTCTGCGGCGCAAGTGTGCTCTCGACACCTTCACCGGCGAGCTGCAATGCCCCCGGTAGCGCCGGTAGCTGATCAGGCCACAGGACACCCGCGACGTCGGAGGCGCGCAGCATCTCAAGCAGATGTCCGGCCAACCCAAAGCCGGTGATGTCCGTGCAGGCGATCACACCGAACGCGCGCAGTATCCGCGAGGCAGCGGCGTTGCTCGTGCGCATGGACGCGATCGCCGCCTGTAGCCATGCGGCGCACGCCAGCCCGCGCATATGCGCCGCGAGCACGATGCCGGTGCCGAGCGGCTTGGTCAGTATCAGTATGTCGCCCGCTTGCAGTCCCGATTTGCGCAGCAGCATCGCGGGGTCAGCCAGGCCGGTGACCGCAAACCCCAGCGCCGGCTCGGCGGCCTCGGCGCTGTGGCCGCCCACCAGCGCGCAGCCGTCGGCCGCGAGGACGCCGGTGGCGCCCTGCAGCATGTCGGACAACTCGGTCCGCATCTTATCGCCCGAGGTGTAAGGGACGGCTGCCACTGCAAGCGCGGTCCACGGCTGCGCGCCCATAGCGTGCAGGTCGGACAGGGCGTGCGCCGCGGCGATTTCGCCGAACACAAACGGATCGTCGATGAAGGCGCGGAAATGATCGACGCTCTGCACCACTGCCATTCCCGGCGGTGGCACCATGACCGCTGCATCGTCGGCGGCGTCGAGGCCGATCAGCACACCGGCGGCGGGCAGGCGAGGCAGGTTCGCCAGCGCGCCGGCCAGGACCTCGGCACCGACCTTTGCGCCGCAGCCGCCGCAGCGCATCGGGTCATCGCCCTGCATTGGCGCCATCGGTTCTTGGTACATGCGCATCCAGCGCCGGTCGATCCAATCCTTCCAGCGCCACACTGCCCAACCGGATACCGCTATTCCGTTGCGCCAGGCCACTGCGCGTCCATCGCCTAGACCGACGATGGCCAGCGCTCTCGATTGAGGTCGCCAGGATCGCAACGTTTGGCCGCGGGCGGCGCGGCGCAGGTTCGCGGCCAGCGGTGCGCCGGCGCGCACTGCCCAGACGCCGGATTTCGGTCGCGCGTTGTGCTCGATCGTTGCACAGTCGCCAGCCGCGAAGACGAAGCCGTGGCTGATGCTGCGCAGCGACGCATTCACGCGAATGCAGCCGACCTCGTCACAGGCGAGCCCTGAGGCGGCGAGAAGGACGGATCCTACCACGCCGGTCGCCCAGAGCACGGTTGCGACTTCCAGAAAGCTGCCGTCGGACAGCGCCAGCCTGCCATTCGCCAAGGCGCCAGCCCGAACCGCGCAGGCGAGTTCCACCCCGGCGTCGACCAGTGCGGTCCGGGCGACGGATCGGGCAAAGGATGGAGCGTCCGCCAAAGGCTCGGCCGTGTCGCACACCAGCACGATTCGGGCCCGGTCGCGGTAGCGTCGCGCCAAGGCGAGTGCCAATTCCGTGCCGCCGGCGCCGCCACCAACCACTGCGATGCGCGCACCCGGCCGCAGTTCTGCCTCGAGCGTGGCAAGCCTCGCCAGGAACTGCCCGATCGGCTTCACCGGCACGCCGCTGTCGGCGGGCATCGCCGGCTCACCGCCGACATCGATCGACAGCAGGTCGAACGGCACTTCGGGACGTCCGGTGACCGTGATCCGGCGCTCCGCCAGTTGGATGGCGGTCGCCTCCGCCAGAATCAGCCGCGCACTGGCTGCAGCGGCGATCGGCGCCAGGTCGATGTGCGCCTGATCGAAGCTGTACTCGCCGCGGATCAGCCCCGGCAGCATGCCGGTATACGGCGTCTCGGGCTCGCGGCCGATCAGCGTCAGCCGGACACCAGGTTCCGGCCGCATGGCGAAGCGGCGCAACACCTCGACGTGCGCATGCCCCGCGCCCAGCAGGATGAGGTCGGTCGCGACGGGCACGCGGGATTGCATTTCGCCAAGCCTAGCCGGCTTGCGACGAGTCGGCGGAGCGGCGAGGATCGTAGACATGACGTGGTCCATCCTGGTGCGTGATCCGGCGACCGGCGCGCTCGGCGCGGCGGTGGCGACGCGGTTCTTTGCGGTCGGCGCACTGGCGATCCATGTCGAGGGCGGCGCCGCGGCGCTGGCCACACAGGCTCTGATCAATCCGATGTATGCGCCGGCGGGCATGGCGCGGCTACGCGCCGGCGAGGCACCCGAAGCCGTGGCGGCAACGCTGCTGGCCGGGGACGCCGGACGCGATCACCGGCAACTGCACATGATAGACGCTCAAGGCCGTATCGCGCAGCATACCGGCAAGGATTGTGTGACCTGGTGCGGCTCTGCGCGTGGCGCTGACATATCGATCGCGGGCAACATGCTGGCTGGCCCGGCCGTGGTGGAACGCACGCTCGGTGCGTTTCAGCTCACTGCGGGCACGCTCGCCGAGCGGCTGATCGCCGCACTGGAGGCGGGCGAAGCGGCCGGTGGCGACAAGCGCGGCAAGCAGTCCGCGGCGCTAAAGATCTGCACGCGCGATGCATATCCCGACCTTGATATCCGCACCGACGATCATCCTGACCCGCTGGCTGAGCTCCGACGGCTGCACGCGGTGAGCCTGGAACGGTTCGCGGTGTTTCGCCGCTTCCTTGCCGGAGCCGACAGTCCATGCGGCGTGTTCGATCGGACGGTGATCGATGCTGCCATTGCGCGCGAGGGAAGACCGCCTGCCTGATCGCTATAACAACTGTCGGGAGCTTCACGATGCGTCGTCTTCTGCTGGCCACGGCCGTTGTGGCCGCCACCGCAATGCCTGCGTTCGCGCAGACGCTGCGGGTTTCGCTGCGGCAGGATCTCGACGTGCTCGATCCCACGCTTGCCACCACCTATGTCGGGCGCATCGTGTTCGCTGGTCTGTGCGACAAGCTGTTCGACATCGACGAGAAGCTGAACATCGTGCCGCAGCTCGCAACCGGCTACGAGTGGGCGGATGACAAGACGCTGGTGATCCATCTGCGTCCCGGTGTGAAGTTCCATGACGGCGAAGTGATGGACGCGGCGGCGGTGAAGTATTCCTTGGAGCGTCATCTGACGCTGCAAGGCAGCTTCCGCAAGAGCGAGATCAGCTCGATCGATCATGTCGAGGTGGTGGATCCCGCAACCGTGCGGATTGTGCTGAAGAGCCCGTCGGGCGCTTTTCTGTCGCAGCTTACCGATCGCTCGGGGATGATCCTGCCGCCCAAGGCGACCGAGGCGGTGGGCAAGGATTTCGCGCTGCATCCGGTGTGCAGTGGGCCGTTCACGTTCGTCGAACGAGTGCCGCAGGATCATGTCATGCTGGCGCGGTTCGCCGATTACTGGGATGCCAAGGACATCCACTTCGACAGGATAATTTATCAGGTGTTCGTGGATTCATCAGTGCGGCTGGCCAATCTCAAAGCCGGCACCAGTGACATCACCGAGTTCATCGCCCCCACCGACGCCGCCGCGGTGAAGGCCGATCCCAGGCTCAAGCTCGTGGTGTCCGATGCACTCGGCTATGCCAGCATTACCAACAACCTGGACAACGGCCCGCGTTCGGACACGCCCTATGGCAAGAACCCGCTGGTGCGACAGGCATTCGACGCGGCCATCGACCGTGCCGCGCTGGTTGATGTTGTGTATAGCGGAATGTATGCACCAAGCGTGCAGCCTGTGTCGGCCAGTTCGCCGTTCTACGATCCGGTGCTGAAGCCGCCGCCGCGCGATGTGGCGAAGGCGAAGGCGCTGCTGAAGCAGGCTGGCGTTACGTTGCCGGTGAAGGTGGAACTGTTGACGCCGAACCAGCCTGACCAACTGCAGGCAGCCGAGGTGGTGCAGTCGATGACAGCCGAGGTTGGGTTCGACGTGCATATCCAGGCGATCGAATTCGCCTCGTCGTTGCAGGCTTCGGTGCGTGGCGACTACGAGGCCTACATGATCGGCTGGTCGGGGCGTGTTGACCCCGATGGCAACACGTATGCCTTCCTGCACTCGGGGCAGGGCAACAATGCCAGCCACTACAGCATCCCGACCGTGGATACACTGCTCGACGAGGCGCGCGGTGCGACTGACGTGGCGAAGCGGCGGGCGGACTATTTCAAGGTGTGGGCGGAGCTACGGCGTGATCTGCCGCTGACCTATCTGTACAATCCCCGCAACATTGTGGCGATGTCGGCGAAGCTGCAAGGCTATCGGCCGGTGCCGGACGGGATGATCCGTATGCAGGGCCTCGAGATGGCGAAGTAGCGCAGGGATTTGGCACGCGCATTGCGTTGCCTTTATGGTTCGATCGACTGAGCGGTGAGCAACGCCGCTGCTTCCAGGGAGGCAAGCCGTCCGAACGGCTGAGGAGTACATGACCTGGGAGCTTCACCATGCGCCGAATTCTACTGGCTGCCGCCTGCCTTGTTGCGACCGCAATGCCCGCGCTGTCGCAGACGCTACGGATCTCGCTGAGACAGGATCTGGACTTGCTCGATCCCACGCTGACCACCAGCTACGTCGCGCGCATCGTGCTCGCGGGGCTTTGCGACAAGCTGTTCGACATCGACGGGAAGCTGAACATCGTGCCGCAACTCGCAAGCGGCTATGAGTGGTCAGATGACCATACCCTGGTGATCCATCTGCGGTCGGGCGTGAAGTTCCAGGACGGCGAGACGATGGATGCGGCGGCGGTGAAGTACTCGCTGGAGCGCCACCTCACGCTGCCGGGCAGCTTCCGCAAAAGCGAAATCAGCTCGATCGATCACGTCGAGGTGGTTGATCCGTCGACCGTGCGCATCGTGCTGAAGGGCCCGTCCGGTGCTTTCATGGCGCAGCTTACCGATCGCTCCGGCATGGTCTATCCGCCGAAGGCAACCGAGGCGGCAGGCAAGAATTTCGCCCTGCATCCGGTATGTTCCGGTCCATTCAGCTTCGTCGAGCGCGTGGCGCAGGACCACGTGACACTGGAGCGGTTTCCCGATTATTGGGATGCGAAGGACATCCACTTCGACCGGGTTGTGTATCAGGTTCTGCCGGACAATTCGGTGCGGCTGGCCAATTTGCAAGCCGGCACCACCGATATCACGGAGTACTTGGCGCCGACCGACGTCGCAACGGTGAAGGCGGACCCGCGGCTGAAACTCGCTGTGTCGGACGCTCTCGGCTATATCAGTCTGATCAACAACCTCAACCTGGGTCCGCGTTCGGACACACCGTACGGCAAGAACGCGCTGATGCGGCAGGCATTGGACGCGGCGATCGATCGGACGGCGCTGGTGAACGTCGTGTTCAACGGCATGTTCGCGCCGAACGCGCAGCCGGTGGCACCGAATTCGCCGTTCTACGATGAGGCATTGCCACCGCCACCGCGCGACGTGGCGAAGGCGAGGGCGTTGCTGCGGCAGGCGGGCGTGACGCCGCCGGTCACGCTCGAGCTGCTGACGCCGAACCAGCCGGATACCTTGCAGGCGGCTGAGGTGATTCAGTCGATGGCGGCGGAAGCGGGGTTCGATATACGTATCGTGGCGATGGAGGTCACGGCGGCGGCCCAGGTCGAGCAGAGGGGCGACTACCAAGCTTATTTGAACGGCTGGTCCGGTCGTGTCGATGCGGACGGCAATACGTTCCAGTTCCTGCACACGGGGCAGGGCAACAACTTCATGGGCTACAGCAATCCGACGGTTGACAGGTTGCTCGAGCAGGGACGGGACATGACGGACACCAGCAAACGGCGGGTAGCTTATCAGCGGGCGTGGGCGGCGTTGCGGCGCGATCTGCCGATCACTTATCTGTACAGTCCGCGCAACATCGTGGCGATGACGGCGAAGCTGCAAGGCTTCCGGTCGGTGCCGGACGGCATGATCCGGGTGCAGGGCCTGGAGACGGCGAAGTAGTGCGCGGACATCTCGGCACGCGCATCGCGCAGATCGTCCCGACGCTGCTGCTGGTCAGTGTCCTGGTGTTCTGCCTCCAGCAGCTCATGCCGGGCGATCCGGCGCTGGTGATGGCTGGCGAGGAGCGCGGCGATCCGCAGGTGCTGGCGCAGATCCGCGCTGAGCTATGGCTCGATCGACCGCTGCCGGTGCAGTACCTGCACTGGATGGGCAACGTGCTCCAAGGCAACCTCGGGTATTCATGGCGCATCCGGCAGCCGGTGTCGCAGCTTGTCGCCGAGAAGTTGCCGGTGACGCTGCAACTGGGCGTTATGGCTTTCGCCATTGCGGTACTGATCGGCGTGCCGACGGGGATTGTCGCGGCGGTGTACCGCAACCGGTTCCTGGATTACGTCGCCAATGCCATCGGACTGGCCGGGCTCTCCACGCCGACATTCTGGCTCGGCATTATGCTGATCCTGGTGGTGTCGGTTGATCTAGGCTGGTTGCCGCCGTCGGGCTACGTGCCGCTGACCGAGGATTGGCGGCAGTCGCTCGCCACCACGATCATGCCGGCGTTCGTGCTGGGCAACGCGATCGCGGCAATCCTCATGCGGCATACGCGCAGCGCAATGCTGACGTCGCTCGATCAGGATTATGTGCGAACGGCGCGAGCGAAGGGATTGCGCGAGTTCGTCGTGGTGATCCGTCACGCGCTGCGCAATGCGCTGATCCCAGTGGTGACTCTGGGGGCGTTGGAGCTAGGCACGCTGTTTTCCGGAGCAGTGCTGACCGAGCAGGTGTTCAGTATTCCGGGTTTCGGGAAGATGATCGTCGATGCGGTGTTCAATCGTGATTATCCGGTGGTGCAGGGCGTCGTTCTGGTTACGGCGTTTTTGTATGTGATGCTGAATTTGTTGGCGGACGTGCTTTACGTGGTGATCAATCCTCGGTTGAGGGGAGGGTGAGGATGCCCCGCTCCCCCATCTCTCAGAGAACTCCCCCTCCCCTTGCGGGAGGGGGTTGGGGGGAGGGGGCCTCGCCATGAGTACCGACCGTCGCCGCCCCCACTATCGCCCGCGCCGCTGCGGCAATGCCGCGCAGTCCGGGACGGCTTGCCTTGCAGCGCTTCCTGCAGCGTCGTGCCGCCGTCGCCGGTCTCGTGGTCATCGTGCTGTTCATCGCGGTGGCGATCCTCGCGCCGTTGATCGCCCCGTATGATCCGGTCGCCACGTCGTGGTCGGCGATCCGCAAGGCGCCGTCGCTGGCGCATTGGATGGGCACTGATGAGAACGGGCGCGACGTGCTCTCTCGTGTGGTGTTCGGCGCACGCGCGAGCCTGCTCGCCGGTGTGGTTGCGGTGCTGATCGCTGCGGGCATCGGCGTGCCGGCCGGCTTGCTCGCGGGCTTCGCGGAAGGCTGGACCGACATTGTGCTCAGCCGCATCGTCGATGCCATGCTGGCCTGTCCATTTCTGATCCTGGCGATCGCGCTTGCGGCGTTCCTCGGTCCTGACCTGACCAACGCCATGATCGCCATCGGCGTCTCGACGGCACCGCGCTTCATGCGTGTGACGCGCGCGGCAACGCTGGACGCATCGAGCAACGACTACGTCGAGGCGGCGCGCGCGATCGGCAATCCTGGCTGGCGTGTGGCAGTGCGCCACATTCTGCCGAACATCGTGCCGCCGATCATGGTGCAAGGGACACTGGCGATCGCAGCGGCAATCATCGCCGAGGCGAGCCTGTCGTTTCTGGGACTCGGACAGCAGCCGCCGGCGCCGTCCTGGGGCTCGATGCTGAATTCGGCGCAACGCTTCCTGTCGCAGGCCCCGTGGCTCGCGGTGTTTCCTGGCCTGGCGATTTTCCTGGCGGTGCTGTCGTTCAACCTGGTCGGCGATGGCCTGAGGGACGCGCTCGACCCCAGGGGGCGGTAGCTGTCATTCCGGATGATGCTGAACGCTGTCGAGGTACTGCACCCAGGTCTCCGGCAGACCGTGCACGCGGGCTCCGTCGCGCAACAGCGAGATATAGCGGAATGACGGCGTGCCATCTTCATCAAGCCCGCGCGCCATGTAGGTCACGGCCGATACGATGTTCCCGTCCATGTCCTCCGCGGATACGAGGACATGGCGGTAGTGCCGCCCGGGAACGCCTTCGGTGTAATCCAGCCGCAACAGTTCACGCCGCGTGATCCGATACAGAACGCCCCAGAACTCGCCATCCGGATCGGGACAGATGTTCGCCGGCGCCGCCTTGCCCTTAGGACGGCCTTCCAGATTGAAGCGCAGCCGGTAACCGCGGACACGAGCGACACGCCATTCGGCCGGCTGCATCCCGCGTCGCTCGCGAAAGGCGCTGTGGTGCATGTTGGAGCCATAGGCGAGGTACCAGACCTGATCGGCTGGCTGACCGGTCAGCACGTGACCATGCCAACGGTAATGGCACCGAGACAGGAACCACGACTTCGCCAGCAGTCTGCGCCACCGCTGCCTGATGACTCTTCGCTGGGCCGAGAGACGGCTCGCGATTTGCCGCAACGTCGTCACGTTCACTCCGGCTGCGTCGCCTTGTGCGCAAGCAGCGCCATCAGCCGGCGGTCGCGCCACTCCTGCCGCACACCCTGCATGTTGGCCGGCAGCTCTGCGCGGCGTGCTGAATGCAACTGGTCGATCAGTGCCGTATCCCATACCCTCGGCGTCATCTGCTTTTGCAATTCGGCGTAGAGCGGTCCGTAGCGTTCACAATAGTCCGCGAGCCCACCGGGAGCATTCAGATCGATAGTCTCTAGCGGTCCCATGAAACTCCAGCGCAATCCAAGCCCATGCTTCACCAACGCATCGACATCCGCCGGAGAGATCACATCATCGGCGATCAATCTGAACGCCTCGGCGAGCAGAGCTCCCTGCAGCCGGTTCAGCGCGAAACCGTCCATCTCTTTGTTCACCGTGGCCGGCACCTGGCCCGCACTGGTCATCAGCGCACGCGTTCGCGACACCACTGCAGGGTCGGTCCAAGGGGCGGGGCACAGTTCGACCAGAGGGATCAGATATGGCGGGTTGACCGGGTGCGCGACCAGGCAACGCGCCCGCCCGGCCAGCCCCTCGGTGAATGCGCTGGCAGGAATGCCGCTGGTCGAGCTGGCGAGCACCGTGTCTGCCGACGCCACCCGGTCAAGCTCGCCGAACAGCGCCTGCTTTGCGTCGACGCGCTCTGGCCCGTTCTCCTGCACGTGCTCCGCCGCAGCTACTGCTTCCGCCAGAGTGCCGGCAAAACGCACCCGATTGGCCACGATTGGCGCCGGCTCCTTGAGCAGCCCAACCTCCTCCAGTTCGGGCAGCCGCTCGCTGATGAAGGTGAGGGCGGCTTCGATCTGCTGGGGGTAGGGATCCCACAATGCCACATCGAAACCCGCGCGCGCGAACACGATCGACCATGCGCGGCCAATCAGTCCCGCCCCGACCACGGCCACCTTGGTCATGCGACTCTCCCTTTGGACCCCTTGAGGTCAGCGCCGCGGCCACGCAGAGTCAACGCGTGACATACAATCCTGATTGGCTGCGTTCGCTCGCTGGTCGATCCGAGCTGCTGAGGCCGGAGGAGATGGCGCGCGCCGATGCGGCCTCGCCGGCGCTTGGTGTGCCTGGCCCGACGCTGATGGCGAACGCCGGGCGCGCGGTGGCGCGTGCCATCCAGCAGAGGTTCCGCCCGTGCCGCACGCTCGTACTGGCGGGGCCGGGCAACAATGGCGGTGACGGGTATGTCGCGGCGCGGATGTTGGCGCAGGAAGGCTGGCCGGTTGCGCTTGCCGCGTTGGCTCCGCCGCGCGCCGGATCGGACGCCGCCGATGCCGCGCTGCACTGGCGTGGTCAAACCGCACCGTTCGCGGCTGTGGAGGCGGCGCGCGCCGATCTGGTGATCGACGCCGTATTCGGTGCAGGTTTGGCGCGGGACGTGGATGGCGTCGTCGCGGATGCGCTGCGCGCGGCGCGGCGTATGGTGGCTGTGGATGTGCCGAGCGGGCTGGATGGCGCGACTGGCGCAGTGCGTGGCTTTGCGCCGCAGGCCGCGCTGACCGTGACGTTCTTCCGGCTGAAACCTGGGCACATTTTGCTGCCCGGTCGGGAACTGTGCGGCGAGACTGTGCTCGCCGATATCGGGCTCCCCGGCGCCGTGCTGAAGCAGGTGGTGCCGTCGTGTTTCGCCAATCTGCCGGAGCTGTGGCGGCTGCCTGTTCCCGGGTCGCAGTCCCACAAATATTCACGCGGCCATGTCACTGTGGTTGGAGGTGCGACGATGACCGGGGCGGCGCGCCTGTCCGCCGATGCGGTAAGGCGCGGCGGCGCCGGCTTGGTCACCATCGCGGCGATGGGAAGCGCCAATGTCTATCGCGCCGGTTCGCCGGGCCTGTTGGTGAGCGAGGCCCCGCTCGCCGAACTGCTGGAGGACGAACGGCGCAACGTTTGGGTGTGCGGACCTGGGCTGAGTCCCGAGGCCGCGCGCACCACGCTGCCACTGCTGCTTTCGACGGATCGCCGTGTTGTCGCTGACGCCGATGTGTTCTCTGCATTCGCCGGCGATCCGGACGCTTTGCGCGGTGCGGCTGTCCTCACCCCACATGCTGGCGAATTCGCGCGAGCGTTCGGCAACGCCGGGGTGGATCGCGTGCAGGCCGTGCGAGCTGCCGCTGCCCGTACCGGCGCGACTGTGCTCTTGAAAGGCGCCGATACGATCATCGCCGCGCCGGATGGCAAGGTCGCGATCAACGCCTCCGCACCACCTTGGCTCGCCACCGCTGGTTCAGGTGACGTGCTGGCCGGTCTGATCGCCGGACTGCTCGCCCAGGGCATGTCCCCGTGGGAAGCCGCAGCTGCCGGCGCGTTCCTGCACGGGCGTGCCGGTGTAATCGCGGGGCAAGGTCTGGTGGCGGAGGATCTGCTTCCGGCAATCACCAAGGCACTGGTCGAAGCAACGTGTCAGCCATATCTGCCCGGCGTGCGGTTATGATTGGCGACCGCAGCGAGGAGCGTCTGCATGAGTGATATCGCCGTCCCCGGATTGCTCGATCGTGCGATCCGTCGGATCACCACGGTCTGGCGGGATATGGCGGCGGGTGTCGAAGATGAGTCGATCGCCGCGCAGATGCGCGCCTGTCTGGCGGGCCGTGGCGGCGAGGTGAGCGTTCGCAATCGGGCGGCAAAGCTGGCGGAGACCTACCAAGGTCTGGATGAGGCCGGTCGCAAGGAGTTCCTGCGCACGCTGGCAAGCTTCGATTCCGATGCGGATGCCGTCGCGACAGCTTACGCGGAGGTGCAGGCGGCGAGCGATCCCGCCGAGCTTGCGATTGCCAAGGCCGCGCTTCGCCGCGCACTGGAGCCGCCGCGGCTGCGGCTGCTGACCCAGTTCACCACCATCCCTGACGGACGCAAGTTCCTGGTCGACCTGCGTGGCTTCCTGCTGAAGGTTCGACGCGATGACAAGCTGCTGGCGGCCCTGGAGGCCGATCTCCGTGGCCTGCTCGCTGCCTGGTTCGACATCGGCTTCCTCGAATTGCAGCGTATCGACTGGAACAGCCCGGCAGCGCTGTTGGAAAAGCTGGTGGGCTACGAGGCAGTGCACGAGATCCGCTCCTGGCGCGACATGAAGAACCGCCTTGACTCCGACCGTCGCTGCTATGCGTTCTTCCATCCGCGCATGCCTGGCGAGCCACTGATCTTCGTCGAGGTCGCCCTGGTGAAAGGGCTGGCGGGCAGCGTGCAGGGGCTGCTGGACGAGAAGGCGCCGCTGCTGGATCCGCGACAGGCGGACACCGCGATCTTCTACTCGATCAGCAACTGTCAGCGCGGACTGGCGGGCATCAGTTTCGGCAATTTCCTGATCAAGCGTGTGGTCGAGGAGTTGTCGGGCGAGTTCCGCAACCTGAAGGCGTTCGCCACCTTGTCACCGATCCCTGGCTTTCGCGCGTGGCTGGACGAGAGGCTCGCCGCGGATCAGCCGGGTCTGCTGTCGGATGAGGAATCCGCAAGCCTTGCCTCGGCGATGCCAGCCCCTACGGGCGAGCAGGCGCTGGCGGCCATCGTGGCGAAGCGAAGCTGGTGGCGCGAGCTAGGGTTGCGCAAGACCGCCGAACCGGTGCTGGTGCGGCTCTGCGCGCGCTATCTGCTGGTGGAGGCGACGGGCGGCAAGCGCGCACGTGATCCAGTGGCGCATTTCCATCTGTCGAACGGCGCGCGGGTGGAACGGATCACCCCCTTGGGCGATACGTCGGAGAAGGGCGCCAAGGAAAGCGCGACCTTGATGGTCAATTACCTGTACGATCCGGGCAAGATCGAGGATTGGCATGAGGATTATGCCGGCGAGGGCAAGCGTAACGCCTCAACTACAGTGCGGCGGCTGGCGCGGGGATGGAGTTGAGCGCACGGTGCCCATAATGCGCCCCCGCCATTGAGGCGGTAAACTTCGACCTGGCCGTACCCGGAGACAGCACGTCCATGGACACGCCGCTCAGCGCACCCGCCTCACTCGAACAGTTCAACTCCCCGCCCGTGCATGTTCTGAAACAGCTCGAACGCAAGCTGCTCTGGCTGTCGTCGTGGATGATCCATCACGCAAATCACATCAGACCCAACCGCGATGGTTTGAAGGTGGGTGGGCATCAGGCATCGTGCGCCTCGGTGATCTCGATCATGGCCGCGCTGTATTTCGAGATCGCCCGACCGCAGGACCGCATTGCGGTGAAGCCACATGCCGGGCCGGTGTTCCACGCGATCAACTATCTGTTCGGCCGCCAGACATTGGAGAAAATGCGGGGCCTGCGTCAGCTCGGTGGCGTGCAGTCCTATCCATCGCGCGTGAAGGACGGCCCAGAAGTCGATTTCTCCACGGGCTCTGTCGGTCTCGGCGTCGCGATGACGACGTTCTCGGCGCTGATGGCGGACTATGTGCGACTGCACAATCTTGGCCGCACCGACCTGCCGCCCGGCCGCCATATCGCGATCGCCGGCGATGCCGAACTCGATGAAGGCAACATCTACGAAGCGTTGATGGAGGGCTGGAAGCACGACGTCCGCAATCTTTGGTGGATCGTGGACTACAATCGCCAAAGCCTCAATTCAGTCGTGCCCGACCGGCTCTTCGGCCGCATCGAGGGTCTGTTCCGCGACATGGGCTGGAACGTTGTCACCATCAAATATGGCCGCAAACTTGAGGCCGCGTTCGCGCTAGAGGGCGGCGAGGCGCTGCGCGCCTGGATCGATGACTGCCCGAACTCGCTGTATTCCGCTCTTACCTTTCAGGGTGGCGCATCGTGGCGTCAGGCGTTGCTGGCGGACCTCGGACGCTCCAAGGCACGCATGATCATCGATGCGCTGGCCGATGAGGAACTTGGCGCGCTGATGACCAATCTCGGCGGCCACGACATCGAGACGATGATCGACACCCTGCGCGCAGAGGCTGACGACGACCAGCCGACATGCTTCATCGCCTATACGATCAAGGGCATGGGTCTGCCGTTTGCCGGCCACAAGGACAACCATGCGGGGCTGATGACAAAAGAGCAGATGGAGGTGTTCCGTTCGTCGATGGGCATCCGCCCAGGCCACGAGTGGGATATTTTCGAGGGCTTGGACATTTCCGAGGACGAACTGCGGGGCTTCCTCGCCGATTGCCCATTTGCCACGCCGCTTACACCGGAAGGCCGCGTCCTAAGCGCGCCTGTCGTGCCGGTTCCGCTATCGCTGCCGGTCGCGAAGATTGCCGGCCGCAGGATGTCCACGCAGGCGGGCTTCGGCGACATCCTTGCTGAGATAGGCCGCGGTCAGGGTGAGTTGAAGGCGCTCGCCGAACATATCGTCACCACGTCACCCGACGTGACGGTATCGACCAATCTGGGGCCGTGGGTGAACCGTCGCGGCATCTTCGATCGCCACACCCGCAACGACGTGTTTCGCGACGCGAAGCTGGCGAGTGCACAGCGCTGGGGGATGTCGCCCACCGGGCAGCATGTCGAGCTTGGTATCGCCGAGCAGAATCTGTTCCTGCTGCTTGGCGCTGCCGGGCTGACGCCAGCGATGACCGGAGCGCGCCTGTTGCCGGTGGGCACCGTGTACGATCCGTTCGTCAACCGCGGGCTCGATGCGCTGATCTACGCCTGCTACCAGGATGCGCGTTTTCTGCTGGTGTCCACGCCATCTGGCCTGACCTTGGCGCCAGAGGGCGGACAGCATCAATCGATCAACACGCCGCTTATCGGCATGGCGGCTGATCGGCTGGCGAGTTTCGAGCCGACGCACGTCGATGAGCTGGCCATCCTGCTGCGCCACGCATTCGACCACATGCAGCGCCCCGACGGCTCGGCTGTGTGGCTACGTCTGTCAACACGTCAGCTCGAGCAGCCGGAGCGGGCGGTGGATCCGCGCGGAGTGATCGAGGGCGCGCACTGGGTGATTGCGCCCTCTGACGGCGCGCGCATCGCGATTGGCTACCAGGGCCCGGTAGCACCGGAGGCGATGGCGGCGTTCGCCGAACTGGTGGCCGAGGAGCCTGGTGCTGGTTTGCTGGCGATCACCAGCCCGGACCGGCTGCACGCCGGTTGGCTAGCCGCGTTGCGGGCACGACGCAATGGCGAGCGCACGGCGGTATCACACGTGGAGCACGTGCTGGCGCCGTTGGCACCGCACGCCGCCTTGGTGACGGTGCTGGACGGACATCCGGCGACGCATGCGTGGTTGGGTGCGGTGCGTGGTCAACGCGTGGTGCCCCTGGGGCCTGATCACTTCGGCCAGAGTGGCGACCTCCCGGACCTTTATCGTGAGTATGGCATCGATGCCGACGCGATCCTCGACGCGTGCGCGCAGGCGTTGCTTACGTAGAGTCGGTGCCTATTACGCCGTCAGCACCGGCGACATGCGCGTCTCGCCGTCCTGAGTGGCGATGACGATGGCACCGGTCGGAAGTTCTCTATTCGTAACGAACTTGCCGAGCCCGGTGCAAAAGTAGCTGTTGCATACGTCTGATCGCAACGACCGGTCCAGCATACAGCCCGCTTCACCGTGGAACACGCACGACCCGGCATAACTCGCCGCCGGGACACGCTCGACGTAGAGCCCGATCACCGCGCGCGCATCGAGCTCCGGCCGCGCCTGTCGCACCCGTGCCATGACGCGTTCATCGAGATAGGCGTGATCGCCACCGCCCTTGCAGCACCAACCGCGGCATAGCGAGCACGCCGTGCGCGCCACTGTACCGACGAACCCCTCCGGTTCGGCCCGCAACGGTGATGCCAACTCAACTGGCCGCTTCATGGTGCGCATGGCACGCAGCGACTGCACGAGGTGCTTGCGCAGCCGCCATACCCGCTCGGGCTCCTTCGGCGCCAAGGTCCGGGTATTCAGCGGCACCATCACCGCTTGACTGCCTGCGGTCTCACCGCCGTCACCATCTGAAACAGCGAAATATTCCACGCTCATGCCAGGTTCCACCCCGTGCCGCAGGCTGGCATCCTGCCTGATCCCAGGCAAGGAACCCAAGGTGGCGACCCCGATCATCCTCGACTGCGATCCAGGCACCGACGATGCGTTCGCGTTGCTGCTGGCATTGGGCTCGCCTGAACTTCACGTGACGGCGGTCACCGTGGCAGGCGGCAATGTGGGGCTGGATCGCACGCTGCCGAACGCGCTGGCGCTGGTCGCATTGGCCGGCTCGAAGGTCCCCGTGTATGGCGGTGCCGACCGGCCACTGCTCGGCGCCTTCGTCAATGAGACGCGCGTACATGGCGTCGATGGTCTCGGCGGCATCCGACTGCCGACCGGCGAACCGGGCGCATCAGGGGTGGCGGCTGACGCCATCCGCACGATCCTGCGTACCACTACGCAGAGAGTGACGCTGGTCGGAATCGCCCCTGCCACCAACATCGCGCTCGCCTTGATGACCGAGCCGGCGCTCGCCGAACGGATCGAACAGATCGTGCTGATGACCGGCGCCTGGGGGGAAGGCAATGCCACGCCCGCCGCCGAATTCAATGCGCTGAATGATCCGGAGGCGCTCGCAGTGGTGCTGGCATGTGGTCGCCCGGTCGTGCTCGCGACACTCGAACTGACCGCGCAGGCGCTGTGCACGCCGGCACGGCTGGCGACCTTGCGCGGAGCCGGCGCAGGGCGCTGCACGCACACGCTGTGCGACATCCAGGCGACGGTACCGCTCGGGCCACGCTTCGCCGGCACCGGCGCGGCACTGCATGATCCCTGCGCTATAGCTTGGCTAATCCGCCCCGACCTGTTCACCACACGCGACTGCGCCGTTACCGTCGATCTTGGGCCAGGACCGAGCCGTGGCCGCACGGTCATCGATCGCTGGCGACGCACCGGCGCACCGCACAATGTCACCCTGCTGGAGACGCTCGATCCGGAAGGCTTCTTTTCGCTGCTCGGCGAACGCCTCGCGCACCTGCCGTAACCCCAACCTGAAAGAGACGCATCATGCCGTCGCTGACTGAAGTCGATCGGCTCGAGGTCCAGGTGCTGGTGGACAACGTGACGGACTCGCTGTCCAGCACACCACCATTCGTCACGCGCGAGTGGCCGGCGCTGGTGCGCAGAGGCATGCGGCGCGTCGCAGGCGCCAGCTTGTGCTGCGCCAACCATGGGCTGTCGCTGGTGATCCGCGCCACCACCGATGGGCATGACCACGTCGTGCTGTTCGATGCAGGACCGGTCGACTACGCGGTGCAGCACAACGGCACGCGCCTCGGTGTCGATTTCGGCGCCATCGAGGCGGTGGTGCTGTCGCACGGTCACTGGGATCACGGCGGTGGTCTGTTGAAGGCGTACGAACTGATGCGCGCTGTGGCACCTGAGCGCAACGCGCCGATCTACCTGCATCCAGGCATGTTCGCCGAACGCGGCCAGCGTCAGCCGGACGGCGGCGTGCTGCCGACGGGACTGCTGCCCAGCCCGGAAGAGCTGGCAAACGCCGGCGCCCGACCAGTCGTCTCCGATGAGCCGCAACGCCTGCTCGACGCGACGTTCTACCTGAGCGGCGAGATCCCCCGGGTGACGTCGTATGAAACCGGCCTGCAAAATCACGTTCGCCGCGACGCGCAAGGCGATTGGCAAGCCGATCCGCTGATCATGGATGAGCGCTTCCTAGCCGTTGCAGTAAAGGGCAAGGGCATCGTTGTGTTCACCGCATGCTCGCATGCCGGCGTGGTGAACGTTCTGACTCACGCGCGCGAGTGCTTTCCCGACCAGAAGCTCTACGCAGTGATGGGTGGCTTTCATCTCTCCGGCGAGACCGAGCGTTGCATCCCCGAGACCGTGCGCGACATTGCCGGGTTCAACCTGACGGTGATCGCGCCCGGTCACTGCACCGGCTGGCGTGCGCTGAACCGGCTGGTCCAGACCTGCGGCGAGGAAACCGTAACGCCGCTCGCCGTCGGCAAGATCTTCGCCTTTTGACCTAAGGAGCCGCCCGTGAACCCCGTCGATCTCGCGTTTGATGCCGATGCCATGCTGGACGGCCTGCGTGTCTGGGTGGAATGCGAAAGCCCGACCTACGACGTCACTGCGGTGAACCGCATGATGGACATTGCATCGCGCGATCTAGTGATCGCCGGCGCGCGCATCGAGCGTGTGGCCGGTCGCATGGGCTTCGGCGATTGCGTGCGTGCAAGCTTCCCGCATGCAACGTCCGATGTCCCGGGCATTCTGGTGATGGGCCATCTCGACACGGTGCATCCCGTCGGCACGCTGGCAAGGCTGCCGTTCCGCCGCAACGGCAGCCGCGCCTGGGGTCCTGGCATCCTGGACATGAAGGGCGGCAACTACATGGCATTGGAGGCATTGCGCCAACTCGCGCGTGCCAATGTGTCGACGAAGCTGCCGGTCACCTATCTGCTGACCAGCGATGAGGAAGTGGGAAGCCCGTCGACGCGGGACCTCATCGAGGCGGAAGCGTCGCGGCATCGCTACGTGCTGGTGCCCGAGCCGGCACGCCCAGACGGTGGAGTGGTCACCGGCCGCTACGCCATTGCGCGCTTCAACCTGGAAGCGACCGGCCGCCCCAGCCATGCCGGCGCCCGCCTTGCCGACGGACGCTCGGCTATCCGCGAAATGGCGCGCAAGCTGATCGAGATCGAGGACATGACCACCGAGAACTGTACATTCTCCGTTGGCGTGATCCACGGCGGGCAGTGGGTGAACTGCGTCACCACAACATGCACCGGCGAGGCGCTGTCGATGGCCAAGCGGCAGGAGGATCTCGATCGCGGCGTCGCCAGCATGCTGGCACTGTCGGCGTCGTCCAATGACGTGCAGTTCAACGTGACACGCGGCGTCACGCGCCCGGTATGGGAGCCGAACGGCAAGGTGATGGCGCTGTACGACACCGCGCGGGAAATCGCGCGTGACCTTGGCTACGACATCAGCTCGCAGAGCTCCGGCGGTGGCTCGGACGGCAATTTCACCGGCGCCATGGGAATCGCCACGCTCGACGGTCTCGGCGTGCAGGGAGCCGGCGCGCATACGCTCGACGAACACATCGTGGTGGACAGCCTTGCCTACCGCGGCAAGCTGATGGCTGGTTTGCTGGCTACTCTCGCGTGAGTGTGCTGGGCTGGTGCTGGCGAGTCATTCGCGGTCGGCCGAAATTGTTCATTGGCCTGCTGTGCGGCTTGGCAGTCGCGCCGCTGTTGCCTGCGGAGATAAGCCGCACGACCCGCTCCATCCTCGCCTGGGACATCGGCGTTATCGTCTACCTGATATCTGCCGCCTTCCTGTTCACCACCGAGCATCTGGACCGCATGCCGGCGGACGCGGCAGCGCAGGAAGAGGGCGAGTGGACAATCTTCTGGCTGACCGTGGCGGCGGTGACATTCAGCTTCGCCGCAATCATCGGCGAGTTCGCCGACACCACCAAGGACCTGCCGCCGTTGCAGCGAAATCTTCACGTCATCCTTGTGGCGATGACGCTTTTCGTCTCGTGGCTGATGACCCACACGACATTCGCATTCCGCTACGCACATGAATACTACGAGATCGACCCAAGCGGCTCCGGCATCGCTGGCGGCCTGGAATTTCCCCGCGAAAGGCGGCCGGACTATCTCGACTTCATGTATTTCTCACTGGTGTTGGGCATGACGTTCCAGGTATCCGACGTGCAGATCACCGCACGAAAATTCCGTCGCCTGGCCGCGGCGCATGGCCTGCTGAGCTTCCTGTTCAACACGATCATCCTCGCGCTGACAGTCAACATCGCCGCGGGCCTGCTGTAATCGCAGACTGTCATTGCGAGAAGCGCAGCGCCGAAGCAATCTCCAGCGTGGTTACGCACTCATGATGGGGATTGCTTCGGCGCTCCGCTTCTCGCAATGACACTTGCATTCACCTGTTCGCGGGCAAAGCCCGACATCGACGCATAACCGCGCACGATCGCCTCCCGCTCGGCGTGTGAGGCCACCGCATCGACATCGGTGAACCCATCCGGCGCACGCTCCTCCAGGACGTCGATGACCCGCTCCGGCCCGCCCTTCCGGTTGTTGAGTACGATCTCCCCTGTCGCAGGCCGGCGCTCCGCGTCATACCCGGCAAGCGCCTGCGGTACATTGCCGCCCGCCAGATGCCGGGCGAGCGCGCGCGCATCCAGCACTGCCTGGCTCGCGCCGTTCGACCCGACCGGATACATCGGATGCGCCGCATCGCCCAACAGTGTCGCGCGACCGAACGACCAGCGCGGCAACGGGTCGCGATCGCACATCGGATATTCGTAGAACGTCCCGGAGGCCCTGATCAGCTCCAGCGGATCAACGAAATCGAGCCGGAACCGATCACGCACGAACGGTTCCATGTCGTCCCACTGCCCTGGGCGATTCCAGTCCTCGCGGCGTGGCGGCAAACCCTTGCCTTCACCGATACGTGCCATCACGGCCCAGTTTGTCAGCCGCCTGTCCGGCGCGGCCGGGTCAACGTGGATCGGATAGAACACGAACTTCTGCCCCATGCCGCCGGCGATCACCATTGTGCGGCCATCGACATGCACCGGCCAGTCCGCCGCACCACGCCACAGCATCATGCCGTTCCACACCGGTGGCCCTTCGTCCGGATAGAACGCCGCGCGCACGGTCGAGTGGATCCCATCCGCACCTACCAGCACGTCGCCCTCGACCTCGAACGCATCGCTCGCCTCGCGCTGCTCGAACCGCGCCACGATGCGGTCGCCGCGTTCGGCGAACGACATCAGCCGACAGCCCGTGCGCACTGCGTCGACGCCGAGACGCTCGCGCACCGCCTCCAGCAGCACGCCGTGCAGCTTGCCCCGGTGGATGGAGAACTGTGGCGCATCGAAGCCGGCGTCCGTGCCACGAAGTTCGCGCCACACCACCTGGCCGAAGCGGTTGGCGTAGATCAGCTCACGCGTGCGGATGCCGGCACGGTCCAGCGCCGGCAGCAGGCCGAGCGCCGCCAGCTCCTTGATTGCGTGCGGCAGCGTGTTGATGCCGACACCTAGTTCGCGCAGCTCGCGCACCTGCTCGAACACGGTGCATTCGATGCCGACCGCATGCAGCGACAGCGCCGCCGCCAGTCCGCCGATCCCGCCTCCCACGATCAGTACATGCATTTGTCACATCCCCAGATACGCCCGGCGCACCGCATCGTCCGCAGCGATCTCCGCCGCCGGCCCCGACAGCACGATGCGGCCAGTCTGCAGCACATAGGCGCGGTCGGCGATGGCCAGCGCCTCGACCAGGCGCTGCTCGACCAGCAGGACGGTCATGCCGAGTTCGCGCACGCGCGTCACCGCGGCGAGAATGTCATCGACCAGACGCGGCATGATGCCCTGGCTCGGCTCATCCAGCATCAGGAAGCGCGGCTGAGTCATCAATGCGCGACCAATCGCCAGCATCTGCTGCTCGCCGCCCGACAGCGTCTCGGCGCGCTGCGCCAGCCGCTCCCGCAGACGCGGAAACAGCGAGAACACCAGGTCCAGCGGCTTGAAGCGGTCCGCGCCCCGCTTCGCATATGCGCCAAGCCGCAGATTGTCCTCAACGGAAAGCCGCGGAAACAGCCGGCGTCCCTCTGGCACCATCGAAATGCCAAGCCGCGTGATCCGGTGCGCGGGAACGCGCCGCAGCGACTGGCCTTCGAACTCGATCATGCCCTCTGCGGCGACCTGGCCGGCAATCGACTTCAACAGCGTGCTCTTGCCCGCGCCGTTCGCACCGACCACAGCGACGATCTCGCCGCGCCGCACCTCGAGCGACACGCCCTGCAGCGCGCGCAGGCCGCGATAGGCGGCGGAGACATCCTCAAGCCGCAACATAGCGATCGCCGAGATAGGCGCGGATCACGTCGGGATTGCGCACCACGCCCTGCGGCACACCGATGGTCAGCACGCGGCCCAGGTCAAGCACCACGGCGCGATCGACCAGTGGCAGCAGCACCTCCATCACATGCTCCACCATCATCACCGTGATGCCGCGAGCACGCACATCGCGGATCAGCTGAACCCCTGACTGCGCCTCGACCGGCGTGAGACCAGTGAGCATCTCATCGAGCAGCAGCAGCCGCGGTTCGGTGGCAAGCGCGCGAGCCACTTCCAACCGTCGCTTCTCCGCCGGCGTGAGCGCATGCGCCAATGTATCCACACGCGCTTCTAGACCGGTAAACGTCAGCGTCTCCAGAGCGCGCTCCATCGCGCGGCGGGTGCGCGATATGCGTGAATACGCGCCGACCATGACGTTCTCCAGCACCGTCATGGAATCGAAGCTGCGTACCACCTGGAACGTACGTGCGACACCCAGCAACGAACACTGTTCGGGCGACATGCCGGAGATCCGCCGGCCATTGAGGCGAACCTCGCCAGAGTCCGGCGTCACCTCGCCGGAGATCGAGTTGAACAGCGAGGTCTTGCCCGCGCCGTTCGGCCCGATCAGCCCGAGGATTTCGCCTTCGCGCACGGCGAAGCTGATATCGACATTTGCGGCGACGCCGCCAAACGACTTGCTGACGCGATCGACCTCAAGCAGCGGCGACATCGTCTGCTCCGGCGGGAGCGCGCACGCGCACGCCGATGAGGCTGGCAAGCCCCTGGGGTCGCGCCAGCGCGACCAGGATGATCAGCGCCCCGTAGATCATCAGATCGACGCCGCGTCCGGAGCCACCGAGATACGAGCGCGTCAGTTCGGACAGCGGGATCAGCACCGCGGCGCCCACCAGTGGTCCCCACAGGGTCCCGACGCCACCCAGCACCGCGGGCAACGGGATCAGAATGGACAGTTGTCCATACAGCACGCTGTCGGGGTCGATGTAGCCGACGTACTGAGCGTAGATCGCCCCGCCGATGCCGGTCAGTGCGCCGCTGATCGCCGCCGCTGCCATCTTGGAGGGGAACACGCGCACCGCGAGGCTGCGCGCCGCGATCGGATCGTCTTTCACCGCGCGCCAGACGAAGCCCCAGCGCGATCCCTCGATCAGCCACGCCACCAGCCAGGCGACTGCGGCGAAAGCGAGCGCCGCGTAGTGATACGGTAGCTTGTCGATGCGGAACTGCAGCCACAGCCAGGAATCTCCAACCGAGCGGACATAGGGAATGTTGATTCCGGTGGCGCCGCCGATCCAGTCCCAGTTCAGCGCCAGCAAATAACCGATCTCGCCCACCACCACGGTGGCGATCGCGAAGTAGTGGCCGGAGAGACGAAAGCACGGCCAGCCGACCAGCAGTGCCATCAGTCCACCCAAAGCCCCGCCGGCGAACATGCCCAGGGTCGGCGGAATGCCGGCGCGCGTCAGCAGCAATGTCGATACATAGGCACCGACGCCAAAGTACAGCGCGTGGCTCAGCGAAATCTGGCCGCAATAGCCACCGAGAATGTTCCATGCCTGCGCCAGTCCGGCGAACAGCACGGTGATGATGATCAGGTTGCGGGTATAGGTATCCTGGATCGGCAGTGGCAGCACTGCGATGGCGGCGAGCAGCAACGCGCCGACGATCAGTTCCTTGCGGCGCCGGCGGGTAATGGATGTTTCCATCACAGCGTGCCGAACAACCCGCGCGGGCGGAACATCAGTACCGCGAGATAGATCGCGAACATGCCGACCTGCTTCAGCGATGGCTCGAACAGCAGCGCCGTCAGCGCCTCGACCAGCCCGATCAGCAGTCCGGCAACCAGTGCGCCGAACAGACTGCCAAACCCGCCCAATGCCACCGTGACATAGGCGATCAGCGCGAAGTTAGCGCCGACGTTGGGCGAGACGTAATAGAAGGTGGCGAGCATCACGCCGGCGATGCCGACCGCCGCTGCTCCCAATCCCCAGCCCAGCGCGAAGATGCGGTCGCGGTCGATGCCGATCAGTGCCACGGCCTCGCGATCCTCCCGCGTCGCTTCCAGAGCGCGACCGAATTCGGTGCGGCTGACGGCAAGCAGCGCTCCGAATGCGATCAGGCTGACGATACCAGCGGCAAGTTGTGGCAAGGGCACGAAGACGCCACCGAGGTCGATGGTGTGACCGGCGAGCAGCGAGGTGCTGACGCTCTTGAAGTCGCTGCCGAAGACGAACTGCGCCACGCCCCGCAGCAGAATGGCGAGCCCGAAGGTGACGAAGATCTGCACCATGCCACGGTTGAATTGTACCGAAAGGGCGCGCGCTATCAGCAGGTGATAGATCGCCACCCCCACAGCGAACAGCGCGATCGCCACCGGGATGAGCAGCAACAGCGGATCGAGGCCGGTCACTAACCAGACAACGTATGTGGCGTACATCCCCAGCATCAGCAGTTCGCCGTGTGCGAAGTTCACCACGTCCATCAGGCCGAAGATCAGACTGAGACCGGCCGCAACCAGCGCGTAGATCAGCCCCATCAGCAGCCCGCCGACCGCGACTTGCAAAATGATGGTGAGGGTCATGACACCTTCTCGCCCTCCCCTTGCGGGAGGGGGCGGGGGGGAGGGGGCCGCGGATGGTCGCCACCACCCCCTCTCCCCAACCCACTCCCGCAAGGGGAGGGGGAGAACTCTTCGCCATGCCTCACGCCGTCACTTCCCGACGTTCCACACCGCTTCCTCGGCCGCCACGTCGAATGGATAGATCGTGTGGTACTTCCCCTCCTTGATCTGCTGGATCACCGGTGTCGCGGCGATGTTCTGCCCGGTGTTGTCGAACTTGATGCCCTTCCACGGCATGATCGTCTGATCGCCCGGAACGTCCGTCGCGATCAGCGCCTGGCGGATCTTCTCCTCATCGGTCGATCCTGCACGATTGATAGCGTCCGCGAGCACGATCAGCGCGGTGATCTCGCGGCCCGTGTTATCGTTCAGGTCTTTGTTGCTGTGGGCACGAAACAGCGCGTTCACCGCCGGTATCGCCGGTCGCGCCTTCACCGCGTCGAGCGCGAATGCCGAGCGGCTCATCACACTCTCCATCAGCGGCCCCACCGCATCGATCAGCGACTGCTCGGCGAAACCGGCTGACTGCGCCATAATCGCCTTCGGCATGTAGCCCAGGTCATGCATGCCGCGCATCAGCAGGATTGCATCCGATGTGTATGACGTCGGCATCACCACATCGGCATCAGCGGCCTTGATCTGCTGCACCTCTGCCGACAGCGATGGCGAGTTGCCGCGATAGCGGATGTCCGCCGCCACCTTGATGCCGGCCGCCTCTGCCATCTGCTTCTGCGCATTGGAGCTGTCAGTGCCGAAGATCGTGTCCTCGTGGAACAGCACAATGCTCCGCACCTTCCGTCCGGTCTGCGCGCCGATATCGTGGAAGAAGTCGAACATCGCCTGGGTGAACATCAAGTCGTGCGGCGAGGTACGAAAGAACCACTTCAGCCCACGCTGGTTGAGGCTCGGCGACGAGCTCTCCGCCACCATGAAGGGCACTTCATAGCGGTCGGCAACCTGAGACACCGTCGCGGCGGTCGCGCTCTGATACGAGCCGATCAACGCCACCACGTGTTCCTGCGTGATCAACCGCTCCGCCTCGGCGCGTGCCTTCTGCGGATCGCCCTGATGATCGGCGAAGATTACTCGCACCTTCGCGCCGCGAAGGTTGTTCAGACCGCCCCCCTTGCCGAGCAGCATAGGAACGTTGTGATTGCCATTGATGATTTCGGCAGCGGTCTCCATCGCCGCCTTGGCGTCGTTGCCGACCTGTCCGTTCGGTCCTGTCATCTGATACAGCGCGCCGATCACCACATCGTCCGCGGCACGCGCAGAACCACCTCCGATCGCCAGCACGAATGCCGCGATCGCCACTATCACACCTTGCATCGGAAGCCCCCTCGGCTGGCCGAACTGAGAGCAGCCGGCCACATGCTGTCAATCAATCATCCGATATCGGCCGCCAGAAACGCCAAGCGTGCGCAGACCAGACCGACCACAACCGTACTCCACACCGCGATAAGCAGATCACGTGTGGTAAGCACGCGGCGTGCCAATACGGCCGCGGCAATCGGCGCGACGAGCGAGCCGACACTTACCACCAGGCCGAATTCGGACCACGCATAGACCCACATCACGAAGCCCACGATCATCGCGATGAATACCGGGAAGATCGCGATCACCAGCCCGATGCCGCTGGGAAGCTGCGCCGCGCCGAGGATCACGAAGCCGAACAAGGCGATCGAGACGAAATACAACAGCTCCGCCAGCATCGGCGTTCGCTACGAACCGACCTTCAGCGTCGACACCAGTCCGCGCAGACAGGCCAGCATCGACAGCGCGGTGATCTGCCCGGTGCGCGGGTTCTCCACACTCGGCACATTCTCGATCGTCATGGTGAGGCGCGCCGCATCGGACTCGACGCGGATCGTGTGGATGTTGCGGTCGACGCTGGGATCAGCCCAGATCTCGACGCGCGTCAAGGTCGGGCCGATGCCCGCCAGGGCAAGTGCCGCCGCGACGTTCACGTTGGCCGGGAAGCCCGCGGCGGCATCGAATGCATTACCTTCGAACACACGCATCGGCGCAGTAAGGTCGCTCACGTCGATGCCGTGCTTCACCAGATAGGGCGCGCCCTCCAGACCGCGCGGCGGCTTGCGGGTTTCGATGGTGATGCTCGCCACATGCCCTTCGGCCGCCGCCCGCACAGCGTCGAGGCCGAGCAGCGCGCCGGTCGGCACCACGATGCGCGCGCCGGTTTCCTGCGCGCGGCGCACCAGATACATGCGCGGCAGCAGCGCGCCGACCGACGCCGGCACGAAGATACGACCCGCCTCTATCGCAGCGATTGCAATCTTCTCGAACACCTCGGCGGGTGCTGCTTCCACGACTATGTCGGCCTCGGCCAGCCGGTCCAACGGCACCACCTGCGGCGGTGTTTGGAAGCCCCGCACGTTGGCCGTGGCCTTCGCCAAATCGCGCGCAGCCACAGCGATGAGCTGCAGCCCATCGACGCCGGCATCCAGTGCCCGCGCCAACTTTAGCCCGATCGCGCCGAGCCCGCCGATCGCGACGGTCTTTCTCATGCTTCCGCCTCCGCGATGGCACGCGCCAGCGCCAGATCCTCCGGCGTGTTGACGTTGAGGAAGGGGTCCCATTTCGCAACAGTAAAATCAACCCGACGCGTGCCGATCGCACCGGCGAAGTGGGCGATGTCGCGCCGGCCCCTCGCCGACAGCAATTGGCGCAGGTTGTTGCGGCAGGTGATCGGCCAGAGCGCGACCAGATGGTGCAGCCGTCCGTTGCTCGCAGCGCAGGCGGGTGGCGGGGCGAGGGCGGCAGCGAGCCCTGGCGGAACGAATGGGGTATCGCCAGGCACGGTCAGCAACGCATTGGCGCCCAGAGCCGCCGCCCAGTCGAGGCCTGCCAGCAAGCCGGCAAGAGGACCCTGGCCGGCAAACGCGCCGTCGGGCAACACCGGCAGATGCAAAGCGGCGAACCGTGCAGGATCACCATTTGCGCTGATCGCGATGGGGCAGGCGTCCAGCCGCAGGATGATACGCTCGATCATGCTCTGCCCGCCGAGTTCCAGCAGGGGCTTGTCGACGCCACCCATCCGTCTGCCACTCCCGCCGGCCAGGATCAGGGCCGGGGGTCGGATCATTGCCCACGCCGGGGAATGGGGCGAGCAACGGGACTTGAACCCGTGACATCCAGGACCACAACCTGGCGCTCTGCCAACTGAGCTATGCCCGCCATCCGGGCCGCCGGCTTTAGGCCCTTCACCGGGCCTCCGTCAACGCGCGCCGAAATGCGTGCGCAGCCGCGCCACCGCCTCGTCCAGCACCTCGTCACGCTTGCAAAATGCGAAGCGGGCGTAGTGGCTGGGCGCACCTGGCGCGTCGTAGAATGCCGAGACCGGGATCGCCGTCACCTTGGCGTGCTCGGTGATATGGCGGCAGAACGCGACATCGTCACCGTTAAACCCGAGCGGCCGGAAGTCGGTGGTGATGAAATAGCTGCCCTTGGCGGGGAGCACCGCCAGCCCGAGCCTCGCCAGCCCTGCCGCCAGCCGATCGCGCTTGGCCTGCAACGTGCCTGACAGCGAGGCAAAATACGCATCGTCCTTCGCCAGCCCGACCGCGACAGCCCGTTGCAGGTTGGGCGCTGTGGTGAAGGTCAGGTTCTGGTGTGCCTTCGCCACATTGGTGGCAAGAGCCGCCGGCGCTGTCACGTAACCCACCTTCCAGCCGGTCAGTGAGAACGTCTTGCCCGCGCTGCCGACCCGCATGGTGCGCTCGCGCATGCCTGGCAGCGTCATCAGCGGGATGTGGCGGGCACCGTCGAAGGTCAGGTGCTCATACACCTCATCGCAGATCGCATAGGTGTCGTGGCGCAACACAAGCTCCGCGATGAAGCCAAGCTCCTCCTCGGTGAACACTTTGCCGCACGGGTTCATCGGCGAATTCAGCAGGATCGCCTTGGTCGCAGGGCTGAACGCATCGGCCAATGCGGCACGTGCCAGAGCCCAGTCAGGCGGCTCCAACCGCACAAACCGCGGCACCGCCCCCAGCAGCCGGACCACTGGCGCATAGGTATCGTACAGTGGCTCGATCAACACCACCTCGTCGCCCGGGTTCAGCACCGCAATCAGACAGGCGGTGATCGCCTCGGTAGCGCCCGAGGTCACCACAACCTCGCTCGCCCAATCCACCTCCAGGCCATAAAAGCGCCGATTGGCTGCCGCTACCGCCTGACGGAGTTCTGGCACGCCCGGCATCGGCGGATACTGGTTGCGGCCGTCCCGCAACGCGTCGACGGCGGCCTGAACCACGTCCGCCGGGCCGTCGCTATCCGGGAAGCCCTGACCGAGATTGATTGAATTGTGCTCGACAGCCAGCCCCGACATCACTGTGAAGATTGTCGTGCCGATGCCAGACAGCAGGTTATTGGCGGGCTTCACGAGACGGCGGCTCCCTCATTGGGTGCGCACCCAGTATGGGTTGCGAGGTGCGGGCCAGCAACCGGACGAACCTCGCCCGGTAACAAGTGCCCAAGAACCGGGCAACCAATCGCCGAGACCGCCCAGGCGGTGGGCGACGGTTTTATCGCGGCAATCACGACGGCTGCATTGCCGCTTGGCACGCCGCATGCAAACGTGCGGTGCTGCCGTTTCGTCCAGGATTTGACCCGGGCAGCCAGACAGGGAGGCCCGGCCAGCCGGGAACTGACGCGCATGAAGAAGATCGAAGCCGTCATCAAGCCGTTCAAACTGGATGAGGTGAAAGAAGCGCTGCACGAGGTCGGCCTGCAAGGCATCACCGTGGTCGAGGCGAAAGGGTTTGGCCGGCAGAAGGGCCATACCGAGCTGTACCGCGGTGCCGAGTACGTTGTCGACTTCCTCCCCAAGGTGAAGATCGAGGTGGTGTGCGAAGAGGCCGTGGTCGAGCGCGCCGTGGAGGCAATCATTAACGCCGCCCGCACCGGACGTATCGGCGACGGCAAGATCTTCGTCTCCCCGGTCGAGGATGTGATCCGCATTCGTACCGGCGAACGCGGCGAGGACGCAGTTTAGCGCGACATGAAATAGTCGGAATCCGCTTTCGGCCCGTGGCGGAAACGAGTAGACGGGCCACTTCGCGAAGGGGTCGCATGGTGCGGCCCTCGACAGCTTGCGCCGGTTCTCAAGTGGACCAGCGCGCCGGCCGGAGACAGGACGGGGAAACCATACATGGCGAGAAGGCCCGCAGGCAGCAACGGCGTGGGTAAGGTCATGGAGATGCTCACCGAGCACTCCGTGGAATACGTGGACCTGCGGTTCACTGACCCACGCGGCAAGTGGCAGCACACAGCACAGCACGTCTCCACGATCGAGGAAGACACGTTCCGCGACGGCATCATGTTCGACGGCTCATCGATCGCCGGATGGAAGGCCATCAACGAGTCAGACATGATCCTGATGCCGGACCCGGACGCGGCGACGATGGATCCGTTCTCTGCCAAGCCGAGTTTGATCCTGTTCTGCGATATCGTCGAACCATCCACCGGGCAGCCGTACAATCGCGATCCGCGCTCCACGGCAAAGAAAGCCGAGGCCTATCTGAAATCGTCAGGTGTAGGCGACACCGCCTTCTTCGGCCCCGAGGCGGAATTCTTCGTGTTCGACAGCGTGAGATTCGGAACCGGCGGCAACTACGGCACCTACCAGATCGAAAGCCAGGAAGGGCCGCAGGCCGGGCTCAAGGACTATCCCGAGGGCAACATGGGTCACCGGCCGGCGGTGAAGGGCGGCTACTTCCCGGTGCCCCCGGTCGACAGTGAAAGTGACCTGCGCGCCGAGATGCTGTCCACCATGGCCGAAATGGGCGTCGTGGTGGAAAAGCACCACCACGAGGTTGGCCAAAGCCAGCATGAACTCGGCATAAAGTTCGGCCCGCTCGTGCAACTGGCCGACAACATGCAACTCTACAAATACTGCATCCACAATGTCGCACATAGCTACGGCAAGACCGCCTGCTTTATGCCGAAGCCGATCTTCGGCGACAACGGCTCCGGCATGCACGTGCACCAGTCGATCTGGAAGGCCGGCAAGCCGCTGTTCGCCGGCAACGCCTATGCCGACCTGTCAGAGATGGCGCTCTACTATATCGGCGGCATCATCAAGCACGCCAAGGCGCTGAACGCGCTGACCAACCCGCTGACCAACAGCTACAAGCGCCTGATCCCAGGCTTCGAGGCGCCCGTGCTGCTGGCATATTCGGCACGCAACCGTTCGGCTTCGTGCCGCATTCCGTATGCGACGAACCCGAAGGCCAAGCGCGTCGAGGTGCGTTTTCCCGACCCGGGGGCCAATCCTTACCTGGCGTTCTCCGCGATGCTCATGGCCGGTCTGGATGGCATTCGCAACAAGATCCATCCCGGCGACCCGATGGACAAGGATCTGTACGACCTGCCGCCGGAGGAGCTGAAAGGTATCCCGACAGTGTGCGGCAGCCTGCGCGAAGCGATCGGCGCACTGGAAGGCGATCACGAGTTCCTATTGGCCGGCGACGTGTTCAGCACCGACCAGATCGAGAGCTATATCGAATTGAAGTGGAGCGAGGTGTATCGCTTTGAGCATACGCCCCACCCCGTCGAGTTCGAGATGTACTACTCGGTCTGATCGCCAACGGCACCTGCAGCGCCCCGCCATTTGGAAGAATGGCGGGGCGCTTTGGTTTTGAACGAATATTGCTCGTTTCTTAGGCAAACTTGTCTCCGACCGTCACCGGGTGGCACGGCATCCGCCATTAACCCGCCGCGGCACGATTCTTGATAGTCCCCTGCAGACCGTTCCGTCGCGAAGGTAGCGGCGGCGAGCAGAGCAACCAGGGGGCAGCGACATGAAGCTGATCATGGCCATCATCAAGCCCTTCAAGCTCGACGACGTGCGCGAGGCGCTGACGCCACTTGGCGTGCAGGGTCTCACCGTCTCCGAGGTGAAGGGATTCGGTCGACAGAAGGGCCAGACCGAAATTTACCGTGGCGCTGAGTACCACGTGAACTTTCTGCCGAAGGTGAAGATCGAAGTGGTCGTGCCGGCCGATCTCACCGACCAGGTGATCGAGGCGATCACCAAGTCCGCTCACACCGGAAAGATCGGTGACGGCAAGATCTTTGTCTATGACATTGAACGCGCCGTGCGCATCCGCACAGGCGAGGTCGACACCGCGGCACTCTGAACGACAGTTAACCAATAGGGAAACAGGATAATGATTCGACCCCGCCTTACCTGGGGCCTTGGTGCCATGCTGCCCATGATGCTGGTTGCGTTGCCGGCATTGGCCGACGACGCTCCGCCCAAGATCGACTCCGGTGACACTGCCTGGATGCTCGCCAGCACCGCGCTGGTGCTGATGATGACGGTCCCGGGTTTGGCTCTGTTCTACGGGGGCATGGTCCGGAAGAAGAATATTCTTGCCACGCTGATGCAGTGCTTCGCCGTCACCTGCATTGTCACCATCGTGTGGTGCGTGGCCGGCTACAGCCTGGCCTTCACACCAGGCAATTCCTATGTCGGCGACCTGTCACGCTTCATGCTGAACGGTATCGCGGACCATATCGTCAAGGGCAACGACACGCAGGCGTTCGTTCTTCAGTCGGGAATCAAGGATGTCGCACCGATGGCGACGACGGTTCCCGAGACTGTGTACATGATGTTCCAGATGACATTCGCGATCATCACGCCGGCACTGATCGTGGGCGCTTTCGCCGATCGCATGAAGTTCTCGGCGCTGTGCATCTTCATGACGCTGTGGTCGCTGCTGATCTATTCGCCGGTGGCCCACTGGATGTGGGCGCCCTCCGGCTGGAGCAGCATCAACGGCCAGCTCGACTTCGCCGGCGGCACCGTCGTGCATATCAATGCCGGTATCGCCGGTTTGATGTGCGCGCTGGTACTGGGCAAGCGGGTCGGCTACGGCACCGACAACATGGCGCCTTACAACCTCGCCTATTCGGTGATCGGCGCGTCGCTGCTGTGGGTCGGCTGGTTCGGCTTCAACGCCGGCTCCGCGGTGGCTGCGAACGGCCGCGCCGGCATGGCGATGGCAGTGACGCAGATCGCCACCGCGGCGGCAGCTCTCGGCTGGATGTTTGCCGAGTGGATCGCCAAGGGCAAACCCTCAGTGCTGGGCTGCATCTCTGGCGCGGTCGCCGGCCTTGTCGCAATCACCCCGGCCTCAGGTTTCGTGCTGCCAGGCGCATCGATCATCATCGGTGTGGCCGCCGGCGTGATCTGCTTCTGGTGCGCCACCAGCGTGAAACACATGTTCGGCTACGACGACAGCCTGGATGTATTCGGCGTGCACTGCATGGGCGGCATCGTCGGCGCGTTGCTCACCGGCGTGTTCTCCTACGGCCCGCTGTCGGCAACAGATGCGTCGCCCGACGGCAGTCCAGGAGGTCTGACACAGCTTTGGATCCAGTGTCAGGGTGTCGCCGCGACACTGGTCTATAGTGGCGTCGGCACACTGATCCTGCTGATGGTCACCAAACTGCTGGTCGGCCTGCGTGTGGACGAGGAGGAGGAACGCGAAGGCCTCGACCTGGTGTTGCACGGAGAGCAGGTCTTCTGAAAATCGCAGGCATATATGGCGCGCCCAATTGCCGGCGCGCCATGTTTGTGTCTACGGATGTATGGGGAAGCGAGAGGTAACATTGGCAACCATGGAGTACAGGAAATTCACAGGCGCCGCGGGCTGGATCGCGGCAGCCAGCATAGCCGCCGCAATGCCGGCCGCATATGCACAGACACCATCCCCGGCTGCGGCTTCGACTTCTGCTGCACCGGATGCTACGACACCAGCCACCACCGACCCGGTTACGACCGCTCAGGCTACCACGTCACCGGCTACCACTGCGCCGCCTCCTGCGGGGGCGGCACCCGCAGCACCCGCTGCTGCTCCCGCGGCACCGGCCCCTGCGGCGCCACCTCCGGGGCTGTGGATCGACGGGATTCATCTCTCGGCGCAGCTTCAATCGGGGATCATCGCCAACCCGTATCGCCCGGCAACCGGTCAGAACTGGGGACAGCTCTTTACCGATCACGCAAACCAGGTGCAGCTGAACCAACTGCTGTTGACCGCGAACAAGCCACTCGATCCCAAGAACCCCGACTATCAATGGGGTTTCAAGGTCCAGTTCATGTATGGCTCAGACGCGAGATACACGCAGTTCCTCGGTGAGCTGAACCGCGTTGACCCCGAACAGCGCTATCAGCTCGATGTCGTCGAGGCGAATGTCCTGGCGCATCTGCCGTGGATCACCGACGGGGGCATCGACCTCAAGGTCGGACAGTATCCGACGCCGCTGGGCTACGAGACGATCGATCCGTCAACCAATCCGTTCTACTCGCACTCCTACATCTTCCAGTTCGGGCTGCCCTTCAAGCACACCGGCGCGCTGGCGACGACCCATGTCAATGACGTGCTCGATATCTACAGCGGTATCGACACGGGAACCAACACAACGATGGGGCCACTGGGAGATAACAACGGCGCGATCGGCGGTATCGGTGGCTTCAACCTGACCTTCCTGGGCGGCAACCTCACCATCCTGGCGTTGACGCATTTCGGGCCGGAGGACGCCACCCGCGCGTTGTCGCCCCTCGGCATCAATGCCAACGGTCAGTGGCGCTTCTTCAACGACGTGCTGGTCACCTATAAGGCGAGCGACACCTGGACCTTCGTCACGGAAACCAACTGGGTTCGCGATGGCTATGGCTTCGTGGGCAAGGCAGTGAACGGCTTCGGCCTTGCGCAATACGCTTCCTATGCACTGACCGACACGCTCACTCTGAATGGCAGGGCCGAGTACTGGCGGGATGACAACAACTTCTTCGTTGCCTCTTTCCCGGCCAATAATTCCTTTGTCCAATTCCAGCAGGGCTTCCCCGTCCTCGTCCATGGGGCGCCCGGCAGCAGTTCGACCTACGGCGCCCTGACAGCCGGCGTGACCTGGAAGCCTGCGTTGCCAGCGCCGGTAACCGGTTTGCTGATCCGTCCCGAAGTCCGCTGGGATCACGCCTTTACCAGCAACAATCCGTTCAACAACAATCCGCCTGCCAATACCAAAGGCACGCAGAACTCGTTCACCTTCGGCTCGGACATTGTCCTGACTTTCTAACTAGGATTTCGGAGGGGTCGTCGCGCATTCGTCATGGTGGCCGGAGCCTGTCCTCGGGCGGGCCCTCGGCTACAGCGTCAACCCGCCATCCACGGTGATCGTCTGCCCGGTCACCATCGCCGCTCCGAAGCCCAGGAACACCACGACCTCGGCCAGGTCCTCGGGCTGACAACGGCGCTTCAGCAGCGCCCGCTCGATCGACTGCTGCCGTTCCTCGTTGGTCCATTCCACCATCCAGGAACTGTCCACCGCACCCGGGGCAATCGCGTTGACCCGCACCTCAGGTGCGAGCGCGCGCGCAAGGTTCTGCGTCAGGCTGACAACGCCTGCCTTGGTCGCGCTGTAGGCCAGGCTGGAACCGGCCCGCCCCAGCCCAGCAATCGAGGCCGTGCTCACGATAGCGCCCTGTGCCGCCTTCAGCGCCGGCGCCGCGGCCTTGGAACCGCGGAACACGCCGAGCAGATTGGTCTGCAGCAACAGCGACCACAGATCCTCGGTGATCAGATCCAGCTCGGGCGGTGTAATGCGCCGACGCGTACCCGGCGTGCCGGCATTGTTGAACAACAGATCGAGCCGCCCCAGTTCGTCGATCGCCTTCAGCACCATACGCTCCGCGCCACCGGCCTCGCCTACGCTGCCAGGTGCCATGATCGCCTTGCCGCCCTCGGCGTTGAGCTTGTCGACCGCCTCCGGCCCACGCAGATCGTCGGCAAGAAAATTTACCGCCACGGTGGCGCCGAACTTCGTCAGCATGCGCGCGGTGGCGAAGCCGATGCCCGACGCGCCGCCAGTGACAAGTGCAGTCTTGCCCTTGAGATCGTAGCTGATCATGTGTCCTCCGTGGGATAGCCGGCAAATCGACCGCCGAGATTGCCATGCAGCGACACCATACGCCCTCGCCAGTCGCGCGTCGCGGCCATGCGCGATGCAGCTTCCAATACATCGCGCGGGCTGCCGACGCGCGCCCACTGGAACACCGAGAACACGATGTAGTCGATGTACGCAGGTGCCGCGCCGGCAAGGAACGGTTGTTCGGACAGCGTTCGTTCCAGCGGCGTGCACGCCTCCAGCAGGTCGGGCAACGCCGCGTCGCGTTCCGCGCTGACTGTTCCAGCGTCATCCCGAGCTGTGCCTCGCGTGAACGACGGAAATACGCGCGGTCACCAGGATCGATGCACCGTATGAAGTCCACGTAGATCTGCCGTCGCATGCTGTGGCCCAGAGCGGCATCGGACCAGAAATTCACCAACCGTGCGGCGCCACGTCCGACAGCCCCACCGAACAGCGACGGTCGATCGGGAAATCGATCCTCGAGGTGGCAGGCGATCGACCAGCTGTCGTGCACCACCTGTCCATCGTGCTCGATGATCGGCACCAAATCCTGCCCGCTGAGCGCTCGAATGCGTGCTACATCGGCGAAGCGTGTCAGCACCACTTCCGGTTCAATCCCTTTGTGCGCGAGCGCATAACGGATGCGCCACGAGAACGGGCTGATCCGGCGACTCTCCAGTCCGACACGTTCGTGGAATATCAGTGGCATCGCATCATGCGCCAGGCGGCAACCAAGGCTCGGGAGCGCGCGCATCGATGTCCGTGTTCACATCCACGACCACGGTCTCATCCGACGCAAGCGCCTCGCGCAGCGCCGGCGCGATCTGCGACGGCTCCTCGACGCGAATGCCGCGCAACCCGAACACGCGCGCGACATCTGCGAAGTTTGTCGGACCAAAGCGCCCAAGTTCGTTCACATCGCCCGGCCGGTTGCCTTGCTGTCGCTGCATGTTAGGCCAGCCCTGGCCGAAGCCCGAGTTGTTGTTGATCACCAGCACAACCGCAATCCCTCGCCGCCGCGCCGTCTCAAGCTCGGTCAGGTGATAATAGATCGCGCCGTCGCCCGACCAGCAGATCACCTTGCGCCTGCCCGCCGCGCACTTCGCACCGAGCGACGCCGGGAACGACCAGCCAAGTGAACCGGCGGCGCGCAGATAGGTCTGCGCTGTGCCGTTCAACTCGATCAGCGTCGAGGTCCAGATGCCGGAATAGCCTGTGTCGGCGACCAGGATGCCGTCCTCTGGCAGCGCGCGGGTGATCTCGGCGCACAGCCGGTCTGGCAGAATTGGTGCAGCATTGCTGGCGAGACGCGGTGCGCGCGTCTCGCGCCAGGCAGCCACGATGCTGGCCGCACGATCAGCAAACTCGGTGTCACGTGCCGGCCTGCCGATCGCCGCGTTGAGCTTCGCCAGCGTCGCTTTCGGATCGCCCATCAGACCTAGTGTATTCCGGTAGCTACGGCCAGGCTCCAGCGGATCGATGTCGATCTGCACCACCTCGGTATCCAGCGGTGGAATCCGCCACGTATGAGTCACCTGATCGCCGGTATGGCAGCCGACGAACAGCACCAGGTCTGCCTCATGCACGATCTGGTTGGCGGGTGGTGCGGCATAGTTTCCCGGGCAACCAATGGACAGGCGATGCAGCGTCGGTATCAAACCGCGACCGCCGAGCGATGTGCCGATCGGCGCGGCCAATGCCTCGCCAAGCGCCAACAATTCCGGCCCGGCGCCCGACGCGGCAGCGCCGGAGCCGGCGACAATGGCAATTCGCTTTGCCGCCCGCAGCTTCGCGGCAGCACGCTCGATCTCGTCATCCGAGGGCGTTGGCCGATGCGGAGGCATCGTCAATCGAAGCGCCGGATCGGCGACCGCAGGCTCGCTCACCATGCCGGTCTCGACGATGTTCGCCGACCGCCCATAAAGATCGAGATGCGCCGGCCGCGGCGAGCCAGTCATCGCCTCGCGCCATGCCTGGCGCAGCAGACGCGGCAGGTCGGCGGCATCAGCGACATCGGCCGAGAACTTCGTCACCGACGCGTAGAGCGGCCCGTGCGGCAGTTCCTGATACGTGTTTCGATGGTGGAACAGCGGTGGCTCGCGCCCGGTCAGTGCGATCACCGGGCTGTGGCCGAGCCACGCATCCTGCAAACCTGCCGCAAGGTTCGCCGCGCCGACCGACTGCGCGAAGCAGATGCCGGGGCGTCCCGCAATGCGAGCATAGCCATCAGCCATGTAGGCCGCCGACTTCTCGGCGTGCGCCAGTACGCGCGTGACGCCGAGGACGCCCAATTCGATCAGCGTCCGTCGCAGCACCGCGTCGATGAAGAACACATGCGTCGTGCCATTCGCGGCCAATGCCCGCGCCAGCCATTCGGCGCCGGTGATAGCTTCGGTTGTGCCCAATCTATTTCCTCCCGCCTTGCCAGGCGGGAGTCTACGAGCACGTCCTGGTCGCGACAATCAGTCGCCGCTGCCTTCCTGAGCCGATGCGCGCTTAACCTGATCCGCACTCTTGAACCTCGCGATCAGGCCGTCGAGGCGTGAGAAGAAAGCCTCGACGGCGTAGCCGACCAGGAACGCAACGGCCAAAGGCGACGGAGCAAGGCTCTTGGGCAGCACCGAGCCAAACAACCCAACGACAAGGCCGCGATAGCGGCGATGAAGTACCGCGCGCTGTGCGCCGCTGGGGGCAGGTACCGCCACGGGAACACCAAAGGCGGCGACTTCGTACTCGACCCGCTGCCTTGCTTCATCCGCCGAAGCGCAGCGACGGGTGGCCGGTGCGCTCCGCGATGCGGTCAGGAAGGACACGAATCCTGCCGTGTAATCGTGGTCGCCGTTGGATGGTTCAGTATGGCGGGCGACAATGCTGGTCTCAGGTGAAACCATAACGTCGCGCGATCAGCCCTTGCAGCCCATCGGCGGCTTTGGCTTTGGGCACGCCCGAGGGCAATCTGTAGAAAATCAGGCGGGTTGGTCCGAGCATAGTGCTAACATTTTCCCGTAGATGCACTAAAATGTCTACCTTTTCGACAATTTGGGAGCATAACACGGCTAATGTTCTATCAGTGGGACTTCGCCTTCCTGCTGCGCTACGCGCCGCTGTTCTGGAAGGGCGTACTGGTCACGTTGGCCTACACCGTGTCCACGATCCTGCTCGGGCTGATCATCGGACTGTTGCTTGGTCTCGGCCGATTGTCGCGCTCGAAGCTGCTGAAAATCCCGCTGATCGGCTTCATCGAGGCGTTTCGTTGCACGCCGCTGCTGGTGCAGATCGTCTGGTTCTACTACGCGCTACCGGTGCTGTTGAACATCCAGATTCCCGCCACCACTGCCGCAGTCCTGGTGCTGTCGTGCTACACCGGTGCGTTCTACGCGGAGATTTTCCGCGGCGGCATCATCTCAATCGAGCAAGGCCAATGGGACGCGGCGCGCGCGCTTGGCCTGCGACCGTGGCCGATGATGCGCAAGGTGATCCTGCCGCAGGCAGTCAAGCGGATGATCCCACCGTTCGTGAACCAGTCGATCACCCAGCTCAAAAACACCTCACTGGTGTCGACGATCGCTGTGCCGGACCTGCTGTATCAGGGCACGCTGATCACCGCCGAGACCTATCGTCCACTGGAGGTGTACACCGTCGTGGCGCTGATCTATTTCGCCATGCTGTTCCCCAGCACCCTGCTGGCGCAGGCGTACGAGCGGCGTCTGGCCAAGGCGCGGTGAGTTTGATGGCGCTATGCCTTCCTGGGCAGCAACTGCTCGGTCAGTGTCGCCCAATACGATGCGCCGAGGGGCAGGATCTCGTCTTTGAAATCGTGGCGCGGATGGTGGACCATCGCGCCGTCCTTGGCGCGGCCACCGCGGAGCATGATGTAGCTGCCTTGCTTGGCGTTCAGCATGAATAAGAAATCCTCTCCGCCCATCGTCGGCTTCCGCATATGCACCACACGCGCTTCACCTGCCACCGCCGACGCAGCGCGGCGAGCGAGCGTGGTGGCGTCAGGATCGTTCACCGTTGCGGGATAGTCGCGGCTGAACACCACATCGGCTATGCCGGAGGCGAGCCGCCGCATGCCGTTCTCCAATTGATCGCTGACACGCGCGTCGAACCAGCGGGCAGTGCCCAGCACGGATTCGGGAATCACGTCGTAAGTGTCGCCGCCGTTTGATGTGGCCGATTGTTGATCATGCCCGCCCTCCACCGGCTCAATCGTCCGCGCCACGATCGTCTGCAGCGCGGTGACGATGTGACTGGCGATCACGATTGGGACCGTCCCGAAATGCGGCTGTGCTGCGTGGGCGCCCTTGCCCCGCGAGGTTTTCCTCCTCCAGGATCGGCAGCGCATCCATGTCGACGCGCAGGCTGATCGCGCGCTCCGACGCGCCGTTCCCACGGGTCACGCCCACCACGCCGGTGCGAGCCAGCCCTGTGATGATCTCGTTCACGCCGAACTCCTGAGCTTCGCCTGCACGCCGCCGCTGGTGCGGGCCTCCTGCAGCGCCAGTTCTGCGTGCGCATGCAGGTCCTGCCACCATTCCGTCATCTCGCGGTGGAACTCGGCAATGCCGTTGATGATCGGCATTGGTCAGCACCAGTGGCGAAGGTGCGGGCGAGGCCTTCGTGAAGTGACATCGGTGTGAACCCGAACGTGCCGATCATCGGATCCACGGCGAAGCTCTTGTCTTCCATCAGCCGGCGGACCTCGACGGGACGAACCCGCGGCACGAACGGAATGTAACAGAAGATGTGGGCCAGGACCATCAGAGGACCTGCCGGCACAGCGACAATTCGCGGCGCGTGCTGTCCGCTCGCGGCAGCGACAGCGCGGATGAAGTCAGCGTAGGGCAGGGGTGTCGGCCCGGCAATCACCAATGCATGGGGTCCATCCCATTCGCGTTGCAGCGCAGCGCAAATTGCCCGCGTCACGTCGTCCTGGTGGATCGGCTGCACCAAAGCCACGCCGCCGGCTGGCAGCGGCACAAACGGAAGCCTGCGCAGTAGAGCGGCGAGTCGCTGCACGTTGTCCTCGCCCTGTGCGCCGTAGATCATCGTGGGATGCAGCATGACACCGGAACGGCCGGAGGCGAGAAAGGCCGCCTCGCCGGCCAGCACGCCGTTGCCGTGTGCATCCGGCCAACGCGTGAACTTGCGTGTGCTACCGAGGAAGATGAACTGCGCCTCGGCTGGTGCGGCGGCGAGGACAGACGCGGCGTGGCGCGCGTGGGCACAACAAAGGACCCGCGTGGCATCGGCAAGTGCATCGCGCAATCGCGGCGGATCAGTGATGTCGGCGATGCGCGCCGGCACTTCGATGCTCGTAGCGGCCCATTTCGCGGCGTCGCGCACCACCGGGACGAACCCGCTGCCATTGGCGAGCAGCGACCGGCACAGCGCGGCGCCGCTACGCCCCGATGCGCCGATGATGTGGACCTGGGACACCATGCTGTTACGCTTAGCATGGTGATCTTGCAGGATGGAGGAGCGCATGGCGCGTGTGCCATATCTCGAGATGTCCGACCTCGCGGTGGAGAACCAGGACCTGTTGCGGCGTCGGATCAGCCTCACGCAGGCGCTGGTGAATTCACCGAACGCAGCGCGCGCATTCGGTGCTCTGGGGCAGTTTATCCGCTTCGGCAGCAAGCTCGACCCGCGGCTGCGAGAACTGGCGATCCTGCAGGTCGGCTGGCTGGCACGCTCGCCCTATGAGTGGTCGCACCACGTCAAGCTGGGCCATGATTTCGGCGTGAGCGATGACGACATTCACGCGCTGATCGATGACACGGCGGGAAAGCCGACCCAACTCGACGACTTGGCGAAGACCGTGCTGCGAGCCGCGCGCGAGATGACACTGGATGGTGCCATGTCGGACGCCACCTTCGCCACGTTGCACAAGTCTCTCGGCAGCGAGCTGATCGTCGATCTGACGATCACCATTGCCTTCTACAATGCAGTCGTGCGCACCCTCGCGACCCTACAGATCGATGTCGAGGATGACTATATTCCGTACCTGCGACGATTTCCGTTGCCTGCCTGACAGGAGGTTCGTGTGAGGATCGGCGTTCCCAGGGAGATCAAGACGCACGAGCACCGTGTTGGGCTTACCCCGGCGGGTGTTCGCGAACTCGCAATTCACGGGCACCAGGTGACGGTGGAGCGCCACGCCGCATCCGGCATCGGCATTGCCGATGATGCCTTTCGTGCTGCCGGCGCCACCGTGGCGGACAGCGCCGCAGAAGTGTTCGCCACCGCGGATCTTATCGTGAAGGTGAAGGAGCCGCAGGCCCCGGAGATCGCCATGTTGCGGCAGGGCCAGGTGCTGTTCACCTATCTGCATCTCGCTGCCGACAAGGCGCAGACCGAGGGGCTGCTGCGCACCGGTGCCACCTGCATCGCCTACGAGACGGTCACCGACCGGTCGGGTGCGCTGCCCCTGCTCGCGCCAATGAGCGAAGTGGCCGGTCGCATGGCTGTGCAGGTCGGCGCGCATTGCCTGGAGAAGGAGCAGGGCGGCGTCGGTGTGCTGCTCGGCGGTGTGCCTGGCGTGGCGCCAGCGAAGGTGGTGGTGCTGGGCGGCGGCGTATCGGGTACCAACGCCGCACGCATGGCCGTCGGCCTCGAGGCGTCTGTCACCATTATCGACAAGTCGCTGCCGCGGCTGAAGGAGCTCGATCTGCAGTTCGGTCCGCGTGCGACGACGCTGTTCGCCACGCTGGAGGCCATCGAGCATCAGGTGCTGGCAGCCGATCTGGTGATCGGTGCGGTGCTGGTGCCGGGCGCCGCGGCGCCGAAGCTCGTGTCACGCGACCTGGTGCGGCAGATGCGGCCTGGCTCGGTGCTGGTTGATATCGCAATCGATCAGGGCGGTTGCTTTGCGACCAGCCGTCCGACCACCCATTCGGCGCCGACCTATGTTGAGGAAGGCGTGGTGCACTATTGCGTCACCAACATGCCGGGTGCCGTTGCCCGCACGTCCACTTTCGCACTGACCAACGCCACGCTGCCGTTCGTCATCGCGTTGGCGGAGAAGGGGTGGCGCAGGGCGCTGGCTGACGATCCGCACCTGCTGCACGGATTGAATGTCCATGCGGGCAAGGTGACGTACGAGGCAGTGGCGCATGACCTGAACCTGCCCTACGCTCCGGCGGAGACTTTGTTGGCAGCGTGAAGCGGTGGGTAAGGCAGTGACCTGACACGCGAACGTGACGGCGCGATCCTGCACACCTGAGCTTTAGGCCGCACAACTTTGCCGCTCTGCTGCGGAGAGTTCGATGCGCGGAATGTTCCTGCTGAATCTGGCGACGCTTGCAGCGTTCGCCTTCCTCGGTTCCCCAGCGTTCGCGCGCGTGATGGAGACCGGCGATGCCGCCATCGTCAAGCAGGCAAGCCCTGCCGTGGTGAACATCGCCGAGTGGAAGGTGCATACTCCGACGCGGCCCGGCCAGTCGCCACGACGCGTGAAGGTCTATGCGTCGGGCTTCGTTATCGACCCGTCGGGAGTCATCGTCACCAACAGGCATGTCGTCGATGGAGCGCTCGACATGCGTGTGATCTTCAGCAATGGCGATCGCGTGCCAGCTCGGCTGCTTGTCGCTGCTGCGATGATCGACGTGGCGGTGCTGAAGGTCGATGTCGACCATCCACTGCCGGCCCTCAAATGGGCCGACAGCGACTCTTTGCAGATTGGCGATCCGGTGTTGACGATCGGCAATCCGTTGGGTCTCGGGATGTCGGTCTCCGCCGGAATCGTCAGCGCACTCAACCGCAATCTGCACGACACACCGTTCGACAGCTACATTCAGACCGACGCAGCGATCAACTATGGCAATTCCGGCGGGCCGCTGATCGACAGCAATGGAAGTGTCGTCGGTCTCGATACGGCGCTGTACAATCCCCAGGCGAGTGGCGGCTTTATTGGCATCGGCTTTGCGATCCCATCCAACATCGTCTCGTTTGTCGTGCAGTTCCTACGCAACCCCAATCGTCCGAAGCCAGGATGGATCGGTGTCACCGCGCAGGACATAAACGACAGATTGTCGGAAGCGCTGGGGGTACCGAGGGACGCTGGCGCCGTCGTCTCGGCGGTCGATCCTTCGGGGCCAGCGGCTCAAGCAGGCCTGCGGCCAGCCGATGTGCTGGAGACGATTGATGGCGTGCAACAGAGTGATTCCCGCGCGTTCTTGCGGTCCATCATAAAGATCCCGGTCGGGACGTCGGTGCACCTTTCGGGTTGGCGTGACCGCAAGCGGCTGGACAGCACTGTGACGGTATCGGCATGGCCCAATTATATGCCAGCCGAGGGCGTCATGCGGGATCAGGCAGCTCAGAAGATGATCGAGACGGCACCCGATCCAGGCATAAAGCTTGCGCGCATCACCGACGAGGCTCGCAAACAATATGGACTCAGGTACTGACCTGCGAGGTGCCTTGGTATCGGCAGTGGAGAGCGGCAGTGAGGCAGGCGATCTTGGAATCGTGCCAGGCGACGTCATCATCAACGTGCAGGGACAATCGGTTAACAGCCCTGACGATGTGTGGCACGCGATAGAGACCGCGCACAAGGCACGCCGCGCTTATCTTGCCTTGCTGGTACAGGGAAAGGCCGCCGCCCACTGGGTTTCGTTGTCGATCACGAGCACCGAATCATAGTTCACGCCCGCTGACCATAGGTCTGGTACCTCTGGTGCGCCGCGCGCATCTCCTCGGTGCTCAGCAGCCGCGGCGTCCCCGCCGATCGCGCCAGCAGGTACTGCCGGCACAGCGTCTCCAGCACGACCGCGGCGGTCAGTGCGCGCTCGGCTGTCGTCGCATGCACGATCATGCCATGGTTGGCGAGCAGACACGCTGTGCGCCCCGCCAGCGCCGCGACCGCAAGCCGCGCCAGCTCCGGTGTGCCGAACGTGACATAGGGTGCGCAGCGCACATCGTCGCCACCAAAATTGGCCACCATGTAGTGGAACGGCGGCAGAGCTTCGTTGAGGCAGGCGAGCGCGGTGCAGGCATCCGAGTGCGTGTGCACGATGCTCTGTGCGGTCGGGTAGGCGAGATAGATCGCCGCATGCATCGCCCATTCGCTGGACGGCGCCGCCGAGCCCTTGACGTCGCCGGCCAGCGTCATCGCGACCACATCGTCCGGCGCCAGCGTCTCCGCTGAACAGCCGGACGGGGTGATGATCATGCCTTTTCGCGTGCGTTGGCTGACGTTGCCGGAACTGCCGGCGATCAGTCCGAGACGGCCTATCTCGCGGTAGACCGTCGTGACGTCATGGCGCGCCTGAACCTCCGTCACATCAGGAACACACCCTTGCCGTCCGACTGATGATCGAACAGCTTGTACGCCTCCTCCGCTTGCTCCAGCTTCCAGCGATGAGTGAACAGCGCGTCCACGTCAATCTTGCGCTCCACGCAGAATGTCGCGCACTCGGCCTGGATGATGTTGGAGAACGTCCACGACCCGATCAGCGTCATCTGCCGGCGCAGCAGCATCGGGCTGACGTCGATCTTCACGTCGCCGCCCTCGCCGACAAAGCACATCGTGCCCCACACCTTGGTGCTGCGGATGGCGTTTGCGCGTGCCTCCGGGTTGCTTGAGGTATCCAGAGAACAATCCGCATAGCGTCCGTGTGTCAGGTCCTTGATCGCCGCGACCGGATCGTTCGATCCAGGATCCACCACCTCGTCGGCACCAAAATCCTTCGCTCGCTGCAGCCGCTGCGGGTTGATGTCGAGCGCGATGACCCGCGCGCCCATCGCCTTGGCGAATTGAGTGCCGGCAAGCCCCACCGGGCCCTGGCCGAAGATTGCCAGAGTGTCGTTGCCGGACAGCCGCATCCGCCGCAGCGCGCTGTACGCGGTGCCCGAGCCGCACGAGATCGCCGCACCGGCGGAAAAGCTCAGCTCGTTCGCCAACAGCACCAGCGTGTTGGCCGGAACCTTCAGGTACCTCGCGTGGCCGCCATGCGAGTTGCTGCCGTACACCTTCACCGGCACCTCCTGGCAGAGCTGCTGCCAGCCGGAACGGCAGTTGTTGCACTGCGTGCAGCCCTGGTAGTGGTGCACCATCACGCGCTGGCCGACGCGCGCCTCCTTCTCCGACACGCCTGGCCCGACGGCGGCGACAATGCCGCACGGTTCGTGGCCGGCGATCACCGGGTTCGGGTTGGCCGGCAGTCCTGTCGCATTGGCGCCGCCGCTGGTCTTCGGCCGACGGGTACTGATGCAGATCGCTGCCGCACATCCCGGAGGCTTTCATCTCGACCACCACTTCGTCCGGGCCTGGCGTGGGATCGGGGAATTCAATCATTTCCAAATCACGCCCGCCAGTGAATACGACACCGCGCATGGTTCCCTCCTGTCGTTGGCCTGGATCGAGGTTAGAGCGCGATCACCACGGTGGCGAATCCGTCATGGTTCGCGACGACGGCACCGGCAGTGCGATTTCTTTTCTCGACGCCGCCCATACCGGCGCGGCGTGCTGGCAGACAGTTGACGCATCGATTTGGCAAATTGACGACTGTAATAGATAGCTATCCGATCGAATCAAATGCCCGTGCGAATTCTCACGGCCATTTCCCAAGAGGCAAAGTCGTTGCGCTTTTGACCGCCGCCGCGAGGTCGTGTTGCATGAACGGTTTCGCCAGCCGTGGAAAACTGGCGCCTTCAGGCGGCAGTTCCGCGTAACCAGTCGCCAAAATGATAGGCAGGTCAGGCCACTCGGATTTTATCTCCGTGATCAGCTGCAGACCGGTCATGCGTGGCATCGCCTGATCCGTGATCACGAGGTCGATGGAAACAGGTTGCCGCAGAATCGCCAGCGCCTGCCGACCCGAGTTCGCCTCAACGACCTTGTGGCCGAGGTCTTCAAGCATGGCCACCATGTTTGTCAGGACGAGATAATCATCATCGACCGCGAGGATCGTAAGCGGCCGATCCGAAGCTGCGGCCGCTTCGGTGGGGGCGAGCGTGGCGGAAGCCGGCGGCTTTGGCGCAGCGGGGAGCCAGATTTCGACCGTCGTTCCCTCACCCAGTTTGCTCTTCAACACGAGCCGCCCTCCCGATTGCTCGGCTAGCCCATGCACCATCGACAACCCAAGGCCGGTTCCCTTGCCCACTCCCTTGGTGGTGAAAAACGGATCGACTGCCCGCCTGCGCGTCGCCTCGTCCATTCCACTGCCGTTATCTATGATCGAAAGGCAAATATAGGAGCCAGGCGACAACTGCTCGTCATCCGAGGAGACATTCACCATGCGCGCCGTGAGAATTAAAACTCCCCCCTCCGGCATCGCGTCGCGTGCGTTGACGGCCAGGTTGAGCACGGCCATTTCAAGTTGGTTGGCATCCGCCACGACCGCGGCAAGATTGGATGGCAACTGTATCTCGATCCCGATTGTCGGGCCGAGCGAACGTTCCAGCAGGTCGGTCATGCCACGCATGAGAGCGGACAAATCGACCGGCTGAAGATTGAGTTCCTGGTGCCGAGCGAATGCGAGCATGCGCTTGGTAAGCGACGCACCGCGTTGGGCGCCGCGCGCGGCGTTGTCCAGCAGTCGCGCGAGCCTGGTGTCCGGATCAACCAGTTTGCGTGCAAGTTCAAGGCTGCCGAGAATCGCTGCGAGCAGATTGTTGAAGTCGTGGGCGATGCCGCCTGTCAATTGGCCCATCGCTTCCATCTTCTGCGACTGAAATAACGCTTCGCGGGCCTTTTCCAGGGCAAGCTGCGTGTTCCGCCGCTCGGTAATGTCACGGGTAATCTTGGCGAAGCCGATGTGTCTGCCGCGATCATCATGAAGCGAATCGATCACCACGCTGGCCCAGAAGCGGGTTCCATCCTTACGGACGCGCCAGCCTTCGCCTTCAAACTTGCCCTCTGCGGCTGCCGTCGCAAGGGCCCTTGCCGGCAGCCCCTTCGCCCGGTCTTCGTCCGTGTAGAACCGCGAAAAGTGCTGGCCCAGAATTTCATCGCGCTCATATCCCTTGATGCGCTGCGCACCGGCGTTCCAGCTCCCGACCTTGCCATCTGGTTCGAGCAGGTAGATCGAGTAATCGATTACGCCCTGCACGAGATGCCGGAACTGCTCCTCGCTTCGCCGGAGGGAATCTTCCGCGAGCCGCCGCTCAGTGAGATCACGGGTAATCTTGGCGAAGGCGACAACGTGACCGTCCGGATCACGAATCGCATCAATGACCACGCTGGCCCAAAACCGGGCTCCGTCCTTGCGGACACGCCAGCCTTCACCCTCAAACCTACCCTCGTTCATCGCGGTCGCGAGCGCCCGTGCCGGCAGTCCGGCTTGCCGATCCTGGTCGGTGTAGAATTTGGAGAAGTGCTGGCCGAGGATTTCCGCCGCCCGATAGCCCTTGAAACGTTGCGCGCCTGCATTCCAGCTGGTCACGATGCCATTGATGTCGAGCATGTAGATCGCATAATCGGTCACCGCCTCGACCAGCAGGCGATAGCGCCCCTCCTCAGTCAATGAGGCGGCGAAGCGACTGGCGTGCTCCTGCGCACCGTTCTGCATAGTGACCTCGTCCACCGGCGCCCCTCTTCTAGAAACCTGCATATAGGGGTTGCGGATGCTCCAGGGTCAATTTCGAGCCGATCGACCCTTTAGCGACGGGCTACCGCGCCTGAGCGCTGGCCTCGCTGCGCGTCGCACCGGCGCGGGCGGCAAGGGCAGCGGCCATGAACTCGTCGAGGTCACCATCCAACACGGCGTCGGGATTGCCCTTCTCCACGCCAGTGCGTAGGTCCTTCACCAACTGATACGGCGCCAGCACATAGTTGCGGATCTGATGCCCCCAGCCGATGTCGGTCTTGGCATCCTCCACCGCGGTCGCCGCCGCCTCGCGTTTCTGCAATTCGGCCTCATAGAGTCGCGCCTTCAGCATCGCCATCGCCATCGCGCGATTGCGGTGCTGGCTGCGGTCGGTCTGGCACGCGACGATGATGCCGCTCGGAACATGCGTGATGCGGATCGCACTCTCCGTCTTGTTGACGTGCTGTCCGCCCGCACCCGACGCCCGATAGGTATCGACCTTCAGATCGCTTTCGTTGATCGCGATGTCGATATTGTCGTCCACCACCGGATACACCCAAACGCTGGCGAAACTGGTGTGCCGCCGCGCCGCCGAATCGAACGGGCTGATGCGCACAAGCCGATGCACGCCAGCCTCCGTCTTGAGCCAGCCATACGCGCTTGGCCCGCTCACCTGCAGCGTCGCCGACTTGATGCCGGCCGTCTCGCCCTCGCTCTGTTCCAGCAACTGCACCTTGTAGCCGTGCTGCTCGGCCCAGCGCATATACATGCGCATCAACATCTCAGCCCAGTCCTGCGCCTCGGTGCCACCGGTGCCGGCATTGATCTCCACGTAGGCGTCGTTGGCGTCCGCCTCGCCCGCCAGCAGGCTTTCGATCTCGCGCCGTTTCGCCTCCTCGGCCGAGGCACGCAACGCGGTCATCCCCTCGTCGACCATCGCCGTATCGCCGTCTGACTCGGCCATGGCGATCAGTTCCAGCGTGTCGGAAACCTCCTGCTGGAGCGCACGCAGCCCGTCCATCTGCCCGGCCAGATGGTTCCGTTCGCGCATCACCTTCTGCGCGGCGGCGGCATCGTTCCAGAGTTCAGGATTCTCGGCGTGTGCGTTCAGTTCGGCGAGGCGCCCCTCGGCGACATCCCAGTCAAAGATGCCTCCTCAGCAGTGCGATCGACTGCTTGATCTGTTCGTTCAAGGCATCCGATTCGGCTGACATCACTCACCCACGATCCAGAGGAAGGCGCGGCTAATAGATCCCGCCCAGGCTGCTGTCGACTCCGCCATGCACCGTCTGTGCTGCGTCCGCCGGCGTTGTGCCGTCCGGTCCGGTGGGGGCCGCCGCTACCCCAGACCCCATCGGGTGCGACGCACCCGGTACCTGCTCCGGCTTGAACGCATCTGTCACCACGCCGGAGCCAGTATCCCACTGCGCCATCGTCACACCTTCCGGCTGCTGGAAGGTCAGCACCGGCCGGTTCTTCAGCGCGACCGCCATGAAGTCGTGCCAGATCGGGCCGGCGACCTGAGCGCCCGTCTCGTTGTTGCCGAGTGTCGCCGGATTGTCGAAGCCGACCCACACTGTGGTCACCAGATCGGGCGTGAAGCCGGAGAACCAGGCATCGGTGAAGTCCTGGGTCGTGCCGGTCTTGCCCGCGATCGGATGGCCAAGCCCGGCCACAACCGGCACGCCGGTCCCGCGAGTCGTCACTCCCTGCATCATCGTCACAAGCTGGAACACCGACGCCGGGTCGGCGATTGCCTTGCGCTGGTCGGTCAGCGCGGGTGGCGCGCCCTGGCTGGAGCATTCACCGCAGGTGATGGCGGACGGCCGCCAGACCACGTGGCCATCGGGATCCTGCACACTGTCGATCAGCGTCGGGATCACCTCGTGGCCGCCCTCGTCCAGCGAGGCATACGCACCCGCCTCACGCATGACCGTTGTATCCACCGCCCCGAGCGCGGCCGGCAACACGCGCGGCATCGATTCCACCTCATGGAATGCGATCGCGTTGTCTGCAATTGCCTGCATGCCGACGGTCTGCGCCACGTGCAGGGTCACCAGGTTCAGCGACTTCTCCAGCGCGACGCGCAGTGGTGTTGGGCCGCCGAACTCCATCTCGAAGTTATTCGGCCGCCAGCGGCCAGCGGCCGTGTCCATCACGATCGGCGCATCGAGGAAGCGCTGACTGGGCGAAATGCCCTTCTCCAGCGCGGTCAGGTAGACGAACGGCTTGAAGCTGGAGCCAGGCTGGCGTTGCGCCTGCGTGGCACGGTTGAACTGGCTACCTTCGAAGCTCCAGCCTCCGACCATGGCGAGCACGCGGCCAGTGGTGGGATCGAGCGACACCAGCGCACCCTGAACGGCAGGAATTTGTCGCAGCGCCATGCGCGGCAACGGTGCAGGTACCGGTTTGGCGTTCTTCGCAGGCGGCGTGATCGGTGCGGTGGCATTGGGCTCGACCATCACGACGTCACCCTGCCGCATCACGTCCGTCATGCGTCGCGGCGCCGGCCCAGGCTTGCCGTCCCTCAGCGGCCGTGCCCAGACGACGTCGGACAATAGCAGCGCGCCGGTTCGTGGCTGCGGTATCTGACCGGACCCATCGAGCCAGCCGAGCTTTGCCTCGCCATCGGTCGCCTCGAGCACCACGGCAAGCTTCCAATCCGGCAGCATACCCTGCGGCCGTGCCATCTGCCCCAACGGCTCTGCCCAATTCGTCGCCAGAGCCGGCCCGCCGTCGATATGTCCGACCGGGCCGCGCCAGCCGCCCAGCTTGCGGTCGTAGGCCATCAGTCCGTCGCGCACCGCCTTCTCCGCGGCAGTCTGCAGGGTCGGATCGAGGCTGGTTCGCACCATCAGCCCGCCCTGCGTTGTCACGTCGGCGCCGAACTGCGCGATCAGTTGACGCCGGACGTCCTCGGTGAACCAGTCAGCACCGGGAATCGGCTGCGGTCGGCGGAATTCGGATGGCACGATTGGTTCAGCCTTGGCCGCCTCAGCCTGGGCAGCGGTAACGACGTGATCCTCGGTCATCCGATCCAGCACCCAATCGCGCCGAGCCTTCGCCGCATCGGCGAACTTGAAGGGATTGTAATTGTTCGGTGCCTTCGGCAGCGCAGCCAGGAACGCCGCCTCCGGCAGCGTGAGCTTGTCCAGCGGCTTGTTGAAATAGGTCTCCGCCGCCGCGGCGACGCCGTATGCGCCCAACCCGAGATAGATCTCGTTCAGGTAGAGCTCGAGGATGCGCTCCTTCGACAGATTCTGCTCGATGCGCATCGCAAGGATCGCCTCCCGCGCCTTGCGCGCGAGCGAAACCTGATTGTCCAGCAGCATATTCTTGGCGACCTGCTGCGTGATGGTCGAAGCACCGATCGGGCGTCGTTGGCCCATGTGCGTCATGTCGAATACCGCAGCGCGCGTAATCGCCAGCGGATCAACCCCCGGATGGGTCCAGAAATGCTGGTCTTCGGCGGAGACAAAGGCCTGCTTCACCAGGTCGGGCACCGCTGAATACGGCACGAAGATCCGTCGCTCAGTGGCAAGCTCGGCCATCAGCCGTCCGTCGCCGGCGAAAACACGGCTCATCACCGGCGGCTGGTAATTACGCAACCCATCCACGTCCGGCAGGTCGGCGGAGAAACGCTCCCAGGCAACGTAGCCACCGACGCCTGCGACCGCGACCGCCAGCAAACAAACGCCAAACAGCCCACCCACGATGCCACGCGCTAAGCGACGGATCAGGCTGCGGCGTGGCTTTCGAGGCGGCAGCAATTGCCGTTTGCGCCCCTTGCGGCTGTCGGGCGAGGAAGGCGCCAGCTTCTCGCCGGCTGTCGGGGGCTCGTTCATGGAGTAGCGGTATGGCGCTTTTCCACGAAACCGACCAGCGGCGAGAATGCTAGCCAGCCATCGCTTTGCCGCGATCAATCTCCGCCAGGTGGGCGGTGGCCGTAAAATAGCCATCGACCGCGCGCCGCATCGCCTCGGCGACCTGCACGCGATGGCGCGGGCGCCGCAGTTCCGCCTCATCGGCGGGATTGGACATGAATCCCATCTCCACCAGCACGCTGGGAATGTCAGCCGCCTTCAGCACGACGAAGCCAGCGTGTCGCTCGGGGTTCGGCAACATCGGCAGATCCTGGTCGAGATTGCCAACCATGGAACGAGCCAGCCTGCTCGAGCCGACCCGAGTCTCGCGCCGCACCAGGCTTGCCAGTATGCGGGCGACTTCGGGCGAGGTGTTGAAGGCGCCACCGCCAAAACGGTCAGCGCTGTTCTCGCGCCGCGCCAGCGCCGCGGACTGAGGGTCGGAAGCGGTATCGGCAAGAGTATAGACGCTGGCACCACGCACCGCATGATCGGAGAGGGCATCGGCATGCATTGAGACGAACAACGCCGCGCCGTGCGCCTGCGCTATCTCCACCCTTGTGTCCAATGGAATGAACGCATCGCGCGTGCGCGTCAGCGCGACCCGGTAGCGGCCCTCCGCCTCGAATTGGCGCTTCAGCTCGAACGCTACGGCGAGCGCCACCTGCTTCTCATAGGTGCCGGAAATGCCGATCGCGCCAGGATCCTTGCCGCCGTGACCGGGGTCCAGCATCACCAGCGGTAGCGGCGGACGCGGCACGAGCTGCGGCCGTGCCACGGCGGCTGATTGACTGGAAGCGGGCCCCGTGGCGGCCAGCGCCGTGCGAAGCCGGCTGGGCAAAAGGAAAGTCCCGATAATTCCGGTCCCGGACCCGAGGCGGCCAAGCAGCAGGCGGCGCGAGAGCGGACATGAATCCATAGGGAGCTTCTAACATATCGGATGCAGAATTGCACGTTGCCCATTGATTACGGCTGCTTCACGGCTACGCCCTGTTCCGCCAACCATCGCTTGCAGAGCCCGTCGCTTTGCTTCATGGTCTGGTCTGCTCCGGTGATATACCTGGGGGAGGCGGTCGAACCGCCGCCGCAGGCAAGGGACTGGCGGCAGCGACGACTGGTGGTCCAGCCGAACCATGAGACTCGGTGGGACTGGTTGGGGGGGTCGCCGTCCGCCGCTGCCACGTCACCGCCCGCGCCGCGCTCACAGCGCGCCGGGGATCGGCTGCTTCGATCGGGCAGGCAGGCAGCCAACCTCACCCGGGGCTAGCTCGGGTCGCCAGGGACTGATTTTCGTCGGAAGCATGCTCGTCATCGGCCAGGCACTAACCAATTCGGCGGCCATCCCCATCTTGTCAGGTGGGATGATGTGCTGCCGCAGTGCTCGGCCGGATGATTTTCCGATCCTTGAGCGGACGGGCCAGGTCCCCACACCCGTATCACGCCTATTTTGCCGCTCGCCGGCGCGCGTCCCATGTGGATCCGCGCCGCGCCGCTGGGCGGCCTACCGGAGTTCAGGACTGAATGACCAAGCGTATGTTGATCGACTCCACTCACACGGAGGAAACCCGTGTGGTGGTGCTGGATGGTAGCCGGCTGGAGGACTTCGATGTCGAAACATCGACCAAGCGCCAGCTCAAGGGAAACATTTACCTCGCCAAGGTGGTTCGCGTTGAGCCGAGCCTCCAGGCCGCCTTCGTTGAGTACGGCGGGAACCGACATGGTTTTCTCGCCTTCGGCGAAATCCACCCCGATTATTACCAGATCCCGGTCGCCGACCGTCAGCGGCTGATCGAACAGCAGGCGGAGGAGGCCCGCCGCGAAGAGGAGGAGGAAGATCGCGCCGCCGAAGCCGCAGCGGGCGATGCGGTCGCCGAGATCGAGCCGTCGGATGCAGTGACGGGCCAGGAGACAGAGCCGGAACTCACTGAATCCGGGGTCGTGGCTGAAGCACCGGACGAACATCCGGCAGCGCAGCCTGCGGATATCGTCGGCGAAGTGGTCACGGTACAGTTCGGCGCTTCCGAGCCCATCCCGGAACCGGACGATCCCGCCTCGGCCGAGCCTGAGGCGGAGAGCATCGAAGCCTCGGTCGACGTGATTGAGGCCGAGGCACCGGCGGAGGTCGTCACGGACGCTGGCGACGAGACTGCCCTGGTTGCCGAACCGGTTGAGGAGCCCCCGCCTGAGACGGTGGGCGGGGAATCCGACAGCGCAGATGACGCGCGTGAACGCCGCCTCCCGCCGCGCTATCTGCGCAACTACAAAATCCAGGAGGTGATCAAACGCCGACAGATCTTGCTGGTGCAGGTGGTGAAGGAGGAGCGCGGCACAAAGGGCGCCGCCCTCACCACCTATTTGTCGCTCGCCGGCCGTTTCTGCGTGTTGATGCCCAACTCGCCACGTGGAGGCGGCATCTCGCGCAAGATCACCTCGCCTGCGGATCGGCGTCGGCTGAAGGACATCATGGCCGAGCTGGACATCGCGCAGGGCATGGGTCTCATCGTGCGGACTGCCGGCGCCAACCGTCCCAAGGCGGAGATAAAGCGTGACTGCGAATACCTGTTGCGCCTGTGGGACGACATCCGGGAGCACACGCTGAAATCGGTTGCGCCGGCGCTGATCTACGAGGAAGCCAGCCTGATCAAGCGTGCGATCCGCGACGTCTATTCGCGCGACATCGACGAGATCCAGGTGGATGGCGAGGAGGGTTGGCGTGCCGCGCATGAGTTCATGCGCATGCTGATGCCGAGCCACGCCAAGAAGGTGCAGCTGTGGAAGAACGGCGGGATGCCGCTGTTCGCCAAGCACCAGGTCGAGGCGCAGCTCGATTCGATGTTGCTGCCGACCGTCCAACTTCGCTCCGGCGGCTATCTGGTGATCAACCAGACCGAGGCGCTGGTCGCAATCGACGTCAACTCAGGCCGCTCGACGCGCGAACGGGGCATCGAGGAGACGGCGCTGCGTACAAACCTCGAAGCCGCCGACGAGGTGGCGCGGCAATTGCGACTGCGCGACTTGGCGGGGTTGATCGTCATCGACTTCATCGACATGGAGACGCGCAAGCACAACGCGATGGTCGAGAAGCGCCTGAAGGAAGCGCTGAAGAACGATCGCGCGCGCATTCAGATCGGGCACATCAGTCATTTCGGCCTGATGGAAATGAGCCGCCAGCGGCTGCGTCCATCGCTGGCTGAGACCAGCTTCATCACCTGTCCGCATTGCGGCGGCATGGGTCATGTGCGTTCGACCGAGAGTGCGGCGATCCATGTGCTGCGCGGCATTGAGGAGGAGGGCGCGAAGCGCCGCGCCGCCGAGATCGTCGTGTACGCGGCGCCACAGGTTGTGTTCTACATCCTCAACCACAAGCGCGAGCGGCTGAGCGACATCGAGCAACGCTATGGTATGCGCGTGGTCTGTCTGGGCGACGATGGGCAGATGACCTCGCAGTTCCGCATCGAGCGGCTGCGTGCGCAGGCTGTGATCGAGGCGCCTGTGACGGTCACGCAGGCTGAGGCGTTGCCGCCACCGGAGGCCGAGCCGGAGGAAGAGGTCGCCAGCGACGACGAAGCTGAGGACGAGGCCTCGGAGGATGCCGTCCGCGCTGTGGCTGGCGAAACAGCCGAGGAGGCCGAGCACCGCCATCGTCGTCGTCGGCGGCGGCGGCGTGGCGGACGACGCGAGGAGGCGCCAGCGGTTCTTGCAGCCGATGAGGTGGCGGTTGGCAACAGCGAAGAGACCGAGGCATCCGAGACCCCTGTCGAAGGCGTTCCGGAGCATGCCGAAGCCGGCGAGGACGAACAGCACGGCGCTCCGGGTCCGAACCCCGGGGCCAGGCTGCGTCGCGGCCGTCGCGGTGGGCGACGCCGTCGCCACGACGCCAACGGCGAGATGCCGCCGCACGCCGAGCCTGGTGCGGAGCAGCCGGAGTTGCCGCCGGTCTATTCCGGTCCCACGCCCGCCGATCCATTCGGCGGACACACATTCGATATCTTTGACGTGCTTGAGCAGACGGAGGACGTGATGCCGCCCGCGACTGCGGCGAACGCTGTAGTGGTGGAGCCTGAGATCACGAATGTGGCTGTTACGGCCGAGCCGGAACCCGCTCAGACTGCGGCACCCGAGGTGGCCACGCCGGAACCAGGGCCGTCACCTGCGATCATTTTGGCTGCTCCGGAACCAGCGCAGGCCGAGGTGGCTGGTGCGGAACCGGAGCCGTTGCCGCGAGCACCTGAACCGGAACCTGTGGTCGCGGCGAACGACATCGTGCCAGAACCGGTGATCAAGCCAATCATCATTGGCGGCGAACAGGACGTGGTCCTGGAGAAAAAGCGAGGGTGGTGGCGGCGGTAGTCGGTAGGCCGTCGCGGCGACGTCAGCCCTGGCGGTGACGACTAATGGTTGTTATTGTCAAATGACTCTGCATGAGTCTCGCCGTTGCAACACATGATGGGATACCACCCCACGGATGAGCATTGTCAGCCGACTTGCGAGATATGACGACCCGAACAGCCTGGCCTCGCGGATGCGACGCAAACGGAGCATCAGAATTCGGCAGCTGATTGAAGCGACCTACGCTGAGGAACGTGAGTGTCGCATCCTGGATATCGGCGGTGAGGCTCGCTACTGGCAACTCTTCGAGGATGACTTTCTCCGCCAGAACGGGGTCTCCATCACGCTACTCAACCACACCGACGAATACGTTGGCAACGCGCCGGATCCGAGCTTGTTCACGATAGTCCTGGGCGACGGCTGCAAGTTGCCGTTCCCCGACAAAGCCTTCGCGATCGCCCATAGCAACAGCGTCATCGAGCATGTCGGCGACTGGAAGCGCAAGCTCGCGTTTGCCGCAGAAACCAGGCGGGTTGCGAGGCGGTATTATGTGCAGATGCCGTCGTTCTCATTCCCCATTGAGCCGCACTACGGCATGCCCTTCTTTCATTGGCTGCCCGAGCCCGCACGGATCTGGATGCTGCAACATTTCGCGCTCGGTCACTACCCGCGCCTGCCCGACCTGCTCGATGCAGTTCGATGCCACGAGGATGTGCGGTTGATCTCCCGCCAACAATTTACCTTTTTGTTCCCCGATGCGGCGATCGAGCAAGAGCGTCTTATGGGTTTGACCAAATCGCTGATGGCGGTGCGAGGCTGAGCCCGCCGCGCGGTTGAGCTCATCCTGATAGAGTGGAGGGCACTCGGCGTACGTAAGGTTGGTCGGCGAGACTGCGGTTGCGTTCGCCAGGAGCCAATGCAATGGCTGTCGTTCGATCCGGCGGGGCCGAAACGACGGGGGCCATTGCGACGCTTTCACGCTCCTCCGATTTGAAGCCGCTCAGAGCTATCATGATCCCTGACAGGAACATGAGGTCAGGGACCTTCCGCCCCAGAGAATTGTTGGTCGAGCAGATCAGCAGAGTCGCAATGACAATCAGCCAGCCGATGGGCGTATCGACCCGCCGTCCCAGGTGCCAGAGGAAGAGGAACAAGGCGGCCATCAGGAATGGAAACCCGAGCACGCCGAGGGCGAGGAACGTCAGCAGCCAGGGATTTTCGATATCGATACCGACGCCGGTGAGGCCAATCTGAGCTTTGAGCAGGCCTATCCGGTCCCCGGTCGCCCCGAACAGCAAATCATGCACGTTCAGCAGACTGAGCACACGCCACTGAACGATGCGGACGTCGGCGCTGTCGTCGAGGTAAAGGTGCGACGTGACCCGCAGACCGATATCCGTCATCGTCGTAAGCAGCACGAGCAGCGCCGGCAGGAGAAACACGCCGGCGATGAAAGCCCCAAGAAAGCCAACGTTGAGACGCCGCGTGGCCAGCCCCGACGTCAATTGGAACAACGCGGCTGCGCCAAGTATGAGAAGGCTCGTGGCCAGCGCGCCTCGACCACCGAAGCTCATCAGCCCAACAACAAAGATACCGAACAGAGCCACCAGGCGCCATCCGCGGAGCCCCATACCAAGGACCATGAAAAGCGCCATGGATGTAACCAGGGCACCGCTCAGCGGGTGCCCGTAGAATCCCTGACCACGGAATTCGTCCAGGGCCATCCTGCCCGGGAGTCCAGTCTCATCGGCGGCGACACCTGATGGCAGCAAAAGTGTCTGTGTATGATCCTCGTAAACCGAGAGACCCACGTTGATCACGCAAAAGGCGACTATGGTGTAGCCGAGAATTTGACGCTGTCGTTGCGTGCCAGCGTCCAGTGCGATCGTGACCAAGGCAGCCGACAAAAAAGTATCGACGTAGACCGCCACCCCGCCGATGCCGAGGCTGACGGTGGAATAGGCCATGCAGAAAAAGATCAATACAACGGACCACGCAAGTGCGGGACTTTCACGGAACAATCCGGCCAAGCCGCCGCCCTGTCTCCTGCCATAAAGAGCGACCAGAGCAGCAAGAACCGCCACGTAGGTCGCGGGGTGGAATTTGGTGAGTGGGTCGCCGCCGGGCTGGTAGGAATAGAGGCCAATAGCGTTGAGCAGGCTTCCTGGCAACGCGAAAGTCAGAATGATCGCCACGAAGCCTAACGCAAATGCCGCGCGCCGCGAGTTGATGTGTTTCAGGCCGATGACGTCTGCGGCGGGATAAGGCGAAAGCGTCCGCTCTCTCTGGCCAACCGCCATTGCGGCAGGACCGATGCCACCACGAAAGGTCATCGAATTGGGCTTTCAGACAAGGAACTCGACGACCCGCGCTGCTCAATAACCTGCATGTTGGAATTTAATCTGGAATGTGCCGACCGTTCAACAGCTCAATGCCATGGTAGTTCCACGTTACGCCTATTTGATGAGTTGGTCTGTTCTCTCGCAACTCGGTGGTATCGACCGGACGACCGTACGTACCGGCGATTGCATACCTTGGTGTCGCGCCCTTCCAAAGCGTCGACCAGGAAGAGATTACCTAGATCCTTCGGATCGCTCGTGAGGCGAGTGCACTACCGCCACGCCTTCAGACGCGCTGCCGCCTCGCTCATATCTGCCTCCGGGCCGCAATATGAGAAGCGGAGAAAGCGGCTGCCACGTGCCTGGTCGAAATCAATACCAGGCGTTAACGCGATCCCGACTTCTGCCAGCACCCGCGCGCAGAACGCCGCGCTGTCATTCGACCGATCGGCGATATCTGCGAACAGGTAGAACGCTCCCTCGGCGGGCGACAGGCGGGTGAACCCAGCCTCTGGCAATGCTCCCAGCAGATGATCGCGCGAACGCCGATAACGCGCGACGTTCGCGGCAAGTTCGGCATGACAGTCGAAAGCCGCCTCGGCAGCGATCTGTGAAATATGTGGAGCGCTGATGAACAGGTTCTGCGCCAGGCGCTCGACCGGGCGTATAAGGTCGTCTGGCAAGACCAGCCATCCGATCCGCCAGCCAGTCATCGAGAAATACTTCGAAAAGCTGTTGACCACCACCGCTGTCTGGCTGACTGAAGCTGCCGACGCGATCGGACTCTCGTAATTCAACCCATGATAGATTTCGTCGCTGATCAGCCGCACGCCCGCGTCATTGCACCAAGTGGCGATCGCGGTCAGTTCGTCGGGATGCAGCATGGTGCCGGCGGGATTGCTCGGGCTGGCGACGATCAGCCCGTCGGGCGGCGGATCGAGCCTTTCCAGCATGGCGAGACTCGGCTGGAACCGCGTGTCAGGACCGGCTTCTAGAACCACCGGTTGCATGCCCAACGCCGTCAGGATGTTCACATAGGGCGGGTAGTATGGCGAGGTCAGCACCACGCGATCGCCCGGGTCAAACGCCGCCAGGAAAGCCAGCGGAAAGCCGCCCGAGGCACCGACCGTGACGGCAATCCGCTCCAATGGCACGTCCAGGTCATACCAGTCGCGGTAATGTGCCGCGATGCGCTCGCGGAGCGAGCGCTGCCCGAATGCCTCCGTGTACCCCAACGCGTCGCCCGAACGCAGCGCAGCCATGGCAGCGGCGATGGCGCCGGCAGGCGCTCCGGTGCCTGGCTGTCCCACCTCCATGCGGATGACGTGCGGCGCACCCGAAGGCAGCGCGGCCTGGCGCGCATTGGCCGCGGCGATCACGTCCATCACGATGAACGGCGGCGCGCTCGCACCGCGGCCGATCTTCAACATGTCAGTTGTAGAACTTGATACTGTCCGCCTTCACACCCGTCTTCGTCTCGGTCCCGGTGACCGTCGCGACGCACGGCGTTCCCTTGGCGGTGCACCGCTTGATCAGCCCGTCCTTCTCAGCGGCCGCCAAGGCTGAAGGATCAATTCCATATCTCAGGCTCGCCGGTGTACCGATATCGAGCTCGCATGACGTTGCGTTGCGGCAGATGATCCGGCCTGGTCCGACATTCGTGGCTGCCGTCGGCGCCTGCGCCCAGCCCGTCGTGGCACCCGAAACAGCCACGACGCCGAACCACATTGCTGCTCTGAACACGTCTTTGCGTACTCCCCTGAAGCTCAACTACCGCCGGCCGCGAGACCGGATTCGCGTGGATCGGTGGCCCAGGCGCAGGAGCCATTCTCGCCCGGCAGATAGTTGAAGCACGAGATGACGTTGGCGCGCCCCGGATCAGGCACCTCCGCGGCCATGGGCCGATTGGTGCGCAGGGCATTCAGCATCCCGACCGCTACCGCCATCGGTGCTCCTTGCTGGCCCGAGCCGCCGACCGCCGCGCGGAAGGCATGGACATTGTCATTCCAGGCGATCGCCGCCGAGTACAGCGGTGGAGCTACCGCGGCAGGCGATGCGGCAAGCAGAACGCCCAGACCAGGCAGGATCCGGCCGGTGCCGAACAGGTTGTCCATGCTGAGCGAACACACGACCGCGTTGCCGTTCTTATCGAGGGTCGCAAAGCTGGTGGAGGCCGGCAACGGGGGCAGGGCCGTGACCGTCAGGTCCGTTGCGGTCAGCAGGCTCTGGGCATCCGCGCCACCTTGCCGCCAGCGCTCCGCCACGGCGAGCGAGCGGGCAGCCGCGGTGCCAAGCGCTGATGGATCGCGCTGAAGCGTCTCGAAGGCTGCAGCGGCGGCCAGGCCGCCATCCGCGGGTGGTGGAAGGAAAGCGACCTTGTCGCGCCGGTTCGGCAGCACGATGGCGGGCGCCATTTTGGGCAACGCTCCGTTCAGGTCCGCCAGCGCCAGCGGGCCACCGGCGAGCGGCGATGCCTGCACAATCCGGCGAGCCAGTGCACCGGTATAGAGGTCACCGACACCAGATACCCTGATCGACGCCAGCGTCGCGCCAAGGTCCGGTTGCAGCAGCGTCTGCCCTTCGGCAAGTGGTGCGCCGTTCTGCGAGAACACCGCCCGCGCATTCGGATCGGCGAGCAACGGGCCGGCCACCAGTGCGATGTCGCGGACCAGGGCGCGCGGTGCCGGTGTGCCGAAGCGGGCCAATTGTTCGGCCGGCACGATCAGGCTCTCGAACGGCAGGGAACCGTAGCGCGCATGCAGCAAATAGAGGCCGCGCGCCAGCATCGGCACAGCGGCCGGCCGGTCGGCGTTCGCCCCGACGCTGGCGGGGGCTACCGGGGGGAACAGCACCGCCTCGGGCACACCTTCGTTGACCGACTTCTTGTCGGCGGCATAGGCGAGGCAGCCGCCGCCGCCGCCCAGTCCCGCCCGGGACGGCAACGTGACGCTCAGCACAAACCCGAGGGCCACCGCCGCATCTGCCGCGGTGCCTCCAGCCGACAGAACTTCGCGCGCCGCCAGGGCAGCCCGCGGTTCGTCTGCCACCACGCCCCCGAGAAAGCCCTGCACGAATCCCGGCTGGCCCTGGGAGGGCGCGTTGCCCGGTCCGAATATGCTGTCGGTGACGCCGGAGACCGTGTCGCAGCCAGAACAAGCCAATGTGAGCCCCAGCAGGATGCCGGCGCGCAGCCTTCTTTTTCCGCCCGCCGTGCTGCTCCGTGCCTGTGCCAATTGCCGCTGATCCGTTTTGTGCTGATAAGGGTGCAGGCCATAAACTCGTTCCGCGGCAGCGGCAACCGGTGGCCACGTGCCTCGCAGACGTGCCAACTCGACAATCACTCGTCCTTGAGGCAAGACGCGTGGTGATGGCCAATCTCCTTCGCATCACATTGCTCTGCCTCATGGCCTGCCTGCTTTGCCGGCCGGCGGGCGCCGCCGAATTCACGCCCGCGCAGCGCGCCGAGATCGTGCAGATTCTACGAGATGCGCTGAGGCAGGACCCTTCGATCCTTCGCGACGCGGTGTCCGCAATGCAGGCCGACGAAAGTGACCGGCAGCGGGCCACCTTGGACGCCGTCAAGGACCGGCTCGTCGATCCGCAGGATCCGGTCTCTGGCAACCCGCAAGGCGATGTCACGATCGTCGAGTTCTTCGACACGCGGTGTCCCTATTGCCGCAAGCTGGAGCCCACCATGGCCGAGCTGCTGGCACACGACCACGGAGTCCGGCTGGTCTACAAGGACCTGCCGATCCTTGGGCCGGCGAGCATACTTGGCTCGAAGGCGCTGCTGGCAGCGCAGAAGCAAGGCGGTTACGAGAAACTGCGTGCAGCGATCATGACCGCGCCGCCACAGACCACGAAGGCGATGATCCAGGATGCAGCGCAGCACCTCGGACTCGACTGGCATCGGTTGGAACACGATATGGACAATCCGACGGTCCAGGCACGCATTGACGCCAACCTGACCTTGGCCCGCACAATCGGCATCGAAGGGACTCCGGCGCTGGTGATCGGCGGCGAGATGATCCCGGGCGCGGTCGAGATGGCTGACCTGACCACTGCGATCGCGAAGGCCAGAAAGGCGAAGTAGCTTTCGACGCTTCGCTTCCCGGTGGGAGAGGGGAATGTCGAATGAGAACGAGCTTTCGGCCCTCGCGGCGACGATCCGGCAGCTGCCATGGTTTCACCAGATCGACTTCGGCAACGGTCTGCTGACGCCCGGCTACATCAAGGCATCAAAGATCCGTCGCATGTCACGTATGCTGTTCGACGGTGTGGACCTCAAGGGCCAAACGCTGCTCGACATCGGGTGCTGGGACGGTGCTTACAGTGTTGAGGCGACACGGCGCGGCGCAACGGTGACCGCGACGGACCACCACGTCTGGCACGATAGCTGGGGGGACCGGCGCTGCATCGATCTGGTGCGCCAACACCTGGCGCCGTCGATGACAATCGTGGATGCGGACTTGCCCGAACTGACGCCCGAGCGATTGGGGCAATTCGATATCGTGCTGTTCCTTGGCGTGCTCTACCACCTGCGGCACCCCTTGGCGGCGCTTGAACGTGTCGCCCAACTGACGACTGATACCCTGATCGTTGAGACGCGTATGACGATGCGTCACGTCAGCAAGCCGGTCATGCAGTTTCATCCGGGCAAGACCTTGGGAAACGACCCGACCAACTGGTGGACACCGAACCGTCGCTGTGTCGAGGAGATGTTGCGTGATCTCGGGTTTCGGCAAATCCGCTACACGCAACCCGACTGGCTCTGGCGACGCGGAATGTTCCACGCCAGCAGAGGTCGCTGACCTCGATACACGATCGGGCAGTGTCAGCCTTCGCCCGGATCGGCGCTCAGCCCGGCCGCAGTGATGCCGGCGATAGCTGCGGCCTCGTCGTTGTCCGAATTGTCGCCGGAGATGCCAACCGCGCCGATGATGGCTTGGTCCGCACCACGGATCAGCACGCCGCCTGGCACTGGCACCAGCGAACCACCGACCGCGTGGGTCACGGCGGCGATGAAATGCGGATTGGCGGATGCCCGCTTCGCCAGTGTGCGAGAGCCGAGGCCGAACGACAGCGCACCATGCGCCTTGCCGCTGGCGATCTCGAAGCGGCGGAGGCTGGTGCCGTCCTGCGCGGCGAAGGCCTTCGGTACACCACGCTCGTCCAGCACCACGACCGCGAGTGGCTGCATCTTCTGGTCGGTGCCGTGCTTGAGTGCGGTGGTGATGATGGTCTGTGCCTGGACGAGGGTGAGCTGGGGCATGGCGAGTATCCTGCTGTGCGGATGCAATACTTCAGTGCACAGTTTGCGCCAATTGTAGGACGCGGTCGATGAACGCATCGGCGCTGCCGAGGTAATTCGCCGGATCCGTCAGCCGCTCGATCGCCGCGCGATCAAGCCAACTCGCCACACCGGCATCGCGTGCCAGCGCCTCGGCGAGCGGAATACGCTCGGCCAGTGCGATGTCGCAGGCGTGCTTCACCACGTGATGCGCTTCGCCGCGGCCAACATGCGAAGCAAGCCCCATCATCACCGCCTCTGAGACGATCAGCCCGCCGGTCACGTCGAGGTTGCGTCGCATGCGCTGTGCGTCGATCACCATGCCTCCCGCAATCGTGCCAGCATGCTGCAATGCGCCGTGCGTCAGCACGAAGGCCTGCGGCAAGGCCAGCAGTTCTGCCTGCCAAGGCCCGGTCGCGCGTTCGTGGTCGGCGGCCATGGCGCCGAACATCACCGGCATCAGCGCGTGCACGGTGCGCGCGGCCGCCAGGATGTACTCGCTGGCGATCGGGTTGCGCTTCTGCGGCATGGTGGAGGACGAGCCGCGCCCGGCGACGTACGGTTCCGCCAACTCGCCGACCTCGGTCTGCGCGAGTAGGATCACGTCAGTCGCGAGCTTCGCCAGACTTCCGCATATCAGACCAAGAAAGGCGATCGTCTCGGCAAGGCTATCGCGGCTGACATGCCACGGTGCGGCAGGTGCAGCGAGGTCGAGTTCAGCGGCGAGGCCTTCCATCACCGCAATGCCCTGATCCCCGAGCGATGCAAGCGTGCCCGCGGCGCCGGCGAAGCTGACCTGCTCGACGCGGGAGCGGACTGCGTCGAGACGATGGACATGTGTGATCAACGGCTGCGCCCACACCGCGCACTTCAGCCCGAATGTCGTCGGCAAAGCTTGCTGCAGATGCGTGCGCCCGGCCATCACGGTGTGGCGGTGCCTGTCCGCCTGCATCGCCAACGCAGCGATCATGGCTTTCAGTGAGGCGCGGATCAGGGCAAGGCCCTCGCGCACCTGCAGGACGGTCGCGGTGTCCATGATGTCCTGGGTGGTGGCGCCCCAATGCGTCCATCCGCCAGCTTCGCCCGCAGCATGCGACAATCCGGCGACCAAGCCGACCACCGGATAACCAACATTGCGTGTGCTTGCCGCGAGCTCATCGGTGCGGAGGTTCTCGACCCGTGCCGCACTGGTGATCGCTGCGGCGGCGTCTGCCGGGATTATGCCGAGCCTCGCCTGCACTCGCGCGAGCGCGGCTTCGACATCGAGCATGCGCTGGAAATACGCCCGCTCGTCGAACACCGCGCGCATCGCGTCGCTGCCGTAGAGCGTGCCGAGGATCGGGCCATCGGCGGGATTGGTGGGCATCAGATATCGAGGAACACCGTCTCGCCGTCACCTTGCAGCCGAACATCCATCCGCCACGTCGCTGCACCCGCGGGTCGCGCAATCAGCGTGCTACGCCGCGCCGGTTCCTCGATCGACATCAGCAGCGGATCGGTCTCGTTCAGCTTCTCGCCCTGGAAATACGCCCGCGTCACCAGCCCACGCATCAGGCCGCGCGACAGGATGCACAGCGCGATATGCGGTGCCTGCTGTGCATTGCCGCGTCCCGCCACCGGCCCGGGCTTCACCGTGACGAACCGATAGTTCCCGGCACTATCAGTGTTGCTGCGACCAAACCCAGTGAAACTGTCGGAAGCCGGCGGATCAGACTGCCAGATTTCCACGCAGGCGTCGGCGCACGGCTTGCCGTCACCATCCAGCACCGCACCTGTCAGTGTGATCTTCTCCCCCTGCGCACCGAACCGCGTGAGGTCCGCCCAGGACGGATCCTCCATCAGGTGCCAATAAGGGCCGACGGTCTGGCTCGCAGTGGCGATCGGCATGGCTCAATGCTCCATCGGTGTGGCGCCGCGCCCGCGCAGCACGACGTCGAACCGGTAACCCAGCGCGTAGTCAGGTTCGGTAAGGTCGAGGTCGAACGCCGCGATCAGCCGATTGCGCGCATGCTCGTCCGGCACCGCGTGGAAAATCGGATCGAACGCCAGCAGCGGATCGCCCGGGAAATACATCTGAGTGACCAGCCGCGTGGCAAAGGCCGGACCGAAATAAGAGAAATGGATGTGGTTCGGTCGCCAGGCATTGCGATGATTCGGCCACGGATAGGCACCAGGCCTGATGGTCAGGAACCGATAGCGGCCGTGCTCGTCGGTGAACACTCGTCCGGCGCCGTGGAAGTTCGGATCGAGCGGCGCGTCGTGCTGGTCCGCCGGATGATCATAGCGGCCGGTGCCGTTGGCCTGCCAAATCTCCACCATGGTGTTCGGTACAGCCCGACCGTCCTCGTCGGTGATGGTGCCGGCAACAACGATACGCTCGCCGATCGCGGGTTTACCGGTTGTCATGGTGAGGTCGACCAACGGAGGGAAATGGCTCGGTGAGAAGCTGGGTCCGGTGGTTTCTGTAACGGTCTGCGGCAGAGGATGCAGCTTCTGCTTCGGATGGCGCTTGACCGTCCCGAGATAGGCGGGCGCGTCATACGGCGGCTGTGTGCCGGGCGCATAGGGGCGAAATGGCGTTGGATCGGTCATCTGGGTGCCTCCTTAGCGCGTGCGCTTCGCACTGCGCTTACCAGCCTGTGTGCTTTGGCCGCAACCGTCTCCGCCAGCGGGCGTCGTTGGGGCCAAGGGTTCAGTTCCACGACGCGTGGCCGCCGATCAGCGCCAGACCACGCGCGGCCGCCTCGCCATCGTGCCGCTCGGGAAACCCACCCTGCGCCGAGATGGCCCGCGCATAAAGTAGCGTGAGCTCGGGCGTGCCGATCACGTGCACCACCTCGCCTTGCCGACGACCCAGTGCCGCGCGGACCTCATGGCCTACCAGTATGCCGGAGAGGTAGGCAGGAGCCTCGGTTTCAGCGAGGCTTCCCGCGAGTGCCAGCGAGCGGGCGCCGAAGATGTGGTGCAGCAGGCCGCCGGGCTCGCCTGACCGTCGCACGCCGGCATCGAATGGCGCGCCATCCGCGGGCCCGTCGCGCATCATGCGCCCAAGGATCGTGTGCCCGCGCAGCGCGGCAAACGCCTCGCCGGTCATGTGCGTGGTAAAGCTGATGATCCGGCCGCCCTCGACCCGCACCCATTTCGAATGTGTCCCAGGTACACACGCGAGCCCGCTGCCGCCCATCGCCGCCAGCACACCGAACACCTGTGTCTCTTCGCCGCGCATCACTTCGGCGACACCCGCCTCGTCGGTCGCGGACAGACCTGGCACTATCTTCACTTGGCCCCAATCGAACTCGATCTCCACCAGGCCGGCCGCAACCTCTGGGGCGCTCGCTGGGCAAGGCAGATACGGGGTCTCCTTCCAACCCTGGCGGCTGCCGATCATGCCGGACAGCAGCACGTGGTTCTCGCCGGCAGCCAGCCAAGGACCGATCTCGTCGCGCAGAGTGTCTGCGTAGCGACTATCCGGCACGTTGAGAACCCCGCGCAGCGCGGTGCGCCGGTCGCGGATGCCGCCATCACGCGCGATGCGGAAGGCGCGGAAGCTGGTGGTGCCCCAGTCAACGCCAATCATCGACCAATCCCCCTATGCTTCGTCCGACGCGAGCAATGCTGCATTGCCGCCTGCCGCTGCCGTGTTGATTGATACGACGCGCTCCTCGGCAAATCGATACAGCGTGATCGGACTGCCGGCCTTCGGCCCGGTGCCGGACAGGCCGCGTCCGCCGAACGGCTGCACGCCTACCACGGCGCCGATCTGGTTGCGGTTGACATAGGTATTGCCAATGCGCAGTCGCTCCGCAATGAGCCGCTGAGTCGTCTCGATGCGGCTGTGGACGCCAAGCGTCAGGCCAAACCTCATTGCGTCGATTGCAGCCAGCAACTCGTCCAGCCGATCCGCGGCATAGCGGACGACACACAGAACCGGTCCGAAGATCTCGGCCTTCAGCTCGCTTGCCTCCGCAAGCAGGTAGGCGCGCGGCGCAAAGAAGCTGCCATGCTCGGTGCCGGGAGGGAGCGGCAGCGCGAACAACTGGGTGCCCGACTGTGCGGCAGCGCGTTCCAGCGATGCGCTTGCTTCCTTGTCGATGACCGGACCGACGTCGGTGGCGGGGTCCATCGGGTCGCCGATCAGCAACGTCTCGGCGGCCCCACGCAGCATACGCAGCAGTCGCTCGGCAATATCGTCCTGCACGCACAGCAACCGCAGCGCCGAGCAGCGCTGGCCAGCGGAACCGAACGCACTGTTCAGCACGTCAGTGACGACCTGCTCGGGCAGCGCCGAGCTGTCGACGATCATCGCGTTGATGCCACCGGTCTCCGCAATGAGCGGCACGATCGGCCCTGATCGCGCCGCAAGCGATCGCGCGATGGTCTGTGCGGTCTCTGTGCCCCCGGTGAACGCGACCCCCGCTACGCGCGCATCGTTCACCAGCGTCTGGCCGATCGTCCCATCGCCCGGCAGCAACGCCAGGGCCGACCGAGGCACGCCCGCTTCGCGCAGCAGTGCGACGGCGCGAGCAGCGATCAGCGGCGTCTGCTCGGCCGGCTTCGCGGCCACCGCATTGCCTGCGGCGAGCGCGGCGGTGATCTGACCAGTGAAGATCGCCAGCGGAAAGTTCCATGGCGATATTGCGGCGAACACGCCGCGACCGCCCAGCGCCCAGGTATTCCGCTCGCCGGTAGGCCCGGCCAGCTCGCGGGGCGCAGCAAAGTCGCGTCTGGCATGCAGCGCATACCAACGGCAGTAGTCCGCCGCCTCGCGAATTTCCGCCATGCCATCGGCCAATGTCTTTCCGGCCTCGCTCGCGAGCAGGAAAAGCAGTTCCTCGCGTGACGCCTCGATCAGCTCGGCGGCGCCGTCCAATACCGCGGCGCGATGCTCGCCGCCCGCCGCGTCCCAATCGCGCCAGCCGCGCGCGAGCACGCCAAGCTTCGCGTCGATTTCTGCCGGTCCGGCATCGTCGATCGCCCCCACCAGGATGCGGCGGTCGGCGGGATTGCGAATTTCGCGCCAACCTGTCGTCGCTCGTTTTGCATGACGACGGACCGCGATGAGCAGGCCTGGTGCAATCGCACGATCGGCAAGGTCAAATCCTGCTGAATTGGCGCGATCCGGATACAGATCGCGGGGCAGGGGAATCCGTGGATTGCGACTGGCACCGAGCGTGCGCACTCGCCCCACCGGATCGGCGACAATTGCATCCTCCGGCACGGACGGATCGACCAGGCGATGCACAAAGCTGGTGTTGGCGCCGTTCTCCAGCAGTCGCCGCACCAGATAGGCAAGCAGGTCCTCGTGTGTACCGACAGGTGCATAGACACGCACAGGATATGTCGCAGCGTGATACAGCGCCTCGCCCATACCGTGCAGGCGTTGCATCTCGAAATCCTGATCTCCCGCGCACTCCAGAACATACGCCAGGCTGTGCGCGTTGTGTGTGGCGAATGCCGGATAGATCTCGTCGCGCCACTCCAGCATGCGTCGCGCGACGGCAAGCCAGCTCACATCGGTCGCGGCCTTGCGGGTGAACACTGGATAGTCAGGGTGGCCCTGTATCTGCGCCAGCTTGATCTCGCTGTCCCAGTAGGCACCCTTCACCAGCCGCGTCGGAATGCGGTGCTCCGTGCGCCGTCCTAGTGCGGCAACCCAATCGACCAGCGGCAGCGCGCGCTTCTGATAAGCCTGCACGGCAATTCCAAGTCCATCCCAACCGGCCAGCCGAGCGTCGGCCAGGACGGCAGCGAAGATGTCGAGGCTGATCTCGAGCCTGTCGGCCTCCTCGGCATCGATCGTAAGGCCGATGTTCGCGTCCTTCGCCGCGAGCGCCAAACCGGTCAGCGCGCCGATCAGCGCCGGCACGCAGCGCCCGGACTGCAAAGGCTCATAGCGTGGATGCAACGCGGACAGCTTCACCGAGATCCCCGGCCCTGCGATCGGTCCGCTTCCCGACGCGCTGCGGCCGATTGCGCCGATCGCATGGAGATAGGCGAGCCGGTAGCGCTCCGCATCGGCGTGCGTCTTCGCGGCCTCACCCAACATGTCGAAGCTGTAGCGTAGCCGGCGGCCGGCGCGTGTCAGCGCCTCCTCGATCGTGCGTCCCATCACGAACTGTCGCGCTAACACCCGCATGCCGCGGCGCAGCGCCGTACGGATCACCGGCTCGCCGAGCCGTCTTACCATCCGTCCGATGGCCGCCTGAATGCCGCCTCGAGCATCATCCAGCGTGAGCACGCGACCAGTCAGCATGAACGCCCAGGCGGAGGCGTTCACCACGATGCTGTCGGCCTGTCCGAGATGGCTCTGCCAATTGGCGGCAGCTATGCGATCGTCGATCAGCGCGTCCGCGGTCGCCGCGTCAGGAATCCGCAGCAACGCCTCGGCGAGGCAGAGCAGTGCGACGCCTTCTGCCGTGCCGAGTCCGTATTCGGCCAGGAAATCTGTGACATCGGCACCGGGCCGATGCGCGGCGCGAGCGGTGCGAACCAGCGCGTGGGCGCGGGCATCGACGCGGGTGCCGATCTCCGCCGGCAACGTAGCGGCCGCCAGGAGAGGCGCCAGAACGTCAGGCTCCGGCGCGCGGTGCAGGCTGCGGATGCGGGTTCTGTCGTCCTGCATGGAAGAGCCAGGTCACCACGATGGCGCGCAGCGACGATAGCACTGTCACTGCGAGCAAAGCGAAGCATCTCCATCAAGCAGATGGCTGTCCCGCTTCCCTCTTCGCAGTGACCGGCTACGCGAACTGCGAGGCGTCGAAGCCGTTGGGCAATCCACCGGTCGGCTTGATCATGGCATATGGCGCACGCGGCAGGAACTTGCCCGTCCCAGGCTCCGCCTGCACCTTCCCGTCGCGCATCGCCACGCGCCCGCCCTTCACGGTGGCGACCGGCCAGCCTATCACCTCGATCCCTTCATACGGCGTGTAATCGATCACATGCTGCATCAGCGCGTTGGTGATGGTGACGCGCTTGCCTGGGTCCCATAGCACCATATCGGCATCCGACCCCGGCGCGATCGTCCCCTTGCGTGGATACAGCCCGAACAGCTTCGCTGGATTCGTGGCAATCAGCCGCACATAGGTATTGAGATCGATCCGCCCCTTCGCGACGCCCTCGCTGAACGCGAGCGGCAGCCGAGCGGCCAGCCCCGGCACGCCGTTCGGAATATCCGGGAAGGGCGCGTTGTTGCCGTGGATGCGCTTGCCCCGCTCGCCCTCGTAGCTGGCCCCGCTGTGGTCCGACGATATGATGTCAAGCGTGCCCCGCCTTATGTCACCCCACAGAGCCTCTCTGGAAACGGCATCGCGCGGGCTCGGGCTGCACATGAACTTGGCGCCCTCGAAACCCGGCCGATCCATGTCATCGGCGCCAAGCACGAAATACTGCGGGCAGGTCTCTGCCCAAACCTTCAGGCCGCGCGCCTGCGCCCGCGCGATCTCCTCTGCCACCTCGGAACACGACACGTGGAACACCTGGATCGGCTGGTCCACCATCTCGGCGAGCGCGATCGCGCGATACGTCGCCTCGCGCTCCACCACCTTGGGCCGCGACCACGCATGATACTTCGGCGCGCTCCGGCCATCTGCCATCAGCGCGGCAGTGCGCCAGCGGATCGCCTCGTAGTTCTCGCAGTGCACCGTCACCAGCGCGCCGTTGCGTCGCGCCGCCGCCAGCACCCGGATATACTCGCGATCGTCCAGATGCGATGGCTCATAGGTGAGAAACACCTTCAGGCTGCGCACCCCCGAGGCAACCACCTCCGGGATTTCGTCGCGCACCACGCTGTCGGAGGGATCGGTGATGATCTGATGGAAGCTATAGTCCACCATCGCCTGCTTCGCCCGCCAATGGTACTCGGCCAGCGTCTCGCGAATGCCATGACCCTTGAACTGCGCGGCAAACGTGACAACGCTGGTGGTGCCGCCGGCCAGGCATGCGGTGCTGCCGGTGACGAAACTCTCCTCGTCCACACCGCCCGTCGGGCGCAGCTGCTCGATGTGGCAGTGCGTATCGACACCGCCCGGCATCACATAAAGCCCGCCGGCGTCCAGTGTGTCGGTGCCCTCCAGCTTGTCGCCAATCGCGGCAATGCGGCCATCGCGCACCCCCACGTCGGCGCGATACGTGTCGGCGGCCGTCACCACCGTGCCACCGCGGATCACCAGGTCATAGTCAGCCATGCACTGCCTCCGGTCAGATGCGAGAACTCGGTCGGTAGAATGGCGCATGTGCGCTTGGGTCGAAATAGTTGGCGTAGAACGCCTTCACATGCGGCAGCAGCGCCTTCGACAACTTGCGTCGTTCCACCTCGTCATCTGCCAGCGCCTTGCTCAGATCGTCGTGCAGCGCGCGCAGCGCGCCATCGCGATCCACCTTGGTGAATTTGCCGTCGGCATAGATCACCTCGCCATCGCAGATCACGCTGCTCACGCCACTCGTCTTCGCGCGCTGCAGCACCGCGTCGAGCAGTGGTGTCTCCGTGTCGAGATACGGATAGCTCATTTGCCGCCAGTCGATCAGCACCATGTCAGCCGCGCGTCCAGGCTCGATCACGCCCAGCCGCTCACCGAATGCCGTGGTCTTGGCGCCACCCGACGTCGCCATGCGGAACACCTGCGCCGTTGTCGGCACATCGTCCGCCAAGCCCGGAACGCGATGCGCGCGCAGCACCATGCGCATCTCCTGCAGCATGTCACGATCGTCGTTGATGCCCGCCTCGTCGAGGCCTATCGCGGTATTGATCCCTTTTGCCTCGAACACGTTCAGCGCCGCCACGCCCGAGCGCAGGCGGAAGTTCGACGAACAGTTGTGGCAGATGCAGGTGCCCGTTGCCGCCAGTTTGTCGATGTCCGCCTCGTTCAGCCAAACGCCATGGCCCAACGTCATCTGCGGTCCGAGCAGACCGAAGCGGTCGATGTAATCCACCGCGGTGCCGCCGCCGCGCCGATGCGCGTATTCCTTCTGGTACGCCGTCTCCACCAGGTGCATGTGCAGCGGCACGTCGTATTTGCGCGAGGTCTCCGCCAGACGCGTAAGGGCCGCGTCCGAGCACCAATGCAGATTGGCCGGCGCCAACTGGATCTTCACGCGGCTCTTGTTCTGGTGCCGACCGTGCATGCCCTCGAACAGCGCGATGTAGTCGTCGAGCGAAAGCTGGAACCGGTCGTACCAGCGCTGCATTGGCCCGCGCAACTCGGGCGGCAGGCTGGCGACGAACGTCGCGTCGTCCTGATAAACAAGCCTGTTCTGGTCGCGCACCGCGAAGGAATACGACACCCGCATGCCGATATCCTCGTACGCGCGGATCACCTCGTCCGCGCGCTCATCCACCTCAGCCAGCTTGCCCGGCATCCAGCCGTGTATGTGCTGCACCGTCGTGATGCCCGACGCGATCATCTCGAACGCGGAGTACAGGGTGTCGAGATACATGTTCAGATTACGGGCGACCATGCGCGTGACGAACCACAACTCCAGCGGCATGTCCGGCGAACCGAGCTGAACGGGCGTCAGCCCGACATGGTGATGGCCGTTGATGAAGCCAGGCAGCAGGATCTCGTTGCCCATGCCGATCACCGGCACGGTCGGATGTTTGCGCGACAGATCGGCGAAGGTGCCAACCGCAGTGATGGTCCCATCCTCCTGCAGTACGGCACCATCCACGAGCTCGTCCCAACTATGACGATCGAGGGCACGGGTGATCATCGCGCGGCTGCGGATCAGTGATGCAGGCATGCCGATCTATCTCCTTGGTTGGCGGCACCCCCTCCCCAACCCTCCCCCAGTAGGTGGGAGAGGGAGTATTGCGCCCCCTCTCTCGCGCAGCGGGGGAGGGTTGGGGAGGGGGTGCCGCAATTCACTCCACCCCAATCGCCTCCTGCTCCGCGAACGCGCGATCCACCTCGTCCCGCAGCAGCCGCGTCAGTTCCCGTCGCAGTGCCTCCGCCTCGTGCGAGAACAAATCCCGCGGCCGCTTCAGGTCCACCGGTACGACCATCTTCACCCGGCCCGGACGCGCGGTGAACACCACCACCCGATCCGCCAGCGCAATCGCCTCCTCGATGTGATGCGTGACGAACAGCACCGACGCGCCCGACGCCTGCCACACGTCCAGCAGAAAGTCCTGCATCTTCGCCCGCGTCTGCACATCCAGCGCGGCGAACGGTTCGTCCATCAGCAACACCTTCGGTCGCATCGCCAGCGCGCGTGCCACCGCGACCCGTTGCCGCATCCCACCCGACAGTTCATCCGGCCGCTTGTCCATCGCCTCGGACAATCCGACGCGCGCCAGCGCACGCCGCGCCACCTCCTTGCGTTCGGCCACCGCCTCGCCACGCAACGACAACCCGAAGCTCACGTTCTGCCAGACCGAAAGCCACGGAAACAGTGACGTCTCCTGAAAGATAAGGCTGCGCTCGGGCGACGGCGTCTCCACCGGATCGCCGAACGACCAGATTCCGCCGGCGCTCACCGCTTCCAGTCCGGCGACCAGATAGAGCAGCGTCGACTTGCCGCAGCCCGACGGCCCAAGCAGCGCGATGAACTCGCCCGGCGCCACATCCAGCTCGAAGTCGCGCAGCGCCTCATGCGCGCGTGCCGTCCCCGCGGCCCACGTTTTGCCGACGCCACGGCACACCACGGCATCCTTCGACGAGAACGGCATGCTCGGCCTAAAGGCCACTCATCACCTCCCGCGGCACCCAGTACAGCAATCGCCGCTGCACCTGGCGGAGCAGGAAATCGAAGCTAAAGCCCAACACACCGATCAGCCCGATGGTGAAGAACACCAGCGACGGGTTGAACGTGTTGCGCGCCAGCATGATCACCTGACCCAGGCCGTACCCCACGCCCGTCGCCTCGGCGATCAACACCACCATCCAGGCGCCGAACAGATTGAGCCGCAGCACCATGAACAGTCCCGGCAGGATCGCCGGGATCACCACGTGCGCGTAGATCTGCCGCTTGCTCGCTCCCATCGTGCGCGCGACGTTGATGAAGTTGCGGTTCACACTGTCGATCTGCGTGATGGTCGCCAGCACCATGTGAAAGAACAGTGCGACCACCACCATGAAGATCGCCGGCCCGTTGCCGATGCCGAACAGGAAGATCGCCACCGGCAGCCACGCAATAGGCGATACCGGGGCGAGCAGCGTGATCGTTGGCAGAGTCAGTTTCTCGAACAAACGGAAATAGCGGATCGTCACGCCGGTGGAGATTGCCAAGGTGAATGCGATCACCAGTCCGGTCAGCACGCGCCCGGTCGACGACAGCACCGTATAGAACACCGCCATCGGGGGGCTCGGCCCGGAGCCGCCGACGCCGATCTGCCAACGGTTCACCGTGTTGAAGAACTTCGCCTGGTCGACGATGTTGCCGATGAACACATGCGGTGGCGGCAGCAACTTCGGGTCGGACCAGCCGAGTGCCCAGCACGCCTCCCACAGTCCTGCGAACAGCCCGATCGACAGTGCGCCCCACAGAATGCGTGGTGCCACCTCGACGACCGCCGCGCGGACCCGTGCCAGCGGCACGGCGCCGAGAGGCGGCAGCGTTGCGTCAGGCAGCCGACTTGTACTTGAGCTTGCCATACAGGTCCTGATTTGCGGCGATCACCTGCTCGAGCAGCGTCCAATCGATCGCGTCGCGCCCGGGCTTCTTCTTGATGTAGCCCATCTCGGCAATCGAACTCGACGCGATCGAGGATGAACTGAGTCTGACTGCGTGCGTCCACCACCGATGGCTGCTTCGCCTTCGCGATCCGCGCGTTCTCGATCGAGGTCTTGTAGTACGGTCCGACCAGGATCTGCAGCGTCTCCTCGGGCTTCGTCTCCGCCATGTACTGCGCGTTCATCATGCCCTTGATGAGCGCCTTCAGCGCGGTCGGGTTCTGCTTGATGAGTTCGGCGCGCACCGCGAGCACACAGTCCGTATATCCAGGACCGTAGATGTCGAGACCGTCAGACAGCATGACGCTGCCCTTCACATCGTTCAGCAGCGCGGTGCCGTACGGTTCGATGGTGCATATCAGGTCGAGCGCGCCGGCCTTGAACGCCTCCACCGCCTCCGGAGTGTTGCCCATGTAGCGCACATTGATGTCCTTGAAGGCAACGCCGTGCTTCTTCATCCAGTCGTACGGCAGCACTTCGAGCGTATCCATCTGGAACGTACCGAGAGTCTTGCCCTTCAGCTTCTCCGGGCTGTCGAGCCCGGGCTGCGCGACCAGAACGCAACCCTGGATGCCACCGCCGGCGATGATCTTCACCGGCGCGCCCGCGTCGTACAGCGCGACGAAGCTGGTGTACGGGATCAGGCCGGCGTCCACCTGCCCGGTGCCGAGAAACGTTACCTGCTCGGCGAACGTCGGCGTGATGATGAAGTCCAGCAGCACGCCGTCGTCCTTCGCTGTCTGCAGCGCGTTCGCCAGGAAGTAGTTCAGGTTGCAGAAGCCCGAGCCGTGCGTGGACTTGATATGGGTTTCTGCCGCGTGAGCGCCGCCGGCGCCCAGCGCGAGCGTCAGCGTGCTCGCTGCGGTGGCGCGCAGGATGCCGCGCCGATTGAACTGCGTCGCGCGCAGTCGGGTCAGATCTATCGAGCCATGTTCACACATGACGACATCTCCTGTGCGTGGGGCTGGATGGAAGCGAGGTGAGGGGTGGTGTGTGCATGCCCGGAACCCGTGTTGCGGGAGAGGAGTGGCACGCCAACCGTAGCAATCGCTGGAGCGACGCTGCGCTGTTCGGTTCCCGCTATTCGCTGGTTATGCGAGCGGCATGCCATTCAGAATTGGCTTTGAACCGGGCATCCTCGGCTGCCGTCCGCTCAAATGGTGGTCACGCGGTCGCGCATTCGCCTAATGCGCCAGCATATCGTTGATGACCTTGCCGCATCGCGCGCAAGGACTAGAACACCGGCAATGCGCCTGACCCATCCCGCCATTCGCCCAGTCGGGCGTGCCATCACGTTCCAATTTGACGGCTCGTCGATCGCTGCCCTGGAAGGCGAGACAATCGCTGCCGCGCTGTCTGCCGCGGGCATCGTCGCATTTCGGCGCACCCAAAGTGGCGCGCCGCGCGGCCTGCATTGCGGCATGGGGGCCTGCTTCGATTGCGTGGTGACCGTCGATGGCCGTATCGGCCAGCGCGCCTGCATGACCAAGGTGGCTGACGGCATGACGGTCACCGGCGACGCGGTGCTGCCGCTCGCGGACCTTGGTCGCGCACCGGATAACGCGGAGCCCGAGAACCGGCTCTGCGACGTGCTGGTGGTGGGCGGCGGTCCAGCCGGGCTGTCGGCAGCAACCGCGGCAGCAGAGGTTGGCGCCGCCGTCGTCGTGCTCGATGAACGCAGTGCCCCGGGCGGTCAGTATGCGAAGCCGCTGGCAGACAGCCACGCGGACGCGGCACCCGACGCCCAGTTTCGCCGTGGCGCTGAATTGCGCGAGCGCGCACTCGCCGTTGGTGCCCGCATCGAAACCGAAGCCGTCGTGTGGGGAGGCTTCGCCGCCGACGAGATCGCTGCCCTGGTCGGTGGCCGTGCGGTGACCTTCGGGCCTCGACGTCTTGTCCTGGCGCCCGGCGCACATGAGCGGCCGGTGCCGTTGCCTGGCTGGACCCTGCCGGGTGTGATGACTACGGGCTCGCTGCAAACGCTGGTTCGTGGCCAGCGCGTCTGCCCCGGCGAGCGCGTGCTCATCGCCGGCAGCGGCCCGCTCAATCTCCAGCTTGCCTGCGAACTGCTTGCGTGCGGCGTGAAGCCCGTAGCCGTACTGGAAGCCGCGCCGCGTCCGGGCCTCGCCGCATCGCGCCAAGTGTGGACCATGGCGCGTACCGCACCCGGCCTTATGCGCGACGGCATCGGGATGCTGCTGAAGCTGAAACGCGCCGGCGTGCCCGTACTATGGTCAGCGCGTGTGAAGGATCTGCGCGGCGACGGGCGCGTGCAGGCGGCGCAGGTTGCCGGTCGCACGTTCGACCGCAGCTATGACGTCGATGTCGTGGCGCTGAATCTGGGGTTTCAGCCGGAGACCGGTCTCGCGCGTGCTCTCGGCGCGAAACAGCGCTTCGTGGATATCGGGCTGGGTCATCTCGCGAGCGAGACCGACGACGACGGCCGCACCTCGGTGGCCGGCGTTTTCGCCGTCGGCGACGGAGCGTCGCTGGGCGGCGTACGTGTGGCGATGGCGCGCGGCCGGCTGGCTGGCTTGGCGGCTGCGCGCGACCTCGGCTTCGCCGTGCCCGATGAATCGGCGACGCGCGCGACGTTGCGACGGGCGCAGGCATTCCAGAGTGCGCTGTGGACGCTGTTCCGGCCGCAGCGGTTCCACGTGGACACTCTCACCGACGAGACGATCGTCTGCCGCTGCGAGGAGGTGACGGCCGGCCGGCTCCGCCAGGAACTGGCGAACGGCCTGACCTCGCTGCCAGCACTGAAGAAGGCGACGCGCGCCGGCATGGGTCGCTGCCAGGGCCGCTTCTGCGCCGCCACGATCGCGCGGCTCTGCCCCGACGCACCCGTCGATTTCGCGTTCGCCGCGCCGCGTGCACCGCTGCGTCCGGTGCCGGCCGCACCGCTGATGTTCGAGGCGCAGGAGTTCGAGGCGCCGCTGCTCAGGCTGCCGACCGCTCCCGTGCATCTGCACAGGCTGCCGGAGCAGCCGCAGAAGGCACGGCGTTGCGACGCGCTGGTGATCGGCGGCGGCCTCGCCGGGCTGTGCAGCGCGTATTTCCTGGCAAAAGACGGCGCCGACGTCCTGCTCGCCGAACGCGACGAGGCCGGCATGGCAGCCAGCACCGCGAATGCCGGCAGTTTGCACGTGCAGTTGCTGTCGTACGACTTTACCGAAGAGACCCCGGAAGACGGCGGTCAGGCGGCGCACACGCTGCCGCTCGCGCCCCGCTCCATCGTCCTGTGGAAGGAGGTTGCGAAGGAAGCCGGCGAGGACCTGGGCATCCGCACCAAGGGCGGGCTGATGCTGGCCGAGGACGCCGCAGGGCTCGCCTGGCTGCGCCGCAAGTCGGCGATGGAGCGGCGGTGGGGCATCGAAAGCCACGTTCTCGGCGCGAACGAACTGCGTGCGCTGGCGCCGGCCGTGTCGGAAAATATGGTCGGAGCCGACTTCGTGCCCGCCGAGGGCTATGGCGATCCATTGCGCGGCACCATGGCGGTGCTGAAGCTGGCGCAGCGTGCCGGCGCCCGTCTGCTGCGTGGCGCCGAGGTGCAGGCGATCACGCGCGAGGGTTCGGCGTGGCATGTGCAGACATCGAAAGGGCTGATCATCGCCGGCCGGGTGGTGAACGCCGCCGGCCCTTGGGCCGCGAGCATCGGACAGATGGTCGGGCTCGATCTGCCGGTCACCGGTACGGTTCAGCAGGTCATTGTCACCGAGCCGGCGCCGCCGATGACAAGGCACCTGATCGCGCTCGCCAACCGGCATTTGTCATTGAAGCAGCAGGCGAGCGGCGGCTTCCTGGTTGGAGGCGGCTGGTTCGGCGGCTTCGACGCAACAACCGGGCGGACGCATAACCTGCGGCGCAACATCGAGGGCAATCTGTGGGTCTGCGCACGCGCGCTGCCGGCGCTGCGCGGCCTGTCGTTCGTCCGCTCCTGGACCGGCATCAACCCGGCGATCGACCGCGCGCCGATTCTCGGCGAGGCACCGGGAATCCCCCGGTTTTTCAATGCGGTAAGTGCGAACGGCTATACCCTGGGTCCGATCATCGGGCGGATCACCGCCAATGCGGTGCGCGGCGAGGCGGTCAATCCGCACTACACGCTGGAGCGCTTCAATACGCTTCACCCCTGACCGCCGTCGGCTATAGTCAATCATCTTGTAATGGGAGTGGAGCATGTCCAATCAGACGAAGCATCCGGAAACGCTGGTGCTGCACGCCGGCTGGCGCAGCGATCCGGCGACCCATGCTGTCGCTGTGCCGATCTACCAGACCACCTCCTACCAGTTCGACAGCGCAGAGCACGCGGCGAACCTGTTCGGCCTGAAGGAACTCGGCAACATCTACACGCGCATCATGAACCCCACGCAGGACGCCTTCGAGAAACGCGTCGCCGCGGTCGAGGGTGGCGTGGCGGCGCTGGGGCTCGCTTCCGGGCAGGCGGCGTCTGCGTTTTCGGTGCAGAACCTGGCGCGTGCTGGGGACAACATCGTCAGCTCCACCGACCTGTATGGCGGTACCTGGAATCTGTTCGCCAACACATTGAAGGACCAGGGCATCGAGGCACGCTTCGTCGATCCGACCGACCCGGAGGCGTTCGCGCGCGCCACCGACAATCGCACGCGCGCCTACTACGCCGAGACGTTGCCCAACCCGAAGCTGGTCGCCTTCCCGATCGCCGAGGTGGCGGCAATCGGCCGCAAGTTCGGCATCCCCCTGATCATGGACAACACCGCCGCGCCGGTGCTGGTGCGCCCATTCGACCATGGCGCAGCGGTAGTGATGTATTCGACCACAAAATATATCGGCGGCCACGGCACCTCGATCGGCGGCGTGGTGATCGATGGCGGCAACTTCCCGTGGGATCAGCACAAGGAACGCCAGCCGCTGCTGAACACGCCGGATCCGAGCTATCACGGGGCGGTCTGGGCGGAGGCGGCAAAGCCGCTCGGGCCGATCGCCTACATCCTGCGCATGCGTGTGGTTCTGCTGCGCGACCTCGGCGCGGCGATGAGCCCGTTCAACGCGTTCCTGTTCCTGCAAGGCCTGGAGAGCATGCCGCTGCGCATGCGCGAGCACTGCAAGAACACGCTCGCGGTGGCGAAGTACCTGTCGGGACGCAAGGAGGTGACGCGGGTGATCCATCCGGCCTTCCACACCGGCGTCGGGGCGGAGCGGACGGCGAAGTACCTGCCGCATGGCCATGGCGGGCTGCTGGGCTTCGAGCTGGCCGGCGGCGTGGAGGCGGGCAGGTCCTTCATCAACGCGCTGCAGATGTTCTACCACGTGGCGAACATCGGTGATTTGCGTTCTCTCGCGATCCATCCGGCGAGCACGACCCACTCGCAGCTCACCGAAGCGGAGCAGCTCGCGACCGGTGTGACGCCGGGCTACATCCGGCTATCGATCGGCATCGAGCACATCGACGACATCATCGGCGATCTGTCGCAGGCGCTGGATGCGGCCGGCGGCGGCCTGAGGGCAGCGGCCGAGTAGGCACCAATGATCCTCCCCTCCCCTTGCGGGAGGGGGGCAGGGGGAGGGGGAGTGTTCCACCTATCCTTACCACTTCCAGCTTGAGGAAGTGCGTCGCGCAGGAGATGCATGGGTCGTGGTTGCGCACTGCCTGCTCGCAGCGCAGCCGTAGCGCCGCATCGGGCAAGTCCAGCCACCCGCCGGCAAATGCCCTCAGATCGTCCTCGATACTCGGCTGGTTCTGCGATGTCGGCGGCACGATCTTCGCGTCCAGAATGGTGCCGTCGGCGTCCAGTCGGTAGCGATGGTACAGCATACCGCGCGGCGCCTCGGTGCAGGCATAGCCGACGCCGGCGCGCGGCGTCAGATCGAGATGCGGCTGATCCGGCTCTTGATACGCTGCAATGATCCGCAACGCCTCGTCGCACGCGTATAGCACCTCCACCGCGCGCACCACGATGCTGCGGAACGGGTTGGTGCAAGTCTCGCCGAGCCCTGCCTGCATCGCCGCGTCCCGCGCCAGCGGCGAGAGCAGCGCGGAGTTCAGGCTGTAGCGCGCTATCGGACCTGTCAGATAAGGCCGTCCGTGTAGGTGTGAGTGCAGTGCATTGGATCGCCTGACATGCGACTCCTCAAAATGCGCGTCATAGTCGCGCGGCTCGATGTCCAATCCCTTGTTCGACACCACGCGCCCGGCGTTGAACGGATACTCGCCAGCCTTGCCAAGCGCCACGAACTCATAGTCCCGCTCGCAGTCGGGAAAATCGAAGCCGGACACCCACTGCACAGTCTCGAGCGCAATATCGCGCGCACGCTGCAAAGGTTCGACCAGCGCGCGTAACTCGGGTGGCGATGGCGCGCGATAGAAGCCGCCCACGCGCACGTTCACCGGGTGGATCGCGCGGCCGCCGAGCAGCTCCAGGATCTGGTTGCCGACCTTCTTCAGTTCCAGCCCCTGGCGCACGGTGTCGCCGTGGTCGTTCGCCATGTCGATCGCGCCCTCGTAGCCGAGAAAATCGGGGGCGTGCAGCATGTAGATGTGCAGCGAATGGCTTTCGATCCATTCGCCGCAGTACAGCAACCGGCGCAGGTCCCGCACCGGCTCGGTCACCGTGACGCCAAGCGCGTCCTCCATCGCGTGCACGGCACTCATCTGGTACGCGACGGGACAGATGCCGCAGATGCGCGCGGTGATATCGGGTGCCTCGGTATAGGCGCGGCCGCGCAAAAAAGCCTCGAAGAACCGCGGCGGCTCGAAGATCTTCAGCTCTACGTCGCGGACGGTGGCGCCGTCAAAGGTGACCCGCACGCCGCCCTCACCCTCAACCCGCGCCAACCAGTCGACATTGATCGTCTTACGAGCCATGCCGCGCGGCCTCTTCGCGGAACGGCGGTTCGCCGACGTTGAACGTGCTATAGACTCGCTGAAGGTCACGCTCGCTCATGCCGCAGGCGGCGAGCTTGGTACTCAGCGATGGCGTGTTCGGCGATTCCATAGGCCCGAAGCAGCCATAGCAGCCACGGTTGTACGCCGGGCAGATCGCGCCGCAGCCAGCATGTGTGACCGGCCCGAGGCATGGGATGCCGCGTACCAGCACGCAGGCCGTGCCGCGCAGCTTGCACTCGACGCAGACGCTGTGCGACGGCGTGTTGGGTTTGCGTGCGTTCAGGAACGCGGCCAGCACCTCGAGCAACTGGTGCTTGTTGATCGGGCAGCCATGCAATTCGAAGTCGACGTTGACGTGCGCCTTGATCGGCGTCGAGGTAGCGAGCGTATCGATGAAGTCGGGCCGCGCATACACCGCCTGCGTGAACTCGCGCACATCGCTGAAATTGCGCAGCGCCTGGATGCCGCCTGCGGTGGCGCAGGCGCCGATGGTGATCAGCGTGCGCGACTGCTTGCGCACCGCATGCAGCCGTTCCGCATCGTGCGGCGTGGTGACAGAGCCTTCGACCAGCGACACGTCATACGGACCGCGCAAAACGCCGCGCGTGGCTTCAGGGAAATATGCAATGTCGACAGCCCCGGCGACCGCCAGCAATTCGTCCTCGCAGTCGAGCAGCGAAAGCTGGCAGCCATCGCAGGAGGCGAACTTCCAGACGGCGAGCTTGGGCTTGCGGGCGTTCGGCATCATATCTCCCTCAACCCCAGCAACCGGCGCACCTTGTCGTAGCGCATCACCGCGCCGTCCTTGCAGATAAAGCTGCCGGCGAACTGGCAGTGACCGCACAGCCCGACGGCACATTGCATATTGCGCTCCAGCGACAGATGGATCGTCTCCTCCGGCATGCCGATATCGTGCAGCGCGCTGGCAGCGAACCGCATCATCACCTCCGGCCCGCACACCAGCGCCATTGCATTGTCGGCGTCGATGCCAAGATGCGGGATCAGCTTGGTCACCACGCCGACATGGCCCCGCCAGTCGCTGCCGGCGTGATCCACGGTGACCTCGATCTCCATGTCGAGCTGGCGCCGCCAGCTTGCGAGCTGCCGGCGGAACAGAATGTCCTCCGGGCGCCTTGTGCCATACAACAGCACCAGCTTGCCGAACCGCTTTCGCTCCGCCCGCAGCGCATAGAGTGCAGGCCGCAACGGCGCCAGCCCCAATCCGCCGGCCACCACCACCATGTCGCGACCATAGCCATCTGCGACTGGCCACGCTGTGCCGTACGGACCGCGCAGCCCCAGCGTGTCGCCGGCGGCAAGTCGGGTCACCGCCTCGCTCACCTTGCCAACCGCCCGTACGGTCTGCACTAGGCGCGTTGCATCCGACGCGTCGCCGCTGATGCTGACCGGTATCTCGCCCACGCCGAACACGTACATCATGGTGAACTGGCCTGGCGCGTAGTCCATCAGCTTCTGGCCGTTCTGCGCGACCAGATCGAGCGTCCAGGTATCCGGCAGCTCGCGCGTGCGCCGCACCACCCGCGCGACCCGCGGCACCATCGCGTCCGGCGCCAGCGGCAGAGCGCGTTCAGCGAGCCGGTCCATAGACATCCAGGAGCTGCAGCCGCATGGCCTGCAACCGTTGCACCAGCACCGGCAGAAAGCGCTTCAGCAGCGCATAGCCGAGATCGTGGTCGATCTCGCACTTGTCGCGCAGGCATTTCGCATCGAGCGCGATCGCGCGCACCAGCGCGGTCGCCCGCGCATCGTAGCCCCAGCGATAAGGCGGCAACAGCCATGTCAGCCCGACGATGTCGCCCTCGCCCAGCGTTTCGAACTGCACCGCGCCACGGCCGGGTGTGGCGACCTCCAGTGCGACGCGGCCATGGCGGATCAAATAGATCCAGTCCGCCGGATCCTCCGCATGGAACAGATACTGCTCGGCATCGAACCGCACGTTCTTCGCGCAGCCCGCGGCCAGGTTGATGAATTCAGGGCCGAGCCCTTCGAACAGCCGGTGCTCGGAGACGATGCGTTCAAGCCCTTCCATCGCTACCTCCATCGCTGCGGATGGCGCGGACCTCTTCGGTGATATCGATGCCGACCGGACACCAGGTGATGCAGCGTCCGCAGCCGACGCACCCGGATGTGCCGAACTGATCGACCCAGTTCGCCAGCTTGTGCGTCATCCACTGCCGATAGCGCGAGCGCGCCGAACCGCGCACCGACCCGCCATGGATGTAGGAAAAATCCATCGTGAAGCAGGAATCCCAGCGCCGCGTGCGCTCCGCCGCGTTGCCGGCAAGATCATTCTCATCCACCACCGCGGTGCAGAAGCACGTCGGACACACCATCGTGCAATTGCCGCAGGTCAGGCAGCGCTCCGCCACGTCGTCCCACCGAGGATGTTCCAGATTGGCGTGCAGCAGCTCGCGCACATCGTCTGACCGCATATGCCGTCCCATGTTGCCTTCGGCCCGCGCTGTCGCTTCGGCTGCGAGAGCGCTGTGCCGCGGGTCGGCCGGCGCGTGCGGCACCCTGGCGAGCAGTGCCGCACCGCGCTCACTGCCCACCTCGACCAGGAATTCATGCTCGCTACCGAGCAGCTCTGTCAGCGAAAGGTCGAAACCGGCCTCCGCCTTTGGTCCGGTGTTCATCGACACACAGAAACACGTGCCGCCGGCTTGCCCGCAGTTCACCGCGACGATGAAAGCGCCTTCACGCCGTGCCTGGTAGTGCGGATCCACGTACGGGCCATGCAGAAACACCCGATCCTGAATGGCGATCGCGTGCAGCTCGCATGATCGCACCGCGAGGAAGGCGTAGCGTTCTGCGGGTTCCGCGGTCTCGGTCATCGTCATGCCGACACTCGTCCGCTCCGCCCGCCACAGCCGCAGCAACGGCGGGTGCAAAAAACGCTTCCAGGCATGCGGGCCGACATTGTAGCCGAACAGCGCAGCATCCTCGCGCCGCCGCACGCGGTAGTGGCCGCCCTCCTGCTCATCGGTCCAGCCGGCGGGCAGATCGGCTAGCGACTCGATATCGTCATATACGATCGCCTGGTCGCGCAGCCGTGGGCCGATCACACGGAACCCTTCGGCGCGCAGGCCGTCGATGAGGCCCGCAAGCCCCGCGTGCGTGATCACAGAAGCCGCGTGGTCGTTCATCAAACCATAACCTTCATCGACTACGCCGACGCCGAGACAATGCCCCGGCAGGTTCACACAGGCATTGATCCAGCTCAATGCGCGTTGTGCGCCACTGGGTGATCGTGCCGCAATGCCTCAAGCGATTCGGATGATGATGTTGTCAACGGGCGCGCACTCATGAGCCAGGCCTCAGCAACACTTGCCCCACAGAAATCCAGCATAGGCCCGGTATTCCACTGGTGGCGCGTTGCAATACCGGTGCTGGTCGTCCTCGGGCTTGCCACGCTGCCGCCGCCCGCAGGGCTGGCGCATAACGCCTGGCTGTATTTCGCTGTCTTCGCCGGCGTGATCGCCGCGCTGGTGACCGAGCCGCTGCCCAATCCTGCCATCGGCATGGTGGGGCTGTCGCTGATGGCGGTGCTGTCGCGCTACACGTTGTTCGCGCCGGCAGACCTGGACAAGCCCGGGTTCAATATCACCGGCCAGACCATAAACTGGGCACTTTCCGGCTTCGCCAGCACGACCGTTTGGCTGGTCGCCGCGGCGTTCATGTTCGCTCTCGGCTACCAGAAGACCGGGCTAGGGCGGCGCATCGCTCTGTTGCTGGTCCGCGCACTGGGCCGCAACACGCTGCTGGTGGGCTACGCCACGACACTGGCGGACACTGTGCTGGCGCCGTTCACGCCCTCCAATACCGCGCGCAGCGCCGGCATCATTTTCCCCATCGTGAACAACCTGCCGCAGCTCTACGACTCGCGACCGAATGACGCGTCGGCACGGCGGTTCGGCGGCTACATCATGTGGACGACGTTTGCCGCCGGATGCGTGACCAGCTCGCTGTTCATGACGGCCTGCGCGCCGAACTTTCTGGCCATCGGCTTCATCGCGACGATCGTGCATGTGCACATCAGCTATGTGCAGTGGATGAAGGCCTCGCTGCCGTTCGCGTTGCCGTTGCTGTTGGCACTGCCATTGCTCACCTATGTGCTATATCCGCCTGGGGTCAAGCGCAGCGCCGAGGTGACTGTCTGGGCACGCCGCGAGCTGCGCGGAATGGGCACGATCTCGCTACACGAGATCATCCTGGCGGTGCTCGTGGTCTGCGCGATCGTGCTCTGGGTGACCGGCGGCAGCTTCATCGACCCGACCCTGACCGCGCTCGTGGCCATCGCGCTGATGCTGGTCTGCGGCGTCGTGTCCTGGGACGACATGGCGAAGAATCATTCCGCCTGGACGACACTGGTGCTGCTGGCGACGCTGGTGACACTCGCCGACGGACTGTCACGCGCCGGCTTCGTCAAGTGGTTCGCCGAGTTCACCGCGGCGCATGTCGGCGGCCACTCGCCGACGCTGATCCTGGTGCTGCTGGTCGCGGTGTACTTCTTCTCGCACTACATGTTCGCGAGCCTGACCGCGCATACCACAGCGATGATGCCGATGATGCTGGCGGCGGGGATGGGCATACCGGGGCTCCCGGCGACGACCCTGGCGATGGCGCTCGCGCTCACCACCGGGATCATGGGGGTGATCACGCCCTACGCGACGGGGCCTGGGCTCGCCTATTACAACAGCGGCTACCTTCCGCCGACCGATTTCTGGCGGTTGGGAACGATCTTCGGGTTGATCTTCCTCGCAGCGCTGCTGGGGATCGGTGTGCCGCTGCTCGCGATGCGATGACGACCGGCCGATGAATGCAAGCAGTGAAGCGGCTTTGTAACACCTGAGAATTGATTGTGGCGGGCATGAATATCCCGCGCTGCGAAACATGGCCAGCCGCGCCAGCAGGCGCCTGATGGCGCGCTACCTGTCCGACCTTCTGATGTCGATGTGCTTGGCGCTGACCGTCGGTTGGCTGTTCCAGGCGGCCATCGGCAATATCCATCTGCGCGATGCGATGATCACGCAGAATGGGATGTATGTGGCGATGAGCCGGTTCACGCCAGGCAACCTCGTCGCCAGCTACGTCGACACGGTCGAGCACATGACGCAACGCGCGCCAGTCAGCTACCGTCTGGCCGATGGTGTCGGACCAGTCATCGAACAGACGGTCGCTATGGTGGCAGGGCTGTTGCTGGCCATCTGCTTCGCCATACCGGGCACCTTGATCAGTCTCTATCGGGCGGCCGGTGGCATCGCAGGGTGGGTCGTTCTGGCAGGATTCGGCATGGCGATCGGCGCGGTGTGCCACTGGGTGCGGGCGGCAAAGGTCACGCCGCGACGGTTGCTGGCGGGTTTGGCGCTGATACCGCTCGCCATATCCGCGATTTTCATCATCTTGCAGGCGCTGATGGTGGCGGTGCTGGCCACATGCTTCTGGTTCGCCTCGCTGGCACCTTTCGTGGTGGCCGGCGTAGTGCTCTGCTCGGCCTACTGGCTGGCATCTCCGCAGCGTCGATCACAGGGCTATGGCTACGTTGAAACCCGCGATCCTTCGGGCACTCGCCCGCGAGGCTGAGCGGTCAGCGCAGCCCTGTCATCTTGTCCCACTCGCGGGTGAACTGTGTATGCGTCTTTAGGAACGCATCCCAGTCTGTCGGCGCGAGCACCTTGAAGTCGGTGATCGGGATGCCCCCTGCCGGCGGTGGCACGTCCGCGCGCGGCGAATAGAGCGCCGTGGCGGCGACCAGTGCCTTCTGTCCCGGCACGCCAAGCAGCCAGTCCATGAACAGGCGTGCAGCCTGCGGGTGTGGTGGGTTCTCCAGGATGCCGTAAACGCCGGGTGTCGCTGTCAATCCCTCGGGTGCATTGACGAAGGCGATAGGCGCGCCCTTCGCGTTGAACTGCAGATAGCCGGAATACTGCGCGGTGGAGATCACCTTGTCCTGGCCGTTCACCGTGCGGTCGAACTGCTGCACGTACGAGTTGAAGGCGCGTGGATTCAGTTCGCCGAACTTCTTCCAGTAGTCATCGCCGTAGATCTGCCTGATCATATACCACGTCACGTGCTGCAGGCCTGACGTGGAGACCTTGACGTTGATCGTATCCTTCCACCGCGGGTCGAGCAGGTCCTTCCAGCTCTTCGGCGCCTGATCGGCCGGCACTAGGTTGGGATTGTAGGCTATGCCGGCAACGATGATGACACCCCAGGTCCACAGACCTTCCGGGCTGCTCTTGTACTCGGGCTTGTAGGCGGCCAATTCCGGCGATTCGTACGGCACGTAGCCTTTGCGCTTCTGGAAATCCAGCACGAAGCTCATGTCGGTTATCTGCATCACGTCGGCCAGATACTGCTTCGCCTGACGTTCGGCGTTCACCTTGGCGTACAGCGCACCTGCCTGAAGGCGGACATAGTTCGTGGCGATCTGCGGGAACATCTTGTGGAAGTCCCCGAGATACTGCGCCATGTTGGTTTCCGGATCGGTGCTGTAGAGGACAAGCTGACCTTCCTTCTCTGCTGCCCCTACGTCAGCGCAGGTCTTGAAGCCGTCCATCTGGCGAGGGCTGTCGCACGCAGCCGCCCAGGCAAAGGATGCAAGCAATAGCGTGGCCGAGGTCGCGGTCACCGAACGTAGCCGGTTCAAAGGGTTTCCTCCCCTGGTTGCGTTTGCGACTACCTAATCATGCGAGCAGTTCGAGTGCTGCGCGTGACAGCGCCTGCACGCCAAAACCGATGCACCGTTCGTCCGGCTGATAGGCAGAATTGTGCAGCCGATCGCTGCGTCCGGGCTGTGACGATCCAACGCGCAAGTGAAACGCCGGCACGAGATCGGCCATCAGCGCGAAGTCCTCACCGCCGAGACTTGGCTCGAACTCGTCGATCACGTCGCCTAACTGCTGACGCACCGCGGCGACTGTCGGTTCCAAAACGCTGTCGGTGTTGCGCAGCGGTGGCACTCCACGGCGATAATCCACGTCGCAGGCGACCCGCATGCCCTCCAGCATGCCGGCGGCAAGACGCTTGATCGCAGCCTCGGCTGCATCGCGCGCCGGCGGATGCAGTGTCCGGACGGTGCCTTTGATCAGGCAGGCGTCGGGGATGATGTTATACGTGGTGCCACCATTGATCGCACCCACGGTCACCACGGCCGGATGCGTAGGCCTCACCTCACGCGAGACGACGGTCTGCAATTGTGCAACCAGCATCGCGGCGGCGATGATCGGATCGATCGCATGATGTGGATACGCGGCGTGGCCGGACTTGCCGCGCACGACAATGTCGAACCGGTCCGCCGCCGCAAGGCAGGCGCCGTGCACGAAGCCGAAATTGCCGACCGGAATTTCCGGGTGGTTATGGAACCCGAGGGCCAGATCGACCTTGGGGCGGTCCATGACGCCGTCGGCAATCATGGCCTGCATGCCGCCGATACCCTCCTCGGCCGGCTGGAACACCAGCTTGATGGTGCCCGCGAGTTGCGGCGCGAGCTCCTTGAGCACCGCGGCAACACCGATCAGCGTCGTCGTGTGGATGTCGTGGCCGCAGGCATGCATCAGGCCAGGCTTGGTGCTGGCGAACGGCAGGCCGGTCCTCTCCTCGATCGGCAGCGCGTCCATGTCGGCACGGATCGCCAGCACCGGGCCGGGGCGACCGCCCTCGATCAGGCCTACGACGCCGGTCTTGCCGATGCCGGTCTGGTGGGCGATGCCAAGTCGCGAGAGTTCACGCGCAACGACCCCGGCAGTGCGGATCTCCTCGAAGCCGAGTTCGGGGTTGGCATGGATGTCGCGGCGGATTTCGATCAGTGCCGGCTCGATCCGCTGAGTGGCGTCGCGGATCGCGGCGGTTGGTTCATTGGCGAGGGACATGATTGAGCCTTCATGGCGATATGGCCGGCATCATGTTGGGCATGGCCTCTCACGGCAAGGGAGCGGAACGACCTAAAGTCGCCTCACCCATGACGCGGTGCGCCGCAACCTCTCGGCCGCAGCGGCGGACAGCCGCCACGGAATTTCCTCCCGCACAGTCACACGCTGCCAGCGCGCGCAGCCTGGGCAGCGCACCGTCTGGTCCGCCCGGTCCGGCTTGATCAGCATCCGCGCCCCGCAGCAGGCGCACAGGCTATGCCGCCGCGGATCCTGATGGGCGTCGCGCATGACCTGAGCGAGCAGCGGCCCCCTGGCGAGGACGAGCGGCAGCCACCTCATCGGCATCCTTTCCCTGGAAACCGAAATGATACGGTCTGGACGCGCGGATCCGCAATACGCCCTGTCGCGCTGGACATCGAGGCGGCCCTGATTACCCTCGCGGCAATGAAAGCGACAATCCCTGGTGGTGCAGCATGATCCTCACGGGCGGATGTCAGTGCGGCGCCGTGCGCTACGAAGTGTCAGCCGAACCGCGCCAGGTGTACGTCTGTCATTGCCGCGAATGTCGGAGGCAGTCGGCGTCCGCCTTTGGCATTTCCGTCATCGTCCCTGCGGCTGCTTTTACCCTCACGCAGGGTCGCGTGAAGACCTCGAGCCGGCCGACCGATAGTGGCAGAACTCTCGCGTGCATGTTCTGCATCGAGTGCGGCTCGCGCATCCGCCATTTCGACCCACGGCAGGATACCGTCGGCATCAAGGGTGGGTCGCTGGATGACCCGGTCGATATTACGTCCTCGCGCCATATCTGGACGTCACGCAAACTACCAGGCGTCATAATCCCCGACGGCGCCACGCAATTTGCCGAGGAGCCACCGTAGTTCGTTGGGCAGGGCGGCTGACCCGGCCCTCCGCGATCAGCTCACGAGCCACCGTCACGCGGCAGGCACCGCAGGCCGTGCTGCGGGCAATCAGCCGAGGGTGGCGAGTGTTTCCTCGTCTGTCGGGAAGCGGCCGGTTGCCTTCTTCGAGTAGGCGAGCCTGCCGTCCACCGTGATCTCGAAGACGCCGCCGCCGGACCTGCGCAGAGTGATCTGCGCGGCGGGCTGTGTCTTCAGGATCGCGTCCCGCGCCGCACGGGCGCGCGGTTCGTAGCCTCACATTCCGCAGTATTCGATTTCAACCTGCATCAGAGCGTGTCTCCTAAGTTGTGGACACCGGGGCCAGAGTGGCAGGAGATGGCGCCTTCGGCTAGTGCCTCGGCTACGGGTTGACCGGTCAGGACCGACAGCCGCAATCTACCCAGGTCTATTATTGGCGTTCCAGGCTGTGATGGGTCGCCACACCTGCCGCACGAGGCGGTAGCTCGATCAGCCGAATTTAAGACCATCGCGCCAGGCCATGACTTCGAGCTCGCCGCGCACAGCGTCCTCGATCGGAATGACAGGGCGCGCCTCGAATTCGAAGGCCGGGAGCATCGAGCAGAACTTGTGCACGGCGACCGGATCATCGCAGTCGGCCAGCATGTTCCCCAATCGCCAACACGGATCACGAACAGTTCGATCTTGAAGTTGGCCGGGGCTTTCCATTGACGAAAGACATCAAGTATCCGCTGCTGAGCTTTTCTCGTATTCGATGGCCGAGCCCTGTGAACGCTCTTTCCATGTGATCATGTATTTCATGCAGGTTTCCCCTGCTCTCACTTCCAGCCGCGTCGGGAGCACAACGTTTCTCAACGTGCCCCGAGAGGATCCTAGAAAGGTGCAACGAGACCCAGCACCGTGAAAACAGTTGTCAGATCGAAATTGTCGACTGTCACAACCGGCTGGCGACGTGGCAACACCGCTGCGCAGCCAAACCGTCTGTTCGAGCTGCTTTGCGTGGTGGCGGACAGCCGAGTGGCGCGGTGAATGCCAGACCAGCGGCAGCGCTGGGGAAGTGTCGCATGATATTAACCGGCACCACCTCTGACGAGTTCTGTCAGCCTATCGTCCAGGTCAGCGAGGTCGCGACGGAGCGTCACCAACGAGAAGCCAAGTACGCTGTTCGGCGGCACCGTGCCGATCACACCATCCAGCTTTGCGAGCGCTGGCGCCGAGCCAAGACCGCGCAAGAACGCCGCCGCGTCAGCGAAATACTGAGCCAATGCCTCACTCGTCGTGACCTCCACCTCCTGTGGTTCGAAAACCATCGCGCGTCCTAAGAACGCCACGTCGCTGCGGACCCTGCGTAAGGTCCGCAGCAAGGGTGCAACCGCCGGGCCGGTCCGCAAAGTGAGTGCCTGCTCCCGTGCATCCTCTGCCGCCGCTGCGGCGACTGTGTTCAGATGACGATGCACCAGCTCGTTCAGCGCATCGATGTGTGCTGTGTCTGCGCCGGTCAAATGCGCCGCCGCGACCTTGCCCAGTCCGTCCAGCGCGCCGGCGGCACCCGTCCTGATCACTACCCGCGCCCGGTCTGGCAGCACCAGATGGGCTGTTAGGGCACCGATGGCGCATCCTAATGTGATCTCCACCACGCGATGGAAGGCCGTCAGCAGGCCGGCTCCGGGTGACGCACCGACAAGTACGATAACTGCGGTGATGGGCGCCAGCCGGAAGCTCGGGCGCAGTGCGGCAAGCAGTGCCGTTGGGCCGACGGCCAGGGTCATCACGAGAATCTCTGGCAACGGCGTGCGCCCGCGAAGGGTTGCGCAGGCTGCGCCCACCATCGCACCAGCGACCGTCGCCATCAGCCGGTCGAGGCTCGCCCCCAGCGTGCCGCCGAGGCTACTTTGCATGACAACGATTGCGCTGATCACCGCCCAGTAGCTCTCCGGCAACGCGAACGCCCAGGCGGCAGCGAATGCCAGTATTGCCGCGACGGTCATCCGTGTCGCATGCCGCAACACCTGCGGTTGAGGCAGGCGGTGCTTCAGCCAGCGCGCCGAGGAAGCCAACTTGGTCACGAGACAGCCGGATAGCCTTCCGCCGTGGGCGGCGATGCCACCGTCCAGCCAGTTGAGGATCAAATCACGCACTTGCCGTCCACGCACACTGGTTGTTCAGCGTCGCACCAGCAACCGACCCGCCTGGACGGTCGTGGCGGCCGCCATGTCGCGCAAGGCTGCGTCGCTCGCGCTGCTGAGCGGGTGCGCGATCACCGCGAACTCATAGCCCTTAAAGCCGAGTACGCGCGCCATCAGTTCGGCGGCACTGACGAAGCGTGTAGTCATCACCGCCATCGCGGGGATGCCAAGCTTCTCGGCGGTGACGGAGTCATGCAGACTGCACGACGAGCAGCTGCCTCAGTCGCCGATACCGGTGACCACAGCATGCCAGCGCGCGATCTCGTCCACGATGTCAGGATCGGCCGGCGCGCTGTAGTTCGACTTCTGGCGCATGATCACATCGCCGACGCCCAGTTCGTCGCGCAGCATGCGATCGAGATGAGCGAAGAAGCCCTTCGTTCCCTCTTTGCCGTTCGAGATGAAGCCAACGGTCTTGCCGGCAAGCGAGGTCAGCCGCGGTGCCGTCTGACCCAGCGGCGGTGCCGTCTCGTTGGTAGGATCGAGAACCTGAAAGACCATGGCGATAGTTTCACTGCGTCTGTGGTTCGCAGTCAACGCATGCGCCGATCGGCAATGTGACCGCGCGGCTCTTGTGGCCGAGCCAGGGCGCGATCACCGCGCCGAAACCGCCGGCGGGACCGCCGGCAGCGACGACAAGCAGCTGATCGGGTGACTCCAGGGCGGCGTATTCGGTATCGCCACGGTCACGCACCACCGTACCCTTGCCGACCTCGGCCCATTCGCTCCGGTGGATACGTGCGCGCCGATGGATGAAGGCGGCGACATCCGTCTTGCTCCAGCCGCCCGCTTGCAGATGCTCGCGCAATTGCCTGGGAATGATCAGCGCATAGTTGCCGCCCCAGATCGAATAGTTCCGCATGTTGGCGCGCATTTCCGCGGCTAAGGTCTCCAGGATCTCTTCCGGCTGCGTGGTCCACTCGTTCATGATCTGGCGCGGCGCGCCGGCCGCCATGACGGTAACCGCGGAAACCTCTGCCGGCAGCCCGCGCTGCGCATGCAAGGGCAGCCAGCCGGTATCCTCCTCGTCCTCTGCCACGCAATAGCTGTACTTGCCCGGATGGCCGATCGTCGAGCGGTCGATGCCGCCGGGTCGCACCTCCAGAATGTTGATCAATGCGAGGCGGATCGCGCGCCCTATCACCGCGGTGGCGCGGTCGCTGTTGCCAAGAGCATTGAACGAACCGGCGGCGCCAAGTTCGCGGCGCATGGGGCCATTCAACACCACGAACACGGCACATCCACCGGTCGAGGCAGTCGCGCCGTGCAGCAGGAATTCGGGTTGCAGCATCGCGGTGAAGGCGGTGACGACGGCGGGAAAATGCATCGGCAGGCAGCCGGCCATGACAGCGTTGATGGCGAGCTTCTCGGCCGTGATCGCCACACCGCGCACCGGCTCGATGCCAAGAAGCTGGTCAGGCGGCATCATCACCCACTCCAGGCAGGCCCGCACGGTGTCCTGCGTCGGTGGAACGATCGGCAGGCCATCGGTCCAGCCGTTGGCATGATAGAGTTCCTGCACCGCATGGATGTCGGCGACGTCATAGGTCTTGCTGGCAAGCTGCATGGCGGCGACATTAGCCCGTGCGCCAGGCAACGGAGAAGACCGCATGTTCACCACCCGCCCCGAGATAGCCGGTACTTTCGGTGTTGTCGCCAGTACCCACTGGATCGCGAGCCAGGTCGGTATGGCGGTGCTGGAACGTGGCGGGAACGCCTTCGATGCCGCGGCCGCGACGGCGTTCACGCTCCAGGTCGCAGAGCCGCATCTCAACGGCCCGGGCGGCGACGCGCCGATCATCCTGCATTCAGCGCGTACGCGGACACAGCACGTGGTCTGCGGGCAAGGAGTGTCGCCGCAGGCTGCTACGCTGGAAAAGTTCCGCGGTCTCGACATCGACCTGATCCCCGCAACCGGTGTTTTGCCCGCGGTGGTGCCCGGCGCGTTCGACGCCTGGTGCCTGCTGTTACGGGACTGGGGCACCTGGGAACTGCCCGACGTGCTGGCATTCGCCATCAGCTATGCGAAGAACGGCATCCATGTCGTGCCACGCATCAGCGCGACGATTGAGAGCATGCGGTCGCTGTTCGAGACGGAGTGGAAAACTTCAGCCGCCGTTTTCCTGCCTGACGGCAAGAGCCCGGCACCGGAATCGCTGTTCGCGCGCCCCGCGCTCGCCGCCACCTATGAACGCATCTGCCGCGAGGCGATCGGCGACACGCGTGAGGCCCGCATCGATGCCGCGCGCGGCGCCTGGTATCGCGGTTTCGTTGCCGAGGCGGTGGACAAGTTCTTCCGCACCATGGACGTGCTGGACGTATCAGGGCGCCGCCATCGTGGACTGTTGGCAGCGGAGGATTTTGCCCGGTGGTCGGCAACGGTCGAGGACCCGGTCAGCTACGATTACCACGGCCATACTGTTCTAAAATGTGGCCCGTGGAGTCAGGGGCCGGCGTTCCTGCAACAGCTCGCACTGCTGCAAGGCTTCGACATCGCGGCAATGGACGCGTTCGGCAACGACTTCGTCCATACGGTTGTCGAATGTGCCAAGCTCGCCTTCGCCGATCGTGAGGCCTACTACGGCGATCCAAACTTTGCCCGCGTCCCTCTCAACGCGTTGTTGTCTGATGAGTACAACGCAGAACGCCGCAGGCTGGTCGGCCGCAGCGCTTCGCTGGAACTGCGTCCCGGCACGGTGTCCGGCTACACGCCCATCGTCGATCGCGACGCCGATCGCCGCGCGCATCTGCTCACTCGTACGCGGGGTGTCGGCGAGCCGACTGTGTCACGGCTCGGCGTCATCGGCGCCGACACCTGCCACCTCGACGTGATCGACAAGGACGGCAACATGGTCAGCGCCACACCGTCCGGCGGCTGGCTGCAGTCCTCTCCGGTGATTCCGGAACTCGGCTTCTGCATGGGAACGCGTGGACAGATGTTCTGGCTGAAGCCTGATCTGCCCAACAGCCTGGAGCCGGGCAAGCGTCCGCGCACCACGCTGTCGCCGAGTTTTGCGCTGCGCGACGGCAAGCCGTGGATGGCATTCGGCACGCCAGGCGGCGAGCAGCAGGACCAGTGGTCTCTGATCTTCTTCCTGCGCATGGTGCATCATCACATGGGCATTCAGCAGGCGATCGACGCGCCGTCATTCCACACCGAGCACTGGCCGTCGAGCTTCTGGCCGCGCGTCGCGCGTCCCGGCAAGGTGATACTGGAAGGCCGCTACCCCGACGCAGTGATGTACGAACTGAAGGCACGCGACCACAAGGCCGAGAAGGGCGACGAGTGGTCAGAAGGCCGTCTGTCCGCCGCACGTATCGAGGGAAACCAGATGCGAGCCGGCGCCAATCCGCGCGGCATGCAGGGCTACGCAGTCGGCCGCTGACGGCTTGTGACCATGCGCACACCGGGTCTCCAGCGGGGGCGGTAAGCACCCCTCCCGTCGGCGAGTTCGTCGCCGCGCCCATACGAAAAGAGGAGATAGACAATGACACGCCTGACGTTCGGCCTGGTCTCGGTGGCCGCCTTGCTTGCAACCTCACCCGCCTTCGCAGGTGGTCAACACGGTGCGGATGTTGCACGTCCCGTTTTTTACGAAGCGCCGAGTCAAATTCCTGGCCACGAGACGCGCGAGCTGGAGAACAGGGTCAACCACCTGACAAATGACGTGAACCGAGACACCAGGGCATTGACCCGGGACCAGCAGAGGCTGAATGCCTTGGAGATCCAGGCGGCAGACGCCACGGTAGGCAAGGCGCCGCCGCTCTCCCCGTGGCAGCAGAACGAGCTGGTGGATCTGCGGAGGGATGTCACGCACCTCAATCAGGACATTGCCCGCGACAATCAGCGGCGAGCCGTTGATGAGCTGAAGATCGAAGCCTGGCACTAGACACTGCAAGGCCGCACGCGCGCGGCACTTGTGTCAACGGTGATCGCTGTGCGTTTTTGAGTATCGTCGGCGGTGACAGCGCCCTCAAGGCTGGGCCTTGCGGCCCACCGCCTGCGGCGGCTTTCGGCCTTGACTTCGCTGTCCCTCCGCCGGTTTGGCATAGGTCGCAACGACGGCGCGTTGTGTAGAGCGGATCAGGCGGCGCGCCATGCTGTGGTGTCCCGGATAATGGCGTTGAGGATGGTCAGCAGCTTGCCGCATGGTCGCGACAATGGCGATCTTGGCTGGCTTGCCGGCAGCGCGCAGGCGTTGCCGGCACGGGCCTGCGCGGCTTCAAGGCCTTGGTCGCTCGCATCGACGCTGACGATCCCGCCATTCCGGCGTTGCTGCCGAGCGCGCTCGGGCCGCTGGTCGAGCAATAGCTGGACGCCAGCATCGAGGAACTCGAAGCCCGCATCGTCGCATGTGCCAAGAGCGATGAGCGCATGCGTCGCCTGCAACAGATCCCCGGGGTCGGTCCGCTGATCACCCACGCGCTGGTGATGGCGGTCGGCGATGCGCGCCGCTTCGACACCGCGCGCGACTGTGCCGCCTGGATCGGCCTGACGCCGCCCACCAACAACAGCGCCGAGGAGACCCGCATCGGCCACATCAGCCGACAGGGCGATCACAGTCTGCGACGATTGCTGGGGCTCGGCGCCATCAATCTGATGCGCCGGGCCAGAGTGAAGCCGGACCAGGCCAGTGCCTGGGCGCAGGGCATCATGGCGCGCAGGCCGTTCAAGGTCGCAACCGTCGCCCAGGCGGCCAGGATCGCAGCATCGCCTGGGCGATGCTGCGATCGGGCGACAACTATTAGGCCGTGGCGGCGCATCCCTGATGCCCGTGCCGCGGAGATTGCCCTATCCGGACCCGATTGTGCTTGCGCCGTGGCGTGCGGCGTCAAGCTCGAGCCGCCGCTGGCGGTCGCTGCGCGAGGCTTGACCCCGCACGCCACGGCGAAGCCTCGCTCGGGATCGGATTTGGCCAGGGCAACAATCTCTGTGGCAGCAACACTCAGGCCGCACCGCAAGACCCCTATTGCGCAAGAAGCAAACTGCACCGACGGCAAATTAGTCAGAACCCGAACCAGGACACTCCGCTCTGTCATCGTGCGTTCAGCACGTCGCGATGCTGGGAACCTGGTTCGCGTTACCCATCGGGGCCAGCGGTCTTTCCAGACCGCACCAGCAGGCCGGGACGCTCCAGACCGCTCCGCCGTCACCGCTTTTGCTTCTTGCCTAACAGGGGGCCGTTCATACATGGCAGTGTCGGTGTGACTCGCGCTCCAACGATGGTGGATACCAGCACACCGTGGCAGCCGCGCAACGCTGTGGATAGTTCCGCGTCGCGTCACCTGACGTAACTTGCTCCGAACCGGACGACTGGTGCACCGATGTGCGTAGCAACTGCTGGAGCCATAATCGAATGATGTGGCACATCGTCTTTGCTGAGCGCGACGGACGAATTCAATCGCGCGCTGCGCGCTCGCGCGATTCCGCGATTCATGTCGCGTGTGAACTTCTTAGCCAAGCCCATGATGTTCGCAGGATTTTGGAGCCGAATGGATTAACCATCGAGCGGCCGGAGCTCGATGAGCATTTTGACGAAGGCAGGTTCCCCGGTCTCCGTCGTGCGGCTTGCTCCATCAGTGGCAAGGTGCCCGTTCTCGCCTAATAATTAGACCAGCGCTCTAGAACGGGAGAGAGAAGACGTGGATGCCGACCTTCGTCGGCATGACGGTTTCTCGGGCGGGCCTTAGGCCCGACCCGGGGGCCATGACGACGGGGGATGCCGCTTGCGAGGCTCCGTTGGACCCGCGATTGATGGCCCGCTGGTAGATGGAGATGCCGTATAGCTGGGGCCTGTCAGGAATCCTGTGTGGAGGGTCGGTTGCAGTTGAACCTTCTACTCTGCGGTGAACCGTTCGCCGAACATGACGGCGAACTGCGTCTTGGCGGCGGCCCATTCGCGTGGCGGCATCTTCCACTCGCGGCCGACCTCGCGCAACACCAGGAACAACAGCTTGGTTGCCGCTTCGTCATTGGGGAAGTGGCCACGGCTGCGCACTGCGGTGCGTAATTTGCTATTGAGGCTCTCGATGGCATTGGTGGTGTAGATGATCCGCCGCACCTCGGGCGGGTAGGCGAAGAACGGGATCACCTGTTCCCACTGCCGTCGCCAGGCCGGTGCGATGGGCGGATATTTGCGGCCCCATGACCCGGCGGCGAAGTCTTCCAGGGCCTCGCGTGCCGCCTCGGCGTTCACCGCCGTGTAGATCGGCCGCAGCGCGGCGGCGAGCTCGCGGCGGTCCTTCCATGAAGCAAACGACAGCGCATGGCGCAGCAGATGCACGATGCAGGTCTGCACCTGGGTTTGCGGGAACACGGCGTTGATCGCCTCCGGAAAACCGTTCAGCCCGTCAACCACGGCGATCAGCACGTCCTGCACCCCGCGGGTGCGCAACTCGTTCATCACCCGCAGCCAGAATTTGGCGCCTTCGGTCTGCTCGATCCACAGACCGAGCGCCTCTTTGGTGCCGTCGGGCCGCACGCCGAGCGCCAAATACACTGCCTTGTTGCGCACCATGCCTTCGTCGCGCACCTTGACCCGCAGCGCATCGAAGAACACCAGGGCGTAGAGCGGTTCCAGCGGCCGGTTCTGCCACTCCGTCACCTGCTCGTGCACCGCGTCGGTGACCGTGCTGATCAGCTCGGGCGAGACTTCGATGCCATACAGATCCCGCAGATGGCCCTCGATCTCGCGCATGCTCAGGCCGCGCGCGTAGAGCGAGATCACCTTGGCATCGAAATCGGGGAATCGGCGACGGTACTTGGCAATCAGTTGCGGCTCGAAGTTCGCCTGGCGGTCGCGCGGCACCGCGATCTCCAGCTTGCCCGACCCGCTCAGCATCGTCTTGCGGCTGTGCCCGTTGCGATGGTTGCGCGGCGTCCCCCGCCCCGCCTGGGCACGCTCACCGCGCAGATGGTGCTCCAACTCGGCATCCAGGATGCGCTCCGCCAGCGCCTTCTTCAGCGCCTCCAGCAGCCCGTCCTTGGCAAACACCGCCTGCGGATCCTCGCCCGATAGCAGCTCATCGATGATCGCGTCCCGGATCGTCATACGTCCCCCTCGCCCTTCTGGGGCTACCGTATGACCCTCCACACAGGATTCCTGACAGGCCCCGTAGCTGTGGTCCGGCGGCACTTCGACCAGACCTTCGTTGCAAACTGGCGCGGCGATCTCGCCTGAAATGGTATCCTATCAGTCCCTCATCAGGAGACCGCCGTGATCGCCGAGTCGATAGGCTTCGTGCTTCGCAACCTTCCCGCCTTCCTTCTGGTGATCGCGCTTCTGGTGGCTGCCTTCCACCGTGGCCGCTGGTCAACGCCTGAGCGATTCCTGTCGTGGCTCCTGCTGCTGCCCGTGGGCGTGACCGCGCTGTGGGCCGCCGTATTCCATCTATTTTTCCCGTCCGTCGCGGCGGCGGATATCGGCTGGCAGGTCAGCCCGTTCCAGTTCGAGGTCGGTATGGCGGACCTGGCTATCGGCGCGACTGCATGCGCGTCGTTCTGGTGCAGCCTCCCTTTCAAGGCGGCAGCGGTCTGGACGTCGTCGATCTTCCTGATGGGCGATGCCATCGGCCACGTTCATCAGATGCTCGCGGCGGGCAATCTCACGCCTGGCAACGCGGGCGTTCCGTTTTTCATGGACGTAATCTGTCCCGTGCTGGCTATTGCGCTACTGGCAGCGGCATGGCGGCATTACCGGGCTGGCATGCTGCTGCGAAGGAGCGTTTAGACAGTCAGTCTGACGAGTCTGATTAGCTCAGGCGTACCTGCACGTAGCTGCCGGGCGCGTCCTCGATCGAGTTCAGCTTGCCATCGCCTGGCGTCCGCGCCGGCACCTGTTCCTTCCCGAGTGCGCTGACCCAGCGGTGCCAGTCAGGCCACCAGGAACCGGCGATCTCGGTGGCACCCCTGAACCACTCTTCCGGATCAGGCGGCAGATCGGGATTGATCCAGTGGCTGTACTTGCCGCCATCGGGCGGGTTCACCACGCCGGCGATATGGCCTGACGCCGCCAGCACAAAGCGCTTCGGTCCGCTCAGCAACTGCGTGCCGCGATAGGTCGATTTCCATGGCGCGATATGATCCTCGCGGGTCGACAGGAAATACGCGGGCGTCTTGATTTTGCGAAGATCGATCGGCACGCCCGCCAGGCTGATGCCATTCGGCGCCGCCAGCAGATTCTCCTGATACATCTTGCGCAGATAAAAGCTGTGCATCCGTGCCGGCATGCGGGTTGAATCCGCGTTCCAGTACAGCAGGTCGAACGGGAAGGGGTCGTTCCCCAGCAGATAGTTGTTCACCACGAACGACCAGATCAGGTCATTCGCCCGCAGCATGTTGAACGTCGTGGCCATCTCGGAGCCTTCGAGATAGCCACGCTTGTTCATCTTCTCCTCGAGCGCGTTCAACTGCTCCTCGTCGATGAACACGCCCAGTTCGCCGGCTTCGGAAAAATCCATCATGGTGACGAAGAAGGTCGCCGACTTGATCCGGTTGTCCTTCTTGGTCGCCATGTAGGCCAGCGTGCTCGCGAGCAGCGTGCCACCGAGACAATAGCCGATCGCATTCACCTCACGCTCACCGGTCGCCCGCTCGATCGCATCCAGTGCGGCGAGATAGCCTTCCGCCATGTAGTCCTCGAAGTTCTTCTCGGCGAGCTTCTCGTCCGGGTTCACCCAGGAGATCATGAAGACGGTATGGCCCTGCGACACTGCCCAACGGACGAAGCTGTTCCGCGGCCGCAGATCCAGAATGTAGAACTTGTTGATCCAGGGAGGCGCGATCAGCAGCGGCCGCTTCAGTACCTTCTCGGTATTCGGCGTGTACTGAATGAGCTGCATCAGGTCGTTCTGGTAGACCACCTTGCCAGGCGAGACGCCGATATTCTCGCCCAGTTTGAAGGCCGCCATGTCGGTCATCTTGATGCGGAGCTTGCCTTTGCCCTGCTCAAGATCGCTCAGCAGGTTGTTCAGGCCCCGCAGCAGGTTCTCGCCGCCGGTCTCGGCGGTCTTGCGCAGCACCTCGGGGTTGGTGAGCAGGAAGTTCGACGGGCTCATCGCATCGACGAACTGCCGCGCATAGAAATCCACCTTCTGCGCGGTCTTCGGGTCCAGGCCGTCGACCTGCTTCACCACATCCTGCACATAGCGCGCCGACAGAAGATACGACTGCTTGATGAAGTCGAAGACCTCATTCTCGCGCCAGGCGTCGTCCTTGAAGCGCCGATCCGTGGACGGCGCATCGATCACCGGCTCGTGCTCGGCACCCATGATGCGGCGCGCGGTGTTCTGCCAGAGGGTCATGTAGTCCTGCCAGAAGCCGAGCTGTGCCGCGACCAGTCTTGCGGGGTTGGTGATGAGCCGGGCCGTCATCTCCATGAAGGCGCTGGCGATGTTCAGCGGGTCCGGCGCGTGCTCCTCGGTCGCCTGGCGCTTCAGCCATTCGCTGACGATGCGCTGTGAGCGCTCGGCGATGTCGGCCATCGAACGACCGATCTCCGCCGGGTCGGGCAGCTTGAACCCAGTGGCTTCGGTCTTGGTCTCGTCGGCCATACGCGTCCTTTCCGTCGGCACCACCACCAGCTACATCAAGGCACGGCCTGGATCGGATTCGACGATGCTGAGCAGCGGAAGTGGCGGGCAACCTAGGGGGGCTGGAAGGCGGGTTCAAGCTGGTTGCGGCCTCGAATCCGGCACCTCTGGCCTGCGTTGCCGCCACTTCGCGGCACTGTGTGTTTTGACGCTGGCGGGATGCTCATCGTTTCCCTCATCGGTGAACCCGGTGAGCTGGTGGCATGGCCTGCAAGGCGGCAAGATCGCCGAGGAACGGCCGCCGCCTCCTGGTGCCGACCAGCCCTATCCCAATCTGGCGACCGTGCCGCCGAAGCCTGCGCAGCCGGACCGCGCGGCGCTCGACAACATTGCCAGCGCGCTGATTGCCGATCGCACCAACGCGCAGCACGTGGCGGCGGAGGCGCCGATCGCCGATCCGTCGGTGCCCAGCGCATCGCCGGCGCTGTTCGGCCGAGGCACCGTCCCGCCGCCACCTCCTGCGCCGCCATCTGGGACTGCGAAGGCGAGCGCCACCATGGCGGCGGCCGAGGCATCGCCTGCCCCGCCCACGCCGCCTACCCAACCGAGCACCGGAAGCCAGACGGCGGCATCGCCGGCCAAGGCGCCGGTCGGTGCGGTGCAGAGCGCGCCGCTTGCTCCGCCCGGTGCCGCGGCACAGCCGCCCTCTATCCAGGCAGAGGCGCCACCTCCATTGCCAACCGCCCCCCCGGCGCCGCCCAATCTGCCGGGCGTTCCGCAGGCGACGGCATCGTCGGCTTCTGCTGGCGGATCACCTGGACCTGGATGGAAAGCCGAGCCGCCTCCGCCGGCCACTGCCGCGAGGGTCGCTGCGGCAACGCCGACGTCGCCGCCTCCGGCCAAGCAGGCCGGCCCAGCCAACGCCGTCAGCGTGACGTTCGTCACCGGCTCCGCCGAGCTGCAGTCTTTCGCCGCCGATAGCCTGAAGCAACTTGCCGCGCGTCGCGGGAGCGGCATCATCGCGGTCACCGGCTACGGCGATGCCACCTCGGACGACCCGGCCACCCAGTCCGCTGCCCTCACTCTCGGTCTGTCGCGCGCCAAGGCGATGGCCGCGGCGCTGACCTCCGCGGGGGTGCCAGCCTCCGCCGTGCAGGTGGATGTCGCTGCGATCGGTCGCGGCGGCGCGGCACGCCTGATACAATGACTCCAAGCCACGAGAAGCCATCATGAGTTCCGACCCATCCGGTGAGTTCCACCGCATCCGCCGCCTGCCGCCCTACGTATTCGCCGAGGTCAACACGGCGAAGGCGAAGGCGCGCGGTGCCGGCGAGGACATCATCGACCTCGGCATGGGCAATCCCGACAGCCCGACGCCACCGCACATCGTCGCCAAGCTGGTGGAGGCTGTGCAGGACCCGCGCACCCATCGGTACTCGGTCAGCAAGGGGATACCCGGCCTGCGGCGCGCGCTTGCCGGCTACTATCAGCGGCGCTTCGATGTCGGGCTCGACCCGGAGACGGAGGTGATCGCCACGCTGGGATCGAAGGAGGGTCTGGCGAATCTGGCATCGGCGATCACCAGCCCGGGCGACACGATCCTCGTGCCCAATCCATCCTATCCGATCCACCAGTTCGGCTTCATCATCGCCGGCGCCGCGGTGCGGTCTGTGCCGGCCACTCCGGACGAGGACATGCTGCGGGCGTTGGATCGCGCGGTGCGGCACTCGGTGCCGAAGCCGACCGCGCTGATCGTCAATTTCCCTTCAAATCCCACGGCTTATCTGGCGGATCTTGATTTCTATCGCGAGATCGTCGGGTTTGCGCGGCGGCACGAGATCTGGGTCATGTCGGACCTCGCCTACGCGGAGATCTACTTCGGCGACAAGGCGCCGCCTTCGCTGTTGCAGGTGGCGGGCGCCAAGGATATCGCGGTCGAGTTCACCAGCCTGTCGAAGACCTATTCGATGCCGGGCTGGCGGATGGGCTTTGCTGCAGGCAATCCGAGGTTGATCAATGCGCTGACCCGGATGAAGTCGTATCTCGACTACGGCGCGTTCACGCCGATCCAGGTTGCCGCGGTGGCGGCGCTGAATGGGCCGCAGGACTGCGTGGACCAGCTTCGCGCAATGTATCGGGAGCGGCGGGATGTGTTGATCCGCGGACTTGCCGCGGCTGGGTGGGATATGCCGTGCCCGGAAGGCTCGATGTTTGCCTGGGCGCCGGTGCCGGCTCGGTTCGCGGGTCTCGGCAGCGTCGAGTTCTCCAAGCTGTTGCTGGCGCGTGCCAAGGTGGCGGTGTCGCCGGGGCTGGGTTTCGGGGAGCACGGCGAGGGGTTCGTGCGGATTGCGTTGGTGGAGAATACCCATCGGCTGCGCCAGGCTGTGCGCAATATCCGGGCGTTTATGCAGGCCGGGTCGAACCAGGCGGAGGTGGCCGAGGCGGCCGAGGGCTGAGTTCAGCTTTCGGGGGGTCCCGCCAGCACCGCTTCCAGCGCCTGCCGAGGTTCGTTGAGGAGTTGATCCAGGTTCAACGGGCAGGCTTCCGGCGACGGCAGCGGTTCCCGCTCATCGTAGGTGGCGGCCTGCACTTGCTCGCGAGCCGTGCGATACAGCCTCGCCAGATTGATCCTTCGACGCATCGACGGGGCGAAGCGTTGCGCGGCGCCGGCCCGGAAGGACACGATCTCCCCACGTCAGTGTCCCACCGATGGGCTGTCCGGCCAGCAGTGCACCTTGAGCAGCTAAGAGAAGACCCGCATCGACCACATCAGCCGACAGGGCGATCACAGTCTGCGACGATTGCTGGGGCTCGGCGCCGCCAATCTGATGCGTCGGGCCAGAGTGAAGCCGGGCCAAGCCAGTGCCTGGGTGCAGGGCATCATGGCGCGCAGGCTGTTCAAGGTCGCAACCGTCGCCCAGGATCGCATGCATCGCCTGGGCGATGCTGCGCTCGGGCGACAACTACTGGGTCGTGGCGGCGCATGCCTGATATCCGTGCCGCGGAGATTGCCCTATCCGGACCCCGATTGTGCTTGCGCCGTGGCGTGCGGCGTCGAGCCCGAGCCGTCGCTGGCGGTCGCTGCGCGAGGCTTGACCCGCACGCGTTCTGTCATCTCGCGTTCAGCACGTCGCAATGCTGGGAACCTGGTTCGCGTTACCCATCGGGGCCAGCGGTCTTTCCAGACCGCACCAACAGGCCGGATACATGGACGCTCCAGACCGCTCCGCCGTCACCGCTTCTGCTTTTTGCCTAACGGGGGCCGTCCATACATGGCAGCTGTCCTTCGTACGTTGGGCTCATCCACCCCGTTTCTTGCCGGGCGGTGCGCCGCGTGGATGCTTCGGTGTCGCAGCACGCTTCGGCTTCGCCACATGCTTAGGCCCCTTGGCCGTGCGCAGATCGGCGATCGTGGCACGTGTGGTGATCTGTTCGGGGTTCATGCGTAGCTCGACGACCGCCGGCCTGCCGCTGTCCACCGCGCGGCGAAACGCCGGAGCGAATTCGGCGGTGTCGCTCACCACTTCGCCGTGCCCGCCAAAGGCTTCGATGAATTTCGCGAAGTCCGGGTTGGTCAACCCAGTACCGGAGACGCGGCCAGGATAGGATCGCTCCTGGTGCATGCGGATGGTGCCGTACATCTGGTTGTTGAACACCAGCACGATCGGCGCGACGCCATGGTGGAACGCGGTGGCGAGTTCCTGGCCGGTCATCAGGAAGCCACCATCGCCGACCAGGCTCACCACCATGCGATCCGGGTAGGCGATCTTCGCGCCTATCGCGGCCGGTACGCTGTAGCCCATTGCACCGTTGGTCGGACCAATATAGCGCTGGCCGTCGCGGAAGTTGATGAAGCGCGTTGCCCAGCCGGCGAAATTGCCGGCGTCCGTGGTGATCAGCGCATCGCGGTCGAGCAGCGATTCGAGCTCACGCATCGCCGTGCCGAGGTTGAGCGTGCCTTCATAGTTTGGCACGGCGCGCTGCGCCTCGCGCAGAGAGCGCAGTTCCTCGGTCCATGCCACCCAGTCGGACCGCACCGGCTCCAGCGCTGCGACGGCGTGGGCAAATGCATTGGGGTCTGACACGATGCCGAGGGCAGGACGGAACACACGACCGATCTCGCTGCCGTCGGGATGCACCTGGATGATCGGCACGCTGCCCGCCATGTCGAACAGCGTGTAGCCCTGCGTCACCGTATCACCGAGACGCGAGCCGATCGCCAGGATCAGGTCGGCTTCCTTCACCTTGGTGACGAGACCGGGATCGGAACCGACGCCGAGGTCGCCTGCAAAGTTGTCGAGCGTTCCGTCGTACAGCGCCTGGCGGCGGAAGCCGACTGTCACCGGAATGTCATTGCCCAGCAGGAAATCGCGGATCGCGGCGCGGCCTGCGTCGGTCCAGCATGAACCTCCGAGAACGGCAAGCGGTTTGCGGGCTCGGCCAAGCATCCCTCGCAGTTGCGCCAACGCGGCGGGATCAGGATGTGGCGGCGATACAGGTGCGCGCGGCACATCGCACACCTCGATCATGTCCTTTTGCATCTCCTCGGAGAGCGCGATGACCACCGGGCCAGGTCGTCCCGACACCGCGACGTCCATCGCATGCGCGACCACTTCGGGGATGCGCTTCGCCTGGTCGATCTGGGTCACCCACTTGGCGAGCGGGCTGAACATCCGGCGGTAATCGACCTCCTGGAACGCATCGCGACCAGCGTCCTCGTGCGGGATCTGGCCGACGAAGAGCAGCAGCGGCGTGCTGTCCTGCATCGCGACGTGCACGCCGATGGAGCCATGGCAGGCGCCGGGGCCACGTGTCACCATCGCCGCCGCCGGACGGCCTTTCAGTTTGCCAAACGCTTCGGCCATGTGCACCGCGCCGGCCTCGAAGCGACAGGTGACCAGCTTCAGTTTCTGCCGGACCTCGTAGAGCCCGTCGAGAACATCGAGAAAGCTCTCGCCTGGCACGGCGTATACATGATCGATGCCTTGAGCCACCAGGGCATCCGCAAGCGCGCGCCCGCCCGTCCGTGGGACAATACGCGCCTTGCGTGCCTGAGCCAGTTCCATCCGAGTCTCCCGCTGTGCCCGTCAGGGGGCTTGCTCACAGGATAGTCAGATCGAGCAGCGTCCGTCACGCCCGACCGCAGGGGACGCGTACGTACAAACCCCATCCGCAAAATTCCGAATTTTCGTCCGGTCACTCGACGGTGTTTGCTCGCCACAAATCGGACAAAACGTCCGCCAATTTCCGCCCTTGCCAGTGCCAACACTTTGAGTATCTGCTGAGACCGCTATGAAAGGTACCCCGATGCTACAGAGCATGACCTGGTATGCCACCGACAATCTGGCGCGAAGCCAATTCCAGATGTTCAGCCAGCTCGGAGAGGAGATGCGGCTCAGCAAGGAGGATCAACGCCGCGTGCTGCTGTTGTCGCCGCAGGAATGGGCCGACTGGTCGGAATTCATTGAGGACGGCGGGCTGCCGGCGCAACCGCAACTCCCGGTGATGCTGCGTCGCCTGGGCAACGCCAGCCACCGACTCGCGGTATTGGCCGACCGGAGGGTTGCACAGGCATAGTTCGCCTGTCGGCGAAACCTGCTACGCTACGCGTGGTGTCGGACCGGGAGGTCGCATGCGGGCGATATTCGTGCAAATCAAGTGTGAGATGGGTCAGGCCTACAAGGTCGCCCGCGAGGCGGCCGATACCATAGAACAGATGTCGGAACTCTACTCGACGTCGGGACAATACGATCTGCTCGGCAAATTCTATTTGGAGCCGGAGCAGGACATCGGGCTGTTTGTGACCGATAAGATCCAGACGCTGCCCGGCGTGAAGGATACCTACACGCTGATCACTTTCAACGCATTCAGTGGCGGGCGCACTTAGGACCGGACGGGGGTCCATCGCTCGGCGCGCGGTCGTTCATTCCGGACGCAGGGCAGCATTAACGTCTTTGCTGCTCGACCAGGGAAGACGTGGACGCCCGGCAACCCAGTAATCGAAGGAGACCGCGTCGCCGCGCATCACGTCGGAGGTCGCCGTTTCAATAGGTCAAGCCAGCCTGCATGGCAAACTGTTCTGCTACCGGTCCTAGAGCAAGCGCCGGAAAGAAGGTCAGACCACCGACGATCAGCACGGTGCCAACCAGCAGGCCGACGAACTGCGCTCCATGGGTCGGCAGAGTTCCCGCTGAGACTGGGACGATGCGCTTTGCCGCCAACGTGCCGGCAATGCACAGCACTGGCACGATGACAACGAAGCGGCCGGCAAACATCGCGGCCGCCAGGGTCAGGTTGTAGAATGGCGTATTGGCGCTCAGTCCGGCGAATGCGCTGCCGTTGGTCGCGGCACCGGACGTGTACGCATATAGCAGCTCGGAGAAACCATGCGGTCCGGCGTTGTTCAAGCCGGCAACGCCGGCAGGCAGCACTGCGGCAACCGCCGCTATGCCAAGAATGAAGGCTGGCACGCACAGCAGCGCCAGCATGGTCATCTTGACCTCGTTGCCTTCGATCTTCTTGCCGAGATACTCGGGCGTTCGACCGATCATCAGTCCCGCGGCGAACACCGCGACAATGGCGAACAGCAAGATCCCGAACAAACCCGAACCAGGACCTCCGACAATGACCTCGTCCAGCATCATGTTGGCCATCAGAACCAAGCCGGAGAGCGGCATGAAGCTGTCGTGCATCGAATTGACCGCGCCGTCCGAGGAGGCTGTGGTCACGGTGGCGAACAGCGCGGATTGCCCGACGCCGAAACGCACCTCCTTGCCTTCCATGTTGCCGCCGGATTGCCACGTGCCTGCGGACTGATCGATGCCGAACGGCGATAACGCCGCGTTTTGTGCAGCCTCGCTGGCGTAGATCACCACAAGGCCTGCCGTGAACATTACTGCCATGGCGGCAAACAGAGCCCAGCCATGCCGCTGATCGCCGACCATGCGGCCGAACGTGTTGGTCAGCGCCACGCCGATCAGGAAGATCAACAGCATCTCGAGGATGCCGGTCAGGGCTGTCGGGTTCTCGAACGGATGCGCTCCATTGGCGTTGAAGAAGCCGCCACCGTCGCCACTCAGTACCGCGATCACCTTCTGCGAGGCGACCGGCCCACGCGCGAGGACCTGATTGGCGCCTTCCAATGTCGTCGCGCTGACATAAGTGCCGAGCGTTTGGGTATTCCCTGCCAAACCAGGAACAGCCCGGCGATCACGCAGATCGGCAGCAGGACGCAAAGTGTCACTCGCGTAAGATCGACCCAGAAATTGCCGATCGTCTGTGCTGAGCGACGTGCAAAGCCGCGGACCAGAGCGATCGCGACGACAACACCTGTCGCACCGGAGAGGAATGACTGGACGGTGATGCCCGCCATTTGCACGAGGTAGGAGAGTGTCGCTTCGCCGCCATAGGACTGCCAGCTTGTGTTCGTGGCGAAGCTGACGGCCGTGTTCAGTGCCAGATCGGGGGCGACGGCATCGAATTGCTGCGGGTTCAGCGGCAGCAGGTTCTGCAGGCGCTGCAGTGCGTAGAGTGCGACGATACCCGCAAGGTGAAACCAGAGCAGCGCCAGCGCATAGCCCATCCAGCTCTGCTCATCTGCCGGATTGACACCGGCCAGGCGATACAGGGCGTTCTCGATTGGCGCGAGGGCACGCCGTACCCGCCCGGATCCATCGATGCTGCGTGCGATATGGGCGCCAACCGGCTTAACCGTCGCTGTGATCAGAGCGGCGAACACCGCGATCTGCAGCCAACCCTGCCAGGTCATGCCGCTTGGTCTGGCGTCGCGCCGGTGGGGCGGGTCAGGTCAGCGCAGGCCCGGACATAGCCGGCACCCCCGGCGAACGCCACTGCGAGCAATAGAAACATCAGAAGATCGAGCATGGTGTTTGTTTCCGGACCATTTCTCGCCGGCCACTTGATAGGAATTGTCGAGGCGTGCCTTGACATGGATCAACCATCAACTAGCGAGGGCGTAGGGTAGTCCGTGTGCGGCATGCTCCTCGGCCAGCATCACCTCCGGCATCACCGCCAGCAACCGTTCCTGCGTCGCCAGCCTGGCTCGGGTAAGCGGCAGCCGCACCTCATCCGTGCACAACCCGAGGCTGGCCAGCGCGGCCTTCACAAGATTGGATTGCTCTTCTTGAACAGGGCCGCGTGCAGAGGGTCGAGCAGGTCCCGCAGCACGGCAAACTTCTCCAACTCATCATTGTCCCAGGCACGGTGCAGCAGTGCGCACAGAGTGGGTGCCACGTTGGCGGTGACCGAGATGCAGCCGTTGCCGCCCATCGCCCGGTGCGCGGGCGCGGTGGCGTCATCGCCGCTCCATTGCATGAAGTCATCGCCGCACCGCGCGCGCAGCCGCGTCGGTCGCGACACATCGGCGGTGGCATCTTTCAGTCCCACGATGAGTTCGGCGTCGTGCAGCCGCGGGGCACGATGACCAGGCTGGCGCTGTCGGCTTCCAGCCGTTCGTGCGATCGGAGGTGAGTCACTTGCGGCGTGCCGGCTCGCAGCAGCGCGCACATCAGGTCGGGGCCGTCCCTGCCGAGTACCGATGATGTGCTCTTCGGCCTCGATCGCGCCGAGGTGGCCAAGCAGGGCGGTCCCAGCTTCTGGAGGTTGTAGCGGCGGGCTGGGTGGCGCGCGACGAGGCGCGACCACCGTACGGACGTCCGTCAGCACGATAGGCGGCTCCTGACTTGGACAATGCGCGGACCGGAATGGTCGCCGCTCAAGTCGGGCCGGAAGATCGGCGCAACGGCATATAATTGGCATCGGTGTTGTGGCCGGCGCGTATAGGATCGGTGTGGGGGTCAGGATAGCGCCTGGATAATGCGTAATCCCAGCCAGCGAAGGCTGCTTACTCCAGAGTGCGCGGGTCCTCGACATCGACGCGCAGGTGTTCGGTGGGCTGCGGCGTCGCCGTCATCACGCATACGCCATCGGGCGCATCGAACTGGTGCCAGGTGTTCTGCGGCACAACGACCATCATCCCGGCGCTGAGCGTCACGGATTGTTTCCCCTCCGCGGTCATCAGATGCAGCGTCGTCGCACCGTCGACAATCTGCACGATCTCATCGCCTTGCGGATGCCGCTCCCAGGCGCTCGTGCCGGCGAACTTGGCGGTGAAGATCGCGCCGTCGCGATAGGGCGCCACCCGTCCGAATGCCCCCTTGCGTTCGGCCTCGGTCGAAGTCGGGGTGCGCCCCTCGAGCATTGTCAGCCTGGCGAACTCGGCTTTGAGATCGACGACTGGGATCATGCTCTCCTCCAGCTGCTCGGCGTGTGCCGAGACTATATCGGTTGAGGCTTGGATCGTCGCCATCGGTTGAGGCTTGGATCGTCGCCCCTCGCCCCCAACCCCCTCCCGCAAGGGGAGGAGGAGCAGTGAACATGCAGAACTTGCCTGGATGTTATGGCCAAGGCAGCGTGTCGGCAGATGAGCGCACTGACACTTTACGTCCTGGTTGGCGCGTTGGCCGCGGGTTTCGTGCAGGGGCTTTCGGGGTTTGCCTTCGGCCTGGTGGCGATGACGTTCTGGGTGTGGGTTATCGTACCGCAGGTTGCCGGCCCCCTGGTGGTGTTCGGTTCGCTGGTCGGGCAACTGCTCTCGCTTGGCTCGTTCCGTCGCAGTTTCAATGGACAACGCCTCGTGCCCTTTGTACTCGGCGGATGTGTAGGCACGCCGATTGGCGTGTGGATGCTGCGATATATCGATCCGACTGTATTCAAAATGGCGGTCGGTCTGATTCTTGTGGCGTACTGTCCGCTGATGCTGTCCATGGGCGCCATGTCGCGGGTGACAGCGGGCGGTCGGCTGGCCGACGGCGGCGTCGGTCTGATCGGTGGCGTCATGGGAGGTCTGGGCGGTCTCAACGGACCGGCGCCAACTCTTTGGTGCTCGCTGCGCGGCTGGAGTAGAGATGAGCAACGCGCAGTGTTCCAAACTTTCAGCCTGTGCATGCAGGCGCTGACCTTGGCGATCTATGCCGCAAGCGGCCTTATTACGCGCCAGACCGTCGGGCTGTTCGCGATCGTCGCTCCCGCGATGGTTGTGCCGACATTGATCGGTGTCAGGCTCTATGCGCGGTTCAGCGAGGTGGGGTTCCGCCGGCTCATCCTCGTGCTGCTGGGCCTTTCCGGGGTTGTGCTGCTGATCGCCTCGGTGCCTCGCCTGCTGGTCGGATGAACGGCACATCGCTCAACGCGTGAGCCGGTATGCCGCGGTGACCAGATCGAACACATCGAGCAGGCGCGCCACATAACGGTCGCGCACCGCGTAGCCGGGGGCTGCGGGATCCAGCAACTGTCGCTCCATCGCATCGACCATCCGTCGCAGCCGTCGCTGATGCAGACCGAGCCGGCGCTGCACGGGATCGGCGACAATGCCTGCGAATGCCGACAGGACGGAGCCGATTGCCAACAACCCGCCGCTGAGGCTGAACAGCAACGCTGTCGAGGGCACAACGGGAAACAGCCCGTACCAAAGGGTGCCGAACCCCGCGCCCAGTGGGAACGACGATATGGCTGCCTGCTGCGCCACCATCGAGGCCAGCATCGGACCGAACGACACAGCGCCCGGGGTCAGCTTGCCGAGCGTCAGCGCACCTGCGCTGAGGGACATGAGCGCGGTGGTGATCTCGGCCGCCGTCCCGCGCGTGACGACATATTCCGCCAGGGTGCGCTCGAGCACCCGGTGTCGCAGCGGATCATCGTCCTTCAGGCCGATGGACGTCAGCATCGCGCGTAATATCGTCTCGGCCAGGGCGTCGCGCGTGCTGACGCGGTCACCCGCCTGGCACGGCAGCTCCAACAAATCCGTGCGGACCAGCCACTCGATGCGAAGCGACACGGAGGTGCTCAATAGCAATCGCCTTCGGCCGAGCGCGTTTGCCACGCGTTCCGAGCCTACCCTTCGTGCGCCAGCCGCGGCCAAGTGCAGCGCTGCCGCCGGCGCCGCCATGGTGAGGTTCACCGGCGCGCGCAGCATGTCCCAGCCGAAGGCGGCACGATGCAGTCGCAGCCCCGCCCGTAGAGAGAAATGCCGGTCGACGAAGTCCGGAATTCACTCGCGGCGGGCCGTGCAGTAGCGCCGGATACCCGCTTCCACTGCCTCGCGCGCCAACTCCTCCGTTTCGCGTGTTGCGCCGGAGGCGTATTCGGCTGGCTGCCTGGCCTTGCGCAAGGGGATACTCAGCATTGGCGGCGAGACTACGCGCGGCGGCGTACGCCGGAAAGCAAACCTGTGTGAGACCCGGGCGCCGTGGGGGTCAGCGCCATAAATGTGCAGGGCAGTGCAGGATAGCCATCTGCCGCCGAGATTTTGTGCGAGGGACCTACATCGTTCGGCGGTGCTCAGCGCTTGGCCGGCGGGGTCGCTGTGATGGTGCAGGTCGGGTGCATGAGCGGCGTTACGTAGATGGGGTCATCCACGTTCCCGGCGTAGAACGGACCGGTTCCGCACACAGAGCCCTTCATCTGCTCAATGATCCGGGTGGGTTCGTCGAGGATTCTTTGCTCGACACTCTGTCTGCCGCGCTTTTTGTCTGTCTCGATGTCCGCAGACGATCCCGCCCAGGTCGTGCTCGGGAGTAAGGCGATGACGGATAGAACAGGCATTATTCTTGGCGTTGATAGTAGGGCGCGTGCGTTTACAATTCTCGGTAGTAACGTTCTCGCCAATCGCAGCATAGGTTGCTCTCCGAAGATCGGCGCACTTCGACTGGCGCCCGTAATATTCCCTGCACGTTCTATGCCACGTACGCGTAATGATCCGCATGCCTGGGCGAGGTGATCGGTCCCCGGGCGAATCCGCTCACCGCGTTGCCGAAAGGGACGGGTGCGGGGTGGTCAGTGCACCTACAGCAGCACCACCCACGGCGCCGACGGGACCACCGATCAACGCCCCTTTCCCGCCTCCAGCCAAGGCGCCGGCCACCGCTCCGGCGCCGCCGCCGATCAGGGCGCCGTTGATGGCGCGCTTGTCCGAATTGTAGGAGCAGCCAACCAGTGCGAGAAGGCTCAGGATAAAGCATGCACGACGCATCGAAGCTCCTTCCGCTTGTTCCGGGCTGAACGCGGCGAGCAACGCTGGGTTTCGCCCAGCTTGCGCGTCGCGGTGGGCGGTGGCCGGGACACACAGCGGTCGGCGTAACGGAGGCAGAGGCGCGCAACCTGGCCATGCCGCGCGGTGAACTGATCCAGATCAATGCCGAATGGCGGTAAGGCGGCTACGCGACGCAGCCAAGAGTTGTTGGAGACCAAGCGAAATGAGCGGGGCGCAGGAGGGCACGCTGTGGCCGGTGAGAAGCGACACGGCGGCGACGCCAGAGGAGAATGAACAGAACGATCGTGAGCGGGTTCGCTGGCAGGCGGAGGAAGAGCGGCAGATTGCCGAGGAGCAGCGCATCACGGCAGAGGAAGTCCGCAAGCAAGCGGAAACCATTCGTGCGGCGGCGGAGGATGCGCGTGCGGCGGCGGAAGCGGCGAGGGCGGCCGCTGAGAGCGCCCGCGAGCAACTGGAACTGGCGCGGCAGGCCAATGAGGAACTCAGGAAGGCCACTGAGGAGGCGAGGCAGGTGGCGGAAAGCTTGCGGGAGCAGGCTGAGGAACAACGGGCCTCGGCGGAAGAGCAGCGCCACATCCTGACCGAGATCCTGGCAACGCTGCGATCGCAGGCCAGCGGCCGGCCGGCCGGGTGAAGCGCGCCAAGTGACCCGTCAGCCTGTCCACGTCAGTTCGCACGGACGCTTTGTCGGCCTCGACCGGCACTGGCTGCGTTCGACCGGATTCACGCTGTTGCTGGTCGGGCTTGTCGCAGGCGCGATTGGTGTCGATTGGACGGCGGCGGTGTCGTCGCTGATCACCTGCGCAGTCGGGTTCGGCTTCTTCTATCTGCTGTTCTCCGGCGGCGCGCATTTCGGCATGACGGTCGCCAACTTTCTGGCGATTTATGCGTGCATGTTCGAGTTCTTTCGCGATGCAAACTTCCCTGCGGCACCGCGCGGCTTCGCTCTGGGCGCGGTGGCGATGCCGGTTCTGGGCTTTCTCGCCGGTTGCTTCATGCGCCGACGACAAGTGTACTCGATCATCCATGCGCGCCGAATCCGCGAGCTTCATCACCTGCCACGCGTGACCGGCTGGCTGTTGGCCGCGCTCGGTGTGGGTGCTGCGTCTTTCGCGCTGCCACGGTTGGAGCTCGACGCACAGCAGCAGGGGTTAGCTCTGTTGGGAGCGATGACCCTGATCACGCTGCTTGTCGTCGCCTCGGTGCGTGACGTGATCCTGGCGATCATCGACGTCGCCATGGTGTTCGAGGGCGTTGCCGCCCGGCTCGATCGACTGGTGCGGCCTATGATGGCGTTCGTCACATTCTATGGGCTGCTGGTGGTGGTGTTCGCCTGCCTCTACCGCATCGCCGATCTGACCACGCCGGTGCCGCAATTCTCACTGCACGCGACGCCTGAGCGCATCAGCTTCGTCGATGCGCTGTATTACAGCGTTGCGACGATCACCACGCTGGGGGTTGGCGATATCGCACCGACGTCGATGCTGGTGCGGGCCGTGACCGCGATCGAGGTAGTGTCGGGCGTGCTGATGCTGCTGTTCGGGTTCAGTGAGATCATGCGGAGCGCCAGTGCCGACCGACGCCCGCCGCACGATTCCGCCTAGCCAACGACAGAGTTTCGCCACCAATGGCAATCATGCGGGGAGTCGAGCGAGTTGCGGGACAGTCGATTGCTTATCGCAAGGACACTGATGGGACGTAGAGCATGAGTTGGAGCGGGCGTAGGGTATTGGTCACCGGCGGGGCGGGTTTTCTCGGTGCGAACCTGTGCCACTCCCTCGCGCAGCGCGGTGCGCGCGTCGTGGCGCTGGATGGGTTCCTGTTCGGTGGCGGTGCCAATGTGGCGAACCTGGCCGATGCGTCGGTAGAGCTGGTGCGCGGCGATATCCGCGAGCTGGACCTGCGCAATGCGTGCGAGGGTGCCTCGGTGATTTTCAACCTCGCCGCGCAGACCAGTCACATGGGCGGACAGAACGACCCGCTGGCGGATATTGCAGTGAACGCGGTCGGGCAGGTGCGGCTGATCCAGGCGGCGCGCGAGGCAGCTCCGGACGCCGTGGTGGTGCACGCCTCGACGCGGCAATTCTACGGCCGGGTGGAGAAGCTGCCGGTGGACGAGAGCCAGCCCGTGGCGCCGCCGGACGCGAACGGCGTGTCGAAGTTCGCCGGCGAGCAGGTACTGGCTATTGGAGCACCGGGTGCGCGGCCGGCCGGTGGTGTCGCTGCGGCTCACCAACTGCTATGGCCCGCGGTTGCGCATCCGCGACGCGCGGCAGACATTTCTGGGCATCTGGATCCGCTGCGTGCTGGAGGGGCGGCCCTTCGAGGTGTGGGGCGGCTCGCAGCTACGCGATCTGACCTATGTGGATGACGTGACCGAGGCGTTCCTGCTCGCGGCGGATACGCCTGAGTGCCATGGCAGGATCTTCAACATCGGGGGTCCGCCGCCTGCCTCGCTGCATGACATCGCCGAACTGCTGGTGCGGCTCGCTGGCCCCCCGGCACGCTATGTCACGCGTGAGTTCCCCGCCGACCGCGCCGCCATTGATATCGGCAGCTACCACGCGGACGACCGCGCGTTCCGTGCCGCAACCGGCTGGAAGGCGGGCGTATCTCTTGAAGAGGGCATCCGGCGGTCATTGGACTGGTTCCGGCCCAGGCTCGCGGACTATCTGTAGGCCGTTGCCCGGACTCCCCCTCACCGGGTAGGGTGCCGCCGTGAGTTATGAGAACACAGCATGAACGATCTGTTTGGTGGCAAGCAGGGCAAGGAGTCCGACTATTCCGCCAAGGACATTGAGGTCCTGGAGGGGTTGGAGCCGGTTCGCCGCCGCCCGGGCATGTATATCGGCGGCACGGACGAGACAGCTCTGCACCACCTGGCCGCCGAAATGCTCGACAACGCGATGGACGAGGCGGTGGCAGGCCACGCCAGTTTCATCGAGGTTACGCTGGAGCCGGACAACTGGCTGACGGTGCGTGACAACGGCCGCGGCATCCCAGTTGATCCACACCCGAAATTCAAGAATCTCAGCGCGTTGGAAGTTATTCTGACGACGCTTCATTCGGGCGGCAAGTTCGGCGGCAAGGTCTATGCGACGTCCGGGGGCCTGCACGGAGTAGGGAGCTCTGTGGTGAACGCGTTGTCGGCCGCGATGCAGGTGGAGGTCGCGCGCGATCGGGTGCTGTGGAAACAGAGTTACTCGCGCGGCAAACCAACGACCAAGCTGATCAACGCGGGCCCGGTGCCCAACAAGCGCGGAACCTCGATCCGCTTCAAGCCGGACCCGACCGTGTTCGGCGGCGTCGGGTTCAGTCCGTCGCGGCTATATCGGCTGTGTCGCTCAAAGGCTTATTTGTTCCGCGGCGTGCAAATCCGATGGGCGTGCGATGCGTCTCTGCTGCGTGGTCTGAAGGATGACACGCCCACCGAGGCGGTGCTGCACTTTCCGGGCGGGCTGCGCGACAGCCTGGAGGCGGAAATCGGTGAGGCGTCTCGGGTCCTGCCGCAGCCGTGGTCAGGCGAGGCGGACCTTCCAGGTGGTGCCGGCCGAATGGAATGGGCCACGGCCTGGCTGGAGGAAGGAGAGGGGTTTGTCCACTCTTACTGCAACACGATTCCGACCACCCAGGGGGGCACGCACGAAGCCGGATTTCGCACTGCTCTACTGAAAGGGCTGCGTGCCTGGGGTGAACAGCGCGGTAATCGCCGCATTGCTCAGGTGGTGGCCGAGGACCTGCTCGGACCTATTGCGGCCAAGCTGTCGGTGTTTCTGCGTGATCCGCAGTTCCAGGGCCAGACCAAGGAGAAGCTCACCAGCACCGAGGCTGCGCGCCTGGTCGAGACTGCGCTGCGCGACCGCTTCGACCACTGGCTGGCCGGCGATCCGACGCAGGCAGACAATTTGCTCACTTTTGTCATTGAGCGCGCCGAAGAGCGGCTGCGCCGGCGCGAAGTGAAGGACACGGCGCGCAAGTCGGCCACGCGGCGACTCCGGCTGCCGGGCAAACTTACCGACTGCACGCGGGAGAACGCCGCCGAGACCGAGATCTTCCTGGTGGAGGGCGATTCAGCTGGTGGCTCAGCCAAGCAGGCGCGCAACCGCGAGACCCAGGCGGTGCTGCCGCTGCGTGGCAAGATCCTCAACGTGGCGAGCGCATCGGCGGACAAGCTGCGGCAGAACCAGGAGCTGAAGGACCTGATCGAGGCGCTGGGCTGTGGCGTCGGCGACCGCTTTGACCTCGCCAAGCTGCGCTATGGCCGGGTCATTATCATGACCGACGCCGACGTGGATGGGGCGCATATCGCGTCGCTGCTCATGACGTTCTTCTATCGCGAGCTGCCCGAGCTGGTGCGCCACGGGCACGTGTACCTGGCGCAGCCGCCGCTGTACCGGCTGACGCAGGGGGCGAAGTCCGTCTATGCGATGGACGACGCGGACCGCGAGGCCAAGACCAGGCGCGAGTTCAAGGCGAACGCGAAGGTGGAGGTCAGCCGCTTTAAGGGCTTGGGCGAGATGCCACCGTCGCAGCTCAAAGAGACCACGATGGACCCCGCGAAGCGCACGCTGCTGAAGGTGGTGGCCGCGCCTGGCGAGCGGGCGGCGACCGCGGAACTGGTAGAGAGCCTGATGGGACGGCGGCCGGAATTGCGCTTCCAGTTCATTCAGGAACGGGCACGGACGGTGGAGGAGGTCGACGTTTAGGATCTTGCGACCGCCAGCGGGCGCGACAGGGAGAGACCCCGCCGCACCGCGGCCTGTAATGTCCTTACTTGGTTGTGGGAGCAGTCACTACCGTGCCGCCTCCCGTTCCTCCTACAACGTAAGAGAAGCCCCAGCTGACCGGGACGAACTGCAGCAGATACTGGTCGACGAATTTGTAGACCTCCGCGATGCCGCTGCGCGGCACGTACACAACATCAAACGGCGCAAGCCGCACATCGGCGGTCGGATTTTTACCCCACATCAAATCCTGAAAGCGGACCGAGAAGAACTGTGGCACATCGTTGGGTCCGCGGCGGATGATGAACACCTTGTTCTCGTCGCTGGTCGCTATCTTGAGGCCGCCAGCTCGTGCGATGGCCTGCGACAGCGTGAGGGTGGGTCCGACAGTAATGAACTCGCCGGGCAGGGCGACCTCGCCGCCGACATAGATGCGAGTGGGGGCGAAGGATTTCACCACAACCGTGAGACGCGGGTTGCGGAGGTCGGTCGAATAATCGTGCGTGAGGGCGGCGGCCAGCTCCGGAATCGTGCGCCCATAGGCAAGTTCGTCCCGCGCGACTGTCGTCGAAATGCGGCCATCGGGGCGTACCGTGACCTCCTCGTTCAGCTCGGGGTTCAGCATGAGCCTGACGGCCAACACGTCGCCGACCTGGACGCGATACGGTTCGAGGTTGCTGACGTACCCCGTTCCAGGTGCCGGTGTCGCGGGCGCTGGTGGCAGGTCGGGCACCGGACTGCACGCGGACAGGCCGGCGATCGCGCAGGCAGCGGTGGTCATGACGAGGACATTGCGCATCCGCAGTTGCGCCACGCGGCAGTCGGTCTTCTTTAGCTGAGCGGAATAACCAGGAGTAACGCCCATCATCGACCACATCTCCAGCAGGACATCGGTTCAGGATTACGACACGAATTACGGAGCTGCGCGCGTGCTGCCTAGTGTTGCAGGAACACAGCGACGAAGGTTTCGCTCAAGATCGCAATATCGTGCCAAAGGCATCAATTCCGCATTTATCAACAACAGAGATTTCACGCCCGACGATATGCCATGTCATAACGGTTTGTCACATCGCAACGTTTCACATCGCTGCTAAACCGAGCCGATCCGCGCCCAATTGACCACTGCCGTCGACTGCGGTTCATTGGCAGTGCTATAGTATTGCAAATAAACGATTTTCTTTAACCGGCTCTCCCGGTGACCGGAGCCGAACAGCCCGCCGACAGTGGGGTTAGTAAGGAGCCTTCCAGTGCAACTCGCAGGGTCGTGAACTCACGATCTCGCGCGGTCGTCATGCGAGCCTGGCTCAGGGACCGCCGTCATCAACCGTCGCTCGACGACAGGCAATATCGGCGGTTGTGGAACGCCAACTGGGCCGTCTTAGCGGTCAAATTCGCTTCTGGAGTAGCCCGGCGGCGGCGGGACAGCCCCCGAGGGCGTGTCTGCTGCATAGCCAGACCAGGCGCGGACGGGTCCACCCGCGGGTCGCGTGTTTCCGGCGAGGTTCGGGTTCGCCGGCGGGTTCGCATTCCCCGGCGCGTTCGCATTGCCGATCGCCCGCGTGATCGACTGCATGGCCTGGCCGCTGGCACCCATGTCGAGCCAGCGGATAGCATCGCCGATGTCGGTCGCGGAGGGACTGCGCCCCTGGGCTGCGGGTTGGTCCGGCGTGACCGGCTGGAACACCATCTGGGTTTGCACCATCGCGAGTATGCGTCGCGCCTCGTCAGGCCGTCCCGCGGACAGCCACTGGCGGGCAGTCTGCAATTGCTGTGCTGAAGACGTTGCGGGCATCAACTGGGCCGGCTGCGGGTTTGTGGGCTGGCCTGGTTGCCCCGCTGGCGTGGACTGGCCTGGCTGCGGGCCTGGCGTGGACTGCGTCGGTTGCCGGACGGGCAAGGGCTGCGGCGTGCGAGGCGTGGGCTTCGGGGGAACGGGCCGTGGCGGCGTAATCGCTGCCAATTGTTCCTGCGCCTTCTGTCGCGCCAGTGATGCCTCCTCCGCCTGGCGCTGCTCACGGAGCCTATCAATGCCTTGCCGCAGCTTGTCCGTCTCGGCGCGCACAGCAGCAAGGTCCCGGGTCTGCTGGGTGAGCGCCTCGGTGCTTTGCGCCAAATCCTGCGATCGCTGCGCGAGGTCCTGAGAACTTTGCGTGAGTTCCTGCCTGTGCTGAGCAATCTCACCCTGTATTGAGCTATCCTGGCGTTGCAGATCGGCGATCTGGCGCTGCAACCCGGCGATCTGGCGCTGCAATGCGTCGCGGGTCGTCTGCTGGTCCGCCATTGCAGAAGTTTCCGCCGAACGTTGCGCAAGCTGCTTCTTGTGTTGAGCGACCTGACTCTGCAGTGCGCTATCCTGTCGCTGCAGATCGGCAATCCCACCCTGCAGTGAAGTGGATTGTTGCTGCAGATCGGCAATCTGACGTTGCAGTGCGTCCCGGGCTTGCTCCTCCTTCAGCAGGGCCGAGGTTGGGGCGCTCACCATCGGTACGGGTGAGGGAGACATCGCGGGCGACGGGGCGGGAGGAGCGACCTGCTGGGGCTCGGCGTGACTGATGATGGTGCTTCCGCCGTGGGACAGGTCAGGCGACAACCACAGGTCACCGACTGCACCGAAGATCAGCGCACTCATTGCGCCCATCATGGCAAAGGCCGGCAGCAGGAAGCGCCACATGCAGCCCTCCTTGGCGTTGGCGTGGCAGGCGTCGGTGTCAGTTAGTCAATCGGCGGCCCTTTGGCACTCCCGCGTGGTTGCGACAATGATCACACTCGCGACTCCGATTGACTGACGGAGAAAGGATCATCGGGCAGCGGCGAGGATGCAAGGGTGCGGCCGACCGGTCGGGATGGCGAGCCCGCTAAACTGGCACTGAGAGGCGGGCGGGTCTATTGGAGCGGCGTGCCAGAGGCCTTCTGGACAGAGGCCGGACCTGCGGGGCGCCCTTAGCTCAGTTGGATAGAGCAACAGCCTTCTAAGCTGTGGGTCGGTGGTTCGAATCCACCAGGGCGCGCCATAGGTATACCGGTTGCCGAGCGCCGCGAGATCGTGATCACAGATATCGTCACGCTTGCGTCAGGAACGGAATGCGATCCCTGCCCTCATCATAAATTCGTTGGCGATTACCGCCATTGGAATACCTGCGCCACAATACAGCGTGAGCCTACGCAGTTTGTCTTGCGGCTGTATCGTGCTCCGTCAGTATGCGTGGCGATTTCAGGAATTGAACCTCACGTGCCCACAGAAAATTCGAACATAGTCGCTATTGTCGATGATGATGGGGACGTGCGCGATGTGCTCGACGCATTGCTGGAATTGGCTGGCCACACAGTCAAGACCTATACGTCCGGTCGACAGCTGCTTGATGATCCTGAGCTGGGCGAAGTGACATGTCTGGTCGTGGACCAGAAAATGCCGGAGATGACCGGGCTGGATTTGTTGCGGGCGCTGGATGCTGGCGGCCATTCCATCCCTTCACTGCTGGTGACCGGATTGCCAGACGCCCGCGTTGCCGCGGAGGCCCGCGACCTAGGTGCAATCGATGTGCTGTCGAAGCCCATCGATTTCGAAAAATTGCTGCAATTGGTAGCCTACGCCGCCCAGTGACGCTGTCAGCGCGGCTTGACACCCGATGGGTTAGGCGGAGCAGCGGGCAGATCTTCCTCGAGAATCGTCATATGCACAGAAAATGAGATTTCCCCATCCTCGTCGTCTCGGTGCACGGTTCCGAGAAACTCTCGACCCGCGCGCAGCTCAACTGGACCGTTGGCGCTCTTGGGTACGTCGATATGGATCAGATCACTGCCCAGCGTCTTGCGCAGGTAAGCCTGGACCCGCGCAATGTCTGATCGATGCATCGCCACCTCCCTGGTCTGTCAGTCATCGAAATCCAGGGAATTGCCACCAGCCGAATTGCTCAGTTCGATTGCCGGGTAACCCTGCGAGCCACTGATCCTCAGCGACCCAGGCATCAACCCGTGAGTCGCTCTGCTCGCGATGATACGGGAAATTGAGGGGTGGCGTAAATAAGTTAGGGGCACGCCAGATCCGCTCACACGGGAGGATCGCCGCGCCCTTGCCGAACCAAGCCGCTACATGCCGCTTCATGTCCAGCATATGGCATTTCGCCAGAGAAACACCTCACTCTATGGCGTGAATGTGACTTTCCTGCGTCGCCATCTCACCATCGTGAGACCTTTTGCGGCATCAAGCATCTCCGGCTCGTCGGGACGGAGGCCATGGGCCGCCAGCACCTGCTCGGGGGTCCGCGCGGGCACCTCCGGAAAGATGGGGCGGCCACCAGGCAGACGTACGTTGGGCGCTCGTGACAGATAAAATTCGTCGTAGCGGCCAAGGAATAGCGCGAACACCGTCGCGCCGCCAATGACACCAACGCTGGCGTCGGGAATACCGAGTGCGCTCAAGGCTGCCTCAAAAGACGCACCCGCTGGGTTCCATAGCAGAGCTCGTTCATTCGACGGGTGCCGCGCGATGGCTTCGATGCTGCGCGTCAGGATCAGACGGCGGCGCATGCGCGAACGTGGCTGCTGCTCCTGGGAGTGGCGCCCATGCACGATCACATCAATCCCGTCCAGGCCGTGCTCGAAGAACAGCTGATCAGCTTCGAACTTGAGCGAGTCCGGCATGATCCGCGCGGCATTTGCCAACATGCCGTCCTCGGAGATGATGGCGTAACCCTCGATGCGGCCTACCACGTTGAATACCTCCTGTAGCCGCCTGATCGGCTTGCGGGACAATTGCGAGCCAGGGCGCCGCCCTGCAAGATGCGGTATCGGAAAGGAGAACGCCCATGCAGCTTGCGCTATCCACCTGGCAAGAGGTCGAGGACTATCTGCGTTCGTCGCGCGGCATCATCGTCCCGATCGGCTCGACCGAACAGCATGGGCCGAACGGCCTGATCGGTACCGACCATCTCGATGCGGAATTTGTTGCGCGCGGCGTGGGCGACAAGATTGGCTGCCTGGTGGCACCGACGCTCACCATCGGCATGTCGCAGCACCATCTTGGTTTCGCCGGCTCCGTCACGCTGCGACCATCGACGCTGATCGCGCTTGTGAGTGACGTGGTGACCTCGCTGATGAAGCACGGCTTCGAACGCTTCCTGTTCATCAACGGCCATGGCGGCAACGTCGCCACCGTGACGGCGGCATTCGACGAGATTTATGCCGCGTCGTCGATGCGCGGCCTGGGCGAATCTTCGCCGGTGCGCTGCAAGATGGTGTTCTGGTCGCAGGGACCGCGCTCCGACGCGCTGGCCAAAGAATTGTACGGCGATGCGAACGGCAGCCACGCCACGGCGTCGGAGGTGTCGCTGGCGCAGCACTACCAGCCGCAGGCGATCAAATACGCACAGATGTCGCCGAAGGTTGCGCCAAGGAGTACCGGCTTCTTCGACTGCACGGACTATCGTCGCCGCTTCCCTGACGGCCGGATCGGGTCCGATCCGTCGTTGTCCACGCCGGAGCACGGCGCGCAAATCTATCAGGCGGCGGTCGCCGACATGGTGGAGACGTATCGCGCGTTCATCGCCGATTGATGCGCTGCGGCCGGCTGTTGGTCGGTCGTGGTCAATGTCCTGAGCGGCCTGTAGAATGGGTCGGCGTAGTCGGTCGAAACCGCGCGGTGGCTCGATGAATTTCGATTTCTCGGACGACCTGAAGCAGTTGCGCGATCAGGCGCACCGGTTCCTCAGCGAACGGTCGCCACCGAAGATTGTGCGACAGGTGCTCGAAGGCGACGAATCCCACACCGCCAACCTCTGGCATGCGATGGCGGAGATGGGGTGGCTCGGCGCCGCCATACCCGAGCAGTACGGTGGCGCGGGCCTTGGCTATGAAGGGCTATGCGTGCTGGCACAGGAACTCGGCCGCGCGTTGGCGCCGGTGCCGTTCGCATCGTCTGCGTATCTGGCCACCGAGGCGTTGCTGTTGGCAGCCAGCGATGCGCAGAAGCGGCGCCTGTTGCCGAAACTCGCGGATGGCTCGGCAATCGGCTGCCTTGCCTTGGCGGAGGGCACGGGAAATCCCGATCCGGCCGGTGTGCGGATACGTTCTGTCGGAGGAAAACTGAGCGGCAGCAAATGGCCCGTGATGGATGGGACCGCTGCCGATTTCGCCATTGTTGTGGCGCGAGACGAGAGGGGCGAGATCGCGCTGCTGCTGGCCAATCTTACCGAGGCAACCGTGAGCCGACGAACTCTCACCACCATCGATCCCAGCCGTAATCACGCACGCATCGATTTTGCCGGAAGCGAAGTCGAGAAGCTTGGCTCCCAGACAGGCTGGCCTGTGGTGCAGCGTTTGCTGGAACGGGCGGCGATCCTGGTCGCGTTCGAGCAGGTCGGGGGCGCCGATGCCGCACTGGAGATGGCCCGCAACTACGCCTTGGAGCGGTATGCGTTCGGCCGGCCGATCGGGTCATTCCAGGCGATCAAGCACAAGCTTGCCGACGTGTATGTCGCGATCGAACTGGCCCGGTCGAATGCCTACTACGGTGCCTGGGCGCTTGCGTCTGATGCGGTCGAGCTGCCGCTCGCCGCGGCGACGGCGCGTGTGTCGGCAACCGAGGCATTCCACCTGGCGTCAAAAGAGAACATCCAGACACATGGCGGGATTGGCTTCACCTGGGACGTGGACTGCCACCTTTACTACCGGCGTTCCAAGCAGCTTGCTCTGGCGCTTGGTGGGGCGCCCTGGTGGAAGAACCGGCTGGTCGAACTGATCGAGATGCGCAACGCAGCATAGAGGGCGCTGATGGACTTCAACGACATCCCGGAAGAGGCGGCATTTCGCGCCGAGGCACGTGCGTTCCTGGCTGCCAACGCGGAACGCAAGAGCCGGGCGCGGCCTGTGTTGCGGCTGGGCGATGTCGGTGCGGATGCGGTGCAGCGCTGCAAAGCATGGCAGGCAAAGAAGTGCGATGCCGGGTTTGCCGGCATTACCTGGCCGAGGGCCTTCGGTGGTCGAGAGGCATCGCCAATCTTGCAGGTGATTTACCAGCAGGAGGAAGACAACTACGCAGTGCCGCGCGGTCTCTTCGAGATCGGTCTCGGCATGTGCATCCCGACGATGATGGCCTATGCGCAAACTGAACAGCTGGATCGCTACGTGCGACCGGCGCTGCGCGGCGAGGAGGTGTGGTGCCAGTTGTTCTCGGAGCCCGCGGGTGGATCCGATCTGGCGGCGCTGCGCACCCGGGCGGAGCGCGACGGCGGCGACTGGGTCATCAACGGGCAGAAGATCTGGACCTCTGGCGCACATCTGTCGGACTTCGGCATCATCGTTGTGCGTACCGATCCGAACGTGCCGAAACACGAAGGCCTGACCTTCTTCTTTCTCGACATGCGGTTACCAGGGATTGAGGTTCGACCGATCCACCAGATGTCTGGCGCGTCGCACTTCAACGAGGTCTTCTTCGCCAATGTGCGCGTGCCGGATACGCAGCGCTTGGGTGCAGTGGGGCAGGGGTGGAAAGTCTCGCTCACCACGCTGATGAACGAGCGTCTCGCGGTGGGCGAGGTGCATCGCCCGGAGGTCGAGGATCTGCTGGAACTGAGCCGCACCCTGACGTTGGATGGCATGCCCGCTATCCGCAACGGCGCGGTGCGCGAGCGCATAGCCGAGTGGTATGCGCGGACGCAGGGACTGAAGTTCACCCGCTTGCGCAGCATGACCGCATTGTCGCGCGGTCAGACACCGGGACCGGAGAATTCGATCCACAAGCTGGTCAACGCGAGCAAGCTACAGGACATCGCGTCCTATGGGCTGGACCTGATGGGGATGGCGGGGTTGGTGACGGATGACGATCTGGCCGAGGCGTATGCGATGTTCCAGCAGGCGCTGCTGTCCTCGCCGAGCGCGAGGATCGCCGGGGGGTCGGACGAGATTTTGCGCAATATTATTGCCGAGCGCGTACTCGGCCTGCCGGCGGATATTCGCGTCGACAAGAACAAGCCGTTCAGCCAGGTCCCGACAGGGAGCCGCTGAGGGGGAGTTACTCGTCCAGGCGGAAGCCCAGCTTCAGGGTCACCTGATAGTGCGCCACCTTGCCGTTCTCGATGTGCCCGCGCACCTGCTCCACCTCGAACCAGCCGATATTACGCAACGTCAGGGCAGCCTTTTCGATGGCGCGATCGATCGCCTTGCTGACGCTCTCCTCGGATGAGCCGACGATCTCGACGACTTTGTAAACATGCTCTGGCATCTGCGGGTCTCCTCGATGGTTGGCAACGAGAACGCCGATCAGGCGGGAGGTTTCCCTGGCGGTCGCCTGATCGTTATGCCGGTCGGCGCATGTTGGCTCCCTGACTCCGCGGCGGCAAGAGCTGCCACAGTTACCGGGCAGGGAGTGTGTGGGACTGTGCAGCGCAGATGTGACGCGCAGAAAACGTCCGGTTGACCATCTGGAAAGGCCTGCTCGACTAGGCTTCCAGCATGGATGGTTACGTTCCTATCTCCGACCGCACGGCTGAGCAGCTCTTGGCCAGAGCCGCAGAAGTGCGTCGGATGGCTGAGACGGCGACAGCGTTTGACGTGTCGGAGGCCTTGCTGCGGCTGGCCGAGAGGTACGAGGCCGCCGCCGCCGCCCGGGAGACCGCATCGCACGACGACGCCGGCGAGACGATCGCGTAACCGCGCGTTCCGCACGACGCGCGCCAAGCCTCCGTGATGGGACGTGGCTGAACCCGGCGCCGACATGACCGTTCTCTCCAGGAAGCCAAAGGAGGAGCGGTCACATGACCCAAATGGTAGTCGCCGAGTTCGACGCAGCAACCGCCGCGGACGCTGCCGTCCGCGATCTTGAGGCGGCGCAGATCCCGTCGGCCGTCATCCGACGTTACGTCAACGACCACCCGGACGAGCGCATCATGCTCACCGGCCCGGACGGTGGGCATCGCGGGGGACGCCCTTTCGTTTCCGTGGCAGTGGACATGATCCATGCTGACGCGGTCGCGGGAATTCTCAATCAGCACGGTCCGCTCGACGTTCGATGAACTCGCCGCCTCGTCTCGCGAAATACGGGTTGCAGGCGAGAAAAGGCCCCCGCCAGAGCGACAGGCGGGGCCAGTTGTTGTGGCGCGACGGCTGAGCGGGGCGCTCAGCCAGGTTAATGTATAACTGCAATCATTGATCGACTAACGCAACGAAGCGGCGTCTCAGGCCGTGCACAGCCTTGGCCAAGGTCGCGATAGCGGTCGCGCCGTCCATTGTTGATGAAACGTTAACGCAACGTTATGCATATAATGATGCTATTTCGTAACTAAAGGAACCGAGTGATGATTGCCTACACTCACTCTCTTTTGGCGCGCCTGGTGGTCGACCGCGCGGGCGTCACCGCCATGGAATACGGCGTGATCGCCGCCGGCATCGTGATCGCGGTTGCCGCCGCTGCCGTCACTCTGGGCTCAGATGTCTCCGCCCTTTTCACCTCGATTGGTGGGTCGCTCTGATCCGTAGCGCAGCGGATGCCTGGCAGTCCCGGGCGCTTACGGCCTGACTATCTGATAGGCTGGCTCCCGGAGTAGGACTCGAACCTACGACCCAGCGGTTAACAGCCGCTTGCTCTACCGACTGAGCTATCCGGGATCAGCGGGCGCTCCCTATAGCGAAGCCGCCTGATGGAAGCAAACGGTCGCGATCTGACCTGAGGCGGGCGCATGGTGCGGTCCAGGTTGCGACCGACTATGCCGATGGCCTAGGTTTCGAGCCGTTGACCTCTCTCCCACGCGCGAGTGGCGAAATGGTAACCGCAGGGGTCTCAAAAACCCCCGGAGGAAACTCCTTGCCGGTTCGAGTCCGGCCTCGCGCAGGGTTGGCCTGTGCTGGTCAACGCAGGCCGGCCGCCAGCCCCTCGAGCCCGACAGAGTTGCAGACAATCACTTCACTCTGTGGGGCCAGGTCGATCAGCCCTTCTGCACGCAGGCGGGTCAGTGTGCGGCTGACGGTCTCTATGGTCAGGCCAAGATAGTCAGCGATGTCATGTCGCGTCATGGGCAGGTTGAACCGCCGGCGTGCGTGGCCACAAGGCATTCCCTGGCGGCTTTGCATCAGCAGAAATGAGGCGAGCCGCTCACGCGCGGTCTTGCGGCCGAGCAGCAACATCTGCTCTTGCGCCGCCACCAGCTCATTGGAGGCCACCTCCAGCAGACGATTTTCCATCAGCGGGAAGTCATCAAGCAGCGTCCGCAGCCTGGCACGCGAGAACCGGCAATAACGTACGCGCTCGATTGCCTCGGCGCTGAAGGCGTAGGTATCGGAAACCGCGAGACCCAGAAAATGACCGGCGCCAACGAACCCGGTGATCTGCCGCCGTCCATCCGGCAGCAACTTGAACAGCTTGGCGGTGCCGAAAGTGATGTTGAAAAAGGCGCTTGCCGGCTCGCCCTCGTCGATGAAGCACTGTCCGGCTTGCGCCTCGATCACCACAGCGATCGCGGCAAGTCGCGAGAGGTCGGCGTCGGGAATGGCATTGCACACGCTGAGCGAGCGTGCTTCGCAGATCGTACAGGGGTTGACCGCACCCTGCGGATCGAGAACGTGCGGACCTACCAGCCGCGTTGCCATCATCGACTCCCACCGGATCATCCCGGCGCCCGTTGCGCGGATAACCGGTCCTGGCGTCAGTATTGTCAACCGGCGTTAAAAATTGCCCCGGCAACCCGCGCATTGATCCAGGTCAACGATCCGCCGAATGTTCTGGTGCAGGCTTGCGGTATCAGGGATACGGCAGGCGCGCCATGGGTGAATTTATCATTGAGCTGCTGTCGCGGGAACAGATCCGGGCGGTCTATCCGCTGGTGCGGGAAGCGGTTCCGACACTTGATCTGCCCGCGTGGCTGCGGTTTGCGCGGCAGCTCACCGGACCGCGCCGGGGCGGGCAATGCGGGATTGTCGCGGCTCGGCGCGAGGGCAGGGAATTTCCGTGCGGACTGTTCTGCTACCGCGTGGAAGACGATTTGAAACTGGGCAAGGTTCTGATTGCCGACCATTTCGTCGCCGTAGACCTGCTCGACCCGGCTGCCGTGCTCGCGGCCCTGGTCGAGCAACTTGACAGTCTGGCGAAGCGTCTGGGGTGCCAGGCGGTGCGCAGCCTTCTGCACGGTGGCGCGCCCGATCTCGAGGACGGGCTGCACGCAGCGGGGCACCGCCCGGAGGGCGCGGCACTGCTACTGAAGAAGCTGCTCGAGCCCCCGCACGGGCGCGCTGCCGGATCACATGGCAGGCCGCGCCTGCCGTCGGCGGTGACCAGATGAAGCAACGCGGCGAAGCGGCGCCCCTCTCAGGCGGCGGCGACGTGCTGCCCCAGCCGATCCAACATGGTGTGGAGTGATGTCGCAGTCGCTTCGGCGAGAGCGAATACCACGCGCGCGGTGCCCGCATCGGCATCGCGGACCGTGAATGGCAGGGCTGACTTAAAGCCGTCCAGACGAAGCACGCCGCGATCTCCCGCCTGCATTTGTGGTGCGGCCTCGATCATTGCGCCACCGTCCGACAGATCGGCCACGCGCGCGGCGTGGCTGCCTCCGATGGCAAGCTCCAGGTGGCACGGCAGGTCCACCTGATACCGGCGGTCGTGACGACGATCGAACTCGACGGTGGATGTGCGGACGACCCGGATGACGGAATGCCGCAATTCATCCACGGCGGTGTCGAGGCTGCCGATATCGTCGTGCACGTCTGCGGCGCGACGGGCGGTCTGATCAGCTTCGCCCGATACTTCTGCGATGCGGGACGTCATCACGTGGGCGGCGCCGGTGGTTTCCGCGACGCTGCGGGCAATTTCCGTGGTTGCCGCGCCCTGCTCCTCGACCGCGGCGGCAATCGACCCGGAGATCGCATCGATCTCGCTGATGGTTTGCTCGATGCGCCCCACGGCGGTCGCGGATGCCGCCGTGGCTTCTCGTACCTCGCCGATATGGCGCGCGATCTCCTGTGTCGAGAGCGCGGTCTGGGTTGCCAACTGCTTTACCTCGCTCGCGACCACCGCGAAGCCCTTACCGGCGTCGCCGGCGCGTGCTGCCTCGATCGTGGCGTTGAGCGCCAGCAGGTTGGTCTTGGCGGCGATGTCGCCGATCATGTCCGCGACGGTGCCGATGCGCCCGACCTTTTCGTTGAGCGCCTCGATGGTGGAGCGCGTCACGCGGCCGGCCTCCACGGCTCGGGTGACCGAGGCGGTGGACTGACCGACCTGACCACCGATCTCCTGGATCGACGCGGCGAGCTGGTCTGCGGCGCCTGCCACGGTCTGGGCATTGGCCAACGCCTGCGCCGCTGCGGCGGCCGCGCTCTTGGCTGAATCACTGGTGCGTTCGGCAGATGCATGCATCTCGTCTGCCGTCGTCGCCATCTTTGCGGTTCGCTGCCCGATCAATTCCATCGCCGTCCCGGTGTCCGCTTCGATGGTCTCGGCCATCCTGACCAGCGAGGCCTGCTTGTCCGCCGCCGCGAGCCCACGCTCCTCGTCCTGCTGACGCGCCAGTTCCAATTCGGAGCTCATGTGTTCGCGGAACACACCCACCGCGCGTGCGATTTCGCCCAATTCGTCATGGCGTTCCGTATTAGGAACGACAATATCCAATCGTCCGCCGGCAAGCTCTCGCATGACAGCCGTAAGGCGTCCGATCGGTCGTGCAATACTGCGTCCGATCAGCAAAGCAAGGAGGATGCCGACGCCGGTTGCGATTGCCGCGGTGAGCAGGCCGAAGCGATATGCCGTGCTCACCTCTGTAAGCATCGTCGCGATCGCCGACTGCTGCGACTGCATCGCGTGCGTCCGTTGATCCGCGGTCGCGTTCAATACCAGAGCGCCCGCAGCGTCCCGCTCGAGCGATGCGGTGCGCAATCGTTCATCGGCCGCGACAACCTGACGCAGCGCCTCAGCGAGGTGATCGACGGGCTCAGACATCGCCTTGAGGAAGCGCTGAATGCGCCGGTTGGCGCCTGCGGCATCAGCCAGGCTTTCGATGGCATGCCGCAAGGTCAACAAAGCCGCATTCGCGGCATTGGCCTCGGCCGGAGTGCGCGTGGCGAGAAGGCGCGAGCCAGCGGCGTCGGTTTCGCCAAACGTTTCGGCGAGGCGCGCACCAGCGGTCAGTATGGCCGGATTGGTCTCACGATCAAGCAGTTGCACCGTGGCGGACACGATCGTCCTGATCTCGGTCGCAGTGCTCACCAGGCGCTCCGCTGCCGTACGCCGGGTCTCTACCGCCTCGATCGTGGCATCGACCGCCGCTCGGTAACGCGCGATCGGAGCCCGCATCTGCTGTTCCTGCGTTCCCGCACCGGCGGCGGTACGGTCCAGTTCCGCAAGGACATCCTGTGCCGACTTCTGGTCGTCCATGCTGCCGGTCAGCATATATTGAACGACTCGGGCGCGCGCCTCGCCCACCTGGACCGCCACACGGCTTGCGTCCGCAGCACGTGCGGCATCCTCGCTCACCCGCGCCGCCTCCGCTCCAACCTTCTGCGTGCTGTGCAGCGCCCCCGCCGCAAGCAATGCCAGCAGCAGCAGGACGATGGTGAAGCCGCCAAAGATGCGGCGACGGACGGTGAGGACGAGCAGCCTGGATGTGCCTCGCGTCATTTGTGCGGACCGCCGCCGACTAACCTGCCTGTCTGATCCGCTCGATAAGGTCCCGCCCGAACCGCTTCTCGAATTCCGCATTGGCCCCGGCCATGGCACTGGCGAAACGGCCACGGTCGATGCTGATCTGCACCGTCATGCCGGCCTGCTGCAGGGCCGCGACGCCAGCGGTTTGAGCGTCGGCGGCGAACTTCCGTGAAGCCAGTCCACCAGCCCTCGCGGCGTCGGCGAAGCTTGCCTTGTCCTCCGCCGACAGTTCGTCGAACGCATCCGGCGACATGACAAACGCAGCAGGATCGTAGGCATGGCCGCTCAGCGTCAGGAACTTCTGCACCTGATCGAACTTTGCGGCCTGGATAGTCGCGATCGGGTTTTCCTGACCGTCGAACTTGCCCGCGCGCAGGGCCTCGAAGAGTTGCGGGAAGGGCAGGGACGCGGTGTCGACGCCGAGCGCCTGGAATCCCATCAGCAGGACCTCCGATTGCGGCACCCTCATCTTGAGGCCCTTGAGATCGTCCGGCGTGACGATCGGCCGCTTGGAATTTGTGATATGGCGAAGGCCGTTCTCGCCCCAGCCAAGGAGCACAAGGTCCTTGGCGGCGAAGCGAGCGCGAAAACTCTCACCAATCGGCCCATCCAGAACGGCATGCGCATGGGGCACGCCGTTGAACAGAAACGGAATGTTCAGCACGCCGAGTTCCGGCAGCACACTTGGTATGCCCATGCCTGTGACAAATGCGAGGTCGATGCTGCCAAGCTGCACGCCCTTCATTAGCTCAACGTCACCGCCGAGCGTCGAATCCGGGAATTGCTGCAGCGTGATCCGGCCCGCGGTCCGCTTGGCGATCTCGTCCGCGAAGGTCGTGGCACCGGCACCCAGTTGCGACTGGACCGGCAGGATATAACCGATGCGCAATGCCTGTCCGGTCTTGGCGAAGCTGCGTCTGACCGCGGGTGCGGCCAGCCCGACCGCCAGGCTGCCACGAATGAGAGTGCGACGGGTGAGCATTGCCGCTCCAGGTACCTGAAATTGAGAGATGCGCCTGGGCAGCCTGTGCCGCGGAGTTTGAAAATTCCGTGAAGGGCGCTATACTGGTCGGTAGAACCTTTCGGAGATCCTGGCCATGCAAGTGCAGGCACTCGGCTACGTCGGTATCGGCGCGTCAGATTTGAGCGACTGGACGGAGTTCGCCACCAACTGGCTTGGCATGCAGATGGTCGAGCGCGGCAACGCCTGCCGGGCGTTCCGCATGGATGACCGTAGCCAACGGCTGGTGGTCGATCGTTCGTTGGCGGAGGGCGAGCGCTACTTTGGCTTTGAGGTAGCAGACGCAGCGGCGCTCGATGCGCTGGCGGCACGGCTGGAGGCGCACGCAGTTCCGGTGCGGCGCGAGCCGGCGATGCTCGCGGATCAGCGCTGCGTCCGTGGGTTGATCAGCTTCGCCGACCCCGGCGGGAACCGGCTGGAGGCATTCTGGGGCGCCGCGGTCGCCGACGAACCATTCCGTCCCGGACGATCGATCTCCGGCTTCCGGACCGGTCCATTGGGCATGGGTCACGCCGTATTCCACGTGAAGAACATTGATGACCTTCTCGGCTTCTACCGCGACGTGTTGGGTTTTGGCGTGAGCGACTACATCGTGACGCCGTTCCGTGCCTATTTCCTCCACGTCAATCCGCGGCATCACACCGTGGCGTTGATCGAAACGGGGCGGCAGGACCTGCACCACCTAATGGTGGAACTGTATTCGCTCGACGATGTCGGGCAGGGATACGACATCGCGCTGGGCGAGCCGGACCGGATCGCGACGACTTTGGGCCGGCACCCGAACGACTGCGTGACCTCGTATTACCTTAAGTCTCCGTCCGGGTTCATGCTGGAATACGGCTGGGGTGGGAAGGACGTGAGGCCCGGGAGTTGGCAGGCCACGGAAGTGACCGTGGGGCCAAGCCTTTGGGGTCACGATCGCGCTTGGCTGCCCGATGAGCAGCGCGCCCAGGCGCGGGTCATGCGTCTGAAGGCGGCGCAGGACGGTAAGCGCGAGCCGGTGAATGTGATCGACGGCAACTACCATCGTATGAAGGGCGTGTGCCCTTGGTGGGACGGATTGAATTAGGCTGAGACTTGAGGCGTGACGCCAGTCCCCCTCGACCCGCCAACCCTGATCGCCTAACCTTGGGCCTTCCAGCCTGGACCGGCTTCAGGACCGGACAGCTCAACACGCGCAGACATCGGGAGCAGGAATGCCTACACTCAATTACGCCGCCCCATCGACGGTCGATGAGGCCGTCAAGCTCTTGGCCGGCGCATCCGGCCTCGCGAAGGTGCTTTCCGGAGGCACTGACCTGCTCGTGCAGATGCGAGCCGGGCGGCTGAAGCCGGAACTCATTGTCGACACCAAGCAAATCCCTGGTCTTATCGGCATCCGGGAGGAAGGCGGTGGTTTCGTGGTCGGCGCCGCGACACCTGGCGCTGTTGTCGAGGCGCATCCCGGCATGAACAAGGCGTGGCCCGGTGTTGTCGAGGCGCTCGACCTGATCGGGTCGACGCAGATTCAGGGCCGCTGCTCGCTGGCGGGCAACCTGTGCAACGCCTCGCCGGCCGCTGACAGCGTGCCGGCGTTGTTCGCCGCCGGCGCGATCGCCGTGGTGGTCGGCAGCAAAGGGCGCCGTGAAGTTCCGGTGGAGCAGATTCCAGCCGGACCCGGCAGAACCAATCTGGCCAAGGATGAGTTTATACTCGAATTCAAGTTCCCGCCGCGGGCGCCGCACTCCGGGGACGCCTACCTGCGGTTCATCCCGCGCACCGAAATGGACATTGCCGTGGTGGGTTGCGGCATCAACGTGACGCTGGACGGGAAGGGCGTCTGCACCGCCGCCCGCGTCGGTCTCGGCGCTGTGGCACCGACGGTACTGCTGGTGAAGGATGCGGCCGACGCGCTGATCGGCCACACACTGGACGAGGAAACGCTGAAGAAGCTGGATGCGGCGGCGCGCGCGGCGTGCAAGCCAATCAACGACAAGCGCGGGACGATCGAATACCGCACCAAGGTCGCCGGCGTGTTGGCGCGCCGGGTGGCCGCCATCGCGTTCGACCGCGCCATGGGCAAATCGCAAGGAAAGACTCACTGATGAGCAAGCATCACGTATCAACCACGATCAACGGCGAGCCGGTCGAGTTCCTGTGCGAGACGCAGCAGACCATGCTGGACACGCTGCGCGACGTGCTGGGCCTGACCGGGAGCAAGGAAGGCTGCGCCTCGGGCGACTGCGGCGCGTGCACCATCATCTGTGATGGCAAGATCGTCTGCTCCTGTCTGATGCTGGGCGTCGAGGCAGCAGGCAAGACCATCACCACGATCGAGGGCATTGCGCAGGGCGATCATCTGCATCCGGTGCAGCAGAAATTCCTGGAGCATGCGGCGCTGCAATGCGGCTTCTGCACCCCGGGGTTCATCGTCGCTGCCAAGGCACTGCTCGATGAGAACCCCAACCCCACGGAAACCGAGGCGCGCTACTGGCTGGCCGGCAATCTCTGCCGCTGCACGGGCTACGACAAGATCATCCGCGCCGTGATGGATGCCGCCGCGGAAATGCGAGGAGAAGCAGTGCGATGAATTACATTGGCACCGATCTGAGAGTTGTCGGCACGCGTCCGGTCCGTCCCGACGGCGTGGACAAGGTCACCGGCCGCGCCATGTTCGGCGCGGACATGGTGATGCCGGGCATGCTGTGGGGCAAGGTGAAGCGCTCGCCACACGCGCATGCTCGCATCGTGTCGATCGATGCGAGCAAGGCGCTGAAGCTGCCAGGCGTGCGCGCTGTCGTCACCGCCGCCGACCTTCCCGATATTCCATCGGAAGAGGCGTTCGTCGGCGAGGGGCCGATGAACTTCCGCGACCTCTCGCGCAACTGCATGGCGCGCGACAAGGCACTTTATGAGGGACACGCGGTTGCCGCGGTTGCGGCCATCTCGCAGGCAATCTGCGACGCGGCGCTCGAACTGATCGACGTCAAATACGAGGTGCTGCCCTACGTCATCGACGTCGAGGCGGCGATGGCGGACGACGCGCCGATCCTGCACGAGGACCTGTTCACGGCGAACCTCGAGCCCAGGCCGACCAAGCCGTCCAACGTCGCCAAGCGGGTGTATTTCCACAAAGGCGACGCAGAAGCGGGCTTCAAGGAAGCCGATGTCATCGTCGAGGGCCGATACACCACCGAGCCGGTGCATCAGGCCTACATTGAGCCGCATGCCTGCCTGTGCTCGTACGGCGCTGACGGGCAATGCACGATCTTCAGCTCGAGCCAGGGCCACTTCATGGTGCGGTCCTACGTGGCGAAGCTGCTTGGGATCGACATCTCCAACATCCGCTGCACGCCGGCCGAGATCGGCGGCGGGTTCGGCGGCAAGACCCTCGTGTATCTCGAGCCGGTGGCGCTCGCGCTGTCCAAGATGTGCGGCCGCCCGGTGAAGATGCAGATGACGCGCGAAGAGGTGTTCCGCGCCTCCGGCCCAACCTCGGGCGCGACCATCGAGGTGAAGATCGGCGCCAAGAAGGACGGCACGATCGTGGCGGCGAAGGAATTGCTGAAGTACCAGGCAGGCGCCTTCCCCGGCTCGCCGATCCAGCCCGGCTGCATGTGCGGCTTCGCGATGTATGACATCCCGAATGTCGAGGTCATCGGCTACGACGTGGTGAGCAACCGCCCGAAGGTGGCGGCGTACCGTGCGCCTGGCGCGCCGATCTCCTCCTTTGCGGTGGAGAGCGCGCTGGATGACCTCGCCCGCAAGCTGAAGATGGATCCGATCGAGATCCGTGAGAAGAACGGCGCACACAACGGCACCAAGACCCACTACGGGCCGACGCACCAGAACATTGGCTTCCTGGCCACGCTGGAGGCCGCGAAGACCAGTGCGCACTGGAAGTCGTCGCTGAAGCCGGGCCAGGGCCGCGGCATCGCCTGCGGTTTCTGGTTCAACATCGGCGGCGAGTCGTCGGCCGCGGTGCACGTGGCTGAGGACGGCACGGTGGTGGCAGTGTCGGGCAGCCCGGATATCGGCGGCTCGCGCGCCTCGATCGGCATGATGGTGGCCGAAACGCTGCAAATCCCCGCCGACAAGGTGCGCACGATAGTCGCCGACACGGCTTCGATCGGGTTTACCCATGTGACCGGCGGCAGTCGCGTGACTTTCGCCACTGGCATGGCGGCGACCATGGCGGCCGAGAAGGTGGTCGATCAGCTCAAGCAGCGCGCTGCGATGATCTGGGACATCACACCTGATGCGGTGGACTGGCGCGATGGCGCGGCGCACCCGGCGGGCACCAACGCCGGCGCGTTCGAGCCGCTGTCGCTCGCCGAGATCGCGCTGAAGGCGGCGCGCACCGGGGGGCCGGTGACCTCGGAAGTGTCGGTGAACGCGCAGGGCGCCGGCCCTGGCTTCGGCGCGCATATCTGCGACGTGGAGGTGGATAAAGAAACCGGGCAGGTCACTATCACGCGCTACACCGCGGTGCAGGATGTCGGCCGCGCCATCCACCCGAGCTACGTGGAAGGTCAGATCCAGGGCGGTGCCGTGCAGGGCATCGGCTGGGCGCTGAACGAGGAGTACATCTACGACAAGAACGGCAAGATGGATAACCCGGGCTTCCTCGACTACCGCTGCCCGGTGGCGTCCGACCTGCCGATGATCGAGGCGATCCTGGTCGAGGTGCCGAACCCGCGCCATCCGTTCGGCGCACGTGGGGTGGGCGAGGTGCCGATCATCCCGCCGATGGCGGCGGTGGGCAACGCGATCCGAGACGCGATCGGGCTGCGCCTACCGAGCCTGCCGATGTCGCCGCCCAAGGTTCGCAAGGCACTGGATGTGGCGAACGGCGACGATTGATGCCGAAGGTCGTCATCTCGGGCACGTCCTGCCAGCGGTTCACCGGTGGCAAGACCGAGCTCGAGGTGGCGGCTGACACCTTCCGTCGGCTCGTGCTGGAGCTGGACCAGCGCTATCCCGGCCTCGGCAAGCAGGTCGAGGAAAGCATGGCCGTGGCGATCGACGGCGAGATCTACCAGGACGCTTATTCGGTCAAGCTCAAACCGGACAGTGAGATCTACCTCATTCCGAAGATCGGTGGCGGATGAGGGTGGGAGGCGTGAGGTCTGAAATGACAGACCTGGCGACACTGCTGTACGATTGGGACAACACGCTGGTGGATGGCTGGGCCGGCATCGCTGCAGCCCTGAATGCGGTGTTCGACGCCTTCGACATGCCGCGCTGGACCGCCGCCGACACCCGTGCACGTGTCCGAGTCTCGCTCCGTGACAGTTTTCCGGTTATGTTCGGGACCGAATGGGAGCGTGCTCGCGACATCTTCTACGCGACACTGGAAGAGCAGCACCTCCACCACGTTGCGCCGATGCCGAGTGCAGCCGATGCGCTCTTGGCGGGGGCGGCCTGGCCGCAGGGCGTGGTGTCCAACAAAGCGGGAAAATTCTTGCGCGCCGAGGTAACGCATCTGGGTTGGGCAGCGCACTTCGGTGCCGTGGTTGGGGCCGGCGATGCATCCGCCGACAAGCCGGATCCCGCGCCGATCCTGCTGGCGCTCGATCGCCTGGGCCGCGGCGCCGGCCGCTCGGTCTGGTACGTGGGTGACACAGCGTTGGATATGGCGGCTGCGCGTGCCGCTGGCGTGACTGCGGTGCTGGTCGGCGATGCTTCGCACGATGGTGGGATTGACCGGGCGGCCCCTGATCTCCATTTCCCTAGCGCGCTCGATCTTGCCGCACGGCTTCGTGCGTTGGCCGGAGAGGGTTGCTGACGGAAAGACGACACCGGGTGGCCGTGCCACGCCCGCCCGGACCGAACAAGAACAACAGCCGGTAAGAAGAAGGACAGTCACCGTGGCCAATGAGAAGGCGCAAAATGTTCAGGATGTTTTCCTGAATCATGTGCGGAAGAACAAGACGCCTGTGACCGTGTTCCTGGTGAACGGGGTTAAACTCCAGGGCATAATCACTTGGTTTGACAACTTTTCCGTCCTGCTGCGTCGGGACGGACACACGCAGCTGGTCTACAAGCACGCGATCAGCACCGTGATGCCTGGTGCGCCAATTCAGTTGTTCGACGCCGCCAAGGCGGAAGGCACTGCTTCGGCGCGGGAGATGTCTCCTGCCGCAGGCGATTGACGACGAACGCCTGCCTTCACGCCTGAACGGAGCCTTCGTTGCCCCGACGAGGGCGGCGGTCGTGTTGCCGTGGGACCGCCTCGGACACGATCGTGGCGAGGCCGGACATCGGCCGGATGCGCGCCGGTCGGCTGAGCATCGACTCGCCGAGGCAGTAGGGCTGAGCGCATCGATCGGATTGGTTGTTGTGCATACCGCAATCCTGCCGCAGCGCGGACGCCGTCCGGCGACCTTACTGGGCGAAGGACAGGTGTCGGCGCAGGCTCGTGCCATCGCCGAGGCCGGTGTGACGGTCGCCATTGTCGACGCCGCGCTTTCGCCTGTGCAGCAGCGCAATCTGGAGCGGGCGTGGAACTGCAAGGTGATCGACCGCACCGGGCTCATTCTCGACATCTTCGGCGAGCGTGCGGCGACCAAGGAAGGCGCGCTTCAGGTCGAGCTGGCGCATCTCGACTACCAGCGTTCACGCCTGGTGCGTTCGTGGACCCATTTGGAGCGGCAGCGCGGCGGGTTTGGCTTCCTGGGCGGCCCCGGGGAGACGCAGATCGAGGCTGACCGTCGCCTGATCGGCGATCGCATCGTGCGGCTGAAAAAGGAATTGGAGCAGGTTCGCCGCACCCGCGGGCTCCACCGTTTCGCTCGGCGGCGGGTGCCGTTCCCGGTGATCGCCCTTGTCGGCTATACCAATGCTGGCAAGTCCACCCTGTTCAACGCGCTGACCGGTGCCGAGGTGGTGGCGCGCGATCAATTATTTGCCACGCTCGACCCCACAATGCGCGGGCTGCGCCTGCCATCCGGACGGCGCGCGATTCTGTCGGACACTGTCGGGTTCATCAGCGAACTGCCGCACGAGTTGGTCGAGGCGTTCCGTGCCACGCTCGAGGAGGTGGCTGAGGCCGACGTCATTCTGCATGTCCGCGATGCCGCGCATCCGGACAGCGGCGCACAGCGTGCGGACGTGGTGGCGGTGCTGGAGGATATGGTGGCGGACGGAGCGCTCGCCGCCGACTGGCAATCGCGGACCATCGAGGTGCTGAACAAGGCGGACCTGATGGGCGGCGTGGCGTTCGTGCCTGAGCGAACTGGAGCCGTGGCGGTGTCTGCCATCACCGGGGAGGGCCTGGGTGAGCTGAAAACGGCGATCGACGCGCGAATTGGGGCGGCGATGGAACTCGCGGACTATGACATCGCGCCACAGGATGGGGCGCGGCTGGCTTGGCTATACCAGCATGGCGAGGTGGTGGATCGGCAGGATGCGGATGCCGCGGTGCATGTGACTGTGCGCCTGCTTCCGGCAGATCGAGCTCGGTTCGAAAGGCGGGGTCAGGTCGAGTAGCTGAATTGGTCACTCCTTTGCCCAGGCGATTGCCGCGCGCGCCAGTGCGTCGATCGTGTCCACCATGGGGGTATCCAGCGTCGGACCTGCCTGGATGCCGAGTGGTATCTCAGTGCACCCTAGAACGACCGATGCCGCGCCACGCCGTGTCAAGCTGTTCACCACTTCAGCCAGCGGTGCATAGGCATCGGCCACACGGTTCGACTTCACCAGAGCTATGGCGGGGCTGATGAGGCGGTTCATCTCTTCGTCGCTCGGCTCGATGCAGTCCCAGCCCAGTGCACCCAGGCGATCCTGATAGAGCCGCATCGCCAGCGTCGCCTGGGTCCCCATGACGCCGATCCGCCCGCGGCTGATGCCAAGCCGCCCGAGCTCCGCGGCGGCGGCATCGACGATGTGCAGGATCGGGAGATGGGCTGCGTCGCGCATCGCGTCGTACCAGCCGTGTGCGGTGTTGCATGGGATGGCGATCGCAGTGCAGCCGGCCCGCTGAAGTCCCTCGATACCGCGCAGCAGCCAGGGCAGCGGATCGCCACCGCCGCTGAGACTACCGACCGTCCGGTCAGGCACCCGTGGATCAGACCATAGGACGGTCGGGATGTGATCCTGATCGCGCGTTGCGGGAGTGAGCAGCGTCAACCGAACCATGAACTGCGCGCTCGCCAAAGGGCCCATGCCGCCCAAGACACCGAGTATCTTGTCTATGCTGTCCATTCCCAAGCATTGGCGTCATCCTGAAGCTTGCACAAGCAGGGGCCTTCGCGGTGACGATCAGGCGACGGATCGATTTGCATGGCCATCGCGGCGCGCGCGGCCTGTTTCCGGAGAATACGCTGGTCGGATTCGCTGGCGCATTGGCAGTCGGTGTCGACGCATTGGAACTGGACGTGGCGGTGACAGCCGATCAGGTCGTGGTGGTCACGCACGATCCGCGCCTCAACCCCGACATCACCCGGACCGGAGATGGAACGTGGCTGGCCCAGGCTGGCCCAATGATCCACTCGCTTCGGGCAGAGGACCTACGCAGCTACGATGTCGGACGCATTCTCCCTGGCTGTCGCTATGCAGCGCTTTATCCGGACCAGAAGCCTCACGATGGCGCCACGATCCCCACGCTGGCGGATGCACTGCGCATCGATCCGCGGGCGAATTTCAATATCGAGTTGAAGACATTCCCTTTGCAACCCAGCCTTGCTTTGGATGGCGCAGCGATGGCGGATGCGGTGATCGCCGTCGCGGACTCGGAGGGGGCTACCGAGAGGATCAGCGTCCAATCGTTCGACTGGCGTGGACCACGTCGCCTGCACCAAGCGCGACCCGACGTGCGACTGTCCTGGCTGACAAGTTCAGCCATCCTCGCAGGCGCACGGATATGGTGGGCCGGCCCGCATCCGTCGGATTTCGGGGGTTCCGTTCCGCGTGCCGTGGCCGCGGAGGGCGGGCCCAACTGGGGCCCTGACTATACCGATCTGACCGAGTGCGCGATTGCGGAAGCGCACTCACTCGGCCTGCGTGTCGTGCCTTGGACGGTGAATCAGCCCGAGGACATGCGTCGCCTGATCGGTTGGGGCATCGATGGGTTGATCACCGATCGGCCGGATCTGGCGCGCGTGGTGATGGCTGACGAAGGATTGCCACTGCCACCGTCATGGCGGGTTGAGGAAATTGGCGTCCGCTGACGTGCGTGCGAGCAGGGCCCGCAGATCCGGGTTCTTGTCGCCGTCATACGCGGTCAGCGCCTCCATCGGCGCGAAGAACTCGTGCGCATGCGGCAGTTGGTGTTGGGTGAACCCCTGATAGTGTTTCCGCTTCAGGCCGTACAGCACATGCATGCCGCGCACTGGCACGACGAAGGCCACGGTTGGCTCGTGTTCAAACAACCCTGTGACCTGCCAGCGCGGCGTGGCATCGCTCGGCATCACGGGCGAAAGCAACCATTGCACGGGACACACGGCCAGCAGCGAGTGCGTGCTCGGAGCGAAGCGAGACCGCTTATCCAGCAGATTCTGCAGCGACCCGCAGGCCTCAATCGCCAGGATGTCCACATAGGGATCCGCAGACGTCCCGCCGAAGTTCAACCACAACCCATCCGGCAGGGTGCGCCATCGGGTGCTTCCCGGGAGTTTTAGGAACGGATGGTACCGCAGGTCGTCCGACGGGCGGCCGCGCAGCCAGGAATCACGACCGAGGGCCGGGGCGCTAACGCCGGGTGGTCGCTGAGGCCACTGCTTCAGGCGTTCTTTCACAAGCGAATCCAACGATTGGACCGGTCGCATTGGTTCACCGTATGGTTTTATCGTCCTGGGAACATACAACCTTAAGATGTAGATAACAGCATACAGATGCAGGTAAGGGCATAATTTTGAGCAAATAGCTAACATTGGCGCACAAATGCCAGCCAATTGCAGGGCGCACCACTGATCGGCCGCCCCCGATTGACAGGTCGGCCGAATTAAAAGTCAACGCCATGCGGGCATTGCCCGATATTGCTGACCTAATCTATCAACAACCCGTGACCTGTCTGCCGGCAAGCTTTCGCGACCGGAAAATTTCGTCTAGTGAAATAACCCGGCCTCGCAATCAGCGGCGACGATCCATTGGGAGGTAATCGCGCTGGGTCGCTCCCGTGTAGATCTGCCGTGGGCGCCCGATCCGGTTCTGCGGGTCCTCCATCATCTCTTTCCACTGGCTGACCCATCCCACGGTCCGAGACACCGCGAACAGAGCGGTGAACATGCTGGTGGGGAAGCCCATCGCCTTCAGGATGATGCCGGAATAGAAGTCCACATTGGGGTACAGCTTGCGATCGATGAAGTAGCGATCGTTCAGCGCGATCTTCTCCAGTTCCATGGCCAGGTCGAGCAGCGGGTCGCCCTTGATGCCGAGTTCGGCCAGCACGTCGTGGCAGGCCTTCTGGATGATGCGCGCACGCGGATCGTAGTTCTTGTAGACGCGGTGGCCGAAGCCCCAGAGCATCTCGTGGTTGTTGCGGTCCTTCACTTCCTCGAGGAAGTGCGGGATGTTCTTCACGCCGCCGATGTGGTTCAGCATCTTGAGCACCGCCTCGTTGGCGCCACCGTGGGCGGGACCCCAGAGACTGGCGATACCGGCGGCGATGCAGGCGAACGGGTTGGCGCCCGTGGAACCGGCCAGGCGCACCGTGCTGGTGGAGGCGTTCTGCTCATGATCGGCGTGCAGGATCATGATCAGGTCCATCGCACGTGAGAGCACCGGATTGGCCTTCCACGGTTCGGCCGGTACGCCATGGAACATGTAGAGGAAGTTCTCCGCGTACGAGAGATCGTTGCGGGGGTACATGAAGGGCTGGCCGATGGAGTATTTGTGCGCCCACGCGGCGATCGTCGGGACCTTGGCAATCAGCCGGAACGCGCTGATGCGGCGGCTTTCCGGGTCATGGATGTCGAGGCTGTCGTGATAGAACGCGGACAGCGCGCCGACCACACCACACATCACCGCCATCGGATGCGCATCACGGCGGAAGCCATTGTAGAAGGTACGGAGTTGCTCGTGCAGCATGGTGTGCCGCATGACACCGAGATCGAACTCCTCGCGCTCCTTTGCGTTCGGCAGTTCGCCGTTCAGCAGTAGGTAGCAAATCTCGAGAAAGGTTGATTTCTCGGCGAGCTGCTCAATCGGATAGCCGCGATACAGCAGCACACCTTCGTCGCCATCGATGTAGGTGATCTTGCTCTCGCACGATGCCGTCGCACCATAACCAGGGTCATAGGTGAATATGCCCAGGTCGCCGTAGAGCTTGCGGATGTCGGCGACCGACGGTCCGATCGTGCCGTCGATCAGCGGCAGGCTGCTCGACTTGTTTGATCCGTCAAGCGAGACGGTGATGGACCGTTTGGCCGAGCCACTCATTCGCATGTCCCTGTTGCCGAGGCGAGGCCGGTGCCCCGCGGTTAAGCGCCCGCCGCGGCGGCGCTCGGTGCAAAATTATGGCGGACCGCCGCCGGACGCAACCTTCGCGGTCGCAGCAAGGTCGGGCGTGCGCAAATATGCCGGGCGTCCGTTCACGTTGGCTGATAGTAGTCTCGATACCGCGTACGGAGCTCCATCTTGAGCAGCTTGCCCGTTGCGGTGTGCGGCAGTTCATTCACGACGACCACCGCGTCGGGCAGCCACCACTTGGCAACCTGGCCCTGATACAGCTTCAGCACGGAGGCTGGATCCACCGTGTGGCCCGGTCGTGGCACCACAAGGAGCAGCGGCCGTTCATCCCATTTCGGATGTCGCGCCGCCACCACAGCAGCCTCGGCCACATCGGGGTGCGAGACTGCGATGTTCTCCAACGCAATCGAACTGATCCACTCGCCGCCAGATTTGATCACGTCCTTCGAGCGGTCGGTGATCTCCATGTAGCCGTCAGGATCGATCGTCGCGACGTCGCCAGTGGCAAACCAGCCCTCGGCGTCACACGCGCTGCCTGGCGCGTCTCCGAAGTAGGCGCTGCACACCCATGGTCCACGTACCATCAGGTCGCCGAATTGCTTGCCGTCCCACGGTAGCTCGCGGCCGTCACCATCAACGATCTTCATATCGATGCCCGCCAGGACGCGACCCTGTTTCAGCATATGGCGCACGGCGGGTTCGCCGGTCAGATCGGCCTGCGCCACCTTCGGCGCATTGTAGGTGCCGACCGGGCTAAGTTCCGTCATCCCCCAGCCATGCTCGACCACGACGCCGAATTCGTCGCGGAACGCTTCGATGAGCAGCGGTGGTGCCGCCGAGCCGCCTGTCATGATCCGTTTCACCGTCGCCAGCTTCTCGCCGCTTGAGCGCAGATGCTGCAGCAGGCCGAGCCAAACCGTCGGCACACCACAACTTATCGTCACACGCTCCTGGTTGAAGACGCGCGCGAGGCTGGCGCCATCGAGGTGGCGTCCCGGCAGCACAAGCGCGGCACCGGTCAGCGCGGCGGCGTACGGAATGCCCCAGGCATTCACGTGGAACATCGGCACGACGGGCAGGATGCGGCTGGTGGCGCGCAGATCGAGCACGTCGGGGAGGGCGATTGCGTAGGCGTGAATCACCGTCGAACGGTGGCTGTACAGTACGCCCTTCGGCCGCCCGGTGGTACCGGAGGTGTAGCACAGGGCGCTCGCGGTGTTCTCATCGAACTCCGGCCAGGCGTAGTCATCATCCGCGTCGGCCATCAGTTCGTCGTAGCAGAGCAGGCGCATGCCGCTCGGCAGATCGAGCGCCGGCATCGATGCGGCATCAGTCATCATCACCACGGTACGCACGCTGTCCTTGATCCTCGCGGCAATAGCGCCGATCAGAGGCGCGAAGCCGGGATCGACGAATAGCGCGCTGTCGCCCGCGTGATTGATGATGTAGGCGATGTCATCCGGTGCAAGGCGGGGGTTGATCGTATGGCAGATCGCCTGCATGCCCGACGCGGCGTAATACACCTCGAGATGCCGGTAGTCGTTCCACGCCAGGGTGCCGACGCGATCCTGCGCCGTCAGCCGGAGCCGTTGCAGGACGCGCACGAGCTGCCGCGCGCGGCGCTCCGTCTCGGCCCATGTCGCATGATGCAGAGCGCCCGATCCAGTCGCCGAGACCACTTCGGCACCCCCATGATGGCGCGCCGCATGGCTGAGCAGCCAAGAGACCAGCAGCGGCTGTTGTTGCATCAGGCCCAGCATGACGTGCCTCCAGTGTGCGGGGAGGGTTCCCTCGCCAGTGTTTCCGGTGATGATAGGCAGCCCGAGAGGGACAAACCAAGCGCGGAGGTTGGCCATGGAAATGCGATCGGCCCTGATCGTGGGTGTGGGAAGCGGTCTGAGCGCCTCGCTGGCGCGGTTGTTTGCGAAGAACGGGCTGCAGGTGGCGCTGGCCTCCCGCAACCCGGACCGGCTTGCCGTCCTGGCGCGGGAGACCGCGGCGGCGACGTTTGCCTGCGAGGCCGCCGAACCCGAGGAGGTCGGGGGCCTGTTCGATGCGGTGATCGCCACGCAGGGCGTGCCGGACATCGTGGTTTACAACGCCTCGGCCCGTGCGCGCGGACCGGTCGCCGAACTTGATCCAGAAGCGGTGGCGCGCGCCATCGCGGTGAGCGCCTATGCGGGGTTCCTGGTCGGGCAGCAGGCGGCGCGCAACATGCTGCCGCGGGGCTCCGGCGCGATCCTGTTCACCGGAGCGTCCGCCAGTGTGAAGGGCTATCCGCTGTCGTCCGCCTTCGCGATGGGCAAGTTCGCACTGCGCGGCCTGGCGCAGAGCATGGCGCGCGAGTTGGCGCCGCAAGGCATCCACGTGGCGCATTTCGTCATCGATGGCGCGATCCGCAATCCCGGGCGGACCGAGCCGCCAGACAAGCCGGACAGCATGCTGGATCCCGATGCGATCGCAGCGAGCTACTGGCATGTGGTGCAGCAGCCTCGCAGTGCCTGGACCTGGGAGATGGAACTGCGTCCTTGGGTTGAGCGGTTCTGAGGTGGTGGACCGCAGGATCATCGCTCTCGTCTGGGTCGGTGGCGTCGTGCTGATGGCCGCGGTGTATGCCATCGGGCCGCAACAGTTCCTCGCGTCGTGCGAGGCGATCATCATGGCTGCGGCACGATTCTTCGATGACCTGATCGCCACGCTGATGTGGCGCACCTTCGAGGCGATGCGTGCCGCGGCGATTGCGCTGTATGCGGTGTTCGTGGTGCTTGCCTTGCTGGCGATGCAACGCGGCTTGCGCGTGGGCGGAATGCTGGTGGGTGTTTCCATCGTATTCGCGCTGTTGGTTCGGACCGACTGGTACGATCCGGGCACCAAATGGTTTGCTGCCGCGCTGCTGACAGCGATTGCCGCTGGCGTGACGACACGGCGCTTGCTTCACGCGACGCCGCCGCGCGATCGGGCCAACCCATGGGGCGCGCGGTTTGGCAGCAAAGGTCAGAAAGGTTCGGCACCTTGATTTGACCGGCGCTCTGCGGACGACGCATGCTTTGGCGTCTCTGGAGGGCTCAATTATGCTGTACGAACTGCGTATCTATGAGTGCGTGCCTGGCCGGCTGCCCGATCTGATGAAGCGCTTCGACACCATCACGCTGAAGCTGTGGGAAAAGCATGGCATCAAGCAGGCCGGGTTCTGGACCACGGTGATCGGCGAGTTGAATCAGACGTTGTATTACTTCGTTGTCTGGGACTCGCTCGCAGAGCGGGAAAAGAAGTGGAATGCGTTCGGCGTAGATCCGGAATGGATCAAGGCCCGCGCCGAGACCGAGAAGAATGGCGCGATTGTCGCCAACGTAAAGAACTTCATCCTTGCGCCGACCGCGTTCTCGGCGGTGAAGTAGATCGATATCAGCGCCGGCGGCACGAGCTCCGCCGGCCGCTACCGCACGGCGACGAACATCTGCTTCGTCGCGAATGACAGCCATACCCGCCGTGATCGTAGCCAGTCGGTGCCGAGCAACATGTCGACAATGGGCACGATATGCACCGGCGCAACCCATAACGTCAGATCGCGCGTTGCATCGGGGCCGACGCGCATTTCGGCGAAGTGATGGCGATGCATCGGCACTGGCGCCGGTCCGACCCCCGCGCCGTCGCCGACAGGGTCATGCGCCAGCAATCCGGGAGTGAGGCCTAGTCGAAACATGCCCGACGCGGTGATCAGGCTGCCGCTGGCGCCGGTATCGATCAGCGCGCGCAGCGGCCGGCCGTCGACCAGCACCTGCACTACCAGCGCGTTATCCACCGATGGGATGGCCGGAATGGTCACATAGGGGGCCGTCCAGGGCAGGAACCCCGCGCTGCAGCCCGGCGCGTCAAACAGCGTGAGCCGGCCAGCGGGCAGGTCGATGTCGAGATCGAACGGCGAAAGGAAGTCGCGGCCCAGAAGCCCGGCGATCGGGCGCCCGTCAATGGTGGTCACTGGCAGCGGGCCGACCATCACGCTGGTGCCGCCGGTCAGCGTCCGACGGTGCAGCATTGTGGTGCCGAGACGCAGCGAGCGGGGCAGGGCATCCGGGCGCTCCTGAACGCCGCCTACACCGCGTATCGCGGTGGTCACCCATTGGTCGCGCTCCAGGTTGAGGTCGCGAACCGCGTCTTCGCCCATCAGCGTTCGGTAAGCGCCGGTATCGACGATAAAGGTCGCATCGACATCATTTATCTGCACTGTCGCCAAGGGCGTGTTGCGGGCGATCTCGATCGGCACCGTGCTCTGCGGCACAACGCGACAGGCCGCGTGTGCCGCTGCGGTGATCAGAACGGCGAGCGCGGCGAGAAGGAGCGGTCCGCAGGTTTGTCGCATGGCGTCCGGAGAAGTATTCGGCCTCCGGTGCACGAAGCGCCAGCCTCGCCTTCACTGTCCGCGCTGTGCAGTGCCGTCAGGTTCTCATCGGACTGGCTCCTGCCGCCATCATCGCTGCTCCGGATCGGTCACGTGGCTCGACACCAAGTGCGCCGTCTGCTGGTTGCGTATGGGCGCGGCGGGCGCCTCTGCCACTTCTTCATATGTGTGCCACCCTCGCTCGGTCGGTGAGCGTAGATCGCTGGGAACCGGGTTCAGTTGCGGCTGCGGCGCCGGAGCACCCGATGCGGCCACCATCACGCCGGTGTCGGGCCGGTCGTAGATGAAGCCGTAGGTCGGATAAACGCTGCCGAAATGACCCGCCTCGCCCAAGCCCACGCGAACGGCGCTCCAGTCATTGGCCTCGGAGACGTCAACCACGGGAATGTTGCGGGCGATGCCACCATGCATGCCAGGACCCCACCAATTGGCGTGCTCAATCTCGATCTCGCGCGGATTGATGACCCGGCTGACGACAGCAACATGGCCCAGGCGCATCCGCCCGTTGGAGCGAAATGTCAGCACGCTGCCTGACTCGGGAACGCTGCCGCGAGCATAGATACCCGCCGCGTTGTCCCACCATTGCCAAGCGTTGCCGACAACGGCGATGCCTGAATCGCTACGCGCGAAAGGCACGCACGACAGGCCAGCACGCGCATACTGACCGTGCAGCATGGTCCTGCCGTGGTATTTGGCGGCCGCATACTTTTCATACGCGGTTTGCGGCAACTGTCGTGGCTGTCGATTGGGCGAGGCGTCAGCGGGTGACACAGCGACCTGGCAACTCAAGGCTAGAAATGATCCAAAAAATACAAATTTCGCGCTGGTTCCCCAACCACGCATGCGGCCCGCTCCCTGACTGCTCGTTCGAAGGTCTGTGTCTGGCTAGCAACAGGGTTGCAAAGATGGCAATCCCACTCGGCCGCTCATTCCGCGTGCGAGGCCGCACTTAATGGATTGGACCCTGTGGACAAGGCACAAGTCAGGGACAATTGTCCTAATTTGGCGTTCCGTTCCCGATTTGATCAAACGGTCGGTGATAAAGCGACTCCGTCGGCCGATCGCCGGGCCGCTGGAGTCGCTCGACGCTCAAGCTATTTGCAGGCTGTCACCATGATCTCGACCAGGATCGAGGGGTTGGCGAGTTCGGCCTGCACGCATGCACGTGCCGGCGCCCCGCCCTTTGGCAGCCAGGGAGTCCACACTTCGTTCATCCCGTCGCGATCGCGGATGTTCTTCACCCAGATCAACGCTTGCAGAAGCCGCGTCTTGTCGGTTCCGTGCATTTCCAGGAGCTGATCGATCTGGGCCAGCACCTCGGCCGTTTGTCCCTTGATGTCCTTGCCGGTGTCCTTGGCGGTTACTCCCTGGAGATACACAAATCCATGGTATTCCACGGCCTTGGCAAGAATGGTGCCCGGATCGGTGCGGCTGATGGATGGCATTGGCGGTCTCCCCATGTTGCGGTGGCCGCGGCCTTCTAGGGCATGCGCCGCGTTCAGGCCAGCGCCCGGGGCCAATCGGCTGAGCGATCAGGGTGTCGCGGGTGCGGGTTCGGTTCCGGGGGAGCGATCGGTTTCGGTGCCGGTATTGCGCACGCAGTCGCGCACCATGTTCTCATGATCGAACCGCTGCGCCAGGCCACGATCGGTCACACCCGGTGTGTAGTTCGCTGAATACGGAGAGTCGCGGTTGTTGATGGTATAGATCGTGTCGCGGTTATTCCGGTCGTACACCGCGTTGGCATGCTCGCGGCAGGCCGCCAGAGTCTCCGCATCCGCACGTGCCTGGCCTGTCGGGGGCGGTGGCGGTGTGCATCGGACGAGCGCGAAAACCGAGAGCAGCAGGAGCAGTAGGCGGCTCACGACCTTGCTCCGGTCAGGCGTGGAAGCGTTTGGCCCTCCAGTGCAAGTCCGAAGGCAAATTGTGCGAGCCGGCCGCGGAACCCCGTTTCATCGAAGCGCGCTTCGGCGGTCAATGGAGCACTCGCCGCAGCGCCGAGAAGAGAGGGATGCAACTCGGCACCGTCGCGGCGGAGCAGGCAGAGCGAATCTGCCCAGCGCGCCCGCGCCAGCAGATCCACCAACGCCAGCAGACGCAGGCAAACCGCAAGTCCGTAGCTGTTGCGCAGTCCGATGGTGCCGTCCACCGCATCGGCCCAACAGCATGCGTCGCGATCGGCCAGCGCGAGGTCACCGTATGAGCCGTCATGACGCTCGAAGCGGAAGAAGCGGTTGACGCCCCAGTGCTGCGCCAGGGCGGCTTCGCGCGCGGCGTACCAGGCGCGTTCCAGGTCGCGGCGGCGCACGGACGGCAGCTCCTCCGGCGGCACGCGGACAAGATAGGTCAGCGACCCATCGGGGCCGGCGCCGACGTGCACAGACGCGGGATGTTCAGACGCACTCATCGATGGGAAGGATGGACCCGCAAGGCCGCTTGCGCCAGCCTGTGCGCGCGTTTGCCGAGGAGAATTTAGCCATGCACGACCCGGCGAAATTGACCGCAACCGAAGCAGCCCGAGCGATACGCGATGGAAGCTTGAGTCCGGTCGATCTGATGGAGGCGTGTCTCGAGCAAATCGCAGACCGCGAGTTGGCGGTGCGGGCGTTCGCCTGGTTCGACGCGGATGCCGCGCGGCGTGCAGCATCGTCGTCGCGGCTGGGTGCGTTGCATGGATTGCCGATCGGCGTGAAGGATGTGTTGGATACTGCGGACATGCCGAGTGAGTACCGGTTCGCCGATCTGGCGTGGCTGGCAGCCGCGCGCCGATGCGGCCGCAGTGGCCTGGGCGCGCCATGCTGGCGGCGTGATGATCGGCAAGACCGTCACTACAGAGTTCGCGACGCGAAAGCCAGGTCCGACCGCGAACCCGCACAATCGCAAGCATACGCCGGGTGGTTCCAGCAGCGGGTCAGCGGCGGGCGTGGCGGACTGTTTCTTTCCGCTCGCCTACGGCACGCAGACGGCAGGCAGCGTGATCCGGCCGGCGGCGTTCTGCGGCGTTGTGGGCTACAAGCCGAGCTACGGCACAATCAACCGCTTCGGCATGAAACTCATGTCGGAGAGCCTTGATACTGTGGGAGTGATGGCTCGCAGCGTTGCTGACTGTGCGCTGTTCGCAGGTGCCGTGGCGGGGCGGGACCTCGGCGATCCGGACGTTCGGCCAGAGCGGGCGCCTCGCATCGGCATCTGCCAATCGCCCGCATGGGATGCGGCATTGCCGGAGACTCAGGCGCTGCTGCCTCGTATTGCTGCGGCGCTGGCGCGTGCAGGAGCCACCGTGGTGGATCGCGAGCTCTCGCCGAGCGTTGCAGCAATCGCTGATGCGCACCCGATCGTGATGAATCACGAGAGCGGCCGGGCGCTCGGCTGGGAACTGACGAACGTGCGCGATCAGATCAGCGAGGGCTTGCGCGAGCGCCTGGAGTTTGGGCTGTCGCAGAGCGAGGCGGTGGTGGCCGAGGCATGTGCAACATTCGATCGTGCACAGCGCGATTTTCCGGTCTGCATGGAGGGGCTGGATGCGCTGGTGACGCCGTCAGCGCCTGGTCAGGCGCCTGCCGGACTGGAATGGACCGGCGATCCGGCGTTCAACCTTATCTGGACCAGCCTGCACGTTCCTTGTGTCACTGTGCCCGCCGGCACCGGTCCTGAGGGTCTGCCACTCGGCATTCAGATCGTCACGCGGCTTGGTGAAGATCGGCAGGCGCTGGCCTGGGCGCAGTGGGTGATGGCCGCTTTATCCTGAAAGAAGCGCCTCGCGCAGTTTCTCTCGCCCTGACTCGCCAGCCTTCAGCGTCGTGGCGTTGACGATTGCGAGGCGAAAGCCGCCTGGGGGCATGGCGTGGTGCTCCGGTGCCTTGTCTTCGTGAAAGGTGATCTGCACGCTGGATACGTCCGGTATGGCCAGCACTTCGCCTATCAACGCGGAGGGCGGGTGGCGATACCGGGGGCCATGTGGGCCGAACAGCACCACGCTGTATCCATCAGTACGGTTGGCGTCGGAATAGACCCAGTCCAAGGACACGTGCAGGCGCACCACGGCCTCGACCCAGCCTGGCCCATAAAGATCAGGCCATTGGTCGGCAAAGCGCAGATGCGCCTCGATGATGCGTCCGCCGATCGTCTCGAAGTTCGCCATGCCCGTGTAGCCGCGCAGGTGCTTGCGCGACCATGCGCCGCACCAGTCCTCGATCTCCGGCATTGCCTCGGCGTGGATCAGCCAATGGTCGAACGTACCGCCGGGCCCCGTGGCTCCTGTCGTGTGCCGCCACCAGCGCGGTTCGCCATCGACCAGCGCCACGTCAGTGCTGACGTGCGCACCGGTCAGCAGCGTGCACCAGAAGTGTCCGGCGGTCAGTGCGGTGCGGTATTCGTCGGCCGAGGCGATGACCTGGCTGCCGGTACCCATGCCGCGCAGGTTCATGATCGGCTTGGAGAACACCGGGAACGAAGGCGGCATCACACCATGTGGAGCGGCCAGCAGGCCCTGGGACAACGCCACCGCAAGCTTGTCGTAAATCCAGCGGTGTGCGGGGAACCACTTCCACGAATCAGGATCTTCGGTCGAGATGCGCACGTCCGGCGGGCAGTCGACATGCTCGAAATATTGGAACCGCCAGGGATCAGCCTCGCAGATTGGCATTGGCCGATCTTACCCTATCGGCTCCGGTCGCAGGCGTTGCGGCAGGCTGTTGAGCGAATCCGTGGTATCGAAGTCGCGCAGCACCGCGTCGTCGGCCATCTCCACCTCGGTCACCACCTCGAGATGCTTGCCGAGCAGAAACCGTGCGCCTGAATCTCCAGAGATCTGCAGTATCTCGGGGAAGAACTGCCGGTCCCACAGCATCGGGTTCCCTTGCTTGCCGCGGAACGTCGGCAGCACGATCAGCCTTCCCTCGTCGGGGTCGTACGTGGCGAGCAACCGGTCTATCATTCGGCCAGTCACCAAGGGCATGTCGCCCAGGCAGACCAGCGCCGCCGCACACTCCTCGGGCACCGCGGCGATCCCTGACTTCAGACTGGCCGACAGTCCCTCCGCGTAATCGTCGGCGTGGACGTAGCGCACCGGTCGCCCGCCCAGCGCATGCTGAACCTGCTCCGATTGATGACCGGTCACCACCAGGATGGGACGCGCCTTGGATGACAGCACGTTGTCGACCACCCTCGCGATCATCGGCTTGCCCGTGCGATCGGCAACCAGCAGCTTGTTGTGCGGTGCCATCCGGCGTGACCTGCCGGCGCCGAGTACGATGGCCGCGATGGTGGGCGCGCTTCGCGGTGCTGCACCGGTGCGCGGGGTGGCCGGGGCCTTCTCGCGCGGCAACGGTCGCGTGTCGATCTCCTTCAGCAGGCCACCGACGCCCATCTTCATGATGTCAGACGGGCCGACCGATAGCCCGGCGAACAGCCTGGTCAGCACGAAGTCGATGCCGTTCAGCTTTGGACTGCGGGCGCATCCTGGCAGGACCAGTGCTGGGCGCGTACCAATGCGGCCAAGGCAGATCAGGTTGCCGGGGTCCACTGGCATGCCGAAGTGCAGAATCTCGCCTCCGGCGCGGACAATGCCGGAGGGGCCTACATCGCGTCGATCCACCACCGCCGAGGCGCCCACCACCAGCAATAGGTCGGCACCCTGGGAAATCAGTGTTTCCAGTGCCTTGCCGATCGGTGTTTCTTCATGCTGCGCATGCAGTGGCGGCAGCAGAGACCCGGTAAGCTGGGTGATCCGCTGTTCTGTCGCCGCGATGGTCTTCTCGGTGACGCTGTCCTTCAGGCCGGGCAGTTCGGTGACGACGAGACCGACCTTGAGGTGACGGAACGGGTGAACGGCCAACGGCGAGCCGGCCTGGCGAATCAGCGCTTCGGCGACGGCAAGCACGTTTCCCGGCACCGAGAACGGGATGATCTTGACCGTGGCCACCAGGTCCTTCGGCGCGACGATGGCGTAGTCCGGCAAGGTCCCGAGGGTCAGTGACTCGTCGATCGTGTTGAGGCGGTTGATCATCGCCGTATCGACACGCAGCAGGCCCGGTACCTCGGCAGTAAGGTTGACCCTGCCGGTGGCCGCGCGGGTACGCGCCAATAATGGCGAGACCAGGGGCTGGGCCAGGCGGTCGGCGGCGATGTCTTCGGGCACGTCGCCCGGTTCCAGCCGGGCGACGATGACCTCCTTGCGGTCCGCTTCGCGCAGCGCGGTCAACGCGGCCTCATCCAGCACCGATCCCTTTCGGATCATCCGCTCGCCGACGCGCTGCGAGTGCGCCATGATGGCGCCGCGGGCTTCCTCCAGCGGGACTGGGCCGAATTTCATGCCGCCAGTGGCTGCTTCTGCGGCACTGCCGCACCACGCCGCACTGCCACGAGCTCCGCGATAATGGACAGCGCAATTTCCGGTGCCGTGACCGCCTCGATGTTGAGGCCGACGGGACCCTGAATGCGCGCCAGTGCTGCCTCGCCGTGGCCGAGCTCGCGGAGCCGCTTCAACCGCGCGGCATGGGTTCGCCGCGAGCCGAGCGAGCCGATGTAGAACGCCGGCGACTTCAGCGCACGGTCCAGCGCGGGATCGTCAAGCTTCGGGTCGTGGGTGAGGGTCACGACCGCCGTGCGGGAATCAGGCCGCAGCTCGTCCATCGCCTCGTCAGGCCACGCGGTGGAGACCGTCACGTTGGGGAAGCGCTCATCAGACGCGAACGATCGGCGCGGATCGACGACGATGACGGCGAAGCCGCACTGCGTGGCGAACGGCACCAGCGCTTGCGCGATATGCACCGCGCCGACCACGATCAGGCGCAGTGGCGGGTTGTGCGCATGCAGGAACCAGTCGGTTCCGTCGATCTTCACCGTGCCGCTTTCGTCAGATTGCAGCACCTGCTCGGCTGCGGCGTTCAGTTCCGGCGAGGTGCCGGGATCCGGCAGGAGCCGCTGCGCGCCATCCGGGAGACGAGTGGCGAGCACGACCGGGCGCTTTTCGTGCTTAGCCGCTTCCATGGCGGCGAGGATTTCGGGGGTCATAGCGATCGCTCCCTCACGCCAATCAGCGGCACCGGCCTCACGACAGCTTCTCCACGAAGACTTTCACCTTGCCGCCGCAGGCCAGGCCAACCTCCCATGCACGCTCGTGCGTCACGCCGAAATCCAGCAGTTGCGGTGTGCCGGTGTCGATTGTCTTCATCGCCGCATCGGCCACTGCGCCCTCGATGCAGCCACCCGACACCGAGCCCGCCATCTTGCCCGACTTGGTTACCGCCATCTGGCTGCCGGCAGGGCGAGGCGAACTGCCCCAGGTCTCGGTGACCGTCGCAACGGCGACCTGCTCTCCGGCGGCGCGCCACAATGCGGCGGTGCTCAGTACATCCTCGGTTTCTGCGATGCTCATGACGCCATCCTTTCAGGCTCGCCCGCCGCCGCCAAGACTGTGCGTCGCGGGGCAGGGCGGGACAGGAGATCGACCAGCGCGCGCAGGCTGGCCAGGTTGTGCACGGGTCGAAAGTCGTCCACGTGCGGCAGCATTGCGCGTATGCCCTGTGATTTTGGTTCGAAGCCGGCCCAGCGCAACAGCGGATTGAGCCAGATCAGCCGTCGGCAGGAACGATGCAGGCGATCCATGTTTTCCGCCAGACCGCGCGCGCCATCACGATCCAGTCCGTCGGTGATCAGCAGCACGATCGCGCCCTGCGCCAGCACGCGGCGCGCCCAGAAGCGATTGAAGGAATCGAGTGCCTCGCCGATCCGCGTGCCGCCGGACCAATCGGGCACGACATGCGAGACCATCTGAAACGCGACCTCAGCGTCGCGATGGCGAAGCTGTCGCGTGACGTTGGACAGCCGCGTGCCAAACAGAAAGACATGTACGCGGTCGCGGTCGTTGGTCACCGCGTGCAGGAAGAGCATCAGGATCTGCGCATAGCGCGACATCGATCCGGAGATGTCGCAGAGCACGACGAGCGGCGGCGGGCGTGTCACCTGCCGGTTGCGTGCGATGGTGACGATCTCCCCGCCCTGTCGCAGGCTCTGTCGGATCGTGCGGCGCAGGTCGGTGACCGGCCCCAGTGGATCAGCGCGCAGCCGTCGTGTGCGCCTCGCGTCGAGCGGCAGCACGAGGCGACGGATTTCCCGCTTTGCCTGATCAATCTCCTCGGCGCTCATCGCCTCGAAGTCCATGTGCTGCAGGCGTTCGCGATCCGATACGGTGAGCACCGCGTCCGTCACCGGCGGTTCGTCCTCGACACGCGACTTCATCTCGCGCGGCTTGGCCATTGCTTCGGCGACGCGACGGCTGCCGGGCGGTGGCCGGTCCTTGGGCCTGTCTTTTTGCGCATCGAGCAGCGCTATCGCCGCAGCCTGCTCGGCAGCCGTGGGATCGCGCCAGAACAAGTTGAACGCCTGGTCGAATACGTCCTGATGTTCGTGGCGATGGATCATCGCCGAACGCAATGCGGTGCGCGCCTGCGTGCGATTGCCGATATCGACCAGCGAAAGCGCGCGCTGGCCCGCGAGCGACTCGGCGGGCCCAACGGGCAAACCGGCACGGCGCAGCATTCGTGCAAAATGCATGACATTGGCGGCGAGGGTAGGCGAGGTGGCAGTCATCCCTGTTGCTCTCCGACCAACATCCACAACCGCTCCAACCTTCGGTCGCGCAACCCGGCAGCACGCAATGCCTCAAGCGTCGATGAGAGGTAGGCGGCACAACTGCCGAGAGCGCCCGTGGCGGTCGCGATATGCGTGGCAGCCAGCATGTCGTCGAGACGTCCGGCGTAGCGCAGGTGTGCACGGTTGGCGACGAAGGTAACGGCACGCACCGGCCCATCGGCGGTCGTCGCGGTCACCCAGCGGGATTGATACGCCCCGGTGAACAGTTCCCGCCGCCACGCAAGCAGCAGTTCCGACCGCGCGTCGGCTGCAGGAATGCGGAACAGCAGGCCAGCGCAACATCCGCCGCGCTCCAGCGCCAGCATCAAGCCGGGATTGTCGGGCGATCCTCGGCCACCGTGCAGCCAGAGGCAGAAGCGCCGATGCCAGCCATGCACGGCGCCTGCGCGACTTTCGGCGAAGTCGATCGCCGGGTTCCACATCAGCGAGCCATAGCCGAACAGCCACACATCGCCCTGCGTGTGCTGGCTCAAGGTGGCGTCAAGATCGGCCTCAATCTCGGCGTCCGACAGAAACGCTGTGCCGGGCGGCATGAGCCGGCGGGCGGCCGCAAGGAGTGAGCCGTCGCGCAGTGCCTCGCGGGTTACGACTTGCCGCCACTTCTCGCCCAGGCCGAGGCCGGGGTCCGAACGCCCCTGTGTCACTCTGCGGCCTGCCGTGATTCAGTCACCAGTCGTGCCGTCTCAGCGCCGCGGACCTTCGCGATATCATCCTGATATTTCAGCAAAACACCGAGAGTTTCGTCCACGGCGGCCGGCGCCAGTTCGGTCTGATTCAGATACGTCAGCGCCTGTGCCCAGTCGATCGTTTCGGCGACACCGGGAAGTTTGAACAGGTCCTCGCTTCTCAGCCTCTGCACGAAAGCGACAACCTGCGCGGACAGATGCTCCGGCACCGCGGGCGCCTTGGCCGCCAGAATCGCCCGCTCGCGCGCGGCACTGGGATAGTCCACCCAGTGATACAGGCACCGACGCCGGATCGCGTCATGCACCTCCCGCGTGCGGTTAGAGGTGATCACTACCGCCGGCCGCGTGCGCGCGCGGACCGTGCCAAATTCGGGGACCGTGATCTGGAAATCCGCCAGTAGCTCCAGCAGGAACGCCTCGAACGGCTCGTCTGCGCGATCGAGTTCGTCGATCAACAGCACCGCCGGCGGCAGGTCTGGGTCGATCGCCGACAGCAACGGCCGGGCCAACAGGTATTTGCGCGTGTAGATGTCGCTGGCCAATTCGTTCGGGTCGGTCTGCCCCGCAGCCTCGCCCAGCCGGATCGCCATGAGCTGGCGTGCGTGGTCCCACTCATAGGCAGCCGCCGACAGGTCCATCCCATCGTAGCATTGCAACCGGACCAGCCGGCGTCCCAGTCCCTCCGCCAGCACCTTGGCAATCTCGGTCTTGCCTGTGCCGGGCTCACCCTCCAGGAATAGCGGGCGGTGCATGGCGAGCGCCAGATGGACAGCGGTCGCTAATTCGTGATCGGCGATGTAGCCCTGATCGGCAAGCAGCTTGGCCGTGTCGGCGACGGTCGCTGGCAGACCAGCCACTACAGCATGCTTCCGAGGATCAGGACCAACATGAACAGGTAGATCGCTCCGCCGATCCAGGCGACGATCGGCAGTCCGAAAGGTTCGCGGGGTATAAGGGCGAGGACGCCGATGGCGGAGGGCACTTCTCTGCTTGGCGACGGCCGGGGTGGGGGCGCCTGTTCAGCGAGCGGGACCGCCACCGGCACCGGTGGCACCACCTGTGCGCCGAACCGGTCGAAAAACGAGTCCGCCATCTGCTTTGCGGTGGCGTCGATCAGCCGTGCGCCAAGCTGGGCAATTTTGCCGCCGACCTGGGCGTGGACCTCGTAACGCAGCAGGGTGGCGGCGCCGGCGTCCTCCAGGTGAACCTTGGCGCCGCCCTTGGCGAAGCCGGCGACCCCGCCCTGGCCTTCGCCGCCGATCGTGTATCCGTTCGGCGGGTCGATGTCGGTCAGGTGCACGGCACCGCTGAATCGCGCCGCGATCGGGCCAATCTTCACCGCGGCGGTCGCTTTCATGTCGGTGTCCGACAGTTTCTCCAGGCTCTCGCAACCCGGAATGCTGGCCTTCAGCACTGCCGGGTCATTGAGCGCCTGCCATACGGTTTGGCGCGGCGCCTCGATGCGCCGCTCACCTGTCATGTCCATTGGACCGAATTCCGTTGTGCGCGTCGGACGTTACTTGCAGGGTCGGGGGCATGCAATCAAGCGCACCTGCCGTGGCTTGGGGGCTGCCTTTCGCTGGCCTGTTGGCATCGATGGCGGTGTTCCCGATCGTTGCGCCGCGGTTCTGGCACCGCCGGATGTGGGGCGTGGCCTTTGCCTGGAGTGCCGTGCTGGTGCTGTGCCAGGCCTTGGCAAGTGGGCCCGGCGCCGCGGCGGCGGCCGTCCGGCACGCGCTGTTGATCGACTACCTGCCATTCGTGACGCTGCTGCTGGCGCTGTACACCGCCGGCGGCGGCGTACTCCTGCGTGGCGGACCGGCGGGCACGCCAGGAGGCAATACGGCGATGCTGGCGCTCGGCATGGCGATGGCAGTGCCGATGGGCACGACCGGCGCCTCGATGGTGCTGATTCACCCGCTGCTCCGCGCCAACGCCCATCGTCGGCGCAAGGTGCATCTGGTGCTCTTCGTCATCGTGATGATTGCCAACGCGTCCGGCGCGCTCACGCCCCTCGGCAATCCGCCGCTGTATATCGGATTGCTGCAAGGTGTGCCGTTCTTCTGGCCGGCCATTCACCTGCTGGCGCCACTTCTGATCGTGGTCGCCCCGCTGCTGGCATCGTTCTACCTGATCGATCGCCATCTTGCGGCGAGTGAGCCGCCGGCGCCGCGAGCGGAGCGCTGGCGGGTGCGGGGCTGGGGAAATCTGGCGCTAATCCTCCTGGTGATCCTCGTTGTGCTGGCGCAAGGCTTCGCGCCGCCACGGGCTGTTACGCTGCTGGGCGAACCGGTGGTTTTGGCGCAGCTCGGTGGCGTCGCTGTGCTGGTGCTGGTGACCCTGGCCTCCGCCGCGTTCACGCCCCGGGCAATTCGCCAGTCGAACGATTTCACCTGGCATCCGATAGCCGAAGTGGCGATACTGTTCGCGGCCATCTTCATCACCATTGGACCGGTCAGCGCGATGCTAGAGGCGGGGCTCGATGGGCCCCTCGCGCCGCTGCTGCGATTGAGCCGGGACAATGCCGGGCAGAACAATCCTCTCATCTTTTTTTGGCTGACCGGGATCCTGTCTGCGCTGCTCGACAACGCGCCGACCTACCTGGTGTTCTTCAAGCTGGCTGGTATCAGACCGCCCGCACTTTCCGGTACCGATGGCGTCACGCTCATGGCGGTATCGGCGGGAGCGGTGTTCTTTGGCGGGCTCACCTACATCGGCAACGCGCCAAACATGATGCTGCGCGCGATCGCCGCGCATCGTGGAGTGCGGATGCCGGGGTTCTTCGGCTATTCCCTGCTGGCTTCCACGCTGTTGCTGCCGATCCTTGCACTGGTGGGCCTGGTCTTCTTCGGTTAGCACGCGCAGCACTGTCCTTCTCCCGAGCCTTCGGCTAAGCCGTTTGCCGCTCAGCGCGGAGTTCGTCCCATGACCTATCTGGTTGCCACCGATCTGCCCACCGCTCCTGCGGGTGAGCGGTTCCGGGCGTTGCTTGCCCGGTCAGGCATCTTGCAGATGCCGGGAGCGCACAACGGCATGGCAGCGTTGCAGGCGAAGGCGGCGGGGTTCGAGGCACTGTATTTGTCCGGTGCCGCGATGACCGCGTCGATGGGCATTCCCGACCTTGGCATGATCACGGTGGATGAGGTTTGCTTCTTCGTTCGCCAGATCACCCGAGCGACCGGACTGCCGCTGCTGGTCGATGGTGACACCGGTTACGGCGAGGCGCTCAACGTCATGCACATGGTGCGAAGTTTCGAGGACGCCGGCGCTGCCGCGGTTCACATCGAGGATCAGTTGCTGCCAAAAAAGTGCGGCCACCTGAACGACAAGAAGCTTGCCGATCCGCAGGACATGGCGATCAAGATCGCCGCCGCGCGTCGCGCTCGCCGCAATCTGTTCATCGTCGCGCGCACCGATGCCGCGGCAAGCGAAGGCATGGATGGCGCGGTGGGGCGTGCGAAGCTGTATCTCGAGGCTGGCGCCGATGCGATCTTCCCCGAGGCACTGATCACAGCTGAGATGTTCCGCACGTTTGCCTCGCGCGTCGCTGCGCCGCTGCTTGCCAACATGACGGAATTCGGCCGCACGCCGTTCTTCACAGCGGCGGAGTTCCAGGACATGGGTTACCGGATGGTGATCTGGCCGGTGAGTTCGCTGCGTGTCGCCAACAAGGCGCAGGCAGCCTTGTATGCCGCGATCCGTCGCGACGGCGGGACGCAGTCGATGCTGGAGCAAATGCAGACCCGCGCCGAACTCTACGCTGCGATCGGCTACCACGACTACGAGGCGTTGGACGCAAGCATTGTGAAGACAGTGATCCCCGAGGGCATGCCTCAGCGTCAGTGAAAGATTGCGCCGTATGAATCGCCGCCATGTTTTGATGCTGCTGGCACTCGCGCCACTGCCGGCCAACGCTCAGAGCCCCAATCCGACCGGTCCGCAGCCGGAACTGCCAAAGGAGCGGCTGGTGATCACCACGCGTGACGGCGTGCATCACGAACTCAGTGTGGAGATGGCGACCACGTCCGATCAGCAGACTGTAGGGCTGATGTCTCGACCGAGCGTTCCGGCCGAGGGTGGGATGCTGTTCGATTGGGGTATCCCGCGCGACTCGCAGATGTGGATGCGCAACACGATCGCGCCGCTCGACATGGTGTTCATCAATGCTGATGGCACCATCCGCTCGATCGCGGAGAACACGGTGCCGCAAAGCCTGGCGGTGATCGACAGCCGCGGTCCGGTGCGGGCGACGCTGGAACTGGCGGCGGGAACGACGGCGCGGCTGAACATCCGGGTCGGCGACAAGGTTCAGCAACGGATCTTTGGCAACGCGCCTTGAGCCAGCCTATTCCGAGAGACTGTCCCGCGCACGCTCGAACACCCTGAGCGCGAGCAGCGCGCCTGCAAGCCCGATGACAAACGCGGCGACGCCTCCCCAAATGGCTGGTCTGGTTCCACCGATAGCCCCGCCGACGGCCGCGCCGACGATCATCAGCACGAAGGGAATCAGGCAACCGAGCGCAGGCATTTTCCGTGACCTCCCGAGGGGCGCTGACATATTGCGACACGGGACTGGGACGGTCACGTGCGCAGCGAAGCGTTTACTGAGGCGCCTGCGTTATGCTAGCGCCTGTTCTGGAGCCCTTGGGCGAGCCAGAGGGTGACAAGCGGGGCGTGGCGCAGCCTGGTCAGCGCGCCTGTTTTGGGTACAGGAGGTCGTGGGTTCGAATCCCGCCGCCCCGACCAGTCGCAGCGAGAGGTGTCATGCGTGCCCGTATCTATCAGCCGCCGAAGAACGCCATGCAGTCCGGTTGGGCCGCGACTCACGAGTGGGTGCTGGAATTCGAGCCATCCTCACCGCGCCGGCCCGATCCGCTGATGGGCTGGATTGGCAGCGCCGATACTCAGGCTCAGGTTCGGCTCAATTTCCAGACGCGCGAGGAGGCGGTTGCCTTCGCCGAGAGAAACGGCATCACGTATGATCTGGAATTGCCCCATCCGCGGCGCGTGCGGCCGAAGGCCTACGCGGACAATTTCCGTTATGGCCGGATCGAGAACTGGACGCACTGACGGGACGTCACCGCCGCCCCCAACCGCGTGCCAACCCAAGCAGCACGACGAGTGTCGGTAGCGTTGCCGCGAGTCGGAAGGTGAAGTTGAAGCCGGCGAGGAATGCCGGCACCTCATCCATGCCACCCGCCAGGGCAGCATTGCGCCACGTCTGAAACAGCAGCATCAGCACGGTCGCGCCGGTAACCGTACCCAGGGTTCGTGTCATCATGACCAAGCTGCCGGCGACCCCTCGATCGGAGCGGGGGATCGATCCGGTAACGATATCGAAATACGCCACCTGGAACAGCCCAACTCCAAAACCCTGAAGTGCCATCGCCGCGGCGAGGATCGGGATGTTCGGCGTCGCATCGGCGCCTCCGATCAGCACCTGTCCGACAGCCATCGCGGCTGCCCCGATCAGCGCGAGCAACCGTGGCGCGATGCGTGCCGCAAGCCGTGCCGCGAGCGGTGCCGCCAAGGCTGTGCCGGCAGGAGAGCAGGCAAGCAGCAGACCTGTCGCGAAGGCCGTCAATTCACCGAGGCGGCTTAGATAGAACGGTACCAGCAGCAGCACGGAGAAGCCTGCCAGATTCAACGCCGCATGTCCGGCGTTCAGCAGCGAGAAATCGAGATCCTTGAAATACCGAAGATCGATGAGGGGTCGTTCCGTGCGGCGCTCCTGCACGATGAACCAACCGGTCGCCACCACGCAGGCGAACGCGGCCACTGCAAACCGCAGCCGGTCCGATGTGATATGCTGCAACTGGTTCAGTGCCAGCAGCATTGCGCTGATTGCCAACACGAGCAGTGCGCCACCGGCGGCGTCGAACTTTTCGCGATGCGCGGGGCGCGTGTCGGCCGGCAACAGCCAAGCCAGCAGGAAGGCTGACATCGCCAGCGGTGCGCGGAACCAGAACACTGCCGGCCAGTCGATCAGCGGCACGAGAAGGCCGGCTATCAGCGGGCCAAGTGCGCCACCGATGCCAATCACCATGGTGTAGATACCGAGAATCCGAGTACGCGCCAATTCCGGATGGAGGCTCGTCGCCAGTGCAGGCCCGCAACTCAATATCAGCGCCGCACCGATACCCTGAAGTACCCGCGCGACCAGCAATACGCTGTAGGTGGGAGCCAAGGCACACAGCACAAACGCGACGGCGCTCCACAGGCTTCCTGTGAGAAAGATCCGCCGATAGCCAAGCATGTCGCCAACTCGGCCAAACACCAGCATCAATGCCGCGTAGGTCAGCGTATAGGCGATCACGACCCACTGGATCGCCGGGATTGGCAACCCGAATGCGCGGGTGATGAACGGGAAGGCGAAGTTGACCGACAAATCGAATGGCACCACCAGAGTGCCGAGCGCCACCACCAGCACGCCGAAACCGGGGCGTGTGGTGAGCGGCGTGGCGTGGCGGATCAGACCGACTTCTTCAGCGACGGCGATGCCTTGAAACGCACCGTCTTGCCGGCCTTGACCTTGATCAACTCGCCGGTGCGGGGGTTCAGTCCCTTGCGCGCCCTGGTCTTGCGAACAGTGAAGGTGCCAAAACTTGGCAGGGTAAACTTGCCCTCTCTCTTCAGCTCCTTGATCACCGCGTCCATCAGATCGCCGGCGGCGCGGTTGGCCGCGATGCCGGTCAGGTCGGCGGATTCCTGGAGCACCTGGGCGATGAAAGCCTTAGACATGCCGTCTCCTCGCTCGAACGGGTTGGCACGGGCGAATCGCCGCGCCGCAATGGTCTTAGACGGGCTGCGCGAGATGCGCCAGCCCCTCTACAGATTCTCGCAGTGAGGGTCTACAGGACGCGGTGCTGGGGCGTTCCGAGCGGGTGCAAACATTACACCGGTTCGATGTCCAGCGCGTATCCCGCGGCGCGGACGGTGCGGACGATGTCAAGCTCGCCGTTGGCGTTGATAGACTTGCGCAGACGCCGGATATGTACATCGACCGTACGAGGCTCGACATGGATGTCGGGACCCCACACAGCGTCCAGCAGCTCCTCGCGTGAAAACACCCGGCGGGGGTTCTGCATGAAAAACTCCAGCAGGCGAAATTCGGTTGGCCCGAGATGGACCGGTCTGCCGTTGCGCTGCACACGGTGCGCGGCAAGGTCCATCGTGATGTCGTGGAACGCGAGTTGTCCCTTCACCGGCAGTGAATTTGACCGACGCAGCAGGGCGCGGATGCGCGCGAGCAGCGCTTCCATCGAGAAAGGCTTGGCAATGTAATCGTCCGCACCGGTATTCAGTCCGCGGACCGCGTCCTGGTCCTCAGTTCGTGCGGTGACCATGATGACCGGCAGGTCACGCGTGGCGGAGCGGCGACGGATCTGGCGGCATACCTCCAGGCCCGACATCTGCGGCAGCATCCAGTCGAGCAGCACGAGGTCCGGCTGCGTCTCGGCGATGCGGGTCAGCGCTTCCTGGCCGTCCGCGGCTTCCTCGACACGGTAGCCCTGCTTTTCGAGATTGTACCGCAGCATGGTGGCGAGCGCGGCCTCATCTTCCACCACCAGCACCAGTGGCTTCGACAGACTGGAAATGCCGTCAGGCATGTTGTTTCTCACTCTGGGGGCCGTACCACGGCATAGGCGGATGTGTCGCCCTTCGGGCGCGAATCCGGCAACGTTTCGCCTGTCACCGCATAGTACAGGTTTTCGGCGATGTTGGTGGCATGATCGCCGATCCGTTCGAGATTCTTCGCGATGAACAGCAGATGCGTGCACGGCGTTATATTGCGCGGATCTTCCATCATGTAGGTGATGAGTTCACGGAAGATCGCGTTGTAGATGTCGTCCACCACCTGGTCAGAGCGCCACACCTCGACGGCCTTTTCGGCATCGTTCTCGCCAAGTGCGTCGATGATCGACTTTAACTGTCCTTGTACCATCCGGGCCATGTGTGCGAGGCCGGCCAGTGAGTAGGGCAGCGAGAACTGCGCCAGCACGATCGACCGTTTCGCGACGTTCGCGGCATAATCGCCGATCCGCTCCATGTCGCTGGTAATCTTCAGTGCCGCCACGATCTGCCGCAGGTCGCCGGCGACCGGCTGGCGAAGTGCCAGCAACCTGATGACGAAGCTCTCGACCTCACGCTCCAGCGCATCGACCTTCGGGTCCTCTTCGACCGCGCGGGTAGCCGATGCGGCGTCGCGCTGCATGATGGCATCGGCGGCCAGCGCGACCTGTGTCTCCACGATGCCACCCATCTGCGTCAACATGTTTCGTAGCCGCTTCAGTTCCTGATCGTAGCTCTTGACAAGATGTTCCGGCGCCTCGGGCATGGTTTCCTCCAATCAACCGAATCGGCCGGTGATGTATTCCTGGGTGCGGCGTTCCCTTGGCGCGGTGAACATCTGTCCTGCAGGCGCCACCTCAACCATCTCGCCCAGGTAGAAGAACGCCACCTGATCGGCACAGCGTGCCGCCTGCTGCATGTTGTGCGTCACGATCGCGATGGTGAAGTCGTGCTTCAGCTCGTCGACCAGTTCCTCGATCTTCAGCGTGCTGATCGGATCCAGCGCGCTGGTCGGCTCGTCAAGCAGGATCACCTCGGGCCGCACGGCGATAGTGCGGGCGATGCACAGTCGTTGCTGCTGGCCGCCCGAGAGACCCATGGCCGAAGTGTGCAGCCGGTCTTTCACTTCTTCCCAAAGGGCGCCGCGGGTCAGTGACCATTCCACGCGCTCATCCATCTCCGCCTTGGACAGCTTCTCGTGCAGCTTCACCCCGAACGCGATGTTATCATAGATGGTCATCGGGAAGGGTGTCGGTTTCTGGAACACCATGCCAACGCGGGCGCGCAGAGAATTCAGGTCGACCGAAGGGTCGATGATGTTCTCGCCGTCCATCATGACCTCGCCCGTGGCACGCTGGCCGGGATAGAGATCGTACATCCGGTTCAGCACTCTAAGCAGCGTGGACTTGCCGCAGCCAGACGGCCCGATCAGCCCGGTGACCTGCCGCTCGGGGAAATCCAGCCGGATATTCTTCAGCGCGCGGTTGCTGCCGTAGAAAAAATCGAGGTTGCTGATGGCAATGCGCGCTTCATTCATATTTGACGAAACGGCGCGGGCATTAACGCCGCCGAAACTTGCCTGTCTACCTTGTGATTCACCCATGGTGGTATTCACTGTCATCTCCTGCCGCGTAATGCAAATCGCGCAAGAATATTGGTAGCCAGAACACCCACGGTGATCAGCAATGCGCCGACCCAGGCGAGCTGCACCCAGTCCTCAAACGCTGATCCTGCGTACTGGTAAATCGTAACCGGCAGGCTGGCCATCGGCTGTGAGAGGCTGATCGACCAGTTGAGATTGCCGAGGCTGGTGAACAGCAGGGGGGCGGTCTCACCCGCGATGCGTGCAACGGCCAGCAGCACGCCGGTGACGATGCCGTCCTTTGCCGCGCGGTAGCAGATAAGGACGATCATCTTCCATTTTGGCGCCCCGAGTGCCACGGCCGCCTCGCGCAGGCTCGGCGGTATAAGCTGCAGCATGTCCTCGGTGGTGCGCACGACGATTGGGATCACGATCACCGCAAGAGCGAGACAGCCGGCGATGCCGGAAAAGCCACCGAACGGCTGGACGGCGAGCTGGTAAATGAAGAGCCCGATGAGGATCGATGGCGCGGACAGCAGCACGTCAGAGACGAAGCGCACCGCGTTCGCCATCGGCGAGTGGCGGCCGTATTCAGCGAGATAGGTGCCGACCATCAGGCCGATCGGCATGCCGATCAGCGTGCCGATGCCAGTCTGGATCAGCGTTCCCACGATCGCGTTGAGCAAGCCGCCGTTGGAGCCTGGCGGCCTGGTGGTGTTGGTGAAGACGGCGATCGACAGACCGGAGGCGCCGCGCCAGATCAGCGTCGCAAGGATCGATGCGAGGACCAGCAGCCCGATCACCGTTGCCGCGATGCAGAGAACCTTGATAATCCAGTTCACGCGATGCCGGCGACGTCCGAGCGTGCGGGCAATCTTCTGGTTCCTTGCCGGACCGGGTACAGCGCCGGCGATTGTCGAGCTCATCGCTAAGCCTTCAGCCGCGGGCGCAGCAACAGCCGCGAGATCGCAAGAACGATGAATGAGATGACGAACAGGATGAAGCCAAGGGCCAATAGTGCTGACAACTTAAGGCTGCCGGCAGGGCTCTCCGGGAACTCCAGCGCCACGATCGAGGCAATGGTATTGCCGGGACCGAACAGGCTGGTCGTGATGCGGTCGGTGTTACCGATTACAAAGGTTACAGCCATGGTCTCGCCCAATGCACGGCCGAGGCCAAGCATGATGCCGCCGACCACGGAGGCCCTTGTGTAAGGCAGCACGATCGAGCGCATGACCTCCCAGGTGGTGCAGCCCACCCCGTAGGCTGATTCCTTGTAGACCGCCGGTACCGTTTCGAATACGTCGCGCATGGTGGCGGCGATGAATGGGATGACCATCACGGCGAGGATCAGTGCGGCGGTGAATATGCCGGTGCCGAACGGCGGACCGGCGAACAGGTCCTCAAGCACCGGGATACCGTCAAGCGAGTCGATGACGAAGGGTTGGATGTACTGCGACATCAGTGGGACGATGACGAAGAACCCCCACATGCCGTAGATGATCGAGGGCACGGCGGCGAGCAGTTCGACGGCAGTGCCGACCGGGCGGCGCAACCACGTCGGTGCCAGTTCGGTCAGATAGAAGGCGATGCCGAACGCCAGCGGCACCGCGAGGATCATCGACAGAGCCGAGGTGACGAGCGTCCCGTATATCGAAACGGCGGCGCCGAACACCTGCTGTACCGGGTCCCAGTCGGTAGAGCCAATGAAGCCAAAGCCGAACCGGCGGAACGCTGGAAGTCCGCCGATCAGCAGCGAAAGTATCAGGCTGCCAAGCAAAACCAGCACGAAGGCGCCAGCGAACCGGGCGAGGAATGCAAAGATCGCGTCCCCGATCTGGTAACTTCGCCGCTTTGATGACGGTCCGGCCAAGGTGGCGACGGCTTGCTGCATGTGCAGCTCACATGGTGCCCGGCACTTCCGCCTTCCATGCTGCGCGGACGGCGTCTTTCACGCTTGCCGGCAGAGGGATGTACAGAAGCTGCACCGCGATATCATCGCCATGGGCGAAACCCCAGTCGAAGAACTTCTTCGTCGCGGCGCTCTGGTTCGGGTCCTTGGGATCCGTGGGCAACAACACGAAGGTGGCAAATTCGATGGGCCAGCTCTTGTCGCCTGACTGGTCGTTAAGGTCGATGGCAAAATTCTGCACCTTCGACCAATCGGCGCTGGCGGCGGCTGCTTTGTAGCTGTCCATGTTCGGGGTGACGAACTGGCCAGCTTTGTTCCGCAATTGCGTCGTGGTGAGATGGTTCATTTCGGCGTAGGCGCTCTCGACGTAGCCGATACCACCCTTGACGTTGTGTACCGTGCCCGAAACGCCGTCACTGCCCTTGGCGCCGGTGCCAGCCAACCACTTCACGCTGGTCGATGAACCGACCTTGGACTTCCAGTCGGGGCTCTGCATGGAGAGGTAATCAGTGAAGACGAAGGTCGTCCCTGAGCCGTCAGCGCGATACACTGGCGCGATTGCCGCACTGGGCAGCTTCAGGCCCGGGTTCAGCTGGGCGATCTTCGGGTCGTTCCACTTGGTGATCTTGCCGAGATAGATGTCGGCGATCAGCTCGCCGGTCAACTTCAGCTCGTTCGCCTTCACGTCGGGCAGGTTCACGATGATGTCCACGCCACCAATCACGGTGGGGAACTGCATCAGCTTGTGCTCCTTGAGCTGATCGGCGGCCACCGGCATGTCGGAGGCACCGAAGTCCACGGTGCGGTTGTTGATCTGGTTGATCCCAGCGCCCGAGCCGATCGCCTGATAGTTCAGCTTGACGCCGGTGGTGGGGGCGGACGCCTCGCCCCACTTGGCGTAAATCGGCGCGGCGAAGGTGGAGCCTGCACCGGTGATCTGAGTATCGGCTTGTGCGACACCAAGACTGGTCAGGCCAATCGTTAGGGCTGTGATTGCGATCTTCATAATCTTCCCTCTGCGCAACTTGCGACGAAGCTAGGGAAAGGTGGCGACTCCCATATTGCAGTTCAGTGAAGCTTCGATGACAGTCGGGCGCCGGGGCGTAGGCTGCTCCTGCCTGGCCTGACATGCTGCGGTTTCGGATGCCATTTTGTTCTTCTCCAAAGTTCGCAGGTGAGGAAAGCGGCATGGTAGCCGGTAGATATACGTTGAGGCTCGGGGAGCGGACATGACCTTACGGCGTATCGGTGCGACTTGCGTGGCGGCTTTGTTGCTGGCCGGATCGGCCGTGGGGGCTACGCTGCGCATCGGCCTAAATGAGGACCCCGACGCGCTTGACCCTGCCCGGGGCGGCACTTTCGTCGGCCGCGTCGTGTTCGCCGCTGTGTGTGACAAGCTGATCGACACCGATGCGCAGAACAACTTCGTTCCGCAGCTTGCCACGTCCTGGGCGTGGTCCGCCGACAACCTCGCCTTGACCGTAACGCTGCGCGATGGGGTCGAATTCCACGACGGCCAGACGATGGATGGCGATGCCGTCAAGGCCAACCTTGAACGCTACCGAAGTGCGCCCGAGAGTCTGCGCAAGGGCGAACTGAAGCCCGTTTCATCCGTCGAGGTTGTCGATCCGCACACAGTGCGGCTGCACCTGTCGCAGCCATACGCGCCGCTGGTCGCCGTGCTGGCGGACCGTGCAGGAATGATGATTTCGCCCAAGGCGCTCGGTCGCGACGTGACGGGAGATCTGCCCTGCGCGGGTCCATTCAAGCTGACAGAGCGCGTAGCTCAGGACCGCATCGTGGTGGACCGCTTCGCCGGGTACTGGAATGCCGATGCAATCAAACTGGATCGCATCGTCTATCAGCCGCAGCCGGACACCACAGTTCGCCTGGTGAACCTCCAGGCGGGTCAGCTCGACATGGTGGAGAGATTGGGGCCGACCGACGTCGCGACTGTCAGGAAGAACCCGAGGCTGAAGCTGACCAGCGAGCCGGCTCTGGCCTATTACTCCATGGGCATCAATCTGGCTGCACCGGATAGCCCGCTGAAGGACCAGCGTGTACGTGCCGCATTGGAGGCTTCTATCGATCGCAGCGCCCTGAATCATGTGGTGTTTGACGACCAGTTCATACCATCGAACCAGTTCGAAGCGCCAGAGAGTCGCTACTGGGACCCGGACCATCCGGTACCGCCGCGCGATCTGGCCAAAGCCCGGGCGCTGTTGAAAGAGGCAGGACAGGAACACCCAAGTTTCCGACTGCTGGTCGGCAACAGTCCGGTGGAGCAGCAGGTCGGTCAGGTGGTGCAGTCGATGGCGGCCGAGGCGGGGTTTGACGTCAAACTGCAAGCCGCGGAGGCGAACGCGTTGGTAGCAGCCGGACGCGCCGGCTATTACCAGGCCGTGATTGTGATTTGGAGCGGCCGTCCGGACCCGGATGGTAATGTGGCGATCTGGCTTGCCTGCGACGGGTTTCTCAACTGGGGCAAATACTGCAATCCAAAATTCGACGACCTTTTGTCACGCGCGCGAGGCGTGACCGACGTGGCGCAGCGGCAGGCCTTGTACAGGCAACTGGTCGACATCTATCTCACCGACCGCCCGCATATCATACTGTATCACGCGAAATGGCTGTGGGCGCTGTCGGACAAGGTTTCCGGCTTCACGCCGACACCGGATGGGCTGATCCGACCGCAGGGAATGACAATCGCGCCATGACGACACGCATCGATGGTGACCGGCTGTTGGGCGATCTCTACGCGCTGCGCAAGATCGGTGAATACAAAACCGGCGTGCATCGGCCGACCTATTCGCCCGAAGACGTGCAGTCGCGCCATTGGCTGGTTGCGCGCATGGCAGAGGCGGGGCTGGAACCTGAAATTGACGGTATCGGCAATGTCATCGGCCGTTCGCCTAGTGGCGGCGCGAAGCTGCTGCTCGGCAGCCATGTCGAGACTCAACCGCATGCCGGGTGGTTGGACGGCGCACTCGGCGTGATCTACGGGCTCGAGGTCGCGCGCACACTAGGGGGCGGCATCGATGTCGCGGCATGGGCGGACGAGGAAGGGCATTTCGGCTCATTCATCGGCAGCCGTTCGTTCTGCGGGTTGCTGTCGGAGGCAGAGATCGATGGATGCCATGATCGCGAGGGCACGACGTTGCGCGACGCGGTGGCGCAGGCCGGTTTCGCGGGTCGACCACGCGCCGCGGTCGAGCCGGCGCGCTATCGCGGCTACCTCGAGGCGCATATCGAGCAGGGCGCGGAACTCGAGGACACCGGCAAGCGCATCGGCATCGTCACCGCCATTGTTGGCAGCCACCGTTTCCGCATTCTGTTCGACGGCGTGCAAAACCATGCCGGCACGACGCGTATGGCGGTCCGCAAGGATGCCGGCGTCGCGTTGGTTAAACTCGCTGCGGCGATCTATCAGCGATTTCCCGAGGTGGCGAATCCACGCACGGTATGGACAACGGGACGCATCCTGCTCGATCCGGGCGCGCCGAGCATTGTACCGGGTCATGCCGAAATGCTGTTCCAGTTCCGCGATACAGAGCCGACAATGTTGGCAAGACTGGATGCGGAACTGGAGGCGTTGGTGGCAGACGCAGCGCGCGGCGCGTGTAGGTTGACCATTGCTGAACGCGGGAGTTCGGTGCCGAAGGTGATGGACGCCGGTTTCCAGGATGCGCTGGAGCGCGCGGCGGAGCGACACGCACCGGGGCTGCATGTGCGCATGCCGAGTGGTGCCGGACATGATGCGCAGGTGCTGGCAGAATGCATGAAGTCAGCGATGCTGTTCGTCCCGTCGATCGCTGGAATCAGCCATCATTATGCCGAGGATACCAAGGACGAGGACATCGTGCTCGGTTGTCAGGTATTTGCGGACGCTGCGGCGGAGATCCTGGCTGCCGGATAAACGAGGAAACCCAACAGTCAGTGCCGGTTCATTGGCACCCAGTCCTTGCCATGCTTCCGGTATTGCCGCTCCACCGCCGCCCACGCGACACGAAATGCCCGCTCCTCGTCGCCTCCGTACTCGTCCCAGGCGTGGTTGAACGCTTCGCGAAAAATGTCCTGCGCATGTGGGGGCAAGTGGTTGCCCACGGCGAGCGGCAGTTCATCGTTGGACGCATAGGGCATGGCTGAACAACATTTGGCACTGACCGCAAGGAACACAAAGCACACGAAGGTGAGGATTTCTTCGAGACCTTCGCTGGCGCCTGGGCCAACCGCCGGTGCGTGAGGGGAGGTCGTAGCGGGCAGGGGTGTTGCCGTCCCCTGGCCCGCTCGAACGGCCATTCGCGTCAGTCGATTGCCGCATGCACCAGGTTCGCGACACGGTCCAGCCGTGCGGAATGCCACGGGTCCGGCACCATGTAGTTGGTGAGATAGGTGAAGGAGACGCCGCTCTCCGGATCAGCCCACGAGTAGGACGTGCCGGCCCCGCCGTGGCCGAACGTGGTCGGTGCGCCGATCGTGCCAAGACCACGAATCCGATCGCTCTCACCACGCACGTGCGGGCCGAGACCGCGGTGCATCGGAATGCCGTTCATCTGCTCGTCGCCGCGCTCGCCCGTATGGTTGCGCGACACGTACGCGATCAGCCGCGGCGAGAATAGCCGCACGTTGCCGAGCCGTCCCTTGCCAAGCAGCATCTGGTAGAACGCCGCCATGCCGCGTGCCGTTGCGAAGCCTCCACCGCTCGGCAGACCAGCGGCACGGAATTCGGCAGAGTTGTCGCGCGGCTCGGGAGCATAGGTGTCGGCGCAGCGTGACTGCGACTGCGTCGGCACGCCGACGAAGATGTCGCCGGCCAGTCCGAGCGGCGCGATGACCTTGTCGCGGATCACGTCGCGGTAGTCGTGGCCCGTGACCGCCTCGATCACCATCGCCTGCACCAGATGCGCCGCCTGGCCGTGGTATTGCAGCTTCGAGCCGGGCGTCCAGTCCAGCGCGAAGTCGCACACCTCGGCGCGCATTCGCGCGTGATCCGCCCACGTCGCCTTGGTCACGTTGTTCGACGGAAAGCCGCCCTGATGCGTCATCGCCTGCTGTAGCGTGATGTCGACCTTGCCGCGCGCGGCGAATTCGGGAAGGTGATCTGCGATCTTGTCCATGAAGGACAGCTTTCCCTCTTCCACCAATGTCCACACCGCGGAACTGGTCAGCACCTTGGTCTGGCTGAACAACAGAAAGAGATTGTCGTTGGTTGCTGGTACCTTGGAGGGTTCGGTCTTCGCGTTGCCATAGGTACGGAACAGCGCAAGCTGGCCATGCCGAGCCAGCGCGATCTGCGCGCCAGGATAGCGGCCTTCCTCGATATGCTGCTTGATCAGATGGTCGAGATGGTCGAGCGGCTTGGCGGCGAAACCGAGACTCGCGGGATCGCTGGACGGCAGCGGATAGTCCTCTGGCATTGTAGTTTCTCCTCAATTCTGGGCCGGAAACGATGCTACGCCGACCGGTGCTTGCGGCCAACCGGCGGATGCGGTTCGATCCGGGAACGTCGCTCAGGGAGGAACGAATGGCCGAGATCCGCACCGCGCATCTGATGACTCTCACTTTGTCGGTGGGCGGCATGCAGTCGGTTGGTGCCACTCCGAACGGCAACCGCCGCATTGGTCTGGTATCGGGCGGATCGTTTCAGGGCGAACGGCTGAGGGGCTCGGTGCTGCCTGGGGGAGCCGACTGGATCGTCGTGCGGTCCGATGGCGCGCCCACTCTCGATGTGCGCCTGGTGCTGGAGACAGACGACGAGGCGTTGATCGGCATGACCTATCGTGGCCTGCGGCATGGACCGGCCGCGGTGATGGAGCGTCTCAATCGCGGTGAGAACGTCGATCCGACGGACTACTACTTCCGCACGGCGATCACGTTTGAGACCGGTGCCGCGAAGTACGGCTGGTTGAACCGGATGTTCGCGATCGGCACCGGCCGTCGTCCGCCAGAAGGTCCGGTGTACGAAATCTTCGAGGTGCTGTGAGATGGCAACGATCGGCTTCATCGGCCTAGGCAACATGGGCGCGCCGATGGCAGCCAACCTGGTGAAGGCCGGCCATCGCGTCACGGGCTACGATGTCAACGCGGGCGCCGTGCAGGCGCTTGCGTCGGCCGGTGTGCAGCAGGCGCGCAGTGCGGCGGACGCAGTGCGCGGCGCTGACTTGGTGATCACCATGCTGCCCGCCGGCGAGCACGTGCGCGAGGTGTGGTTGCACCAGGGCGGCCTGATCGAAACGGTGAAGGGTGCCACGCCGCTGTTGATCGACTGCTCCACCATCGATGTGGAAAGCGCGCGCACGGTGACCGAGGCGGCGCGCGTCGCGGGCTTCGAGATGCTCGATGCGCCGGTATCGGGCGGCGTCGGTGGTGCCACTGCGGCAACGCTTACCTTCATGGTAGGCGGCAGCGAAGAGGCCTTCGCGCGCGGGCTGCCAGTGCTTCAGGCGATGGGGAAGAACATCGTGCACGCCGGCGGACCGGGCGCGGGGCAGGCGGCCAAGATCTGCAACAACATGATGCTCGCCATCAACATGGTAGGTGTGTCCGAAGGCTTTCTGCTCGCGCGCAAGCTCGGTCTCGACTGGGACAGGCTGTTTCAGATCGCCTCGACGTCGTCAGGTCAGTCCTGGGCGCTTTCGACCTACTGTCCGGCGCCCGGTCCGGTGCCTGCCGCGCCGTCAAATCGCGACTATGCGGCAGGCTTCATGGCGGCGCTGATGCTGAAAGACGTGAAGCTGTCGCAGGCCGCGGCGGATGCCGTCGGATCGCCGACGCCACTCGCCGCGCACGCCATGTCGTTCTACCAGGCCGTGGTCGATGCCGGCGACGGCAGCAAGGATTTTTCCGTGGTGTTCCGCTGGCTTGCGGCGCAGCAACGGCAATAAGGGAGGCAACGATGGGGGCGGAAGCTTTTAAGGCGGCGCGTGACTTCCTGTTCGCGAACCGGACCGACTACCGCGTGGCGCATGCGGGATTCCGTTGGCCGCAGCTGGACAATTTCAACTATGCGCTCGACTGGTTCGATGCTGAGCTGGCGCGCGGCGATAGTGCCAACCGGGTGGCACTCAAGATCGTTGGTGAGGACGCCGCCACCGCTACCTTCGCTGGACTGTCCGAGCACTCCAACCGCGTTGCCAACGGTCTGCGCGCCCTCGGCATCAGGCGTGGCGAGCGCATCCTGCTGATGCTCGGCAATGTCGTGCCGCTATGGGAAGTGATGCTGGCGGCGATGAAGCTTGGCGCGGTGGTGATCCCCGCCTCCACGCTGTTGACGCAGAACGACCTCAAGGACCGCTTCGAGCGCGGCCGCGTCCGCCATCTGATTGCCAACGCGGCGGATGCGCCGAAGTTCGCTGACCTCGATCCAACGGTGACACGCATCGCACTCGGCGACGCTCCCGCCGGCTGGCACAGCTATGCTGACCTGCGGCGCGGCGATGCCCGCTTCACGCCTGAGGGCGTGACACGCGCCACCGATCCGATGCTGCTGTATTTCACCTCCGGGACCACCTCGCGGCCGAAGCTGGTGGAACATAGCCACCAGAGCTATCCGGTCGGGCATCTCATTACGATGTATTGGATCGGCCTGCAGCCAGGCGACATGCACCTGAACATCTCCTCGCCCGGCTGGGCGAAGCACGCATATAGTTGCTTCTTTGCGCCGTGGAACGCCGGGGCCACGGTGTTCATCGCCAACCAGCCGCGCTTCAACGCACGCGGCATGCTGGACGCCATCGCGGAGAACAAGGTTACCACGATCTGCGCGCCGCCGACCGTGTGGCGCATGTTCGTCCAAGAGGACATGGCGTCCTGGAAGACCTCGCTGCGGGAAGTGTGTTCGGCCGGCGAGCCGCTGAACCCCGAGATCATTGAGCACGTGCAGAAGGTGTGGAACCTTACCGTTCGCGAAGGCTACGGGCAGACCGAGACCACGCTGCAGATCGGCTGCTTCCCCGGCGAGCGCGTAGAACCCGGCTCGATGGGACAGGAAGCGCCCGGCTACCGCATCCGCCTGCTCGACCCCGATGACAAGGACGTGGAGGAGGGCGAGGTATGCATCGACCTCAGTCCGTCTCCCGTCGGCCTTATGCGTGGCTACCAAAATGATGATGGCTCGTTCGCACCACTCGGCACGATCGCCTATCGCACCGGCGACGTCGCGGCGCGCAGCACGGACGGCTACCACACCTATATCGGCCGCGCCGATGACGTGTTCAAAGCCGCCGACTACCGCATCAGCCCGTTCGAACTGGAGAGCGCGCTGATTGAACATCCGGCCGTGGTGGAGGCCGCGGTGGTGCCGGCGCCCGACGCGATCCGGCTCGCGGTGCCGAAGGCCTATGTCTCTTTGACCGCGAGCAGCACCCCTGACCGCGCGACCGCCCTCTCCATCTTCCAGCACCTGCGCAAGACTCTGGCGCCATTCAAGCGCGTGCGCCGGCTGGAGTTTACCGAGCTGCCAAAAAACACCGCCGGCAAGATCAGGCGCGTGGTATTGCGCCAACAGGAGGAGGTGCGGGCAAAGCAAGGGCAGCGTGGTGCCAACGAATATCGCGAGGAGGATTTTCCGGAGCTAAACGTGCGTTAGCAACGACCCCCTCGCGGCGGAGTTCGTCGCTTCAAGGGATTGTTAACTCCTTCCGCCTACGTCTGCGTGCATGAGCACGCAAACGGCTATTTCTCCTTGGCTCGCCAGACAGGCGCGTCGGTCTGCCCTGCTGGTATGGTGGACCCTCACACTGCAATTGCCGAAGCGCTTCATCCTTTGGCGTCGTGCCAGACAGCTTCGTCGGCTGCCACCGATCACGCTGGACCTCCAGCCAGTGCTGATCCGTGGGCGCGATCCGAAACAGATTCGAATACCTCAGAGTACCGATCCGACCGTTTCCGTCATCATTACCAGCTACGGCAAGGTCGAGTACACGCTGTGCTGCCTCGCATCGATCGCGGCCCATCCACCAAAGGCAGCGATAGAGGTCATCGTGGTGGACGATGCTACACCCGACGATTCGACCGCCTGCCTCGCGGCAGTGCAAGGCATTCGCCTCATCGTCAACCCGACCAACCTCGGCTATCTACGCTCCTGCAACACTGCCGCGCGTGTCGCCAATGGCAGGTTCCTGCTGCTGCTCAACAACGACACGCAGGTGATGCCGGACTGGCTCGATCAGCTTCTGGTGCCGTTCGAATCACGGGACGACATCGGCGCGGTCGGCTCCAAGCTTCTGTATCCAGATGGCAGGCTGCAGGAGGCAGGGTGCATCGTTTGGGATGACGGCTCTGGCTGGAACTATGGAAGGCTCGATAGTCCTGATAAGCCAGTCTATAACTACCTGCGCGAGGTGGATTACTGTTCCGCCGCTTCACTGCTTGTGCGGCGCAGACTGTTCATTGAAATGGGCGGCTTCGACGAACGCTACGCGCCGGCTTATTATGAGGACAGTGATTTTGCCTTCCGACTGCGCGAGTGCGGCTACAAGGTGATGTATCAGCCGCGTTCACAGGTCGTACATGTCGAGGGAGTCAGTCACGGGCGAACCCTGAGCGGTGGCCTGAAATCCTGCCAGGTCCGCAATCAGCAGACTTTTCACGCGCGCTGGCTCTCCGTTCTATCGAACCAGCACCTGCCGAGCGGTGAGCATGTCATGCGTGCGCGCGATCGCGCGAGAAAGCGTGACGTCATTCTGGTGATCGACCACTATGTGCCGGAGCCCGATCGCGATGCCGGCTCGTGCTCGGTACTGTGTATCATCCGCGGTCTGCTGCAGATAGGCATGGTGGTCAAGTTCTGGCCACAGAACCTCCACTTTTCCCCTGGCTACACGGATGCGCTGCAGGACATGGGTGTAGAGGTTGCCTATGGCGGCGATGCCGACACCTTTCGCCAGTGGCTTTCCGACAATGGTGATGACCTCGACTTCGCATTGCTGTGCCGTCCGCAAGTGGCGGCTGCAGTCCTTCCTGAACTGAGGCGACGCAGCGGGATCGGCCTGCTGTACTACGGTATTGACCAGCACTTCAGTCGAATGCGTCAGGAGGCGAAGCAACTGGGCGACCATTGCATCGCACGGCAGGCGGCCGGCATGGAGTTGCTGGAGCGATCCATCTGGCGCGAGGTGGATGTGGTGCTGTATCCCTCCGACGAGGAATGCGCGATCGTGGCGGTGGCCGAGAAGGGGGTCGCCGTGCGCACATTGCTGCCATACAGCTTTGCCGATTTCGCCTCGCCGCGGCCACCCGCCGCCGAGCCGGTCATTTTGTTTGTCGGCGGCTTTGCGCATCTACCCAACAAACATGGCGTATTCTGGTTCATTGATCAGGTGCTTCCGCTGATCAAGGCTCGTGTGCCGGCTGCGCGTTTCGTCATCGTGGGATCGAACCCGCCACCAGACGTCCTGGCGCTGGCCGGTGATGCAATCAGCGTGCGTGCCAATGTCAGTGGTGCCGAACTGCGCGAGCTTTACCGGACTGCGCGTGTCGCGGCTGTGCCGCTGCGCTACGGTGCGGGCGTGAAGCTGAAGGTGGTGGAGGCTTTGCGAGAGGGGCTGCCGCTGGTGACCACGTGGATCGGCGCGCAGGGTGTGCCGGGCCTGGAGTCAGTGGCCGCTGTCCACGACGAGCCGCAGTCGTTTGCTGATGCAGTCTGCCGGTTGCTGACCGACGGCATTGCGTGGGCCGAGCAGTCGACGGCGCAGGTGGAGTACGCGGCGGCACACTATTCCGAGCTGGCGTTTCGCGACAGCCTCGCTGGTGCCCTGGCTCAGTCCCCCAGTCGCTGCGCGGCGCGACTGGTCTCGTAGGCGGCGCGCGCCACGTTCACCTCGGGACGCGTTGATACTTCCGGCACGCCTACGTCCCACCAATGCCCGCCCGCTGCGGTGGCTACGCGCGGATCAGTGCGCAGCACCACCACGCTGGTCTGCGGCGCAGCCAAGGCGCGTTGCAGGGCGGCTTCAAAATCGGCGATGCCGTCGACCTGTTCCGCGAGCGCGCCAAGGCTCGCCGCATGAGCGCGGAAGTCCACCGCCTGCTGCGCGCCACAATCGGCGAGCAGGTTGTTGAAGGCCACGCCGCCAGTGGCGCGCTGCAGACGATCGATGCAGCCGAAGCCGCCATTGTCCAAAACCACGACGGTCAGTTTCACACCGAGCATCACCGATGTCGCGATCTCGGAGTTCAGCATCAGGTAGCTGCCGTCGCCGACCAGCACGATCACCTCACGCTCGGGCCGAGCCAGCTTGACACCGAGGCCGCCGGCAATCTCGTAGCCCATGCAGGAGTAGCCGTATTCCAGATGATAGGTGCCAACCTGCCGCGCCTGCCACAGCTTGTGCAGTTCACCTGGCAATCCGCCGGCTGCGCAGACCACGATGGCGTCGTCCGGTGCGGTACGCTCGACCGTGCCGATCACCTGTGCATCCGATGGAAGTCCGGTATTGGATGGCGCAGTGACGGCTGCAGCGTGTTCGCGCCAGGTGTCGACCGCACCCGTCAGGCGGCGCAGCCAGGCATCGGGCGCCCGGTGACCGGCGAGCGCCGTGTCAAGCTCCACCAGCGCAGTGCGCGCGTCGGCGATCAGCGGGTTCATGTGATGCTTCGACGCGTCGAACACCTGCACGTTGAGGCCGATGAGCCTACGCGCGGGATTTTGGAACAACGCCCATGATCCTGTGGTGAAGTCCTGTAGTCTGGTGCCTATCGCAAGGATGACGTCGGCGGCTTCCGCGGCCTCGTTCGCCGCGGACGTGCCGGTGACCCCGATCGCGCCGAGATTGCATGGATGATCGTGCGGCAGGGCACTCTTGCCTGCCTGTGTCTCCGCGACTGGAATGCCGTGCGCGGTCGCGAAGCGATCGAGCGCCTCGGTCGCCTCCGAATAATGCACGCCGCCGCCGGCGATGATCAGTGGCGCCTTGGCATGTTGCAGCAAATCCACCGCCGCCTTCAGTTCGTCGGCGTCGGGCCGCACGCGGCGAACGCGCCAATGGCGTGGCGCAAAGAACTGCTCGGGATAATCGAAAGCTTCAGCCTGCACGTCCTGGCACAATGCCAGCGTCACGGGCCCGCATTCCGCCGGATCGGTCAGCACTGACAATGCACGCGGCAGTGCGCCGATGATCTGCTCCGGCCGCGTGATGCGGTCGAAATAGCGGGAAACCGGGCGGAAGCAATCGTTCGCCGATACCGTGCCGTCGCCGAAACTCTCCACCTGTTGCAGCACCGGGTCGGGTCGGCGTGAGGCGAACACGTCGCCCGGCAGCAGCAGCACCGGCAGCCGATCGACATGTGCGACCGCCGCCGCGGTGATCATGTTGGTGGCGCCCGGTCCTATCGAGGTGGTGCAGGCCATCATCCGTCGCCGATGCATGGCCTTGGCGTAGCCGACAGCGGCCAGCGCCATGCCCTGCTCATTGTGCGCACGATATGTGGGCAGGTCCGCTCGATGTGCGGCCAGCGCTTCGCCGATCCCCGCGACATTGCCGTGGCCGAAGATCGCCCAGACGCCGCCGAACAGCGGCACCAAGCGGCCGTCGCATTCGGTCCGTTGTTTCGCCAGATAGCGCACCAGTGCCTGCGCCATGGTCAGTCGGATCGTGGCCATTTCTCCCTCCTGCCAATTCGCGTTTTCCGTTACTATCGTTCCACGTTGTGGACGGGAAGGGGAGGGCGCTGCGATGTTGAGCATTGCCGTGATCGGTGCCGGGCGCATCGGCCGCATTCATGCGCGCAACATCGCGGCTCACGAAGGCGCTCGGCTCGCCGGCGTGGCGGATATCGATGTCGCGGCCGCGACGCGCCTTGCTGAGGCGTGCGGCGCGCGCGCGCTGACGCTTGACGAGGCATTCGCAGCCGACGCTGTGCTGATCGGCTCGCCCACGCCCACCCACGCCGACTACATCGAACGCGCCGCCGCCGCAGGACGGGCGATCTTCTGCGAGAAGCCGATCGATCTCTCGGTGGATCGAGTGCGCGCTTGTCTGGCGGCGGTGCAGCGAGCCGGCGTGGTGCTGATGGTCGGCTTCAACCGACGCTTCGATCCGCACTTTGTCGCGCTGAAGCGGCGGATCGATGCAGGCGAGATCGGCGCGGTGGAGCTGCTGACGATCATCAGCCGTGATCCTGCGCCGCCACCACTCGACTACGTCGCGACCTCCGGTGGATTGTTCCGCGACATGATGATCCACGATCTCGACATGGCGCGGTTTCTCCTGGGCGAGGAGCCGGTGGGGCTGCACGCTGCCGCTTCCTGCCTGGTCGATCCGGCAATCGCCGCGGCCGGCGATGTGGATACCGCCGTCGTGACGCTGCGTACCGCGAGCGGCAGGCTGTGCCAGATCTCGAACTCGCGCCGCGCCACCTATGGTTACGACCAGCGCATCGAGGTGCACGGGTCGAATGGGCTGGTGCGCGCCGGCAACCTCACACCGACGACGGTGGAGCTGGCGACCGGTGCGGGGTTCGTGACCGATCCGGTCCTGCCGTTCTTCCTGGAGCGCTATGCAGCGGCGTATCGAGCCGAGCTAGACGCGTTCATCGCCGCGGTCGGGTCTCGTCAGGCGCCGAAGCCGGATGGTGAGGATGGACTGAAGGCGCTGCTGCTGGCCGACGCAGCGACGTGGTCGGCACAGACCGGCCAGGTCGTGAGGCTCTGAGTAGGGAGACCGAAGATGCGCATCGGCATGGTGACCGACAGTCTTTCACATCTGGCGTTCGGCGATCTGTTGCGGACAGTGGCGGAACTGGGCATCGAGATGCTGGAGTTTCCCTGCGGCAACTGGTCAAGCGCGCCGCATCTCAACCTGGACCTTATGCTGGACAGCGTGGCAGCCCGCGGTGAGTTCATGGCGAAGCTGCGCGATCACGGTCTGGCCCTGAGCGCGCTGAACTGCTCGGGCAACCCGCTGCATCCTGGTGAACTGGGGCGGCAGCACCAGGAGGTGACGTCCAAGACGATCAGGCTGGCGGGAATGCTCGGCGTGGAGCGCGTGGTGATGATGTCAGGCTGTCCTGGTGGCCCTGGCGATGCCAACGCCAACTGGATCACCACAGCCTGGCCACCGGAGGCGGCGCGTGTGCTGGCGTGGCAATGGGATGCGGTGGTGATCCCGTACTGGAAGAGGCTGGTGGCGGAGGCGAAGGCAGCCGGCGTCAAAAAGCTCTGTCTGGAACTGCATGGCCAGCAGGTTGTCTATAACGTCGAGACGTTGTTCCGCCTGCGCGATGCGGTGGGGCCTGTTGTCGGAGCGAACTTCGATCCCAGCCACCTGTTCTGGATGGGTGCTGATCCGCGCGCTGCCACGCGCGTTCTGGCACCCGCGATCTATCATGTGCATGCGAAAGATACACGGGTCGATCCGGCGATGGCGTCGATCAACAGCCTGATCGACACCAAGGCGACAGAACGACTGTTGGAGCGGTCGTGGAGCTACGTCACGTTGGGATACGGCCACGACCTGTTGTGGTGGCGGGAGTTCTGCTCATTGCTGCAACTCGTCGGCTACGACGACGTGCTGTCGATTGAACACGAGGATTTAATGCTGCCGCCGCTGGACGGCGTGCGGAAGTCGGTCGAGCTGCTGCGATCGGCGATCTGAGTGTTCAGATCTGGGAGTATCCGGAACCTGGGCTGTCCACGCCGCGGCCGGCGGCGGTCTCGATCCTGCCGAACTCCTTGAGGAGCTGCTGGCTGTAGGTCACCCGCCCGTTCACCTTCGCCGCCGGCTCGCTCGCCAACAACAGTACGGCACGTGCCATCATCGTCGGTGGCTCGCCTCGCGGATCGTCCATGCTGGAGACCAGCTTGTGGTACACCGTGCCCGGTGTTGGCACGATCTGCGACGGCGACACCGCGGCAACGGTGATCCCCTCGTATTGGGCGACCTCCTGCGCCAGCCCTTGTGTGAAGCGCTCCAGCGCCGCTTTCACCGCGCCGTACATCGTGCCGCCACGTACCGTCTTGTCAGCATAGGGACCACGCCCCGGTCCGATCGCGGAACCCGAGCTGATGTTGATGATGGCCCCGCTGCGCCGCGGGATCATGTCCTTCAGCACCTCCTTCGCCAGCATGAACGGCCCATGCACATCGACAGCGAAGGCGCGGAACCAGCGATTGGTCTGAAGCTCGGTGATCGGTTGGTAGTAGGTAAGTGCTGCGTTGTTCACCAGGATATCAACCGGCCCGTAGTCGCGCGCTGCCTGCACCAACGCGATGCAATCGTCTTCGCTGGAGACATTGGCGGCGATCGCTTTCGCTTCGCCGCCTTTGGCACGGATCAGCTCGACGGTGCGCTTCAGGGTACCTTCCAGAAACGGGTGATCGCCTTCCGTCAGGGTGCGCGCCGCGCACACCACTTTCGCGCCTTCCTCGGCGAACAGTTCGGAAATTGCCTGACCGATGCCGCGGCTTGCGCCGGTGACAATGGCGACCTTGCCGTCGAGAATTCCCATGAACCTATCTCCGATCCTGCAGCAGCCGCCGCGCGATCACCATGCGATGCACCTCGGAAGGGCCTTCATAGACCCGCATGGTGCGGACCTTCTGTGCCATGAGCTGCAACGGCAGCTCCTTCGCGACACCCATTGCGCCAAAGGCCTGCATCGCGTGGTCGATCGTCTCAGTCGCCATCTCGGTGCCGTAGAGCTTCACCATCGAAGCCTCCGTCCGTACGTCCTTGCCGGCATCGGATTTGGTCGCGGCATCATAAACCATCAGCCGGCAGGCGTGGATCTTCATGGCGGCATCCGCGATCCACCACTGGATCGCCTGGCGATCCGCCAGTCGCTGACCGAAGGTGACGCGCTGCTTTGCGTGCTCCATCATCATGTCGAGCGCGCGGCGGGTCATGCCGACGCACCAGGCACCGATCTGCAAACGCCGCACCGTCAGCCGCAACTGCATCGGCGCGAAACCTTTGCCCTCCTGGCCGAGAAGCTGGGTTTCAGGAATGCGGCAATCGTCAAAGGTCAGCTCGTAGGTGCGTTGACCGCCGAGCATCGGGATCTCGCGCTCAATGTTGAAGCCCTTGGTACCGCGCTCGACGATGAAGGCAGTGACACCTTCGTGCCGCTTGCCCTCGCCGGTGCGCGCCATGACGATAACGAAGTCCGCCTGCGGCACGCGGCTGACCCAGATCTTTCTGCCATTGATGACCCAGTCGCTGCCGTCCTTGCGGGCGCGGGTGATCATGCCGGCGGGATCGCCACCGGCACCAGGCTCCGAGATGGCGATCGCCGACTGAGCCTCGCCCCGTGCGTAAGGTTCCAGATATTTGCTGCGCTGTTCCGGACTGGCCGCTGCCATCAGCATGTGCAGGTTGGGGCTGTCGGGCGGAAAGGTGAAAGGGACGCAGGTGCGGCCTTGTTCCTCATACACGCCGATCAGTGCCACGGTGGGAAGATTGGCACCCCCGAACTCCTCCGGCACGTCGAGGCCCCACAGACCGAGCTCCCGGCATTTGCCAAGCAGCGTTGTTTCTTCTTCGGCGCTCAGAGCGGACTTCTGACCGGACATCTCGCGCGCGAGCACCGCCTTCTCCAGGGGCATGACATCGCGATCGATGAACTTCGCGACCAGGTCCTGCAGCATACGGTGTTCTTCGGAGAGCTCGAACATTGTCGTTGTCATTCCTTCAGCATGATCAGCGCGTCGGCGATCGTCAGGCCCGATCCGTCCTGGTGGAGGATCACTGGGTTGAGCTCCATCTCGGCTACCCGGTCGCGATATGCGAGCGCGGCCCGTGACAGATTGGCGATCAGCTCTGCCGCCGGTGCGATATCCATCGGCGCCGCACCCCGGAAGCCCGTCAGCAGCTTGGCGGACTTCAGGCTGCGCAGCATCTCGGCCGCCTCGGTGGCACTGACCGGGGCCGGTCGATGCACGACGTCTCCCATCAGTTCCACCATGGTACCGCCCAGCCCCACCATCATGATCGGTCCAAACGTAGGGTCGTTCACCATGCCGATGACCAGTTCATGTCCTCGTGGCGCCATCTTCTGCACAAGCACGCCTTCGATGCGCGCATCAGGCTTATAGCGCCGCGCCGATCCGATGATCTGGTCGTAGGCCGCAGCCACGGATTGCTGGTCCTGCAGTCCGAGGACCACGCCGCCAGCCTCCGTCTTGTGAGGTAGGTCGGGTGAAGCGATCTTCAGCGCCACGGGATATTGCAAGGCGCTTGCTGCTTCCGCTGCGTCTGCCGCCGAGGTTGCCAGCCGTTCGCGCGTCTCCGGCAAACCATAAGGTGCCAGCAGCGCCTTTGCGCGATGCTCCGTCAGAATGGACGGCAATCCATTCGGAAGAGATGCGGCAGTGACACCTTCAGCCGAGACAGGCCGCGGGCGTGCCAGCGCGTCTGCGTAGCCCGCTAGTTTGCTCATGGCGACCCCAACATTGCGCAGGTCACTGTGCACGAACAGCCCACAGCCCGCTGCACTGCGTCGGCCGAACTCGGATGGCAGCGTATAGGTCCACACCGTCATCGGCTTGCCGCAACGCGCGGCGGTCGCGCGCACGCGATCGGCGTCCAACGACACCCGCGTCTCGCTGGTGAGCGACGTGATCAACACCAGCATGTCGATCTCGTCCGAACCGGCCAATGTTTCCATCGCCGTCATCACCGCCGCTCCGGTCGCTGAGCCTTGCGCCGTGACGTCGACCGGATTGCCCGAGGCGCCGTAGGACGGCATGACCGAGCGCAGTGCAGCCTGTGTCGCGGTCGACAGCGGCGGCACGACCAGCCCATGCAGCGACAACGTATCCGCCATCCACGCACCGCCGCCGCCTGATGGCGTGATGATGCCGGTGCGGCGTCCCTTCGGCAGTGGGCAGGTCACCAGCACGCCGGCGATCGCCACCGCTTCATCTGGATCCTCCGCCTCGATAACGCCGTAGCGCTCGAAGATCGCGTGATATGCAGTGTACGATCCGGACAGCGACGCCGTGTGCGATGCCGACGCGCGCGAGCCTGCATCGGAGCGGCCGATCTTGATCGCGATGATCGGCTTGCCGAGCCGCCGCGCCTTCGCAAGCGCGGCGATGAAGGCCGGGCCATTGCGCACAGTTTCGCAGAACAGCATGACGGCATGCGTGTTCGGGTCCTCGACCATGTAGTCGAGGAAGTCAGCCATGTTCAGATCGGCCTCATTGCCGGTCGAGATCACGTAGGAAAAGCCGATCCCTGCCGCCTTGCCGCGATTGAACAGAGCGAAGCCGATGCCGCCCGACTGCGCGACCACACCGACCCGGCGATCGGAGACGAGGACGCGGCTGTCATCCTCCTGCGCTTCGACGGTCGGGCTGAACGTTGTGGCGACCTTGCCGAGAGCATTGAAGTAGCCCTCGCAATTCGGGCCGCATGCACGAATGCTGGTGCGCTTCGTCACCTCGACCAAGGCCGCCTGCATGTCGCCCGCGGCCCCCCCCTCCTCGGCAAAGCCGGAGCTGATGATCAGTGCGTTCCTCACGCCGGCGCGCGCGCATTCCTCCAGTGCAGGTGCGACGCCGGCCGCAGGTATCGCCACCAGCGCAAGATCCACCGGCTCGCCCACCGCACCGATCGAGGCATAGCAACGGAGGCCGCCGATGTCCTGATAACTCGGATTGATCGGCAGGATACGTCCTGGGTAGCCGTTCTCACGCAACTGATGCAGCAGACGTCCACGAATGCGGTGCGTGTCGGGCGAGGCACCCAGCACGGCAATCGACTGCGGCCAGAAGAAGCTTTGCAGCGCGTGTTCGCTCATCCGCGACTTCCCGTCGGTATCTCGCGGAATGGTACGTCCTTGTCGACGCGAACATCCTGCGGCAGGCCAAGCACACGTTCCGCGATGATGTTGCGCATGATCTCGTCCGTGCCGCCCGCGATGCGCAGTGCCGGCGAGTACAGGAGCGCTTCCTCGAAGATTCCGGCCACCGGCATGTCAGCGCCCATCGTGGGACCCGCCATGCCGATCAGGTCGAGACCATAGGACAGGATGTCCTGCAACTTGTTCGCGGCGACCACCTTGATGATTGACGATTCCGGCCCCGGCGTGCCGCCGCGGGACAGTGCCGTCATGCCGCGATACTTGGTGTATTTCAGACCTTGCGAGCGAACGTAGAATTCCGCCAGCTTTTCCTGGACCGCGGCGTTGTCGATCGCCAAGCCGTTTTCCAGTTCAAGCTGATTGGCCAGGCGAAAGATCTCCTGAAAGTCAGGGCCGGGCGAATCGCGCATGCCGTGCCGTTCGTTCATCAAGGTGGTCAGCGCGACACGCCAGCCACCACCGATTGGACCGACGCGCATCGCGTCAGGGATGCGCACGTTGGTGAAGAAGACTTCATTGAAATGCGCTGAACCGGAGAGCTGGCGGATCGGCCGCACTTCCACGCCCGGCGCCTTCATGTCGAGAATGAAGTAGGTCAGTCCCGCATGCTTGGGAACATTCGGATCACTGCGCGCGACCAGTATGCCGAAATCGCTGTAATGCGCGCCGGAGTTCCAGATCTTCTGGCCGTTGATCACCCACTCGTCACCGTCGCGTTCCGCGCGTGTGCGCAGCGAGGCGAGGTCCGAGCCGCCGGACGGTTCCGAGAACAACTGACACCACACGATATCGGCTCGCATGGTTGGCTTGACGAAGCGTTCGCGCTGCTCCGGCGTGCCGCAGACGCATATCGTCGGCATGGCCAGGTGGATGCCGATGCCGAAGATGCCGGACAAGACGTCGAACTGTGCCTCCTCCTGATTGTAGATGACATTCTGGATCTGTGTGCCGCCCCGGCCGCCCCATTCCTTCGGCCAGTGGATGCCGACGAAGCCCGCCTCCGCCTTCTTGCGCTGGAATTCCTTCGCGCGATCCATCGCACCTGGCGCGTCCTGACCACGGCGATAGCCTTCCACTTCGCCAGGCTTACGACGTTCCGCATTGGCTTCCAGGAAGGCGCGAGCATCGGCGCGGAACGCGGCCTCTTCAGCAGTATCTTCGAAGTCCATTCAGGCCTCCCACACCATCCTTCCCCTCCCGCAGAGGAGGGGGAGGACGCTTCAATCACTAGGCAGCGAGATCGTGTTGCTCTTGCGCAGCTCGGCGACCAACCGGCGCTTCCATTCACGCGTGCCGCCCAGCGCCATCGCGTGCAGTTTGGCGCGGCGATAGTAGAACTGGCAGTCCATCTGCCAGGTGAAGCCCATGCCGCCGTGCGTCTGGATGTTCTCCTTCGACGCCAACCAGCCGGCATCGCACGCGGAGATGCGCGCGACCGACGCCGCGATCGGCAGTTCCGCAGCATCCGTATGCAGTGCCCAGGCACCGTAGTACGCATTCGACCGCGCCAGCTCGACCGCGATGTAGATATCCGCCAGCTTGTGTTTGATCGCCTGGAACGAGCCGATCGGTCTGCCGAACGCATAGCGCTCGCGCGCATAATCCCGCGCCATCTCCAGCGCCGCCTGAGCGCAGCCGACCTGCTCGAATGCCAGCATCACCGCGGCGCGGTCGAGCAGGTGGCGCACTGCATCGACGCCCTCGCTGCCCGGCAGCGGATCCGCCGGCGCTCCGGCGAATACGATCCGCGCGTGCGATCGTGTAGGGTCGATTGTGGGGACCGTCTCGCGCGTCACGCCAGGACCGGCGAGATCAATGATGAAAAGGCCGGGCTCGCGATCACCCTGCGCCGCCACGACGGCAAAGTCCGCCACGTCGCCGTCCGGCACGGCGAGCTTGGTTCCGCTCAGATTCCCGTCTGCCATATGTGTCGCAAGCGCGGCAGGCTGCACCGGCCCCGGACGTTCGGCGATGGCCAGCGTGCCTATCGCTTCGCCGGCGGCGAGCTTCGGCAGCCACGACTGCTTTTGTGCGTCACTGCCGAACAGCAGGATCGCCTCGGTTGCCAGATACACAGAGGGGGCAAACGGCACAGGTGCCACCGCGTGGCCCAGCTCCTCTGCCAGCACGCACACGCCGAGATGGCCGAGGCCGGCGCCGCCGAATTCTTCGGGGATGGCCGCGCCCGTCCAGCCCATCTCGGCCATCGCCTGCCAGAGCGAGCGATCGTACGGCTCCGGCCCCTCGAGGATGCGCCGCGGTACGCTGGTGGGACAGCGTTCGGTCAGGAACCGTCGGGCCTCGTCGCGCAGCTGCTTGAGTTCATCCGGGAAGTCGAAATTCATGCCGGCAGCCCTGCCAAGAACGTCTCGACCGCGCGGTTGAAGGCGGCCGGCTGGTGCAGGTTGGCTGCATGCCCTGCGCCATCGATCACCACCTTTGCCGCACCCGGAATCTTGCGCGCCATGTAGTCGGTGGCGGCCAGGAAGTTCGTGTCGTTGCTGCCGACCAACACAATGCTTGGCACCGCGATCGTGTCGAGCGACGCGATCACTGAGTCGTCGTGCTGCGTCAGCATGCCTCGCGCAGCTCCAGCCAGGCCAGACGCGTCGCGGTGCTGGCTCATGCGAACCTCGTCGCTGGTGCCGAGTGCTGCCAGGCCACGTGCATCCAGATCGTCCGCTCGCTGCCGCGCGCGTTGGTTCCACGTCTCGCGCGCATCGGCGTTGCGAAAGCCTGGCCCGGTGTCGAAGATCATCAGCGCGCGCGTCATCGCGGGGTGAACGCGATGAAACGCCAGCGACATGTACCCGCCGAGTGACAGTCCGCCGATCACCGCACGCTGGACGCCGCAGGCGCGCAGGATGGCCGCCATGTCCTCAACGGTGGCTGCTTCGGAATACGCGGCGGGGTCGGCCGGATAGTTGCTTTGACCGTGGCCGCGCATGTCCCACACGATCACCTGGAACCGATGGCGCAGCGCTTCGATCTGACCATCCCACATTCGGCAGGTGGCGCTGTAGCCGTGCGAGAGTAGGATCGTCGGGCCTCGCCCATGCACCTCGTAATGGATCGCCACGCCGTCGCGATCGAGCCTTGCCATGGCCCATTTCCTCCGCCCCTACCGCCGCGTAAGGTCGCACGCAGCGCAACCGAGCGGAAGAGCAGGGCAGGGAACCATGGCAACCTACGAGCATATCGGGGTGACGCAGTCCGGCATGATCGCCACCATCGAAGTCAGGCGCGGGCCGAACAACTTCGTCGACACCGACATGGTGGCCGAGATCGCCGACGTGCTGGAGGAGTTTGACCGCACGCCGGAGGTGCGCGCAATCGTGCTGTGCGCCGAGGGCAAGCATTTCTGTGCCGGCGCCGATTTCGGTAGTCGCGGTCCCGACGGGGTGAATCGGGGGACCAAGCGGGGTCGGCATCTATATAAGGAGGCACAGCGGCTCTGGCGGACCGGCAAGCCGATCGTCACCGCGGTGCACGGTGCTGCAGTGGGCGCCGGGGTTGGGCTCGCGGTTATGGCGGACTTCCGCGTCACCTGCCCCGAGGCACGGTTCTCGGTGAACTTCACCCGGCTGGGGTTCCATCCGGGGTTCGGGCTGACCGCCTCGCTGCCGCGGCTGATCGGCGCCCAGCAGGCGTCGCTGTTGATGTATACCGGGCGACGACTGACCGGAGAGCAGGCGCTGGAGATCGGCTTGGCGGATTACTGCGTGCCGCTGGACCAGGTGCGGCCACGGGCTACGGAGTTGGCGACCGAGATTGCGCAGTCGGCGCCCCTGGCGATCGTGGCGACGCGGGAAACCCTCCGGCGCGGGCTGGCCGAGGCGGTGGCCTCGGCGACGGAGCGCGAATACGAGGAGCAGGACTGGCTGCGCAACACCGACGACTTCCGCGAAGGGGTCAAGGCGATGGCCGAGCGCCGGCTGCCTGATTTCAAGGCGCGGTAGGCGGGGGCGAGACCCACGCCGAGGTTCTCGTGACGCTGCCCCGAACCCCCTCGCTTCGCCTCGACGGTCGCCGTGCGCTGGTCACCGGCGCCGGTCGCGGCATCGGCCTGGCGGGGGCGGCCGCGCTGGCGCAGGCCGGAGCGCATGTCGTGCTGGTGGCGCGCACCGCCGCGGAAATCGAGGCGGCATCGGGGCAAATCCTCGATGAAGGAGGCAGCGCCGAGGCTTTGGTATTGGATGTGACCGACCTGCATTCGGTGCGCGCAGCGATCGATGGGCTGGCGCCGTTCGACGTGCTGGTAAACAACGCCGGCACCAATCGACCGGCGCCGTTCCTCGATGTGACCGAACAGGATTATGACGCCATCGCCGGTCTCAACCAGCGTGCCGCGTTTTTCGTGGCGCAGGCGGTCGCACGGCGGATGGTTCAGGCATCGGTGCGCGGATCGATCATTCACATCTCCTCTCAGATGGGCCATGTCGGTGGCGCTCGGCGCACGGTCTATTGCATGAGCAAACACGGCATCGAAGGCCTGACCAAGGCGATGGCGATCGACTTGGCGCCGCACGGCATCCGGGTGAACACCATCGGACCGACGTTCATCGATACACCCCTCACGCGTCCGTTCTGGAACGACAAGGCGTTCCACGCCGAGGTGGTGGGGCGGATCAAGCTCGGGCGGCTGGGCACGGTCCAGGACCTGATGGGAGCGGTGGTGTTCCTGGCCTCGGACGCTGCGGCGCTGGTGACCGGGACTTCCCTGGTTGTGGACGGCGGCTGGACTGCGGAGTAGTCGGGTTTCAATTAAAACATCTTCATATCGGTCGGCTGACCGCCTCCAGGGTTGACCCAGCCAATATTTCCGGCAGAAGACCGATTGCCTGCCGGCAGTCGTGCCGCGCGGGCCACAGGTGCATGGCCGGGTGTGGCCTATTGGGAGTTGACGAATGGAAAGCAGGACGACTTCTGGCGTGGGGCGCCGTACGGTGCTCCTGTCCGGAGCGACACTCGGTATGGCGCAACTGGCCTCGCCGTGGATCATCAAGGCACGCGGCGAGACCCCGGTGAAGATCGGGATGGTCGACCCACTGACCGGAATCCTTTCCGCCTTGGCGCAAAGCGAGGTCGAGGGCGCAAAATATGCGGTCGATGAGGTAAACCAGAAGGGCGGTATTCTCGGCCGCCAGGTGCAGCTTCTGGTCGAAGACTCGGCAAACGACGTCGGCACCGGCGTGCAGAAGACGCGCAAGTTGATCGACCGCGACCAATGCGACGTGATCTTCGGCGACGTGAATTCCGGCATCGCCTACGCAATGTCGCAGGTCACCAGCGAGAAGAAGGTATTCCACATCGTGCCCGGCGGTCACACCGATCCGATCACCGGCACGGACTGCAAATGGAACGTGTTCCGCGTCTGCAACACCACGACGATGGACGCCGGCGCGATCACCGACGAGTTGGTGAAGCGGTTCGGCAAAAAGTGGTTCTTCATCACGCCGGACTATGCCTACGGCCACACCTTGCAGGATGCCTTCATCAAGAACCTGAAGAAGGCAGGTGGCGAGTTCCAAGGCGACATGCTGCCGATCAATACCAGCGAGTTCTCCGCCACGCTGATCAAGGCTAAGGCCTACAAGCCCAACGTGCTGCTCAACAATATGGGCGGCCTCGCGCAGATCGACTGCATGAAGCAGTTCGTGCAGTTCGGCATGGCGAAGGACATGGCGCTCGGCGGCGCCCTGTTCGAGATGGAGAGCATCAAGTCAGTGCCGAAGGAGGCGCAGACCGGCTGGTGGGACATGGAATGGTGGTGGGATCAGCCCAACGTCCCCGAGGTGCCAAAGTTCGTGGCTGCATTCCGCAAGGCGATGAACAAGACGCCCAGTGCGCGCCATTGGTTCGGCTATGTGGCGATCAATTCGGTCCGGCTGGCGGCTGACAAGGCCAAGTCCCTGGAAGGACCGAAGATGGCAATGGCGCTCGAGGATCTTGAACTGCCGCCCGACGTCGCGCTGCAGCCTGGCAGCATTCGCTATCGCGCCGGCGATCACGAGTTGATGGCCAACATCTTTGTCGGACAGGCGCATCCACCCGAGGGCAACCCGGACAACGTCTTCAAGGTCGAGGCGCTCGTGCCGGGCGAGCAGGCTGCCGGCCCAGTCGCCGACACCGGCTGCAAGATGGCCCACCCAGCCTGACGTACACTTCTCCCTCCCCCGTGCGGGGGAGGGCCGGGGAGGGCCAATGCTTCAACTCATCCTGTTCAATGTCACCAATGGATTGATCATCGGCACCTTCTACGTGTTGATGGCGCTCGGCCTCTCGCTGATCCTCAACCTCAGCAACGTAATCAACTTCGCCCACGGCAACTTCCTCGCCCTCGGCGGCTATATCGCCTTTGTGCTGACCCCGTTCATCGGCTTCTGGGGCGCGTTGGTTGTCTCGCCGATCCTCACCGCGGTGCTTGGCTTCATCATCGAGCGCCTGATGATCCGCCGAGTGTACAATCGCGATCCCGTGTACAGTCTGCTGTTGACGTTTGGACTTGCCTTCATCCTGCAAGATGTCTGCCGTTTTATCTGGGGACCGAACGGATTGCCGCTCGGCATTCCCGACAGCCTGTCGCAGCCGCTCAGCTCCGATCTGTTCTTCATCACGTGGTACCGCGTCTTCATGGTCGTCGTGGTCATCGTCGCGGTGGCAGGGCTGTTCGCGTTCCTGCGCTATTCGCGCGTCGGCGTCCGCATCCGTGCGGGCACCCTGGATCTTGAGACGGTTGCCGCACTCGGGGTGAACGTGCGCCTGCTGCGTTCCTTCAACTTCGCGCTTGGCTCGCTGCTTGCTGGACTGAGCGGTGTACTCGCGGCCGGACAGATCGGCCTCAATCCCAACATGGGCGATGACCTGCTGATGCCGAGCTTCATCGCGATCATCGTCGGTGGTGTCGGCAGTCTTACCGGCACACTTCTCGGCGGTCTGCTGATCGGCGTTGCCGCAGCGTTGACAACCATCGTCTGGCCGGCCGCGAGCGAGGCGGTGATATACGTCATCATGGCGGTGGTGCTGCTGATCAGACCACGCGGCCTGATGGGCGAGGAAGGCATGCTGACATGAACAGCGCCACGGTCGCCGGCGCCGCTTCACGGCGTGCCGAAATGCGCTGGCTGCCGCTCATCGCGATCTGGGCGGTTTTGCTCACCGCACCACTATGGCTGCCGCTGCTTGGTGGCTATACAGCATTGGCGGGGCGCGTGCTGGTGCTGGGTCTCGCGGCAATGGGCTTCAACATGCTTCTCGGCTTCACCGGCGTGATGAGCTTCGGTCATGCCGCGTACTTTGGCTTGGGCGCCTATGGCGCTGGGCTGACACTGAAATTCCTCGCCGCATCCACCCCATTGGCGATACTGCTTGGCACGCTGCTGGGCGGCCTCGCCGGAACGTTGTTCGGTCTGTTGATCGTCAGGCGTCGCGGCGTCTATTTCGCCATGGTCACCGTCGCGTTCGGCCAGGTCGCGTTCTACATCGCGTATAGCTGGAACGATCTCACCGGCGGCTATGACGGTCTACGCGGTTTCGTACGTGCGCCGATTGATCTGGGCCCGGTGGTGATCGACATCGCGTCGAATCCGAACACGTTCTACTATTTCCTGCTGTCTGTCTTCGCGATTGCTGTCGGCTTGATGGCGTTCATCCTGCGTTCGCCGTTCGGCCGTACGCTGGTCGCCATTCGTGAGAACGAGCGCCGCGCCCGTTTCCTCGGCATCCCTATCGAGCGCCACATCTGGTTGTCCTTCTCGCTTTCTTGCTTCTTCACCGCGCTCGCCGGCTCCCTGTACGCGCTGCTCAACAACTTTGCCGATCCGATGGCGTTGCATTACTCGCTATCCGGCGAGATCGTCATCATGACGGTGATGGGTGGCATGCGAGCATTCTGGGGTCCGCTGCTCGGCGCCGCGGTGTTCGTGGTGCTGCAGGACTATATCTCGTCAATGACGGTCAACTGGATGAGCTTTATCGGCCTGATCTTCGTGCTGGTGGTGCTGTTCTTCCCGCGGGGCCTGCTGGGCATGCTGCAACGGCGGGGTGCGACATGAGCCTGCTGGAAGTCCGCAGCGTCTCCAAGCATTTCGGCGAGCTGGTTGCGGTCGAGGGCGTGTCGCTGAACGTCGAGAAGGGCGAGTTGCGCGCCATCATCGGTCCGAACGGCGCCGGGAAGACGACGTTCTTCAACATGATCTCGGGCTTCTTTCCTCCCACCAAGGGGGACATCGTATTCGATGGCGAGACCGTCACGCGGCTGCCGGTGACTGCACGCGTCGCACGTGGCATGGCGCGCACCTTTCAGATCACCGAGATTTTCCCGGAGCTTTCGGTGCGCGAGAACGTGCGCATCGCGCAGGAATCGGCCGATGGCTTTCGTCTGCACATGTGGGTCAGCCGCGCCGAGATCGCGCGCGTGATGCGCGAGGTCGACGAATTGCTCGCCCAGGTCGGTCTGTCGAACAGTGCGGACCGGCTGGTGGGCGAGCTGTCCCATGGCGATCAACGCGCTGCCGAGATCGCCATGGCGCTCGCGCTCCGGCCGCGCCTGCTGCTGCTTGACGAACCAACCGCCGGCATGGGCGAGCAGGAGACCTATCAGGTCGCCGGACTGATCCGCCGCCTGCACCGCAACAGCGCCTATACGATCGTGCTGATCGAGCATGACATGCGCGTGGTGTTCAACCTCGCCGACCGGATAACCGTGTTGGCCGAAGGCCGTATGCTGGCTGACGGCACGCCGCAGCAGATCGCCGAGGATCCGCACGTGCAGGCGGCCTATCTGGGGAAGGCCGAATGAACGCGCTCGAGGTCCAGGGCCTGAACACCTTCTATGGCAAGAGCCACATCCTGCATGACGTCGCCCTGACGGTCACTGAAGGCAGCATCACCACGTTGTTGGGTCGAAACGGCGCCGGCAAGACCACGACATTGCGCAGCCTGGTCGGCCTGACCCCGGCTCGCGCGGGCAGCGTGCGTATATTTGGCCAGGACACCACCCGCCTGCCCACGTTCCGTATCGCCGGACTCGGCGTCGGCTATGTGCCGGAGGGGCGACGCATTTTCCCCAACCTGACAGTAGATGAGAACCTGCACGTGCCGATCGAGCGGCCGGGACCGTGGACGATCGATCGCATCTATCAGCTATTTCCGCGGCTGGGCGAACGCAAACAGAATCGCGGCCGGCAACTCTCCGGTGGCGAGCAGGAAATGTTGTCGATCGCCCGCGCCTTGCTGTTGAACCCGCGCCTGCTCATTCTCGACGAACCGTCCCAGGGGCTCGCGCCACTGATCGTGCGGGAGGTGTTCCGTATCGTGGCCCAGATGCGCGGCGAAGGGATTTCCGTGCTGCTGGTCGAACAGAACGTGCGGGTCGCGCTGGAGATTGCCGATCAGGCCTACGTGCTGGAGAATGGCCAGATTGTCTATTCCGGCAAGGCTGCGGAACTCGGTGCGGATGAGGAGCGCATCCAGGCACTTGCCGGGGCGTCCGCGGAGGAGTGGCATTTGGATGATGTCTTGCCGACATAATCAGGGCCCGGTTGTGCGATGATCCGTTATCTCAAGCGTGGCGCTACCGACGAGGAGAAGTTCGAGGCCGACCGCAAGGTGCGCCAGACGGTCGAGGCGATCCTCGATGACGTCGTGCGACGCGGCGATGCGGCGGTGCGCGAGCTGTCCGTGAAGTTCGACAAGTGGGAGCCGAAGAATTTCCGTTTGTCATCCGGGGAGATTCAGGCGCTGATCGACAGCCTGCCGCCGCAGGTGGTCGAGGACATCAAGTTCGCCCAGGCGCAGATCCGTCGTTTTGCCGAGGTGCAGCGCGCCGCATTGCATGACGTGGAGGTGGAAACGCTGCCTGGCGTTCGGCTTGGGCACAAGAACATTCCGGTCGCCAGTGTTGGCTGTTATGTGCCGGGTGGGCGCTATCCGATGGTCGCGTCCGCGCACATGAGCGTGCTGACAGCGAAGGTGGCGGGAGTGAAGCGTGTGGCCGCCTGCACGCCGCCGCTGAATGGCGTGCCGCCTGCCGCCACCGTCGCCGCGATGGCGCTGGGCGGCGCCGATGAGATCTATCTGCTCGGCGGTATCCAGGCGGTTGCCGCGATGGCTCTTGGCACCTCGAGCATACCGGCAGTCGACATGTTGGTCGGTCCTGGTAACGCGTTCGTCGCCGAAGCGAAGCGGCAATTGTTTGGACGGGTCGGCATCGATCTTCTGGCTGGGCCGACCGAGACGCTGATCATCGCCGACGACACGGCGGACGCCGAGATGTGCGCCACCGACCTGCTCGGACAGGCGGAGCATGGCCCGACGTCGCCGGCGATTCTGCTGACCACATCGGCCAAGATCGCCAACGAAATTCAGGCGGAGATCGATCGTCAGTTGGCACGACTGGCGACGGCGGACATCGCCGGTGTCGCCTGGCGCGATCACGGGCAAATCATCCTTTGCGACACCGACGAGGAGATGGTGGCAGAGGCCGATCGGATCGCCTCGGAACACGTGCAGGTGCTGACGCGCGAACCGCGCTGGTTTCTGGATCGCATGACCAATTACGGAGCGCTGTTTCTCGGCAAGGAGACCAATGTCGCGTATGGCGACAAGGTGATCGGCACCAATCACACGCTGCCGACCAAGCGGGCGGCGCGCTACACCGGCGGGCTGTGGGTGGGCAAGTTCCTGAAGACTGTGACCTACCAGGAGGTCAGCGCGGAGGCGACCGCCATGATCGGCGAGTATTGCTCGCGGCTCTGTGCGATCGAGAACTTCGCCGCGCACAAGGAGCAGGCTGACCTGCGGGTTCGGCGCTACGGTGGCAGGAACGCCGCTTGAGGCTATGATGTGGGCTATAAGCTAAGGGAGCGACCAGCATGAGCGAAGAGATCGCCACTCTCGGCGGCGGCTGTTTCTGGTGCCTGGAGGCCGTCTACAAGGACCTGCGCGGCGTGCGCAGCGTGATGTCCGGTTATGCTGGTGGCCATGTCGCCAATCCCAGCTACAAGGCGGTCTGTTCCGGAACGACCGGCCACGCTGAAGTGGTTCAGGTGAAATTCAATTCGGCGGAGGTGTCCTACGCTGACCTTCTCCGCGTGTTCTTCACCATCCATGATCCGACGACGAAAGATCGGCAGGGGCATGATGTCGGGCCGCAGTACCGCTCGATCATCCTGACGCATTCGGATACCCAGCGGGAGACCGCGCAGTCGGTGATCAAGGAGATCGCCGATGCGAAGTTGTGGCCGGCGCCGATCGTGACTCAGGTCGAACCATTGCAGGTGTTCTACGAAGCCGAGCCCGAGCACCACGACTATTTCGCGCGCAATCCATGGACTGGCTACTGCCAGGCGGTGGTTGCACCGAAGGTCACGAAATTCCGCAAGACCTTCGCCGATCGGTTGAAGCGCGCCGCGGCGGAGTGAAGCGGTTGGATAGCGCGTTGGCCGCCGGTACTGGCGGCGTTCGCGCAGCACACAGCGTCGGGAGACTGACCATGGATCTCGCATTCACTGCCGAGGAGCTTGCCTTCCGTGACGAGGCGCGCCGCTTCTTCCGGAGCGAGATCCCGCAATCGATCCGTGACAAGGTTGCGGAAGGCGAGGGGCTTACCCGTGATGAGATGATTGCCTCGCAACGGATTTTGAATGCGCGCGGCTGGGCGACGGTGAATTGGCCGGTCCAGTGGGGCGGACAGGACTGGTCGCCGGTGCAGATCTACATGTACCAGGACGAAATGCAGCAGGCGAACGTACCGACGCCGATCGGTTTCAATGTCACGATGGTCGGTCCCGTGATTGCACAGTTCGGCAGCGACGAGCAGAAGAAGCAGTTCCTGCCAAAGACCGCCAATGCCGACATCTTCTGGTGCCAGGGTTTTTCGGAACCTGGCTCCGGCTCCGATCTTGCCTCGCTGCGGACGCGAGCGGAACGCAGGGGCGACAAGTATGTGATCAACGGCCAGAAGATCTGGACCACGCTGGCGCAGTACGCCGACTGGATTTTCTGCCTCGTGCGCACCGATCCTGCCGCGAAGAAACAAGAAGGCATCTCATTCATCCTCGTGGACATGAAGACACCTGGCATCACCGTGCGGCCCATCGTCACCATCGACGGTGGCCGCGAGGTGAATGAGGTGTTCTTCGATAACGTCGAGGTGCCAGCACAGAATCTGGTCGGCCAAGAGAACAAGGGTTGGGATTACGCGAAGTTCCTGCTTGGCAACGAACGCACCGGCATCGCACGGGTGGGTGCATCCAAGGCGAAGGTGGCGCGCATCAAGGAGCTGGCGTCGATGGAGCGCGTTGGCGATCGGCCGTTGATTGAGGACCCGCGATTCCGCGAGAAGCTTGCCGCGGTGGAAATTGAGCTCAAGGCGCTGGAGATGACGCAGTTGCGTGTCGTGGCCGACGAACGCAAGCGAGAGAAGGGCAAGCAGAACCCCGCCTCGTCCATTCTGAAGCTGAAGGGCTCCGTGATCCAACAGCAACTGACCGAGCTGGTGATGGATGTTGTTGGGCCTTACGCACTGCCCTACCAGCGCGACTTTGATGGTCGCAATGAGGAGACAATCGGCCCAGACTACGCCACCGAAGCGGCGCCCATGTACTTCAACTATCGCAAGGTCTCGATCTACGGCGGCTCGAACGAGATTCAGCGCAATATCGTCGCCAAGGCGATACTGGGGCTTTGATTTCATGGATTTCGATCTGACTGACGAACAACGTTTGCTGAAGGACAGCGTTGACCGGTTGATCGCCGATCAATACCAGTTCGAGCAGCGCAAGAAATACATGGGCGAGCCCGACGGCTGGAGTCGCGCTGTCTGGCAGCAGTATGCCGAGATCGGCCTGCTCGGCCTGCCGTTTGCGGAAGCGCATGGCGGCTTCGGCGGCGGCGCGGTCGAAACGATGATCGTGATGGAGGCCTTCGGGCGCGGTCTCGTGCTGGAGCCTTATTTTGCCTCGGTCATCCTCGGCGGCGGCCTATTGCGTCGCGCAGCCACGCCGATACAGCAGCAGGCGCTGCTGCCGCAGGTTGCGCAGGGCAAACTGAAACTGGCGTTCGGTCATGTGGAACGACACTCACGTTATGACCTCGCGGACGTCGCCACCACCGCGCGACAGGATGGCGCGGTATGGGTGCTGGACGGTGCCAAGAGCGTCGTGCTGCATGGCGACTGTGCTGATCGGCTCCTGGTGACAGCGCGTGTGTCCGGCGATCGGCGCGACCCTATGGGCATCGGCCTGTTTCTGGTCGATCCGTCTGCCTCGGGTGTGTCGCGCCGTGGGTATCCGACGCAGGATGGATTGCGCGCTGCCGAGGTCACGCTGTCAGGCGTGCGCGTCCCTCCCGACGATGTCCTCGGTGATGCGGGGAATGCATTGCCGGCGATCGAGCATGTGGTGGACGAGGCCATCGCTGCGCTATGCGCGGAGGCTGTCGGTACAATGCAGGAAATGCATGAGGCGACGCTGGAGTATCTCAAGACGCGCCAACAGTTCGGCCGACCGATTGGACAGTTCCAGGTGTTGCAGCACCGCTCTGTGGATATGCTGGTTGCGCTGGAACAGGCGCGCAGCATGGCGATGTTCGCTGCCGTCATGGCCGGAGAGGAGAACGCTGTTGAACGACGGCGAGCGATCTCTGCCGCCAAGGTGCAGATCGGCCGCTCAGGCAGGCATATCGGCCAAGAGGCGGTTCAGCTGCATGGCGGCATTGGCATGACGATGGAATACAAGGTCGGCCACTATTTCAAGCGTATGACGATGCTCGACAAGCTGTTCGGCGATGCTGACGCCCACCTTGAGGTGCTGGCGAAGCTCGGCGGGCTATTCGGCAACACGAGGGCTGCTTAGCGAACCTGTGATCGCGGAGAGCGACGAAGCGATCCTTGTGAGGCCGCTTCGTCGCTTCATCGGTTCTCGATCAGACCACCCCATCCCCGTGCAGTGACTTCACGTCCGCCTCGCTCAACCCCAGCCAGCTTTTCAGCACATTTTCCGTGTGCTGACCAAGCGCCGGTGACGGCTTCACCTGCGGCGGCTTGCCATCTATGCGAACCGGCCACGCGGGCATCTTGAACGGTTTGTAGGACGGGTGCTGCATCACCTGCATGATGCCGCGTTCCTCGAAGTTCTTGTCGTTCATCAGCTCCATCGTGTCGAACACAGCGCCTGCCGGAATGCCGGCGCCGCCAACCTGCTCCATCGCCTCATGCTTGGTACGGGTTCCTGCCCAGGCTGATATGATCGCATCCAGCTCGGCTGAGTTCTTCACGCGATCATCCGGCGTGGTGAAACGCGCATCGCTGATCAGCTCCTCGCGGCCCATCACCTTGCACAGCCGCGCCCAGTGTTCCGCATTGGCCCGGCTCGTCATGATCCACACATAGTCATTGGCACCGCCCGGTGCGCAAGGATACAGACCCGACGGCGCATTGCTGCCGCCGCCCGAGTGCGTGCCGTCGCGTTCCACCGCCTTGCCGGTGCGCGCCTGCGTGGAAAAGTTGGTGCGCATGTAGTGCAGCATCGCATCCTGCATCGCGACCTGAAGCCGATGACCCTCACCTGTCGCCGCGCGCCTATACAGTGCGCCCAGGATGGTAATTGCCATTGTCATTCCAGTGCCGGTGTCGCCGAGCGACAGGCCAGGCTTCACCGGCATGCGGCCCTTCTCGCCGGTCACGCTGATTGTGCCCCCGGTCGCCTGCGCGATCATGTCGAACGCAAGGTTCTTCTCGTACGGGCTTCCAGTGCCAAAACCCTTCACCTGGCAATAGATAATGCCTGGGTTCAGTTCGCGCACCACGTCGTAGCTGAGACCCAGCCGTTCGATTGTGCCCGGTGCCATGTTCTCGACGCAGACATCGGCCTTGCGCAGTAGGTCCTTCACCAGTTCCAGCCCACGTGGCGCCTTCAGGTTGACCGTGATCGACTTCTTGTTGGCATTGAACACCTGAAAGTAGAACGGATCGTCGTCCGGCTTGCCCGGTCGCAGTCGCCGTCCCGGATCGCCGGTCTTCGGATTCTCGATCTTCACAACCTCGGCGCCGAGCCAGGCAAGCGCCTCCGTGCAGGATGGCCCCGCTTCGAACTGGGTGAAATCGACGACGCGGATACCGGAGAGAAACTGCAGATCTACGCTGACGTCTTGCATGGAAGTCGTCCTCCCGTAGTGTGGCATTGCTCGGAGGTTGGCACAGGTCAGTCTTCTGTGGCCAGCCCGGGTCGATATCGTGCCGCCCGCCGCAGGTCATTGCGCCGCCACTCCGATGCACACCGTCCCATCAGGCGCGAGCGGACATGCGGCGGCCTCTGCATTACGATTAGCGACGTCACCACATCTGCCTAGAACCGGCGCTCGAATACCGTGATGACGTCACCCGGTCGCACGAAGGCTTGCCGATTGACCCTGCCCTCAACGGCTTCGCCCTCGACCGAACGTACGATTGCAGCATAACCCTCGATCGCTCGGTAGGTGAAGCCGCCAGCCACCGCCACCGCGGTGACTACTGTCATGCCCGGCTGATAGGAATACTGACCTGGCTTGTTAACTTCGCCCAGGACGTAGATTGGCCGATAGGCGATGACCTCGACTGCGACCGAGGGGGAATGCACCAGGTTTCCCCGTCGCAAGGCGGCCGCCACGGCGGCTTCCAGTTCGCCTGGGGTGAGCCCCTCCGCGTGAACCGCGCCGAGCAGTGGCAGGGCGACGTTGCCACTGTCGTTGACCCGGAATTCGCCGGTCAGGTTCTCCTCGCCGAAGGTGATGATGCGCACCTGGTCGCCCGGACCGAGGGTGTAAGAGGTAACATCCACGGGCGGCAACGGAGGCAGATTGGTTCCTGGCCCGCCGCAGCCAACGAGCGCCAGCCAGGCCACGAACCAATGACGGCGGAACACGCGTGAGAGGTAGACCATGCGACGACTATGCGGCGGCAGGGTTTAGCCAGGAATTAAGGTTACGCGGGTAAACCGATAGGAATCGGGAGACTCGGTTGGACAAGCGCTCCAGCCCGCGCCTTCCCGCGCCAGGACAGGTGATGCTCGACCAACCCGCAGGAACACCTCATCCGCCAGCGATGGGACGGCGCGAGCGTCCGCGGGCAGGCTTGGCGAGCGACGCGGCACTACCCGATGGCGCCGCGATTCTCGCCATTCTGCGGCGGCGCAAATGGCTGCTGCTGGCACCAATACTGCTATGCCCGCTTCTGGCTTATATCGCGCTGTCCCAATTCAACCCGCGCTATACCGCCACCGGAACCCTGCTCTACAACGCGGACGGGTACAACGTTCGCGAACTGCAAAGTATCCTTCGGGTTGATCCGATCACCGATGCCATAATGGCCAGCCAGGCCGAGGTGCTGCGCGGCATGCCGGTGGTCGAGCAGGTTGCCCGCCAACTGAACCTGCTCAACAACCCGGAGTTCAATGCATCCCTGCGGCGGCCACCATGGCCACGGCAAGTGCAGGGCGTGATTCGGCGGATGCTGTTCCACTCTCGGCCCGCATCGTCTGGCGAACCGCCGGGACCAAGACTTGATCCGGCACGAAACGCCACGTTGAGCGCGGTGCAGGCCGCGCTGATCGTGACACCGTTGAAGTCATCGCACGTGCTCGAGGTCTCGTTCACAGCAGAAGACCCGGTTATTGCGGCGGCCGCGGCGAACAACGCAATGGATCTCTACGTAAAGTCGCAGCTTGGCGCCAAATACGGCGCAGTGGCGCGGGCGCAGCAGTGGCTCGAGCAGCGGCGGGATGAACTACGCAAGGAGTTGCGGCGTTCCGAGGACGCCATAGCGCAATACCGCGCCCGCAACGGTCTGATCGAGGGCATGCACGCCCGGCTGGATAGCGAGCAGGTCAGCCTGTTGACCGAGAATTTGACGCGTGCCCGCAGCGCCCTGGCCGAGGCCGAGGGGAAGCTGGACGCTGCCAGCGGCCGTGCCGGGGCCGCGGCGCAGGCGGCAATCGCGCCTTCGGTGGTTCAATTGCGCGCACGGCATGACCAGTTGTCAGCGGAACTACAATCGATGCTGGCAAGGTTCGGTGGCAGTCATCCAGATGTCCAGGGCGTCCGTGCACAGCTCGCCGAGGTGGACCGCAATGTTGCCGCTGAGAGCGGCAGGGTTGTCGCAGCCATCGATGCCGATGTCCGCGCGGACCGCGAGCGCGTGGATGCACTGCAACGCGACCTGGACGAGCAACACGCCCAGATCGCGCGCGATGCCGAGGCACAGGTTCCGTTGAACGCAATGTCGCGCGACGCGGATGCGCAGCGGGGCCTGTTGCAGGCAATGCTCGAGCGAATCCAGCAGACCGCGCAGCAAGCGTCGATCCAGGCACCCGACGCGCACGAGATTTCGCTGGCGCTGGTCCCGGACCGACCGAGCTTCCCACGCACCGGCCAGTGGCTCGCCGCGGCGACGAGCTTCGGGGTCGTGTTTGGTCTGTTGATGGTGTACGTGCGCGAGCTCGCCGACTGCACATTCCAAAGCGGTGACGATGTCCGATCGGTGCTCGGCTTGCCATGCCTTGGATTGATCCCGCGAATGTCCCGCCGAGCGCTCCGGGGCTCCACGGTCGAGGACTATGCTGCCCGGAAACCGCGTTCAGCGCTTGCTGAACAGTTGCGAGCGCTGCGGGCCGGTCTGTCTCTATGGCCCGACCGTCCGCATATCATTGCGGTGACGGCCGCGCACCCGAAGGAAGGCAAGACGACTGTCACAAGGGCGCTCGGCCGCCTTGCCGCGATGAATGGCGAGCGGGTCATCATGGTGGATTGCGACATCCGCCACCCTTCGCTGACTGCCAACCCTCATCTTCCCGGGCTGGTGGATTATCTACGAGAGCAGATCACCCTTCCCCAGGCTATCCAAAAGGATCCGGCGACAGGGATGGACTGGATACCGAGCGGCAAGAGTGAGGCGAACGCCCTCGGGCTGTTGATGTCCGCGACTATGGCGCGGTTGTTGCAATCTCTCCGTGACGACTACGACCTGGTGCTGCTGGATACCCCGCCTGCCGAAGCGATTACCGACGCGCGCATAGTCGCCGGCCTGGCTGACGCCACATTGTTCTGCGTGCGCTGGCGTGGCACGTCGCATCAAGTCGCATTGCATGCCCTGGAATTGCTGGAAGAGGCGCACGCCAATGTGGTAGGCGCTGCGCTGACGCAGGTGGACATCAACGTCCATCTACGCTCTGGTTACGCCGATGCGGAAGTGTATCATCCGCGCTATGGCGGCTACTTCCGGGAGTAAGAGGTAATGGGGCAACGGTTCCTGGTCACGGGCGGGGCGGGTTATGTCGGCAGCCATCTTGTGGCCGCACTGGTCGAGCGCGGCGACACGGTCGTGGTGCTCGACAATCTGCGCACCGGCCATCGCGGCGCGGTGCCGCCGGGCGTGAAGCTGATCGTGGCAGATCTGGCGGACACAGCGACAGTGGATGCAGTGCTGGCCGAAGGTCCCTGGCATGCCGTGTTCCATTTCGCTTCGCTCTCGCAGGTGGGCGAGAGCATGCGCCTGCCCTTGCGTTACCTGATCGACAACGGTGTGAGCGGCATGCGGCTCATCGAGGCCTGCGTGCAGCACGGCATTTCGCGCTTTGTCCTGTCCTCGACCGCAGCGTTGTATGGCACTCCCGATGTGGTGCCGATCCCAGAGGACGCGCGGCTCAATTCTGAATCACCTTACGGCGACAGCAAGTGGTTTCTCGAACGCGCGCTGCTTTGGGCGGAGCGCGTGCATGGATTGCGTTATGCATCGCTTCGCTATTTCAACGCAGCCGGCGCTGATCCGGCGGGACGCTATGGCGAGGATCATCGACCGGAAACGCATCTTGTCCCATTGGTCATCGGCGCGGCTCTCGGCTGGCGCGGGCAACTCGACGTGTACGGCGACGACTACGAAACGCCGGACGGAACGTGCCTGCGCGACTACGTGCACGTGAGCGATCTCGCCGATGCGCATCTGCTGGCGCTCGATAGGCTGGAGACCGGCAGCATCATCGCCAATCTCGGCAGCGGGACTGGCCATTCGGTGCTGGAGGTGATCACGGCGGTCGAACGCGTTTCGAACCATAAGGTGCCGTATCGCATCTGTCCGCGTCGTCCCGGTGACGCAGCCGTGCTGGTGGCCTCATCCGAGCGTGCGAAGCGCGAACTCGGTTGGCGGCCACGCTTCGCCGACCTGGATGAGATCGTGCGCACAGCGCTGCGGTGGCACGAAACGCACCCCAATGGCTATCTGGATTGAGGAACGTAGCGGCACTTTCGTCGCCATAGCGCTGGCGGCGACGCTATTGCTGTGGCCGGCGCTTTGGAATGGCTA
>CAWEVM010000015.1:0-511841 GCA_963812505.1 uncultured Alphaproteobacteria bacterium
AGCCAGGAATTAAACTGGAACGTTCACGCTGTTGCAGTCGCGGACCCCGGCATTCGCATGCGTGGCAAGACAGACAGGAAGGGCAAAGGCAATATCCTCATCCGCAAGGAGGAGGTGGTGGAAGGCGAGGGGCATGGCGGCGCTTGGAAAGTCGCCTATGCCGACTTCGTCACTGCCATGATGGCCTTCTTCCTGCTGATGTGGCTGCTGAACGCAACCACCGAGGAGCAGCGCAAGGGGCTCGCCGACTATTTCAGCCCGAACAGCGTGCTGTCGCACAATTCGTCCGGCACCGGCCAACCGTTCGGCGGGCGCACAGCGTTTTCGGATGGTGCGATGCTGTCCGACCTCGGGAGCCCGGAGGTGACCGTTGGCAAGCAGCCCGTGGTCGCTCAGCCCGAGGATGACGGCTCGGACGTGGTAATTCAGCCACGGCCGCATCGCGACGACATGGAGAGCAAGGCACCGGATCTTGGCGGCAGGCCGCCACCAAGGCCGCCACCGCAACAGGTGCGCAATGCCGCCGCTGCCGGGCAGGTTCCCGTCGCCGTGGCCGCCGCTGGACGTGGCGACGTCCCGCGCAAGCCAAGCGAGGCGGAGCTGGCAGCGGAACTGGACAAGCGGGAGAAACAGTCCTTCGAGCAGGCAGCACAACAGATACGCGACGTGGTGAACAGCGATCCACAATTACAGGAACTGGCCCGTCAGCTGGTGATTGATACAACGCCGGACGGCCTACGCATCCAGATCCGCGATGCCGACCGCGAGCCGATGTTCGCCTTCGGATCGGCTGAGCCGAATGATCGAACCAAACTCCTGCTGCAGAAGATGGCGCCCGTGCTCACTAAATTGACCCAGGATATCTCGATCGCTGGCCACACCGACGCAGCGCCATTCGTGGGTTCCGGCCGCACCAATTGGGAACTTTCCGCGGATCGTGCCAATACCACGCGAAGACTCCTGATCGAATCAGGTCTGCAGGAAACGCGCATCCGCAGCGTGACCGGCAATGCCGAGCGTGACCTGGCGCTGCCAAATGACCCACTGGCCGCGGCCAATCGCCGCATCGCCATCGTGGTGCTGCGTACGGCACGACAACCATCGGAAGCCCCCTGAGCCCATGCAATGCTGACGGTTGGCGCCTTCGTCCTGCTGCTCGGCTGCGTGTTCGGCAGCTACGTCGTCTCGGGCGGCAGTTTCGACGTGCTGATCGAGGCGCTGCCATTCGAAATGTGGACGATCGGCGGTGCTGGAATCGCAGCGTTCATCATGGCAAACAGCATGCATGAGCTGAAGCACTCACTCGGCGGTTGCAAGAAAATATTCGCCGGCGCCGCTTTCAAGAAGAGCGACTATATCGATCTCCTCAGCCTGCTGTATTTTCTCGTTCGGCTCGCCACCACCAAAGGCAACATGGCACTCGAGCCACATATAGAAAAGCCCGAGGAAAGCCCTGCATTCCAAAAATTCCCCAGGGTTATCGCCAACCACTTCGCCTGTTCGATGATCTGCGACTACATGCGGATGGTTGGGATGAACGCCGACGATCCCAACCAGATCGAAGACGTGATGGCACGCGAGCTGAAGAAAACGCTGAACGAAGAGCTGCACGGCGCGCATGCTCTGCAGGGGATGGCAGATGGCCTGCCTGCTCTGGGCATCGTCGCGGCCGTGCTCGGTGTGATCAAGACGATGTCCCACATCGACCGGCCGCCGGCCGTGCTCGGTGGGATGATCGCCAGTGCGTTGTGCGGCACGTTTCTTGGGGTCTTGCTTGCCTATGGTCTGGCGGGGCCGTGTGCGTCACGGCTGAAGGGTGTGGTAGAGGAGGAATCGAAATACTACGAAGTGATCCGCGCGGTGCTGGTAACCCATCTGCACGGCAACGCACCTCAGGTCAGCGTTGAGTCAGGCCGCAAGATGGTACCCAACGAGCACATGCCGTCGTTTCTCGAACTGGAGGAAGCGGTGCAGTCGGTGCAGATGAACTAGCAGCATGTCGGCCTGCGTTCACCGGCTGGATCGTGATAGGGGTATCAGTACCTCTTCAGCCGAACGGCCGACACGCTGTGTTGGGGCGGCCGCACCGCACCGACGCAAAAGGCGCAACTCCGCAACAGTGGCTCGTCGCATCCGGCAGCCGTGAGTGGCGGACCGTTGCCACGCCTTAACAGCCCATTAACCGCTCCCCCGCTAGCGTCGTTGGCCGTGGCCCATGCGGGCCATCCGAACAATGCCGAACTCGGAGGCCGCAATGGGGAAATTTGCAGATCTGCCGATAGCACGCAAATTGATGGTGGCTTTTGCCGCCGTGATCATGATCTCGGCTGCAAGCAGCTTCATGGTTTATGAGAAAATTGGATTCATCCAGCAAAGCGCCGGTTGGACCGAACATACGTATGTGGTTCTCGAAAATCTCGATACAGCATTGGCCGCCATGGTCGACCAGGAGACCGGATTACGCGGCTATCTTTTGTCGGGGGACGACAAGTTCCTGGACCCGTACCACAAAGGTGGTGAGACATACACGGCTGCCTTTCAGAAGGTGAAGGACTTGACTTCCGACAACCCGGTTCAGCAGGAACGGCTGCTGGCGATGAACCAGTTCGCTCAGGGCTGGCGCACCGACGTTGCCGGGAAGGAGATCGCGCTGATGGCGAAGCCAGAGACCCGGGAACAGGCGCGCGCAATGGAAGCCTCCGGCGCGGGGAAGACATCGATGGACGGCATTCGCGCCAAGGTGGCCGAAGTGGCCGGTGCCGAGCGTGCCCTGCTGGCGACCCGGGCGGCAGCACAGCAAGATGCATTTTGGCTCAGCTATGCCACGTTGATCATCGGCGGATTCGTTTCTTTGGCTGTCGCTGTCCTGATGGGCATCGCAATGACGCGCGGCATCAGAGGGCCGATTGCTGGCATGTGCCTTGTGATGGCGAGACTGGCGGAAGGCGACACGTCGGTGGAGGTGGTCGGTGTCGGCCGAAAGGACGAGGTTGGCGCCATGGCGGCAGCAGTCCAGGTCTTCAAGGAAAACCGGATGACGGCGGACCGCATTGCCAAAGAACAGGCGACTGAGAACGAAGCAAAGGCACGCCGGTCACAACAGGTGGAATCGCTGACCGCCCAGTTCGAGACGAAAGTTGGCGAGTTGGTGAGCGCGGTCGCGTCAGCGGCTACCGAGATGGAGGCGACGGCAGGCTCTATGTCGGCTACGGCGGAGCAGACCAATCAGCAGTCCGCCACCGTGGCGTCGGCAGCCGAAGAGACTTCGGCTAACGTGCAGACTGTAGCGACAGCGACCGAGGAACTTGCTTCATCCGTGCAGGAGATTAACCGGCAGGTCACGCAGTCAACTCAAATTGCCGCCAAAGCGGCTGCCGATGCCGCAGAGACCAATACGACAGTGCAGGCCTTGGCTGCGGGCGCGCAAAAGATCGGTGAAGTGGTTACGATAATCCAGGAAATTGCCAGCCAGACCAACCTGCTCGCCCTCAACGCAACAATCGAGGCGGCACGGGCGGGTGACGCAGGCAAAGGCTTTGCTGTCGTTGCAAGCGAGGTAAAGGCGCTGGCCAACCAGACGAGTAAGGCGACCGAGCAGATCGGCGGGCAGGTGATTCAAATTCAAGAGGGGACCCAGAAGACGGTCGCAGCCATCAAGAACATCGCCGAGACAATAGGACAAATCAACGAGATCGCCACCAGCATTGCCTCGGCCATCGAGGAACAAAGCGCGGCGACGCAGGAGATTTCGCGGAACGTTCAGCAGGCGGCCAAGGGTACTCAACAAGTGTCCAGCAACATCCTGGGCGTGAAGCAGGCGGCAACCGACACTGGAGCGGCAGCGAGAGAAGTCCTCGGCGCTGCACAGCAATTGGCCAAGAACGCCGAGAACCTGACCGGCGAGGTCAATCACTTCATCAACGATGTCAAGGCGGCATGACGCCGGAGTCGCGGCTCATGCGGGATAGTCCATCGCGCACCGCTCGCGAATGAGACTCCGAAGGAGGCAATCGGGCAGGATCAGCAGGCGGCGTTTGCCAGGGACGGCCATGCGGTCTGGCTCGGTGAGCTGAGGCGCTGAAGCTTGCCACGCTGAGCCGCGCGACCGCGCCGAGCATTATCCAGCCCACTGAGGTGGTTCGGTCGTCGCTGGCTTGCCGGGAATCGCCGGGGCTGCAAAATTGCCCCATGGGAACAGAGGCAATCACGGTCGGAGACCGTAGTTTCGTGGCGCTTCGCAAGGCCGGGCACTCAAATGCGTCGCCGGTCTACCACGCGGTAACGCCGTTCTGCCGTATCGCGCTCTGTGCGACGGAGCCCGGCACCCGATCTGGCTGGGCGGAACCGCCCGCGAGCCATGTCACCTGCACGGCCTGCCTCAACCGCCTGTCGCGCCTGCAGCAGACCCACCCGGGTGGCTCACTCGGCGCCAGATTGCCGCGCCTGGACGTGACACTTCGCCAATCGCCCTGATCGCCAACGGTTTTGGCCGTCGTCACCTCGCTACTTGGCGCCATGCGCCGACATCAGAGCCTCGCGGCAGGGCGGTGACAGGCTTTCCTGGTGGTCGGCGAGGCATTTCAGTGCCCTGCCCCCGCCCAATTGCAAGCCCTGGCAGAAGGCGCGGAAATCGCCGCCACAGGCGTGGCGCATCATCGCCCCCTGCTCGCGTCGCGTCATGGCGGGTAGCGCTCCGGGTGCCGGAGCAGGTCCGCTCTGCGATGCCGCGGGCGCATGGGGCGCGGCTCCGCCCTCGGTGGCGCCGACCGCCGCTTGGCAGCTCGGTGAGAGGCTGGCCAAGTTGTCCCTCAGGCATTGCAGCGCTGCGCTGCCGCCGGTCGGTATGCTCGAGCAGTGCGCCTGATAGTCGCTGCGGCACGACTGGCGGACAGCATTCGCCTGAGCCTGTGTCGGCTGTTGGGCAAGGGCAGCGCTTGCCAGCAGCGCCAGGATCGGCGGGACCAGTAGTGTGACCCGTGCCATGAACGCCTTCTCCCTTGCCGTATCGATGATCACCGGGCAGCGCCTTAGGGGAAACCCAAGTCGCCAACAAGGGGCCAGTCAGCTACGCTTGCGCCAGTAGATCAGGAGACCAGGCATGTCCGAAGCATGCATTGTTGGCTGGGCGCACTCGCCGTTCGGCAGGCTGGACGATCCCGACATCGAAGCGCTGATCGGCCGCGTGGCACGCGCCGCGATCGACGATGCGGGCGTCGCACCCGTCGAGGTAGAAGCGAGCTTCGTCAGCCTGTTCAACAACGGGTTTTCAGCGCAGGACTTTCCCGCGTCGCTGGTGCTGCAGCATGTGCCGGAGATGCGCTTTCGGCCGATCACGCGGTACGAGAATGCCTGCGCGTCCGGCTCGGCCGCGGTGCATGGTGCTCGCGACTTCCTCGCCGCCGGGCGCGGCCGGTTCGCGCTGGTGATTGGCGTGGAGAAGATGACCGCCACCCCAGGCACGCAGGTCGGCGAAAACCTCCTGAAGGCGAGCTACCAAAAGGAGGAGGCCGACATTCCTGCCGGGTTCGCCGGCGTGTTCGGCCGCATCGCTGAGCGCTATTTCCAGCGCTACGGCGATCAGTCCGATGCGCTCGCGGCGATCGCGGCAAAAAACCATAAGAACGGCGTGGATAATCCCTACGCGCAGATGCGGCGTGATCTCGGCTACGAATTCTGTCGCCATGTCAGCGAGAAGAACCCGTATGTCGCGCCCCCATTGAAGCGCACCGACTGCTCGCTGGTGTCGGACGGCGCCGCGGCATTGGTGATGACAGATGAAGAGACTGCGCGCACCATGGGCAAGGCGGTTCGGTTTCGCGCCGCCGTGCAGGTGAACGACTTCCTGCCGATCAGCAAGCGGGACATCACGCAGTTCGAGGGTGCGGCTGAGGCGTGGCGGCGGGCGCTCGATGTGGCCGGCGTAAAACTCGATGAGCTGTCGTTCGTCGAATCACATGACTGCTTCACCATTGCCGAGCTGCTGGAATACGAAGCGATGGGACTGACCGCACCAGGCCAGGGTGCGCGCGCGGTGCTGGAGGGCTGGACGGCGAAGGATGGCAGACTGCCGGTCAATCCTTCGGGTGGGCTGAAGGCGAAGGGCCATCCGATCGGCGCCACTGGCGTATCGATGCACGCGATCACTGCGATGCAGCTCACGGGTCAGGCGGGCACCATGCAGTTGCCAAAGGCGGACATCGCCGGGGTGTTCAACATGGGCGGCGCGGCAGTGGCAAACTATGTGTCGATCCTGGAGGCGGTTCGCTGATCCCGACCATCCTGAGCAAGATCGCCAAGCGCGACGTGAAGCACCTGTTGGAGGAGACGCACTGATGCAGGACATCACCGCAATTCATGACTACCACGCGCACGTCTATTATGACCCATCCACCAAGCCGAAGGCCGCGGAATTACGGCAATGGGTGGAGGAGCGCTTCGCCGGACAGATGCGGATGGGAAGCTGGCACGACGAGCAGGTCGGACCGCATGTGCAGGCAATGTACCAGATCGCATTTCCTCCGGAGCTGTTCCCTACGCTGGTGCCGTTCATCATGATGAACCGCATGGGGCTGACGGTGCTGGTGCATCCTCAGTCTGGACGCCCACGCGACGACCATACGCTGAACGCCATGTGGATGGGCGAGGTACTCCCGGTGAAGACCGAGGTGCTGCGCGAGGTCGGTTAGTTGCTGAGCCGCTATCGCACCGCGGCCCGGTAAAGTTCGTCGGAAAAGTCCGGCGCCACATTACTGGTCATCCTGCGACGCAGCACCTCCAGATCGGCCTGGAACAGATCGGCGCTGATCCGGCCGACGATGACGGGAATGTCTCGCTTCATGCTCGGCACATCGCCGATCGGCAGTCCGAAGCTGACAAACCCCGCCGGGTTCTGCACATGGATGTGCCGCAGCAGCGGTGACACGTCCGGCGTCCGCGGGAGCAACTCGTGCCCCGCACCCAGATAAGGATAGCCGGCCAGCATCTCATCCTGCTCGTCGGGCGGCGGCGTATACTGATCGCCCCAGCATCGAATCTGGCCGGCGAAATCACGCAATTCAGTTCGCGATGCCAGAGCGCCTGAATAGCCCGTGCCGGCTATGACGAAATCCACGCGATATGTCGCGCCGTTGACCGACGCTTCGATCTTCCCGTCGCGTTCCACGGCGCCGGTCCAGGGCGCGGACAAATGCAGATGAAAATTGGGAAATCTGACAGTGCGCTCGATCGCATCGGTGGTGGGCGTTGAGCCGGCACGAAAGAAGCGGATCGCTTGATGCCAGCGATCGGAGTCCGGAAGCTGATGGTAATTGTCATAGGCGCCTGGAAAGCCGCGCGATCGAGTGATCGGGACCGCAGCTATCGTATCGCGACGGGCGAACAGGTGGACCTCTGCGGCTCCATGCTCCAGTGCCACGCCGGCTGCGTCGAACGCAGCGGCGGCGGCGCCGATCACGCCGATCGTCTTGCCGTGCAATGCGCCAAAGTCGATGACATCCTCGGTGTGGGCGTAGCGGCTGGGGGGCAGATGGGCTGTCAGAACGTCGGGGATGAACCGGTCGCCGCCGCCGGCAAATCCGGTCGCCAGGATGATCTTCCGGACGGTCTCGGTCGTCGCCCCGCCGGGCGTATCGAGATGCAGCCTGAAGTGATCGCCGACGGGCTCGATCCGATCCACGCGCGTTCGGTACCGCGGGCTTATGTTGAGAAAGCGCTTGTACCAGCTCAGATAGTCGGCCCAGTCCGTGCGAACGATCCGGTCGATCGCGGTGTACGCCGCCTGGCCATGGCGCGCCTCGTACCATGCCTGAAAGCTGAATGCCGGGATGCCGAGTTCCGGCCCGGGCAGCGTCTTCGGCGTGCGCAGCAGGTTCATGCGCGCGGCGTTGAGCCAGATGCCGGCGCGCTGCTCGTCTGGCGCCGCGTCCAGCACCGTGACCTTGCCGACGCCCGCACGGCGCAGCGCAAAGGCGAGCGCGCAGCCGGTCTGCCCACCCCCAATGATGGCCACGTTGTGGTCTATGCCCGAACGGTCGGGCACCCAGTTGGCCGGATCTGGTCCGATCAGGCGCAGCGCTGTGCGGGCATCGGCGTCTGGGTCAGGTAACTGGTTCATCTGCTTGACAACCCCCTGTGCGGCTTCATCATCCGATCCTCGGAGGAGAAGTCCATGTCCGCGCTCGATCGTTGCCTGAATGTCTATGACCTGCGTGCCGCCGCCAAACGCCGGCTGCCACGAGCCGTGTTCGAGTTCGTCGACCGGGGCAGCGAGGATGGTATCGCCGTCGCCAACAACCGCAACGCGTTCGAGCGCATCAAGCTGCGGCACCGCGCGCTGGTCGATGTGTCTGGCCGCACCATGAACACCACGCTGTTCGGCAAGCCGGTGTCGATGCCGATGGCGATCGCGCCCACCGGCGCCGCTGGTCTATGCTGGTACGAGGGCGAGCTGGAACTGGCGAAGGCAGCGGCAAAGGCAAAAATCCCGTTCACGTTGGCGACCGGGGCGATGACCGCGATGGAGAAGATCGCGCAGGAGGCGGGGCCCGGCGTGGGCGGCCGCCTGTGGTTCCAGCTCTACGTGTGGAACAAGCGCGAAATGTCGTATCAGCTCATCGAGCGGGCGCATCGCGCGGGGTTCGAGGCCCTGATCGTTACGGTCGATACCATTGTGCCGCCGAACCGCGAGTACAACACGCACAACGGCTTCATTGCACCCTACAAGCCGAACGCGACATTCACGCTCGACATCATGCGTCACCCGCTGTGGTTCACCAACGTGCTGATGAAATATCTCACCACCATCGGCATGCCGCGCAACGAGAACTTCCCGGACGAGTACAAGCGGCTGTCGCGCGACGACCCCAACACGCATCAGCTGACGCGGCAGGATTCGCTGAACTGGGACGACATCAAGATCTTCCGCGACAAGTGGCCGGGCATCCTGATGATCAAGGGCATCAACCGGCCCGACGATGCGCTGAAGGCGATCGAATACGGCGTGGACGGCATCGTGGTGTCGAACCATGGCGGGCGGAACATGGATAGCGTGGTGGCCTCGCTGGACGTGCTCCCGGAGATCGCCGAGGCGGTAGGAGAGCGGCTGACGGTGATCCTGGATTCCGGCGTGCGGCGTGGCTCGGACATCGCCAAGGCGCTGGCGCTGGGCGCGAAGGCGGTGCTCACCGGGCGAGCGACGCTCTATGGCACGGCGGTCGGCGGCACCGCGGGCGCGTTCAAGGCGATCAGCCTGATCAGGAACGAGCTCGATAAGACGATGGCCTATACCGGCTGCCGCTCGGTCGACGAGGTGACGACCGACATCTTCTTCGGTGGCCGGCAGGGCAACCGGCTGTTCGAGCGCGTGATGGACGAGGCCGCTTTCTGAGGGATGTGATGGCCAACCTGGATCACTGCCTGAACGTTTGGGACCTGCGCGCGGCGGCGCAACGGCGGCTGCCGAAGGGCGTGTTCGAGTTCGTCGACCGCGCCACCGAGGACCACATCGCCGTCGCCAACAATCGCTCGGCGTTCGAGCGCATCAAGCTGCGCCATCGCGCATTGGTCGACGTATCCGGCCGCAGCGTCGCCACCACGCTGTTCGGCAAGCCCGCCAGCCTGCCGATGGCGATCGCGCCCACCGGCGCCGCCGGCCTGTGCTGGCACGAAGGCGAACTGGAGCTCGCGCGTGCCGCGGCGAAGGCGCAGATCCCGCTGACCCTGTCCACCGCGTCGATGACGCCGATGGAGAAGATCGCCGCAGTCGGTGGGCGGCTATGGTTCCAGCTCTATGTCTGGAAGCGCCGCGACCTGTCGCATCAGCTCATCGAGCGCGCCAACCGCAACGGCTTCGAAGCGCTGATCGTCACAGTCGATTCCCCCGTCGGCGCCAACCGCGAATACAACACGCATAACGGCTTCGGCCTGCCGTTCAATCCGACGGTGCGCTTCACCCTCGACATGATGCGCCACCCGTCGTGGACCACCAGCGTGCTGATGCGATACTTCACAGCCGGCCGCTTCCCGCGCCACGAGAACTATCCGGACGAATACCAGCAATCGATCCTCAGCGGCGTCGGTTCACGTGACGGGATGCGGGCTGATTCCTTGGCCTGGGATGACATCGCCAAGTTCCGTGACATCTGGCCAGGCGTGCTGATGCTGAAGGGCGTCAACCGGCCGGACGATGCGATCAAGGCGCTGAGCTACGGCGTCGATGGCATCGTGGTGTCCAATCACGGTGGGCGCAACATGGACAGCGCCGCGGCGACGCTCGACGTGCTGCCGGAGATCGCCGAGGCGGTCGGCGACAAGATGACGCTCATCCTGGATTCCGGCGTGCGCCGCGGCTCCGATATCGTGAAGGCGCTGGCGCTGGGGGCGAAGGCGGTGCTGACCGGACGCGCGACGCTCTACGGCACCGCGGTCGGCGGCGAAGCGGGCGCGCTGAAGGCGATCAGCATCCTGAAGAACGAGGCCGACAAGACGATGGCCTATACCGGCTGCCGTTCGGTGGACGAGGTCAGCAGCGACATCTTCTGGGGCTACCGCGGGGGCAACCGCTTGATGGGTGCCGCCTGAAGCATCGCAAGCCCCGCACCCAGCATCATTGCGCCGGTCGCCAGGGTCGAGATCGCGATCCCGATCGCCGCACCCGCCAGCCACGGTAACTCCGGCCGGCGCGGGTCGCCGGCTTCCTTGCCTCTGCGCATCATCGATCGTACTCCTTCGCCAATGGTAACGGCGACAACCTCTGGAGGCAAAGCTTGGCTGACACCGTCGATCCGGTGACCGTCTCGGTGGTGCAGCACCGGCTGCACGCCATCGTGGAAGAGATGGGCGAGGCAATGCTACGGACCTCGTATTCCCAGATCCTTAATTCCAGCCGGGACTTCTCCACCGCGATCTGCGACCTGGACGGGCGTTTGATCGCCCAGGCGGAGCACGTGCCGATCCATGTCGGCGCACTGCCATGGGCCGCAAAGGCGGTCACCGAGTTCTTCCGGGGCGACATCCATCCAGGCGACGTGTTCCTGTTGAACGACCCGTATCACGGCGGCAACCACCTTCCCGATCTGACGGCATTCGTGCCGGTGTTCGAGGACGATCGGCCGGTGTTCTGGTCGATCAACCGTGCGCATCAGTCCGACATCGGCGGCTCCACGCACGGCGCCTACAACGCCGGCGCGACAGAGATCTGGCAGGAGGGCATTCGAGTCACACCGCTGCGGCTCTATGACCGCGGCGTGGTGCGGCGTGACGTGCTGGAGATGTTGGTGACCAACGTGCGTCATCCGCACGACTTCCGCGGCGATCTCGCGGCGATGATCGGCTCGGCGCATGTCGGGCAGCGGCGCATGCTGGCGCTCGCCGGCGAGTTCGGCTGGGAGACGACGCACGCCGCGATCGAGGCGGTGCTGGATGGCGCGGAGCGTCAGGCGCGCGCAGTGATCGCGACCTGGAAGGACGGGGTGTACCGCGGCGAGGCTTTCCTCGATGACGACGGCCATGGCTATACCGATATCCATGTGCGCGCGACGGTCACCAAGCGCGGCAGCGACCTGATCATCGATTTGTCGGATTCGCACGAGCAGGTGGTGGGTTTCGTCAACTCGTCATTTCCGAACATGCGGTCGGCGGTGGTGGTGGCGCTGGCGTATCTGATCGATCCGCACACGCCGAAGAATGACGGCGCGTTTCGCCCGCTGGAGGTGATCGCGAAGCCCGGCACGGTGGTGTGGGCGAACGAGGGCGCGCCGGTGACGTTGTGCACCAACCACTGCTCGCAGGAGATCATCGAGGCAATCATCAAGGCGCTGGCGCCGGCCTGTCCGGATCGGGCGATGGCGGGGTGGGGACGTCGGTTCCGAATCGCCATCCAGGGGCGCGATCCGCGGACGGGGAAAGAATTCATCTGGCACATGTTCCAGGCGCGGCCAGGCGGCGGCGCGTCGCCGGTGGGCGACGGCTGGCCAGGGGGCGGCGAGTGGCAGGCCGCCGGCGGCATCAAGTTCGGCAGTTTGGAGGTGACCGAGGTGCGCTTTCCGCTGTTCTTCCGCACCCACGAGTTCCGCCCCGGGTCCGGCGGCGATGGGCAGTATCGCGGCGGCCCCGGCTGCGTGCTGGAAATGGTGGCGGAGATCGACGAACCGGCGAAGGGCAACACCGCCGGCGATGGCGTGAAGTACGGCGCGTGCGGAATGCTAGGCGGCAAGGACGGATTGCCGCATCGCTATGTTCTGCACTCGGAGGGGTGGCAGCAGCGCGTGCTGAAGACCAAGGAGGTGGGGATTGAGGTCCGGCCAGGCGATGTGTTCCGCGTCGAGTCTGGCGGCGGCGGGGGATGGGGTGATCCGGCCAAGCGCGATCGGGCAGCTCGCGAATGGGACGACGTCAATGGTTTCGTCTGAAACCTACAGTGCTGGGAGCAAGCCAAAAGTCCTCCCCCTCCCCTTGCGGGAGGGGGCTAGGGCGAGGGGGTCTCGCTCCCATTGGCAACGCCCCCTCCCCCCAACCCCCTCCCGCAAGGGGAGGGGGAGGACTTCTGCCTGCGCCCTGCCATGCTGAAGATCGGCATCGATGTCGGTGGCACCTTCACCGACCTGGTCGCGGTGGATGACACCGGCCATTCCACGCTGGCGAAGGTCGCATCCACTCCGGAAGACCCGTCGATCGGCGTGATGGCCGGCCTGGAGCATCTCGCCGAGCTCCTGCAACTGTCGCCTGCCCAGCTTCTTGCACAGACTGAACGGATCGTGCACGGCACCACCGTCGCCACCAACGCGCTGCTCGAGCACAAGGGCGCCAAGGTCGGCCTTCTCACCACAGAAGGCCATCGCGACGTCATCGAGATGCGCGAGGGCCTCAAAGAAGACCGCTACAACCTCCGCATGCCACCGCCGGAGCAGCTGGTACCTCGCGCGCTGCGGCTTGGTGTAACCGAGCGCATGCGTGCTGACGGAATGATCGAGACACCACTCGACCGCACATCCCTCGACACCTCGATCGAGCTACTGAAGCGCGCCAGCGTCGAGGCAGTGGCTGTCTGCTATCTGCACGCCTATCGCGACCCGCGCCACGAACGTGAGACCGCGGCAGCGCTCGCCCAATCGATGCCGGATGCCTACGTTTCGCTTTCATCGGACGTCTTCCCACAGATCAAGGAGTTCGATCGCGTCTCCACCACGGTGGTGAACGCCTATGTCGGGCCGGCGCTGTCACGCTATCTGCGCAGGCTGGAACAACGGCTTGTCGAAGCGGGTTACCACGGCCCGATTCTGATCATTCAATCGCACGGCGGCGTGGCACCGATCGCCGAATCTGCGCGGCTCGCGGCAGGTGGCGTGCTGTCCGGCCCTGCCGGCGGTGTCGCAGGCAGCCGCTACGCGACGCAACTGCTCGGCAGCGACAATCTGATCCCGTTTGACATGGGAGGCACCAGCACCGACATCTGCCTGATCGTCGATGGCGAGCCAGCCCTGGTCAGCGGTCGCGGCATCGGCGGCCACCGCCTCGCTCTCAACAGCCTCGACATCGTCAGTCTCGGCGCCGGCGGCGGATCGATCGGCCGGGTCGACACCGGCGGCATCCTGCATGTCGGCCCGCAAAGTGCCGGCGCGGTCCCTGGTCCCGCGTGTTACAGCCGTGGCGGCAGCGAGCCGACCGTGACGGATGCCAACCTGATACTCGGCTATTTGGATCCGGCGCATTTTCTGGGCGGCAGCGCAAAACTCGATGCGCCGGCGGCCGAGGCCGCGCTGGATCGGCTGGCAGCAGCGTTGAAGGTTGACCGCATCGCCGCCGCCGAAGGCGTGCACCGCGTGGTGAACACCAACATGGCGGAAGGTATCAGGCTGGTATCGGTGCGCCGCGGCGTCGATCCACGCCGCTTCGCGCTGCTGTCGTTCGGCGGCGCCGCGGGATTGCACGTGACCGATGTGGCGCGCCAGCTCGATCTCACCCGTGTGGTGGTGCCACGCGTCGCGGCGGTGCTTTCAGCCTGGGGCATGCTGGCGACCAATCTCCGCTTCGAGGTGTCACGCACGCATATTGGCGACACAGCGCGACTGGACGGCGCGGGATTGAAGCGCCTGTTCGCCGAGATGGAGCAAGAGGGCCTGTCGCGGCTGCGCGCCTCATTCGACGGGCCGGTGCGCGTGCAACGCTCCGTCGAGATGCGCTACGGCGAGCAGATCTTCGAGATCACCGTGCCGCTGGATGACATCGACTGGGACGCCGATGATCCGCTGCCGCAGATTGTCGAACGGTTCCACGACCGCCACGAGGAACTTTATACCTATGCCTTGCGCGAGCAGGGTGCGGTGCTGGTGAATGCGCGGGCCGCGGTGATCGGCGTGCTGCCCGGCGTGCCGCAGGAGCCGGTGCGCGCCGGTCGGGGGCAGTCGGCGCCGCGCGCCGAACGACGCGTCTGGCTGCGGGAGTGGACCTCTGTGCCGGTGTTCGAATTCGACGAGCTGTCGCCGAGCCAGGAAATCGCCGGTCCTGCGATCGTCGAATCAGCGATGACCACGGTGCTGCTGCGACCCGGAAACAGTGCGACGGTGACGCCGCATGGGTGGCTGGATATCGCAGTCTAATCGCACCGCCGCCTGCCCCGCCCCAACTTGAGACAAGATGGGGCAGGAGGCATGGCATTTCGCGTGCCCCACACCATATCGAGATGATCGACCACCAGTTTGGGGCCCGGTCTGTTCCGGCGCCGATCCGGAAACCGTCCCCGCCGCCTATTGGTGGCCGGTATCCGGCATGACTACTCAAAACCAAACTTTGGGGGCGGGTCATGGCAGTAAGTCTTCCGGCAGAGCTCCAGAATCTATCCTGGACACAGAAAGCGGTGTATGGCGGAGGGGCCCTGTTCGGGCTGGCGCTTCTAGCCCCCTTGGCCGTGCTCGCGCTCACGACGGTCACTACTTTCGCAATGGCAGGCGTTGTCGGCCTGGCACTCTTCATGGGCTTCTCGGCAGTGCCGTCCATCTTGGGATGGTGGCGTATCCAGGTTATCAAAACGCTGAAGGCCACCGCACGCCGGAATCCGGTCGAAACCCTCCAGATCGAGCTGATCGCCAGAAAGGAGGCACTCGAAACAGCGGGCGCCAAAATCGTCTCAGTCAGCGCGATGCGAACCTCGTTGCGCGAAAAACTCGAAGAATACGTGCAGAAGTACCAGACGAACGACCCAAGTCTCGAGAGGTCCATCCATCAGCTGTCTGAGTTGGTGGATCGGCTGAGAGCATCGGTCCACCAGGCCGAGATCAAGCTCGGGGAGTTCGAACGTTTCGTTGCAAAACAGGCGGATCGTTGGAAACTGGCGAAGGCGACCGGCGAACTGGCTGTCTTGCTGAAAGCGTCTGGAGGTGCCGACGTAACCGCACGGTTTCTCCAGGACGAGGCGATCGACAGCATCCGGGATGCGCTGAATCTGTCCTTCGCCCAGATCGATCAGATCTTGCGGAAGGAAACAGTCAGACAAATCGTGGAATCCGAGCCGGCGACGACACTTGGCCATCTTCAAAAAGACCTGGCTCCGCCTGAGGCGGTATCTCCAGGGAGAAAGTAATGCGCAAGTATTTCCTGGCTTTCCTCGCGGCACTTGCCCTGGTCGTCAGCGCGTACGTGGCGAACACGAGCCGCACGGATGTGCCGACCTCACAGCTGCGCGTGCTCCCTGATACGAAGGGGTTCTCGTTGCATTGATGCACTCAACGGGGGAAAATCATGAAACGACGTTCGCTTCTCGCTACAATGCTAGCGCTCAGTCCGGGTCTGGAGGCAAATTTCGGGTGGGCACAAAAGCCAATCCAGACGGCACCGCCGATGGTGGTCTCCTCCGGGGGCACGACCGGTACCTATTATCGCCTCATGAAGGAATTCGATGCGGCTGCGCCAGGTCTGATAATCAACCGGGAGTCAGACGGCTCACAGACCAATATAGACCGTGTGATGAACAACGAGGCCGAACTCGGCATCACCCAGTTCGACGCGCTGTACTTTCGTGCCCTCAAGGAGACCAATCTCAAGGATCACATCCGTATCCTTGCTCTGCTGCACTCTGAGGAAATCCATTTCATCGCAAAATCGTCTGCGCGACGCGAGGGGGGCATCAAACTCTTCGGTTATGATTCCGGCGTCAATTCGCATAGCGTCGTGCTCAACTCGATCGCTGACCTGCGCGGCCGGAAGGTCGGCGTCTGGGGCGGCTCCGTCATCACCGAGCAGATCATCGCCTCGATAGCACTGACCGGCTGGAATCCGGTGGAATTTCCTGACCAGACCCCGGCTTTCGAGGCGCTACAGACCGACCAGGTTGATGCGCTCCTGGCAGTTGGCGGCCAGCCGCTCGAGTGGGTGGCCGCGCTTTCGCGCGATTACAAGCTTCTCGAAGTCTCTGACGCGGCAGCGACCCGGCTGGGGCCGGTCTATGACAAGACAACTTTGACCTATCGCAACCTCGACCAGGACGGAGTGCCGGCTCTTGCGGTCCGAGCCATGCTGGTGACGCGCAACTACACGTCGCAGGCCAAGCACGATCAGCTTCAGAGGCTGCACGACAAGCTGGCCGACGTCGTCGCCGATTTACGCGAAACCCGCGGCACCCATGCAAAGTGGGGAGAAATCGACCCGACGGCAACGACCGACAAGTGGCCGATGTACTTGAGCGGGACCGGAGTTACATCACGAATCTGACCGCCGACGGACTCCCCGCCCGGATCTCATGACCGGAGCGCTTCAGCATTCCGGTAGTCCGGTCTACCGCGAACGCAACGATGTTGTCGCTCTCTTGGTTCGCCGCGTAGAGAAACGCGCCGTGCGGATCCAGCGTGAAGAACCGGGGCCGCTTTCCGCCGGTTGGCTCGCAGACAAGCAGACTCAGCCGCCCGCTGTCGGCGACCGCGAAAATTGCTATGCTGTCGTGCCCGCAATTCGACACATAGACGAAACGCCCATCCGGTGCGACCCCGATTTCGGCCGTAGTGTTCTTCCCGCTCCATCCTGCCGGCAGCGTGCTGACCACCTCGATCTCCTCGATATGCCCAGCGTTCCAGCGATACGCAGTCACCGTGGAGTCCAGCTCGTTGTTCACATAGAGCACCGATTGCGTCGGGTGAAAGATGCAATGCCGTGGCGCAGCGCCAGGCCGCGACGGCATCGTTTGGTTCAGCGCGATCCTGCCGTCCTCGAAGCGGAATATGAACGTGCGATCAAATCCCTTGTCCGGCACGATCACGAACTGCCGCGATGGATCGAAAATCACCGCATGAGGATGCGAAGAACTCTGCTGTACCGGATCGGGCCCCGACGTGCCGGTCAGTTCGAACGACTGGGACACGGGTTGCAGCGAACCATCAGCGCCCAGCGGAAGAACGGTAACGTTGCCGCTCGAGTAGTTCGCAACCACAAGGAAGCGGCTGGTGGCATCCAGTGCTGCATCCACCGGATTGCTGCCACTGCACGGCTGACGATTGAGCAGCCGCAGTTCTCCACCCGCTGGGTCGACGCCGAACGCGCTGACATAGGTCAGCCCACCGTGCACCACATACAGGACGCGACCATCCGGCCGGAGCGTGAACAGCGACGGATTATCTTCCCCCACCACGTGCTGCACGTGTGTCCAGACTGCGTCGGCACCAACGGCATAAACGTGGATGCCATCGCCGCGGCCATCTCGGTCTCGTGTCGTATAGCCGCCAACATATGCGAACATCACTGCCTCGGCACCGGAAGGGTCTTCATCAGATATTGCATGTCGTTCCTAGCTGTCAGGTAACGCGCGCCCAGCCGCACGATCGGTGCGATCCCCGCGCTGTCGCCAAGGCAGAAAGTCAGCGCATAGTCGGCGAGCTTGCGCTTCAGGCTGTTTTGCATTGTCCCGTCTTCCCTCGCTTGCGGCAAACGGCGAAACTCGACATGCTTTCGCCCAACAATCAACAGGTGCAGGGGGCATCATGAACCGACGGTCCTTTTTGCGGGCCGGAGCGGCTGGCATGGCGGCGTCGTCCCTGCCCCGCTTCTCGATTGCACAGCCGGCCAATGCGCGCGTGCTGCGCTTTGTGCCGCAGGCCAACCTCACCGTGCTGGATCCGATCATCACCACCGCCGCGGTCACGTTGAACCACGGCTGGATGGTCTGGGACACGCTGTTCGGCGTGAATGCGGCGCAGCAGGCAAAGCCGCAGATGGCCGAGGGCTACACGGTATCCGATGACGGCCGCACGTATCTCGTCAAGCTGCGCCAAGGGTTGAAATGGCACGACGGGGAGCCGGTCCTCGCTCGCGATTGTGCGGCGAGCCTCGCCCGCTGGGCAGTCCGCGACACGTTCGGTCAGACAGTTGCAAAATCGGTGGATGCGTGGGGCGCTGCTGACGATCAGACCGTCAAGATCACGTTGAAGCGGCCCTTTCCCCTGCTGATCGATGCGATCGCCGTGCAGAATTCGTTCATTATGCCGGAGCGATTGGCGAAGACCGATCCCTTCAAGGCGATCACCGAGATCGTTGGCTCCGGTCCATTCCGGTTCCTAAAGGATGAATTCGTTGCCGGTAGCGCCGCCGCGTGGGAGAAGTTCGACGGCTACGTGCCGCGCCAGGAACCGGCAGAATGGACCTCCGGCGGCAAGGTCGCGCATTTCCAGCGCATCGAGTGGAAGATCATTCCTGATGCGGCCACTGCGTCCGCAGCGTTGCAGAATGGCGAGGTTGATTGGTACGAGCAGGCGCAGATCGATCTCGTGCCGCTACTGCGTCGCAACTCTGACATCGTCGTCGGGCCATCGAATCCGCAAGGCTATGTCGGCGGCATGCGATTCAACTGCATCCAGCCGCCGTTCGACGACGTTCGGTTGCGTCGTGCCGTGATGGCAGCGGTGAACCAGGAAGACTACATGCGCGCGATCATGGGCGATGACCACTCGGCGTGGCGCATGTGCAGATCGCAATATCCGTGCGGTACCACCTATGGCACCGAGGTCGACCTGCCGGTGCAGAAAGGGGATCTGGCAGCCGCGAAGAAGATGCTTCAGGAAGCCGGCTACAACGGTCAGAAGGCGGTGATCATCAACCCGACGGACTTTGCCACGATCGGACCGCTGGGCGACATCACCTACGACATGTTCAAGAAGATCGGCATCAATGCTGAGTTGCAGGATACCGATTGGGGCTCGGTCGTGCAGCGACGTGCCACCAGGGAACCGGTGGAAAAGGGTGGCTGGTCGGTGTTCCACACGTGGTTCACTGGTGGCTTCATCCTCAATCCGGTCGTCACCGCGCCGTTCCGCGCACAGGGTGCCGCGGGATGGTTCGGCTGGTATGACAATCCGAAGGTCGAGCAGTTGACGCAGGAGTGGCTGGACGCGAAGGACGAAGACTCACGCAAGAAGATCGCAGCGACGATCCAGGTCGAGAACTATAGACAGGCGCCGACAATCACGCTGGGTCAGTTCCAGATCCCTACTGCGTACAACAAGAACCTCACGGGCAAGCTGGAATACACCGGGCCCGTGTTCTGGAACGTCAGGCGCGTGTAACCCGCACCGCCGCGCGCAGCGGTTCTGGCGGGGTGTCCTGCGGTATCGGAATCGGCGGCGGCGGATCCTCTATCGGCACCGGATCATCGGGATCAGGCTGTCGCGGCGGGTCACCGGGCGGCTTCGGTGGATCGGACAGCCTCATTCCGCAGGTTCTTCCGCGAGCGTCGCTTGGACGGGCGTGGCTGCCACTTGCCGCAGCGCCTCGCGTGCGCGGGTCAGCGCGATCGACTGGGCGCTGTCCGGCTGCAGAGCAAACACCAGGAGCGAGCGGCCGGTAACCTCATATTCCGCACCGCTCATGAACCGCGGCGTCTCGGTGCGATCCGGCACATTGGTATCCAGCAGGCAGCGCCAGGTCTGACCACCCACCACTTCGGGCAGCTTGAACTTCACCACGTCATGGTAGGCGTTGAGCACCAGCAGCACCGTCGCGTCCATCGAGGGGCGTTTAATTCCCGTCGCCTGCGCGCGCCCATCCATCAACATGCCGAAACAGCGCGCATTGCCATCCTGCCACTGTTCCGCTTCGATGTCGGTCGCCGCCGGCGTAAGCCAGCGAACGTCCTTCACATCGAGGTCGGCATTGTACTCCCCGGTCAGGAAGCGCGACCGACGCAGAATGGGAAATGCCTGCCGCAGTGCGATCAACCGACGCACGAATTCAATCAGTGCAGCGCCGTCATCGGAAATGTTCCAATCGACCCAACTGATCGCATTGTCCTGCGCATAGGCGTTGTTGTTGCCTTGCTGGGTGCGGCCAAACTCATCGCCGGCAAGCAGCATCGGCGTGCCTTGCGCGAGCAGCAGCGTTGCCAACAGATTGCGTGTCTGCCTGGTGCGGAGTGCCGCGATGTCGCCGTCATCGGTGGGTCCCTCCGCGCCATGGTTCCACGACAGATTGTCGGAATGACCGTCCTGGTTGTTCTCGCCATTCGCCTCGTTGTGCTTCTCGTTGTACGAGACGAGGTCGTGCAGCGTGAAGCCGTCATGAGCGGTGATGAAATTGACGCTGGACCACGGCTTACGGCCCCGGCGGCCGAAGGCATCGGCAGAGGCGGCAAGGCGCGTGGCGAGTTCGGGAACCTTGCCGTCGTCGCCCTTCCAGTACGCGCGTACCGTGTCGCGGAACTTGTCGTTCCACTCTGCCCAGCCGGGCGGGAAACCGCCGACCTGATAGCCGCCGGGGCCGATATCCCATGGCTCGGCAATCATCTTCACCTGTGACAGAACCGGGTCCTGCTGACAGCTCTGCAAAAAACCATGCGACGCATCGAAACCGTCGTGCTGCCGTGCCAGGATGGTTCCCAGATCGAAGCGGAAGCCATCGACGTGCATCTCGTTTACCCAATAGCGCAGCGAGTCGGTGACCATCTGCAGCACGCTGGGATGATTGAGATTGAGGGTGTTGCCGGTGCCTGTGTCGTTGATGTAGTAGCGCGGCTGGTCGGGCAGCAGTCGATAGTACGATGCATTGTCGATGCCGCGGAACGACAGTGTCGGACCGCGCTCGTTGCCTTCGGCCGTATGGTTGTAGACGACATCGAGGATGACCTCGAGGCCGGCGTCGTGCAGGCGTGCGACCATCTCCTTGAACTCAGAGAACACGAAGGCCGGAACGGCGGAATAGCGCGGATCGGGCGCGAAGAAACCGATCGAGTTATAGCCCCAGTAATTTGTCAGGCCCTTTTCCAGCAAATGCCGATCGTTGACGAATGCGTGGATCGGCAGCAGCTCAATCGAAGTGACGCCGAGCGAGCGGATGTAATCGACTACCTCCTTGCGGCCGAGACCAGAGAACGTGCCCCGCATCTCCTCAGGCACCGCGGGGTGCAATTTCGTCAGGCCTCGCACATGCGCTTCGTACAGAATGGTGCGGGCCCACGGCACCTCAGGCCGACGGTCTCGACCCCAGGTGAACGCAGGATCTATCACACGGCATTTCGGCATGAAGCGCGCATTGTCGCGGCGATCCAAGGTCAGATCAGCATCCCGTGCACCAATCGTGTAGCCGAACAACGAGTTGTCCCACCGCAGTGCGCCGACATACGCCTTGGCGTAGGGATCCAACAGGAGCTTGTTCGGGTTGAAGCGATGGCCGTTGCGCGGGTCATACGGTCCATGTACCCGGTAAGCGTAGATGGTGCCGGGCCGCGTCTCCGGCAGATAACCGTGCCACACTTCATTGGTGTACTCGGGCAGCTCAATCCGTTCCAGCTCAGTGCGGCCGGAATCGTCGAACAGACAAAGCTCGACCTTGGTGGCATTCGCCGAGAACAGCGCGAAGTTGACGCCCAACCCATCCCAAGTCGCGCCGCGGGGGTTGGGCGAGCCCTCGCTGATACGCGACTTGCGGATGGCGGCTGGCATGATCGTTCCCCTTCGGCCACGCATAGATGTGGCTGTTGGCTCTTTCATTCCAGACAACTCTTGGTCAGGTGGTGAATCGCCCGAGCAGATAGCCGATCCCGACCGCGACCAGGGCCGAGGCGATCGGCTGGTCCTTGATCACGTCGCTTAGCCGCGCAACCTGCTGCTGCGCCTGACCCGCCGCCTGATTGTACATGCCCTCCGCCTGCGTCTTGGCGTCGCCTGCGAGGTCGCCCATCTTCTGCTGTACGCGCCCGCCCATTTCGCGGGCAGTGCCTTCGAACCTGTCGCTCATTCCGCATCTCCTTGGAAGCGGAGCCCTGAACGCACAACCAACCCCGCGGTTTCGCCCACGGTTCAAAAGTTCAAGCGCAGTCCCGGCTCGTCCCAATCCAGCGCGCCGAGGCGGCCCGTCGCCGAAAGCGTCACGTAGGCGGTGCGCATGTTCGCCCCACCGAAGCAGATGTTGGTGGGAAATTCGTCCGGCATGGCAACCTGACGCACGACCGCGCCGTCGGGGGCGATCACGGTGATGCATCCCGCATGCAGCGTGGCAACCGCGACATTTCCGCTGGCTTCGACCGCCAAACTATCGAAGCGCTGGAAACCGCCGAGACCGGCGATGAGCCGTCCGCCATGTGGTGACGGCCAGCCTTGCTTCTTCACTACGCCCGGCGATGCGATGTCGAATGCCCAGAGCCGCGCAGGTTCGGTGTCGGCGACGTAAAGTACCTTGCCGTCGGGCGAAAGACCGCAGCCATTGGGACTGAGGATCGGATACGCCACCTCGACTATTTTGGAGCCGTCCGGCAAAGCGTAGTAGAGGCCGCCGTGATCGCGCGTGCGCGCATAGCGCTTGCCGAGATCGGTGAAGTAGAAGCCACCCTGCGTGTCGAACACCAGGTCGTTCGGCGCTGAGAGCTTGTGCCCGTTGCAGTGCGCATAGAGTACGCGCGTATCACCGGTCTTCGGGTCGATGCGCTGGATGCATCCACCATCGTAGTCGTCGGCAGGACCGATCGCCATCCAGTGGCCTGGCGGATACTTGCCGCCGCCGTTGTTGCAGAGGTAGAGCGCGCCGTCGGGGCCGACCGCAAGACCGTTGGGTCCGCCGCCGGCGTTGCCGACCGTCGAGCGCGCGCCATCTGCGCCGATGCGGGTGCAGCATCGTCCCGCTATTTCAGTGAGGATGATTGCTCCGTCGGGCATCACCACGGGGCCTTCGGGAAAGCCGAAATTGCCCGCCACTATCCGCACGTCGCTCATGTCCGTTCCCCCCCGGTTTGGCAACCGTGGGAGTCTGGCGCCGGTGCAGCCTGCGTCAAGCCGCCGATTGGCGGCGGTGGTCACACGTGGTGAGACAGAGCCTGAATGAGGAAGCCGATGCTGTAGAACACTGTCGCGAGACCACCGCAGGCTACGCCAAAGGTCGCGAACAGGAGTCCGACGCGATCCCAATCGAGCCGAAGATCGACCGTAACAGTTCTGGGCGTCTCCACGGTCACTCCTTTGGCGCCCATTCGGGCAGCGATGCAGCCAGGGCCTCGAATTGCCACAGGCCAAGGTGCTGACACCTTGTCGCCAGATTTTCGTCACAAAGCAAGCACAATCTTGCCACAATTGGCCGCGCCTTCCGGCGGGGGGCCGGAGGGGTCCACCCGGCAGCCCAAGTTCGCCTGGAGGTCGGCCCCCATGAGCCAATGCGGCCTGCCCAAACCCACGCGGCGAGGTACTGGCGGGCCACGACCTTTGTGGCGGAACCGGCAACGGCGCGACCCGCAAGACGGTGTAGACCGGCGACGGCGAGCTGCGGATCGAGACGCGACCGGCTGCTTGCCATTCGTTGCACCGAATGCTCAGAATGGCGCGTCCCAGCGCCGGGGAGGAACATGGGCTGGCTGGACGGTCAGGTGGCGCTGGTAACGGGCGGCGGTTCGGGCATTGGCCGCGCCGTGGTTGCCCGTTTCGTCGAAGAGGGCGCGCGCGTCGGGATCATGGAACGTGTCGCATCGCGCGCGGAGCAGTTGCGCGCGGACCTTGGCGATGCAGTGATCGGCATCGCCGGCGACGTCAGTAGCCTCGACGACAACAGGCGCGCCGTGGCGGAGACCGTGCGTGCTTTCGGCCGGCTTGACGTGTTCGTCGGCAATGCCGGGATCTTTGATGTTTACGCATCATTTGCCGACCTCCCGGATGACAGGCTGAGCCAGGCCTACGACGAGCTGTTCGGTGTCAACGTCAAAGGATGCATCTTCGGCGCCAGAGCAGCGTTGCCGGAGCTGCGCAAGACCAGCGGCTCGATGGTGTTCACCGCCTCTGTGGCCGGCCTCAACTCGGGCGGCGGCGGCGTGCTGTATACCGCATCGAAGCACGCAGTGGTCGGCCTCATTCGAGAGCTGGCCGTGGAGCTGGCGCCGGACGTCCGGGTCAATGGGGTCGCGCCGGGCGGCACGATGACGGACCTGCGGGGGCTCGCTTCACTCGGTGAGGACGACCGCTCGCAGTTCGCCAATCCCGGCATCGAGGACCGGCTGCGCGCCGGCAATCCGCTGCGTACCGTGCTGACGCCCGATGATCTCGCCGGTGCCTATGTCTTCCTCGCATCGCGGCGCAATGCCCGCGGAATAACCGGCAGTGTTATGACGGTAGATGCCGGCGCGACGCTGCGGATGCCGAGGCGGACCGAGCGCGCGAACTGAGGCAACCGGAGGGCTGCGGGGGAGAGTTATCACGATTCGGTGACTTGTTAGCCCAAAACGGGTGTGGGAAATATCACACAGGACGCCTCGGTTTTGGGCGTACTGCGTAAGCCGTAGCGGTTTCTTATCGTAGCCTGGGGCGAGCGCCGAAAAGAAATCTCTAGCTGAATATCTCGCGTACGGAGGTTGCCGCTCGGCACTGAGAGGCGGCTCCGATCAACTGCCAGGGGGCCAAGGACTACCGATGTCAGCGTCGTCTGCCCAGTTGCATCGAGACGCATTGGCCGCCGGCACGGTGCTGAATGGGTATCAGATCCTCGGAGTGCTCGGTCGCGGCGGATTCGGCATCACGTACCGGGCGAGCGATCTTCTGGACCAGTCGTTCGCCATCAAGGAATTCTTCCCGCGCCAGTTCGCAATGCGCTCCGGCCAGGATGTCGTCGTAACTTCCGAGTCCGACCAGGCCATTTTCGTGGACTGCCGGAAGCGTTTCCTTACCGAGGCACGACTGTTGTCGACACTCGGCCGCAACGGCGGCACGGCGGGCGTGGTGCAGGTCGCCACCTTTTTCGAGGCCAACAATACCGCCTACTCAGTCATGGAATTACTGGCGGGCGAAACGTTGGACGATGTCCTTGGAGCCGGCGTCTCCCTGCCCCCGCAAGTTCTGTTTTCAATGCTGCGGGGTATTCTGACGCCGTTGGCCCGCGTTCATGCCGCAGGCTTTCTGCATCGCGACATCAAGCCGTCGAATATACTGATCCGTCCTGACGGCCAGCCGGTCCTGATCGACTTCGGCTCCGCGCGGGATATGCGGCCGACCGCGAACACCACCTACACGCAGGTCTATTCGGGCCATTATGCTCCGATCGAGCAGATGATCCACGGAGCCCCGCAAGGACCCTATTCCGACATATATTCCGTGGGTGGCGTTGCCTATCGGGCCATTGGGGGCAAGCTCATAGACGCGCGGGCCCGCCAGCAGGCGACGCTGAGCCGCGCGCGTGACCCGCTTGTGCCGGCGGCTGACATCGGACGCGACCGATACCCCGCGTCACTGCTGCTTGCCATCGATCGCGCTCTTGCGGTGGCTGCCAATGAGCGTCCGCAGCGCGTCGAGGAGATGCTGGCGCTTCTGGACAACACCTTCGACGGCGAGGCTACGATCCTGCGCAGCAGACCGGTCGAGAGCCGCGTGCGCATAGGTGCCCCCGCGTCGCGCCCGAGCCGACATAGTACGATGTCGCTGAACCGGGTGTGGTCTTCGGTGACCGGGGCGTTCTCCGGCTTGGGCGGACTATCACAGGCGTGGAAACGCGACGCTCCCCAGCAGTCGGCCTCCAAACCGCTTCAACAGCGATCGGGAAAATCGCGCGCGGTCATCCCCGCCGTCATTGTCGGCGCTGCCGTCCTGATCGGCATCGTCTCGTACGTTTGGTTCTCCGGGCAGAGCCAGCCGGCGGATATGCTTGCCAACCTGCAAGTCGCGGTCGACAGGAATGGGAACGAAATAACAGCGAAGTTCCCGCAAACAACGGACACTGCGAAGCTGATCGCGGCGCTGCCTTATCTTATCAAACTGAAGGTTACCGCGCTCGACCTCAGCAATTCGCAAATCGTGACGCTGCCATCGCTGCAGGGCCTTGGCTCGCTGACGAAACTCAATCTTCGTGGGTCACAGGTGACGACGCTGCTCTCGCTGCGCGGGCTTACCGCTCTGCGGGAACTTGATCTGTCACAAACCAAACTGACCACGTTACCATCACTGCAAGACCAGGCCGCTTTGCAAAAACTCGATCTAAGCTATTCGGGGATATCAACATTGCCATCGCTGGACGGTCTCACCTCGCTCCGAGAGCTCAATCTCTCGCACACGAATGTGGCTGCGATGCCGCCACTGGAAGGACTGACCGAGCTTCGCGAGCTTGATCTGACCGATACCAATGTCACCAGCCTGCCTGGAATCCAGGCGCTGGCGAACCTTCATGTGACGCCGGACTGGCTCCGCGAAGCGCCGCAGCCCGCACCCCAACAAACCCCTGTCGCGACGGCGCCATTTCCTCCGGAATCACCCGCTCTGGCCACGCCGTCACCTGCGCCGTCGCCTGGGTCGAAACCGTGGCTGGAACCACTGCCGCCGCTGGTGACACCGCCAGTTGCGCCGCCGCCAGCATCCCCGCCAACGGTGCTGAGGCCGCCGCTGGCCAGACCGCTGCCGACGCCCCCTGCCCCGCCGCCGCGCAACGCTCTAGCAAAGCCGCCGCCACCGCCGGCAAAGGAACCTCCCGCGCCGACCACCAAGCCCGGCGCGCAGGCTCCAGCCGCAACCGAGCCTCCAGCCGTTCGGCGGTCGCCTGAAAACGAAGAAGCGCTTCCCGGCTACGAATTCTTTCAGCGCGGTTACGCGGCCTTCCAAAGCCACAACTATGCCGAGGCCAAGAGCCTGTATGTGCGTGGTGCAGATAAAGGCGACAAAAACAGCATGTACTGGCTAGGACAATTGTATGCACAAGGATTGGGCGTTGCGCCCGACTACAACACAGCGCGCACGTGGTACCAAAAAGCTGCGGACCATGGAAATGCAACCGCATTGTACAGCATAGGATTGCTCTACTTCGAGGGCGGACCTGGTATGGCGAAAGATTGTGGGCTAGCGCGTCAATGGCTGACCAAGGCGGTCCAGCGCGGCGTTACCGTGGCGCAAGCCCTGTTGAACCGGTCCTGTTATTGAACTACGCGGCGCGTCACGACTTCGGCTGTGCCGCGTAGTTGGCCGACAGGTACTTGACGATGGTGTCCGCCGTGTCGTCGTCGATCGGCGCACCCAGAGCCGTCCGCATCTTCGTCACCTCGGCTTTCCAGTCGTTGGGCGTCAGGAACACTGAGTTCATCCTGATGTAATTCAGTGTGTGGCAGATGCTGCACGAAGTCTGCACCGCATCGATCCCGGGACCAGGCTTCAACGGCACATTCTCGTCCGCGAGAGCGGCCGGGACGGCAAGCAGCAGCGCGGCGGTGAAATAACGCAACATGCTGGGCCTCCCTATGCCACCGTGACCGGAATCTGCTGCGGCACGTTGTTGTGGTATCCGGCGGGATTGAACTTCAGTTTGTCCACCTGCGTCTCGCCCGCGTTATTCGTGGCACGCGACGACACCACGTAGTTGCCGGCCGCTATCTTGCCGGTGTTGAAGCTGAATGCCTGAAACCCGAAGTGCCCATTATTTTTGCCAAGTGTCGCCTGCTTCCAGCTCTTGCCACCGTCCAGCGACACCTCCACCTGCTTGATGCCATGCCCGCGATCCCATGCCACGCCTCCGATCGCGAAGCCGCTGGCGGGCAGACGCGCTCCTTCGATCGGATCGGCGATCACCGAGTTGACCACCATCTCGGTGATCGGCCACGTCGTCGGGTTGTCCTGCGAAGGGAACGGATGATCCACCGTGAACATGGTGGCCGGAACGCGATAGGCCTTTTGCATCCAGAAATTATCCAGCGGCTTGCTGCTGAGCTGAATGCTGGAGATGTGCTTCATCCAATAGGTCGCCGTCCAACCCGGCACGATGACGCGAGCGGGATAGCCATTGAGGTGCGGCAGCGGCTGGCCATTCATCGATGTCGCGATGATCACCTCGTCCGCCGTCGCCTTTTCCATCGGCAATGCCTTCATGAAATCCGGCGTCGTCGGTAGCACGGGTCCGTCGGCACCGTTCAACCACACCTCCACAGCGGACGGTGTGATGCCGACCTTCGCAAGCACGTCCTTCAGCCGCGGCCCGCGCCAGGTCGCGCAACCCATCGCGCCATAGCCCCACTCCACGCCCGCGACATGTGGCGAAGAGAGTCCGCGGCGATTGCCGGAGCATTGGCACACGGCAACCACGTCCACCTGTGGAAAGTCGGTCTGCAATTCGTGAAGGCCGAGGGAGATCTGTCCGCTCGCCGCATCGCCACCGATGGCGAGCGACCATTTGCCGAGCTCCGCCATCGTCGGAATGCCGGCCAGATGATAACGGATGAAGAACTCATCGTTGGGCGTGATCGCGGACCGGAATGTCCCGATCGGCAACTCGTAATTCGGCGGTCGGTCGGCTAGGCAGATCAGCTTCTGCTTGCCAGGAAGCGCCACGAACGTGGCTGCCTCACGCGTGCCATCTGGTAGTTGCGGACTCATCCAGAAGGTCTTCTCGACAGCGCGCGCGTTGCCCGAGGCAAGCGCAGCTCCACCAAGTCCGGTCAGAACCTCCCGGCGATTCATCGGCAGCCTCCCTGACGGCATCCACTTACCGGCGGACCCTGAAGGAGTTCCCTATCCCCGCTCAGACAGGTCGGCAAGAGCCTGCCCGGCCAATGCAGTATCGACGCAACGATCGAACGGAATGGCGCGATCGAGCGCGCCGCCGGACCGCATCGCCGCTTGCAGTCGGTCGAAACCCTCGCGCCGCAGCACCGGGTCCGGCGCGAACAGTTTCAGCGCGCGATAGCGGTCGATCGCTGCCGCGAAAATGTCGGGCGCGACCGCGGGGAAGAAATCGGTCAGCGCATCGGCGATGTCCACCCCCGGCGTCGCGGCGATCCAGCGCAGCGTGCTCGCCATCGCGCGGGTCATGCGCAGCAATTCGTCGCGGCGCGACTGCAGCAGCGAGCGGCGCGTGACCAGCGTGGTATAGGCTGTGAGGCCACGATCCGCCGCTGCATACCAGACATGGGCTGCGCCCGAAGCGATCAGCGCCTCCGCATGCGGCTGGAACAACTGCACGGCATCCAGCGCACCAGCCCGCAACGCGGCCGCATTGTCGGCCATGCTCGGACCACTGACGCGGTTCAATGCCGCAGGATCGATCCCGGCGCGGCGTAGGTCGTCCTGCAGGCACAGCCACGGCGTCGGCACCTCGGCCACAGAGGCGAACCGAACGTCCATGAGATCCGCGACGCGAAACGCCGGGCGAGGTTCACGACCGACGATGAAGAACGGATCCCGTGCGATCACATCGCAGAAGCACACGCTGTCTGCCGCAGGATCCGACGCCTGCGTCAGCATCACGCGCAGCGGGCCGCCCCACATCGCATCGATCTCGCCGTTGCGGAGTGCCGCGGCGGTGCGTGCGGGATCGGGCGAGGTCAGCAGTTCCACCTCGACGCCTTCCGCCTGGTAGGCACCGATGGCATGCGCAGCATAGAACGGCGCATAGAACAGCGCGCGAAAGTTCTCCGAAAGCCGGATCGCCACGGGCCTCCTCCTCGAATACGGCGCCGCGTATGATAAGGTGAAGGGCAGCGGGGAGCCATCCATGCGCATCGTGCTGATCGGCGTGTCGCACTGGCACACACCATTTTACCTCGATCCTCTGTTGACGATGCCTGGCATGTCGGTGATCGGTGTCAGCGACACCGAGGTCGAACGCGCGAACGAGATCGCGGCAAAGGCGCGTTGCCCGGCGTTTGACGACTACCGCGAGATGTGCGCGCGGCTGAAACCTGACTTTGCCTTCGCACTCGGTCGTCACTGTGACATGGCGGAGGAGGCGCGCTTCCTGATCGCCGAACGCATCCCGTTCGCAATGGAGAAGCCGTGCGCCATCACCGCGGCCGATGCGCACGACATAGCGGCCCGTGCCACACAGGCCGACCTGTTCGCCGCGGTACCGTTCGTGATCCGCTACAGCCCTCTCATCGAAACGATCCGCGAAGTCGCTATAGGCGAAGCGGTTAACTACATCGTGTTCAAGTTCGTTGGCGGCATGGTGGACCGCTACCACGACCAACGCGTGCCGTGGATGCTGGATCGCGCCACCGCCGGAGGTGGACCGCTGCTCAATCTGGGCGTGCACTTTCTCGATCTCTGCCGCGTGCTGCTGCCTGACACGAAGCTGCACGTCGTCGGTTCGGCTATGTCGAACAGCTTCGCCCAGCTCGACATCGAGGATCACGCGGTCGTGCTGATGCGTGGCGGTCAGGCGACCTGCATGGTGGAGACCGGCTATCTGTATCCCGCCCCCAACTCGGTGTTCGACCTGCACTACTCGATCCGTACAGAAGGCCACTACTTTGCCGCGCGCGACAATCAGACGCTGGAGATCCTCGACAACGGCCGCCAGCGTGAGGTGCGATCGATGCCGCTGACCAATTCGTTCTTCTACCCGACCTTCGTCGAGGACACGCTGCGCCGCGTCGCCCACGGCGAGAAGCCGATTGCCGACCTGACCGACATGGCCGCGGCGATGGACCTGGTCGAGGCCGCCTACGCCGCCTCGCCTCTCACTCCGCCAGCGCCGGCGCCAGCGTCCCATCCAGGTCGGCCGAGGTGATCTGCGAGCGTACGAACAACTGCAGGATTGCCGCGCCGAGGACCGTGATCGCCGCGCCAATCGACAGCGCAATAACAAACGAGCCGGTCAAATCGACCACGAAGCCCGTGACGATGGGCGACACTGTGCCGCCGAGATAGCCGCCGAAATTCTGAATGCTGGCGACCGACGTGCAATAGGATTGCGGCGCAACCGCGGTGATCAGCGTCCACTTGCCCGCGATGCCGAGCGACAGGAAGAACATCGCGAGCGATATGAACACGATCGCCTGTGTTGGACTGCCGGCCATCGTGGCGGCCACGGTGAACAATCCCGACAGCAGCAGGCCGATGATCGAAGGCAGCCTGCGGCTCGCGACCAGGGCCATGCCGCGCGCGTGCAGCCGGTCTGTGAGCCAGCCGCCGCCCCATGCGCCGAGGATCGAGCAGAACAACGGGATCGAGGCCAGGAACCCAGTTTTGGCAATGCTGATGTGTTGCTGCATTTCGAGGTACGCCGGCAACCAGGTTTGGTACATCCACACGGCGTAGCCGGTGCAGAAAGCGCCGAGCATCAGTCCCCACATAGACTGGAACCGGAACAGCCTGCCCCAGTGGCGTGCCTCCACCTTGCCCTCGGCCGCGCGGTTCGCGGCAAGATACGCCTGATCCTGCGGCTCGAGTTCGGTCTTCGCCGGGTCGCGGTACAGCTTGAACCACACCAGCGCGCCCAGCACACCGGCAACACCCATGGTGATGAACATCATCCGCCAACCGAACGCCAGCATCAGGCCGGTCAACAAAGGCGGGGCGATGAACGGACCGATGCTGCCACCTGAATTGTACACGCCGGTCGGGCGCCCTCGATCCTTCACGTGGAACCAGTCGCTGGTCACGCGCACCGCGGCGGGAAAGGCCGGGCACTCGGCCGCGCCCAGCGCCACGCGCGCCCAGAGCAACTGCACGTACGATACCGCGAATCCGCCCGCCGCCTGAGCGATCGACCACAGCACCAATGCCACGCCGACCAACCATCTTGGCCCGAGCCGATCGAGGAAATAGCCGATCGGCACCTGGCACAGCGCATAGGTGATCGACCATGCGGATTGCAGCGCACCGATCGCGGTGGCGCTGATGCCGAATTCCTCGCGGATTTTGATGTTGCCGACGGCAAGCGTCGAGCGATCGACGTAATTGAGTGCGATAGCCGCGGTGGCGAGCCCGATCGCGATCCACTGCATTCGCCGCATGCGTGGCGATATCGGCGAGGTGGCCATGGCTTCTCCTGTCGGCGGAATGGCCCCCGCCGTTTCTTCTCATTGGCCCGATTGGCGCACTTCCATCCGGCATTGGCAAGGGCGGCTTCAGTGCCCATGTTACCGGCAACGCAAAGGAGCCGTGGCTATGGACGAATCACCGGTAGGACTGCGCATCGACATCGTCTCGGATGCCATCTGCCCGTGGTGCTATATCGGCAAGCGGCAGCTCGAACGCGCGCTGACCACGCTGGCGCAGGAAGGACTGCACTTCTCGGTCCACTGGAATCCGTTCCAGCTGAACCCCGACATGCCGAAGGAAGGCCGCGATCGCGCCGCGTATCGCACAATGAAATTCGGCAGCGCCGAGAAGTCGCGCGAACTGGATGAGCGCGTGGCCAGTGCCGCCGCCAATGTCGGGCTCGATTTCCGACTGGACCTGATGCTGCGCACGCCGAACACGCTGGATGCGCACCGCCTCATCTGGCTGGCCGGGCGCGAGGGCGTGCAGGACGCGGTGATGGAGGCGGTGTTCATCGCCTATTTCACCGAAGGCCGCGACATTGGCGATCGTGATGTGCTGGCCGACTGCGCTGCACAAGGCAGCATGGACCACGCGAAGGTCGCCGATTTCCTGGCCGGTGATGTGGCGGCAAAGGAAATGCTCGCCGCCGACAGCGCCGCACGCGAGGCCGGGGTGAACGGCGTACCGTCGTTCTTCCTCGACGGCTATGGCCTCTATTCCGGCGCCATGCCCGCCGACACGATGGCAGAGGCGTTGCGCAAGGGGCACCAGGTCCTTCGCCAGCGCGCGGCTTAGCGCGGTTTCTATCGCAACGCGGTCAGGAACTCACCCACTGCCGCAATGAAGCCCTGCGTGTTCTGTCCGTGCACGTTGTGACCGCAGTTTGGCACTGTCACCAGCGTTCCATTCGGCAAGGCATCGCGGAACCGTTCGCCCGCCTCCGCAGTCAGTATTCGAGAGTCCGCGCCCCTCACCAGCAGCACCGGCAGGTCGAACGCGCGGGCGTCATCCAGCGTGATGTTTTCCAGCGGACCGCTGCCGCGCACGACACCCAGCCGGCGAGGATTCGCATCGCATTTGCTGACGAACTTGCCGTCCGCCCGCTGCAGCATGTTGTACTTCACCGTGCGCTCGATGTGTTCTCGCGTGCGGTACGGGTCGTACTGCTGCACGTTGCGCACGAAGTGCTCCAGGTCGTCGAACTCCTCATTGTCGCGAACGAACCCGGCGATCACCGCGCGGCCGCGATCTGACACCTCCGGGCCGACATCGACGATCACCAGCGCGCGCAGCAGCGACGGGTCGCGACGGGTCAGCAGCATCGAATTGCGGCCGCCCATAGAATGTCCCATCAGAATCGGTCGCCGCAGCCCAAGTGTGGCGATGAATGCCTCGGCATCCAGCGACATCTCGTGATTGCTGTAGGCGACATCCCGCGCCCACTCGCTGTCGCCGTGCCCGCGCTGATCCAGCGCCAGCACACGGAAATGCTGCGCCAGGTGCAGGCTGACCAGGTCCCAGGAGTGCGCCGACTGGTGGCCGCCATGCAGCAGCACGATCGGTGGGGCATCGGGTGCGCCCCACTCCAGGAAGTGGAACCGCAACTGCCGCAGCACGATGTTGCGTGAACGGTATGGCGTGGCCGGCGCGTGCGGAATGCCGAGATCGGCGGCACTGGCGAGCAGCAGGCGGAACTCCTCTGTCTGCGTCATGTCGAGTGGTTCGGTCGTGTCGGCGAATTGGTTCAGGTACATGGCGGCTCTCGTATTGCTCCCGCCACGTTCGACCACCGCCGGTCACATGGCAACCGGTGCGAAGCCGAACAGCCACGGATGCAGGCGCAGCACCACGGCCCACACGATCACGCCGACCAGCACCGTGAGCCAGCCGATCTCGCCTGGCACGAAACGGTTGCGCCCATGCGCGATGGCGGCGAACGGCACGATCGAGGTGGCCGCAGACAGCGCCTGCCACACCGCGGGATCACGCCGCGCCAGCTTCGCATCAATCGACGGCATGCCGGCGAGCGCGGTCACCAGAAAGGCGCCGAAGAAAACGATGGCCGCCGTATCGCCATCGCCGATGATGTGCACCGCAGCCCATAGCGCGAACGACCACAGCATCGGATGACGCGTGACGCGCTGGATACCGCGCGGCGGCTGCGTCATTGCCGTTTCGCCGCCGACCATCGTCGGATTGCGCCGGCTCACTGAGGCGACGAACAGCACGAACGCCACCAGCATCACGGCGACCAGCACCCAGCGCAGCCAGGCCGGCGCGTACCACAGCGGTGTGGTCGCGGCCACGCCCCAGGCGCGCACCAGAAACACGATGACGACGATCGACAGCAGCGAATACAGCCCGCGGAACGGAGCATCGCCGATGCGAGCCACGATCGCATCGCGCACCTGGGTTCCGGCAATGCCGATGTGCATGCCGATCCACACCAGTGCCGCGATCACAAGAACAGTCATTGGCTCCTCCCTTGCCATTCACCGGGTGGCGTCGGACCATTCGACAAGAGCACGAGGACGCCACGTCATGCAGTACACACCTCCTCCACACGTCACGCAGCACTGGCGGCTCAGCAAGCCTTCGGCGAAGGGACGCCGCGGCATGGTGGTCTCCCAGGCCAAAGGGGCGGCGGAGGCCGGGGTCGCCGTGCTGGACGCCGGAGGCAACGCGATCGATGCGGCGGTGGCGACCGCGCTGGCACTCGCCACGCACGAGCCATGGAACTCCGGTCTCGGAGGCATTGGCTTCGCGCTGGTGCACCGCGCCGGCCAGCCTCGCGCCGAGGTGGTGGATTTCGGACCACGCGCGCCCGCCGCCACTGATCCCCGCCGCTACAAGCTGACCGGGCGCATGACGACCGATCTGTTCGCCTGGCCGGAGGTCGAGGGCGACATCAACATCCACGGGCCGCTGTCCGTCGCGATTCCGTCCTCGGTTGCCGGCTACGAATACATGCATCGGCAATGGGGCCGACTGCCGCTCTCTGAGGTGATCGCTCCGGCCATCGCCCTGGCGAAGCGCGGCCTGCCACAGGACTGGTACACCGCGCTCAAGGTCGCCGTATCCGCCTCAGCGATCCAGCTCTATCCACACACCGCATCGGTCTACCTGCCGAACGGCTTGCCGCCAGTTCCGCCCTATCAGGGCAAGCCTGGCTTCTTCCGGCAGGGCAACCTGCCCGCGACATTGGAACGGCTCGGCAAGGCAGGCCTGCGCGATTTCTACGAAGGAGAGATCGCCGCCTTGGTGGCGGCAGATGCCAAGGCTCTCGGCGGCGTGCTGTCACTGGAGGACCTGCGCAACTGCCACGCGCGCACCTGGCCAGCGGAAGAGGTCGGCTGGCGCGGCCGCACCCTGCAACTCACCGGTGGTCTCACCGCTGCACCGACTCTGAAGCGCGTGCTGGAGGGAATGGCCGATGCGCCCTATGGGGGTAAGACGCCGACCGCTGCCTGGTATCGGACGCTCGCCCGAGTGATGAAGGCTGCCTATGCCGAACGGCTCGCCGGTCTCGGTGAGTCCGAGCCACTGGCCGCGGAAAGCTGCACCACGCATCTGACCGCGTGTGACGCAGAGGGCAATACGGTGGCGATGACCACAACGCTGATGTCATCGTTTGGCAGCCGTGTGCTGTTGCCGCAATCGGGCGTGCTGCTGAACAACGGCATGATGTGGTTCGATCCGCGGCCCGACGTGCCGAACGGCATCGCGCCGGGCAAGCGGCCGCTGTGCAACATGCTGCCGATCATGCTGACCGAGAACGGTCGGCCGTTTATCGCCGGCGGCGCCTCGGGCGGACGGCGGATCATGGCGGCCGTCTTCCAGCTCATGACCTTCATCGCGGATTTCGGCATGGACGTGGACGCCGCGGCGCACCATCCGCGGATCGACGTCTCCAGCGCGAACAGTGCCAGCGCCGATGCGCGCCTGCCCGCGGAGGTGCTGGAAGCGCTGGCGGCCGATGGCGAGCTGCAGGTGGTCGAGCACAATGCGGTGCCGATCAACTTCGCCTGCCCGAACGTGATCGTTCAGTCGGCGGACGGCGCACGCGTCGGCATCAGCGACGCTGCCTCGCCGTGGTCAGGTGCGATCGCGCAAGTATAGAGCGGAACAGTCAGCCGTAGGCGCGGGTTAGCACCGCGTCGATGGCGTTGATGATTGCGCCGCTCCACACATCAGCGGCCAACGACACCACGCGACGGCCGAGTGCAGAGGTCGGAACCGTCAGGATACCCAGCGGGTTAAGGTAGACGCTTCGACCCTCTATCCTGAACCGCGGTGCCAGTTCATTGTCCAGACCACGGCTTGCGTTGAGCACGACCAAGGGAATGACGACGCGGCTGGGACGCTGGTCGAACCTCGACGACTGCACCACAACGACATAGGGAGTCCCGCGGGCATCGCGGCCGATCGTGGCGTGGACGTCGAAATGCGCCATCAAAGGCTGGAGTATTCGTCGCCCCAGGTGCCGAACTGCTCATCGTGTTCGTTCAACGCGCGAACCGTTGCATCGATGCGACGCTACTTGCCCTCGCGCGGTTTCCGCTCCTGATTCCACGAAACTGCACAGCAGTCGCTCGACTGTCTCCGAGAGATTACGCGTCGCTCGTCTCATGCACATATTTATGCCGCATGAGACGAGCCGGAGCAAACTTCAGGCATTCTCCTTGCACCACCGAGCCACCTGCGCGTGCGTGGCGAACCAGCATTTTCCGCGCGCTTTCATGTGCTTGATCAGCCGCGCCAGCAGCGGCAGGCGAGAGCGGTGGCCGGTCACGTGCGGGTGCATTGTCAGCAGAAACAGCCCGCTTTCCTCCCACGCGCCGTCGAACTCCGCGGTGAAGATCTCCTCCACCGCGGAAGGCGGTGTGTAGGGCCGCAACGCCGAGAACCGCACGAAATTGAAATACACGGCATCGTCACGGATCCACTCCGGCGGCAGTTCGACGATCCCCGTCGCTTCGCCTGCATCCATGAGCTCGTAGGGATCGTCGTCCGCCATCAGCGAGCTGTCGTACAGCAGCCCAAGTTCGCGCACGATGTCCAGGGTGTTTACCGAGAAATCCCAGCTCGCGGTCCGCATTCCCACCGGGTCGCGGCCCGAGATACGCGCCAGCGTCTCGAAAGCCCGGAGCGTCAGATCGCGCTCGGCCTCGCGCGGCAAAGTGGTGTTCGCTTCGTGGATCCACGAATGGATGCCGATCTCGTGTCCGTCATCGGCGGTGGCGCGCACCTCCTCGGGGTGCAGCAACGCCGACACCGCCGGGTAAAAGAACGATGCCGGAACTGCCTCGCGCTCCAGCAAGCGGCGAATACGGGGCATCGCCTGGCGGTTGCCATACTGACCCTGGCTGATCCGCATCGGGCTCTCGTCACTGTCGCGCAGTGGGATCGTCTCGTGATCCGCATCGAAGCTGATCGCCACGGCGCAGCGCGCACCATCCGGCCAGGCTTTTGGCTTAAGGCTGCGGCCGGCACGGGCGCGCCCGACGATGCGCCGCCATGTGGCCTCGGACCACTGCCAGGGCTCGCCTTCCGGATGCCGGGTCGAATCGTTCATTGGCCCCTCCTCTGCTGGGTTCCCGCCGCTCGGCCTTGCGTCCATGCTGCGCCCGAGTGTGGAGGAAGGACAAGGCATGCTGCATCAGCGCGTCAACGGCTACGACATGGCGTACATCGAGGTCGGGGAAGGCTCGCCGCTGGTCTGCGTGCACGGCTCGCTGTGCGATTTCCGGATCTGGTGCTGTGTGCTTGGGCCACTGTCGCGGCGCCATCGGGTGATCGCGCCCAGCCTGCGGCATTTCTTTCCCGCCCACTGGGACGGTGCCGGTTCGGACTACACCATGGCGCAGCATGTCGCCGACACGATCGGCTTCATCGAGGCGCTGGGCACGGCACCGGTCGATCTGCTGGGCCATTCGCGCGGCGGCCACATCGCCTTTCGGGTTGCGCAGCAGCGGCCGGACCTGCTGCGGCGCGTCGTACTGGCGGAGCCTGGCGGCGATCTGGATGCATCGCTGGAATCGGCGGGCTCCGCACTTCCGCCCATGCGCGCCAGAACGGTCGTGGCGGCGCAGAAGATCGCGGCGGGTGACGTGGAAGGCGGCCTTGCGGGGTTCTTCGACGGGATCGACGGCGAAGGGGCATGGCGTGCTCTTCCGCCGTATGAGAAGCAGCAAGTGCGCGACAACGCCTACACGCTGGTCGGACAGGCCAACGAGCAGCGCCAGCCGTTCACCCGCGCCGATGCCGAATCGATCGGGGTGCCGACGCTGCTGGTGGGTGGCGAGAAGACGCCCGGGTCGCTACCCGTGGTGCTACGGGCGTTGGCCGCATACGTGCCAGGGGCGCGCGTCGAGATCATCCCGAACGCCACGCATTTCATGTTCGGCCAGGACCCGATCCGGTTCTGCCGCGTGGTAACGGACTTCCTGGCGGACTGACGGCGAAGTGGGGGGCTTCTGTTGCCCGGTGCCCCCCGAACCGCGCTTATCGCTTATGCAGCGACAGCGAGCGCCTCTGTGTTGTCATTGGCACTTGTCATATGGCCCGATAACGGCGGAACCATGCCGAGCGAAAGATACGCCTTTACCGCGCGTGTCGAGCCTGTGTCGCCCCCATGGTGCCCGAGGCGGGCAATGGTGGAGGCGCCGGGCACTGCCCCCGGGTCCACTACGCTTATTCCACGCACCGTTTATCGCCATAGCCGGCGAACCAGCAGCGGTAATATAGGCATTCATCCAGCCCGGTGAAAGTGGAGTCGCCATGCGCCTGACCGAGCAGCAAGCCGCCGAGATCGAGGCCGCCCGGGCCCACCGGTCACCGACCGCCCGCCCTACCGTCGACGCACTGGAAGCCATGCTGTTCCAGGCGATCCCAGTGCTCGACCACGGCTTCGTCCGGGCGATCGACTACATGGGCGACGATGCGGCGATCGTGCAGGCGGCGCGGGTGTCCTATGGGCGGGGAACCCGCCGCGTCTCCGAGGACTCCGGGCTGATCCGCTACCTGATGCGCCACCGGCACTCCACCCCGTTCGAGATGTGCGAGATCAAGTACCATGTGAAGCTGCCGATCTTCGTCGCGCGGCAGTGGATCCGCCACCGCACCGCCAACGTGAACGAGTATTCCGCACGCTATTCGATCATGGATCGCGAGTTCTATCTGCCAGCTCCCGAGCATCTGGCGGCTCAGTCGTCGGTCAACCGGCAGGGGCGCGGGGATGTGCTGGCCGGCGAGGAAGCCGCGCATGTGCTCGATCTGCTGCGCGAGGATGCGACGCGCTGCTACGATCACTACGCCGAAATGCTGAACGAGGATGCGACGGGAGCGGCCCGCGATCCGTCACGACAAGGCCTGGCGCGCGAGCTGGCGCGGATGAACCTGACGCTTAATACCTATACGCAGTGGTACTGGAAGATCGACCTGTACAACCTCTTCCACTTCCTGTCGCTGCGCGCCGATGCGCATGCGCAGTATGAAATCCGTGCCTACGCCGAGGCGATGCTGGGCACGGTGAAGGCGTGGGTGCCGGTGGCGCATCAGGCGTTCCTCGATTACCGGCTGGGCGCGGTGACGCTGTCGGCGCAAATGCTGGCGGTCGTGCGGCGGATGCTGGACGGAGAAGCGGTCGAGCAGGTGAACAGCGGGCTCAATCGGAGAGAATGGGCGGAGCTGATGGCGTCCCTCGGGCGCGCCTAGCAAGCCTGCCGCCGGGTCCGCTGCTCGCTCGGCAATACTGCAACGATTTGTGACTGGCTTCACTGAAGCGCCGCGGCCGCGCGGCTAACGTGTCTCGGCATCGACGGGTGAAGCCGTGGCCGAGTTTCGTCTCTTTCGACCCGAGGCAGTGGCGTACCAGCGGGAACCGCTGAGATCCGCTGAACGGCAGCCGGTGGCCCCGACAGCAGGGCCGCTGACATGGTTTCTGGCAGCCATGGTTTTCGCGGCGGTCGTGTTTCTCGCAACCGGCCACTACGCCCGCAAGGTAACCGTGGCCGGCTTCCTGGTGCCAACGGTCGGCGTCGCCAAAGTATTCCCACCGCACGCTGGCATCGTCACCGCGCTCGATGTGCGCGAGGGGCAGGTCGTCGATCAGGGTGCGCCTCTGCTCACCGTTCGGGTCGGACAGACTGACGGTCAGGGCGGTGACGTCGACGCTGCGGTGTTGCAGGCATTGGCGCGTCAGCGGGCAGAGCTGCTGGAACAGATCAAGCTCGAACAGACGAAGACCGAACAGGAGAAGATCCGGCTCCGCGATCAAATCAGTGGTCTCGACAGCGAGGTGACGGCATTGCAGGCGCAGTTCGCCACTCAGCATGTGCGATCGCGGCTGGCCGAGCAGCAGGTCAAGGCGATTCGCGGGCTGGTCGCCGCGGGCTATGTGTCCGATGTCGAGTTCAAGCGGCGCCAGGACAGCTACCTGGCGCAGCGACAGAACGAAGCGGCGCTGACCGAGCAGGTCGCTGCAAAACAGAGTGAGGCGACGCAGCAAAATCACACGCTGGACGCGCTGCCCGAGCAGGTTGCGGGCCGGCTATTGGTGCTGCGCCAGTCCGTCGCCGATCTGGAAGGCAAACTTGCCGAGGCGGCAGGTCGCCGCGCCTATCAGCTCCGCGCGCCGGTCGCGGGCCGCGTCTCGGCTTTGCAGGCCCGAGTCGGTCTCGTTGCCGATCCGGCAATCCCTCAGCTTGCGATCGTGCCAACCGGAGGCGTTCTCGAGGCAGAGTTGCTTGTCCCAGCCCGTGCGATTGGCTTCGTGGCGCCCGGCCAGACGGTGCGTCTGGCATACGAGGCGTTTCCATACCAACGCTTCGGCTTGCATGGTGGTACGGTGCGCTCCGTGTCACGCACACTGCTGCGTCCGGCAGAAGTCGTCGGGCCGGTCGTCAGCACCGAGGCGTCGTACCGGGTCACTGTCAATCTCGATCAGCAGAGCCTGCCGGCATTCGGGCATGACTTTCCGCTCGACGCGGACATGACGTTGAGGGCCAATATCGTGTTCGACCGGCGCTCGCTGCTCGACTGGGTGTTGGATCCACTGCGCAGCATACATGGCGGTTCGGTATGACGGCTCGCGCGTTGTGGGCCCGACGACTGCCCGACATTCGCCAGTCCGAGGCAGCAGAATGCGGGCTCGCCTGCCTTGCGATGATCGCGTCGTACCATGGACAACAAATCGATCTGGGCAGCCTGCGCCGCCGCTATCCGATCTCGCTCAAGGGCATGACACTGGCCGGTGTCATCGAGGCGGCAGAGCGGATCGGACTGGCCGGCCGACCGCTGCGCCTCGAACCTGTCAGCCTCGCGCGACTGCGATTGCCTGCAATTCTGCACTGGGACATGAGCCATTTCGTCGTGCTGAAGCGGATCGCACGCAACGGGCGGGCGGTCATCCATGACCCGGCACTCGGCGAGCGGCAGCTGGATGTGGGCGACCTGTCCAATCATTTCAGCGGCGTCGCGCTCGAGATCACCCCATCCTCCGGGTTTCAGCCCGGCAGGCAGGTGGTCAAGCAGCGGCTCACGGGATTGATCGGTTCCGCACAAGGCCTGCTCTCTCCCTTGGCGCAAACGCTGGTGCTCTCAGTAATCCTGCAGGCCTACGTGCTTGCAGGTCCATTTTACATGCAGCTTGCGGTGGACGAGGGAGTCGTCAACGATGACCGCAGCCTGCTGACCGTACTCGCCCTCGGCTTCGGGCTCGCCATGCTGTTCAACGCCGTGGCCGGACTGCTCCGCTCCCGCATCCTGGTCTACCTGCAAAGCCGCATCGCCTCCGACATCGGCAATGGTCTGTTCGCCCATCTGCTGCGCCTGCCGCTCGTCTTCTTCGAGCGCCGGCACATCGGTGATCTGGTATCGCGCTTCAGCTCCATCGAGCCGATCCGCAATCTGCTGGCCGAAGGCCTGATCTCGGCACTGGTAGATGGCGCGATGGCCGTGCTCACGGCCGGAATGGTGTTTCTGTACAGTGCAAGGCTCGGGCTGGTAGTGCTCACAGCATTGCTCATCTACGCCGCACTGCGAGTGGCCTTCTATCGGATGTTTCGGCGTCGCTCGGTCGACGTCGTGCAGGCCCGTGCGCGCGAAAACTCCACGTTCATCGAAACCGCACGCGCCATACAGAGCATCAAGATCTTCAATCGCGAGAGCGGGCGAAAGATGCTGTGGTCGAACCGCTACGCCGATGTTGTAGCTGCCAATGCGGGTGTGGAGTACCTGAAGGGCGGGTTCAAGGCCATCAACGACGTGGTGTTTGGGTGCGAGAATCTAGCGGTGATCTATCTCGGAGCACTCGCCATCCTCGATGGGCGCATGACGATCGGGATGCTGTTCGCCTTTATCGCTTACAAGCAGCAGTTCATCGACAAGGCGGTGCGACTGGTGGAGAAAGCGATAGAGTTCCGGATGCTGGACCTGCATCTCGAGAGGCTCGCTGACATCACCCACGCCGAACCGGAGCCGGGCCAGGATCGGACCAGCTACCGCACGCCGCCGTCCGGCCGCATCGAGGTACGGAACCTGTCGTTTCGTTATGCCCCAGGCGAGCCACATGTCTTCGAAGGCATCGACCTCACTATACAGGCTGGCGACTACGTCGCGATCACCGGTCCATCCGGCGGTGGCAAGACGACATTCATGAAGGTCATGCTTGGCCTGCTTCAGCCGACTGACGGCGATGTGCTGATCGACGGCCTTCCGCTGGCCACATACGGTGCGCGCTCATTCCGCGACCATGTCGGCGTCGTGATGCAGGACGACCAACTGCTGTCGGGCTCGATCGCAGACAACATCTGCTTCTTTGACCAGGGATTCGATCATGAGCACATGCAGCATTGTGCCAGGATTGCCTGCGTTCACGACGACATCATGCGCATGCCGATGTCCTATGACAGCCTGATCGGCGACATGGGATCTTCGCTGTCAGGTGGCCAGCGCCAGCGCATCCTGCTCGCCCGCGCGCTGTACCGGCGCCCCATCCTGTTGTTCATGGACGAGGGCACGTCGCATCTCGACACGGATATCGAGGGAAGAGTGAACGCGGCCATTCGCGAGTTGGGCCTGACGCGCGTCATCATCGCACATCGGCCGGAGACGATCGCCTCAGCGGAACGCCGCATAGCGATAGTTGACGGCAGATTGCACGAGCAACCGCAGCCTGATCCGTTTTCTCTCCGGAATGCCCTCATCCCGGCAGCGGCACAGGTCATTGAGCCAGAAATGGACGCGGCCGCAACCTAAACGATCTGCAGATACAGGCAACACCGCCAGATTAGCCACCTGAGCGACTATCCAGAGGTCGCCGCGCACTGCGCCTTATCGTCATGGCCGGCCTCAGTGCCGGCCATCCACGACTTCCGCTTCAGACAAAGTCCCGTGGATGGCCGAGCTTCATACAAGGCATGCGATGTGTGAGCCCTATCACTGTGCCATAGTTGCCCGTTCTTTAGCAGTAATAGTCGCGGTCAAAGGTGGACCGTAACCAGAAACTCGAGGAACATAGTGATGAGCATGTCGAAACTGACAACTGATGCAGACCTCCCGGCGCCTCTGTCGCTGACGCTGGAGGACGTTCGCAACGTGGCAGGTGGCGCGACATTTGCAGCGACCGTAAGCGCCGCGCATTGGTGGTGGTATGGCCAGCCGGCCTGGCTGAACGCGGTCTCCCAGGTCAACGTGTCCAATGTGGCCGTCGGACAGGTTGGAGCGGTACAGACTCTCGGATCCTAAACCTCCGTACAGCCTTGCGCCCCCGCCTGGACAGCAGCGTCGCACAGATCGCTCGCGGTGTGTGCGGTACTGCGCCAGGCGGGTCAAAGGCTACACTCCAATGTCATTACGGTCGAGGACTATCCATGAAAAAGCCCAAGAACGGTGGCCCTCTATTGTGCCCGAGCGCGCACACAGCCGCGCCCGGCGCACGCTTGTTTGGCGTGCAGGTGCGCACGGGAAGCGGTGATCGACAGCTCGCTTACCTGACCGAGACACATCCGATCACCGAACAGGTTATGGAGCTCGCTGGTTCGGCTGCGCCGCATGAGGTCTTGCGCGTTGCCGCACATTGCATCGAGGGCCAGTGCCCACATTGGAATGGCCAAGGCTGTCGGTTGGCGACCCGTGTGGCGACCATGCTGCCGCCTGCGGTTTCCGCGCTGCCACGCTGCGCCATCCGACCGACCTGTCTGTGGTTCAAACAGGAAGGACCCGCTGCCTGCCTGCGGTGTCCACAAGTGGCGACAATCGAGCGCCATCCCTCCGACACTCTGGGCGCAACGGTGGCGCAGCTCGAATTGCAAGATGACGACGTTGTCCTGCAGCCGCATCACGGAGTTGATACGTAGGCTCCCGGCTAAGCCGGCATCGGGTTACGGGTTTGGCGACCCTTCGCTGACGCCCATCGGCGGGACTGGCATGTTCATCACGCGTATGCACAGCCACGGAGGACCATCGATGATCCGGGTTCGTTTCGCTTGCCTTTGCCTGCCCGTTGTCGCCCTGATGGGCACCGCACCACCCGCATCCTGCCAGGCACCCGCACGCCCGTTCGAGCCCGTTGGGCGCTGGCGCTTCTTCCACGACAACGGCGCGCCGTTCACTGCGCGGCTGGCGCCCGATCAGAGTGCCGCAACCGACTCGGAAGGCGGCGAACACGGCATCTGGCGTTGGGAGGGCAGCAGTGTCCGCGTGATCTACACGGATGGCTGGGACGACCTCCTGTCACGCGGTCCCGACGGAAAGTTCGGCAAGCGCGGCTGGGGTCCGGACAATGACCGCTGCGGTCCGGCGTCCAATCAGACGGCAGCCGAGCGCCTGTCTCCCGATCCCGGGCCACCGCTCTGAGGGGTGACTGCCCAATGTGATGGCTGTAGCCTTCCGTTCACGCTGAACGGAGGAGCGACCGACATGGCAGACGGACAAACCTGTCTCAAGGGGGTGAAGATCCTCGATCTCACCCAGTTCGAAGCAGGACCGTCCTGCACCGAGGCACTCGCCTGGCTCGGCGCTGACGTAGTCAAGCTGGAGAACCCGGGCGGCGGCGATCCCGGCCGCGCACTCGGCGGTCAGGCCGCCAAGGACGATCCCTACTTCCTGCTGTTCAACGCGAACAAGAAGTCGATCACGGTCAACCTGAAGGACCCGAAGGGCTTGGCGTTGGTGAAGGACCTCGCAGCCAAGGCCGACGTCATGGTCGAGAACTTCGCGCCTGGCGCCATCGAGCGACTCGGACTCGGCGCCGATGTCATTCGCAAGATCAATCCATCGATCATCTACTGCCAGGTGAAGGGCTTCGGCGAAGGCAGCCCGTACGAGAAGAACCTCGCGTTCGACATGATCGCGCAGGCCTGCGGCGGCACGATGAGCATCACCGGCGAGCGTGACGGTCGTCCGTTGAAGCCGGGGCCGTCGCTCGGCGACACCGGCACCGGCATGTTGCTCGCGATCTCGATCCTCGGCGCGCTGTACCGCCGCAAGGAGACCGGCCAGGGCGATCACCTCCAGGTGGCGATGCAGGATGCGATGCTCCACTACATCCGCATCGCCTTTGCCGCGCAGTATCGCACCGGCAAGGCGGCGGGGCGCGCGGCCGACAGCAGCGTCTCCAACACCACGCCGCCGATGGGGACGTTCCCGTGCAAGGGCGGCGGCTCGAATGATTACGTCTATATCTTCACCAGCCGCGCCAATCCGGATCACTGGCGGCGTCTGCTGAAGGTGATCGGTCGCGAGGAGCTGAACGGTGACGCGCGCTTCGAGACGCCCGCCGCTCGTGCCGAGAACGCGGACGCGGTGAACGCGATGATCGCGGACTGGACAAAGCAGCACACCAAGCACGAGGCGATGGAGATCATCGGTGCGGCAGGCGTGCCCGCCGGCGCGGTGCTCGACACGATGGAGCTTTACAACGATCAGACCTTCGAGCAGCGCGGCATCTTCCAGACGATTGAACACCCAACGGTGGGTACCTTCCGCATGCCGGCATGGCCGGTGCGGTTCGAAGGCAGGCCGCCGCCCGTCGTGCCCTCGCCGCTGCTCGGCCAGAACAACGAGCAGGTGCTGAGCGATTGGCTCGGACTGGACAAGGACGCGATCGGCGGCCTGAAGAACAATGGCGTAATCGGTTAGAGGAGACGAACCAATGGCAGAACTGACAGGCTCGGAAATCCTCGCGAAGTGCCTCAAGAAGGAAGGTATCGAGGACATCTTCTACATCATGGGCGGTCCGATGCTGTTGGCGGAGGCCACCTGCATCACCGAAGGCATTCGCATGATCGACGTCCGCCACGAGCAGGCGGCGGCGTTCGCATGCCAGGCCTACAGCCGGCTGCGCCAGACGCCTTCCGTGTGCATGGCAGCGTCAGGACCTGGCGTGACCAACCTGATCACCGGCATGGCGAATGCGCTGATCGACTGCTGCCCTGTTGTGGCGTTCGGCGGCTCCAGCCCGATCAGCCAGTTCGGCCGCCAGGTGTTCCAGGAGATCGACCAGGTCAAACTGATGGAGGGCTGCTGCAAGCACGTCGATCGCGTGCACAACCTCAAGCGCATTCCGCAGCAGGTGAACTTCGCCTTGCAGCGCGCGATATCTGGCAAGCCTGGCCCGGTCTACGTCGATATGCCCGGCGACATTCTGTACCAGAAGATCGACGAGAACCTGGTGGACTGGAGCTTTGCCGGACGCAAGATGGACAGCCGCCCGCTCGGCGATCCGCGCCAGGTGGGCGCGCTGGTGAAGGCGCTTGCGGAGGCGAAGCAGCCGCTGATCGTGTCAGGTTCCGGTGTGATCTGGTCGCGCGCGTGGACCGAAATGCAGGCCTTCGTCGAGGCCGCCGGCATCCCGTTCTACACGACGCCGCAGGGCCGCGGCGTGGTACCTGACGATCATCCCTGCTCGTTCCTGACCATGCGCAACGCAGCCTTCGCGGATGCCGACCTGATCATCGTGCTCGGCACACGGATGAACTACATCATCGGCCATGCCGCGCCGCCGCGCTTCGGGGGCAACGCGAAGATCGCACGCATCGATGTCGATCCGGAGGAGATCGCGGCAGCCGCGCGCGGCGTCGACATTCCGATCGTCGGCGACTGCAAGATGGTGCTGCAGCAGTTGCTCGACGGCATCAAGGGCAAGGTGACGCAGGACAGCTACAAGGCGTGGCGGCAGAAGCTGGCCGACGGCGAGGCGCAGAAGCGCTCGGCCGCCGGCGCCAACAGATACGCCGAGGATGGCGACATCCACCCGGTGCGCATGCTCGAGGAGATCAAGAACTTCGCCAAGCGCGACGCGATCCTGTGCGTCGACGGGCAGGAGACCCTGAACTTCGGGCGACAGACGATGCCGACATTCTCGCCCGGGCATCGGCTGAACTCTGGGCCGTTCGGCACGATGGGCGTCGGCCTGCCGTTCGGCGTCGGCGCCAAGGTGGCGTGTCCGGACAAGCAGGTGATCGTGGTGCACGGCGACGGCTCGATGGGCATGAACGCGATGGAGATGGACACCGCGATCCGCCACAAGATCCCGCTGCTGATCGTGATCAGCCTGAACGGCGGCTGGACCGGCGATCCGCAGCGCGAGAAGCCCGGTCGCGATCTTGGCTACATGCGCTACGACAAGATGTGCGAGGCGTTCGGTGGCTACGGCGAGTACGTGACCAAGCCGGAGGACATCCGCCCTGCACTGGAGCGCGCTCAGGCGAAGGTGGACGAGGGCATGGTGGCGCTGGTCAATGTGCGCACCGACTATCGCGCGCGGTATGGTGGCGTGCGCTTCTCCGACTATTCGACCTGACGCTGCTCGATTTACCTCCCTCGTGCGAGCGGGGGAGGTCGATCTAACCGCGTCGCTGGCACACCCGAGTCCGCTCGATGCACATCACCGTGGTGCCAAGCGTGTAGGTCCAGTGGTGGTGCCGTAGGCGTCGACATAACAACGCCGCCCTACGCCAACAGGTTTCCACGCATTGCCGATGATCCGCTGGCGGTATCTGAAACGGTCCTCCGGACGACCAGTCAGCATTTTGCGCCCGGTCTTTGGAGAGCTACGCTGGTCCGCCGCGATGACGGCTGTCCGTCGCGGAACGGCAACAAGAACCGAGGGAACGTCGCAATGAAGACCACCAGACGCAGATTCTGGGTCTACCTCCTGCTGCTCGTGTTCGGCGGCATTGCCTACGTCGACCGCGTGAACATGTCGGTTGCGGGCAAGCCGATCGCACACGAACTTGGCCTGTCGCCCGTAATGCTGGGCTACCTGTTTTCTTCGTTCCTTTGGGCTTACGTCGTCATGATGCTCCCGGGCGGCCGTTTGATAGATCGCTGGGGCGCGCACGTGGTCGCGAGCGTGGCAACCGTGGTGTGGTCGGCTGCACAGATGGCGACCGGAGCCGCCGTGGGCGTCGCCTCGATGCTGTTGGCGCGCTTGGGTCTCGGTATTGGCGAGGCACCGTTCTCGCCGGTGATCTACCGCAGCGTCAGAGCATGGTCGCCCTATACGGAGCGAGGCACGGCAACCGCCTTCATCAGCGCCGGCGGCAGTCTCGGTCCGGCGCTGGGCGCACCGCTTGTGGCTTACCTGATCCAGACGTTGTCATGGCGCTGGTCATTTGTGATCACGGGTGCGATCGGCTTCGTCTGGGTGGCAGTCTGGATGGCTTTGGTCTCAACGCCGGAAAAGACCTCGTGGCTGCCCGAGCCGGAACGGCAGCGCATCCTCGCCGAACGCGAAGCCGGTATTGCGGTGCCCGATCATGACGGAGTTGGATATATGGCGCTGCTGCGGTGCCCGGCGATGTGGGGCCTGTTCGTCTCGCAGGGCTGCCTCGTTTACTCGCTCTATCTGTATCTGAGCTGGCTACCGAACTACCTGCAAACCTCGCGGGGTTTGTCGCTGGTCGATTCAGGCCTCTACACTTCGGTTCCGTTTTTCATCGCGACGGCGGTGAACATCATTATCAACTGGGCCGGCGACCGGCTTTTGAGCGTCCATGCAGTGCGGAGCGGACTGCGCCGCTATCTCGTTGCCCTGTGCCTGTTCCTGACCGCCGCGGGCTTGATCATCCCCTACGTCGAGTCACTGACGATAATCATCGTCTTGATATCGATCACGGTTTCCTTCGCCAATGCCGGTCCCGCGGCCAACGCGACACTGACCAGCGATCTGCTGCGTTCGCCGGCCGATGCAGGACGCGCTTTCGCGTTTCTGGTCCTCGGCGGCAACGTCTTCGGCCTGCTTGCACCTATCGTCACCGGATATCTGGTGGAGGCAAGCGGTAACTTCAGCAGCGCATTCATTGCGGCTGGCGTCCTGGCGCTCATTGGCGCAACAGTAACGCTCGTGCTGTCGCGCGGTGCGATCGGGGAGGCTGTTGTGACGGCAAAGCCATTGGGCGCGACTGGCTAAGCCGTAGAAGGCGAGGCTGGGCAATCTTGCCGAGCCTCGCCTGCCAGCGCCTATAGGTTCAGGGTGTCGGCAGTGTGGCTATGGTGCCGTTCGACCCGAACACCGTGCTTGTGCCATTGCCATTGTTCATCAGCACGCCGACCCCTGCGCCGGTCGGCAGGGTTGTGGTTTGCAGCGCGCCGAAGCGTCCCGTCGTGATTATCGACCCGCTGCGAGAATGCACGAACTGGCCTGCATCAGGCGTTGTGGCACCGTCGCCAAACGGTGCGCTCGCTTCAGCGCCAGCAGTGGCGAGCCCAAGGAGGATCATGGTCGTCAGCAGAAGTACTTTCATTTTCATTCTCCGCTAGTTTGTGGCTGCTGACATGGCTCCGGCACCGGGTTTGCCGGCATGCAATGTCTTCATGCGGTCATCCCTGCCGAGAATGCACTGCCGCGACAACTCGGCACCATATTCGCGAGCGCAGGGGAACAGCATGGAGGACGATATGAAGGCAATTGGTGCAGTCGTCATGGCTGCTGTGGTCATCGCAGCAGCAACGCCAGCCGGCGCACAGGTGCCTGGTGCCGATGTGGCGCCTGGCAGCGAACTGACTGCGAGTTCCGCCCCGATTGGCGCGGGCGCGAGTGGCCGGCGGACCGCGCCACTGTTCACGCTCGGTCGGGACGGTGTTCAAGTCTGGACGCCCGTGTCGCCACCCTATAACCCGCAGGCGAACGGAGATCTCGCGGCGCGGGACATCTGGGGCGCCGGATAGGCGATCAGCAATTCTCGCTGAGCACCAGTCTCCCGCCAGGTTGCTGGCCGCGTGGATGCGATATCGCGGCCAGCAGGGCCGGGACAAAGATCAGGCTCGCCACCAGCGTGCAGCCCAGGCTGATCAGCAGCAACTCCCCCATCGACGCAGTTCCGGGATGCCCTGACAGGGCCAGCGAACCGAACGACGTACCGGTGGTCAGAGCGGAAAACGCCACCGCACGGGCTGTGGCCGAGGCAAGCATCTCGCGTCGCCCGGCGCGCCAGTTCATCACGAAGTAGATGTTGAATGACACGCCCACGCCAAGCAGCAGCGGCAGGGCGATGATGTTGGCGAAGTTCAGCGGCAATGGCAGCAGCACAATCGTCAGAAGTGTAAGCGCCGCGGACAGCAGCAACGGCGCCAGAACCAGCGCGGTATCGCGCAGGCGGCGCAGCGCGACGAACAGGATCACGGCAATCGCCAGCACGGCGGACACGGCAGCCGAGCGGAACGCACTGATGATGGTGGCACTGGTTGCGACGATCGTCACCGCAGTCCCACCCGCATCGGGTGCCACGCGACTGACCTGTTCGACGAAGTCGTGCAACCCCTGACTGGTCCGGGACTCGGGCTGTGGCAGCACCTGGACACGTGCCCTCCCGTCGGGAAGCAACCAGTCGCGTGCGATATCCGGCGGTATCGAGGACAGGCTGGCCGGCTGCGCGCCGAGTGCGTCGCGGAGTCGATCGAGTTGACCGGGCAGGAAGCGTGTCAGCGCGCTGTTGGTAGCCAGCAGCGTCTGATCGGACGCCACCGCAAGCTGCCGCAGGTCACCGGCAATGGCGGCCAGCGGGTGATCGGCAGGGAGCGAGGCGAGTGCCGGTTCTATCTTCTTGAGGGCGGAGCGTGCCGCCGCACGGATCTGCGCCGGCGTCACCGGCGACGTTGCATCGGGCGCCAACAGCGTGGGTCCCAGTATGTCCGCCGCGTCCTGCACCAGCGCCAGCTTCTGGGCCTGATCCTGTGGCACGAAACTGTCGATGGTCAGCACGCTCGACACGGTCGGCAGTTGCTTCAAGTGGGCCGCGAGAGCGCGGGCCTGATCGGCGTTCGGCGCAAGAATGTCGATGCTGTAAGGATTGGTCAGCGGGTCGTTCATCAGATCGCGCAATGTGCGCATCGCCTCTGTGTTCGGGCTTTGCGTATCCAGCGGATCAGCATCGAATTGCAGGCGTGGCGCCAGCCCGAGAGCAAGCACCACGAGTGCGCCGAACACCAGCAGGATAGCCGCGTGCCAACGCGTCACCAGTGCGTCGATCCTCCCGCCCCAGGCGAAGCCAATCTCAGCCTGCTCGCCCGCCGGCCGGCATAATGTGATCGCCGCAGGCAGGAAGGTAACCGTGCACAGGAACGCTATCAGCATGCCGAACCCGGCGATCAGGCCAAGCTCGGCCACGCCGCTGAATGCGGTTGGCACGAACGCAAGGAACCCAGCCGCGGTGGCGAGTGCCGCCACCAGGATGGCGCCGCCGGCACGCTGCGCGGTTTGCCGAAGTGCAGCCGCCGCATCGGCGAGATCGTGGCGCGCCTCCCGATAACGCACGGCGAACTGGATGGCGAAGTCGACGGCTATACCGACGAACAACACGCCGAAACCGACCGATACCAGATTGAGTGTGCCGATCGCGGCGGCAGCGAACAGCAGTGTGAGCATCAGCCCCACACCGAGCGTGCCCAGGATTGGCACGATCAGTCGCCAGCTCCGCACAGCCAGCAGCAGCCAGAGCGTGATCAGCACCACGCTGCCGATGAGCCCGGCGACAGCGCCCTGTGCGACCGTCGCGAATTGCGTATCCGCCAGGGCGACCGGCCCGGTGATCCGCACATGTGCCGTGCCGTCGCGGATGAATTCCAGGTTGGCCGCCGCCGCACGTATCGCCTGCGTTGCCGCGCCGCCCGGCTGCAGCGAGCTGAAGTCCAGTCTGGGCTGCGCCAGGACAAATCGGTATTGGCTGCCCAGATCACCCGCCTTGCCGCTCAGTAGGCGTTGCCACGAAAGGTCCTGCGGGTGGCCGGCGATCGCACCCGCTATGGCAGTGTGGAACGTTCGCAACTGCCCGAGATACGGTGTGAGATCAGCGTCGCCGTTGGTCACTCCCTGTCCAAGGAGCGACAGCGCCGAAAAAAGGCCGCGCGCGGTGCGATCGGCCGCGAGCTTGCCGAGGAATGGCTGCGCATCAATGGTGCGATTGAGCAGGTCGGTAAGCTGAGGCTGCGATAGCAACAGCAACCCTTCCTTGCGGAAGTAAGGAGAGGCATCGGGGCGTCGGACCTCTGTGAAAAGCGTATGATCGCCTGACAGCGCGTGAGCCAGGCCCTGTGCCGTCGCATCCGCTGCCTCCGGCGTATCGCCGTCGATGACGGCGACCAGCAGGCCCTGCGACTGAGGAAAGGCGCGGCTCAGAGCCATCGCGTGCTGGCGCCAGGGCAGGCTGGCAGCGAACATCTGGTCAGTGTCGGTGCTGATGCCAAGATGCCGGCTGGCATAAAGGCCGGATACCCCTGCGAGCAGCAAACCAACGAGTACCACGAGCCACGCGTGCCTGCGGGACCGGTCCACCAGCCCGACCAGGGCGCGTTGCAAGAGCGATGGCACGTCGGGCATTGTGCCGACATTTCGTTTCGTCATCGCTACGTAACCTCCCGATGGCCCGAGGCTCATGCCAGACCGCATTCGGCGCCGAGGTGCCCGGTGAAGGGCCGCCATACCTGTGTCGAACCGAACAGCGAGATGCCGAGAAAGCCGCGCAGATGCAGGTTGCCCTCGTCATCCACCCAGAGCTTCGCCCGATACGTGTCTCCGTCGCGCGGGTCCCTGATGGCGCCAAGCCACGTGCCGTCCGCCTCAGGCTTTGCATCCGTGATGATGGTCAGGTCGCATTGCGGGCGCCCGTTCACGTCCGTTGGCATCGGCGAGCCCGGCTCACGATCGATGCCGACGATCCGACCGCAAAGCCCGTCACCGCATTGGGCGATTGCCACCACGCCATGGCCGCTTTCGGTTAGCCAGGTGCCGACAGGGCTGTCGGGGCGCGCCGAAGCTGACGATCCGACTGCCAGGATCGCGAAAATCGCCACACGGAATGCAACGGCGCGGAAACTGATATGCGTGGACACTGCCCTTCTCTCTCGCCATCAGCAGAAGTGAAGGCGGAGATTGTTAGCCGCTGCCGGCTGGAGAATACCGGCTCTGGTCAAAAGACAATTGCTGTAATCGCATGAAATGGCGGCCGGAGCTGCCCACATAACTGGACGCTGCTGATACGCCGCCGCTACGGTCACCCCTTGGACGCCCTTAGCCAAATCACCGGAGATCAAGCCCAATGACCGGTTCGCCGGCCCCGCGTCAGGTCAGGAACGCCTCACCGCGGGCGATCGTTCTCACTTCGCACCCACCCCGGCCCGGTCGCCTCGTGCCGCTGCGTTGGGGCGCCGCGGAACCGCTTGAACGTGGCCCAGTGATCGCCACCCTCAGCGACCCCGGAGTGCGCAACGTCATCGGCACCCATGCCGGGTCGTATGCGCTCTATCGTGCACTTGCGGTCGCAGCCGGCCAGCTCGCGTCGGACCATCGCCCCGACCTGACTGACACCATCCCGGCCGAACCAATCGGCCCGTTTCCGCAATGGAGCGACCACGAGCGCATCGTGTCGCTCGATCCGTGGGGCCACATGACCAGCCAGGTGTTCCATGACCGGATCGCCGCTGGCTGCGACATCCGGCCGACCATCGCCGTGACCCGCGCGCGCATCAACATGCCCGAGATCGCCCAGGCAATCCATGCCGGCCGGCTCGCACCTGATGGGGCGGTGCTGACCAACACGGCCGATGTCAGGGTGACGAAGATCGCCATCGAACCGGTCTGGTATCTTCCCGGTGTTGCCGGCCGCTTCGGCGTCAATGTCACCGACCTGAGACGCGACCTGTTCGAGCATACCGGCGGGATGTTCCCCGAACTGGTGACGCGGCCCGATTTGAATGTGTTTCTGCCGCCGATCGGTGGAACATCGGTCTACATCATGGGCGACCCCGCGCTGCTCGGCCGCCCCGATATACGGATCGCCTGCCGGGTGCACGACGAATGCAATGGCTCGGACGTGTTCGGCTCCGACATCTGCACCTGCCGACCCTACCTCGCGCACGGCGTCGAAGTCTGCGTCGCGACCGCACAGCAAGGCGGACTTGGCGTGGTGGTCTACAATCGCAAGGAAGGCCGTGCGCTTGGCGAGGTGACGAAGTTCCTGGTCTATAATGCACGCAAGCGCCAGATTGGCGGCGACCGTGCCGAGGCATATTTCCAGCGCACGGAATGCGTTGCCGGGGTGTCCGACATGCGCGTTCAGGAACTCATGCCGGACGTGCTGCACTGGCTGGGCATCACGCGGATCGATCAGCTGATATCGATGAGCAACATGAAATACGCGCCGATCGTGGCAAGCGGCATCGAGGTGACCGAGCGGGTCCCGATCCCGGACGAACTCATTCCGCCTGACGCCGATGTTGAAATCGACGCCAAGAAGGCGGCCGGCTACTACACGATGCGCATTCCGGATGCTGCCGAATTGAAGCTGGCCAAAGGCCGCGCGTTGCGGGATTGAGCACGATGCCCGAGGCCCTGGCCGCCGCCTGGCTGATGACGCCGGATGCGGTTCGCGAGCAGTGCAATGCAATGCTGGCTCTGGCGGAGCGGGATGCGCTGCTGCACTTCACGCTCGATCTCTCGCGGCTGGACGAAGCGGCGGATTATGTCGCCGCAGTGACGCGAGCAAATTACCCGGACCTTGCCATTCCGTATCACGCGCGCTGGCGGCACTTCGAGGCCGGCGGGATCGACCGATGGCGTGCACTGCAAGAACGGCTGCACGGCTGCGATGCCACAGAACTGGCGCGCATTCGCATCGATCTCTGCACCGTCAGTGTGCTGCTCGATGCGGGCGCCGGTCCTGCCTGGACGTTCCGTGAACCCGACACCGGCCAAATGCACGCGCGATCGGAGGGGCTGGCGATCGCCAGCCTGCACGCGTTCGCGTCGGGCCTGTTTTCTGGTGACCCCGCACAGCCGCTTCGCGCCGACGCAGAGGGGTTGTCGCGCCTACCGGATGCAGCATTCGCCACCGCCTTTCAGGTTACGCCGGACAATCCGATGGTCGGCGTGACGGGCCGCATGGCCCTGCTGCGTAACCTTGGAACCACACTGCGCCGCCGGCCGGAGCTGTTCGGCGCAGAGGCACGGATCGGCGGGCTGCTCGACCATTGGCGACCGCGTGTGGCGGCGCGAACGATATTCGCGACGCTCCTTGAAGCACTCGCTGCAATCTGGCCCGGCAGGCAAGCGGACATGTGGCCGCATCCCGTCGCCGGCATGGTACCGTTCCACAAGCTGTCACAATGGCTGACCTACTCAATGGTGGAGGTGCTCGAACAAGCCTCGATCACGGTTGACGGGCTCGATGACCTGACCGGCCTCGCTGAATATCGCAACGGCGGGTTGTTCCTGGACATCGGCGTGCTGCGGCTGCGCGAGCCGTCATTGGCTTCGGTGCCGCTGCTCGTGGATCACCCCGCCATCGTCGAGTGGCGCGCCCTTACCGTGGCTTTGCTGGACCGACTGACGCCGCTGCTGCGTGATCGCCTGGGTTTATCACCCGCGGAACTGCCGTTGGCCCGCGTACTGCAGGGCGGCACGTGGGACGCCGGCCGTAAGATCGCCAGGGAGCGGCGCGCAGATGGTGGTCCGCCGATTGTCGTGCAGAGCGATGGAACCGTGTTCTGACCAGCGCGGCGCGTGGTTCAACCTGAGGGATCGCCAATGGCGCAAATCAACAACGTCACCGTGCTCGACCATCCGCTGGTGCAGCACAAGCTAACACTGCTTCGCCGCAAGGAGACATCGACCTCGGAGTTTCGTCGGTTGATGCGAGAGCTCAGCCTGCTGATGGCATATGAGGTCACGCGCGGCCTGCCCACCGAGACAGTTGCAATCGAAACTCCACTGGAAGCCACCGAGGCGCCGCTGCTGTCGGGGAAAAAGCTGTGTTTCCTCTCGATCCTGCGGGCCGGCAACGGTATGCTCGATGGCATGTTGGATCTCGTGCCCTCGGCTCGCGTTGCCCATATCGGGCTTTATCGCGATCCACACACCCTTGTTCCGGTCGAATACTATTTGAAATTCCCCGATGACATACAGGACCGGCAGGTGATCGCGATCGACCCGATGCTCGCCACCGGGCACTCGGCGATCACCGCGATCGAACGGCTCAAGCGGGCTGACGTATCCCAGATCACCTTCGCCTGCCTGCTCGCCTCACCCGAGGGATTGGCAGCTCTCACCGAGGCGCATCCCGACCTGTCCGTCTACGTCGCCAAGATCGACCGCGAGCTTGACCCGCACGGCTACATCCGTCCGGGCCTCGGCGATGCCGGCGACCGACTCTATGGGACGCGTTGAGGGATCGCTACATCCTGGTCAGTGAATAGTGCAGTTGGCAGGCGCGCCACTCGGCGTCGGCTTCCAACGACCCCCCCGATATGGTGCCTGCCACCCTGACCCACGAGTTACGACCGTGCGATGGGCTGTACAGCATCTCTCCCTTGAGTGTGCCATCGGCGGAAACCTGCACGGGTACACGACCGGCCCAGAACCTGTAGGCGAATTGGCCGTTCGTTATCCGCCAGGACGCCGCACCACCGCTCGGGCAGGTCGGCTTCGATCCGCGAACCACCGTGCGCTGTCCAACGTAACGTCCGTCGAGTTGCGTGTCCGCCAGACACGACGCTCCAGGCAGAAGGAACAAGGCCAGCAGCAATGCAGGCTTCATGCTTGCAGTCCTTTCCAAGCCAAGCCGCACATGACCGTCGATGCGGCAGGCAGGTCATCATCGCACCATTGCCGATCTGACTATTTCCGTGTGTTGCGAATTGTTAGCGGCGAGACGATTCGCACGGCCGCTGCGTACGGCTGATCACACCGCGATCTGATCCAGCTCCTTGCGCGCGTGCTCCGGGCTGTAGAGCCAGATGATCCCTGCCATGACGACCAGGATCACCGGTATCAGCAGGAATGCAGCGACAAACGACCCTGTGGTCTCACGCAGATAGACCGCGACGAACGGCCACAGCACAGCCCCGATCAGGAACGCTACGGCCCACGAGAAGCCGTTGCCGACACCACGGATCCGCGTCGGATACATCTCGGCGGTGTAGGCTGTCACCGGACCCCACACGCCGATGAAGCCCCACGACCACGCCATGCCAAGTAGCCACAAGGACAACTTGTTCGTGGCGAAGATCCAGATCGTCATGAATACCGCGGCTTCGAGCAGCAGGATGCCAAAACCGAGCCGTCGGCCGAAGCGGTCGATCATCCACCCGCCGGCCCAAAAGCCGGTCGTCGCAAACAATGCCCAACAGATATAAAAGCTGCCGTACTCGGCGGTCGACCACCCGTGCTGCTGCGACAGGAACAGCGGCATCCACAAACCCACGGTGCTGTACGAGACCAATGCCAGACTGGCGACGAAGGTTGCCATAACGGTATTGCGAACCAGATCGGGCAGAAACAGTTGACGCCAACCTGGCTGTTGTGTTTTCGCGATCCACTCGCGATCGTCCTCGTTGAGTGTGACATCGGCAGCTATGTCTTCTCGGATACGCCGCTTGCGATCCTGCGTGCGCACCCAGTACCGGTGACTCGGGGCACAGCAGCCGGACGTAGATTGCCAGAAGAGCGATTATCACCGGCGCCACGAACGCGGCGCGCCATCCCCATACAGTCACGACGAACGTCACGATTGTGCCGGCAAGCGCGGCACCGATGCCCCAGGCCGAGCGATCGAAGCTGAGGACGAGGCCGCGCATTCGCGCGGGCCAGGTCTCCGCAACCAGCATCGAGCCGACCGCCCATTCGCCGTTCAGCGCGAAGCGGACAACGGTGTAGGCCGCAACGAAAGCACCCCATGTGGGCGACAGCGCGACCAACGGCATCGCCAGCGAGAACACTGCAATGTTGAGCGCCAGGATATTCCGCCGGCCAAACCGGTCTGCCAGCCACGGCCAGAGATAAAGCCCAATGATGCTGATCAGCGCGGAGAGCTGCACCCCGCTGCGGTAGGTGCCGAGGTTGATGGCGAACTCCTGCATCAGCATGGGCGCCACCAGTGCCAGGATCGCGCCGTCCATGCCGTCAAATCCCCAGCCGAGCCCATTGGCCCATGCGATGTGCCAATGCGTCGAGGTGATGCGGCTTGTGTCTGCGACATTGCGGTAGAGGCGCGAGTCCAGATACTGCGCCTCCAGTGGACCGATCACTGCGCCCGCAGCCGGAGCGGCAGCAAGAGCTTCCTCCATCGCCACGTTCTCCTCCAGCAGGATCTGGTTCCGTCACCCAGACCCGTCATTGGGGCATGAACGCTGGGTCATGCCCGTTGCAGTGACGATAGCATGGGTGTCTCCGCGATGGCCGAGCCAAAATTGCCATCGCGGAGAAGTGTCGCTACCCGACCAGTCGTTCGGCGATCTGCACCGCGTTCAGTGCCGCGCCCTTCAGCAACTGATCGCCCGCCACGAACAGCGCGAGCGAACGGCCCGTTGGATCGCTCGTGTCATGCCTGATGCGTCCCACCAGAATATCATCCTGTCCCGACGCCTCGTTTGGCATCGGAAAGTGGTTGCCCGCGGCATCGTCGACAATCCGCACACCTGGGGCAGACGCCAGTACCTCACGCGCCGCATCTGGCGCGATAGGTCGCTCGAACTCGACCGTCAGCGCGATCGAATGTGCCCGCAGCACCGGCACCCGCACGCACGTCACGCCGATGCGCAACTCGGGCTCCTCCATGATCTTGCGCAGTTCGCGCATGACCTTGGTCTCTTCTTCGTTGTAGCCGCTGGCCGGATCCACCTTCGTGTCGTGGCTGAACAGATTGAAGGCGTAGGGATGCGCCAGCACGCGATGCTGATATGCCGCCCCTTGAAGATAGGCTGCGGTCGATGCGCGGAGTTCCTCCATCGCCGCGGCCCCCGCGCCGGACGCCGCCTGATACGTGGCGGCGATCACCCGGCGAATGCGGTTGTGCCGATGCAGCGGCCAGAGCGGCACCACTGCCACGATCGCCACGCAGTTCGGGTTGGCGATGATGCCGATATGGCGGGCGATCGCACCTGGGTTCACCTCGGGCACGACCAGAGGAACGCCGGGCTCCATGCGGAATGCCGAGGAGTTGTCGACAACGACGGCGCCTTGTCGCACGGCGATCGGTGCGAACCGCCGCGAGACGGTGCTGCCGGCGGAGAACAGCGCGATATCGATGCCGGGAAAGCTGTCCTCGTTCAGTTCCTCCACCGCGATGCCCTGGCCGCGGAACAGCAGCTTCCGCCCAGCCGATCGGCCGGAGGCGAACAGGCGCAGTTTTTCCAGCGGGAGGTTGCGGCTCTCCAGGCAGCCGATCAGTTCGCCACCGACTGCGCCGGTGGCGCCGACAATGGCGACGGTGGGATGGTGCAGGCTCATGACACTCGCTCCGTTCGTTGGGCCGGAAGACGAGTGCCTGAGAAAGCAAAGGCCCCGTCCGATGCCGGCGGGGCCTTGGGTGGTGCTATGTCGCTGCCGTCAACACGCGCACGCCCAGGACGCCCGACCGAAGGGCTTCCAATTCCTCATCGTGCGCTTGCTGACGCGGCAGGACATGCAAACACTTTAGCAGGCGCGGACGAAGAGACAAGATTCTCCCGCTCCCCTTGCGAGAGGGGGCGGTGGGAGGGTTGCTGATTGACACCCCCGCCGCCTGTGCCGACACATGCACCACCGGAAGGGGGGAGACGATGATGGGGCCGTTGGTGAACACGGACTGGCTTGCCGCCGAACTTGGCAAACCGGACCTCATAGTCTTCGACGCAACAATGTACCTGCCCAACGAGAACAAGAGCGGCCAGGCAGAGTTCCGCCGCGCCCACATTCCCGGCGCGCGCTATTTCGACATCGACGTGATCGCCGATCCCGATACCGACCTTCCCCACATGGTTCCCACACCCGGCCGGTTCGCCAAACTGATCGGTGTGCTCGGTGTGTCGAATGCCTCGCGTGTCGTCTTCTACGACCAGAAAGGCCTCGCATCCGCGGCGCGCGGCTGGTGGCTGATGGGACTGTTCGGCCACGACAATGCCGCGGTGCTGGATGGCGGTCTGCCGAAATGGCAGCGCGAGGGCCGCCCGACTGAAACCGGTGATCCGCCGTCTCCGCGACCCGCCACCTACCGTCCCGACTACCGGCCGGCGAGGCTGCGTGGCATCGGCGACGTGCTGGCCAACCTGAAATCGCCCGCCGAACTGGTGCTGGATGCGCGCGCTGCTGGCCGCTTCACCGGTGAGGTCCCCGAACCGCGCGCCGGCATGCGCAGCGGCCACATCCCCGGCTCGGCGAGCCTGCCCTACACCGACCTGCTCAACGACGACGGCACGTTCCGCTCCGCCGACGCGGTGCGCGCGCGGCTGGTGCAGGCCGGTGTCGATGGCACGCGACCGGTGGTGACAAGCTGCGGCTCGGGCGTGACGGCGTGCATCCTGACGCTGGGAATGCGCATCGCCGGGCTACCGGACGGCGCCGTCTACGACGGATCATGGACCGAGTGGGGCGGTCGCTCCGACACACCGGTAGAGACAAAGCGAGCATGACCGACACATCGAAGCGCGGCTTCCGCACGAAGCTCTCGCATACCGGGCGTGCCGGCACGCACGTGCACGGCTTCGTCAATCCACCGCTGCTGCGCGGCTCAACCGTGCTGTATCCAACCGTGGCGGAACGGCGCGCGCTTCAGGCCAAGCGTGGCGAACGCGTGCTGACCTATGGTCTCGGCGGATCGGAGACTCACTGGGCGCTGGAGGACGTCATCGCGGAGGTCGAAGGCGGTACGCGCTGCGCCATCGTCTGTTCGGGCCTCGCTGCGGTGACGACACCGCTGCTCGCGTTCCTCAAGAGCGGCGATCACTGCCTGATGCCGGACAGCGTGTACGGTCCAACACGCAACTTCACCGATGGCGTGCTGAAGCGTTACGGCGTGGAGACGACGTTCTACGATCCGGTGATCGACGAGGCCGGCATCACCGAGCTGATGCGTCCAAACACTACGGTTGTATACACGGAGAGCCCGGGCAGCCACACCTTCGAGGTGCAGGACATCCCGGCGATCGCGCGTGCCGCACGTGCGCGCGGTGCAAAGGTGCTGATGGACAACACCTGGGGCATCCATCACTTCCAGCCTTTCAAGCATGGCGTTGATGTCTCGATCCAGGCGGCAACGAAATATCCGGCCGGACACTCGGATATTCTGATCGGCAGCGTCACGGTGAATTCGGACGCAGACTGGCACACGCTGCATTCGACCTCGCGCGGCTTGGGGCAGTATGCCAGTCCGGATGATTGTTGGTTGACCTTGCGCGGCATGCGCACGTTGGGCGTGCGGCTGTCGCAGCAGATGGATAGTGGCATCGAGGTGGCACACTGGCTGAGCAAGCGGCCCGAGGTTAAGCAGGTGCTGCATCCTGCACTGCCGAGCGCGCCGGGTCACACGATCTGGAAGCGCGATTTCACCGGCGCGTGCAGTCTGTTCGGTGTGGAGTTCAAGCCGGAGTACTCCGTGGAAAGCACGCACGCCTTCGTCGAAGCGCTGGAGCTGTTCGGTATCGGCGCGTCATGGGGCGGTTTCGAGAGTCTCGCGTTGCCGACCACGGGTGCCATCTCGCGAACGGTTGCCGGTGCGAGGTTCGATGGCCCGCTGGTGCGGCTGCATATTGGTTTGGAGGATGTCGCCGACCTGACCACAGACCTGGAGCAAGGTCTGAAAGTGATGCGCGAGTTCGGGCGTTGAAGGTCGGCTATCAGGCGCTGAAGTCTGCAGCTACCGTGGCGCTGCCCAATTGCCGGCTTCCTCTGGGTCGGGATTGGGATACGCGGCAGTGGCATCGTGGTCCAGCAGGTCGGCGTAGTACGAGCGACGTTGTTCGAACCTCACTGAGATAACTTCGTAGGCGACGCCCAGAGAAGTTGTCGCTCCATGCGGCAGGCCTCTGAACAAACCTGAACCCTTCCAGGCGACGTCACCGACAACAGCCTTGCATGGCACTGACGGACGATCGGTGACCGCCTCGATAAAGCGGTTGGCTCCAGCGACGCCCAAGGCATGGATGAGGTAAAAGTCCATGACTTGCAGGGGCCGATCTTTCGATTGTTCCTTTTGGTAGTCCAAACGTTCCGCAGCCAACAATGTAGCAATGCGCGGGTCGTTCCTGAGCGCCCATATTCTGCCTTTGGCGGAAGCGCGCACAACAAGATGGCCAGTGCCTGACCGATAAATCAGGTCTGCAAAACGGCTCAAGCCATACTTTCCCCCGAACTTCTTCATGTTCTCCAGCCAAGTCTGCTTCGTGAATTGCAACAGCCCAGCAGCGGAAGATGTCTGGTTTTTTGCGTCGGTCCGGAATCTGCTCTCGGTCGCTGCGATTGTGAGCAGAAGGGCTGGGTCGATGCCCGTTGAACGTCCTGCATCCAAAACGGCAGCAACGACAGTCTGCGGAGGCCGCGCGGGTTGCTCAGCCAAAGATGGTGTCAGGTCAGTAGATGGTGTCCGTTTGATGTTGCGCGCAACGGCGGAATGAATTGTCCAAGGGCTACTCAGAGCGAGCGTCGCAGAGAACACAGATATCGCCAGCCACGAGCGCGCACGCTGTGGAACTGCCATGCCGCTTGTTCCCCCTCAGTGTGAGCGAAGCACTGGAAGGTAGGTCGGTCGTGCAGCGCCTCACTGCCGAGGTATTGGAATGGCCCAACTGCGGATAGTGAACGAACCATCAGATAGTCGAGAGCTTCAACGCTCGTGCGCGCAATCTCATTGTGTATGCGCAAGCATGCGTCCTTGATGCTCGGAGGTGCTCTTGCGTTGAACGAGCATCACTCGCTAACCCACTGAGGTGGATTAACCGCGCGGGTATCAGCTCTTTTCGCACAACTTTAGATTGGTGTCTCGCCTCGCGGAATGTTGAGGCTATCTTAGCAGTAATTCCGGGACCCTAGGACCCAATCATAGCATCGCAACGGGCCGTACAGGCGATCCGGTGGCGCCACGGAATTTCGTCGCTAGCAGAATGAAACAGAAGCTTCCCACTCCGTCGCGTGCCAATTCATCCAATGCCAGGTTCTCGATCAGATACACCCCCGCCTCGGCCAGCGCGTGCTGGTGCACCGGCATCGAGATGCCGTGGTTCGGGTTGGGCAGCACCTCGACCGCCATGTTGTCGCAGCCGATCGCCACCACGCCGCGCTCGATCAGCCAACGTGCGCCGGGCAGATCGATGCCGGGTTCGCCCTGTAGATACCGCGTGTTGTCGATGCCGAAGAAGCGTCCCCAGCCGGTGCGGATCAGCGCGATGTCGCCTGGCTCCAGCGCCACCTTCGCTGTCTCTTCGGCGCGCGCCAGTTCCTCCGGCGTCACGACGCGACCGGGATTCAGATGCTGACCGCCATCGCATCCCGCCACATCCAATAGCACACCGCGGGTGATCATCGGCGGCGCGTGCTCGATGCCAAGGCGCTCCAATCCCCAGTCGGTCACCGTGTCGGCCGCGGACAGACCATTGTATAGCCGATCGCCCTTCGAGAAGTGTCCGAGCGCGTCGATATGCGTGCCGACATGCGCGGTCATCTCGATGCGTTCCACATTGGCCCCCGCATCGTTGGTGGCACCGAGGGCGCGGCGACGCTTGATCGAATCACGCCATGACGCCCAGATCGACAGCAGGAACGGCGTCTGGTTCGGCGCCATGAACGGTGCGCCCATGCTGATCTCGTGGCTCACGTCATAGACGCGGCCGTCGCGCACCGATTGCAGCGCGGCAAGGCGCTTCTCCACGGTCAGTAGATTGCCGGCGCCGATCTGGTCCGTCGGACCCCAACGCGAATGGTCGTGCACAGCCATCGTTCATCTCCTCCACAGATAGCCGCGTGAGCTATCTCAGCCGCGCCGGCGCAGGAACCGGCCAAATGCCGCCAAGCTGGTGTCCGACACATGGTGCTCGATGCCTTCGGCGTCCTGCTCCGCAGCCTCTGCCGGCACGCCGATCGCCAGCAGCAGATCGACCACGATGCGATGCCGCGCGCGCACGCGTTCCGCGAGCCGCTCCCCGGCCTCGGTCAGGAACACGCCGCGGTACGGCTTGGCCACCGCAAGACCCTCGCGTTTCAGCCGGCCAATCGTCTTGATCGCGGTGGCATGCGAGACACCAAGGCGACGAGCGATATCGGTGGGCCGCGCCTCGCCGCCATTCGCCAGCAGATCAGAGATCAGCTCGACATAGTCTTCATGCAGCGCGCCCGACTGAGCGGTGCGCGCCTTGCCGAACCGCCTCGCCTGAGTAGGCTCGGCTGGCATCTCGGCACGCCGCACAATCGGCGTACTGGCCACGGCAACTCCTGTGGTGGCGTCAGTTCGAACCGAAAAGAGACACCGACACGCCCATGGTCTGCAAGAGCAGCAGCAGATTGAGCGCCAGCACCATCGTCGCGGCGGCCACCGCGATCGCCTGGGTAAGGCGCGAACTGACAAAGCCGCCCATCACCGTGCGTCGGCCCGACAGCACCAGCAGGGCGATCATCGGCACCGGCAACACCAAGCTGAGCACCACCTGGCTGAGCACCAGTGCCTGCGTCGAATTGACACCGATGGCGACGACGATCACCGCCGGAATCATGGTGGCCAACCGACGAACCCATAGCGGAATGCGAAAGCCAACGAAGTCCTGCATGATCGTCTGGCCGGCCATCGTGCCGACGACTGAACTCGACAGCCCGGATGCCAACAGCGACGCCATGAACACCGCGGCTGCGCCAACACCCAGCAGCGGCTTCAGCGTGTGATAAGCCGTCTCGATCGCCGCAACGTCTGCGTGGCCCTCGTGGAACACCGAGGCGGCCATTGCCAGCATCGCCATGTTCACCAGTCCGGCGACACCGAGTGCGATCAGCACCTCGCGATGCGAGTAGCCGATGATGCGGCGGCGCTCGGCGTCGGTGCGTACTGGCACGCGGCCCTGCGTGAGGCTGGAGTGCAGGTAGATCGCGTGCGGCATGACGGTCGCGCCGATGATGCCCACCGCCAGCACAACGCTGTCGGGGCCGGCAAGCTGTGGCACGACCGTATGGAAGGTGAAGAGGTACCAGTTGGGCGGGGCAACGAACAGCTCGATCACGTAGCAGACGGCAATCACCCCGATGAACGCCGCTATGACCATCTCTAGTGGCCGAAAGCCCCGGCCCTGCAGCAGCAGCAAGACGTAGGTCACCGCAAAGGTGATCAGCAGGCCGGTCAGCAGCGGAAGGCCGAACAGCAGACTGAGGCCAATGGCGGCGCCGAGAGATTCGGCGAGGTCGGTCGCCATCGCGGCGACCTCGCTGGCGACCCACATGGTGTAGACCAGCGGGCGGGGGAAATGCGTGCGGCAGAGCTGTGCGAGGCTGTGGCCGGTGACGATCCCCAGTTTGGCGGAGAGCGCCTGGAACAGCATGGCGACCAGGTTAGCGAGCAGAACGACCCACAGCAGCAGATAGCCGAACTGCGCCCCACCCTGGATGTTGGTGGCGAAGTTGCCGGGGTCCATGTAAGCGATCGAGGCGATCACTGCGGGGCCAGCGAACGGCAGGAAGCCGCGCAAGCCCCGTCGCCGGCCGGCCAGCGCCTCGCGGCCGGCAGCGATCGTGCGATCCGTCAGGCTCAGGCTCTCGCTCATGCAGCCGAGACCATACTATGAACACACTCCCACAGAATGTAGCCGAGGCTACACTTGAAGGTAGTTAGATAGGACGAAAGGGGCGGCCGTCAACACCGGACAGGCAAGAGGTGAGGCGTTGAAAGGAGGCGATGAATGAGTTCTCCCCCTCCCCTCGCGGGACGGGATTGGGGAGAGGGGGCCTGGATGCCCCAATAACCGCGCGGTTTACTCCGCGAACCTCGCGTGATCGGTCAGCCAGCAGTGGTCGTGCCGGCGCACCAACGCGAGTGAGTTGAGCAAAGCGATCGCACCATACGGCCGACCGAAGACGTGCGCGTGCACGGTGATGTCGAGGCATGCTGGCGGGCTGCCCAAGCGATCCCAGCCCTCCACGATCCGCGCCAGTGTGCGGGTGAACGCTTCGGGCTCGTTGCCGTAGCGCACGTAGAGCGGCATGTCGTTCACCTCCATGGTGAATGGCATGCCGATCAGCGATCCGTCAGGCGTATCGATGCGATACGGCAGATCGGCATCAAACATGTCGGCGTGCCAGCGGAACCCCGCGCGGGCCAAAAGCCGTGAAGTACGCGCACTCGGCGTGCAGCGCGGACTGAGCCAGCCGTCCGGATGCCGTCCTGCCGTGCGCTGCAGCACCTCCACGCAACGCGCGATATCGTCGCGCTCGGCATCCTCGGTCAGATAAACGGGCAGCGTGCCCTGGCTCCAGCCATGTGCCGCCACGACGTGCCCACGCGCAGCGATCGCCGCCGGCAGATCGGGATAGCGCTCGGCCACCACGCCGCTGGTGTAGAACACCGCCCGTGCCTGCTCGCGCTCCAGCAGATCGAGCAGCCGCCACGCACCGACCTTTGGGCCATATTCTGCCCAGGACAACGCCTGCAGATCGGCCACACCCGGCTTCAGCGGATTGCCCATCGGTCCGATACCCGGGGCGCTGCCTTCGGCCCAGCCTTCCAGCATGACGCTGAGCGAGATCGCCAGCGGCTTGCCCGCAGGCCAGCGCAATCCATCGGCGCTCGGCATGAAAAATCCTCCGATCAGGGGCTTTCACCGCGCTTTTCGCCGCCAAGTGTGAAGTAGGTCAACGACTGTGACGGTTTTGGCAAGGACGATGGCGGCATCTTGAAGCAGGGGATCGTGTCATGTCAGACGTCAGACAGCTTGGGCCAACGGACATCGCCAGACAGGAGCTCCGCCAGCTCTTGGGCGTGGCTGAGCAGATCGGCATGGATGCCGACCGTCTGAGCCACTCGCTGGGATTATCACGTGACGACTGGCAGAGCTGGCTCGGCATCCTGCACGACGCGCCGTTGCCATCGTACCCCGCGTTGCCGCGGCTGTTGCGACACATTGGCTCCTGGACCAGCCGTCTGGATCGCATCGCAGAAGCGGCGTGCGCCTGAGAGCAGAGCATTGCGTGGGTCAGAGTGGTTGCATGGGCGGCAGGACGTTCGACGGATCGAGGCCGAGTTCGTAAATTGCCATGCTCCACAGACAGAAGTCGGCCGGCGGTGGCTGAATGGGTGCTATCGCGCCGTCGCGGAACAACTGCTCGAGACGCGAGCCCTTGAAGATGTTGTGCGCGCCGCCAAGCGTCAGCGCGACGCGGGTGATGCGTGTGACCGCTTCGCCGACTACGTATTTCGCACGGTACAGCGCAGCGGTTGTCTCGGCCGTCGGTCCGTGCGTGTCGCTGAGCCAGGCGGAGCGATAGGTGATCAGGCGCGCCGCCTCCAGATCGGCGCTGAGTTCGGCGATGTGTCGGCGCACGTCGGGATGATACGCGAGCGGCTGAGCATAACCATGCGGCTGCCGAGTATGCATGACCCGGCGCAGCTCGTCGTACGCAGCGACGGCAATGCCCAGATAGACGGCCGTGTAGGAGCCCCAGAACCAGTTCAGGAAATCGCTGCGGAACCGCCTGGTGTCATCGGCACGGAACAGCACAGCGCTGTCCGGCACGCGGCAATCATCCAGGATCAGTGAGTCGCTGCGCGTCGCACGCATCCCCAGCGTGTCCCAGTTGGCGTTCACACGCCGTCCGGGCGCGCCACGCGGCACCAGGAGCAGCATGCCCGCGGACGGGCTCGTCGAATCGTCGGGATAGGTCATCACCATAACATGGTCTGCGGCCTCCAGCATCGAGGCGAACATCTTTCGCCCGGTGATGCTGTAGCCGCCATCCACACGCCGTGCTCGCGCTGTCAGTGGTCGTTCGCCGATCAGCGACGTGGTGCCGGGCTCGGAGAAGTTGCCGCCGATCAGCTTGCGTTGTCGTACCACGAGGTCCGCGATCAGTTCCTTCGCGGCGGGAGCGACCTCGGCGCTTTGCAGCACGGGCATGACAACGGAGGCATGCATGTTGAACGCGAGCGCGGTGGAAGGACAGCCTTGGCCCAGAGCCTCATAGGCGATCGTGTGATCGAGAAAGCTGGCACCGCGGCCGCCCCATTCCTTGCCGATCGTGAGTTCGAGAAAACCTTCCGATCGGAGCCGATCATAGTTCTCGGTGGGGTGTGAACCCACCCGGTCGTGCTCGGCTGAGCGGGTCGCAAAGTCAGCGGCGAGTTCCAGGCAACGTTGTTGGAGATGGCGCTGGTCCGCGGTGAGGGCGAAATCCATGGTCGTCAGTCAGATGGGGCGGTGGCGGTTTTGGCGCGGCCCCCTCCCCCTGCCCCCCTCCCGCAAGCGGAGGGGGAGTGTTCAGCCCCGGGCGAGGGCATAGATCTGCGTGCCGCCGGGCGGGGTTGGATGCGCGGTCCAGGTCTCGCCGCTGTCACGGCTGCTGTACACCTCCCCGCCGTTGGTCGCGCACGACATCAGCGCTGGCTGGCGTTCATCGAATGCCACCGCGAACATCGTATGCGGCGGCTTGGCGCCCAAATCCACGTTCGTCCAGGTATCCCCGCCATCGCCGCTGTACAGCAGCACGCCGGTGTCGCTCTGGAAGTTGGCGCCCGCGGCGACGAACAGCTTGCGTGGATTGCCGGGTACCTCGTGGATGTCGCGGCAGTAGATCTGGCCCTTGGCGTTCAGAGCATCGAGCCTCACGTGCCGCCAGTGATCGCCGGCATCGGTGCTGTGGAACATGCCGGCGCGGCCTATGCCGATCACCGTGCCGGGGCGCCAGCGGCTGACCAGAACGCCATGCATGTCCACTGCATCGTCGTTCAGGTATTGGCCGTGGCTGAGGTTCTCCCAGTGCTCGCCGCCGTCGGTGGAGCGGATTGTGCCGCCGACCTCGATGGCCGCGTACAGGTGGTCCGGCTGGTTGACGCTGGCGTCCATCATCAGGACGCGCTTGGCCGGATTGGCGCCGGGTGCGGTGGTGATCTCGGGGAATCGCACGCCGACAGGCAGGCGGGTCCAGCGCTCGCCGGCCTCGTCGCTGCGATAGATCTCGCAGTTCTCGTAGCCGATGAACATCGTATCGGGATCGTGCGGGTGGAACAGGATCGACCACACGGGCAGGCCGTGGTCGGCAATGGGCACCTTCTCCCAGTGCTCGCCGCGGTCTGTGCTGCGATAGGGGCCTGATTGGGTGCCGGCGTAGATGATTTCGGGATGCAGCGGGTGAACCGCGAGCGCACGGATTGCCGGCGCCTCAGGTAGCCCAGTGTGCATTGGCTGCCATTCATCGTCGCCGTCGGTGAGGCGGTAGAGGCCGGCGTGGACCGTGCGGCCCCGTCCGGTTTCTCCGGCCAGGCCGAGGTAGATGAAGGATCGCTGGTCGTTCGCTCCGTTGGTTGCCATGGGATCGCCCTCCGATCTGCAGGTCGGGCTAGCTTGGCAAGGCTTGCGGGCAAACCGCAAGGCTGCATGCAGAGATTGTGGTGCGTGTCCCGCTGAATCGTGACATCATGTCGGATGTGAAACCCGAAAGGATATGGCTGTGGCCAAGGGGCAGAAGAGATCCAACCGCGAAGCCAAAAAGCCTAAGAAGACCGCTGCGGAACGGCTGAAGGCCAGCCAGACAGCCGCAAACGTTCAGCTTGCACGCATGGGCGACAAGGACGCCGCGAAGAAGTCCTGACGATCCCGGCCGCTATTTGTCCGGCGGATCGGCTTTTTCGTTGGCCGCGACACGATTGCGGCGGGTGGCCTCGGCTGTCACCTCAGCCGAGATCCGCGCCAGGACCCCCTCGAGCCCTGGCGCCGACGTGGTATTCATCTCCTCAGCGGCGCGACGCAGCGCCTCACGCCGCAACAGACGGGCGGTCATCGCGTCGAACTGCGGATCCGGTGCATCCTGGTCTGCCATCAAATCCTCCAGGGCTCAGTGGACGGCTCCTGCGACGGTAGCCTGCTTCGCTTAATAATCCCCGTCGTGCGCGCCGCCGGATGATCCATTGCCAGCCTGCGACTTTTCCTGGTGCTCCGCCACCATCGCCTCGGTGGTGATCATCAGCGAACCGACCGACGCTGCGTGCTGCAATGCCGACCGGACAACCTTGGTCGGGTCGATGATCCCGGCCTTGACCATGTCCTTGAACTCGCCGGTCTGCGCATCGAAGCCCCAATTGTAGTCGTCCTTGTCGAGGACCTTGCCTGAGATCACCGCACCATCCTCGCCGGCATTCTCGGCGATCTGACGCATCGGCATCTGCGCCGCCTTGCGCACGATCTCGATCCCGACGCGCTGATCGTCATTTTCGGCATTGAGCTTGGCCAGGATCAACGATGCACGGGCCAACGCGACCCCGCCGCCCGGAACGATGCCTTCCTCTACGGCCGCGCGCGTGGCGTGCAGGCCGTCATCCACCCGGTCCTTGCGCTCCTTCACCTCGACCTCGGAGGAGCCACCGACACGGATGATGGCGACGCCGCCGGCCAGTTTCGCCAGGCGCTCCTGCAGCTTCTCTTTGTCGTAGTCCGACGTGGTTTCCTCGATCTGGGCGCGGATCTGATTGCAGCGTGCGACGATGTCGTTCTTCTTGCCGGTACCCTCGACGATGGTGGTGTTCTCCTTGTCGATCAGCACCTTCTTCGCGCGACCCAGCATGTCGAGCGTGACATTCTCCAGCTTGATGCCAAGGTCTTCGCTGATCACCTGGCCGCTGGTGAGCACCGCAATATCGTCGAGCATCGCCTTGCGACGATCGCCGAAGCCGGGCGCCTTGACCGCTGCGACCTTCAGTCCGCCGCGCAGCTTGTTCACCACCAGGGTCGCGAGCGCCTCGCCTTCGACGTCCTCGGCGACAATGAGCAACGGGCGACCGGATTGCGCCACCGCTTCCAGCAGCGGCAGCAACGGTTGCAGTCCGGAAAGCTTCTTTTCGTGGATCAGGATGTAGGGCTGATCCAGCTCGATATTCATCTTCTCGGCGTTGGTGACGAAATAGGGTGACATGTAGCCGCGGTCGAACTGCATGCCCTCGACGATGTCGAGTTCGGTCTGCACGCCCTTGGCTTCCTCGACCGTGATGACGCCTTCGTTGCCGACCTTCTGCATCGCCTCAGCGATCATCTGGCCGATCTCGGATTCACCATTGGCGGAGATTGTGCCGACCTGCGCCGTCTCCGCCTTGGTGGTGATCTTGCGACTCCGCTTCTTCAGTTCATCGACCAGTGCAACCACTGCCTTGTCGACGCCACGCTTCAGATCCATCGGGTTCATGCCGGCGGAAACAGCCCTGCCACCCTCACGCACGATGGCCTGCGCCAGGACGATTGCGGTGGTGGTACCGTCGCCCGCTACGTCATTGGTCTTCGACGCAGCCTCCCGCGCCATCTGCGCGCCCATGTTCTCGAACTTGTCCGAGAGCTCGATCTCCCTGGCGACCGTCACGCCATCCTTGGTGATACGCGGTGCGCCATAGCTCTTGTCCAGGATCACGTTGCGACCCTTCGGACCGAGTGTGACATTCACTGCGTGGGCAAGTATGTCGACGCCTCGCAGCATCCGCTGACGGGCATCATCGCCGAACCGAACGTCTTTCGCTGCCATGTGTGCTTATCTTTCCTGTAATCGATGCTGGGGGCTGCTTACGCGGCCTTTTTCTTGGCCGCCGGGCTGCCCTCAATGATGCCCATGATGTCCAACTCCTTCATGATAAGGAGCTCTTCACCGTCAAGCTTCACCTCGGTTCCTGACCATTTGCCGAACAGGATGCGATCGCCGGACTTCACCTCGAGGGCAACGATCTGGCCTTGCTCGTTTCGGGCACCTGGACCGGCAGCGACGACCTCACCCTCCATCGGCTTTTCCTGGGCTGTATCGGGGATGATGATACCGCCGGAGGACTTCTCCTCAGCATTGAGACGACGGATCACTACCCGATCGTGCAACGGACGAAATTTCATGGATTCTGACTGACCTGGTGCCAGCCGCTGAGGGCTGGTCGGCTTGCCCCGTACCTCGTCCACACGCTGGGTGCAGACCATCTGGCACTCTAGTCCTGGGAGTGCCAACCATTTGGGGCGCGGGAGGTGCGTATTCAAGCCGCCGTCGCAACTCTTCGGGCCGGCAGCGCCATCAGCGCACTTGGCACGCGCACAGCCTCTCGCGTGCATGGGTGAAGGCTGTCTGCTAGCCTCGCCCAATACACATGCTCGGCGCCAAAGGAGCCCAGACCATGCCCGTCGTCGAAACCGAGCGTCACGGCCAGATCCTGGTGGTGCGTATGAACCGGCCAGAGCGGCTGAACGCGCTCAACCACGAAATGCGCACGGAACTCGCGCAGACCTGGAGCGAATTTCGCCACAGCGACGAAATGGAAGTGGCAATCTTCACCGGTGCGGGCCGCGCATTCTGCGCCGGCGAGGACATGAAGGAATCGCTGGCGAACGGCGCACCCGGCGGCACGCGCCCAGCGATCGAGGACCCGTTCATGTCAGGTGCACTGGAAAAGCCGGTGATCGCCGCAGTGAATGGCTTCGCCATGGGTGGCGGCTTCATGCTGGTCGAGCGCACCGACCTCCGCGTCGCCGTCCGCGGCGCGGTGTTCGAGGTGTCAGAGGCGAAGCGTTGGCTGCTCGGTGGTTACAACCATGGCCACGTCGCCAACCTGCCATATCCGATTGCGATGGAGATGGCGCTCGGCTTCCGCTTCACCGCCGAGCGCTTCCATGACGTCGGGTTCCTGAATCGTCTGGTCGATGCCGATGAACTGATGCCGACTGCGCTTGCCATGGCGGAGCATCTGCTGACGTTGCCGCCGGCCTCGCGCGTCAACACCGTGCACATGATGCGACAGATGCGCCCGGCGCCGTCGGCGGAGCAGCACCGGCTGGCGGAAGCGCTGCATGAGCACGGCGCCAAGAGCGACCTGATGGAGTCACGCGCGGCATTTGCCGAGAAGCGGCCACCGCGGTTCAAAGGCTGGGATGATCCGCAGGACCGCTATCGGCTGCCGAAGCTGTAGCGTCAGCGGACCTCGACGTCCTCCCAGAAGCCGACGCGATCGCGCACCTCGGCCATTTTCGGCTGCGGCGCTTCGTAGATCCAGGCGTTGCGCACATGACGGACGCCATCGATGACCACGTCGTAGAACTGCACGCCGTGCGGGCATTCACGATCATGGTCGGTCTTCGGGGCCTTCTCCAGCCATTCCATGCGAACCGCCGATGGCGGGAAGTAGTGATAGCCACCCGTTTCGACGATGTCGTCGCTGGCAGCAATCTGATGACCGTTGAGGACTGCTTGCATTTGCCGGTTCCTCCGTGCCTGAAAGGATTTCGAGCAAAGAGCTAGCGCCGCGGGACAGCAACGACAACCCCCTGGCTTCTCCAGCGCATGCCTTGTCGTCAGCGCATGCCTTGTCGTCGGCGACGCGGAGTTGCGATCGCTGCGAAAAGGCGAGACGCTATGCGAGACGGCTATGAACCGGGGGATATCGACGAAGGAGGGGGCCCCATGAAATATGACGTAGTGATTGTCGGCGGCGGAGCGGCTGGTTCGGTAATGGCCGGGCGATTGGCAGCGAACACGCATACTTCCGTGCTGTTGCTGGAGGCCGGAACGGATTATCCCGATCCGGCCAATCTTCCGGACGAAATCAAATTCGGTCACACGCGCTTCGCCGAAGCGCCGGATTCACAACATAATTGGGCCTTGCGCGGCACCATCACCGAGGAGCAAGGCACGATACACGTCGCGCAGGGCAAGGTGATCGGGGGAGGCTCGTCGATCAACGGTCAGGCCATGCAGCGCGGCTTCCGCGAGGATTTCAATTCCTGGGCGGCACTCGGCAACGATGAATGGTCGTACGACAAGATCCTGCCGTACTTTCGCAAATCGGAGCGTGACCTCGACATTCAGGATGATTGCCACGGCTCGGATGGACCGATGCCGGTCAGGCGCCGTCAGTCAGGTCCCTGTCCTACCATTCAACAGGCCTTCCATGCAGCCTGTGTGCAGGCGGGGTACGGCACCACGAACGACACGAACGGCCTGCATCCCGCCGGCCTCGGTGTGTCACCCTCGAACAATATCGACGGCGTGCGAATGAGCACGGCCATGACGCATCTCAATCCGGTGCGCCACCATCTGAACCTGACGGTGCGGGGCGGAGTGTTCGTCCGGAAGATCCTGATCAGAGATGGTGAAGTCGTCGGTGTCGAAGCCGAGAGCGGAGGACAGGTATTCCAGATCGAGGCGGGCCGCGTGGTGCTGAGCGCCGGGGCAATCAGATCTCCCCAGCTGCTCATGCTCTCGGGCATCGGTCCCGAGGACCAACTGCGGCAGTTCGGGATACCCGTGGTTTGTCATCTCCCTGGCGTAGGTCAGAACCTTTGGAATCACCTCAGCGCCCAGACGACCTTCAAGGTCAAGGACGATGTCTCGCTTGAGGCGCATCGCGATGCGGTGCACTTTTGCCTGCACTACACCGCTGAAGGATCAAGCGCCGTCAACGACATGCTGCTGAGGAGCAGCCCGGTCGTCGACGAACGCGAGGAGCGGTTTCCCGGCGTTCGAACCAAGTACTTGAGCGGGGATGTTCCCCCTGATCGGGTGGCTCGGATCTCATGCACGCTCGGGCTGCCCGACGGCTCGGGATATGTCGGGCTGGCCTCGGCCGATCCCAGCGTCCAGCCTACCTTCAACTACCGTTATCTACAGCATCCAAATGACATTCGACGCGTGCGAGAGGGTCTGCGGTTGGCGACAAAATTGCTGCAGTCCGATGCGTATAAGGACGTGGTCGATCACCGGATTCACCCGACAGATGACGTTCTGGCCAGCGACGACGCTCTGGACCTGTGGATACGGCAAACCGTGGGCACAGCGAGGCACGTGTCCGGAACCTGCAAGATGGGACCGGATACCGATCCGATGGCAGTGGTTGATCAGTACTGCAGGGTCAAGGGCGTTCAAGGGTTGTCGGTGGTCGATGCATCGGTGATGCCACGCATTCCCAGGTCGGGCGGCGCCCATGCGACGGTCATCATGATAGGCGAGCGCGCAGTCGAGTGGATTGCGGCGAACTGACGCCACCCGGGGTGCATGGTCTGTGGATGATCGGTCGTAAGGGCGGGGATTCGCACCGCCGACCGATCTTCCCAGGATGCCGAAGGTCAGCTTTCGGTATCTCGTGACGGCAGGTGCCGTGCGCAATCCATACGTCCGCGCTGACATCGAGTGCTCCCACGAGTGGTCTATGAGGCGTGATCCCCGCGCCTATCTTTGGGACATCCGCGAGGCTGCGGACGCCTGTCAATCGGCACCAAAAGGACCCCTTTCATTGCGCTCTCCATGAAGCCCTCGGTGTTTTTTTGTTCGGCTGAACGAGGCCCGTTTCTTTGCCCCGGCCTGATCTCCTCAGGGCGCGATGTTCGCTGCGGTCAAGGATGGCCTTCAGGCCATCGCCTTGGCGGCGCGCAGCGTCCTTGACCGCGGCGAACACAGTGCCAGGCTTGGACAGGTCGGGTCTTGCAGATCAGGCGCAGTTCTTGAAGCGCCAGCTCTCGTTGCCGGTTTCAACGACGTCGCAATGGTGGGTCAGGCGGTCGAGCAGCGCTGTCGTCATCTTGGCGTCGCCGAACACGCTCGGCCGTTCGCCGAACGCGAGGTTCGTTGTCACGATGACCGAGGTCTGCTCGTAAAGCCGACGGATCAGATGGAACAGCAACTGTCCGCCGGCCTGGGCGAATGGCAGGTAGCCGAGCTCGTCGAGGACGACGAAGTCCTTCCGATACAAATAATCTTCCGGGGCATCCGGACCGGCTCTCCGCCTCAAGTCGGTTGACCAGATCGACGACATTGAACGACCGGCCGCGCGCACCGCCGCGGCTCGCCAATGATCGAGCGCCGCGGCGATGAGGACGTCGCCGCAGATCACGGCGTCGGTCAGCTGCGCGCCGGTTGCCATCACCACGGGACGCTGAGCGGCGAATTTGGCCGTGAAGTCGGGGCCGAGCGTTTGCTCCAGCAGGTAGTTCCAGTTGAATTGCGTACCGGCGGCGGCATTTTGAATGGCGAGCTTGCGGTCGGTCATCTCCGGGCGCAGTAGATCACGCCAGGATGTCAGCGTTAGTCCGGCGGGCAGCGTCTCCTTGTTGTAGACGGGGATGACGCCAATCGCCTGCGCGACGGCCCAATAGCCGTCGCTCTCCGCGCCGGTCGGAATTGCCCCAGGCATTTGGCTGCTATGGCGTCGAGGACGATGGGGCCTGTGGGGAAGCCGTTGAGCACCAGGTCGCCGGCGCAGTTGGTTGCGGGTTTTGGCAAATCTGCCTCTATTGGTCGGCGGGTCCGCAGGTCGGTCGCCGGTCTCGACATAGGCAGCGCGGGTTTTAGTACCGAGGGAGTGGCGATTTGGGTGGCATGGTGATCAGCGGCGGCAGGGTGGTGGACCCGGCCAGCGGGATGGACGCCGCGGGCGACGTGGCGGTACTGGATGGAAGGATCGCCGCCGTTGGGACAGGACTGGGCGACGCCGAGAGGGTGATCGACGCGACGGGGCTGGTGGTGGCCCCCGGCTTCATCGACCTCCATGCGCATGGGCAGTCGATCCCAGCCGACCGCATGCAGGCCTTCGATGGGGTGACAACGACGCTGGACCTGGAAGCTGGGGTGCTGCCGGTCGCGTCCTGGTACCGGCGCCAGGCAGCGCAGGGTCGCGTCCTGAACTACGGCGCATCCACCAATTGGGCTTTCGCCCGCATCGGCGCCATGACCGGCTCCAACGAGGAGTCTTCGCTGGAGGCGTTCGGCCGCGCCATGCGGGATCGTCGCTGGGTGGAGAACGTGGCGAGCGAGGCTGAGGTCGCGGGGGTCCTCGATCGCCTGGCGCAAGGGCTGAACGAGGGCGGCATTGGCATCGGCATCCTGAATGCCTATGCCCCCGGCGCCGGCGTGCAGGAACTGACCGCCGTGTGCCAGCTCGCGGCCGCGCACGCCGTGCCGACCTTCACCCACATCGCCTACATGTCGCGCATCGACCCGGAAAGTGCTGCCGAGGCGTATATCCGCCTGATCGGCTACGCCGGTGCGACTGGCGCGCACATGCACATCTGCCACTTCAACAGCTCCAGCAAGACGGACATCGAGCGCTGTGTGAAGCTGGTCGAGAAGGCGCAGGCGCAGGGCCTGCCGATCACGGTGGAGGCCTATCCGTATGGCACCGGCTCCACCGTGTTGGCGGCCGCCTTCTTCAGCGATCCCGAGTTCGTGGCCAGGAACGGCACGGGCTACGATTCCGTGCAGCGGGTGACCGACGGGCGGCGCTTTCGTGACCGGACGGAGCTGCTGGCGGCTCAGGCCGAGGAACCCTCAACCCTTGTGCTGTGGCACATCCTGGATACCGAGAACAACGCGCACCATCGCGATCTGCTCGACCTGTCGGTGCTGTATCCCGGTGGCGCCATCGCGTCCGATGCCATGCCGTGGACGCTGCCGGACAGCACGGTCTACACGGGCGACGCCTGGCCACTTCCGGAGGACGCGACGTCCCATCCACGCTCGGCCGGCTGTTTCACTCGCTTCATCCGTCACTGGGTGCGCGAGCGCCAGGCGGTATCGCTGCTGGAGGGCGTGCGCAAATGCGCGCTGATCCCGGCGGAGATCCTGGCGGCGAGTACGCCCGCCATGCGCGCGAAGGGGCGTTTGCAGCCGGGCGCTGATGCCGACGTGGTCGTATTCGACTTCGAAACATTGACCGACCGATCGGAGTTCACGGCGATGAACCGCCCGGCAGATGGCGTGCGGCATCTGCTGGTGAGCGGCCAGCCTTTGATCGCCGACGGCGTGATGGATGTGGCGGCGCGTCCGGGACTTCCGGTGCGCCGATCTCTCGTCACTGGTCGATGACGCGCGTGCCTGTCCCGATCCTGCTGGTTGCCGGATTTCTCGGCGCGGGCAAGACCACGGTAGTCAATGAACTTCTGGCCCATGCCGAGGGCCGGCGCATTGCCGCTGTGGTCAATGATTTTGGCGCCATCAACATCGACGCCGAGCTGATCGCGGGTGCCAGCGACGGGGTCGTCAGCCTGACCAATGGCTGCATCTGCTGTTCGCTGGAAGGCGACCTGCTGCGCACGCTCGCAGCCATCCTGCGCCGCAGTCCGCGCCCGGATTCCATCGTCATCGAAACCAGCGGGGTGGCTGACCCGGCCGATATTGTCCGCAATCTGATGGATCCGGTGATCTGGCGGGAGGCGCCGCTGGAGACGGTGCTATGTGTTGTGGACGCGACGACGCCCGCGGCGAAGCTGAATGACGATCCGCTGCTTCACTCCCAGCTGCGGGCGGCTGATGTGCTGGCGCTGAGCAAGATCGATCTGGTGGATGCGCCCGGACACGAGCGGATCCGCAATGCCGTCAAGGCGATCCGGCCGGCGGCGCTGGTGGTCGACGCGCCGCATGGTCAGATACCGGCCGAACTGCTGTTCCCCACGCACCCCGACCGTGCGCCGGCACCACGCGACCCGGGGCGCCGTCGCCCTGCATCTGATCGGTTCGAGACTATCAGCTGGACGTCTGATCAGCCGGTGTCGCTGCCCCGTCTGCAAAACGCGATCGATCGTCTCGCGCCGAAGCTTGCCCGGGCCAAGGGACTGTTCGAAGCAGTAGAGCAGCCCGGCCGGCAGCTTGTGCTCCAGTTCGTAGGCGGGCGCGCGACCCTGGCCCCGACGGGGACTTCCTCGCCCGGGCCACCCAGGGCCAGAATCGTGTTCATTGCTGAAATCGGCGTCCTTTCGACTGGGGAAGTTGGCAGGATCATGGACGGATGCGTCGAGCCAGAGCCAATGTGAAGGCGACCATCGGGCCGGAAGAATGCGCTGCGAGCAGCCGAACGGCTAATATGGCTGCATTTCCCACTTCTCGATCGTGCGCTTTTCGATCGTGCCGACGATGAGCTTCTCGGTGGCATAACCGACGATGGCCACCAGAATCATCGCCGTAATCAGATCGACAGCTCGGAACTGAAAGCGCAATTCCATCAGCAGGTAGCCGATACCACCTTGCGAAGCGAGCGTCTCTCCCGCGACGATCATGCGCCAGGCTCCGCCCAGGCTGATGCGCAGGCCGGTAATGATGTACGGCACCGTGGCTGGCAGCACTACGCGAAAGAAGAACGAAAAGCCGCTGCGCCGAAGCAGCGGCCGGCGTCCTGCACTGTCGGGCTGATCAGTCGTGCACCGGCCTCAGCATTGAATAGCAGCGGAAAGAACACTGTCGCGAACACGACGAACACGACGGCGGTATCGCCGAGACCGAACCAAAGAATAGCAAGCGGATCCTGGCGATGCCCGGAATCGGATAGACGGCCTGTATGGCCGGCATCATGAATTCCCGCAGCGTGGTGATGCGGCCGAGTAGCAGGACAAGCGGAATGGCGACGACCGCTGCAGACACAAATCCCGCCGTAGCGCGCAGGAAACTGTGCGACAGATGTACGTAAATATTCGGACCGTACAGCCAATGGCTATTGGAGACCGTCAGCGTGACGACGACGTTGCGCAGTACGGTCAACGGTGGAGGCAGCAGCAGATCCAGATCGAATATCCGCGACATGATCTGCCAGGCCAACAGGATCGACAAGATTCCTGCCATGCCCCGGACGAGGCGGCGCAGGCGTGTCCGGCGATTGCGCTGCATCACATGGCGCGCGAAGTCCGGCTGTGTGTGGCTGTAAGGCGCTACGACGTTCTCGGCAACGGCGACAGCGACGCGTTCGATCGTATCCATGATTTCTGTTGCAGGTAGTCCAGGTCGAACACGTCGCTCACCGTCATCTTCTGCGAAAATCTCGCCGCGCGAGAGCATCGCCTGCCCCAGGATGTTCTACCAGGCCTGTGTGGCGGCCGCGGTCAGGCCGACACGCTGATCGAAGCGAGGATACATGGCCTCGATGACCGTCGGATCCTGGCGCGACCACTCGCTCATGATCGATACCATGTCCGTCTTCGGAGCGGATTGGTAGGTGGTGCTGGCGTCGCGCAGCGATTGCGCGAAGCGCCGCGTTACGTCCGGGTTCGCCTTTATGAATGCCATGTTGCCGCAGACACCGGTGCCCGGCACCAGCTTGGCTTCCTGTCCCATGTCGCCACGCCCGCTGCTCATGAACTCGAAGCCTGCATTGGCTTGCAAAGCCAGCGTTGTGGTCAACGCATCGTGCATGAACCCATCGAGCTGGCGGCTCACCAATGCAGGTAACATTTCCGGGCCGCCGAGTGTCAGGCAGTTCCAGTTGAGATCCTTGGTCGTCATATTCCTGGTGCGCAGGAAGGCGCGGAACAGAATGAGGTGGAAGGAGGATGGATTGGATAGGTCGATGCGCAACTTCATGGCACGCAGCTCATCGAGCGATCTGCCTTTGATGTCGTTGCGAAGCACGAAGAAAGAGCCGCTGGCGATGCCGCCTTCAACCAGTGCTATCAGCAGCGCCTTGCCGGCCTCGAGATAGCGCGAGTTGGCATGTGCCACCTCGCCGCTAGCGCCCAGGTAGAAATCCAGCGACGCCGCGCATTTCGGCCATGGCGCGCGAGAGCGGCTGAGCGTGCGCCCGCACGATCACAGACCACAGCGAGCGTAGAACCGTACCGGGTTTTCCCAGAACAGCTTGCGCTTGCGGTTCTCCGACATGTTCTCCCAACGGAGCACGATATTGGTCGCTTCGGGGAAGGCGCTTTCCCCGTGCGGATAATCGGATGCATACATCAGAACGTGCTCGCCGACGATATCGGAGACCATGTTGGTGACCTTCTCGCCTTCCGACATTTCGATGCTCTGGTAATACCGGCCGCCCATCACGTACTCGCTCGGATGATGTTTCAGGTTCGGCGGCAGCGCGGCGCGTATCGTCTCCATGTGCTCGTCCAAACGTGCCATCCAGAACGGCAGCCAACCGTGGCCAGCCTCGAGACAACCCAGGCGCAATCGCGGAAAACGATCGAGCAGGCCACTGCCGATGAGCGCTGCCATGTTGCGCATGCCGCACCACGGATGTGCCGCCGAACGCTGCAGCCAAAGATTGTCCCAGGTATCCAAGCCACCTGGCGCGTAGGGCGGCATGACGGTGAAGGTGTGCAGCACCGCGGACAGATCGAGCTCCTGCGCCTCCGCCCATATCGGATCAAGCGACGGCAGGTCGATCGGCGTGCCATAGGGTGCGTAGACCAGCACGCCCCAGGCCCAGCGCTCCCGGCCGGCACGGCGCATCTCGCGGATGCTGCCTTCGATGTCGCGCGAGCTGGCCAGGACGACACCGCCGAGCCGTTCGGGATACTGGCCGCAGTAGTCGGCCATCCAGCGATGGAAGGCCTGATACATGCCCATCTCCAGTGCGACGTCGTCGCCGGCGGTGAAGGTGCCGAACCAGCCTGACGGCAGCATGAAGTTGACGTCGGCGCCCTCGAAATCCATGTCGGCGATGCGCGCCGCGGAGGAACGGTCGACATCGGGTGAAATCGCGCGCTCACGCTTCACGCCGGTGAAACCCGCCATGTAGCCAGCGGGAGCCGTCTCTACGGTCTCCGAATAGAGCCGCCGCTGATACTTGCGCTGGCCCTTGTTATAGGAGACATGGCCGCTCTTGCTGCTAGCCTTGTATTGCGACCACGCCTCGAGCCGCTTCTTGTCGTCGGCAGTCAGATACGGATCGAGGACGTCAACGTAGGGTCCGACATGCGCATCCGTGTCAAAGAATTTATAGCCACCACGTGCCATGGTGCGTCTCCTTCAGGATATGTCGCCACCGGCGGAGCGGCGGTATTTTTCCAACGCGGCCGGGGACAGATAGCGTTCCTCCAGCGAGCGCTGCTTATCGAGACCCTCACCGTCCGGCGGGACTTCAGGGATGATGTATGGATGATCCTTGCGACGCTCGACGAAGGCCTCCCATGCACCGAGGCCGTGCAGACGGAAATCGGCCATGAAGTCGGACAATGCCGCCCAGATCACGTGGTGCGAGAAACTTGGCAACCACGCGATCGTGACGCCAAGCGCCAGGTGCTCGTCCAGCGAGAGATAACGCGGGAGCTTGCCCTTCATGAAGGATATGGGGCACGTGACTGCCTGGCGCGCCTGCCTGATCTCCTCGGTGGAATGCGGCAACTCGAGCTGGACCCAATCGACACCCGCCTCACTATGATAGGCGGCCAGGCGACGCAGCAATTCGTCTAGTCCGCCGTTCGCTGCATCGCGCGCGTAGCACTGCGCCATGACGACGAAGTCAGGGTCGAGCTCGTTCTTCATGTCCACTGCCGCGCGATATCGAACGATCGCCTGCTCCAGCGGTACCACTTCCAATCCAGCACTCTGCGTCCGCCGCTTGCCCTCGATCGGCTGATCGTCGATGCGGATGCCGGCAATACCTGCGTGGATACAGTCACGTACCAGACGGCGTACCGCCATGATGCCGCCATGGCCGGTATCGCCATCGATGATCACCGGTGTGGCAACGCTGCTGGCGATCCAGCCGGCGATCTGCACGCACTCGGTCATCGATGCGGTGCCGACATCGGCGAGACCGGTATAACCGCCGACAACGGCGCTGGTGCCGACGAACAGCGCTTCGCAGCCGGCACGTTCCATGATGCGCGCGAGCGCCGCGGTAGGCGGATGCATCACGGACAGCACCTGGCCCTTGCGGTGGATAAGCTGCTTCAGGCGCGTGGACGCCCGCGCGCCGTCACTCGGTGGCAACGCCATGACGCTGCATCTCCTGCGTGGTTCGGGATTTCACCGCCAGAAACCGGCCGAATGGCGATCGCGCGGTCGTGGCAGTTCGTCGCGTAGGTCGGCCGCAAGCCGTCCCGGAGATGGCTTCAATATGACAATCCCATCGGCCAGGTAAACCGCTTCCTCGATGTCGTGGGTAACGTAAAGAACGGTGCGCTGCTCGGTGAGCCACGTATTCACAAGATGGTCCTGCAGCGTCATTCCATTGATTGCGTCGATCGCGGAGAACGGCTCATCCATAAGCAGCAGCGCCGCCCCGGTGAGGGCCCAGGCACGTGCCACCGCGACGCGGTGCTTCATGCCACCTGACAACTGGAACGGATACAGCGATGCCTGTTTGGCGAGGCCGACAGCCTCCAGGACGTGCACCGCACGGTCGCGCGCTGCAGGCTTCTTCCAGCCGCCCATCAGCAGGCCGAACTCGACATGCGCAACGCCGTGAGCCAGGCGAACAGCGCGGGATCCTGAAATACGATGCCACGATCAAGGCCTGGCCCTTTGATCGGTTTACCGTTGAGCAGCACGTCGCCACTGCTCTGACGCATCAGCCCAGCGACGATCTTCAGGAGTGTGCTCTTGCCACAGCCACTCGGGCCGAGGATGCAAAGGAATTCGTTGCGCTCGATGGTCAGCGTCAGATGGTCGAGCGCGTGATTCCAGCCGCGCTGGCCTTCGTAGAAGCGATCAACGTCAATCATCTGGATGACGGGCGGAGCGGCTGCCTCGTCAGCCATCATCGCGACCGCGGCACTCATGTACCGCCACCACAACGGAGGGAAGCAATGGCCCTGGATTTCCTCGCCGGTTTCATTTATTGAAACTCGATTTCGCATTGTGGAGCATGCTACCGAACGCGAACACGCTGTCAAGCAGCGCAGGAAGAGGCAGCGCGTATGAGTTCAGTGAAGGAAGTTGAGCGCTATGGCGTCTCGACGGTGGAACGGGCGTTGGGCGTACTGCGCGCCTTCACGCATCGCCAACCTGAGCTGTCGTTGACCGACATCGCGACGACGACGGGATTACACAAGGCGACGGTGTTCCGCCTGCTGACCACACTCTGCAGGGGCGGCATGACGATGAAGAACCCGCGGACCGGTCTTTATCGGCTCGGGTATGCGGTCATCGCGATGTCTGAGGTGGCGAAGACGTCGACCGGTTTTGTCACACAGGCTCGCCCCTTCATGCGCCAGATCCGCGATGAGCTGAACGAGACAGTCTACATTGCGGTCCGTGTAGGAGATGACAGGATCAATCTGGATCAGCTCGAGGGCATTCGCGATTTCCGGCGCGTGGTGACACTCGGCAAGCTCAGCCCGCTCTATGTCGGCAGCACCAGCCACGTCATTCTTGCCGCGTTGCCGGACGAGGAGATTGCGGCGTATATCGACAGGACTGAGTTTGTGCCGCCTTTTCCCGGCGCAAAAACCGATGCCGCGACACTGCGGCGTGCGATCGCCGAGGCCCGGCGCAACGGCTACGCGGAGACGCACAACAAGCGTCTCGATGAGGGGGCGTCAATTTCCGCGGTGGTGCGCAGTTCCGGGGCCGAGATCATGGGTGCGCTGACCGTTTCAATCCCAATCGGCCGCTACATCGGCCCGGTCCGAGCACGCACGATAGAGGTGGTGACTACCACGGCTCGGGCCCTATCGGCACAGCTAAATGGCAATTGAACGCACTGGCAAAGAGGAGGTGAGTGCGTTGCCTTTGCCATCACCGCTTTCGGAACACAGGCACGCTCGCTGGTCGAGCCTGATAGGGCTACAATCCACCCATGTACAAACCCGCTATGTGGGCGTGCGTCAGGGCCTTGAGCAGGTTCTTGTCAGCCTTTGAGCATGGAGGGTCCCCTCCATTGGTCGGCACGGCGGGTTCTGTCGCGGTGTTCGTCAAACACACTGACGGCGGAGCACTGCGTTGATGCTCTCGGCGAAGTTCTTGTCCGGTTCGCGAGGCCTGAGCTGGCCGCCGTCACCCTCGCCGGAACCGGCAGCGGACTTGCGCTGCTGCATCACCCGGTCGTCGTGCTCAATAGGCTGCTGTTCGGACTGCTGACCACGCTGTGCGCGATGTTGCTGGGGGGCGGGCTCGCATTTTCAGTGGCGCCCAGCGTTCCCGGCCGGGTGCTGTTGGAACGGCTGGTGGTGATGCCGCTCTATCTGACACCGCTGCTCACCGCGATGGGCTGGAGCTGGCTCGCCTCACCCAAAAGCGGCTTGGTGAACCTGCTGCTGCACGCCGCATTCGGTGCGCGCGTCACGATCGATGTCGTCTCCGCCGCCGGCGCGATCGTGGTGACCGCACTGGCCGCCGCACCGCTGCCCTTCCTGTTGCTATCCGACGCCTTGCGCGCACTCGACCCCGCATTGTTGGAGGCAGCGCGCGTGCATGGCGCAGTGCCCCGCATGGTGTTCCGCATCACCTTCCATTGCTGTTGCCGGCGGCCCTGGCATCCGCTGTGCTGGTGTTCGTGCACGCCATCGGCATTTCAGCGTCCCTGCCGTACTGGGAATGCCGGGCCTTGGCCACCGCGACACACGGCAGTGCCCTCAACTTTGTTGAGCGGATTACCGGCCATATCGCGGGTTCCGACCAGACCATTCTGAGCCAGGCTAATCTTGTTCCGCTGCTGCTGCTGTTGATGGTCGCGATACCCACCGCGCTGGCTCTCATGTCATGGCCCCCACCACTAAAGACATGAAATGCGTCGATCCCGGAACTCGTGCCTGTCAAGATCGTGCGGACGAGGCCGATTGGAACGAATACCAGCGGCGAAACACTTATGCGACGCGATTGGAAAGGGCATGGCCCATCACAGTTCTGGTGGTTTTGGTAGGCGGCACTTATGAGTGGCACGCTATTGCCGCAGGCAAATTTTCAATCGATATAGACGGCTTCATCTTTATGGCTTTACTGGCCGGGATGGCATTGCACGTGAGACCCATCGCCTACGTGCATGCGTTCTACGTGGCTGCGCGAACGACCGGACCGATTCTGCTGCAGTTTCCGATTTACGGCGGCATTATGGGGATCATGGCGCATACCGGTTTGGCGGGTCTCATCGCCAAAATGCTCTTCACAGCTTCAACCAGCCATACCCTCGCTTTCTGGGCCTTTGTCTCCTCCTGCATCATCAGCCTCTTCGTACCGTCCGGCGGCGGCCAGTGGGCCGTGGTGGGGCCGGTTGTTATTCCGGCAGCAGTTAGTCTGGGCGCGGACCCGGGCGGTTGCTACCGCTATGGGTGTGCAAACAGCCAGCATGATCCAGCCCTTCTGGGCATTGCCTGCAGGGCGCCTTGCCGGTCGCCGGGACGATTATCGTGGCATCGCTGCTTTTCCCTGCCACGTGGAATGTCGCCGACGCAGCTCCCCCGCCCGACGTTGACCCGCAACGCCGCCTATGGTTCGAGCGGCAGCGCAGCATAGCTGGCATCTGGTGTTGCATACGGCTGACGGCCACGTTCTCGATGACAGCGACTGGCGCACGACGAGTGAGCATTACGAGGTGCGGCTTGCTGGCGCTTGGTTCGTGGGCGAGCAATATCGGTCACCTATCCGCGCCACGCCGGGCTGGACCGCATCAACGGCGGCCGCCCCGCCAGCCGGGCGCACGCATATACAATCGTCAGCAGTCGCCATACAGGACCCCGGCCGCGTGCTCCCCAGGTCGTCTCACCCACAGGGCAACGAGACGCCGGTGAGACGAAACCCCGCGCCGCCTCATCCGCTATACTGCACTGCACCAACGGAGTCGCACGCCATGGCGGTGGTCATCACGGTCGCACAACAGAAGGGCGGTACCGGCAAGACGACGCTGGCCGCCAACATCGCCGCCGCCTTCGCACCGGAGCGCCGGGTCGGCCTGCTCGACATCGACCCGCAAAAGAGCCTCGGCCGATGGCATTCGCTCCGCCGCGCGCGCCTGCAGCAGACCGCCGCCCTCGCCTTCTCGGACATCTCCGGCTGGCGCCTGCCAGCAGAACTCGAGCGCCTGAAGCGCGATCATGACCTGGTGGTGATCGACAGCCCGCCGCAGCTCGATACCGATGCACGTGTCGCGGTGCGGGCCGCCGACTTCGTCCTGGTGCCGATACAGCCCAGCATGCCGGACGTGTGGGCGGCCGAAGGCACGCTGCGTCTCGCGGCCGACGAGCGCCGCCCGGCTCACCTGATGTTCAACCGCACTCCACCCACCTCGAAGCTGCGCGACACGATCGCCGCCGACCTCGGCGCCCGCAACCTGCCACTGCTCCGTTCGGCCCTTGGCAACCGAGCCGGCTTCGCGCATGCCTTCGCCGCCGGTCTCGGCGTCACCGAGGCCGCGCCGCGCTCGACCGCCGCCGCGGAACTGCGCGCGCTGCTCGCCGAACTACAGGAGCTGATGGGATGAACGTCTGGGGTTGGGTGCTCGCCGTGCACGTGCTGTGCGCGGTGGTCTGGGTCGGTGGCATGTTCTTCGCCTATGTCGTGCTGCGCCCGAGCCTCTCCGTGCTCGAGCCGATCCAGCGCATCGCACTCCACACGCAGGTGTTTCGCCGCTTCTTCCTGATCGTATGGCATGCTATGCTGCTCATCCTGCTGACCGGCTTCGCGGTGCTGTTCGGCTTCTACGGCGGACCGGCTTTCGTCGGCTGGAACGTGCATCTCATGATGCTGCTCGGGCTGATCATGAGCGCGATATTCCTGCTGATCGTCTTCGGCCCCTATGCGCGGTTCCGCCGCACCACCGATCGCAACACAGCCGCTGCCTCCATCGACCGCATCCGCAAGCTGATCGCGGTCAACCTCGTGCTGGGTATCGTCACCGTGGTGGTGGCGTTGCTGCGCTGACACCAGACGCGGACAGCGCCCGCCAGGAGCGACTCTCGGCTATCGTGGCGTTTCGTGCTATTGCGGCAGCCTGTTCAGGCAGAAGAGGAAAACCACATGCCCAGCATCAAGCTCATCGTTGCACTTTCGGCGCTCGCTCTTGCTGCGGGCCCTGCGTTCGCGCAGAACGCTCCAGCCCAGGGGACCGTCCAGCCGCGTCACGTGACGCACCCCGCACCGGCCCACAAGATGCCCGCAATGACCGCCACGCATGCCGACCGGAGCGCGGATGACCTCAATGCAAAGGAGCTGGCATCGATCCAGCATGGCTCGCCCGCACCTTCAGCCACGCCCATGCCCATGAAGAACCCGTGACTGTCTCTGGCAGAACCGTGCGGCTGGCACTGGTCGCGGTCTGACGCGGAGGAGCATGCCCGCCGGAGCGAGGTGCCAGGCACATCCGGCGGGCAGGCCACCATTGTCAACCAGCGGAAGCCGGACGCCTGAGCCTTCGAAGTGACTTGATCTCGACCTCGCGGTGCCCGACGCGACATTAGCCGGAATTAATGGGTCATGTGGCAACTGCCGACAGTGGTCTGGCAACTGTTCGCGTGGTGTTCGCGGAACTGGCCTACCTATCAGGGCGGGACGCACGCAAACATCATGCGGTTATAGAGAACGTCCATTCCGGTCACTTGGGCAACGCGCCCGTATCGGTGACGATACGAGTTGGCCAGAGAGAAGCCGGCGGCTTGGTTTGTGCGTAAGCGGGGCGCTGATACCCTTGTTCAATGACCCTGCCCGAGCTGCTTGATTTGCTTGAGGCAGAGGGCATCGAGCTATCCTTATGTTTGACGTTAACGATGACGCGAAGGGTGAATACCGACGCGTTGAGGTTCTCACGGGGCCTGGCCGCCGGCGGCGCTGGTCGGCGGATGAGAAGGCACGGATTGTCGCGGAGACCCTGGTACCCGGGGCACGTGTGTCAGAGGTTGCGCGACGCTGGCAGATCTGTTCGCAGCAGGTCTTTGGCTGGCGACGCGCGATGCGCCAGGACTTGCCGAGCGTGCCGGGGAAAACGACAACGCCGGCAACGCCCAGCTTCATTCCGATCGTGAGCGAAGCCATTCCGGCTGCGACGGTTCAACGCGCGGTGTCTGCGGCGCCAGGGATCGAGGTCAAGCTTGCCGGTGCGGTGGTGCGGGTCTCGTCCGGCATGGATGATGCTGCCCAATTGACCGCGGTGTTGCGCGCGGTTCGGGCCTCGGCATCCCGATCATGATCAATGTCCCTGCTGGCGCTCGCGTCTTGCTGGCGACGCGACCGATTGATTTTCGCAAGGGGGCACACTCTCTCGCCGTCCTGGCGCAGGAGGCATTGGCCGAGGATCCGTTCTCGGGTGCGGTCATTGTCTATCGCGCCAAGCGCAGCGACCGCCTGAAGATATTGGTCTGGGACAGCAGCGGCCTGGTGCTGGTCTGGAAGTACCTGGTTTCACACTGAATCCCTTTCCCTTTGGCCGAATCATTTTGGCGAGGTGGCGTGTTGGAGCGCAGCAGCCCGGTCGACGAGGCGGTTCCATCGGCTACATTGTTTGACCGGCGTGTGTGCAACCGGGGGAGCGTACAGGTGACGATAGCCATCGCACGAGTGCTTAGTGACGAGGCCGTAGTTCGCCCACCTGACCAACGTGCCTTCACTGATGTCGAGTTTTGATGCCATCTCAGCCTTTGTCAGCATGCCCCGATCCCGCAGTCGATCGTAGCGGGAGCGCAACCCATACCGCTTGACGAGGTAGATCACGCGGAGATCGGTAAACTGCGCGCTTGCTTGATCGCGCCGTGCCGAGCCGCCCGGGCGGATGCCCTTCGCATTCAGGATGTCCGCGATCTCGGCGCAAATGTGATTTTCCAGGAGGCTGTCCACCAGCTCGACGACCTCGGGTCGGGTCTTCACCTGTTGCGCAGAAGATTTTGGGTTCTGGGTCGTCAACGTCTGGGTTTTCCCACCTTTGAAGCGGACGTGGATCCGGGTTTCTCCCTCGGCAGCAAACTTGAGCAGTGTTACGTCCTCGATAACGTAGGCGAGCAGTTGCTTGCGTTCGCGGTTTGGCAGATCCGGATCTCGCCAGACTGTCTTGAAGTCGGTCGTCATGGCGATCAGCCGCTCCCGGACTGCGTCGTCCAACGCGATGCGGTCCTGGCGCAGGGCGCGCGCTCTTTCTTCCTGTGCGCCGGCCAGGATGCGCAACTTGTCGTTCCATTCGCGTTCTAGTGTATCGGCAACGAGGCGATTGCCGGGATCAACCAGCATGAACCGACGCTGTGCAAGCTCGGCATCGATCTGAGCGCGTTCGACGGCACGCCGCCGGAGCCGATCGGCCTCGTCATAGCGGGCTTCGATTTCTTTCCTGATCTCCAGCGCCAACTCGACGGCATGCGGCGTCATTTCCGCGGCAATCAGGTCACCGATCACCTCATCGACGGGCCAGCCTGCGATCGTTTGGCAATGCGGTTCCCCGCGGGAGCTGTATGCGCGATTGCAAACATACCAAGTGTCCACCTGGCCGCGTCGAGCGGCGTAATGGACCCTCATATGCGCGCCACAACGGCCACACACGGCACGCCCCTGCAACAATGCCGAGCCTTCACGGGGCGGTGAGGCGCGTGCTGTTTCATAACTGACTCCGTTGGCTTCGAGCAGCTTGAGATTGGCCTGGAACCGCTCCCAGCTGATGTAGCCGGGATGGGCATCCGGGATACATGCGAGCCAGTCATTGGGCTCACGTTTGCGTAGCTGCTTTTTGCCATCGACGGTCCGACGGTAGAGGCGCCGGCCGTAAGCGTAGGCTCCCGCATAGCGGGGATTGTGCAGTGTGCGCATCGTGGTCGATATGGTCAGCGGCTGGAATACCACCTGCTTCTGGTTGCGAAGGCGAGATGGAAAGAACAGCCCATCTGTGGCGAATGCCTTGACGGTCTGGGAGGCGGACCCAACTCGGGAGAATGTCTCGAAGAAGTGGGCGACCGTTTCGCGGATACGCGAGTCCGGATCCAGCACGACGTCGCCCGCCTCGTCGTAGGTCAGGCCAGTTGGCAGGACACAGCGATATTCGCCACGTCGCACCTTGTTGAGGATGCCGCCGCGCAATCGGGCCTTGATCACATGCAACTCGGCTTCGCTCATCGTACCCTTCAGACCAAGCAAAAGGCGATCGTTGAAGTTGGCCGGATCGTACACGCCATCCTCGTCGAGGATGAGTGTGTCCGCCAAGGCGCAAATTTCCAGGAGCCGATGCCAGTCGGCATTGTTTCTGGCGAGGCGGGATACCTCCAGGCCCATAACGATCCCTGCGCGTCCCATGCCAACATCGGACACCAGGTGCTGGAAGCCTTCGCGCCACGACGCGGACGCGCCGGATTCGCCCTGATCGCTGTCGATGACGATGACCTGATCGTCGCGCCACCCGAGGCCGATGGCACGGCCGCGAAGGCCATATTGGCGCTTGGTGCTCTCGACGTTTTCGATGACTTGTCTCATTGAGGACTGCCGGATGTAGAGGTAGGCGCCGCGTTCGAGGTGATGCGCTTGAACCTTAAGCGTCGCGTTCATGCTGTCCTCCGTTCAGAGACGGCCAAAACCATTGTGGCGAGCAAGTGGACGACCGTGCGTTGTTCAAAAACTTGGTCCGTGACCGGAATGCTGACCGGCGGCAGCACGGAAGCGGATGGCTGTCGGGCGGCGCCGGGCAAACTGGCACGAACCCAGGCCCACATACCGCGATGCAAAAGGATCGTAAGACCGGAGCGCGCCTCCGGAGGCAGCGCCGTGCCAAGCGCGGCTGTGCGCAGCAATTCGTATTGCTCTGCCGAAGTACGGGACTGCATCGCGTAATGCAGTTGCCCGCCGCCGGTCACGCCGTTTTTTTTACACCGAGCGCGCGCTCGATCGTTCTGGGATGCACATCGAGGCCGAACTCGCCCCGGACCAGGTTCGTCAGTTCGCGCGCCCTGATGGGTTCGCCGGGGCTCACCTGAGCCTTGAGAAAGGCCAAGACCTCGCTCTGGATCTTGTGTGGTCCCCGCGGCCCGCGTTTCCTGGGCACCAAGCCGACGATGCCTGCACCCTCGAAGTCGGCCTTGGCCTGATAGAAGGTTGGTCGGGTCACGCCATATTCGTCGGACACCTGGGTCACCGACATTTTGTCGACGGACACGCGACGCAGCATCTCGTACTTCACCTGTACGATGTCGCGCGGATCGAAGAAACTTTCCTCCCTGAACTTCGGATCGTTCACCTTCCGGGGTGCTGGATTGAGCGTGCCATCCTCGGCCAAAGCACTGGCTCTTGATCGCTTGGCCGTGGGGCTGTCCGGCACCGATGTCCTCCGCTGCCCATGGCCCAAATGTAATGTAGGATATGTCGTAGAATGGTGAGGCGTCAAGGCGCATCCATCCGTCCGAATGGTATGAATCCCTAAAAATGCGATGCATTAACGAAGGACCCATGGACTCCGCGGCGTTATTCGCTTTACAAATGCGGCAGAATTATCCTTACAGAGTGCCGGGTCCGCCGTCCGCCTTTTCGACGTGAGGCGCGCCATGAAGAGGGCGAGTTCGAGTAAGTCCGTGAGGCGACACAGCGCACGGTCGCCTCCCACAGAAACTTCAAGATCGGGAGCGACGGCGTCCGTCCATTGCGGCGGAACCGCGCAGATCCGTGCGTCATCGAAGCGTAGCAAGAGGCGCTTGCCGGCGCGGTTGGCTCGTTCACCGACGCAGAAACCCCGCTGTCCGGCATACGGGTGGAATGGATGAGTTACAGCAACAAACTGCTGCGGGGCAATCGGAGTGCCTGCATTCCTAACTGAGTTACAAGCAATTGCAGCAGGGATCGTTCCGCTGGCCGCCGATCATGGACGGCGTGATGAAGCTGTCGCCTGTTGAGTTCGCCGCTCTGTTCGACGGGCTGGATTGGACGCGCGTTCAGACCGCAAAGGGGATTCTCAAACCGTCGGTTGCCGCGTAGGATTCGTTGCGTGATGGATTCGCCCCGCGACGACATGCAGAGCCTGCCTGAAGGCATCGAAGCATTGCGGGCGTTGGTGCTGGCGACGATGTCCGAGCGCGATGCGGCGGTCACGGAGCGAGACACACTCCTGGCACAGAATGACCGGCTGCGTCATCTGCTGCTGCAGCTGAGACGCATGCATTTCGGTGCCCGCTCGGAGCGTCTGCCGGAGGAACAGCTGCAACTGGGTTTGGAAGCCCTCGAGCAGGCGATTGCCAAAGAAGACGCGGAGGCGGAGAAGCGAGATCCCGAGCGGCGCTTGGACAATGCCGCCAAGCGGCGTGCCAGCCGTGGCGCACTGCCAGCGCACCTGCCGCGGATCGAGGTGACGCTGGCGCCCGAGGACACCGCGTGCCCGTGCTGTCGGGCGAGCATGACGGTGATCGGCGAGGACAGCTCGGAGCGGCTGGATGTGATCCCGGCGCAGTTTCGGGTGATCGTGACCAGGCGTCCGAAGCTCGCCTGCCGGTCGTGCACAGGCATCGTGGTGCAGGCACCGGCGCCGGCGCGGCTGATCGAGGGCGGCATCCCAACCGAGGCGATGGTCGCCCATGTGCTGGTGGCACGCTACGCCGATCATCTGCCGCTGTATCGCCAGGCGCAGATCCTGGCGCGGCAAGGCGTCATCCTCGAGCGGTCCACCTTGTCGTTCTGGATGGGATACGCCGCGGCGGAAGTTGCCGCAGTGGTGGCGCGGCTGCGCGAGATGATGCTCGCCTCGACACGGATCTTCGCCGACGAGACCGTCGTGCCGGTGCTCGATCCGGGTCGCGGTCGGACCAAACAGGGATACTTCTGGGCGATTGCGCGTGACGATCGCCCATGGGGCGGAAGCCAGCCACCCGCGGTGGTTTACAGCTACGCGCCTGGCCGGGGTCATATCCACGCCAACACGCTGCTCGGTGGCTACCGCGGCATCCTGCAGTGCGATGGCTACGGGGCCTACAAGAAGTTCGCCGGCTCCAAATCGACCGAGACGTCCACAACGCTGGCCTTTTGCTGGAGCCACGTGCGTCGGGGCTTTTACGATCTGGCCAAGGCGAAGGCGCCGATCGCCATGGAAACGCTGCAGCGCATTGCCGCGCTCTATGAGATCGAGGCGCGTGTCCGCGGCAAGAGCGCCGCTGACAGGCTGGCGGTTCGTCAAGCCGAGAGCAAACCGTTGGTCACCGCACTGCGCATCTGGTTCGAGGCGCAGTTAGCGAAACTGCCCGCCCGCGGCCCAACAGCCGACGCGATCCGCTATGCACTGAACCACTGGGATGGGCTGGAGCGGTTCCTCGAAGACGGACGCATCGAGCTTGACAACAACAGTGTCGAGCGCGCCATGCGGCCAGTTTGTCTATCGAGAAAGAATAGTCTCTTTGCCGGCTGAAGTTGCCCCGGTTTGGTGGACACCGGACTATTTGTGTTCGAGGAGTCCACGATGGCCAAGACAAGAGGAGCCTACCCGCCTGAGTTCCGTCGTCAGATGGTTGAGTTGGTGCACGCTGGCCGCACGCCTGAGGAACTGGCGCATGAGTTCGAACCGACGGCACAGTCGATCAGGAATTGGGTGGCGCAGTGGGAACGCAATGCGGGCCGCGGCGACGGCGGCCTGACGACAGCGGAGCGGGAGGAGCTCAGCCGGCTGCGGCGTGAGAACCGCCAACTGCGGCTTGAGCGGGAGATCCTCTCAAAGGCGGCGGCCTGGTTCGCTCGGGAGACGAACGCGATCCCACCGAAGGGTTCCGGTTCGTGAGTGATCACCAGGCCGACTATCCGATCGCCACGATGTGCCGCGTGCTGGGTGTCTCCTCCAGCGGCTATCATGCGTGGGTGAAGCGGCGGCCGTCGCGGCGTGCCGAGACAGACGCGGTGCTGATCGCGGCGATCCGTGTTGCGCACACAGCTTCGCGCGGCACCTACGGCGCGCCACGGGTGCATGCCGAGCTTGCCGCCAAGGGCATTTCTGTTGGCTGCAAGCGGGTTGCGCGGTTGATGACGCAGGCCGGTCTTGCCGGTGTCAGCCGACGCAAGTTCGTCGTCACCACGGTCAAGGATGGTGGCCGCCAGGCGCCCGACCTGGTTGAACGTAACTTCACGGCGGAAGCGCCTGACCGGCTGTGGGTGGCCGACATCACCTACATCCCGACCTGGGCAGGCTTTCTCTATCTCGCGGTCGTGCTCGATGCCTTCAGCCGTCGCATTGTCGGCTGGTCGATGGCCACGTCACTCGCCAAACAACTGGTCATCGATGCGCTGAACATAGCGCTGGGGACGCGGCGGCCCCGCGGCGTGATCCATCACTCCGACCAGGGTTCGCAGGGCGGATTCAACTGATCGTCGCAACACGACCTTGTTGGCCTATCGGTCGATGCTGACCCAATCTGGACAAGCATAGCGCCGTGCTCGGTCTCGTCCAGGACGGGCCGGCGCTACGCGCCGGTGCCGCAAGCGGCATCCTGGACAAGACCTACGCGCGGCGCTCTGCCCGAGGCAGGTCGGCTCCAAGGAATGGTCCTCTTGGTCTCACCAAGGAATCTGCATATGGATCCGGACAGGCGACATCCGAAGCCACGGTAACATCCCGTCCTGAGGCAACACGGGGGTCAGTTCCGAGCGTCGCTTGACATGGCCGACATAATCAATTGCTCAAGCACCTCTGCCGGCGTTTGCCAAGCAAGCGTCTTTCGGGGCCTTGCGTTGAGGGCGGCCGCCACGGCCGCAATATCGTTGGCGCTATGCATGCTGAGATCGGTGCCTTTCGGAAAATACTGACGCAGCAGTCCGTTGGTATTCTCATTGGTACCACGCTGCCATGGGCTGTGAGGATCGCAGAAATAGACCTGGATGCCAGCGTCGATCTTCAGGCGTGCGTGCTGAGCCATCTCAGCTCCTTGATCCCAAGTCAGCGACCGACGCAATTGCTCAGGCAAGGTGATAATCGTTCGCGTAATAGCATCGCACACCGCCTCGGCACCATGCCCGGCGAGTGCGGGCCCGTTCTTCACACGAGCCTCGTGGCCATGGTCCATCATGCGCGGCAGGTGCAGCAGCAGAGTGAAGCGCGTCATACGCTCCACCAAAGTGCCAATTGCGGAACTGCCAAGGCCCAGGATGAGGTCCCCTTCCCAGTGGCCAGGCACGGCGCGATCAGCTGCCTCCGCCGGACGTCGGCTGATCATGATCTCGGGAGAGATGAAGGTCTTGCCCCGCCCGCGCGTTCGTGCTCTCGGCGTCCGCAGCACCCGCCCAGTACGCAAGCAGCCTGTCAGCTCGCGGCGCAACGCGCCACGACTTTGAACGAACAGCGCTTGATAGACGGCTTCGTGGCTGATGCGCATGGTCTCATCGTCCGGGAAGTCGACCGGCAAGCGGCAAGCAATCTGCTCCGGGCTCCAGGCGTTTGCCCACCGCCGATGCTTCCGCGGTCCATGCCGGCGGCCTTTCCAGCGTACAGCCGGGCCGGGAACAGGAGCCCCACCCGGAGCGACGACGACGCCTGCCAATCGTTCCTCCACATAGGTTCGCAATGTCGCATTGAGCGCAAGCTTGGCCTGCTTTGGGCGGCGAGCAGATCGCTCGGCATGCCATTGCGCTGTCGTCGCGCGATACTCCAGGCTGCCGCTTCGGGTCGCAGCGTTGCGCCGCAACTCCCGCGAAATCGTTGAAGCTGTTCGTCCGAGTCGGCGCCCAACCTCCCGCATGGAGCAGCCTTGCACGCGAAGAAGTGCGATCTCTTCCCGCTCCGCAAATGAGAGATACCGGCCGGACAGCGGCTTCGCTGATGGCCGAAACATCGCTGGTGGCATGCCGCCTGCCTCTCGAAACAATCTTGTTCCTACAGCCTGCGACATACCAACTTGGACCGCAGCATCCTCACTTGCCATACCTGCCGCGATCGCCGCCCAGAACCGCCGCCGCTCATCTCGTCCTGCCACCACCGGGCGACCTGGTGAGAACAATGGCGCTCGACCAGACCGATCCGAACGCCGCCTCCGCCTCGTCATCGCAACTCCTCCTTCAACGTGTTGCGACGACCATTTGAGTCCGGCCAGTATACCTCGATCGAGTTCGGTCGCCGCTGTCGTGATGCAAGCGTGCGCCCATCGATGGGCTCGGTCGGCGACGCGTACGACAACGCGATGTGCGAGAGTTTCTTCGCGACCCTCGAGTGCGAGCTGCTCGATCGGTGTCGGTTCAAGACACAGACCGAAGCACGTCGTACGGTCTTCGAATTCATCGAGGGCTTCTACAATCCACGCCGCCGCCATTCCTCGATCGGATATCTCTCACCGATCGACTACGAGCGGCGGCATCATGCAGCAGCAGTCAATCCCAACGCACACAAGCCTGCCGCCGTGCTCGCGGCCGTCAAGGACAAGCCCTTTGGGCGGCCCCAAGTAGGGGCCGTCCTTGACCGCCACTGTGCGCGGCAGCCGCACCATCGTGCGGGTCGGGACGGAAGAATGGCTCCGCCAGGGGCCGAACCAAAGAATGTCTCGAAACCGGGTGCGGCCGGTGTCACCTTCGCCTATGAGGCAGGGTGGCGACCGAGTGGCAGGGGTGCTGGCCCTTGTCAGAGCTTGCCCCCGAGGACACCGAACAACGTCGAAACTTTTGATCCCAACGTAACGGCAGCGGCGGCAACCGCGATCACAATGCCGGCGGCGATCACGCCGTATTCCATAGCGGTGACGCCCTTGCGGTCAACTTTTACGCGCTCCATGAGAGCGAAGACGTACGCGAACATGCGCCGGACCCCTTCCATTCTGGATGTGCCGGCTCAGCCGGTCGCCCTTCCTGAACCATACGTAGCAACAGAATCGTTACAATTCCTCTTGCATAAAATTGCGTGATATCAAAGAGGTGGCAGGCGTCGTAAATCCCTTGCGGGCAACACTACTAAAGAAAAAGCCCCGGCTCTCCAGGGCTGGGTACGTGTTCGATGCGCTAGAAACATCCAGCACCGGGATAATACCGCAGTCGGCGGCCAGCGGTAGGCGTCCCCATGCTCCGTGGCAACGAGCGACGTAGTGGCCCGATGCGCGCGGCGTCGCGGGAAGCCAGGATGCGGGAGTTGCCGCAGGCAAAGGGAGACACTCGATGACTTGGAACAGGATAAATTGTCTGACCGCACCGTTTGGCATCGGCCTCGTCGTCTACGGTATTTGTGGCCGGCTAGGTATGTCGAGCGTCGAGGCGACAGCGGCCGGGTTCCTGGTGGTGATGTCGTGCGCTTACATGCTGATAATTATCCTGACCGCGATCGAGGGCGCTGGCCGCACCAAGTCCAACTAGCCGCGTCAAAGAAAAGCCCCGCCAAACACGGCAGCGACTGGCGATCGAGCGGCAGGCGTGGGTCTGGGGAACGCACCCCCTATGCATGAGCCTGCATGTCATCCTTGATGTAACGTCCATTGGGGTCGCAACTGCTATCGTCCACCTGCTCGGCAGAGCCTGGAGCGATGTCGTCACAGCGTATGCTCTCCAGGTAGGCACGAGTGCCTTTGTGGCTCGACGTATATGTCTCTTTGCCCGGCACTAAGTTTGTGCGCGTGCCCGAATATATCGTGATCACGGCCTCTGCTCCTACGGCAGCGGGGTAAGCATAGTGGAAAGGTGGCTTTGCAAATAGCGCTTTCAAATGAGAAAGATTGGGCTTTAAGGAGTGCGAGGCCGATCAGGGGCGTCTCGCAATCCTGCGGATTTTCACCGCAGCGCGTCATGCCGCGCCGGGCTTCATTGCCACATCTTTCTGGTCATTCGCCCCTCCTGTCAGGAGCCCGGCGACCTGTGGTTATTACCCCATGGGTTTTCCGGTGAGGCTCATGCGAAGCCTAAGCTTCATCGCAAACCTCCTTTCATTTTTCGCCACAATGGCACCCTGAAAGGATAGGGAGCCGTAGGGGGATTACAAAAGTGCGTCACGACGCCCGCCTTGACGAAACCGAGAGGCCGGGTTTCTGGACCCCAAAAATTTCAGAGCCGGATTGAACTAGGATGTCGACCCGCATCTCCCGCTAGAGTTGCTTTCATCGCCCACCTGCCGCCACCCTTGGTGTGCCCGACAGGCTAAGCGTGCATGGTCTGCGGAAACTGGCTGCTACAGCCCTCGCGGAAGCTGGGTGCAGCGTCCACGAGATAGCAGCCGTCACCGGTCATAAGACACTGGCGATGGTCGCGCTCCATACCGCCAGCGTTCAGCAGAAGACCCTTGCGGAAGCAGCCATAACTCGCCTGGAAACCGCAGTTGTCAACCGGCGGAAACCAGCTTCTTGACCCTTTGAAATTGCTTGATCTCGACCTCGCGGTGCCAGATGTACAGGCCGGATGCGATCAGTACCACCACACCAGTCAGGCTCCACAGGTCCGGCCACTCACCCCAGATCGCGATCCCGAGCACGGTCGCGTAGATGATCGCGCCATACTCGAACGGCGCGACCAATGTCGTCTCCGCGGCGCGGTAGCCCTCCGTCATCAGCAACTGCGCAAACCCCGACAGCAGGCCGGCACTCACCAGGGTGGCAAGTTGCCAAGGGCTGGGCGTCACCCACTCGGTGAGACAGCCAACAGCCGCCAGCGCCGCGGTCCCCAGGCTGTACCACGAGACGATGGTCACATTGCGCTCGCCGGCATCGCCCATCTGGCGGATGTTGATCATCGACAGCGACCAGGTGAATACACCGGCCATGACGATAGCCACCGCGCCGAGCGGCATCGAATTGGCATCGACATGCCAGGGCCGCAGCATCACCATCACGCCGACCAGGCCGACCACCACGGCGGTGGCCCGACGTGGCCCCACGCGCTCGCCCAGCAGCGGTACCGACACGATGGTCAGGAACAGCGGCATGGCGAAGCCCAACGCCGTCACGGTGACCAACGGCAGCACGCCAAAGCCGTAGACCGACGTAACGGTGCCAATGAAGCCATAGACCGTTCGCATCACGTGACCCACCGGCCGACGGGTTTTGAGCGCGGCCAGGCCGCCGCTGCGCACGATCATCGGCAGCATCGCCATGAAGCCGACGATGCTGCGGAACATGACGATTTCGAGCACTGGGAAGTCCGCAGTCAATGCTTTGACCAATGCCGATCCCACGGTAAAGGTCGCCGATGCGCTGAGCACGTAAAGTATCGCATGCCGTCGCGCGGCACGCAGATCGGCGCCGGTGAGGCGCGCCGCCGCGGACGTTCCCATCCCGGAAGACTACTCCAGAGACAGCCGCGCCTCCACCACATCCGGCTCATCCGGCATGCGTTTCACGCTGAATCCGAGATGACGTACGAAGGCCAGCATCGGTGCGTTGTCCGCCAGCACCTGACCGACGACCGCGGACAGACCGCGCCCGCGTGCCCAGTCGATCAGGCGCTGCATGAGATGGCCGGCGACGCCCTTGCCCTTCATGTCTCCCTGCACGATCACCGCGAACTCGCCCTGTCGCGCATCCTCACACACCAACCTCGCCACACCGACCGTCTCGCCCGTGGTTTCGCGCAGCGCGATGAAGGCCATTTCGCGGTCGTAGTCGATCTGGGTGAGCCGTGCCATCTGCTCGGGCGACAGCTCACGCATCGCGGAGAAGAAGCGATAGCGAATGTCCTGTGGCGACAGACGACTGAAGAAGGCGCCGTGCCCATCAGCGTCCTCGGGCCTGATCGGCCGAACGATCAGTCGCTCGCCATCCGGCGTGATCCAGTGCTCCACCAACTCGACCGGATACGGAGTGATCGCGAGCCCGCCGCCATCGTCACCCGCCTCGCGCAGCCGGAGCCAGGCATCCGCGGCGACGACACCATCCGTGTCGACGATCAGCGGATTCAGGTCCAGTTCGGCGATCTCCGGGAAATCGACGATCAGCTGGCTGACCCGCACCAATGCCTCGGCGACAGCGGGCTCGTTCGCCGGCGGATTGTCGCGGAACCGCGCGAGCGTCGACGCGGCACGCGTGCGTCCGATCAGGCCATGCGCCAGCGCCAGATTGAGCGGCGGCAGATCGGCCGACGCATCGCCCGCGATATCGGCCGTGGTTCCGCCCTGTCCGAAGCTGATGATCGGCCCGAATGTGGCGTCGTCATCAACCCGGATCCGAAGCTGACGCCAGCGAACCGCCTGGCGCTGCACCAGCAGCGAGAGGCCCCGCGCGGCAATCCGCTCCGCTGCCGCCGTGACCTCGGTCGCATCGTGCAGATCGAGCGCCAGACCACCGGAGGCTCGGGCGTCGGGGCGCACGCTCTGGCGGAGCTTCACCACAGCAGGGTAGCCCAGCAGCAATGCCGCCGCGGCCGCATCGTCCGGGGACGCGACGGCGCGGCTCGGCACGACCGGAATGCCATAGGCGCACAGTACCGCCAACGCCTCGTCCTGCATCGTGGCGAGACGGCCGGCGCGGCGCATCGACGCGAACACTTCCCGCACCGCGTCGCGATCCGGCGCCACGGTCAGCACGGTGCTGTGCGGCAACTCGCGCGCTGCGGCGCGATTCCGGCGGTCCTGAACGAGGTGCAGAAAGCCGCGCACCGCATGCTCGGGTGTGGCGAACACCGCCATGCCTGCCGCGGCCAGGCGGCTCCGCGACGCCGCTCCGGTGGTCTCGCCCATGGCGCAGACCAGGAGAGGCACCTTCATCTTGTCGCGACACTCAGCAAGCGCGTCGATCGCCGGCTCATCAAGGGCACCAGATGGCGCATGGACCACCAACACGCCGCCCACGCCTTGAGTGCTGGTGGCGGTCGCCAGCGTCGCCAGGCGCCCGGAATCTCCCGGCTCCACGTGAACGATGTCGGACGCAAGCCGGAGCCCATTGCGCAGCACCGCATCTGCGGCCATCCGACCGGCGGTGATCGCGTTGGTGATGATGCTCAGCGCCTCGCTGCGGACCGGCCGGGCGCGAGCGAGGATTTCAGCGGCTGCCAGCAGGTCCTCGAGATTGGTGACACACAGTACGCCCGCCCTGCGCAGCGCTGCCTCGAAGGCACGTTCGGTGCCGCCGCCAGGGTCCTCTATCGAACTGCCCGACTGGATCGCGACCACCGGCCGCAGCCGCGACGCCGCGCGCGCCGCAGAGAGAAACGCCCGGCGATTCCGCAACTGCCTGATATCGAGCAGGATCGCGCCCGTCCCGGGGTCGCGCGACAGCCAGTCCAGCACCAGGCCGAAGCCAATGTCTGCACGTCCGCCGATGCCGACGATATGGCTGAAGCCCACGCCATTCGGCCCTGCCCAGTCCAGCACGGTGCGGCACAACGACGCCGATTGCGAAACCAGCCCGATCCGGCCGGCGGGCGGCACGAGATGTGCCCGCGAGGCATTCAACCCGATGGCTGGTACAACGATGCCGAACGAGCCTGGTCCCAGCACACGCACGCCGCCGCGGATCTCCGGATCGGACAGGCCGCCCGCATCGCAGACAACGACGGCAGCAAACGTGCCTTTGGCGGCCAGCGCCTGGAACAGTTGCTGCGTCGGCGGGAAGGCGATGACGGCGAGATCGGACGCTGAAGGCAGCGCCTCGATGTCTTCCACAGTATCCGCCTGCTGCAGCGTGCCCTTGAAGTCGCACGAGCGGAGGTTGGCCATCACCTGCGCGCCTGTCTGCCAACCTGCACCGATCACGGTGATCGAGGCCGGACGGAACAGGCAGGAGGGACTGAAACGCCCGACGGGCTTGTTGCGCAGCAGATGCATGATGACAGCACAATAAGGTGGCGTGCGGGGACAGTATCTACCACGCATTGCCAAGACGTTGCCCGCTTGGTTGCATGGTGGCCGGGATGACAGGAGACAAGACATGAGCGACCGGTCGCGCTGGGATCCGGAGATGCGCGCCTACCAGGCCGAGGCCGAGGCGATTGCCGCGAAGTTCCCGCCGGTGAAGCTGGAAATCCCGTTGGAGCCGCATCGCGCGGTGAACGATGCGATCAGCCTCGCGCGTGGCGCTCGCGGTCCGGAGTTGGCCGAGACGACGGAGCGCTGGGTGGCGGCGCGCGGCCGGCGCATCTACTGCCGCGTGCATCGTCCGCGCACTGATAGCCCGCTGCCCGTCGTGGTGTATTTCCACGGTGGCGGTTGGGTCTGGGGCTCAGTCGATACCCACGATTCGGCAGCGCGGTCGCTTGCCGCAGCGGGTGACGTCGCCGTCGTCAGCGTGGACTATGCGCTGTCACCGGAAGCGAAATTCCCGCAGGCACTGGAGGAATGCGCTGCCGTGGTGCGGCACGTCGCGCGCGACGGTGCAGACTGGGGACTCGATCCGACACGCATCCTGCTCGCCGGCAATTCGGCAGGCGGCAATCTAGCGCTGGCGACCGCGCTGCTGCTGCGCGACAGCGGCGGTCCGCAGCTTGCGGGCATCGTCACCGCCTACCCGGTCTGCGACAGCCGCTTCGACACGCCGAGCTATCAGGAGTTCGCCACCGGCCACGTGCTGACGCGCGAGAAGATGGCATTCTACTGGAGCGTCTACGTGCCGCACGAGGCGGATCGCGCGCATCCGCTCGCAGCACCCTTACGCGCCGACCTGACCGGCCTGCCGCCGGTGCTGATCCAACTGGCCGAACTCGATGTGCTGCGCTCGGAAGGCGAGGCGCTCGCGGCGAGGCTGCGGGAAGCCGCGGTGCCGGTGGAGCTCGAAATCTATCAGGGCGTATTGCACGGTTTCCTGCGTGCCACCGACGGCGTGCAGAAGGCGCGGGACGCGGTGGCGAAGGCGGGAGCATGGCTACGCCACGTCGCGCATTAGCGCTGGCTTAAGACGATCTCCGTATTGTCGAGTGGCAGCCACATAGGCCCACGCGAATGCGGAATGGTGCGCTCGAGCCGGCATCGCTCCAGCGCATGCTCTACGACACGCTGGAGCAATCGGACGACCTCGTCGTGGTTTTGGAACAGAGTGGTCCAGACCACGAGAACCTTGTGGTCGCTACCGCCAACGACGCCTTCTGTCGCGCGATCGGGCGGAGTCATGATGAACTGACCGGCCAAACCTTCGCCTCGTTCGCCGCCGAGGGGACGCGCGACAGCTGGACCGAAATCATGCGAGCTGTCCAAGAACACCGCTCGATCCGCTCCGAGATCCTGTGCAGCAGGCAATCCGGCGCGCCGTTCTGGCTCGGACTGCACCTGATGCCTGTGAAGGGGTCCTTACCGCCGTGCTTTGTCCTGCTCGGGCGCGACATTAGCGAGACGCTGCATGCGCGTCAGCAGCAGACCGCGATCCAGGGGCTGCTCGCCAAGGTGTTCCTGTGCGTCAAGGCGCCAGTTGCAATTGTCTCCGACGCCGGGCTGATCCACATGACCAATCCGGCGATGGACGATCTGCTTGGCTATGCGGCAGGCGACCTGGTCGGCAAACGGGCAGTCGATGTCAATGCGCCCAGCTTCCGTCCGGCGGCGATCGCGGCAGTTCAGAGTCAGGAGGAAGACCGAAAGGGTTATACGTTGGCCACCCGGGTTCTGCGCGCCGACGGCAGCGAGATACCAGTCGAGGTGACCTCCACCACAATGCAGCGTGACGACCTTCGACACTTTCGCATCATTACCGTGCTGCACCGCCTCGACACGCCGCCAGCGACAGTCCACGTCGCTGGCAAGATCAGACTGATTGGCTTGGATGAGGTGAAGGAGGCGCTCGGACCGCGCTGGGCTACGGTGGCAGCGCGTGCGATGTCCAGCGCCGAGCACGTCATCCGCCGCCGCTGCGGATCGCACGATACCTGGTCGCGCACCGCCGACGGCGGCTTTCTCATCTGCTTCGCCACCGCAACCGAGGACGAGGCTGCGTTCCGCGCCTCTGCCATGGCGCGCGAGATCCGTACCCGCCTGATCGGCGAAGGCGAGACAGAGGCGACAGCGACCGTATCAGCGATTGCCGCGGCAGTAGACGTGCCGCAAGTTCCTGGCCGTTCCCCGGACATGCTCGCTGCGGTGATCGCAGAACGGCTCAACAGCCGGCTTGCCCAGATCGAGCTGCGTGCCCGCGACACCTTGCGTCGCGCGGTGGATTCAACGAGCTGCCGATTGGAACCGGTACGCGATCGGCGTAGCCGCAGCATCACGGCGCATTTCGCGCGTCTGCCGCTCGAACAAGAGCAGCGGATCCTCTCCGCCTATTCGACGCTGCCGATGAACGAACGGCAGAACTTCGATTTCGATCGTCTGGTACTCGGCGTCGCAGCGAACCAGGCGATCAGCGATATCGCCGCGGGTGGCGGGTTGCTGGTCCTGGTGAACGTCGACTTCGAGGTGTTCCTCGATAGGCGCCGCACGGAGCGCTATGTCGCAGCGTGCCAGGCGCTCGACAGTCGGTTGAGGGAGCGGCTCATCCTCGTGCTGTCCGGTCTGCCGAAAGGTGTCCCCAAGAGCCGCGTCCTGGATTGTGTCATGCGGTTGCGCCCGTTCTGTCGCGGCATGGGCTTCCAGTCCGACAGCATGGAGGCCCCGATGGTTGAGTTCTCGCTGCTTGCCGCGGCGATCGTCGTGCTTCAGGACAGGGATGCATCGGTCGACACGGCGAAACTGGCCAAGGCGGTTGACGGACTGCACGCCTACCAGGCGCGCGTCCTGGTCCGGCACGTCACCTCCTGGGCGGCAGCGAAGCCGCTGGCTCAACTCGGCGTCGATCTGGTCTCAGTCGTCCAGGACGAGAGAGACGCCCCGAACTGAGCCAAAGGCCTCTCGTCAGTGGAAGATCCCGAAATGCGTGAGATCGTTCCAGGTGGCGAGGATGAACAGTCCGGCAAGCAGTGCCAGTCCCGCACGGAAGCCATATTCCTGCGCCCGCGCCGGGATCGGCCGGCCACGGATCGCCTCAGCCAGATAGAACAGCAGATGCCCGCCATCCAGGACCGGGATAGGGAACAGATTGATCAGACCGAGGTTCACCGACAGAACGGCGATGAACGACACCAGGCTTGCGAGTCCAAGCTGCGCAACCTGGCCGGAAAGCTGCGCGATGCGCAGTGGTCCGCCGATGTCCTCGGTGCCGCGCTGGCCGCTGATCATCTGCGCCACACCGGCGACAGTATCCGAGGTTACCTGCCAGGTCTGAGTGACGCCGCCCACGAGCGCCTGGGCCAGGGAAAGCCGCTGATACTCCACCTGGCTGCCGCGGATGCCCAGCATGCCGACCATGTGCCCGCCAGATTCCCGCGCATCGGTAAGCACCTTCAGTTCCAGCGTGTCGTTGCCGCGCTTGACGGTGATGGGCAGCGTTTCGGCGGGATGGGCCGATATGATGCGCTGGATGTCCTCGAAGCTTTCCACGGGCGTTCCTGCGATACTCAGCAGTCGGTCGTCGGCCCGAATGCCAGCGTGTGCAGCGGCGCTGTCGGGCAGCACACCGCCGGCGATTGGCAGGATCACCGGCCGCCCGGCGGTGGCGAACAACACGGCGAACAGCACCATGGCCAGAAGGAAGTTGGCGATCGGTCCGGCCGCGACGACGAGAGCGCGCGCGCCGACGGGCTTCTCGTGGAACACCCGGCCCGGGATCCAGCGGCTGTCAGATGCGGTACCGGCTGGCTCATTCGCGGCGGCAACTTCGGGACGTTCGTGGCCATGCAGTTTCACGTAACCGCCGAGTGGCAGCCAGGCCAGCTTCCACACCGTGCCGACGCGGTCGCGCCAGGTTGCGATCGCCGGTCCAAAGCCGATCGAGAACACCTCGACATGCACGCGGACGAGCCGGGCCGCGAGGTAGTGGCCGAACTCGTGCACGAAGACCAGCACGCCAAGCACGACGAGAAATGCGAGGATACTTTGCAACACGGCGGGCATGGTTTGGCGCGCTTTCGGTTCAGTTGAGGGTTCGGCCGGCTCGCACCGCGGTCAGACGATCCGCAGTACGTCGGGCGGCGGCGTCGAGCTCTACCACCTCGTCGAGCGTATTGGCGGGATGCGTGCCCATGGCGTCCAGCACATCGGCCACCATGCCGGCAATATCAAGGAAGCCGATGCGGCGTTTCATGAAGGCTTCGACAGCCACCTCGTTGGCCGCGTTCAGGATGGCCGGCGCGCCACCACCCTCCTTCAACGCGTCACGCGCAAGGCGCAGTGCCGGGAAGCGCTCGGTGTCCGGTGCCATGAAGTCCAGCGTAGCGAGGCTGGCGAGGTCGAGCCGGGGCGATGGCGTCGTCATCCGCTCCGGCCAGGCCAGCGTATGTGCTATCGGAATGCGCATATCGGGTGAGCCGAGTTGCGCGAGAACACTGCCGTCCCGGTAGAACACCAGGCCGTGGATCACCGACTGCGGATGCACCAGTACGTCAATCTGGGATTCCTGGAGTGAGAACAGCCGTGCCGCCTCGATCAGTTCGAGGCCCTTGTTCATCAACGTGGCGGAATCGATGCTGATTTTGGCCCCCATCGACCAGACCGGATGCTTGCGCGCCATATCCGGCGTCGCGGCTGCCATGTCGTCGAGCGAGGCGGTGCGGAACGGGCCACCCGAGGCGGTCAGCACGATCTTCTCGACCGCCGATCGGTTGCCGTCCGCCAGCGCCTGGAATATCGCGTTGTGCTCGGAGTCGACCGGCAGCAGTGTGGCACCAGCTTCGCGAACCGCGCGCAGCATGACCTCGCCGGCACAGACCAGAGCCTCCTTGTTGGCAAGCGCCACGCAGGCGCCACGGCTGATCGCGGCAAGGGTAGCGGCAAGGCCAGCGGCTCCGGTAATGGCCGCCATGGTCCAGTCGGCCGGGAGGGCGGCGGCCTCCACGACAGCCTCGGGGCCCGCGGCGGTGTCGATCCCGGTGCCTGACAGCGCCTGGCGGAGTTCGGCGTAGTTGGTGGGATCGGCGATGACCGCGCGATCCGCATTGAGAGCTATGGCCTGTTCGGCCAGCAACCTCGCATTGCGGCCGGCGACCAGCGCGCGGACCTCGAAACGCTCGGGCTCGGCCGCAAGGAGCTGGACCGTCTGGGTTCCGACGCTGCCGGTGCTGCCGAGGACGGTGACGCTACGCGGTGCCGAGGTCATTGCCACAGAACTACTCCACGTCCCAGGGTGAGCGCCAGCAGGGCGGCAACCGGGGCCGCGGCGAGCACGCCATCGAGGCGATCGAACAGCCCGCCATGGCCTGGTATGAGATGACCCGAATCCTTCACCTGTAACCGACGCTTGACGAAGCTTTCCAACAGATCGCCGCCCTGCGCAACGACACCGAGCGCCGCGGCGATCAACATTGCTCGCCAGGTCGCGGCGTCGGACAGGAAATGCGCCACCAGCGAACCGGCCACGATGGCGGCAATCAGGCCGCCTACCGCGCCTGACCACGTCTTGCCGGGAGAAATGTGGCGCGCAAGGCGGGGACCGCCGATCCAACGACCGACCAGGTAGGCGCCGATATCGCCAGCCCAGACGATGAACAACAGGAACAGCACGTCAGCGCGACCGGCTGCGGGGTCGCAACGCAGCCAAAGGATCGCCGCCGCCGCGAGGACGACGTAGGCCAGACCGGCGAAAAGCAGCGGCGTCCGGCGCGATCCGCGACACAGCCCCAGCCACTCTACGGCCAGGCCGACTACCGTCGCGACGACGATGACGGTGAAGACAATGCCCCCCACCCAGACGCAGACAATGGTGATAGGCGCCAGCACCAGCGCCGAAATCACGCGTACGCTCAGGTCAGCCCAGCGCGTTGGACCCTCAGCCAGGGCGGGCACCAAAGCGCCGCTCTCGTCTCGCGTACTCGGCCAGCGCCGCCGCAAAATGCTCGGCACCGAAGTCCGGCCACAGAACGTCGAGAAACACCAGTTCTGCGTATGCGCCTTGCCAGAGGAGAAAATTGGACAGCCGTTGCTCGCCCGATGTGCGGATGATCAGGTCCGGATCAGGCATCCCCTGGGTCGCCAAGGCGCCGGCGAGGCGGTCTTCGTCGATCTGTCCCGGATCGAGGGAGCCGTCACGCGCCGCCTCCGCCAGTTTTCTTGCGGCAGCCGCGATCTCCGCCCGCGCACCGTAGGACAGCGCGACCGTCAGGTTGAGCCTGGTATTGCTCGCGGTATCTGCTTCCGCGCGGGCCAGATCCTGCTGGATGTCGGGATCGAACCGCGCCCGGTCGCCAATGATCCGTAGCCGAACGCCATTTGCCCTGAGTTCAGCCAGCTCGCTTTTCAGGTATTGCCGCAGCAGGCCGGTCAGATCGAGCACCTCGCCCAGCGGCCGACGCCAGTTCTCGCTGCTGAACGCATAGATTGTCAGCCAGGCGACACCGCTTTCAATCGCCGCCTCGATGGTCCGACGGACCGCGCGGGCACCCTCCCGATGGCCGGCGATCTTCGGCAGGTGACGCGACGCGGCCCAGCGGCCGTTGCCGTCCATGATGATGGCGACATGCTCGGGGCACGCACCTGGCGACGCGGCCGCCTCGCGCCGGATGGCGGTGAAGGGCATCGGCGTGGGTCAGACCTGACGGATGTCCTTTTCCTTGTCCGTCAGCAGGTCGTCCACCCGCTTGATGAACTGATCGGTGACCTTCTGCACCTCGGTGCTCCAGTCCTTTGCCACGTCCTCGCCGATCTCGTGCTTCTTCTCATGCGTCTTGATCTGCTCCATGCCGTCGCGCCGCACGGAGCGCACCGCAACCTTCGCCCCTTCGGCATACTTGTGCGCCGCCTTCACCAGTTCGGTGCGACGCTCAGTGGTCAGTTGCGGGATCGGCACACGGACCAACTGTCCGTCGGAGGCCGGATTGAGGCCCAGACCAGAATCGCGGATCGCCTTCTCGACGGCGCCGACCAGGCTGCGGTCCCAGACCTGCACAGTCAGCATACGCGGCTCCGGCGTGCCCACGGTGCCGCACTGGGTCAGCGGCATCTCGGATCCGTAAGCCTGTACTTTCACCGGCTCCAGCAGGCCGGGATGTGCCCGGCCGGTACGCAGCCCGTTGAATTCGCGCTTCAGCGTGTCGAGCGCGCCATCCATGCGGCGGGTCAGGTCCTGCTTCAGTTTGTTGACATCGGCTTGCGCCATGGTGGCCTCCCAGACGTCGTCCCCGGTGTTTTATGACTGTTCGATGATCTTAGTGAAGCGGCCCTCGCCGCGGACCACCGCGGCGAACGCGCCCATCGCGTGGATGTTGAAGACCACGATCGGCAAGGCGTTCTCGCGCGCCAGGCTGATCGCGGCGGCGTCCATCACGCCGAGGTCGTTCGCCAGGACCTCAAGATAGGTAAGCTGATCGTAGCGAGTTGCATCGGCGACCTTGCGCGGGTCGGCGGAATAGACGCCGTCGACCTGTGTGCCCTTGAGCAAGGCGTCGCAATGCATTTCCGCGGCGCGGAGTGCGGCGGCGGTATCCGTGGTGAAGAACGGGTTACCGGTGCCAGCGGCGAAGACGACCACCCTGCCCTTCTCCATGTGTCGTTCGGCGCGGCGGCGGATATAGGGCTCGCAGACCGAGGACATTGGGATCGCGGACTGCACCCGCGTGGGCACGCCGCACTTCTCCAGCGCGGACTGCATGGCAAGCGCATTCACCACGGTGGCCAGCATTCCCATGTAGTCGGCCTGAGCGCGCTCCATCCCAGCCGCGGCACCGGAGACGCCACGGAAGATGTTGCCGCCGCCGATCACGATGCAGACCTGCACTCCCATGCCGACCACGTCGCCGATATCGGTGGCGATCGCACGGACGGTGTCGTTGTCGAGGCCATACTCGCGGCGGCCCATCAGGGCTTCGCCTGACAGCTTCAGAAGGACGCGCTGGTAGACCGGACGGCCTGGCATGGGGAGCGAGTCCCTGACGATGGCGGCGCGCACCCTACCCAGAGAGGCCGGCCGCAACAAGTTCCCCGCAGTCGGTCAGGCCGCCTGATCAAGCGTCGAGGAGGTGTCCAATGTGGTTGCACGGCGCAGATCGCGCGGCTGCAACTCTTCGTGCGGGCGGCCACGATGCATCGTGCAACGGTTATCCCAGATCACCAGATCGCCGACCCGCCAGGTGTGGCTGTAAACGAACTCCCGCTGCGTGGCGTGCGCGGTGAGGTCCCATAGCAACAGGCGGCCATCGGCGACCGGCCAGCCGACGATGTGGGAGGCGTGCGCGGACAAATAGAGCGTCTTGCGCTTCGAGCCGGGGTGCAGGCGCACCAGCCGCTGTGGCGAGGGCGGATATTGCTCGCGCTCGCCTTGGGGGAATTCGGTGAAGCCGATCTGGCCGCGCGACCAGAAGATGTCGTGTTCCACGACCAGGTCGTCGATCGCCTGTCGCGTGCTGTCGGGCAGCGCATCGTAGGCGGCGCGCATATCGGCGAACTCCGTCTCGCCATTGCCGAATGGTGAGGGCGGCGGCAACGCAACGGCATGCAGCATCCCGAGGACGACGGGCACCGGCATGTACGACGCGTCGGTGTGCCACAACCGGTTGCCGAGACTGTCGAGCCGGCGCCGGTCGTCGAGCGCACGGACATTGTTGTCCACGTCGAGGTTGGAGATGTCGCCGATCTGCGGAATCTCCAGGCGCCGTCGTCCTGGGCGAGCGGCAGCGCGGCCGATCTCCAGCGGGCCGAAGCGGGCCGAGAAGTCGCGCAGCTGCGCGTCGCTGAGGCGCTGGTTGCGGAAGACCACGACGGCGTAGCGATCTATCGCGGACCACACCGCATCGAGCGTGGCATTGCTGATCGGCTCGCTGAGATCGATGCCCACGATCTCTGTGGCAAACGAAGGAGAAAGTGGTCGCGTCTCGATCGCCATGCCTGACCTCCGCTAAGCGTTACACCCCCGCCGTTGCCGCCACCTCGGAGGCGAAGTCCGGCCCCTCCGGCTTGTCGATGCCTTCGCCCAGCTTGAAGCGGGCGAACCCGGCAAGCTTTACGCCTGCCTTGGCAACCACCGCCTTCACCCGGCTCTCGCCGTCATGCACCCAGACCTGCTCGAGCAGCACGACCTCCTCGTAGAACTTGCGGATGCGGCCCTCGACCATCTTCTCGATGATGTTCTCCGGGCGACCCGACTGACGGGCCTGCTCGACCAGTACCGCCTTCTCGCGTGCCAACGCCGCGGGATCAACACTGTCGATGTCGATCGCCTCGGGAGTGCTCGCCGCGATGTGCATACCGACCTGGCGACCGAGCGTTTCGAGCGCCGCCATTTCGCCTGTGCCCTCGACCGCCACCAGCACGCCGATCTTGCCCAGCCCCGGCCTCAGCGTGTTGTGCACATAGCTCGCGACCACCCCACTGCCGACGCTCAGCACGCGCGCGCGGCGTATGTTCATGTTCTCGCCGATCGTTGCGACCAGATGCGTCAGTTCCTCCGCCACGGTGCGGCCGGAGCCCGGGAACGGCGCGGCCTTGATCGCGTCCAGATCGTCGCCGATCTGCAGTGCGATCCCGGCGACCGCCTCGACGAAGGCCTGGAACGTGTCGTTGCGGGCGACGAAGTCCGTCTCGGCGTTCACCTCCACCATCGCGGCACGGCCTGGCGCGGACGCCACGCCCACCAGGCCCTCCGCGGCGACACGTCCCGACTTCTTCGCCGCGGCGGCGAGGCCCTTGGTGCGCAGCCAGTCGACGGCTGCCTCCGTGTCGCCACCGCTTTCGGTCAGCGCCTTCTTGCAGTCCATCATGCCCGCGCCGGTCTTCTCACGCAGCTCCTTCACCAGCGCGGCGGTAATCTCTGGCATGGTCCGGTCTCCTCAGGCGTTCGCCGTTTCGGCGGGGACCTCAACGTCCGGCATCGCCTCCGGCGGCAGGTTTTCGACAGCACCCAGATCCTGACCGGAGGCAGCCATCTCGGCGCTGATGCCGTCCAGCACCGCGCCTGCCACCAGATCGCAGTACATCGTGATGGCGCGGATCGCGTCGTCGTTGCCTGGCACTGGAAAGGTCACGCCGGTTGGATCGGAATTGCTGTCGAGAATGGCGACCACCGGGATGCGCAGCTTGTTCGCTTCCTCGACCGCGAGCTTCTCCTTGTTCGTGTCGATGATGAACAGGATGTCCGGCAGGCCACCCATCTCCTTGATGCCGCCCAACGCGCGTTCGAGCTTCTCCTGATCACGGGTGATGTCGAGCACCTCCTTCTTGGTGAGGCCCTCGATGTTGCCGCTGAGCAGTTCCTCGATCTGGCGCAGCCGCTTGATCGAACCGGTGATCGTCTTCCAGTTGGTCAGCGTACCGCCGAGCCAGCGATGGTTGACGTAGTACTGACCGCAGCGTTTGGCGGCGTCGGCGACATATTCGGCGGCAGCACGTTTGGTACCGACGAACAGCACGCGTCCGCCGGCGGCGGTCACGTCGCGCACGGCACGCAGCGCGCGATCCAGCAACGGCACCGTCTGTTGCAGATCGATGATGTGCACCTGGTTGCGCACGCCGAACAGGTATGGACCCATCGCAGGGTTCCAGCGGCGCGTGTGGTGGCCAAAATGGACGCCGGCTTCGAGGAGCTGGCGCAGGGTGTATTCGGGCATCGCCATGGGGCGGGTCCTTTCGCTTCGTCCGGTTGTACCTCCGCGGGGCCAAGTCCTGGGACCTTGAGGTCTTGCGACACCGGACCCGGCAAGCCGGGAAAGGCGCCCCGCGTGTGAATTACCGGCGCATGCCGGCGGCCAGGGATATGGCGAAAATGCGCGCGGAAAGCAACCCGTCGGCCTACCGTCGCAGGATTGTCCGACCGGCATAGCGTGCCGCCGGACCTAGTTCCGCCTCGATGCGCATGAGCTGGTTGTATTTCGCCGTCCGGTCGCTGCGCGACAGGCTGCCGGTCTTGATCTGGCCGCAGTTCGTCGCCACCGCGAGGTCGGCGATCGTGGCGTCCTCGGTCTCGCCCGAGCGGTGGCTCATCACGCAGCGGAAGCCGGCCTTGTGGGCGATCTCCATCGTCTCCAGCGTTTCCGACAGCGTGCCGATCTGATTGACCTTGATGAGGATCGCGTTGGCCGACGCCTCCTCGATGCCACGCCGCAAGCGCTCCGGATTGGTGACGAAAATGTCGTCGCCAACGATCTGAAGCCGGTTCCCGAGGGTGGCGGTCAGATGCTTCCATCCCTCCCAGTCATCCTCGGCACAGCCGTCCTCGATCGATACGATCGGATAGCGGTTTATCAGGGCCTCATAGTAACGCACGATCCCATCGGCATCGAGCGTCTTGCCCTCGCCGGCGAGCACGTACTTGCCGTCCTTGAAGAACTCGCTGGACGCGGGGTCGAGAGCGAACGTCACGTCCTCGCCTGGACGATAGCCGGCTTTCTCACAAGCCTTGGTGATGAAGCCCAACGCCTCGTCCGCCGACTTGAGGTTCGGCGCGAAGCCGCCCTCGTCGCCGACATTGGTGTTGTGGCCTGCATCATGCAGGCCCTTCTTCAGCGCGGCGAAGATCTCCGAGCCCATGCGGATGCCGTCGGCCACCGTGCCCGCACCGACCGGCTGGATCATGAATTCCTGGATGTCGATCGGATTGTCGGCATGCACGCCGCCGTTGACGATGTTCATCATCGGCACCGGCAGCGTGCGCGCATAGATGCCGCCGACATGGCGATACAGCGGGATGCCCAGGTCCTCCGCCGCGGCCTTCGCGATAGCCAGCGACACCGCCAGGATCGCGTTGGCGCCCAGACGCGACTTGTTCGCGGTACCGTCGAGGTCGATCAGGATTTCGTCGATCTTCACCTGGTCGGTCGGGTCCAGGCCGCCGATCGCATCGAAGATCTCGCCTTCGACATTGCTGATCGCTGTCTGCACGCCCTTGCCGCCGAACCGCTCGGGGTCGTTGTCGCGCAACTCCACTGCCTCGTGCGCGCCAGTCGAGGCCCCGGAGGGCACGGCGGCGCGACCCATGGCGCCACTGTCGAGCACCACGTCGGCTTCGACCGTGGGATTGCCGCGGCTGTCGAGTATCTCGCGGGCAAAGATGTCGGCAATGGCGGCCATGGCACGCTCCGTCTGCTTTTGCTGGCGTCAGGCTTCGACCACTTTTGGTGAATCTTCCCTAAACGCGTTCGATCAGCGCCGCGATGCCCTGCCCCACGCCGATGCACATCGTGGCAATCGCACGCTTGCCGCCACGCGTTTCGAGCGCGTTCAGCGCGGTCAGTGCCAGGCGCGCACCCGACATCCCCAGCGGATGACCCAGCGCAATCGCCCCGCCATGCGGGTTCACATGCTCCGCATCGTCGGGCAGCCCGAGTTGGCGCGTCACTGCCAGGCCCTGCGCGGCGAACGCCTCGTTCAGTTCGATCACGTCGATATCGCCGATTTTCATGCCCAGACGATCGAGCAGCTTTTGGGTCGCCGGCGCCGGACCGATACCCATGATCCGCGGCGGCACACCGGCGGTCGCCATTGCCACCACACGTGCCCGCGGCGTCAGGCCGTGCCGCTTCGCCGCCTGCTCCGACGCGATGATCAGCGCCGCCGCCCCATCATTCACGCCCGACGCATTGCCGGCGGTAACTGTGCCGCCCTGCTTCCGGAACGGCGCCCGCAGCTTCGCCAGACCCTCCAGCGTCGTGTCGCCGCGCGGATGCTCGTCGCGATCAACTGTCACCGTGCCTTTGCGGCCGGCGATTTCCACCGGCGCAATCTCGCGCGCGAAAAAGCCGCTGTCCTGAGCAGCCTTGGCGCGCATCTGCGAGCGATATGCAAAGGCGTCCTGGTCAACGCGAGTGACCTGGAAGTCCTCGGCGACATTCTCGGCCGTCTCCGGCATGGCGTCCACGCCGTACTGCGCCTTCATCAGCGGATTGACAAAGCGCCAGCCTATGGTGGTGTCGTACACCTCGGCCGAGCGGGAGAAGGCTTCAGTCGCCTTGCCCATAACGAACGGAGCGCGCGTCATGCTCTCGACGCCACCGGCAAGCATCAGTTCGGCGTCACCGGCGCGGATGGCGCGCGCAGCGCTGCCAACCGCATCGAGACCGGAACCACACAGCCGGTTGATGGTGGAGCCGGAAACATGGTCGGGCAGCCCGGCCAATAGCGCCGCCATGCGCGCAACATTGCGGTTGTCCTCGCCGGCCTGGTTGGCACAGCCATAGATCACGTCGTCAAGCTGATCCCAATCGACCGACGGGTTGCGCTCCTTCAGCACGCGCATCGGATGCGCGGCCAGATCGTCCGTGCGGACGTCCTTGAGAACACCGCCATAGCGGCCGATCGGTGTGCGGATGAAGTCGCAGATATAGGCGTCGGCCATGGCGATCCTCCCTGGTTGCGCTTGGCCGACGCCTAGGGCATCCCGTGGCGGCCGGCAAGAACCCAGGGGCCCTGCCCCTGCACCCCGCCAACGGCGCAGCCCTTGGAACCCCACCGGGAATGCCACACGGGAGACACGTGGATACGCGCACCACTCTAGGCGCCGGCCTGACAATCGTTGCCATGATTGCCTGCGGCAGGTCTGCCTTCGTTGTGTGAGGGATCTGACGCAGCGGGCGGGCGCGCAGCAGCCGGCATCAGCGCCGTCGGGAGCGAGCCAGCCTTTCGGACAGACACCAACTCAGCCGGTCACGCCGCAGCCGGCGCAGCAACGTTGAGAGGAGACGACGCGATGACCACCGGACGATGCCTGTGCGGGGCGATCAAATACGAATATTCCGGCGAACCGAATCTGGTCGTGCATTGCCATTGCGAGAGTTGCAGGCGTCAAACGTCTTCGCCGGTCTCGACCTTCGTGCTGGTGCCCAAGTCAGCGTTGCAATTCACGCGTGGGCAACCGAAAGAGTTCGCATCGTCTGAAGGTGTGTGGCGCAGCTTCTGCGGCGAGTGCGGCTCACCGATCTACTACCGCACGGATCGCCGGCCGGACGTCATCGATCTCTATGCCGGCACGCTGAGCGATCCCTCGGCGTTGATCCCGCAAGCCCATGTGCATGCCGCCGAGCAGCTTCCGTGGTTCGAGGTGCTCGACGACCTGCCGCGTTATCCTGGGTCCCGCTGGGGCGCCGAACCAGTCCGCCGCGGTCCCCGCCAGCAAACCTGAACGTGGTCAGGACGGTCGCTTCGCCAGTTCGTCGAACGTCTTCAACCGCGCGATCAGCGCTGGCATTTCGCGCAGCGGGATCATGTTCGGGCCGTCGCTCGGTGCGCGGTCCGGATCGGGATGCGTCTCGATGAATACAGCCGCGACGCCGACCGCCAGCGCGGCCCTCGCGAGCACCGGGGCGAACTCGCGCTCGCCACCGGACGAGGCGCCCTGTCCGCCCGGCTGCTGCACCGAATGCGTCGCGTCGAACACCACCGGATAGCCGGTGCGCGCCATGATCGGCAGTGCGCGGAAATCGCTGACCAGCGTGTTGTAGCCAAAGCTCGCACCGCGCTCGCACAGCAAGATGCTGTTGTTGCCGGTGCTGGCGATCTTCGCCGCGACGTTGGCCATGTCCCAAGGGGCGAGGAACTGGCCCTTCTTCACGTTGATCGGCTTGCCCGTCTCGCCGGCCGCGAGCAGCAGATCGGTCTGACGGCACAGGAAGGCGGGAATTTGCAGCACATCGACAGCTTGCGCTGCGATGACGCATTGCTCGGGTGAGTGAACGTCGGTGAGCGTCGGCAGTCCGGTTGTCTCGCGCACCTCGGCGAGAATGCCGAGGCCGTCACCGATGCCGATGCCGCGCGCAGCGGCGACCGAGGTGCGGTTGGCCTTGTCGAAGCTCGATTTGTAGATGATTGATACGCCGGTCGCGCCCGACATTTCGCTCAACGCGGCGGCAACCTCAAGCGCATGCCCGCGCGACTCGATCTGACACGGACCGGCGATCAGGACGAACGGCAGGTCGTTGCCGATCGCAAAGGCCCCCACGCGTACGACATGCTGCATCACGTCCACCATTCAATATCGATGATCCATGCAATACACTCAAACCATGCAGCCCATCCACACCGCGATCGACAGGTTGCCGCCTTCGCACATCACCATCAGAGGGAACGACATGATCCGCTTGCTGGCCGTCCTGTTGCCGATCTTGCTCCTGGGCTGTGCCGATCAGTCGAAGGGCGCTGCACTGAATGAGTGCCGTATGAGGTACTATCTGGGAAGCCCGACCGCTCAGGCTGATCAGGTCCCGGACTGCATGAAGGCAAAATCGTTCCAGGCGGTGTCAGCATGTAGTCCCGAGGCCGAGCAGGACGAGTGGGATGTGCAGGTTCGGACATTCCACTACAACAATCCACAATGCTATCGACCGCTCGGTGCCAGCAGGTGGATCGCTTCGGCGTTGTCGCCCATGTGAATGAGCTCTGTCGCTGACGGCGCGATCAGCCTATCTTCCAGCCATCCTTCGTCTTGCACCAGGTGAGCGTTGCGGCACGTTCCGGCCGCGGGCCGGGCACGGTGACCTCATAGCGCATGATACGGCAGGCCAATCCCTTGCGGTGCGTTGGGTTGCCAGCGGTCACGGTGCCGCTCGCTCCTGATGCGGGGTTGGTCCAGGTCTCGGTATTGCCACTCGCGAGGTGCGGCTTATCCAGCAGACGATTCGTTGCGTCGGAAAGCGCCGAGATATCGGCGGAGTTGAGCGGCGTGCTGCTGCTGTTCCGAAACGGGTTGATCTGCGCAAGTGCCGGCTGCGCGAGAAAGGTTGCGATGAGCAACGGTAGCAAGACACGTGGGTGGATCACTGCGTTCTCCCAAGCTGGCATTCCATTTGACCTGACAGCAGCCTACACCAGCCGCGCCTGCCGTACCGCCGCCGCGATAAAACCAGCGAACAGCGGATGCGGATCGAACGGCTTCGACTTCAGCTCTGGGTGATATTGCACGCCGACAAACCATGGATGATCAGGCAATTCGATGATCTCCGGCAGCACGCCATCGGGCGACATGCCGCAGAACCGCATGCCGGTTCGTTCCAGGCACTCCTTGTAGTGCACGTTCACCTCGTAGCGATGACGATGCCGCTCCTCGATCCGCGTCGCACCGCCATAGAGCGCCGACACGAGCGATCCGGCGCTCACCACAGCTGGATATGCGCCCAGTCGCATCGTACCGCCAAGATCGCCACCTTCGATACGCCGCTCCAAATCGTTGCCGCGCGCCCATTCGGTGAGCAGGCCGACCACGGGTTCGTCGCACGGCCCGAATTCCGTCGATGACGCGCAGGGCAGGCCGCCCAGGTTTCGCGCGGCCTCGATAACCGCCATCTGCATGCCGAAGCAGATGCCGAAGAACGGCACGCTCTTCTCGCGTGCGAATTGCACCGCCTCGATCTTGCCCGGCGTGCCGCGCTCGCCAAAGCCGCCCGGAACCAGGATGCCGTGACAGTCCTCCAGACGATGCACCGCATCATCATGCTCGAAGATCTGGCTGTCCACCCAATCGAGCTGCACCTTCACGCGGTTGGCGATTCCGCCATGCGCCAGCGCCTCGGCCAGCGACTTGTAGCTGTCCAGCAGGTTTGTGTATTTGCCGACCACCGCGATGCGCACCTCGCCCTCCGGCGCGCGGACCGCTTCGACAATCTCCTGCCAGCGCGACAGATCGAGCTCATCGTCGGCGGGCAGATTGAAATGCCGCAGCACTTCGCGATCCATGCCCTCTGCGTGATAGCTGATCGGCACCGCATAGATCGTATCGACGTCAAGCGCCGCGATCACCGACCGCGGCCGCACGTTGCAGAACAGCGCGATCTTGCGGCGCTCGTTTTCGGGGATGGGGCGATCGCAACGGCAGAGCAGCATCTGCGGCTGGATGCCGACGTTCAGCAGTTCCTTCACCGAGTGCTGCGTGGGCTTCGTCTTCAGCTCGCCGGCCGACGGGATGAACGGCACCAGCGTCAGGTGCACGAACATCGCGCGTTCGGGGCCCAGCTCGTTGCCGAGCTGACGGATCGCCTCCAGGAACGGCAGGCTTTCGATATCGCCGACCGTGCCGCCGATCTCCACCAGCACGAAGTCGAAGCCGGCGGTGTCACGCACAATCGCTTCCTTGATCGCGTCGGTGATGTGCGGGATCACCTGCACTGTGGCGCCCAGGTAGTCGCCGTGGCGCTCCTTGGCGATGACCTCCGAGTAGATGCGTCCGGTGGTGGCGTTGTCGAAGCGGTTGGCCGGCACGCCGGTGAAGCGCTCGTAGTGGCCCAGGTCGAGGTCGGTCTCGGCGCCGTCATCGGTGACGTAGACCTCGCCGTGCTGGTACGGGCTCATCGTGCCAGGATCGACATTCAGATACGGGTCCAGCTTGCGCAGCCGCACGGTGAATCCGCGAGCCTGCAGCAGAGCGCCGAGGGATGCGGAGGCAATTCCTTTGCCGAGGGACGACACCACGCCGCCGGTGATGAAGACGTACCGGGTCATGGGCCGCCAGTATACGAACCCGAATCGGGCGACGGGAAGCCCGTTCATGCGGCATCACGCATGCTTAAGGTGGAGGGCTCCCCCTCCCCTTGCCCCCTCCCGCGAGGCGAGGGGAAACCGGTTAGTTGTTCGGAACGCTGGGACCCTTCGGCGCGGCGGGCGGGGGCGCGGGGGCCTGGGTGGCCGGCGCGGGGGAAGAGGCAGGCGGGTTCGCCAGCAGGGAGCCACCGACACCGGTCGTGCCGTGATTGAGCAGCGCCAAGGCCAGCGACAGCACCATAAACGCCGTGGCCAGGATCGCGGTCGTGCGGGTCAGCAGGTTGGCGGTGCCGCGGCCGGACATGAACGCGCCCATGCCCTGTGAGCTGCCGATCCCCAGCCCGCCGCCTTCGCTGCGCTGGATCAGCACGACGCCGATCAGGGCGAGCGTGACGAACAGGTGGATGATAAGCAGGACGGTGGTCACTGGCCAGGCTCCCTCAGGCGGAGGGTTCTATCCCCGCACCGCGGCATTCGACAATCGCCGCTCCGGCGTCGGCGATTGAAGTGCGGTGTCGATCGCCTGTCGCAACGTCTCCATCTGATAAGGCTTGCGCAGGAACGGCAGGTTCATCGTGGAAAGGCGCTGCGTCATCGCCCCGCCGTAGCCGCTGGTCAGGATGATTGGGACACTCAGATGCCGTTGTCGCATTTCCCTGGCCAGATCGAGGCCGCTGCCGCCGCCTGGCAACAGCACGTCGGACAGCACAAGATCAGGCTGTTTCGCGTCGGCCAGAAGAGCCAGCGCCGAGGCGATCGTGGCGACGCATGTGCCACGGTGACCAAGCTCCATCAGCATGTCCAACACGGCGTCGGCGACTGCCGGTTCGTCCTCGACCACCAGGACGCGCAGGTCGCCGCGCGGCTGAGCATTCGAGACCAGATCCAGTCGCGCCGGTTCCCGCCGGATCTCGCGTCGCGACCGAGGCAACAGCACCCGTACCTTGGTTCCTTCGCCGAGCCGGCTCTCCACCCAGGCTGTGCCTTTGGACTGCTGGGCAAACCCGTAAACCTGAGCAAGACCGAGGCCGGTGCCTCTGCCGGCGCTCTTGGTCGTGAAAAATGGCTCGAAGACCTTTTCCAGAGTTTCTGGCGCCATTCCAGCGCCGGTATCCTCGACGGCGATCTCGACGTAGTCGCCTGGCGCAACCGCATGTTGCACTGCTACAACTGCATCCACGAGAATATTGCGTGCCGCAATCGTCAGTTTCCCGCCGTCGGGCATGGCGTCACGGGCGTTCACCGCGAGGTTGAGCAGCGCAAGCTCCAGGGCACCGAAGTCAGCCTCGAGCGGCCAGACGTCCAGGGCGACATCGATGTTGAGCTGAATGTTCTCCCGCACGCCCTGACCGAGCAGTTCGCGCATGCCCTCGACATGCTCCGGCAGATCGACGCGCTCCGGATGCAGCGCCTGCCGACGGGCGAACGCCAGCAGCCGGCGGGTCAGTTCAGATGCGCGCCAGGATGCCTCCTGGGTCCGTCGCAGCGCCCTTTCGCGCAACCGCACGTCGCCCGATTGGGCAAGGACCTGCAGCCCATTGATGATCACCATGAGCAGATTGTTGAAGTCGTGCGCAATCCCGCCGGTAAGCTGGCCGATCGCCTCCAACTTCTGCATCTGGAATAGTTCGGCCTGCGCCTTGACGCGTGCTGCGGTCTCGACCTCGACCCGACGATGCAGATCGGCGTTGACGAGTTCCAGTTCGGCGTTTGCCTGACCAAGTTCCGCGGTTCGTTCGGCTACCCGCTGATCCAGGGCCTCATTGGCGGAGTGCAACTCCTCATTGGCCACCTGAAGTTCTTCGGCGAGCACAGACGCTTCTTCCAGCGCCGCCCGCAGCTCCCCCGTCGCACTCTTGTGGCGCAGCGCATCAGTGACCAGCCGGGCCAACTCTGAAGAATGTTGTCGGACGAGCCTTTCCGTCTGGCTCCGAAGCCCGTCCAATTCGCCAATCAGCGCTGCAATTTCCGCGTGCGCGTCTTCCAAAGCGACATGCGTCTGCTCGAGTTCCTGTCCCAGTCGCGCGATCTCGCCGCGGAGTGCCTTTTCTGGGCTGTCAGGCCGATCCATATCCCATATACCTCTCGTTTGGGAGGGTGGCGGTTCGTAGCCAGATTGCAAAGCATGATTGCAACCAAGGATTGCACGTTCCCGTGATGGTAAGGACGTTCCCGGTGCGGAACTGAGATGGCAGGCCATGACATCGTCGTGATCGGCGGTTCCGCCGGCGGGGTCGAGGCTCTGAAGCGAATCTGCGAGGGACTTCCGTCAGATTTTCCGGCCGCTGTTTTTGTCGTTGTTCATATCAGTCCGACTTCACGCAGTGTCCTGCCGGAGCTGCTCAGCCGAGCCGGAAAGTTGCCAGCACGGCATCCCACGAACGACGAAGCGATCCGCCCGGGCACCATTTACGTCGCTCCGCCAAACTCGCACATGCTGTTGCGAGCGGGCCATGTCACGTTGCGACGCGGGCCGCACGAGAACCGAACCCGTCCCGCGATAGATCCATTGTTCCGCTCTGCCGCGGTGACCTATCAGTCACGCGTGATCGGCGTGGTCTTGAGCGGACTCCTCGATGACGGCTGCGCGGGGCTGAGTGCGATCAAGGCGTGCGGCGGCATTTGTGTCGTGCAGGACCCGGACGACGCGATTTGGCCGGAGATGCCACGCAATGCGCTGACGCACGATAACGTGGACCATTGCGTAGCGGCAGCCGAGTTGCCGAGCCTGCTGGATCGTCTGGTCCGTGAGCCGCCAGGCGCGACGCCGCCCATCCCGGACCACCTCATCGTTGAAACAGGCATTGCCGCACAGGAGACCTCATCCATGGTGCGCGAGCCCATTCAACTAGGTCGCCCGTCCCACCTGAGTTGCCCGCAATGTGGTGGGGTCCTGAACGAGGTGCTTGACGAAGGATCGACGCGCTTCCGCTGCCAGATTGGCCATGCATTCAGCGCGGAGGCATTGTCGGCGGCGCAGAACGAGGAACTGGAGCGCGCCATGGAAAGTGCGCTGCGCATGCACCGCGAAAGGGTGGTGCTGTTCCGCCGCATGCAGGAGAAGTCCGAAGCGCAGGCGATGCCGCATGCGGCCGCACGTTGGCGCGCCGGGGCGGACGAGTCCGCGCATGCCGCCAAGGTGATCGGCGAGGCCATCGCCAATTTGCGCAAGCTATCGACCTGACGGTTGCTGATTTCGTCTGCATGGACGTGAGCACACGTGTGGGTTGCGCGTTGACTCCACACTTGTGCGACGGCAACCTTCGAATGACTGTCGGAAGGTACTTGCGTCAAGAACCGGCGGTTGAGGGACATCGCCCTCTTCCTGGCGGCGAGACCCCAGGGGAGGGACGATGGCGCGGTATCGAATTTATCAGTTCAATATCGCGGGGCATGTCACGGCCACCAAGGCCGTTGAGTGCACAAATGATGACGAGGCGATCAGGGCCTCGGATCAGTGGGACGACGACGCTCCGTTACAGGAAGTCTGGCTCGGTGGCCGACGCATCATGCGTACCTCGATCAGGTCGACCAGGAAGCGCGTTGGCCGGATCACCTGGCCCAGGTTGTGATCCAGCCGCAACGTGACTGCGATCAACCTGTCGCTACGGCGGAGAGATCTTCAACCACAATCACGGCACCCTGTGCTGTGCGGTCATCATACAGCAATGGTGAGATCCGAACCCGGCACTTCATTTTGCGGCCACGCCGATCCAACGCATTCAGCGTCGTCTCACTCGCTGCCCCGTCGCGTATTGCTTGTCTGAGCGCCGGCTCGACCTGTTGCACCGGCAGCCCTATGTCCAGCGCGCCGAACGGCTCATCGATCACCTCTTCCTCGCGCAATCCCCAAATATTTTCGCTCCAACGATTCCAGGAGCGCACCTTCAGGTCGGTATTCACCACAACCACGCCGGCATCGAGGCTGCGGAGAACCGCCTCGGTGTGAAGACGGTAGTCAGCGAACTCGTCGGAATGCCGACGCAGCTCGTCGTTGGTTGTCTCCAGCTCTTCATTGGCCGAGCGCAGTTCCTCGTTGGTGGTTTCCAGTTCCTCGTTGGTCGATTGCAGTTCCTCGTTGGTGGTTTCCAGTTCCTCGTTGGTGGACTGCAGTTCCTCGTTGGTGGTTTCCAGTTCCTCGTTCGCCGACTGCAGTTCCTCGATCGTCGTCTCCAGACTTTCCTGCGCGGCCTCCAGCTCCTGCTGCAACGTAAAAGTGCGCGTTGTGTCGGAGAAGGTGAGCAGGATTGTAAACGACCCGCCGTCACGCGCCATCAGCGGCGCCAGCTCGATGGTGAGACGTATGGGATCGGCGGGCGGACGGTGATATTCCTGATGCTCAATTCGGATCGGCCGCATCTGCCGACGCACCTCGTCGATCTGGCTGCGCAACTCGATCGGCCGATATGAGACGGACAGGTCCTGGAATGGACGACCGACGTCGCTGTCGCCCACTTCCAAGAGCCGTCGTGCGGCGGCACTGGCAAACGTCAGCACATCCTCGTTGTCGATGCCCAGATATGCTGAGGAAGAGTGGTCGACAATCGCCTGCAGCAGTTGCGTTTGCACTGATGGTGATCCCGGCTTGGGAGGTGGGTCGTTACCCAGCTGCACGCCACCCGTACCCGAGCGACGCCACAGTTGCGGCACCTTGCGGAACAGCCGGTTCTTCATGTCGATCGGCTGGAACAGCTTCGATCGCCCAAGCTGCGTCTCCGCTTTGCCGAGGAAGAGGCAGCCGTCATCCACCAGAGCGTAGTGCAGGCGCGGCAGGACAAGATTCTGGGTGTCCGTCTCCAGGTAGATGAGCAGGTTGCGGCAAACCAGCAGGTCCACTCGCGAGATCGGCGCATCCGCCACGACGTTATGGCGGCCAAATATCACCGCCTTGCGCACATCGCGAGTGACGATGTAATGATTGTTGGTGCGCTCGAAATACTTTTGCAGCAGTGGCGCCGGCAGGTTTTCCACATCACGCGGCAGGTAGGTGGCGTGGCGCGCCGTATTGAGGGCGGCTTCATCGAGGTCGGTCGCGTAGATCTTGACGCGCCGGGCAAAGGCTGTTGGCCCCATCAGCTCGCAAAGCAGCATGGCCAGAGAATATGGCTCCTCTCCCGATGCGCAGCCCACGCTCCACACACGCAATTGGTCGCGGTTGCGCTCGGGCGCGATGAGCTGAGGCAGTATCTCCGCCTTCAAAGCGTCCCATGCGTCCGGATCGCGGAAGAACGAGGTCACATTGATCAGCACGGTATTCAGCAGATCGACGAACTCCTGCGGATGCGCCTCCAGGAAGGCGTGATAATCGGCAAAGCTGTCAACGTGCAGGTGCTCCATCCGCAGCGAGATGCGCCGATGCAGGCTGGTCCGCTTGTAGCCGCGGAAATCGACGCCGCGGCTTTCCTGGATGTAGCGGATCAAACCCTCAAATGCCGCGTCCTGGTTAGGCTCCGTCAAAGGCCGTTCCCTCACGATTCCAGGCGATTTTATGTGGTTTGCGCGGCGCGGGCGATCGCCAGGAAATCTTCCGCGTTCAGGCTCGCCCCGCCGATCAGGCCCCCGCCGACATGCGGCACGGCGAGCAGCGAGCCGGCATTCGCCGGCCGCATGGACCCACCATACAGAATGCGGATTCCTGCCCCCGGGTTGCCGAACTGGCGCACCAGCTCCTCACGGATGAAGGCGTGCATCGTGGCGACATCCTGCTCGGTGGCCGTCTTGCCGGTGCCGATCGCCCAGCACGGTTCGTAGGCCACCACGCCGGCGAAGGGCTTTGGCAGACTGCCGGCGATCTGCCAGCCGACGACCTCCGTCTCCTGACCGGAGCTCCGCTGGTCCTCCGTCTCGCCGACGCAGACGATCGGCATAAGACCAGCATCCACCGCTGCCAGCACTTTCTCGCGGACCAGCTCGTCAGTCTCGCCGTGATTCTGACGACGCTCGGAATGGCCGAGGATGACCCAGGTCGCGCCGGCGTCACGCAGCATGGCGGCGGAGACATCGCCGGTATGCGCGCCCTGTCCCTTGGCGTGGCAGTCCTGGCCGCCGACCGCGACGGCCGATCCCGCCAGGACGCAGGCGACCGGCTCGACGGCCGTGAATGGCGGGCACATCAGCAGATCGCATGCCAGGCCCTGAGCGCCAGCGTGAACGGCGGTCGCCAGTTCAGTTGCCGGCCCGCGCAGCATGTGCATTTTCCAGTTGCCGGCGATCAACTGCCGCATCACGCGTCCCTCCCTGGCCTTGTGTGCCGCTGGTAGCTCAAAGGCTGGAAGCTGGCAAAGCCCTGCTTCGGCTCGTATATGCTGCGCCCCGATCGCCGCAGAGGCCTGTCGCATGATTACCGCCTTCCGCCGCTATCTTGAGACCTGGGTGGTACGCGGGTTCTTCCTGATCATGGTGTTCGCCTTCATCTCATGGGGTGTCGGCGACGTGGTGCGGATGATTGGCGCCAATCCCACCTGGGTCGCCAAGGTCGGCAGCCAGACGATCGAAGGCGTGCAGCTTCAGGACGCCTATCAGCGCGAGATGGCGCAGGAGACGCGAAATCTGCCGGCAGGCCAGGAGCCGAGCCCGGAAATGCGCAGCAGCGTCGCGAACGAGGCGCTGCAACGCCTGATCGCCCAGGCTGCGCTGAACCAGGAATTGCAGCGCCTGCGGATCCTCACGCCGGACCAGGCGGTGCGCCAGACGGTGTTCGCCATGCCGGCATTTCACGGCCCCAACGGCCAATTCGACCAGCAAACCTTTGAGGCGGTGCTGAGAAACAACGGCCTGACCGAGCCTCGCTTCCTCGACATGGTGCGGGGCGACCTGGCGCAGCAGCAGTTGCTTGGTGCCGTCAGCGCCGGGGCGGCAACGCCGGACGTGCTGCTGCATCCGCTGTTCGAGAGTCAATTTGAGAAGCGCTCGGCCGACATGGTGGAGCTCCCCGTCGCCGCTGCGCCCGCACCGCCCACGCCGACCGAAGCCGACCTGCAGCGGTGGTACGACAACCACCCGGACCAGTACTCGGCGCCGGAATTTCGCAGGATCAAGGCGATCGTTCTGTCGCCACAGACACTGGCGAAGGACATCACGATCACCGACGCCGATCTTCAGGCGGCCTATCAGCAGCACAAGGCTGAGTATGTGAAGCCGGCGCAACGGTCTGCCGAAGTGATCTCGGTGGCAGACGAAGCGAAGGCCAGGGCGCTCGCCGACACATGGCGGGGTGGTGCGGACTGGGCGGCGATGCAGAAGGCGGCACAGGACGCCGGCGGCTCGGCGATCGCACTCGACGATGCGACGGAGCGGCAATTTCCCGATGCCGACCTCGCGCGCACAGTGTTCGCGGCCGCACCCGACACGGTGACCGACCCGGTCAAGGGTACGGGCACCTGGCACGTAGTGAAGGTCACCAAGGTGACGCCGGGGAGCGAACGCACTTTCGACTCGGTGAAGGACGCGCTGCGCAATGACGTGCTCGCCGCCAAGGCGGCGGACATGATTTACGACCGGGCCAACAAGGTAGACAACGTGCTGGGCAGTGGTGCCAGCCTCGACGAAATGCCGAGCGATCTCGGCCTGGCCGGCGTCCTGGGCACGCTGGATGCCGCGGGGAACACAGCGGATGGCACGCCGGCACCGATCCCCGGCCCTGCCGAGTTGAAGGCCGCGCTGATCAAGGCGGCTTTCGACACGCAGAAAGGCGATCCGCCGCGGCTGGTCGAGGTGCCGACGCCGTCGACCGGCGGCTCCTCGTATTACGCGCTCAGTGTCGAGGATGCGACACCGCCCTCGGTGAAGCCGTTTGATGCAGTCAAGGAGCAGGTGACGGCGGACTGGACGCATGATGCACAGCGCCACACGCAGGAAGCGGCAGCCGCGAAGCTGCTGGCCGCAGTCAAGGGCGGCCAGTCGCTGGCGGACGCGGCGGCGGTCGCCGGCGTGACGATGCGGCGCACACCGCTGGTCGGCCCCGGCGCCGCGGCCGAGGGGATGCCACAGCAGCTTGCAGGGCCACTGTTCGCGCTGAAGCAGGGCGAGCCGACGATGGTGGAAACGAGCGACGGATTTGTCGTCGCGGTGCCGGCCGAAATCATCCAGGCTGATCCAAAGGCCGATCCGGCCGGCTATTCGCAGGTGCGCCAGGCGGTTTCGCGGTCGATCGGCAGCGATCTCGCCAGTGTATTCGCTGATGCGTTGCGCGAGCGTGCGCAGCCGCGCATCAATCAATCCGCCCTCGACAACGTCAGTGGTCAGCAGCAATGAACGTCTCGGTCCCGCCTGGCTTCGCCAGCTTTCGTGCCGCCTATGATGCGGGGCGCGGCACGCTGGTGTGGCGGCGCGGCGTGGCCGATCTGGAGACGCCGGTCGCGGCATTCCTGAAGCTGGCGCATGGCCGGCCGAACTCGTTCCTGCTGGAAAGCGTGGAAGGTGGCGCGGCGCGGGGACGCTATTCGATCATCGGGATGGAACCGGATCTGATCTGGCGCTGCCGTGATGGTCGCGCCGAGATCAACCGCTATGCGCAGTCGGCGCCGCACGCCTTCATCGCCGATGCGCGGCCGGCACTCGACAGCCTGCGCGCCACGATCGCGGAGACGCGCCTCGAGGTGCCGGCCAATCTGCCACCGATGGCGGGCGGGCTGGTCGGCTATCTCGGCTACGACATGGTGCGGCTGATGGAACGGCTGCCGGCAACCACGCGCGACGTGATCGGTGTGCCGGAAGGTCTGATGATGCGGCCGACATTGTTCGCGATCTTCGACAACGTGAATGACGAGCTGACATTGGCGGCGCCGGTCTATCCGCAGGCCGACATCTCGGCGGAAGCTGCCTGGGATCACGCCCAGAAGCGGCTCGCGGAGGCGGAGGCGGCGCTTGACCGGCCGTTGCCACATCCGCCGCCGCCGGTGATGCTGCCCGATCCGCCGGCGCCGGCATCCAATTTCACCAAGCCGGATTTCCTGGCAGCGGTGGATCGGTGCAAGGACTACATCGCGGCCGGCGACGCGTTTCAGATCGTGATCAGCCAGCGGTTCTCGGTGCCGTTCGTGCTGCCACCGTTCTCGCTGTACCGGGCCTTGCGGCGCATCAATCCGGCGCCGTTTTTGTTCTTCCTCGATTTCGGTGGGTTTGCCGTGGTGGGCTCAAGCCCGGAGGTGTTGGTGCGCCTGCGCGACGGCACGGTGACGATCCGCCCGCTCGCCGGAACGCGCCGGCGCGGGACGACCTACGAGGAGGACCAGGCGCTGGAAGCGGAGCTGCTGTCCGATCCGAAGGAGCGCGCCGAGCACCTCATGCTGCTCGATCTCGGGCGCAATGATGTGGGGCGGGTGGCGGAGCTGGGCTCCGTCAGGGTGACCGAGAGCTTCGTCATCGAGCGCTTCAGCCACGTCATGCACATCTCGTCCAATGTGGACGGGAAGCTGCGCGACGGGCTCGACGCGTTGGATGCCCTGGTGGGCGGGTTCCCCGCCGGCACGCTGTCAGGCGCGCCAAAAGTGAGGGCGATGGAGATCATCGATGAGCTCGAACCGGATCGGCGCAGCATCTACGCCGGCTGCATCGGCTATTTCGCTGCCAACGGCACGATGGACACCTGTATCGGCCTGCGCACGGCACTGGTGAAGGACGGTGTCATGTATGTGCAGGCGGGTGCCGGGATCGTCGCGGACTCGGAGGCCGAGTTCGAACACGAAGAGTGCCGGCAGAAGGCGCGTGCGCTGATGCGCGCCGCGGAGGAGGCAGTTAGGTTCGCGGCCGGCAAGTCAGGCGGCAACGCTCCAGGCTAAGTTTCGACTCCGGCCATCCACCTCTTTACAGGTCAGGGATCTGAGGTGGCGGCTATCAGTTGCTCGTGGCCGTGCCGCAGATCGAGCAGATCCAGCTTGCAGGCAGCGTGCTCCTTTGTGCCGGCGGCAAAGCCAAATTTGGTGCAAAGCGCTGCGTCTTCATAGTCGACCTGATTCGCCACCGCCACAGCGGTGTCGGTGATGACTGCCTTCCAGCATACGATGGATATGGCGAAGAACAGGACAGGCAAAAGAATCGCTGGTCCGTGACGCCATGTCAGTTCTCCAGCCCGAAAGCAGCTTCGTCCAACAACGCGCCGACTTCGGTTCATATCCGTCACAGCCTCCGCGCGATACACTGACGCGCGCACGGACGGACTGCTGTGTTATTGGTCACACGTTGACGCAACTTGCCTGACCACTGCCACATCACGATCACGGCAAGCACCACTCCGGTTGCTCCAAGAACTGAGCTTTCTTGCGCGCTCCTCAGCAGGACCTGACATTACGGTTTTGTAACACGCCAGGGCGGGCACCTCAACAGCCGCGAAGCCGCCCATCAGGGGCGATCGCATTGGTCGCGAATTTGCGATCGTCGTGCTGCAACCCGATCAAATTGCTGCTATCTGTGGTTGTCAAAAGACATTCAGCCGGAACATTGGCTTCCACAGCATCAATGGAGGCTCGCTTCATGTCCGACACCACCGGGCTCGCGGCCGAGTGGGAGCCGCGCATTCTCAGCATCATCCGGATCATCGTGGGCCTCATGTTCATGGAGCACGGTCTGAGCAAGCTCATCGGCTTCCCGCCTGTGCCAAGTCAGCCGGCAGCGTTCCACCTCCTCTGGTTCGCCGGGATCATTGAAGCCGCAGGCGGGTTCCTCATTGCGATCGGTCTGTTCACCCGAGCAGCGGCATTCATCATGTCGGGCGAGATGGCGATCGCCTATTTCATGGCGCACGCGCCACGCGGCCTATACCCCATGTTGAACGGCGGCGATGCAGCTATCCTCTATAGTCTCATCTTCTTCTACTTCTTCGTGGCGGGAGGCGGCGCCTGGAGCGTCGATCGACTGCGCTCGTCACAGGCAGCCGGCCGATACGCCACCGGCTGACAACGGGATGACGTTGAAACACGAGGCGACCTGAGGGACTTGAGACCCGAACGCGGGCACGCCACACTCCCTCGCCCGTGAGGATGCGCCTTGATGATTCTGCTCATCGACAACTACAACTCATTCACCTTCAACCTGTTCCACTTCCTGGGCGATGTTGGCGGGCGCTGCGAGGTCTGGCGGAACGACAAGATCAGCGTAGCTGATGCCCTGTCGCGAGACCCCGAGGCGATCGTGCTATCCCCCGGCCCGTGCACGCCGAACGAGGCAGGCATCTGCCTGGACCTGATCGCCGCGGCGGCCGGCAAGGTCCCCATTCTCGGGGTGTGTCTGGGCCAACAGGCGATCGGCCAGGCGTTCGGTGGACACGTGGTGCGCGCGCCTGTGCCGATGCACGGCAAGGTCAGCCGCATCTTCCACGCCGGCACCGACATCCTGGAAGGCTTGCCGTCGCCGTTCTCTGCCACGCGCTACCACAGTCTCATCGTTGACCGCGGCACGCTGCCCGAGGTGTTGGTGCCGACCGCCTGGACCGAGGACGGACTGCTGATGGGCATGCGGCATCGTTCGCTGCCGGTATTCGGCGTGCAGTTCCATCCGGAAAGCATTGCCAGCGAGCACGGCCATGAACTGCTGGCAAACTTTCTGGCAATAGCCCGCGGCACGAACGCTCCGGCACGCGCGGCCTGATCGCAAGGTGTCCAACAATCTCAAGCCGTTCCTGGCTCGCCTTGCGGCCGGGGATACACTCACAGACGCAGACGCCGAGGCGGCTTTCGACATCATCATGTCGGGCGAGGCGACGCCGGCGCAGATAGGCGCGCTGCTCATGGCGATGCGGGTGCGCGGCGAAACGGTGCCGGAAATCACCGGTGCGGTGCGCGCCATGCGCGCGCGGATGACCGCGGTCGCCGCACCGTCGGATGCCATCGATGTCTGCGGCACCGGCGGGGATGCGGCCGGCACGCTGAACGTCTCGACGGCGGTGACGTTTGTTGTGGCAGGCTGCGACGTGCCGGTGGCCAAGCACGGCAACCGCGCCCTCTCATCACGTACCGGCGGGGCCGACGTGCTCGCCGCACTCGGCGTGAACGTTGATGTGCCGTTGGAGCGCCTGCCGGACATCCTGCGCGCGGCGAATTGCGCCTTCCTGTTCGCGCCACGCCATCATCCATCAATGCGTCACGCCGCAGGGCCACGGGTAGAGCTTGGGACACGGACGATCTTCAACCTGCTAGGCCCGTTGGCCAATCCGGCTCGGGTGCGGCGGCAGCTCACCGGTGTGTTCGCTCCTGAATGGGCCGCCCCAATGGCAGAGACACTCGGCCAACTCGGCACCGAGACGGCATGGCTCGTGCACGGCCAGGGATTGGATGAGCTTACGGTCGCCGGAGAAAATCAGGTGACCGCCTGGCAGAATGGCAGCCTGCGTCGGTTCACTGTCAGTCCGGAGGACGCCGGACTTGCACGCGCGCCCGTCGAGGCGATCCGTGGTGGCGATGCCGCGCTGAACGCTGCGACACTACAGGCATTGCTTCAGGGTGCGACTGGCCCATATCGCGACACGGTGGTGCTGAATTCCGCTGCCGCGCTTATCGTCGCGGCGCGTGCCAGCGATCTCCGCGAGGGCGCCGCGCTGGCCAGCCGCTCGATCAGTTCCGGTGCCGCGCTCGCTGCCCTGGAAACGCTGCGGCGTGAGACAGCGGCGCACTGAAGGACCTGATGTCTGACACGGCGAACATCCCCCCTTCTGACGTGCTGGCCCGCATCTGCTCCGACACGCGCGCGGCTGTGGCACAAGCCAAGACAAAGGCCGGCCTGGAAGCGCTGCGGTCCGAGATCGCCGCGCGCCACGATCCGCCACGCGGTTTCGGCTCGGCGCTGAAAGAGGCGGTCGCGAAAGGACGCTTTGGCCTGGTCGCGGAGATCAAGAAGGCATCGCCATCGGGCGGCCTGATCAGGGAGCAGTTCGATCCGTCTGAGTTGGCCCGCGCCTATCGAGACGGCGGCGCGGCGTGCCTCTCGGTGCTGACCAATGCGCCGCATTTCCAGGGCAGCCGCGAACATCTGGTGGCCGCGCGCGGCGCGGTTGATCTGCCGGTGCTGCGCAAGGATTTCATTCTCGATCCCTGGCAGGTCTATGAGAGCCGCGCGATGGGCGCCGACTGCATCCTGCTGATCCTCGCGGCACTGACCGACGCCGAGGCGCGCGAATTGGAGGGGCTGGCGCGCGCTTTGGACATGGACGTGCTGGCCGAGGTGCACGATGCTCGCGAGATCGAACGGGCGCTTGGGCTTGAGACGTCGCTATTCGGCATAAACAATCGCAATCTCAAGACATTGACGACCGATCTCGCCACGACGGATCAGCTTGCGCCGATGGTGCCACCCGACCGCTTCCTGATTGCTGAGAGCGGCATCCGCACCCACGCGGATCTGCGCCGCCTTGCCGCGGCGGGAGCGCAATGCTTCCTCGTGGGCGAGAGCCTGATGCGCCAGGCGGACGTGACTGCGGCCACGCGCGCGCTGCTGACAGGCGCCGCATGAGCGAGGAGTTCTCGCACTTCGACGCGCGCGGCCAGGCGGCGATGGTGGATGTCGGCGCCAAACCGGTCACCGAGCGCACCGCCACGGCTCGTGCCCGCGTCGTGATGCAGCCGGCGACGGCGACCCTGATCCGCAGCGGCGGAGCGAAGAAGGGCGACGTGCTGGGAGTCGCACGCATCGCCGGCATCATGGCGGCCAAGCGCACGTCGGAGCTGATACCTCTCTGCCATCCCCTGCCGATCAGCGCGGTGTCGCTGGAACTGGCCGTGGTCGAGGGCGCGGTGGAGATAGCGGCCACGGTGCGCACATCGGGACGGACCGGTGTGGAGATGGAGGCGCTGACCGCAGCGTCGGTGGCCGCGCTCACCGTGTACGACATGTGCAAATCGGTGGATCGCGGCATGCGCATCGAGGCGTTGCGCGTGACCCACAAGGCGGGCGGCAAGTCGGGTGAATTCACCCAGGATTAGCAAGTAGCCCTGCCGGGTCACCCACAACCCCGACCCGGCTGCCAAGACGCATCGTCTGCCGGCGAACAACATCATGCCGCGGCCAGGCGGGCATCGCTTCGTGCGCCGGGTCGCCGTTGCGAATGAATTCGATCCAGCCGCGACGCATCACCGCCGACAATGCCGCCATCTGCCCCGCGTCGCCGCGCGCCAGCATCGGCGCATCCGACCAGGCCGTGAATGTGCCGAAGACAAACGGCAGGTCGATGCAATGACACGACCCGAAGTGCGAGCCCGGCGGCGCCCAGCAGAACACATAAGCATAAGCGCTGCCGCCTCGCCGCGCGATCGCCGCGGCAAGCTGCACCGCCGGTAGCAAAAAGATTTCGTCGGTGCCGAGATCGGCGAGCAGGTCCATGGCGCTCCCGCCAGGCCGCCGGCCGCGATACCGTGCCAACGCATCCGCAGTGCCAAAACGCGCAATCACCGCATCGTTCGGCGGGTTCTGCATCGCAGGATTGGCGGCGAAGAACGCATGCACCTCGTCCGCGGTTGCGCCGATCAGCACTGCCTTGCCATCCGCGCCAGCGGCGATCGCGCCGAGCATCTCCGCGTCCGACATTGCCGACGGCAGCACCGGCATGAACATCGTCGTGGTCTCGGCGAAGCGCGCATTGAGCCGCGCCAGTTCGCCCTGCGCCGACAACAGGCGCGGCACCTCAACCGCACGCAGCAGCGCTGGCGCATCGGCCGATTGCGGATCGATGTTGAGCAGTCGCAGCAACTGGTCCGCGCGCTCGGTCGCCATCGCCGCGGTGTAGGCGCCACGACCGAAGCCGCCGCTCTGCATGATGGCGCGATGAAATAGCGCACGTGCCTCCGGCAGCATCAGCATCCGGCCGATCATGGTCGCGCCAGCCGATTGCCCCATCACCGTGACGCATCCAGGATCGCCGCCGAACGCCGCGATGTGCTCGCGCACCCAGGCCAGTGCTGCGATGATGTCGGACATGCCGGCCTCGGCGTCGACGATACCCGGGCGATGGAGCCAGCCAAGTGCACCGAGCCGGTAGTTGACGCCGACGAGGACGATATCGCCCTCACGTGCGAGGCGCGCGCCGTCGTACCAGTCGAGGGAACCGGCACCGGTGATCCACGCGCCCCCGTGCAGCCAGACCACCACCGGCCGTGCGCCTCCGTCGGGCGCCGGCGTGCAGATGGTGAGCGTCAGGCAATCCTCGTCCTGCGGCCGCACATAGTCGCCCAGCGCCACGTTCAGGCGCGACGGAAGCTGCGGCGCGATCGGTCGGTGCCGGGTTGCATCGCGCGATCCGGTCCAGGCCGCGACCGGCGCCGCCGACGCAAAGCGAAACTCGCCGACAGGAGGCGCCGCATAAGGCACACCGCGAAACGCCGCGATCCCTTCATGCCAAATACCGCGCAACGCGCCGAGCGACGTTATGGCAACGGGCGTCTCCATGAACGGGCTACAACTCCTCCACCTGCTCAACACCCGGGATGACCTTCAGCGCCTGTGCCAGGCGCGGCGTGACATTGAAGCCGCCAGGCAAAGCGATCTCGACGCTTTGGGTGGTGCCAAGTCGAGGCACCAGGATCACCCTGCCCTTGCCGCGTCCCTCACGGCCGAGCAGGTCACGGATGTGGGGCACCGATGCGGTCTCGCGCAGCCAGATGCGCATCGCTGCCCCCACGTCGGCAGTGGCCTTATCGAGCGAGGCGACATCCTGTGCGGTGACCCGCAGAGCCTCGCCGTCCTGCCGCAGATCGGCAGTGACCAGCACATTCGATCCATAGGTCAGAAGCTCGCGCGAACGCGACAGCACCTCGGCGAACAGCGTCACTTCACAGGAGCCGGACGCGTCGGTGATCCGCACCCAGGCCATCCGGTTTCCGGTACGCGTCACCCGCTCCTTCTGCGCCACCACCATGCCGGCCAGGCGGACGCGGGTGAGGCCGGCCATCGCGACGGCTTCAACCTGTGCGCACGGCGTGGTGCCAAGACGACGCAACGCCTTGGCATAGCTGTCGAGCGGATGCGCAGTGAGATGGAAGCCGATCGCCTCTGCCTCGAAGCTGAGCCGATCCATCGGCGACCAGTCCGGCGTCTCCGGTAGATGCAAGATCTCGCGCGCGCCACCGGACGCGAGACCGAACAGCGCGGCCTGTCCGCTCTCCTTCTCTTCCGCGGTCGCCTGCGCGCGCCGCAGGATCGCCTCGGCCGCCGCAAACAGGCGCGCGCGGTTCGGCTCCAGCGTATCGAATGCGCCGGCGCGAACCAGGTTCTCCAGCTGCATGCGATTGAGCTGACCCGGATCGACGCGCGTGGCGAAGTCGGCGAGATCGGCGAATGCCGTGTCACCACGTGCATCGACAAGCGATTGCATGGCGGCGAAGCCGACCTTCTTCACCGCAGCCAGCGCATACCGGATTGCCAGGCCGCCGTTGTCCGTGCGCTCCACCGTGAAGTCGGCGCCGGAGTGGTTGATGTCGGGCGGCAGGATGCCGATCGTTGAACGCGTCGCTTCTTCGCGCAATGCGGCGAGCCGGTCAGTGTTGCCGAGTGCCAGGCTCATACAGGCAGCGATGAACACCTCGGCGTGGTTCGCCTTCATCCATGCGGTCTGGTAAGCGACCAACGCGTAGGCGGCGGCGTGCGACTTGTTGAAGCCATAGTCTGCGAACTTTGCCATCAGCTCGAAGACCTCGGTGGCCTTCGCCTGCGGAATCCCGCGCGCCATCGCGCCCTGCACGAAGGTCTCGCGCTGCGCCTCCATCTCCGAGCGGATCTTCTTGCCCATCGCGCGACGCAGCAGGTCGGCGTTGCCCAGGCTGTAGCCCGCCATCTTCTGGGCGATCTGCATCACCTGTTCCTGATAGACCATGATGCCGTAGGTCTCGCTCAGGATATCGGCGAGCTCGGGATGTGGCGCCTCCCATTTCTCGCCATGCTTGCGCCGGCAGTAGTCGGGGATGTTCGCCATCGGGCCAGGGCGGTACAGCGCCACCACCGCGATCAGGTCATCGAACCGATCGGGCCGCATCTGGCGCAGCACGTCGCGCATGCCCTGGCCTTCCATCTGGAACACGCCGCCGGCATCGCCGCGCTGGAGCATCTCGTAGGTCTTCGGATCATCGAGCGGCAGACGATCCAGATCGACCTCGATGCCAAGGCCATGCAGCATCGCGACAGCGCGCTTCAGAATCGTCAGCGTCGTCAGGCCAAGGAAGTCGAACTTCACCAGCCCGGCCTGCTCAACATGCTTCATCGAGTACTGGGTGACGAGGAATTCGGAGCGCGGATCGCGATACAGCGGCACCAGCTCGACCAAAGGCCGATCGCCGATCACCACCCCGGCGGCATGTGTACTCGCGTGTCGATACAGACCCTCGATCTGCAGCGCGATCTCCAGCAGCCGCGCAACACCTTCGTCCTCGTCGCGCATCATGCGCAGGCGCGGCTCGCCGGCGATCGCCTGCTGGAGGTTGACAGGATGCGCCGGATTGTTCGGGATCAGTTCTGCAACCTTGTTCACCTGCCCGAACGGCAGCCCGAGCACGCGCCCCACGTCGCGCACCGCGGCACGTGCCTGCAACTTGCCGAAGGTGATGATCTGCGCCACGCGATCCTCACCATATTCGCGACGCACATAATCGATCACCGCATCGCGGCCTTCCTGGCAGAAATCGATGTCGAAGTCAGGCATCGACACGCGCTCGGGATTGAGAAAGCGCTCGAACAGCAGGTCGAAGCGGATCGGATCGAGATCGGTGATGGTCAGCGCCCAGGCGACCACCGAGCCCGCGCCGGAACCGCGCCCTGGACCGACCGGGATGTCCTGCGCCTTCGCCCACTGGATGAAATCGGCGACGATCAGGAAGTAGCCGGCAAACCCCATTGAGACGATGACCGACAACTCATAGTCGAGCCGTTCGCGATAACGCGCCCGCTTCGCCGCGTCGGCGTCCACCGCATCCATGCGGCGATCGAGACCTTCGATCGCCATGGCTCGCACCGTCTCCTCCTCGTTGCTGCCCGCGCGTACCTTGGGAGACACCGGCAGCATCGGCTTGCGCGTCTCCATCATAACCGCGCAACGCCGCGCGATCGCGAGCGTGTTGTCGCAGGCCTCCGGCAGGTCAGCGAACAGGATGCGCATGTCGGGCGCCGGCTTGAACCAATGTTCCGGCGTGACGCGACGCCGATCCGCCTCCGACAGCAGCCGCCCCTCGGCAATCGCCAGCAGCGCGTCATGCGCCTCGTACATATCGGGCGCCGGGAAGTAGCAGTCGTTCGTGGCGACCAGCGGGATGCCAGCCACATCCGCCAACGCGATCAGCCCGGGTTCGAGCGCACGTTGGACGTCCAGGTTATGCCGGTGCAATTCGACAGCCGCGCGGTCAGGGAATGCCTCCGCGATTCGCGCGAGCAGGCGCTCGGCCTCTGGCTTCTGGCCCTCCGCCAGCAGGCGCGCGAGCGGTCCTGTGCTGCCGCCGGTAAGCAGGATCAGCCCGGTCGCGTGTGCGGCAATCGTGTCGAAGGCAAGCTGCGCCCTGAGGCCGGGATCGGTGTCGAGAAAGCCGCACGACGACAGGCGCCGCAGGTTGTCGAGACCGGTCGCGTCCTGTGCCAGCAGCACAATCGGTTCAGGCGACAGGCGCGGATTGTCGGCGCGGGTCAGCGCGATCTGGCAGCCGATGATCGGCTGGATGCCCTTGGCAGCGCAGGCCTGGCTGAACTCCAGCGCACCGAACAGGTTGGCGGTGTCCGTGATCGCCACCGCCGGCATGTTGGCCTCGAGCGCCAAGGCCGGGATCTTCTCGGCCTTGATCGCGCCCTCGCTCAGCGAGTAGGCGGAATGAACGCGCAGATGGACGAAATCGGCGTGCGGCATGCGTCCGGTATGTAAGGCCACCGCCGAGTCCGGCCAACCGTTGAGTTGCCGCCCTTCGCGGCTGATATTAGCTCACCCGAGTGGAAGAGCCGCATGAGCCGAGCATCCAGCAAACCCCGATGGGCCACACTGATCGCCGTCGCGGCAGCGATCCTCATATGGCAGATCCTGGCCACGCCGGCAGCCCGCGCCGATGACGCAACGGCGCCCGCCGAGGCGTCGAACATGCAGATCATCGGCCGCAGCGACCTCAACGGCTTCGGCAAGGGCGGCGAAGGCCTGGCGCTGAAGCAGTACGCCGGCGGCCAGCGCGTCCTGTATCTCGCACACGAATCGGGGCCGATGTGCATCAGCGTGATCGATGTGACTCACCCCGAACAGCCGACGATCATCACGCAGATCAAGGTTGAGGCGCCATACATCCGCTGCAACTCGCTTGGCCTCGCTGGAAACACGCTGGTGGTGGCGCATCAGACGGAGAACATCGGGCAAACCGGCGCCGGGCTCGATGTGTATGACATCGCCGATCCGAAGACGCCGACGAAGATGGCGCACTTCGACACCTCCGGTCCGCATTCGCGCGGCGTGCACTTCGTGTGGTTCACCGACGGCCGCTACGCCTATCTGTCCACCGGCGCGCGCGACTTCACGCCGCGCAACAAGCTGGATGACCAGTTCCTGATGATCGTCGACGTCAGCGATCCTCGGCATCCGCGCGAGGCCGGCCGCTGGTGGCTTCCTGGCACGCGTGAGGGTGACAGCGTGCCGCCCCCGCCACGCGTCGCGCCCTTCGACGCGGGGATCCGCATGCATTCGCTGGTTGTGCCGCCGGACAAGCCGGATCGCGCCTATATCGGCTGGATCGACGGTGGCTGGGTGATCCTGAATATCGCCGACAAGGCGCATCCCATATTGATCGCGCACCGCTCCTGGCAGTCGCTTGGCAACGGCTTCGCCCATACGGTGCTGCCGATCATCAGTCGTGGGCTTGCGATCCAGACCGAGGAGGCGACGGAGAACACTTGCAAGGACTGGCCGAAACGCAACTGGGTTTGGGACATCAGCGACGAGCGTCATCCTGTCCCTCTCGCTGTGCTGCCACCGGCTGCCGATCAATCGGCGCTATGCAAGGCGGGCGGACGCTTCGGCGCGCACAACATCCACATGAACCGGCCGATCGAGACGTCGCGCACACTGACCCAGACGGTGGTGGGCAGCTATTTCAACGGCGGTGTGCGAGCCTACTCGATCAGCGATCCGAACCGGCCTGTCGAGATCGGCACCCTGATCCCACAGGCGCCTCCGCAGAACGCCATGCACACCATCCAGATCAACGATGTCTACGTCGACGAGAACGGTCTGATCTATGCCAACGACAGGTTCGCCGGCGGGCTCTACATCATTCGCTACACCGGTTCGGTGCCGCTGAACTGATGTGACACCAGCCGCCCTGTTGGATGACCGCTGGAGATCCAACCCGGTGATCACCGGGTTGCTAACTGAACGTTCGCATTCGACACCGATCCAAAGCTGCTGCACAACCTGCAGCGGCTTCGCTAGGTCAGGCCGGCCGCTCTCCTCGCCGCCGCCAAAAACTCCGCGGCAAGCTGCGAATCATCGCACAGCCGCGCCAGCACGACCGCTCCGACCATGCCCGAGAGTGCCTCCATGGCACGTTGACGCCGCTTCCGCGGCAGGCAGCGCTCCAGCACATCGAGCATCCGCCGGATCGAGGGGGTAACTGCCGGGCGCGTGTCGCGACGCCGTGCGATCTCTGGACCGAGTGTCGTCAGCACGCACCCGCGTTCGGCCGCGGCGATGTGCGCCGGGTCGAGGTAACTTCCGACGATACGCTCCAGCGCGATCGCCGGCTCGGCCTCCTGGCAAATTCGCTCCCACCGGGCGGCGGAGCGCGCAAGGGCAGCAGCCGACACTTCGGCCACCAGAGCCTCCTTCGAGGCGAAATGCGAATAGAACCCGCCATGCGTCAGGCCGGCGCGGTGCATGATCGCATCCACGCCGACCGCATCGATCCCGTGGCTGCCGAACAGTTCCCCCGCGGCATCAAGTATCCGCTCGCGCGTTCCTGCCTTGCGCTCCCCCGTCATTCGCTCCCCCGTCGTTTTTCGCTCCCCAACCATTCGATGCTCCGCATCCCTGGATTGCATGACGATCGTCATGTATTTGCTTGACTAAGCTATGACGATCGTCATGTTGTTGGCAAGTACGGAGGAGAAGGAATGGTGCCTCACCGTGTGGCCCGGATCGTGGCTGGGCGCATCCACTATGCCTGGATCATCGTGGCTGTGATGTTCACTGTCATCCTCGCCACCGTGGGGGTGCGCGCCGCTCCTGGCGTGCTCATCGTGCCGTTGGAGCAGGCGTTCGGCTGGAATGCCGCAACAATCTCCGGCGCGATCTCGCTGAACATCCTGCTGGGGGGCCTGGTCGGACCGTTCGGCGCCGCGCTCATCCAGCGGATCGGCATGCGCGGCACCGTGCTGATCTCGCTCACCTTGTTGGCTGCGGGCGCGGGCGGTGCGGCGTTCGCGACCCGGCCGTGGGAGCTCTACGCCACCTGGGGTGTGTTGGTCGGCATCGGCTCGGGCGCCGGCATGGTCGGCATGGCGACCGCGGTGGCAAACCGCTGGTTCGTAGCGCGACGCGGCTTGGTGGTCGGGCTGCTGACTGCGAGCAACGCCAGCGGCCAGCTTGTGTTCCTGCCCCTGCTGGCGAGCCTTGCCGAGCATCTTGGGTGGCAGAGCGTTCCGTGGCTGGTAGCGCTGGTTATTCTGGCGCTGATCCCCGTCGTGGCGCTTGTGCTGGCGGAAAGTCCCGGCAGTGTTGGCCTCGGACCATACGGCGCCGCCGCCGAGCCGCCGATTGTGAGGAGCACGGCCAATCCGGTGGTGGTTGCGCTGTCCGGCCTGCGCCGCGGCGTGGGCTCGCTGGATTTCTGGCTGCTGTTCCTGAGCTTCGCGGTATGCGGCTTCTCGACCAACGGGCTGGTGGCGACGCACCTTATCCCGTATTGCATCGATCACGGCATTCCTGCGGTGACGGCCGCCAGTCTGCTCGCCGCCATCGGGGTGTTCGACCTGATCGGCACCACCGCATCCGGTTGGCTCACCGATCGCTACAACGCACGGGTCCTGCTGTTCTGGTACTACGGACTGCGCGGACTGTCGCTGGTGGTGCTGCCGTTCACCAACTTCGACATGGTCAGCCTTTCGGTCTTCGCGGTGTTCTACGGGCTGGACTGGGTCGCCACGGTGCCACCCACCGTCGCGCTGACCAACGAGGTATTCGGCAAGCGCGACGCACCGGTCATCGTGTCGTGGATCGTCTGCGGCCATCAGATCGGCGGGGCCATCGCCGCGGTCGGCGCCGGCGTGATGCGCAACGAGACCGGCAGCTATCTCGGCGCCTTCATCGCCAGCGGCGCGGCGTGCCTGATCGCGTCGCTGCTGGTGCTGCGGATCGCTCGTCGACCTGCCCTGGCGATCGCGGAGTGAGCGGTAGAGCGTGATGACTGGAGGCGGAAGCGCGGTAGGTCTGAATCACACGATCAAACCCTTCCGCTACGCAGACCGCCGCGCCAATGGGTGATGCGCCTCCACCAGTCGCTGCAGTCGCTCGGCGAGCACGTGTGTGTAGATCTGGGTCGTGGCGATATCCGCGTGTCCGAGCAGCAATTGCAGGCTGCGCAGGTCGGCACCGTGGGCCAGCAGGTGCGACGCAAAAGAATGTCGCAGCACGTGCGGTGACACCCGCGCCGGGTCGAGGCCAGCTTCCAGCGCCACCTGTCTGAGCAGCAGGAAGAACGCCTGCCGCGTCAACGTGCGCCGCTGGTCGCGCCCGGGAAACAGATGCCGCCCGTCGGCTTCTTGCTGCGCCACCAGTTCGGCGGCGGCCTGCCTCGCCTTGTCGGACAGCGGCACGATGCGCTCCTTGCCGCCTTTTCCGCGGATCAGCAACACCGCGGCATCGCTGGCCAACGCGCGGCGTGGCAATGCCAGCAGTTCCGACACGCGTAGTCCGGTCGCGTAGAGAACCTCCAGCGCCGCCCGCGCCACTGCACCCCGCTGCCCAGGAATGCGCTTCGCTGCATCCAACAGCGCCTCGACCTCCTGCTCACTCAGGTATTTCGGCAGCGTCCGCGGCAGACGGGGCGCGTCAAGCAACGTGGTCGGATCGTCCGCACGCAGACCTTCGCGCAGCAGAAACCGGTGGAACTGCCGCAGAGCCGACAAACGCCGTGCGGCCGTGCGGGCGGCGAGGCCCACGCGGTGGAGGCCCGCCATGTAGGCCTGCAACAGTGCCGCATCGCACTGCGCCGGTGGCTGGCCGCGAGCGGCGGCGAAAGCAGCGAAATCGTCGAGATCGGCCTGATACGCCATCAGCGTGTTGCGCGCCGCGCCGCGTTCGGCGGCGAGCATCTCGAGGAACGCCTCGACGTGCCGGTCCACTCAGTGGCTCTGGAACTTGTCGTTCGGCAGCACCTTCTCCACCGGGTGCGGCGTCGGATTGGGCGGATAACCGCCAAAGAACACCACCGCGGCACCGAGGATCACCAGCCCCGCCGCGACGACGATCAGGAAGATGCGGATCATCGTCTGCTCCACCAACTCGTGCCCATGGATTCGCCGTCGCCATCTTGGCCCGTTATGCGGCCGGTGTGCTAGCGTTCGCAATCATGACGCGCAACACCGTACTGAGGGAGGCTGTGCCGCTGCCCGATGCATTCGCCGGACGCAGCATCGTCCTGGTCGGACTGATGGGTGCCGGCAAGACTTCGATCGGCCGGCGACTGGCCGCGCGGCTCGGCCTGCCGTTCCGTGACGCCGATTCCGAGATCGAGCTCGCGGCAGGCTGCACGATCCCGGAATTATTCTCCCGGTATGGCGAGGCCGACTTTCGAGCCGGCGAACGCAAGGTGATCCGGCGGCTGTTGTCGGGTGATCCGCTGGTGCTCGCGTTTGGTGGTGGCGCCTTCATTGACCCGGAAACGCGCGCACTCACACGGGAGGAGGCGGTTTCGGTCTGGCTGCGCTGCCCGCTGGCTCCCTTGCTCCGCCGTGTCGCCGGGCGCGACAACCGACCCCTGCTGACCGATGGCAATCCGGCGGATGTCATGCAGCGGCTGATGGATGTACGATATCCGATCTATGCGGAGGCCAACGTGATTGTCGATTGCGTCGATGAGAGCCCGGACGCGACTACCAGCCGTGTGGTGAATGCGCTGCTCGACTGGCAGGCGCCGCGACGGCTGTCGGTCGCCCTGCCCAGCACCAGCTATGAAGTCGTGATCGGCGACGATCTCCTGACGCGTGCCGGCGCACTGCTGGCACCGCGCATGGAACAGAAGCGCGCCGTGGTGGTGACGGACGAAACCGTGGCACGCCTGCATCTGCCCGCTCTGCTGCGCGGGCTGGAGGCGACAGCGGTCACGGTCAGCCAGATCGTCGTGCCGCACGGCGAAGCGTCAAAGAGCCTCGCGAGCTGGCAGAGCGTGGTCGATCAGTTGCTGGAGGCGCGCGTCGAGCGGCGCACCACGGTGATCGCCCTCGGCGGCGGCGTCGTTGGCGATCTCGCGGGCTTCGCCGCCGCCACGACACTGCGCGGCCTGCCCTTCGTGCAGGTGCCGACCACGCTGCTTTCGCAGGTGGATTCGTCGGTCGGCGGCAAGACCGGGGTGAACACGTCGCAGGGCAAGAACCTCGTCGGCGCCTTTTATCAGCCGCGCATGGTGCTCGCCGACACCGGGACCCTCGCCACGCTGCCGCCGCGTGAGCTGCGCGCGGGTTATGCCGAGATCGCCAAGGCTGGCTTGATCGGCGACGCGGCATTCTTCGCCTGGTGCGAGGCGAACGGCGCCGCCGTGGTTGGTGGGAATCGTGAGGCGCAGGCCGAGGCGATCATGCGCGCCTGCGCGTTCAAGGCGGCGGTGGTGGGCGACGATGAGCGGGAGGAAAAGCCGAACGACGGGCGCGCTCTGCTCAATCTGGGCCACACGTTCGGCCATGCGTTGGAAGCAGAATACGGCTACACGGGCGGCCTGCTGCATGGCGAGGGTGTCGCGGTCGGGCTGGGCCTGGCGTTCCGGCTGTCGGCGCGGCTCGGGCACTGTGCCTGGGACGACGCGGAACGCGTGGTATCGCACGTCGCGGCGCTGGGCATGCCGGCGGAGCTGCGCATGCTGAACCGGCGCTTCTCAGCTGAGACGCTGATCGGGCACATGAGGCGCGACAAGAAGGTGCGCGACGGGGCGCTGAAGTTCGTGCTCGCGCGCGGGATCGGCCAGGCGTTCACCGCCGGCGACGTGCCAGCCGACGCCGTGACCGAACTGCTGCGCGATGAGGGATGTGCGGCGTAGACAACGGTTCCGCGCCCATCAATGGCCGGCGCGAACTCGGAGCCGCCCGACCGGGCAGCTCCAAGTCTCGCTCAGCTCAATCGCAGAGCTTGACGTCGAGCACATACCAGCATTTGGGGCCGGTGGTCTGCGCCACGGGCTGGACCGGATGCTCGTCGGCAACCCGCGAGAAGCCATATCCATCGACCTGCCAGCGGCCAGCCGGGGCGCTGTAGGACGCCAGGAACTGCGCTTCCGCCTTCGATGCCGCATGGCCGTTGACCACGTAGTCCTGTGCGTGGACCAGGGGCGCGAACGCGTTGAGGGCCACTGTGGCGGCGGCTACAACCAGAAACTTGCCCATGACCCTCTCCAATCGCTTCGGCGGTTTTCGTGACGCGACGGAACATGCGCGGGAGGGAGCCGTTCCGATATGAAGCGATTCACAGCTCGGCCGATGTGCACGGGCATTGCCTCGATGATCTGGTCGTTGTGAGATCACAGCGACCGAGCCGGTCGCGAATTGGGGGGAATGAGCAATGGCTGACCTGGATGCTCGCCGACAAAAGCTGAAGGACGACTTTATCGCGTCGCGTGGCTATTGGAGCGAGCTCTGGGATGGTGTGCTCCAGCTTTCGCCAGAGTACTTCGAGGCTTACAGCGTGTTGTCCTCAGTACCTTGGAAGCACGGCACGCTGCCGCCGAAGATCAAGGAGCTGATCTACGTCGCGATCGATGCCTCGACGACGCATCTCTACAATCCTGGCACGCGAATCCACATCGCCAATGCGCTGAAGCAAGGCGCCACGCGGGACGAGGTGATGGAGGTGCTCGAAATCGTCTCAGTAATCGGCATTCACACCATGTCCACCGGACTGCCCATACTGATCGATGAGCTGCGCAAGTCCGGTCGCGGCGGCGAGGTGAAGGAAGGGCCGCTTACCGCCGAACAGGAAACGCTGAAGCAGGAGTTTGTGCAAAATCGCGGTTATTGGAATCCGGTGTGGGAACAGCTCCTGCAACACTCGCCGGAGTTCTTCGACGCCTACTCGCGCTTGTCGTCGGTGCCGTGGCAGTACGGGACGCTGGCGCCAAAGATCCGCGAGCTGATCTATGTCGCGATCGATGCGGCAACCACGCACCTCTATCTGCCCGGCCTGCGCACGCATATCCGCAATGCGCTCGGTCACGGTGCGACGGTGGCGGAGATCATGGAGGTGCTCCAGCTCACCAGCGTTCTCGGCATTCACACCATCACCGAGGGCGTTCCAGCGTTGCTGGACGAAGCGAAAAAGGCCGGCATTGCCTGAACCGTTGCGCGGCGTCGACGAATCCGCGATAATTCTTAGCGGGGACGTACACGTATGATGTCGGGAAGGCATCCTAATGGCCGAACACGACACCAATTCAGCGGGCGTTTTCCACGTCGTGCTGATCAAGCCGACGCATTACGACAATGAAGGCTATCCGATCCAATGGATCAGATCGGCCATCCCTTCGAACACGCTCGCCTGCCTGAACGGACTGGCGGAGGACGCACAGCGACGCGGCGTCCTTGGTCCGAATGTTGAAATTCGCCTGCACACATACGATGAAACCAATCGGCGCGTGCGCCCAGACGGCATCATCCGCGAGATCAGACGCGCTGGCGGCAAGGCGCTGATCGCTCTGGTTGGCGTGCAGACCAATCAGTTCCCGCGTGCCGTCGATCTCGCGCGTCCGTTCCTCGCTGAAGGATGGCTGGTCGCCATGGGCGGCTTCCATATCTCCGGCTGTCTCGCGATGCTGCCGGAAATGCCACCGGAGTTACGCGATGCGCAGGCGCTCGGCATCAGCTTCTTCGCTGGCGAAGCCGAAGCAGGACGGCTCGATGCGGTATTCCGCGATGGCTGGGCCGGAGTGCTCCAGCCGCTATACAATTTCATGGACGACCTGCCCTCATTGGAGGGCGAGCCGCCGCCGATTTTGCCGAGCAAGCACGTGCGCCGAACGTCCGGATCGCTGTCCAGCATCGATCTCGGCCGCGGTTGCCCGTATCAGTGTTCGTTCTGTACCATTATCAATGTCCAGGGACGCAAGAGCCGGTTCCGATCACCAGATGACCTGGAACGGATCATCCGCGATAATGCCGCACAGGGTATCAGGCGCTTCTTCATCACAGACGATAATTTCGCCCGAAACCGTCAGTGGGAATCGCTATTTGATCGAATGATCGCGCTGCGTGAGGAAGGGCTCAACCTGGGCTTCACCATCCAGGTCGACACACTCTGCCATCGCATTCCAAACTTCATCGCGAAGGCTGGTCGCGCCGGCGTACGGCGAGTGTTTATCGGCCTGGAGAACATCAACCCGGAGAACCTGCTGGGTGCCAAGAAGCGACAGAACCGCATCACCGAGTATCGCGAGATGCTGCAGGCGTGGCGCGAAGCCGGCGCCATAACCTGTGCCGGCTACATCATCGGGTTTCCCGCCGATACCAAGGCCTCGATCCTACGCGACGTCGAGATCATCAAGCGCGAACTGCCGCTCGATATACTGGAGTTCTTCATTCTGACACCGCTGCCTGGATCTGAGGATCACAAGATCCTCTGGGAACAGGGCATCTGGATGGACCCCGATCTGAACAAGTACGATCTCCATCATCGCGTGACGCACCACGCGCGCATGTCGGACGCGGAATGGGATGAGGCATATCGCGCCGCGTGGGCGAATTACTACACGCCGGAACATATGCGCACGATCCTGCGCCGGGCCGCCGCTCATCCGTCCGGACGGCCGAAAACCGCGCTTTCGACGCTGCTATGGTTCAAGCTGATGACCCTGTACGAGGCGGTGCATCCGCTGGAAGGCGGCGCATTCCGCATGAAGTTCCGCCGCGACAGGCGGCATGGCATGCCTCTGGAGAGCCGCTTCGTGTTCTATCCGCGCAATGCCGTTGAAACTGTGGCGAAGGCCTGGGGCTATCTCACGGTCTATCGCGATGCCAAACGTACTCTGCGGCAGGTACTGCGTGCGCCGGACCGATGGAGCTACACCGACCTCGCCATTGCGCCACCGCGCGACGATGAACTCGATACGCTGGACCTCTACCACGCGACCAGTGGTGGCGAGGCGGCCGTGGCGCGCGTGCGGCGGGAAGCCTCGGCCCGCGAGCGTGCCTTGGTGAGAAGTTGACCGCGCGTCAGGGAAGCGACGTAACGATCAGCGAAAGATCGAGTGCGGTCCAGATGCGGCCAGGGCCGGAGCCGCCTCCCCGGCGTCGTGACCCGACGTGGAGGGCTGGCCCTGAGCTTTTCGCCCCTCAGCCGGCCGGGTCGCCGCGTGGCCGGGGGCGGCGCCCAGGGTGTGGGACAGCTTCGTGGCGGCATCCAGGACCATCGGCAGCAGGGCGCGGGGCCGCGGCGGGCGCATCCGCATTGTTGGAGCACTGACCGAGAGCACAGCCACCACCTGGCCCGACGCGTCGCGCACCGGTCCGGCGACCGTGGCTGCGCCGGCCACCACCTCGTCAGTGGTGAGGAGATAGCCGCGGGTGCGAATGCGCTGGAGATCGGCGGCGATCCAGGCGGCGTCCGTTCTGGTTGCCGGTGTGAAACGCGGCAGGCGCTGGGCGAGCACCTGGGTCTGGACTGCCTCGGGCGCGTGGGCCAGCAGCAGTCGGCTCGACCCGGCGTGCAGTGGCTGGCGCTTGCCGACCTCGCTGTAGAGCCGCAGGCCTGGGTCCGCCTGGTAGATCGCGATGGTCTCGCTCTCAAGGCCGTCGCGTACTCTAAGATAGACATTCTCGCCGCAGGTCTTGCCGAGAGCGGCGAGGAACGGCATGGCGGTTGCCTCGAGTGCGCCCTGCTCGGCCGCCGCGCGGCCCAGGACGCCCCAACGGGCGCCGAGCCGCCACATCCCGCGCGCTTCGTCCTGGATCGCGAAGCCGCGGGCTTCCAGGGTGCGCAACAGGCGGAAGCCGGCCGTGCGGGTGCAGCGGGCCTGATCGGCCAGGGCGGCCAGGGGAGCAGGACCGATACGCGACAATGCCTCGAGCAGGTCCAGCGCCCGACCTACGGCGGCGATGCTGTAGTCGCGCCCGGTAGCAGCGGGCTCGTGCGATCCGTTGCCGGAGCGGGACTTGGGTCGGGCCTTCCCCTTGCTTCGGCTAGCCTGCGCCATGCGTACACCTACGAAATGATACCGGTTGAAACCAAGTTAGCACGAGAGTGACCGGATTGGCATGGGGGCAAGCGAGAAGATGTGAGCAAGTAACGCGCAAGTTCCCTGGGGCGATCAAGACAGACAGGGGGACTTCTGGCACCGCGGACGCCACGGGTCAAAGGGCGGCCCCGAAAAGCGCCATCCGCTTCCTTGTCCCGCCGTGCAGCGTGCGCTAAAGCCCCGCGTTCGCGGCTGGGCGGGCACACGAGCGCGGGCGTGGTGGAACTGGCAGACACGCCAGATTTAGGTTCTGGTGGCGCAAGCCGTGGGGGTTCAAATCCCTCCGCCCGCACCACGCTGCGGGCGGATATCGACGGGGTTGGACAATGCAGGTAACCGAAACGCTCTCCGAAGGGCTGAAGCGCGCCTACACCGTGGTGGTTCCGGCCGCCGACATCGAGAGCAAGCGCGCCGCCCGGCTGGCCAATCTCGGCAAGACACTGACCTTGCCCGGGTTTCGGCCGGGCAAGATCCCGCCAACCGTGGTACGTCAGCGCTTCGGCACGGCGGTCAATGCCGAGGTGCTGGAAGAGTCGGTGACCGAGGCCACCCAGCAGGTGCTGACCGAGCGCGGCCTGCGGCCCGCGCTGCAGCCCAAGGTCGACGTCCTGAGCCTTGACCCGAGCGGTGGTTCAGCCAAGGACCTGGAGTTCAAGGTCGAGCTCGAGCTGCTGCCCGAGATTACGCTCCCGGATTTCGGGACGATTCAGCTCACGCGGATGCGGGCCGAGGCACCGGCGGAGGCCGTGGACGAGGCGCTCGCGGGGATCGCCCAACGCAACCGGACGCTCGAACCGATCACAGCCGAAGAGCTTGGTGACCGCGGCGCGGCGAAGGGCGAGGTGCTGACCGTCGATTATGTCGGGCGCATCGAGGGGACCGAGTTCCCGGGTGGCACCGGCAAGGACATCGAGGTGGAAATCGGCGGCACGGGCTTCATTCCGGGCTTCAGCGAGCAGCTCGAGGGGATGAAGCCGGGTGAGACCCGCACGATCGAGGTCACCTTTCCAGCCGAATACGGGGTTCCGACCTTGGCTGGAAAGCCTGCGAGCTTTGAGGTGATCGCCCACACACTGAGCCGTCCGCTGGTCCCGGCGCTCGACGATGAGCTGGCGAAGAAGCTCGCGTTCGAGGATCTCGCGGAGATGCGGGAGACCGTTAACCGACGTTTTCAGACCGAGTACGACCAGATGGCTCGGCTGCGCCTGAAGCGGCAGTTGCTGGATGCGCTCGCGGACATCACCAGGTTCGCCTCTCCCGAGGGGATGGTGGAGCAGGAGTTCAGCCAGATCTGGCAACGCCTGGAGGCAGATCGCCAGGCGGGACGGCTGGACGACGACGATAAGGCGAAAGACGACGAGACGCTGAAAGCCGAATATCGTGCCATCGCGGAGCGCCGCGTCCGATTGGGCCTGCTGCTGGCGGAGATCGGGCGCGTTAACAGCATCACCGTGGGACAGGACGAGATGACCCGCGCGATGCGCGCCGAGGCGATGCGTTATCGGGGCCAGGAACAGCAGTTGTTCGAGTTCTTCCGGCAGAACCCACGCGCGGCCGAAACGCTGCGCGCTCCTTTGTTCGAGGAGAAGGTCGTCGATTTCATCCTGGAGCTGGCCAAGGTTGAGGAGAAGACCGTCACGCCGGAGGAGCTGGCGGCGGAGCCGCCGGCCCCAGGTGCCACTGACCAGTCTGAGGTCACTGCCGACCAATCTGCGGCCGCCACCGACCAACCTGCCGCCGCCGACCAGCCCGCGGAGGCTACCGACCAGCCCACCGACCGACCGACGGCCACGGAATGAAGTACTGGCCGTCTGGCCGGTTGGAGTCCGGACCGGTTTCGCCTATCTATGGACGCGTGCTGACTTGAGGGTGTCCACCATGAAGGATCGCGATCCCGTTGAGATCTATTCCAATAATCTCGTCCCAATGGTGGTGGAGCAGACCGCCCGGGGGGAGCGCGCCTACGACATCTATTCGCTCCTGCTGAAGCAGCGGATCATTTTCCTCACAGGGGCGGTTTTTGACCAGGTCAGCTCGCTGATCTGCGCCCAGCTCCTGTATCTGGAGTCCGAGAACCCCAGCAAGGACGTCTCGTTCTATATCAACAGCCCAGGCGGCGTGGTGTCGGCCGGCCTCGCGATCTATGACACGATGCAATATATCCGCAGCCCGGTGTCCACCGTGTGCATTGGGCAGGCGGCCTCGATGGGCAGCCTGTTGCTGGCCGCCGGCGCCAAGGGCAAGCGCTACGCGCTGCCCAATTCGCGGATCATGGTCCACCAGCCTTCGGGCGGAGCCCAGGGTCAGGCGACCGACATCGAAATCCAGGCCCGCGAGATCCTGACCCTGCGCAAGCGGTTGAACGAGATCTATATGCGCCACACTGGCCAGCCGATCGAGGCGATCGAACGCAAGCTGGAGCGTGACACCTATATGTCGGCTGAGGAAAGTCGCGATTTTGGTCTGGTCGATGAGGTGGTGGAGAACCGCCCCACGCCGGAAGAAGTTGGCGGCCGGTCCTGATCTAGGACGCATCAATTCTCGGGCTGGCACGCCAATTGCTGGCCGAATGGGCGGGCAGCAGCCTAGGCCGATCGTGGTTCTTGTCCCTTCCGGCCCCCGGAGAGTAAAGTCGCCCCCGTGGCTCCCCGCGAGTCCGGGGCAGGAGTACGCATGAGCAAGTCCGGCGATTCGAAGAACACCCTCTACTGCTCATTCTGCGGCAAGTCCCAGCATGAGGTTCGCAAGCTCATCGCCGGGCCGACGGTGTTCATCTGCGACGAGTGCGTCGAACTCTGCATGGACATCATCCGTGAGGAGCACAAGACGCATCTGGTCAAGTCGCGGGACGGGGTGCCGACGCCGCGCGAGATCTGCAAGGTGCTGGACGACTACGTGATCGGCCAGGACCACGCCAAGCGTGTGCTCTCGGTCGCCGTGCACAATCACTACAAGCGGCTGGCACACAGCCAGAAGAACAACGATATCGAGATCGCCAAGTCGAACATTCTGCTGGTTGGCCCGACCGGGTCAGGCAAGACGCTGCTCGCGCAGACGCTGGCCCGCATCCTGGATGTCCCCTTCACGATGGCGGACGCGACGACGCTGACCGAGGCCGGCTATGTGGGCGAGGACGTCGAGAACATCATCCTGAAGCTGCTGCAGTCGGCCGACTACAACGTCGAGCGGGCGCAGCGGGGCATCGTCTATATCGACGAGGTCGACAAGATCTCCCGCAAGTCCGACAATCCGTCGATCACCCGCGATGTGAGCGGCGAAGGCGTCCAGCAGGCTCTGCTCAAGATTATGGAGGGCACTGTTGCCTCGGTGCCACCGCAGGGTGGTCGCAAGCATCCGCAGCAAGAGTTCCTGCAGGTCGATACCACCAACATATTGTTCATCTGCGGCGGCGCATTCTCCGGGCTGGAGAAGATCATAGCCGCCCGCGGCAAGGGTTCCGGCATCGGCTACGGCGCTGAGGTGCGGTCGCAGGATGAGCGGCGAACCGGCGCGATTCTGCGTGAGGTGGAGCCGGAGGATCTGCTGAAGTTCGGCCTGATCCCCGAGTTCATCGGCCGGTTGCCAGTTGTGGCGACCCTCGAGGACCTCGACGAGGGCGCGCTGATGGAGATCCTGACCAAGCCGAAAAACGCGCTGGTCAAGCAGTATGGCAGGCTGTTCGAGATGGAGGGGGTGAAGCTTTCGTTCACGGACGACGCTTTGCATTCCGTGGCGACGCGGGCCATCGCCCGGCGCACAGGTGCGCGCGGCCTGCGTTCGATCATGGAGTCCATCCTGCTGGCCACCATGTTCGAGCTTCCCGGTCTTGATGGTGTAGAGGAGGTGGTGATCAACCGCGAAGTTGCCGAATCGCGATCCAACCCGCTCTACCTGTACGGCAAAGGCAGGGCGGAAAGCTCCGCCTGAGCCGCCGGTAGCAGTCGCTCGCGAAATTGCGACCGTGAAATTCGAAGGTCTTGCGCTGCATTGCCCGGCAGCCGATATGCCATTTTGTCCAGTGGGCTTGCCGGCCCGTTGGGGCGCCTTCCGTGCCGCAAGGGTTGCGTAAGTCGGGCGGATTGGGCGTCGACTGTCCATAAAGGAGGTCAACCATGAACGACTCGGATCGGCCTGCGCCGGAACCTCAGGGACGCCCGGACGAGAAAACGCCGGACGACACAGCACCCGTTACCGCGAGCGGCGACGTGCTGGCCGTACTGCCATTGCGCGATATCGTCGTATTTCCTCACATGATTGTGCCGCTGTTCGTCGGGCGCGAGAAATCCGTCCGTGCGCTCGAAGCGGTGATGAAGGATGACAAGCAGATCCTCCTCGTGGCGCAGAAGAACGCCTCGCAGGATGATCCGTCAGCCGACGATATCTATCGTGTCGGCACCGTCTCGACGATTCTGCAGTTGCTGAAGCTGCCGGACGGCACGGTGAAGGTGCTGGTGGAGGGTGGCAAACGCGCGAAGATTACCGGCTTCCGCGACACCGACAGCTACTTCGAGGCATTTGTCGAGGCGATGCCTGATCTGGGCGCGGATGCCAAGGAGCTCGAAGCCCTGGGCCGGACTGTGGTTTCGCAGTTCGAGCAGTACATCAAGCTGAACAAGAAGATCGCCCCCGAGGTTCTGGTCTCGCTCAACCAGATCGAGGAGCCGTCGAAGCTGGCCGACACGGTGGCGAGCCATCTCAACCTGAAGATCGCCGAGAAGCAGGAGCTGCTGGAGATCGCCAAGATCGGCGAGCGGCTGGAGCGGGTGTTCGGACACATGGAGTCCGAGATCGGCGTGCTGCAGGTGGAGAAGCGCATCCGTAGCCGCGTGAAGCGGCAGATGGAGAAGACACAGCGCGAGTACTACCTGAACGAGCAGCTCAAGGCGATCCAGAAGGAACTTGGCGAAGGCGAGGACGGCAAGGACGAGAATGCCGAACTCGAGGCGCGCATCAAGAAGACGCGTTTCTCCAAGGAGGCGCGCGAGAAGGCCATGCAGGAGCTGAAGAAGCTCAAGACCATGAGCCCGATGAGCGCCGAGGCGACGGTGGTGCGGAACTACCTCGACTGGATGCTGTCGATCCCCTGGAAGAAGCGCAGCAAGATCCGCAACGACGTCACTGCGGCGGAAAAGGTTCTGGAAGCCGATCACTACGGGCTGGAGAAGGTGAAGGAGCGTATCATCGAGTACCTCGCCGTGCAGGCGCGGTCGCCGAAGGTGCGCGGCCCGATCCTGTGCCTGGTGGGGCCGCCCGGCGTCGGCAAGACGTCGCTGGGCAAGTCGGTGGCGAAGGCGACGGGCCGCAACTTCGTGCGCATGTCGCTCGGCGGCGTACGCGACGAGGCCGAGATCCGTGGCCATCGGCGCACCTATATCGGCTCGATGCCCGGCAAGGTGATCCAGGGCATGAAGAAGGCGAAGACCTCGAACCCGCTGTTCCTGCTGGACGAGGTCGACAAGCTGGGCGCCGACTGGCGCGGCGATCCGTCTTCGGCACTGCTGGAGGTGCTGGACCCGGAGCAGAACTCCACCTTCAATGATCACTACCTGGAAGTGGACTACGATCTGTCCGACGTGATGTTCGTCACCACAGCGAACTCGCTGCGCATGCCGCAGCCGCTGATGGACCGCATGGAGATCATCCGCATCCCCGGCTACACCGAGGATGAGAAGGTGGAGATCGCCAAGCGCCACCTGATCGCCAAACAGTCGGAAGCGCACGGACTGAAGGAGAACGAGTGGCACATCTCGGATGACGCGCTGCGCGACCTGATCCGCTACTACACCCGCGAGGCTGGCGTGCGGAACATGGAGCGCGAGATCGCCAACCTGGCTCGCAAGGCGGTGAAGGAGATCGTCACCAAGAAGACGAAGAGGGTGGCGATCTCGCGGAAGAACCTCGAGAAATACTCGGGAGTTCGGAAGTTCCGGTTCGGCGAGACCGAGGCCGAGGACATGGTCGGCGTGGTTACCGGCCTGGCCTGGACCGAGGTCGGCGGCGAGATCCTGACCATCGAGTCGGTGCTGTTGCCTGGCAAGGGCAACATCAAGATCACCGGCAAGCTGGGCGACGTGATGCAGGAGAGCGTGTCGGCCGCGCTGAGCTACGTTCGCAGCCGCTCGACGCGCTTCGGCATCAAGCCGACGCTGTTCGAGAAGCGCGACATCCACGTGCACGTGCCCGAGGGTGCGACGCCGAAGGACGGCCCATCGGCGGGCGTTGCGATGGCGACGTCGATCGTGTCGATCCTCACCGGCATCCCGGTGCGGCGCGATGTGGCGATGACCGGCGAGATCACGCTGCGTGGCCGGGTTCTGCCGATCGGTGGTTTGAAGGAAAAGCTGCTGGCGGCGCTGCGTGCCGGGATCAACACCGTGTTCATTCCCAAGGAGAACGAGAAGGACCTTGCGGAAATCCCGGACAACGTCAAACGGCACCTGAAGATCGTGCCGGTTGCCGACGTGGATGAGGTGATCGCGCAGGCGCTGGCCACCAGGCCCGAGGCGATTGAGTGGGAGGAGCCGGCAGAACCGGCGCCTCCGCCGCCGCCACAGCAGCCCGCGGCTTCGCTGCCGCACTGATCGCGCGTTCATGGGAAGGCCCGTCGGCATGGTCCGGCGGGCCTTTCTGCTGCATTGACGTGGCAGAAACTGCGCCATTAGTGTCGCGCCCCCGGTCGACCTTCGGCGTCGGCGCCACCTTGCATCACCGCATCAAGAGGAATTGAGCCAGTGAACAAAATGGATCTCATCGCGGCTGTCGCGGACCAGACCGATTTGCCGCGTGCCAAGGCGACCGAGGTGGTTGATGCGTTATTCGGCGTGATCGAAGGTGCACTCAAGAACAAGGAAGAGGTGCGTCTGCTCGGGTTTGGCACGTTCGTGACGGCCGAGCGCAAGGCCGGTACCGGCCGCAATCCACGCACTGGCGAGGAGATGGCAATTCCAGCTTCGACCACCGTCCGCTTCAAAGCCGGAAAGGGGTTGAAGGACGCGGTTCAGTGATGACTGCGGGCGGTTAGCTCAGCGGTAGAGCGTCTCGCTTACACCGAGAGGGTCGGCGGTTCGAACCCGTCACCGCCCACCAATGGTAAGCGCCAAGGGTGAGTGCTTGACCCGGCAATGCGCGCGCCGTAAGTCGTGCCCCCTGTTTGCGCGGGCGTAGCTCAGTTGGTTAGAGCGCCGGCCTGTCACGCCGGAGGTCGCGGGTTCAAGTCCCGTCGCTCGCGCCAGCAAGCCGGGGCCTATGGCGGTGGGGCGCGGTTGGGGTTAATGTCCGCGCGTTTCGCGTCGGGGGTGTCCTGGCATAGCCCGGTCCTGAAGGGCCGCGCTCGGCGTGTGACGCACGCCTGTTCGATCGGACCTGACATGCAGCCAGTGCTTTACGGATATCTGCCCGTCCTGGTGTTCATGGTGATCGCCGGGGGAATTGCCTTGGCGCTGGTGGGCGGTTCGTTGATCGCCGCGCGGCAGAAACCATATCCCGAGAAGGTGTCCGCCTACGAATGCGGCTTCGAGCCGTTCGATGATGCTCGGCGCCGCTTCGATGTGCGATTCTATCTCGTGGCAATTCTTTTCATCATCTTCGATCTCGAGGTCGCGTTCCTGTTTCCTTGGGCGGTATCGCTGAAAGACATCGGCTGGTTCGGTTTCCTTTCGATGCTGGGTTTCCTTGGCGTGCTGACCGTCGGCTTCGTCTACGAGTGGTCCAAGGGAGCGCTTGATTGGGAGTGAAAAGACGTGGGTCCCGGCCTTCACGGGATGACGACGCCCGGCGTCGTCAATTGGGAGTAGCGGCATGAGTGGAAGCACTACCATCGCCCAAGGGGTTCAGTGGAACCGCGACGCGCTGGCGCCGGGTCCAGAGCAGGATGCGGTGGTGAAGGGCATCACCGGTGAGATCGCCGACAAGGGCTTCATCGTCGCCAACATCGACAAGGTGGTGAACTGGGCACGGACCGGCAGTCTCTGGCCGATGACGTTTGGCCTGGCGTGCTGCGCGGTGGAGATGATCCATGCCTATATGCCGCGCTACGATCTGGATCGGTTCGGCACCATCCCGCGCGCCTCGCCGCGGCAAAGCGATGTGATGATCGTCGCCGGCACGCTGACCAACAAAATGGCGCCAGCGTTGCGCAAGGTGTACGACCAGATGCCGGAGCCGCGCTGGGTGATCAGCATGGGAAGCTGCGCCAACGGTGGCGGATACTACCACTATAGCTATTCGGTGGTACGCGGCTGCGATCGCGTCGTGCCGGTGGATGTATACGTGCCTGGCTGTCCGCCGACGGCTGAGGCACTGGTGTATGGGATCATGCAGTTGCAGAAGAAGATCCGCCGCACGGGGACGATCCTTCGTGGCTGATCTCGCTGAGGCCGTTGCTGCTCTTCCTGGCGTTCGTGGCGCCGTCACGGAAAAGGGCGAGGTCATCGCGCACGCCGATCGCGACCGGTTGCTGCAACTGGTGATGACGCTGCGCGATGATCCGCGGTTCGCGTTCGAGCAGGTGATGGACATTTGCGGCGTCGATTGGCCGCAACGCGCCGAGCGATTCGATGTGGTCTACAATCTGCTGTCGGTATCGCTGAACCAGCGGCTGCGCGTCATCGTCACGACCGATGAGAACATCCCGGTGCCGTCGGTGCACACCGTGTGGCCAGTCGCGACGTGGTGGGAGCGCGAGGCCTGGGACCTGTTCGGCATTGTGTTCTCCGACCAACCCGATCTGCGGCGCATTCTGACCGACTACGGATTTGAAGGGCACCCGCTGCGCAAGGACTTCCCGCTGACCGGCTATGTCGAGGTTCGCTACGACGAAGACCGCAAGGCGGTGGTGTACGAACCGGTGCGGCTGACGCAGGATTTCCGATCGTTCGATTTCCTGTCGCCGTGGGAGGCGATCACCACGCTGCCTGGCGACGAGAAGGTGCACACGGCACGGGCGGCGGAAGCGCAGCCGCCATCCGAGACGAAGGCGTGAGACGATGAGCGAAACGCCCGACATCGAGGCGAGTCCGACCGCGACCCGCGTGATAGAGATCGACAGTCACGCCATTAATTTCGGACCGCAGCATCCGGCGGCACATGGCGTGCTGCGGCTGATCCTGGAGATGGACGGCGAAGTGGTGGAGCGCGCCGATCCGCATATCGGCCTGCTGCATCGCGGCACCGAAAAGCTGATAGAATACAAGACGTATATGCAGGCGGTGCCGTATTTCGATCGGCTCGATTACGTCTCGCCGATGTGCGAGGAGCACGCCTTCGCGTTGGCGACCGAGAAGCTGCTCGACATCCAGGTACCGGAACGCGGGCAATGGATCCGCGTGCTGTTCGCCGAGATCACCCGCGTGCTGAACCATCTGCTGAACGTGACGACGTATGCGCTGGATGTCGGCGCGATCACGCCGAGCCTGTGGGGATTCGAGGAACGCGAGAAGCTGATGGAGTTCCACGAGGCCGCGTCGGGTGCGCGGCTGCACGCGAACTACTTCCGTCCTGGTGGGGTGTCGAAGGATCTGCCGGCCGGGCTGGAAGGGCGCATCGCTGCCTGGGCCGAGACGTTTCCGAAGTTCGTCGATGACCTGGAAGAATTGCTGACCGGCAATCGCATATGGAAGCAGCGCACGGTCGATATTGGTGTGATGGATGCGCAGGCGGCGCTGGCCTGGGGTTTCACCGGACCATGTCTGCGCGCGAGCGGCGTCCCGTGGGATCTGCGCCGGTCGCAGCCTTATGACAAATACGCCGAGGTGGACTTCAAGATTCCGGTCGGGCGCAATGGCGATTGCTATGATCGGTATCTCGTGCGGCTTGCCGAGATGCGTGAGAGCGTGAAGATCATTCAGCAGGCGCTGGGTAAGCTGAGGCCGGGCCCGGTGAAGGTGCAGGATCACAAGATCACGCCGCCACACCGCTCTGAGATGAAGCGCTCGATGGAGGCGCTGATCCACCACTTCAAGCTCTACACCGAGGGTTATCACGTGCCGCCCGGCGCCACCTATACTGTGGTGGAGAGTCCCAAGGGGGAGTTCGGCGTCTATCTTGTTGCGGACGGCACCAATCGTCCCTATCGCTGCAAGATCCGCTCGACCGGTTTTGCGTTCCTGCAGGCGCTTGACGTAATGGCCAGGCGGCACATGCTGGCGGACACTGTTGCGATCATCGGGTCGCTCGACATCGTGTTCGGCGAGATCGACAGATAGACATGGCAGAGAAAAACGACACCGGTTTCGTTCAGCCGGAGCACTTCCAGTTCGATGCGGAGAGCGAGGCGGCAATTCCACCAATCCTGGCGAAGTATCCGCCGGGCAAGCAGGCGAGCGCGGTGCTTCCAATGCTGTATCTGGTGCAGGACCAGATGAAGCGGCAGACCGACAGCGCCTGGGTGCCCACTGCGGGTATGGACGAGGTGGCGCGACGGCTCGATATGGCGCCGATCCGCGTCTATGAGGTCGCCACGTTCTATTTCATGTTCAACCTGCGGCCGATCGGCAAATGGCATCTTCAGGTCTGTACAACAACGCCGTGCTGGCTGCGCGGTTCGGATGACGTGGTGGCGGCGTGTCGCGCGGAAACCGGCATCCAGGGGTGGGGCGAGACGAGCGTGGACGGTGAATTCACCATGACCGAGGTGGAATGCGTCGGCGGCTGCGTCAACGCGCCGATCATTCAGGTCAACGATGACTTCTACGAGGACCTGGACGCTGAAAGCACGAAGCAGTTGCTGGAGGCGTTGCGCCGCGACGCGCCACCAAAGCCTGGATCGGTAACGGGGCGTCAGACATCCGCGCCCGAAGGTGGGCCGACGACATTGACGACATTGCATTTCGGTGCGGAGAGCTGAGCCGATGTTGCAGGACAAGGACCGCATCTTCACCAACCTCTACGGTCTGTACGATCCGCTTCTGCAAGGCGCGCGTGCCCGTGGCGACTGGGACAACACAAAGGCGATCCTGGAAAAGGGACGCGACGCGATCGTCGAGGAGGTGAAGACCTCGGGTTTGCGCGGGCGCGGCGGCGCCGGGTTTCCGACCGGCCTCAAATGGTCGTTCATGCCTAAGCAATCCGACCGACCTTGCTACTTGATCGTCAACGCCGACGAATCCGAACCTGGCACCTGCAAGGACCGCGATATCATTCGCCACGATCCGCACAAGCTGGTCGAAGGCTGTCTGGTGGCGGGCTTCGCCATGGGTGCGTGCGCCGCGTACATCTACATCCGCGGTGAGTTCGCCAATGAGGCAAAGGTGCTTCAGGCAGCGATCGATGAGGCATACGCGGCCGGGCTGATCGGCAAGGATGCGTGCGGTTCCGGTTACGCCTTCGACGTGTTTCTGCATCGTGGCGCTGGTGCCTACATCTGCGGCGAGGAAACCGGTTTGCTGGAAAGCCTGGAAGGCAAGAAGGGTCTGCCTCGGCTCAAGCCGCCATTTCCCGCGGCCGTCGGACTGTATGGCTGCCCATCGACGGTGAACAACGTCGAAAGCATCGCGGTCGCGCCGACAATCATGCGACGTGGCGCGGCGTGGTTCAATTCGCTGGGGCGACCGAAGAACTCGGGCCAAAAGGTGTTCTGCATCTCCGGCCACGTGAACAAGCCGTGCAATGTCGAGGAAGAACTGGGCATTCCGTTGCGCGAGTTGATCGACAAGTATGCCGGCGGTGTGCGTGGCGGATGGGACAATCTGCTGGCAGTGATCCCCGGTGGCGCCTCTGTGCCGGTGATCCCCAAGAGCGTCTGTGATGACGTGCTGATGGACTTCGACTCGCTGCGTGATGCGAAGAGCGGACTTGGCACCGCGGCAGTGATCGTGATGGACAGGTCCACCGACATCATCAAGGCGATCGCGCGACTGTCGAAGTTCTACATGCACGAAAGCTGCGGCCAGTGCACGCCATGCCGAGAGGGCACCGGGTGGATGTGGCGCGTGATGACACGCATGGTGGAGGGGAGGGCCGAGCCCCCGGAAATCGATACGCTCGAACAGGTGACCCGCCAGATCGAGGGTCACACCATCTGCGCGCTCGGTGACGCTGCGGCATGGCCGATCCAGGGACTGATCCGCCACTTCCGGCCGGTGATGGAGCAGCGCATCGCGGCCTACAAGGCGCGCACGCCGATGCGGATGGCGGCTGAATGACAATGTCATTGCGAGCAGCGCAGCGAGGAAGCAATCCCCATCGGGGTGAGGATTGCTTCGCGGCGCTCGCAATGACGGTGGTTTGGGACTTCTCATAATGGCCAAGGTCACCGTCGACGGCATCGAGGTCGAAGTACCGAACGGATCGTCCGTCTTGCAGGCGTGTGAGGCCGCGGGAAAAGAAATCCCGCGCTTCTGCTATCACGAACGTCTGTCGATCGCCGGCAACTGCCGCATGTGCCTGGTGGAAATCGAAAAGGCGCCGCCAAAGCCGATCTCGTCCTGCACCTATCCGGTCGCCGATGGCATGGTGGTCCACACCGACTCACCCATGGTCCGCAACGGACGCCGCGGCGTGATGGAATTCCTGCTGATCAATCATCCGCTCGACTGCCCGATCTGTGATCAGGGCGGCGAGTGCGATCTCCAGGACCAGGCCATGGGCTACGGCATGGATCACTCGCGCTACGCCGAGAACAAGCGGGCGGTGAATGACAAGAACCTGGGGCCGCTGGTGAAGACGGTGATGACGCGCTGCATCCACTGCACGCGCTGCATCCGCTTCATCACCGAGGTCGCCGGCGTCCCCGATCTCGGTGCCACGTCGCGCGGTGAGCACATGGAAGTAGGGACCTATGTCGAGAAGGCATTGGGTTCCGAACTCTCCGGCAACATCATCGATCTCTGCCCGGTCGGTGCGCTGACCTCCAAACCCTATGCATTCGTCGCGCGGTCGTGGGAATTGTCGAAGGTCGACAGCATCGACGTGCTGGACGCGGTCGGCACCAACATCCGCGTTGATGCGCGCGGTCCGGAAGTGCTGCGCATCCTGCCACGGATAAACGAGGACGTGAACGAGGAGTGGCTCGGCGACAAGTCGCGCTTCGCGCTCGATGGCCTGCGTCGGCGCCGGCTGGATCGACCATGGGTGCGACGCAACGGCAAACTGATCGAGGCAAGCTGGTCCGAAGCCTTCACCGCAATCGCCGAAAAACTGCATAGTGTGAGCGGCGATCGCATCGGTGCCGTCGCAGGCGACCTGTGCGACGTCGAAAGCATGCTGGCGCTCAAGGATCTCATGACGGCGCTCGGCTCGGCCAATCTCGATTGCCGTCAGGATGGTGCCCGTATCGATGCGACGCGCCGCGACTTCTATACGTTCAACACCTCGATCGCCGGCATCGAGGATGCGGACGCGATCCTGCTGATCGGCACCAATCCGCGCCGCGAGGCGCCAGTGCTGAACGCGCGCATCCGCAAGCGGTGGCTGGCCGGCAATATACCGATCGGCCTGATCGGCAGCGAGACAGATCTGACGTATCGGGTGCAGGAACTTGGCACTGCCCCCAGCGTGCTGACCGCACTCCATGATGGCTCACACGACTTCACGAAGGCTCTGAGTAACGCCAAGAAGCCGATGGTCATCGTGGGGCAAGCAGCCCTCGCGCGTCCCGACGGATCAGCGGTGCTCGCCGCGTCATGGCGGTTGGCGGCGTCCCTGGGTGCGCTCACGCCCGAGTGGCACGGCTTCAACGTGCTGCACACCGCCGCCGCGCGTATCGGCGCACTTGATCTGGGATTTGTGCCAGGTGCCAACGGCAAGTCACTGGCACAGATGCTGGATGGCGGCGTCGATGTTCTGTGGCTGCTCGGCGCCGATGAATTCGACACGGCCCGCATCGGCGCCAGTACGTTCGTTGTCTATCAGGGGCATCACGGCGATGCAGGCGCCGCGCGCGCCGACGTGATCCTGCCAGGTGCCGCCTACACGGAAAAATCCGGCACCTACGTCAACACCGAGGGCCGCGTTCAGCGCAGCCTGCTCGCCGTCTATCCGCCCGGGGAGGCACGCGAGGACTGGAAGATCGTGCGCGCGTTCAGTGAAATGGTCGGCCGTACCTTGCCATACGACACACTCGACGCGCTGCGCGCGCGGCTCGAACAGGCTAATCCGGTGTTCGGTCGCATCGGCTTCCTGCCACGTTTCGGCTGCTCCGATCAGGCCGGCCCTGCCGGCGATCCCGCCGCGCTGTCCGATGCGCCCTTCGTGCCGGCGATCGCCAACTACTACCAGACCGACCCGATCAGCCGCGCCAGCCCAACGATGGCGTCCTGCACTGCGACCTTCGCTGCCACGCCACTGGTAGCGGCGGCGGAATAGCGGCGATGCGGTCCTTCTTCCACGATACCGATATTGGCCTGGTCATCCTGACATTTGCCGAGTCACTCGCGCTGCTGGTGCCGCTGCTGATCGCCGTCGCGTATTTGACCTATGCCGAACGCAAGGTCCTGGCCGCGATGCAGTTGCGCAAGGGACCGAACGTGGTCGGCCCGTTCGGATTGCTGCAGCCGTTTGCCGACGCGCTGAAGATGATCATGAAGGAGACGATCATCCCGGCCGGCTCCAACCGGCTGCTGTTTCTCATGGCGCCGATGCTGACCTTCAGCCTCGCGATGATCGCCTGGGCGGTCATCCCGGTGAATGAAGGCTGGGCGATCGCCGACATCAACGTTGGCATCCTCTACCTGTTCGCGATCAGCTCGCTTGGCGTCTACGGCATCATCATCGCCGGCTGGGCGTCCAATTCGAAATACGCCTTCCTGGGCGCGATGCGCAGCGCGGCGCAGATGGTGAGCTACGAAGTCTCGATGGGCTTTGTCATGGTCTCGGTGCTGCTCTGCGTCGGCAGCCTGAACCTGACCGACATCGTGCTGGCACAGCACAGGGTGTGGTTCTGCCTGCCGCTGTTTCCGATGTTCATCGTGTTCTTCATCTCATGCCTCGCGGAAACCAACCGTTCGCCCTTCGACCTGCCCGAGGGAGAAAGCGAAATCGTCGCCGGATTCTTCGTCGAGTACAGCGCCATGGCCTTCGCACTGTTCTTCCTCGGCGAATACGCCAACATGATCCTGATGAGCGGGATGACCACCATCCTGTTCCTCGGTGGCTGGCTCGCGCCGTTCGGCGTGGTGCCGTTCACCTGGATACCAGGTCCGATCTGGTTCATCCTCAAGGTCTGCTTCTGCCTGTTCGTGTTCCTGTGGGTGCGCGCGACCTTCCCGCGGTATCGCTATGACCAGCTCATGCGTCTCGGATGGAAGGTGTTCCTGCCGCTGTCGCTGATCTGGCTGACGCTGACCGCCGGAGCACTGATGCTGTTTGGGTGGTTGCCCAATGCTTGAAGGAATCCGCTGAATGGCGTTCCTCGACCGCACCGCACGGAGCATGCTGCTGGGCGAACTCGTCGGCGGGCTCTGGCTGACACTGCGTTACTTCTTCAGGCCCAAGGCGACGATCAACTACCCGTATGAAAAAGGCCCGATCAGCCCGCGCTTCAAGGGTGAGCACGCGCTGCGCCGCTACCCCAATGGCGAGGAACGCTGCATCGCCTGCAAGCTGTGCGAGGCGATCTGTCCCGGCCCAGGCGATCACCATCGAGGCCGAGCCGCGCGAGGATGGCTCCCGCCGCACCACGCGCTATGACATCGACATGACCAAATGCATCTACTGTGGCCTGTGCGAGGAAGCCTGCCCGGTCGATGCCATCGTCGAAGGCCCGAACTTCGAGTTCGCCGCCGAAACGCGCGAGGAGCTGCTCTACGACAAGCAAAAGCTGCTGGACAATGGCGACCGTTGGGAGCCGGAGCTCGCGCGGCGGCTGGAAATGGACGCGCCCTATCGATGATCGCCACGATCGCCTTCTATGTGTTCTCGATTATCCTGCTCGCCTCCGCCGCGATGGTGGTGAGTTCGCGCAATCCGGTGCATTCGGTGCTGTTCCTGATCCTGTCGTTCTTCAACGCCGCAGCACTGTTCCTGATCGCGGGCGCCGAGTTCCTGGCGATGATCCTGCTCATCGTCTATGTCGGCGCGGTCGCCGTGCTGTTCCTGTTCGTGGTGATGATGCTGGACATCGACTTCGCCGAACTGCGTGGCGGGTTCCAGCGCTATCTGCCGGTCGGCGCCACGGTCGGCGCGGTGCTGTTCATCGAACTGGTGCTGGTGCTGGGCGGTTGGAAATTCGCTCCCGATGCCGCCACGCTGCGTCTGTCTCCGGCATCCGCTCAGGTCAGCAACACAGCAGCGCTCGGGCGAGTGCTGTACACGGACTATGTGTTCCTGTTCCAGGCCGCTGGCCTGCTGCTGCTGGTGGCGATGATCGGCGCAATCGTGCTGACCTTGCGCGACCGCAAGACCTCGCGCCACCAGAGCATCCGTACGCAGACCGAACGCACGGTGGCAGAGACACTGGAGATGGTCACGGTGTCGCTAGGTGCAGGCATGAAGGAGACCGGCATATACCGCCCGAAGGTTGCCGAACCGGAGCCGGTCGAGGAAGCCCATCATGGGCCTTGAAGTCGGTCTCAGCCATTTCCTGGTGGTGTCCGCCATCCTGCTCGTGCTGGGCATCTTTGGCATCTTTCTCAACCGCAAGAACGTCATCATCATCCTGATGTCGATCGAGCTGATCCTGCTCGCCGTCAACCTGAACCTGGTGGCGTTCTCTGCGGCGCTCGGCGATCTCGTAGGGCAGGTGTTCGCGATGTTCGTGCTCACCGTCGCCGCCGCCGAAGCGGCGATCGGCCTCGCGATCGTTGTCATCTACTTCCGCAACCGCGGCTCGATCCAGGTTGAGGACGTGAACCTGATGAAGGGCTGAACAAGTGGTCGCGACGCAACAGATCCTCCCCCTCCCCTCGCGGGAGGGGGTAGTGGGGAGGGGGTGCTGCGGCACTTCCGACCCCCTCCCCCCAACGCCCTCCAAGGAGAGGGGGAGAAGAACGCCATGATCTACGCCGTCGCGGTCTTCGCACCTCTGTTTGGCGCCTTGGTCTCGGGCCTGCTCGGCCGCTCCATCGGAGACCGCGCTGCCATAGCGGTGTCCATCCTGTGCATGTTGGTCGCCGCCGCGCTCGGACCGCTTGCGTGCTTCCAACTGGTCGGTGGGGATGCCGATCCGGGCGCCGTCTCCCTCGGCACCTGGGTCGAGGCCGGACGTTTTCACGTAACCTGGGCACTGCGCTACGACACGCTGTCGGCGGCGATGGTCGCAATGGTGACCTTTGTGGCCATGCTGATCCATGTCTACTCGATCGGCTACCTGGCGCACGACGCGTACCCGCGTTATCGCTTCTTTGCCTACCTGGGGCTGTTCACCTTCTCCATGCTGATGCTGGTCACGGCGGACAATCTGCTTCAGCTCTTCTTCGGCTGGGAAGGCGTCGGCCTCTGCTCATATCTGCTCATCGGCTACTGGTACGACCGCCCTGCCGCCAACGCCGCCGCGATCAAGGCGTTCATTGTCAACCGCATCGGCGATCTCGCCTTCGCGGTCGGCGTCGCGATGGTCTTTCTGAAATTCGGCTCGATCGAATTCTCCACCATCTTCCCCGCTATTGCACAGCATCAGACGGACACCTACTCGGTACTCGGCGGCACGTTTCCCGCCCTCGAGGTGATCGGCGTGCTGCTGTTCATCGGGGCGATGGGCAAGTCGGCGCAGATCGGTCTGCATGTCTGGCTGCCCGATGCGATGGAAGGTCCCACCCCGGTCTCCGCGCTGATCCACGCCGCGACCATGGTGACCGCCGGCGTGTTTCTGATCGCGCGCATGTCACCACTCTATGAATTCGCACCGTTCGCGCTCGGCATGGTCACCCTCGTCGGCGCAACCACGGCGCTGTTCGCCGCGACCATCGGCTGCGTGCAGAACGACATCAAACGGGTGATCGCCTACTCCACCTGCTCGCAGCTCGGTTACATGTTCACCGCCGCCGGCGTCGGCGCGTTCCAGGTTTCGATCTTCCACCTGATGACGCACGCCTTCTTCAAGGCGCTGCTGTTCCTGAGCGCGGGCTCGGTGATCCACGCCATGTCGGACGAGCAGGACATGCGCAAGATGGGAGGTCTGTGGAGACTGATCCCCTGGACATGCGCGGTGATGTGGATCGGCAACCTGGCGCTCGCCGGCATCCCGCCCTTTGCCGGCTACTATTCGAAGGACGCGATCATCGCCGCGGCCTACGCGTCTGGTACCGGCATTGGCATGTACGGCTTCATCTGTACGGTGCTGGCGGCGTTTCTCACGGCATTCTACTCGTGGCGGCTGCTGATCATGACATTCTACGGCAAGTCACGCGCCGACCACCACGTGTTGGAGCACGTGCACGAGAGTCCCCCGTGATGATCGTGCCGTTGCTGGTGCTGGCCGTCGGCGCCGTGATCGCCGGCAAGCTGCTCGACCCGTGGTTCATCGGCGAAGGTTGGCAAACATTCTGGAACGGCAGCATTTTCAATGCCCCCGACAACCATGTGCTTGCCGCGCTCGATCACATCCCGGCATGGGCCGAGATGGCGCCTCTCGTCCTGGGGCTGGCTGGGATTGCGCTGGCGTACATCATGTACATGGCCTTCCCGCTGCTGCCCATGCAACTGGCCACCACGTTCCGCGGCCTCTATCTGTTCCTGCTGAACAAGTGGTATTTCGACGAACTGTATGACACGATCTTCGTGCAGCCGATGATCCGGCTGGCGCGAATGCTCTGGCAGACCGGCGACGCGACGCTCATCGACGGAGTGCCCAATGGCCTCGCCGAACTCGCGGTGGATGGCTCGCAACAGGCGGTGAAGATCCAGACCGGCTCACTCGCCCTCTATGCCTTTACCATGCTGATCGGCGTCGTGTTTCTGGTCGGGCTGTTCCTGGTGTCGCGATGAACGCCGCCGGTTTCCCGATCCTGTCGCTGATCACCTGGCTGCCGCTGGTCGGCGGCCTGATCATCATGTCGGTGCGCGGCGACGAGGCGACTGTCGCCTCCAATGCGCGCTGGACCGCGCTGTGGACGAGCCTGATCGTGCTGGTCCTGTCTGTTGTCTTGTGGGTCAAATTCGACCAGGGCGAGGCAGGCTTTCAGTTCGTCGAGGAGATTCCGTGGCTGCCGGAATACGGCGTCGGCTACAAGATGGGCGTCGACGGCATCTCGGTGCTGTTCGTGCTGCTCTCCACGCTGCTGACACCGATCTGCATCCTGTCGAGCTGGGACGTCATCAAGCGTTCGGTGCGCGAATACATGCTGACCTTCCTCATCCTCGAGACGATGCTGGTGGGGTTGTTCTGCGCGCTGGACTTCGTCGTTTTCTACATATTCTTCGAGGGCGTGCTGATCCCGATGTTCCTGATCATCGGCGTCTGGGGTGGGTCGCGGCGTGTCTATTCGGCGTTCAAGTTCTTCTTGTTCACGCTGACCGGCTCCGTTTTGCTGCTGCTGGCGCTGCTCGCGATGTGGTTCCAGGCCGGCACCACCGACATCACCGTGCTGCTGAAGACGCCGATGCCGGTGGGGATGCAGTACTGGCTTTTCCTGGCGTTCCTTGCCTCGTTCGCGGTGAAGTTGCCGATGTGGCCGGTGCACACCTGGCTGCCTGACGCGCACGTTGAAGCTCCCACTGCCGGCTCCGTGATCCTGGCGGGCGTGCTGTTGAAGATGGGAGCCTATGGCTTCCTGCGCTTCTCGGTGCCGATGCTGCCGCAGGCATCGGTCTACTTTGCACCTTTGATGTTCACGCTGTCGGTCGTCGCGGTGATCTACACCTCGCTGGTCGCTCTGGCGCAGGAGGACATGAAGAAGCTGATCGCCTATTCGTCCGTCGCCCATATGGGCGTGGTGACGATCGGCATCTTCACGTTCAACGTGCAGGGTATCCAGGGTGCGCTGTTCCAGATGCTGTCGCACGGCATTGTCTCGGGCGCGCTGTTCCTGGTGGTCGGCGTGGTCTACGATCGTCTCCATACCCACGAGATTGCGCGCTTTGGCGGCCTGGCCGATCGGATGCCGCTTTACGCGACGATTTTTATGATCTTCACGCTGGCCTCGATGGGGCTTCCTGGCACGTCAGGCTTCGTCGGCGAGTTTCTGGTGATTGTCGGCTCTCTTCAGGTGAATTTCTGGCTGGCGCTGCTTGGCGCCACCGGCATGATCCTGGGCGCGGCCTATATGCTTTACCTTTACCGTCGCATCATATTCGGCCGCCTGACCAAGGAGGATCTGCGCGCAATCCTCGATCTGTCGCCACGCGAGGTTGCTCTGTTCGTGCCGCTGATCCTGATAACGCTGTGGATGGGTGTCTATCCATCGAGCTTCAGCAGCTTCTGGGATGCCTCTGTCGCGGCGATGGTGCAGCGTCATACCGCGGCGCTGACGATCGACAGCAATTTGGCTGCGGCTTCCACCTCGTCGTCATGGCCGGGCTTGGCCCGGCCATCCACGACTTTGCTGCCCGACTCCAAGAAAGTCGTGGATGGCCGGGCCAAGCCCGGCCATGACGAGAAGGTCGAGGGGGTGCCCCTATGAACTGGGCCATCGCACTGCCCGAGATCGTCCTGTCGGTCGTCGCCATGGCGATCCTGATCTTTGGCGTGCTGCGGCGCGACGACACCTTCTTCCTGTCGAGCATGTTCGCTCTCGGCGGTTTCTTGCTGGCCGCGCTGCTGGTGCTCACGTCGAGCCGCGGCATCGGCTATCATGGCCAGTATGTCGCCGATGCCTTCTCCAGTTTTGTAAAGATCCTGGTGCTCGCGGGAGCCGCGCTCGCGCTGATTCTGTCGCTCGACTACAACCGCAAGAACCACATCGCACGCTTCGAATATCCAGTGCTGATGCTGCTGGCCGTCATCGGCATGATGGTGATGGCATCAGCCACGAACCTGATGACGCTGTATCTTGGCCTGGAGCTTCAATCGCTCGCTCTGTATGTGCTGGCCGCGTTCGCCCGTGACGATGTGCGTTCGTCCGAGGCGGGCCTGAAGTACTTTGTGCTTGGCGCGCTGGCCTCCGGCCTGCTGCTCTACGGGATTTCCCTGGTCTACGGCTTCTCCGGCACCATGGACTTCGCAGCCTTGGCGAGGACCCTGATGCGCCCCGAGAATGCCTCACCGGGCGTCATCGTCGGCATCGTCTTCGTTCTGGTTGGCCTCGCCTTCAAGATCGCCGCCGTGCCCTTCCACATGTGGACGCCCGATGTCTATGAAGGCTCGCCCACGTCGGTAACTGTGTTCTTTTCCACCGCGCCGAAGGTCGCCGCATTCGCGCTTTTGCTGCGGACCATGGCCACCCCGTTCGGGCATCTGCTGATCGCCTGGCAGGATCTCATCGTGCTGATGTCCGTCGCATCGATGATCCTCGGCGCACTGGCTGCAATCGGTCAGCGCAGCATCAAACGGCTGATGGCGTATTCCTCCATCGGTCACATGGGTTACGCGCTGATCGGCCTCGCAGCTGGCACGCCGGAGGGGGTGCGCGGCGTGCTGATCTATCTCATCGTCTATGTGTTCATGAGCGCCGGCACGTTTGCCTGCATCATAGCCATGCAGCGCCGAGGTCGGTCGCTGGAGCAGATCTCCGACCTCAGCGGGCTTGCCCGAACCGATCCGGGGCTGGCGCTGGCGATGGCCGTCTTCATGTTCTCGATGGCCGGCATCCCGCCGTTGTCTGGTTTCTTCGGCAAGCTGTATGTGTTCCTCGCCGCCGTGCAGACCGGCATGTGGACGCTCGCTGTCATTGGCGTGCTGACGTCCGTGGTGGGCGCCTACTACTATCTGCGCATCGTGAAGGTGATGTATTTCGACGCGCCCGAGGCGCCGTTCGATCCGCGCCCCGCGTCGCTGTCATTTGTCGCCGCCGCCACCGGGCTGTTCACCACATTCTTCTTTGTCTTCCCAGCCCCCTTCGTTGGCGCGGCGCAGGCAGCCGCCAAGGCGTTGTTCGGATGAGCCTGCCATTGCGAGGAGCAAGGCGAGGCAGCAACCCCCATCGACGTGGTGGAGATTGCTTCGTCGCTGCGCGCTTCTCGCAATGACAGAAGGAATGCGCCCATGCTTCTCGTTGTAGACTGCGGCAACACCAATGTTGTTTTCGCCGTCCGTGACGGCGGGGCGTGGCGTGGCATCTGGCGTGTCCGCACCGATCCGCAACGCACGTCGGACGAATATGGCGTCTGGCTGATGAGCCTGTTCGACCATGTCGGTCTCAAGCGCGACGACATTGCCGCAGCGGTGATCGGCACAGTCGTTCCAGCCGCGCTCTATAATCTGCGCCGTCTCTGCCGCGACTGGTTCACCATCGAGCCGCTGGTCGCCCGCTCCAGCCTCGATTGGGGCTTCGATATCCGCGTCGTCAACCCAGCCGAGGTGGGCGCTGATCGGCTGCTCAACACGCTAGCCGCCCACCGCCGGTTCGGCGGTCCGCTGATCATCGTTGATTTTGGCACTGCCACCACCTTCGACGTCGTGGACAAGGACGGTGCCTATCTGGGCGGTGTCATCTGCCCGGGCATCAATCTCTCGCTGGAGGCGCTGCATCAGGCGGCGGCGCAGCTTCCCCGCATCGGCATCGCGCGGCCGCAGGCGGTGATAGGCCGGCAGACCGTGCCAGCCATGCAGTCCGGCATCTACTGGGGTTACGTCGCCATGGTCGAAGGCCTGGTTGCGCGCATCAAGGCGGAGTACGGCGGTCCCATGAAGGTGGTCGCCACGGGGGGCCTCGCGCCGCTGGTCGCCGAAGGCACCATGGTCATCGAGCAGATCGAGCCCGATCTTACCCTGGATGGCCTGCGAATGTTGGCAGAACGCAACGCCGCCCCCACATTGCGTCCAGACAAGACACGTCTGATCGAACAGGACTGACGAAAGCAACCAATGGACTTTGAGAACAGTGATCTGGCCTTCCTGCCGCTCGGCGGGACGGGCGAGATCGGAATGAATTTGAATCTCTACCGCTGCGACGGCAAATGGCTCGCGGTGGACTGCGGCATTGGCTTCGGTGGCGCGGCACATCCAGAGGTGGATGTGATGATGGCCGACCCCGGGTACATCGCGGATCGCCGCGATCAACTGCTGGGCCTGGTCATTACCCATGCGCATGAGGACCACATCGGCGCCGTCGCCTGGCTTTGGCCGCAACTGCGCTGCCCGGTCTATGCCACGCCCTTCGCCGCCACGGTGCTGCGCCGCAAGCTCGCCGAGGTGCAGTTGGTCAATCAGGTCAAGGTGCACATTGTGCCGCCCGGCGGGTCGATCGACCTCGCGCCGTTCCGGTTGCAGTTCCTGCGCGTCACGCATTCCATTCCCGAGGCGCAGGCTCTGGTGATCGATACGCCACATGGCTTGCTGCTGCATACCGGTGACTGGAAGCTGGATCCCGAGCCGCTGATCGGCCCGCGGACCGACGAGGCGGCACTGGCAGCGCTCGGCGAGCGAGGTGTGCTGGCGATGATCTGCGATTCCACCAATGCCATGGTGGAAGGCCATTCAGGCAGTGAAGCCGATGTGCGGCAAAGTCTCACGACGTTGCTGCGCGACTTGCGTGGACGCATCGCGGTCACCTGCTTCGCGTCCAACATCGTGCGCATGGAATCGGTGACCCACGCGGCGCACGCGGCCGGCCGCAGTGTCGCACTCGTCGGCCGCTCGCTGCGCAACCTGGATGCCGCGGCGCGTGAGTGCGGGTATCTACGCGATCTGCCGCCCTTCCTGACGGAAAACGATGTCGACGATGTGCCTGACGACAACCTGTTGATGCTGGTCACCGGCAGTCAGGGCGAACCGCGCAGCGCACTGGCGCGCATCGCATTGGATACGCATCCGCGTGTCGCGCTGGGGGAGGGCGATACGGTGGTGTTCTCCTCGCGTGTTATTCCCGGCAATGAACGCGCGATCGGCATCGTGCAGGACAATCTCGTGCGCCGTGGTGTCCATCTGATGACCGACGTCGATCACCTGGTACACGTTTCCGGCCATCCAGCCCGCGATGAGCTGCGGCGGCTGTATCGCCTGGTAAAGCCACGCTACGCAGTGCCGACGCATGGCGAGTGGCGGCATCTCTCGGCGCATGCGGCGTTGGCGCAGGAGGCTGGGGCCAGGCCGTTCCTACTCGAGGACGGCGACGTCCTGAGCCTCGCGCCCGACGCCGTACAGGTGGTGGACAGTGCACCGGTGGGTCGGATTGTGCTGGACGGCAATCGCCTGACGCCGTTCGGCGGCGGCGTGATGACCGCGCGGCGGCGTATGCTGTTCAATGGCGTGGTGCTGGCGAGCATCGCGGTGGATGCCAACGGCCGGCTGCGCGGCGCGCCACGTGTCAGCGCGCCCGGCTTGTTCGACAGCGATGACCCGGAACTCGACCGCGTTGGCCACGAGTTTGCTGAGGCATTGGAGGATCTGCCGACATCGCTGCGTCGCGACGATGTGGCGCTCACTGATGCAGCACGTGCGGCGTTACGTCGGGCGTTGGGGCGGCGGTTGCAGAAGCGGCCGCTGGTGGATGTCCATCTGCTGCGCGTATGAACTGGTTCACCGGCGCAGTTCTCTACGTTCTGATCTGGTGGATAGTGCTGTTCGCGGTTCTGCCGATCGGCACACATCCGGTCGAGGACCCTGACGCGCACACCGGCTGGCGCGGCGCGCCCGAGCAACCGCGGCTGCTGATGAAGGTTATCGTCACAACGCTGGCCGCCGCCGTCGTCTGGTTTGCTGCCTGGCTGCTGATCACCAGCGACTACGTGAGCTTCCGGCACGGCTGGTTTGCCGCCCCAAACGATTGACGCCGCCACCACGGTCAGGGAAGAGGCCATCTGGTCCTCCGACCTGCCGTGTGACGGCGTTTCCTCCCCAAACCTGGCCCCGCGCCCTAGGCGCCACGGGCCCACGCTCTTGTTAACCGTTCGTGAACAAAGAGTCACGTCGTTAAGTACGAAAATCCGCCCTTGCCCGAGATTTTATTGCGCGACTCCGGTTGTGCGGCGCACAAAAATTTTCGGCTGACGCAACAGTGGCGGGCTGGCGGTCCACGCTGCCGCCAGTTACGGTCGCCGCCCCGCAATCAGATGGACCAAGCCGCGATGCGCCTGTCCCGTAGCTTCATACCGACCATGAAGGAGACGCCTGCCGAAGCGCAGATCGCCTCGCACCGGCTGATGCTCCGCGCCGGTCTGGTGCGGCAGACCTCGGCTGGTATCTACGCGTGGCTGCCTCTCGGCTACCGCGTGCTGAGGAATATCGAGCGCATCGTGCGCGAGGAGCTGGACGCGGCGGGTGCGCAGGAAGTCCTGATGCCGACAATCCAGCCGGCGGAGCTGTGGCGTGAGAGCGGGCGCTACGACGACTACGGCAAGGAGATGCTGCGCATTCGCGATCGGCACGAGCGCGACATGCTGTACGGGCCGACGAACGAGGAGATGATCACCGATCTGTTCCGCCAGTCGGTGCATTCGTACCGTGAGCTGCCGCAGATCCTGTATCACATCCAATGGAAATTCCGCGACGAGGTGCGGCCGCGATTCGGTGTGATGCGCGGGCGCGAATTCCTGATGAAGGACGCTTACTCGTTTGACTTCGATTACGCCGGCGCGGTGGTGAGTTATCGCACCATGATGCTGGCCTATATGCGCACCTTCCAGCGCATGGGGCTGAAGGCAATTCCGATGGTGGCGGAGAGCGGCCCGATCGGTGGTGACCTGAGCCACGAGTTCATCATCCTGGCACCAACCGGTGAAAGTCAGGTGTATTATGACGCTGATTTCGAGAACCTCGACTGGTTGAACTCGCGGTTCGACTATAATGCCGAGGACCTGGAGGTGTTCTTCAAGCAGATGACGTCGATGTATGCAGCGACCGACGAGAAGCACGATCCGACGAAGTGGGCGCAGGTCGATCCTGTGCGGCGGCGCGAAGGGCGCGGCATCGAGGTCGGCCACATCTTCTACTTCGGGACGAAGTACACCAAGGCGATGAACACCACGGTGGCCGGAGCCGACGGGAAACACGTGCATCCCGAGATGGGCAGCTACGGCGTCGGTGTCTCGCGCCTGGTCGGCGCGGTGATCGAGGCAAGCCACGACGATGCGGGTATCATCTGGCCGGACAGCATCGCACCGTTCAAGGCGGCGATCCTCAACCTGCGGCGCGGCGATGCGGCGTGTGACGCAATGTGCGAGACGCTGTACGCGCAACTTGGTTCCTCCGCACTGTACGATGATCGTGAGGAGCGCGCCGGGGCGAAGTTCGCGGACGCCGATCTGATGGGCCATCCCTGGCAGATCATCGTCGGTCCGCGCGGCGCTGCTGCCGGCAAGGTCGAAATGAAACGCCGCGCAACAGGAGAGCGCACCGAGGTATTGCCGGACGACGCACTGAAGCTCATTCGGGGATAACGCGCAGCGCATGTTCGGACCCTTCGAACGCGCGGTCGCCGGCCGCTATCTGCGCGCCCGCCGAGGCGAGCGATTCGTGTCGGTCATCGCGATCTTCTCGCTGGTCGGGATCGCTCTGGGTGTCGCCACGCTGATCATCGTGATGAGCGTGATGGGCGGTTTCAAGGTTGACCTGCTCTCGCGCATCCTCGGTTTCAACGGTCATCTTGGCGTGTATGGCTCTGGCGGGCAGCTTGCCAACTTCGATGATATTGCCGGCAAGATCCGGAAGATCCCAGACGTGGTTTCGGTGGTTCCGGTCGTCGATGGCCAGGTGCTGCTGAGCGGTGGGGAGGGCCAGTCATCCGGCGGCTTCGTGCGCGGTATCCGTCAGTCCGACCTGAAAACGCTGAAGTCAGTGAGCGATCACATCCTGGCAGGCTCGCTCGACAACTTCAGGGGCGACGATGCGATCGCCATCGGTGTCGGTTTGGCACGACGCTTCGCGCTCAATGTAGGTTCGGACCTTACGCTGATCTCGCCACAGGGTGCGGCGACCGCGTTCGGCACGGTGCCGCGCGTGCGCGCCTACAAGGTGGTTGCGATCTTCCAGGTGGGCGAGAACGAATACGACAGCGGCTATGTGTTCCTGCCGCTGGAAGCCGCACAGGTCTATTTCCAGAAGCCGGATGTCGCCACGCAGCTCGAGGTGATGGTGAGCGACCCCGAACGCGTCACCGCCGTGCACCGCGCGATCTTCGATGCCTTGCGTGGCACGCAGGTGCAGATCATGGATTGGACGCAGAGCAACAACAGCTTCTTCGCCGCGGTGCAGGTGGAACAGAATGTCATGTTCCTGATCCTGACGCTGATCATCCTGGTGGCCGCGTTCAACGTGATCAGCTCGCTGATCATGATGGTGAAAGACAAGACACGCGACATCGCCGTGCTGCGCACGCTGGGTGCGGGCCGAGGGGCGGTGATGCGCATCTTCCTGATGTGTGGTGCGTCGGTCGGTTTTACTGGAACGTTGCTTGGCCTGGTGCTTGGCGTGCTGTTCTGCTGGAACATCGAGACCATCCAGCACTGGGTGGAGGCGGTCACCGGCACGTCGGTGTTCAATCCCGAGGTGTACTATCTGACGCACCTGCCGGCGCGGCTCGACTGGCATGAGGTCACGCAGGTGGCTGCGATGGCGCTCGTGCTGTCGCTGCTGGCGACCTTGTATCCGAGCTGGCGCGCCGCGCGCACCGATCCGGTCGAGGCGCTGCGGCATGAGTGATCCACTGGTCCTGCGCGATGTGCGCCGGATCTTTCGCACCGAGGCCGGCGAACTTTCGGTGCTGCGCGGTGCTGACCTGTCCCTGCGCGCGGGCGAGATAGTGGCACTGGTGGCGCCGTCGGGCGCCGGCAAATCGACCTTGCTGCATCTTGCCGGGCTGCTGGAAAAGCCGGACGGCGGCTCGGTGTTTGTCGAGGGACGTGACGCCGGCGCGTTGCCCGACGCTGCACGCACGGCGATCCGGCGCGACACGATCGGCTTCGTCTATCAATTCCATCATCTGCTTGGCGAGTTCACAGCGCTGGAGAACGTTGTGCTGCCGCAGATGATCGCCGGAAGGTCTCGCAAGATGGCGGCCGAGAGGGCGATGGCGTTGCTGGCGTCCTTCGGGCTTGAGCCTCGTGCGGGTCATCTGCCGGGAAAGCTGTCCGGTGGCGAGCAGCAGAGGGTGGCGATCGCACGTGCGCTGGCGAACGCACCGCAGGTGCTGCTGGCCGATGAGCCGACCGGCAACCTCGATGTTGGAACCGCGTCGGGGGTGTTCGAGGAGCTGCTGGCGATGGTGCGGCGCGAGAATCTCGCCGCGTTGATTGCCACGCACAATCCGGAGCTTGCGGCACGGATGGATCGTACCGTCACGCTGCGTGATGGGAGGGTGGTGCCGGTTTGATCGCGTGAGGAGCCGGTGCACCAGGCCCCCTCCCCCCGACCCCCTCCCGCGAGGCGAGGGGGAGTTAACGTGGTGCGTTCAGGGCGGGCCGGTGGCGGGGAATTGCGCGAGCGGCGCCGGTGGGCACCGGGCGGGGCCGGGCCGCGCGGTGGCGGAAATTGGAAACGCCTGGTCAAGGATGTCTTTCACCAGGTTAGCGAGGCTGCCGTTCTCTCTGATGATGGCGATCTGGAGTTCCCGCCACAGGGGGTGGCTGGGCAGGATGCCGAGGTCGCGGCAGATGTCGGCGATGACGGCGCCGATCGGCTGACGGCGGACTTTTGCGGCGATCTGCTCCGGGGTGGGCAGGTGGGTGAGCCGAGCGCCGGCTTCGCCGGCGACGGGCGCGGCGGCTGGGCGGGATGCGCGCGGCCTGGGTTGGGACACAGCGCCCTGGGGTGTGGCGTCCAGGCGGTCGGCGTCGCGGAGGAGCCTCGCTTCGAGCGCATTGGCGCGGTGCAGGCCGCGGGAGATGCGCGCGAGGATCAGCGCCACATCGGCGGTGCCGAAGCAGCAACGGACAGCGATGGGGTCGGTGAAGGCGCGGCGGCGGATTGTGGCGGCGAGTTCGCGGCCGTAGTCGATCAGCTTGTGGACGAGGCCGAGCAGGTTGGCCGAGCGGCTGGGTTGGGTGGGTGGATCAGGGGCGTTGGCCGCGGCTGGCATGAACGCAACAAGAACACGACGTTGGCGAAGGTGTCAAGGAATATTTTCCGCTCGTGCCGTCGCTCGCCTGTTAGTCACGGCGCGTAGAGATGCGCTTGGAAGCCGACGAAGGCTTCACGTATTTTCGCGACGCCACCGAGCGCCAATGCCGCATCACTGACGGCGCGATATTTCAGCTCCAGAAGATGCGGCAGCTTGGCCTGGTCGAGTTCGCCCACGCCCTCACTGACGTACTGCGACAGAACGAAATCCAGAAATGCCTGAAGCTTCGGGCCGTACTGCGCGGAGATGAACGGCCTGCTGGCGTCAGCGCGTTCCTGCCGGGTGATCGGCGCGAGCGCGAAGGCGATGTAGGCCAGCACGTCGTAGAGATCGCTCTTCTCGGCATCGATCATGCGCTCGATCTCGCGGAGCTGCTCACGGCCATAGCCCTTCTCGGCCAGGCTATCCAGCAGCGCCTTGCGGGTGTCCGGCAGGCTCCACAAGGCGCGCAGCTCGTCCTCGTCCTTGAAGAGCGACGGCAGCTCGCCGAACAGGCGCGTGACGAACTCGGCCGCCGACATGGGCCGGCCATCGACGCTCCAGAACGTCGTCGCCGTCATGTGCTGGATGCTGCGTTCCTTGCCATCGGCAAGCTCGATCTTCAGTTTCTGCGGGCGCGGCGCATCATCCGGCGGTTCCCCGTTCTCTCCGTCGTCCGGCTTCGCTCCCTTGCCGCCACGTGGGGTCGGAGGGACACGCTCGACCGGCGGCTCGCCGTCCCATTCCGGGTCGCTGAAATGCTCGTAGGCCTTCACGAAATCATAGACTGTGAAGTAATCCTTGCCGTCGAACAGGCGCGTTCCCCGGCCGATGATCTGCTTGAACTCGATCATCGAATTGATCGGCCGCATCAGCACGATGTTGCGCACATTGCGCGCATCGACGCCGGTTGAAAGTTTTTGTGACGTGGTCAGGATCGTTGGGATCGTCTTCTCGTTGTCCTGGAAGGTGCGCAGGAACTGGTCGCCGAGCGCGCCGTCTCTCGCTGTCACGCGGACGCAGTAATTCGGCTCCGTGCTCGTCTTCATCTGGTTCACCAAGTCGCGCACTGCCCCCGCGTGATCCTGGGTCGCGCAGAAGACAAGTGTCTTCTGACTCTGGTCGATGGCGTCCATGAACAGCTTCACGCGATGTCTCTCTCGCGCGGTGATCTCGATGATGCGGTTGAAGTCGCTTTCGGTGTAGCGCCGCCCTTGCTCGACCTCGCCCTCGATCACCTCGTCGTCGCTGGTATAGACGTAGTCGTCGAGCGTGGTGGCGATCTGCTGCACCTTGAATGGCGTGAGGAAGCCGTCGTTGATCCCGTCCTTCAGCGAGTAGATGTAAACCGGCTCGCCGAAATAGGCGTAGGTGTCGGCATTGGCCTGGCGCTTTGGCGTTGCCGTCAGCCCGAGCTGCACGGCGGGCGTGAAGTAGGTCAGAATGGCGCGCCAGTTGCCTTCGTCGTTGGCGCCGCCGCGATGGCATTCGTCGATGACGATGAAGTCGAAGAAGTCGGGCGGGTAATCGCCGAAGCTCGGCGCGGGCTGCCCGGCCGCATCGCGCCCGGTCATGAAGGTCTGGAAGATGGTGAAGAAGATGTTGCCGTTCTTCGGCACGCGGCCCTTCTTGCGAATAGTCTCGGGGTCGATCCGCACGAGCGCGTCTTCCGGGAAGGCCGAGAATGCGTTGTAGGCCTGGTCGGCGAGGATGTTGCGGTCGGCGAGGAACAGGATGCGTGGTCGGCGGGTGGGCTCGGCTTCGCGCTTCCAGTCGGCGAGGTTCCACCGGCTCTGGAACAGCTTCCAGGCGAGCTGGAAGGCAATGAAGGTCTTGCCGGTGCCGGTCGCGAGCGTCAGCAGGATACGGTTCTGCCCCGCGGCAATGGCTTCCAGTGCGCGCCTGATGGCGATGTCCTGGTAGTAGCGCGCCTGCCAGTAGCCGCCCTTGTCCTCGAACGGAATGGCGGCGAAGCGGTCGCGCCAGACGTTCCGCTGCGCGAAGACGCGGTTCCAGAGTTCGTCTGGCGTGGGGTATCCGGTGACGTACTGCTCCGCGCCGGTCGTCATATCGACCTGGTAGATGCCGGCGCCATTGGTGGAGTAGGCGAAGCGGGTCTGGAGTTTTTCGGCGTATTTCTTGGCCTGGCCGACGCCTTCGGTATCGGGCAGGTCCCGCCGCTTGGCCTCGATCACCGCGAGCTTGTGATTGCGGTAGGTCAACACGTAGTCGGCTATGTCCTGGGCGGCCCGCACGCCCGCCCCCTGCAGGCGGCCGAGGGTGATGACCTCGCGCCGGACGCGGCTGGACCGCAACGCCCCAGCCGGCGGCTTTCAGCGCGGGGTCGATGAGTTCGGCGCGGGTTTCGGCCTCGTTCATACAATGATTTATGTAGAAATGGCGTGTCGATCCACACAATGGCATGGATTTGGCGCGCCACGACCGGAACGGTTTACGCGTCGACCTCTACTTCTGTCTCGATCTTCGGTCCAACAGTGGCCCGCAACATCGCCAGATCATGACTTGCCTGCATGGCCAGCCAGAACTCGGGCTCATTGCCGAAGAACCGGCCCAGGCGCAGTGCGGTTTCCGGCGAGATCGCTCGCTTCCCTGTCACGATCTCCTGCACGCGCTGAGGCGCGATGCGCAGCTTGAGCGCCAGGGCCGCGGCGGACAGGCCGCGCGCCTCCAATTCGCGCTTCAGGATGCGGCCAGGGTGAACCTCCTCGAAGATCACGGGTTTGCTCCTCTAGTGGTAATCGACAATCTCGACATCGTGGCGTCGCCATCCCTGAACCGGAAGACGAGGCGCCATGGGCCGTTGATCGTCATCGCCCAGGCGCCGGAGCGATTTCCGCTCAGCTTGTGCAATCCGAGGCTGCGCAACCGCCCGAGCCCCTCCAGACTCTTGGCGGCATGCAGTGCCTGAAGGCGCTCCTTCGCCACCTCCGCATCCAGGCCGCGCCAACGGCTCTTGCCGGTCTCGGCGAAGCGACGCGTGCTGGCGTCCCTCCAGGATCGGATCATGGCGCAACATGCCATGTCTTGCGTGGCATGTGAAGCGAATTGGATGGGCGCCGCAAGCAGTCATTTGATGCGGTCGAATGCGTCGCGGCGGCGGAAACGCCATCGGCGAAGGCGACGGCGCGCCAGTTCGGGGCTCCCGCCAACACGGATGCGACGACAAACTGATTGACGCTCGTGTCGTCCTGTTGCGCCGGCCTCGCGACCGGCTCCGGTCGCCGGCTCGCCCACCTGTCAGGGCGGCAGGCGTGCCGGCGGCGTCTCCAGCGTCAGATGTGCGATGTAGCCGGAACGGCTCTCGCCGGCCGCCCGGGCCAATGCATCGAGACGTCGCAGTACGCGCCGCGGCAGTGTGATGTTCACCCGCTCGATGGTGTCGTCGAACAGTGCGGCGTCCAGCGTGATGACGCCGAACATCCACCCCGCGTAATCTGGCTTCCGGCGAACGGCCTCCAGGCTGGACGGCGCGGGGATTGCCTCGCCGGCGTCAAGCGCGGCATCGATCCAGGCGGCCGCCGCTTCCTCGGCGCCGAGGACAGCCTCGTCCAGGCTGTCGCCGGCGGAGAAGCAACCGGGAAGGTCCGGCACGACGACGCCGAACGCCGTGGCGTCGGTGCCGGGTTCGATCACGATGGGATAGCGCACGAGTTCAATTGCCTCCTACAGGCCGGCTTGTTTACGGATCGCGGCCACCAGACCGGTGCCGAGATCCTTCTTCGGGTGTGGCACGACGACATGGCCGGGGCGGTCGGTATGCTTGAAGACGTGATGCGAGCCGCGCACGCGATCCAGGACCCATCCGGCGGCCTTGAGTTCCCGGATCAGGTCTGTGCTTTTCACGGTGCGCATTATACACACCAGACTCGCGAGTGTCAACGATACACACTGGCGTTGTGGCGCCCGCGGCCTCCATGCAGGCGACGCCGAGACTGGCAGGGACAACAAGCCTGTTGTCGCGTGGGGCTCGTCGGTCGGCCAGGCATGCCGCCCCCTGGATGTGATACCATGCGGGCACCAGGTTGCGGGGATGACGCGACGGATGGACGAGCAGGTCAGCCGGCGGGTGCCACGGGCATCGGCGCCGGCGCGGGCTTTCCCAAGCGCCTCAGGCATTCACCGTGTCTTGCGTTGCGCGGCACCGGCATCGCAACACGCCCCGCCGCGCGGTCGCTGGCATCCTTCAGGCCGCGCCGCATCGGCCCGCGCGGCGAGATGCCGCGAGGCGGCTGATTGCGACATACGGCGCATGACGTCAGATCCCAGGCGGGGTCGGGGGCGAGGCTGCAACCAGATGCGGGTCCGTCGCATGGAGAACCGCTGCAGTTTATGCTTGGCAGCGGGAAGTTTACGGCCTAATGACGTATAAATGACGTCTGGCGAGGCGGGCAACGTGACCGTGATTGATCAGCATGTCGGCCGGCGAATCAGGGGCAAACGTCGCGCACTGGGTTTAAGCGAGGACATCCTGGCCCAGGCACTCGGGATCGATTCGGGCCGGATCGAAGCCTATGAACGCGCAACGCAGCGTGTGCCGTCCGAGCACCTTGGCCGATTGAGCGAGGTTTTCGGGGTGCCGCTGAGCTATTTCTTCCCGGCCAACCCGCATAGCGGCTTGTGAGCTGCGCATAACCGAAGGCACTTAGCGAGCTTTCCGCACCGGGGATTTGTGCTAAAGCCCGCGGCCCATGCGCCACTACCTCGACTTTGAAAAGCCGGTCGCCGAACTTGAGGGAAAGATCGAGGAGCTCCGCCGCATGTCGGAGCCTGGCGGCATCAACATCGCCGAAGAGGTGTCGCGCCTCACCGCGGTGGCGGACCGCCAGTTGCGGACGACCTATGCCAAGCTGACACCCTGGCAAAAGACACTGGTCGCGCGGCATCCCGACCGCCCCAAGGCAATGGATTACATCAGCACACTCATCAGCGACTTCACGCCGCTCGCGGGCGATCGCGCCTTCGCCGACGATGCGGCGGTGCTGGGCGGGCTGGGGCGGTTCCGCGGGCGCTCCGTGATGGTGCTGGGGACCGAGAAAGGGGCCGATACCGACAGCCGGGTGAAGCACAATTTCGGCATGGCGCGGCCTGAGGGCTACCGCAAGGCGCGGCGACTGATCGAGCTCGCCGGCCGTTTCGGTCTGCCGGTGCTGAGCTTCGTCGATACCTCTGGCGCGTTTCCCGGGATCGACGCTGAGGCGCACGGGCAGGCTGAGGCCATCGCACGCTCGATCGAGGCCTGCCTCGAAGCGCCTGTGCCCCTGGTGGCCACAATCATCGGAGAAGGCGGATCGGGCGGCGCAATCGCGATTGCTGCCGGGGATCGCGTCCTGATGCTGGAGCATGCGATCTACTCGGTGATCTCGCCGGAAGGTTGCGCCTCCATCCTGTGGCGCGACGCGGCCCAGGCACCCGCTGCGGCGGAGGCGCTGCGACTGACCGCAGACGATCTGATGCGGCTGTCGCTGGTGGACGGGGTGATCCCTGAGCCTCTCGGCGGCGCCCAGCGCGACCCGGCGGCAGCGATGGCCGCGGTGGGGGATACGGTGGCCGAGACACTGCGGCCGCTGGTCGAGCTCGACGGTGCAACGTTGAAGGCGCGGCGGCGCGAGAAGTTCCTGGAGGCGGGCCAGGTGGCGTCAGGAGTTTTCTGAGGCCGTCGCTACCCTACGACCGAACTTCGCCCCAACGCCACGATTGGACGTCGGGCAGGTCCTCGCCATGCGTACGCACATACATTCGGTGCTCGACAAGCTTGTCGCGAAGGAGCTGCTTCACGTGCCCGGCGACGCCTCTCAGCCGAGGAATCCGATCGATCACGTCGCCGGCCAGGTGGAACCGGTCGAGGTCATTGAGCACCGTCATGTCGAACGGTGTGGTTGTCGTGCCTTCCTCCTTGTAGCCGCGGACATGGAACCTCTCGGCGCATGACCGCCGATAGATGAGCCGATGGATCAGCCAGGGATAGCCGTGAAATGCAAAGATCACCGGCCTGTCGGGGGTGAAGATCGAATCAAATTCCCAGTCGGACAGGCCATGCGGATGCTCCGTCGCCGGCTGCAATGTCATCAGGTCGACCACGTTGACCACGCGCACCTTCAGATCAGGCAGGTGTTTGCGCAACAGATCGACCGCCGCGAGCGTCTCCAGCGTGGGCACATCCCCGGCGCACGCCATGACGACGTCCGGCTCCACGCCGTCGTCGTTGCTGGCCCACGTCCAGATGCCGATGCCGACCGTGCAATGGCGGATCGCCGCATCCATCGACAGCCACTGCGCCTCCGGTTGCTTGCCGGCAACGATGACGTTGACGTAGTTGCGGCTGCGCAGGCAGTGATCGACCACCGACAGCAGCGTGTTGGCATCGGGCGGCAGATAGATCCGCACCACATCCGCCTTCTTGTTCATCACGTGGTCGATGAACCCGGGATCCTGATGGCTGAAACCATTGTGGTCCTGCCGCCAGACATGGCTGGTCAGCAGGTAGTTCAACGAGGCGATCGGGCGACGCCAACGGATTTCGCGTGTCGTCTTCAACCACTTTGCGTGCTGATTGAACATCGCGTCGATGATGTGGATGAACGCTTCGTAGCACGAGAAGAAGCCGTGGCGCCCGGACAGCAGATAGCCTTCGAGCCAGCCCTGACACAGATGCTCGCTCAACACCTCCATCACACGACCATCCGGCGCCACATGGTCATCCGAGGGCAGGATCTGCGCGGTCGACATCCGGTTGGTCACTTCGAACAACGCATCCAACCGGTTAGACGCGGTCTCGTCCGGCCCCATGACGCGAAAGTTCCGGGTCTCGGCGTTCAATCGCATCACATCGCGCAGGAATTGGCCGGTGACCCTCGTTGACTCCGCCTCGACCGCACCCGGCGCCGGCACAGCGACGGCATAGTCGCGGAAATCGGGCAGCACGAGGTCCTTCAGCAACAGGCCGCCATTGGCATGCGGATTGGCGCCCATGCGCCGGTCACCCTTGGGTGCGAGCGCAGCAATCTCGGCCATCAGTCGACCGTTTGCGTCGAACAGCTCCTCCGGCTGATAGCTTCGCATCCATTGCTCGAGCATGTGCAGGTGGTCCGGATTGGTTCGCACCTCACTGAGCGGCACCTGATGCGCGCGGAAAGTTCCCTCGACGGGCTTGCCGTCAACCTCCTTCGGTCCAGTCCAACCCTTGGGACTGCGCAACACGATCATCGGCCAGATCGGCCGCTCCCGAAAGCCGCTGCTGCGTGCGTTCTGCTGAATGGCCCTGATCTCGGCGAGCACTGCATCCAACGTGCTGGCCATCTTCTGGTGCATCGCGCCCGGTTCATCGCCGGCGACGACGTATGGTTTGTAGCCATATCCGCCGAGAAGCTGATGCAGCTCCTCGTCGGGAATTCGCGCCAGCACGGTAGGACCGGCGATCTTGTAGCCGTTCAGATGCAGGATCGGCAGCACGGCGCCGTCACGCGCCGGATTGAGGAACTTATTCGAATGCCAGCTTGCCGCGAGCGGTCCCGTCTCGGCCTCACCGTCACCGACCACGCAGCACGCGAGAAGATCCGGGTTGTCGAACACGGCGCCATACGCGTGCAGCAGCGAATAGCCGAGTTCGCCCCCCTCGTTGATCGATCCCGGCGTCTCGGGCGCAACGTGGCTCGGCACCCCGCCGGGAAACGAGAACTGGGTGAACAGCCGCTGCATGCCCGCTTCGGTCTGCGGAATGTTCGGGTAGAACTCGCTGTACGTGCCTTCGAGATAGGTATTCGCAATCAGACCAGGTCCGCCGTGACCGGGCCCGGTGACGTAGATCATGTTCAGATCGTGCTCGACGATCATGCGATTGAGATGAACGTAGATGAAATTGAGGCCCGGGGTGGTTCCCCAATGGCCGAGGAGGCGTGGCTTTATATGCTCTCTGCGTAACGGCTCGCGCAGCAGCGGGTTGTCCATCAGATAGATCTGCCCGATGGACAGGTAGTTTGCCGCGCGCCAGTAGGCATTCATCTGCTGCAGCGTGTCCCGCGTGAGGGAGCGCGCGCCATCCCGTGCCGCGTTGTTGTCAGCCATTCTGATCCCCGCAGGTGTATGAATTGGTCAGGCAGACGCTCGTCTCGCGCCCGCGGGACCGAGACTAGCAGCCGACATCCCTGCCCCGCCATCATCACGGCGTGAGGGACTTTCCACGGGTTGTTAAGGTTTTCCTACGAGGACCACATGGTCGGGACCGTACGCGGGGGTTTGCGAACGACAGTGCTGATGCCATATCCCGGGTGCTGCGTCGCACAAGAATCAGGAGCCCGGCATGCCTCTGAGCCCGCCCGAGGAGCGCGAATTGCTCCATTCGCGCGACATTGTCCTGCGCGGCTATCGTCGGGCCGACGGCCTGTATGACATCGAGGCGCAGCTTACCGACACGAAAAGCTACGGTTCGGCGAACCGCGACCGCGGCTACATTCATGCTGGAGAGCCGATCCACGGCATGTGGCTGCGCCTGACGGTCGATGAGGAACGTCTCATCGTCGCGTGCGAGGCCGCAAGCGACCATACCCCTTACGCGATCTGCCCATCTGCGGCGCCCAACTTCGCGCGCCTCGCCGGACTGCGGATCAAGCCTGGCTTTCTCAAGGAGGCCGCCAAGCGGATCGGCGGCACAATGGGCTGCACGCATCTGCGTGAGCTGCTGCAACAGATGGCAACCACCGCCTATCAGACGATCGATCCTGCCAGAGCCAGGCGCGAGGCAAAGGCGGCCAATGAGGCAGACAGGCCGGGCAGCGACCGGCTGGATATACGCATCACTGCCAAAATGGGTGGAGCGCCGGCGATGCTGAACACTTGTATCGCGTACGCCACCGACAGCCCCGTGGTGCGGCGGCGCTGGCCCGAGCTCTATACCGGGCCGACTGAGGACGCGGAGCCGCAAACCGGAGCGGCGCGGCGCGGATAACTGTTCTTGCCATGGTCGACGGCCTCATGACCGGCCTCGCACGCGGCGTCGCGGAAATACTTCAGCACAAAGACACGCACGGCGCTGGTGCGGCCGCCGCTGTGACCCGTTGCCTCGATCTGGCGGACCAGCCGGTTGATGTCCTGCCGCTCGCGCGCGCAGATCTCGGCGAGCGCGTCCCACAGCTCGGGTTCCAGGCGCATACTGGTGCGGCCGCGCTCCGCCACGACGTTTCGATTGATCAAGCGACTGCTCGGCACCACTGCCCCCTGTCTGAACCGCCCGGAGTGAAACACAGGGGTGCTAAGAAATGGTTGTTACGTCAGATCGGCAGCGGCGCCGCCTTCAGCCGCTCCATGGAGAACCGGCTCGTGACGTTGCGCAACGGCACCGCAGCGATCAGCCGTCGGTAGAAGTCGTCATAGGCTGCGATGTCCGGCACCACTACATGCATCAGGTAGTCGACGTCGCCGCTCATCCGCCAGGCATCGACGATCTCCGGCATCGACTGAACGACCTCGGCGAAGCGCTTCAGCCAGTCGCCCGAATGGTCGGCGGCCTCCACCTCTACGAACACCGCCACCGGCAGGCCGACCTTCGCCGGGTCGATTGTCGCGACCCGGCCACGGATCACCCCGGTCTGCTCCATTCGCCGGATGCGCTTCCAGCAGGGCGTTGACGTAAGCCCGACCCGGTCTGCGATGTCCGCGAGCGACAGCGACGCGTCTGCGGCAAGCAGACGCAGGATCTCGCGATCCACCCGGTCCATGTCCTTGTCGGCAGCCGCCATCTTAACCACCCCTGCCTGAGCCGCTGCTCATAGCAGAAATTTATCGGGATGGCGCCGGGTGCCAGGGCGTGAAGAAGAATATTCTCGCTGGCAGTCACCCGCTCGCGTGCGGCCCTGCTTCCTCGGGTGTACGAAGCGTCAATGACAGCGCGTGCATGCCAGCTGAGAATTCGGCGGCCAGCGCCGCATGCACCGCGCGCGACCTCGCCACCCGGTTCATGCCATGAAACGCAGTGGACACCAACAACACGCTATAATGGGTCTCGCCACCGGGCTGCGCACCAGCATGCCCGGCATGCTGCGCGCTGTCGTCGACCACGCGCAGCAGCGTCGGCGAAAATGCCTGGGTCAGCACGGCTTCGAGCCTTGCGGCACGCGACTGCATTCCCGACATATCGTCTGTTCCTCCAACAGGGCCAAGAGCCAGTTGCCAAGCGCCCGCCAAGCTGCCCATAACGGCACCATGAGCCGACGTTTCCCTCGGACCAGGGCTTACGCACCCGACCCCGCCGCGCCGGGCCGGTCATGCGAGATGCCCGGCTGCGAGGCGATGGGCGAATATCGCGCGCCGAAATCGCGACGCAATCTGAGCGAGTACTGGTGGTTCTGCCTGGAGCATGTACGCGCGTACAACGCGACCTGGGATTACTACAAGGGTATGTCTCCCGGCGAAATCGAGGCGCAACTCCGTGCCGACACCGCGTGGCAACGCCCTTCCTGGCCGCTCGGCCGGTTGGGCAAGGTGGCCGCCTGGGATGAGGAATTGCTGCGGGATCCCCTGCACCTGCTTGCCGCCGGACGAGTGAAGCGCGGTCCGCCTCAAGAGCAGCGCGACATGCCCCCCGAGCTGCGTGAGCCGTTGGCGACACTCGGTCTCTCCTGGCCGACAACGCTCGATGCGGTGAAAACGCGATATAAGGAACTGGCAAAGCGGCACCATCCGGACGCCAATGGCGGGGACCGCGCAGCCGAGGAACGACTGAAGACTATCAACCTTGCTTACGCCGCTCTGCGCTCGCGCCTGATGCCCGTGCCCAGCGTGGCGGCCGCGGGGTGAAGCCGCTGCTCTTGCACCAGCGTGAGCCGGGGTTAGACTTTCCACCGAGCAAACAGGAACTGCCCAGCCGATGAACAAGGTTGCCACCCTGGCCGAAATTCGCCCGACTTCCGCGATCGATTTGCCTGACACCAAGGTTGCGGCACGCGAGGTGTTCGAGATCGACACCGACATGGTCGTACCGGCCTTTTCGGTGCGTACCGAGCACGTACCGGACATCGACACCGCCTACAAGTTCGATCGCGAGACGACGCTGGCGATCCTCGCCGGGTTTGCCTTCAACCGCCGCACGATGATCCAGGGCTATCACGGCACCGGCAAGTCGACGCATATCGAGCAGGTCGCGGCGCGGCTGAACTGGCCTTGCATTCGCGTCAACCTCGACAGCCACATCAGCCGCATCGATCTGATCGGCAAGGATGCGATCGTGCTGAAGGATGGCAAACAGATCACCGAATTCCGCGAGGGTATCCTGCCCTGGTGCCTGCAGCACGCGTGCGCACTGGTGTTCGACGAATACGACGCTGGCCGGCCGGACGTGATGTTCGTCATCCAGCGCATACTCGAAGTCGAGGGAAAGCTGACGCTGCTGGACCAGAACCGGGTGATCCGGCCGCATCCATCGTTCCGGCTGTTCTCCACCGCCAACACGGTGGGGCTCGGGGACACCACGGGCCTGTACCACGGCACGCAGCAGATCAATCAGGGCCAGATGGACCGCTGGAACATCGTCGCCACGCTGAACTATCTGCCGCATGCGATGGAGACCTCCATCGTGCTGGCAAAGCTGGATGCCGATCCGAAGGACGCCGTGATGAAGAAGCGCATCGAGGCGATGGTTGCGCTGGCGGATCTGACGCGGGCTGGCTTCATCAATGGTGACATCTCCACCGTCATGTCACCGCGCACGGTGATCACGTGGGCGGAGAACGCGCGCATCTTCGGCGAGGTTGGGTTCGCATTCCGGGTGACGTTCCTCAATAAGTGCGACGAGGCGGAGCGGGCGACGGTGGGCGAGTACTATCAGCGCTGCTTCAACGAGGAGATCCCGACCGGCGGGTTCACCACCAGGAAGTTCAACTGAGGGCGGCGGCGAGACCCCCTCCCTGCCCTCCCCCGCAAGCGCGGGAGAGGGAGATCAGTGGCCCCTCTCCCGCGCTCGAGCGGGAGGGTGGGGAGGGGGTCTCGCCGCCGCTCGATACTGACAAGCTGCTTGGATCACGGCGATGACTCCGTCCGTATCGGCCAGTATTTCATTGTTCCAGAAGCGCAGCACCAGCCAGCCATGTTCCGCAAGGAACCGATCGCGCCGTTCATGCTCGCGCGGCTCCGCATGCTGGGCGCCATCGGCCTCTACGGCCACCCCCAACGCGGGGCACGCGAAGTCCAGCACGAACGGCGGCACCGGATGCTGACGTCTGAAATGCCAACCTATGGTGTTACCCCGCAATCGGGACCAGAGACGCCGCTCTGCGTCGGTGGGACATCTCCGAGCGGTGCGGGCGAATTCCATTTCCTGCGACACGGGCGGCACCCCCTCCCTGCCCTCCCCCACGCTGCGCGCGGGAGAGGGAAGTGGTACCGGCGCCTTGGTTGCCAATTGCTTGACGGGACAGCGCACGAATGAGCGGCACAAACAAGGACAATACGCGAGCCGAGGAATTCAAACGCGCCACCGCCGGCGTGCTGCGCGCGATCGCAGACGTGCCGGACGTGCAGGTTGCGTTCCAGCCAGGGCCATCCGGCCTCTCGGGCAAGCGCGCGCGTCTGCCGCTTCCGACACGCGCCCTGCCGCCCGCGGAAATGGCACGGCTCCGTGGCGCCTCCGATTCACTTGCGCTGCGTCTGCGACATCACGACGACGCCTTGCACGCCGCCCGCATGCCGGCGCGACGCGAGGCGAAGGACGTGTATGACGCCCTCGAGCAGGTCCGCGTCGAGGTGGTCGGTTCACGCCATATGTCGGGCGTGGCGGCCAATCTGCAGTCGAAGCTGGCCGAGGAATGCGAGGCCGAGGGCTATGACCGCATGACACGCAAGGACCAGTTGCCGATCCAGGCGGCGTTGTCGTTGCTCGCGCGCGAGCAGATGTCGGGAGAGAAGTCTCCGCCGGCCGCGCAGCGCATCCTGGAGATGTGGCGCGACACGCTGGGCGAGACGGCGGATACGGCGCTGGCCGAGATGAACCGCGCTCAGGACGATCAGAAGTCGTACGCGCGCGCCGCGCGGAAGCTGCTGGCCGCTCTCGATCTTGCCGAGGCGGAAAGCGACGCGGAACCGGAGGACAACACCGAGGAAGGCGAGGAAGGCGGCGAGCAGTCCGGCCAGCAGGACGAGCAGCAGGATGGCTCCGGCCAGAGCGAGGCCGAGCAGGACAGCATGCTCGGCGCCAATCCCGAGGAGATGGAAGGCGACGCAGCCGACGACGAAGGGACGGAGTCAGACGACGACGCCGCGATTGCCGAAGGCGACGATCGACCAGGTGGCCCGCAGCCGCGGCGCGAGCGACCGAATCCGGACCACGAGGCGGTATACCGTGCGTACACTCGCCTATACGACGAGGAGATCGAGGCTGAGGAGCTTTGCGATCCTGATGAACTGACTCGATTGCGCCAGCAACTGGATCAGCAGTTGCAGCACCTGCAAGGCGTGATCTCGAAGCTTGCGAACCGCCTGCAACGGCGCCTGCTGGCGCAGCAGACACGCGCATGGGAGTTCGACCTGGACGAAGGGCTGCTCGACGCGGGACGGTTGTCGCGCGTGGTGGTCAATCCTATGCAGGCACTGTCGTACAAGCGCGAGCTCGACATGGAGTTTCGCGATACGGTGGTGACCTTGCTGATCGACAACTCCGGCTCGATGCGCGGGCGGCCGATCACCGTGGCGGCGATGTGCGGCGACATCCTGGCACGCACGCTGGAGCGCTGCGCGGTGAAGGTGGAGGTGCTGGGCTTCACCACACGCGCCTGGAAGGGCGGGCAAAGTCGGGAAAAATGGGTGCAGGAGGGCAAGCCACGCAATCCCGGACGGCTGAATGATCTGCGGCACATCGTCTACAAGGCGGCCGATTCGCCGTGGCGGCGCGCTCGCAAGAATCTCGGGCTGATGCTGCGCGAGGGCTTGCTGAAGGAGAACATCGACGGCGAGGCTCTGCTGTGGGCGTATCGCCGTCTGCTGGTGCGTCCCGAGCATCGCCGCATCCTGATGGTGATCAGTGACGGCGCGCCGGTGGATGATTCGACGCTGTCGGTGAACCCGGGCAACTACCTGGAGAAGCACCTGCGTGAGGTCATTCGGGATATAGAAGGTCGTGACCAGGTGGAACTGATCGCGATCGGCATCGGTCACGACGTGACGCGGTACTATCATCGCGCGGTGACCATCGTGGACGCCGAGGAACTTGGCGGCACGATGATGAAGAAGCTCACGGAGCTGTTCGACGAGGACATGGACGCCGCCTGGGCGCGTGCGGCGTCCGAGAGAGCGGCGCTGGTGGTGTAGCGCCGCCTCACGAACGATTTTCCACGCCAACGAGCCGACGTGATGAACCCGTGGATTGCCCACCGCGTTCCGCAGTGGTGCAACCAAGGAGGGATCACGCCATGCGATCCATCACCGCGATAGCGTCGTGTGCCCTGTTGGCGCTTCCGCTTGTGTCGCTATCGGCGCCAGCGCGCGCCGACAACAATGACTTCATGGGCCAAGCCAAGAAGTTCCTGAACAATGACAACAACACCGACCGCAACGCCTACGAACGTGGCCGGCAGGATGAGCTTCGCCGCCAGCAGGCGGAACAGGATCGCACTCGTTACCGCCCCGACCGCGACGGTGACCGGAGCCGTGACGATCGTTACCGCAATCCGAATGACCGGGACTACGACCGCTAATCCAGCAACCATGGTGCGGCAGATGCCTGAGCGATCTGCCGCACCTGGTTGAGCAGGCCAGGTCCGACCGGAATCCCTTCAGCCATCCGCTTTGCCGCGTTGTTCCATTGCGGATCACCGGCAACCATCACCGGCTGTGATGGATCCACCGGCTTTGTCGCGCGCAGGTCGTTGCAGAACCGCGCCACATCTTCCTGGAACTCATCGGCCTCGCGGAACAGTCCCGGATCGATCGCCATGAAGAAGTGGCCGATGTCCATTCCCTGCGGCTTCTTGGTGTGCTGCGGGTCGGTAATGAGTGTCGCCCCCGACAGGCACGACCCCAGTATGTTCACCATTGCCGCGAGGCCATAGCCTTTGTAGCTGGAATTTTCCGGCGAGCCGCCAAGCGATGTAAGGAACCCGCCCTTTTCGCGCGCCTCCAGCGGGTCGGTACTTGGCAGCCCGTCCTTGTTCAGCACCCATCCGGGCGGAGTAGGCAGCCCTTCATTCGCCTTGTTGCGGATTCGGCCGGCGGCGACGGTTGTCGTCGCCATATCCAACAGGAATGGCCGATCATCGCCGGAGGGTGCCGCAAACGACCAGGGATCGGTGCCGAGTTTTGCCTCCTTGCCGAAGGTCGGTGCCACCTGAATACCGGAAGCGGATGTGCAAGCCATGCCGATCAGGCCCTGCTTCGCGGCCATCAGCGTATAGTAGCCCGTGGCACCAAAATGCGCTGAGTTGCGTACCGCCGCGATCGCCATGCCAGAGGCCTTCGCCTTGTCGATCGCTACCTGCATGGCGAAATGCGCCGGCACATGGCCCAGGCCGCCGCCACCATCCACCAGCGCAGAGATCGGGGTCTGCTTCACGATCGTCGGCCGCGCATCCATCTTCGCGCGGCCATTGCGGCGCAGTCGGTCATAGCCTGGCAGCATCGACATGCCGTGACTGTCCACGCCATGCAGATCGGCCCAGGAAAGTATGTCGGCGGTCGGCTCGGCGTTCTCCTCCGGCATCCCCCAGGCGATCAGAATCGCTTTCATCTGCGCGCGATGCGTTGCGTATGGTGCCGGCATGACAGTCTCCTCCAAGGCCTGCGCGCAGCCTTGCGCGGTCGCCACATTCCGGCAAGTGTGCGACGCGATGTTCAGAGGTGCGCGATGGCCGACAGAGCTGAATTGTTGCGGGCTCGCTTCGGGATCGATCTGCCGGGCGTTGAGGTACCTCCGGAAGTGGCACCGCTGCTCGATCGGCGCGTGACGCGGCGCTACACCGAGCAGTCTGTGCCGGATTCGCTGCTCGATGCGCTGCTGGCCGCGGCGCAATCGGCACCGACCAAGTCTGACCTCCAGCAGTACTCCGTCGTGGTGATGCGCGACCCCGCGCGGATCAAACAGATCGCCGACTGGATCGGCACAATGGACTGGATCGCATCGGCGCCGGTGTTCCTGGTTTGGTGCGGCGACATGCGGCGCAATCAGCGCCTATGCGAGCAGCACGGCATGCCGCACGCCAACAACAACCTCGATACATTCCTCAACACCGCGGTCGATTGCTCGCTGGCGATGGCGCAGTTCATCGCGGCCGCGGACGCGGTCGGGTTGGGGACCTGCCCGATCAGCTACGTGCGCAGCCATATTGAGCGAGTCACGCCGCTGCTGTCGCTGCCGCCTGGCGTATATCCTGTCTCTGGCCTTGCCGTCGGCTGGCCGGTTTTCCGTCGCCCCGTTTCGATGCGCCTGCCACCGTCTGTGGTGGTACACCGCGAACGCTACGATGAAACACGGCAGGAGGCCGAAGTCCGCGCCTACGATGAACGCCGCGGCGCGCGCGAACCGGTGGCGCCGGGCAGCTTGAAGAACAACGACGTCTATCCTCCGCGCGAAGGTGTCGGTTGGAGCGAAAACGTCGCGCGCCAGCTTTCGGTGCCGGAGCGCTTCGGCTTCGCGGCCTACCTCAGGACCCGAGGATTCGATCTTGCCTGAGGACCACGTTCACCACGCGCCGCTGATCGATAATCAAACACCGCCGCGTCCGCGGGCCGTGCGGCCACGCCACGCCGCCAGCTTGATTGTCTATCGCGGCGACGGCGAAGACGTGTCCATGCTGATGGGCATGCGCGGCGCGAAACATCGTTTCATGCCGAACCGGTTGGTGTTTCCCGGCGGTGCAGTGGATCGCGAGGATCTGGATGCGCCCTGCGCCACGAAGCTGTCGCCACAGACTGAGCATCTGCTGCGCAAGAGCTCGAACGCCAGGCTGGCACATGGCCTGGGGATCGCCGCCGCGCGCGAACTGCATGAGGAAACCGGCCTCTCGCTTGGCACCCCACCGTATCTGGATGTGCTGCATCTGTTGGCGCGCGCCGTCACGCCGCCACCCAGCCCGATCCGATTCAACGCGCGCTTCTTCGCGGTCGACGCTCGTCACGTCACCGGCACACTGGGCGGCGACGGCGAACTGGAGGAACTGCGCTACTACGCGATGACCGAGGCGCTGGCGCTCGATCTGGCAATGCCAACGCGGCGCGTGCTGGAACGGCTGCGACTGTGGCTCGCCATGAGTGAGGCAGAACGTACCGCACGGACTCATACGCCGGTGATGCATCGCGATCGCGGCTGGCGGATGGAATAGCGGTCAGTTGAGTCCCGCCACCAGGGGCCGGAGCGGATCGAGCAGACCCTGCTCCCTCGCCAGGCGGCGTTCCCATGCCACGCAAACAATAACTGTCGCGATCATCATGGCGGGCACGAGGCCGGGAATCCCCGCCGGCTGAATGGCGCCACGAATGGCGAGACCCCAGACAAAGAATACTGCGACGCCGGCCAGGAGGGCGCTCCGGCGCGGGCGCGCCGACCATGAGAGATCGCTCGCGCACAATGCCCGGAGTGCCAGGACAAACGGCGCGGCACATACCAGGTCGATCAGATAGTGCTCCCCGAAGCCAAGCGTGGCGAGCAGCATGAGCGCGAGCCAGAGGCCGGTGATGATGCGTGCCAAGGGCATGCCACGAGCCGTGAGAAACGCCATCAGCACCCAGGCGGTATGCAGTGACGGCATGCAATTGCGCGGCGCCGGAATGTGGGCGCGCGTCGACAGCAGCGGGAATGCATCGCCGAAATACGGCACCGGACCGATCACCGGCAGGACGTGATAGATTGCAAAACCCACGCTGGCGATCACGAGGAATGTCGGAAGCGCTCCCAGCCCGGTGCGACGTCCGCGATGTCCTTCGGCGAGCGCCACAATGGCTGTCGGGAGCAACACCCCTGCGTAGATGGCGGCGCACAGCCATGCGAGGTCAGGCCAGCGGATGAACAGCGCGCCGACCACGAACGATGGCTGCGCACCGAATGTCCCATCCAGTGCCGCGACGTTGGCGTCATACACGCGCGGCAGGAACGCGAGGGTCTCCGCCAGTGCGGCTGGCATGATGGTGTTGCCGAGTGGCAGAATCAGGCTGGCCGCGACGCAATAGCCCCACTCGGGCAGGTTGCGTGGTAGTGCGAGGCTGGCGAAAAAGACCAACATGATCAGCGAAACAAGCAGCACGCCGAGCGGCGGGATCATCGCGTGCGGCGCCGGCAGTCGGAACAGCAGCGCGCCGGCCTCGCCCACCAACAGCATGGCGATGATGATCAGGAGAAACCACGGGCAGGGGCTGAATACCGCGGCACTTGGCGAGGCCTGCACGATCCGCGCGCGCAACCAGGTCACGCGCCGCGCGAGAACGGCTGAAGCCATCGGAGATCGCCCGCCTCGTTGCGGTTGTCAGAGAGCCGTGGCGGATACTACCCGAACTGACATTGTGAACCCATTAACGATGCACGCCGCGCTCAGGCAGCCTGCCACGTCTCGCCGTCGCGCCGTGCCTTGCCTTCCGATTCAAGCTTCAGCAGGTGCGCCAGCACGTTGCGTTCCGCGGCACGGCGCAGGCGTGGATGCACCTGCGAATACAACGCATCCATCAGCACAAACGTGCCGACCGGACCCTGTGAGAGCTTCCGCTGGATCGCCTGCTCGCGCATCGTACGATGCGTCAGCATCTCACGCACCAGATTCCGCGGCTGAGGCAGCGACGGCCCGTGGCCCGGCAGGAACACTTCGTCAGTGCGGTCCAGCAGCAGTCGCAGGCTGGCGAAGTAGTCCGCCATGTCGCCGCCCGGCGGACTGACCACGCTTGTGGACCACGACATGACGTGATCAGCGCTGAACATCACCGCGGTCCCGTCGCTTGCGGGCAAAGCGAAGCAAATATGGTCCGACGCGTGGCCGGGGGTATGGATCGCCGTCATGCCGGCAATCTTGTCGCCGTCGGCCAACTTGATGTCGGCGCTGAACGTATCGTCGCCGCTCACATGGAACCCGACGGTCGGCGCCCCGGTTGCCTGCTGCAGCGCCGGCACGGCACCGATATGATCGTGATGCGTGTGGCTCACCAGGATCAGCGCGACGTTCGGCCCGGTGGCGCGCAGGATCGCCTCAACGTGCTCCGGGTGTTCCTCCGGCCCTGGATCCAGCACAGCGACGCCGTCGGGCGTGTCGATCAGATAGGTGTTGGTGCCGTAGTAGGTCATCGGTCCGGGATTGGCGGCGACGATCCGCGAGATGCCGGGCATCACCGGCAGGATGGCGCCTCGTTCGGGCTCGGGTTCGGTCAGGAAGGGCATTGGGTCCTCGGTATGGTCGGCCGTTATAGTGGCAGCAGACATCGGACCGCGCCAGCGACGGCACAGTCGCCGTAACAGCGCGCCCTGCTCGAACGCAATGCCAGCCAGCCTACGGGACCATGAGCGTCGCTTGCCGCGCCACGTTGCACAACATGACGCGTCGTCGCAGCGTCTCGACGTTCGATCCTTTGATGCGCTTGCTTGCAAGCCACTCCCACAGCCTGAGGTCCAATCGAGTGCGCTGCTCCATCAAATTCAGGACCTCGGCGGTAAGCTCGCTGTGCAGGGGGCGCTGCAGCGGTAGCGGAATGCGAGGCGTCTCGTTGATAGCGCAATATGGCACCGGCCGACCGAGCCATCTCTCGAGGTTGGTCTGCATGTCGGAGTTTTCGATGATGTCCACGAAAGCGAACTGCTGCAGCGCGATAATAGCCTCGTTCACCAGGACGTCATCGTCACGGCAATCGATGAAGTCGTCTCCCGGGACGAGCCGATGCGGCCAAACCAGCATCCGGATGCTCAGATTGTCAGTGTGGCAGGCGATGCCCTTGCAGGACAAGAAATCTTTTAGCGGTTCCCTTGCCCGCCGCACGTAGTCGGCCCAGGCGCCGAACCGCGCCAAATAGTCATCAGGCACAGTGCGCCAAAACAGCCAATGCGACAGGATTCGTGATAACGGCTCCCGCAAGACAGTGAGATAGTTGGCTGAGCCGTAGCGCTGTCGGAGCGATGAGAAGGCGATGTGGCCGGCTATAAAGTCACTGTCCGACGGCAGATCAGCAGGATCCATAAAGACGCGGCTGCGTTCGTCCGGCACGAAGCTGTCGAAGGCGCGAAAGCTGCCAAACAGAGCACGGTCGAACCCGGTGGCCTCTCGCCGCGGCTTGATCGCTGAGCGAAGGCCGGTGGTCAATGCTGTACCAGACGTTTTTGGGATGTGCATGAAAGCGACTGGTGCTGCTGAGTCGTAATTGCGCCCGGGAGACTTCGGCGATACCCACCTCGCTCGAAAAAACAGTTTGTCGAGAAGCATCTTTTCTTGGCGTCCGAGAATGCTGAGCAGGGCTGGCGATAGCAGGACAATGTTGCTGCTGTGTGTCCGAGCGGATGGCGCATGGCGAGCGGCCACTGCGCCTGCACGCCTGACATGGTCGTGGGTCATCGGCGCGCAATAGCTGCCCTCCACTTTTCGGCTGGCTCTTGAACGCCGCCGGCCGGCCTGCCAAAAGCGACGCGACCAAATGGGGGACACCTTGAAGACGCCAAAGACCTTGACCGAAGGGCAGCGCTCCTACGAGGCAAAGCGCGCGGCCAAGGCTGGCATGAGCCTCGACAAGTGGCTCGCCAGCAAGCAACGGCAGCAGGAGGCCGAGGCCCGCGCGAAGGAGAAGGCGGCGGAGCCGGCGAAGGCTGCGAAGAAGCCCGGCTTCCTGTCACGCCTGCTGGAGCGCGCACACAGGCCGCTATAGCATCCGCAACACCACTGCATCGCGCGGCGGAACCGTCATTGCATCGACATCGCGCCACCATCGCCGCGCATGCTGACTGGAGCGTCGATCCGCGCAAACGTTGGGTCGCCATTGCGCGCTACGACGTTGGCGTATGGCGGCTTGCCCCGCCGGTGCCTGTCGGCGATGTGCCGACATTCCTTGCGCGGCTGCGTGCGATGGCAGCCGGTGGCGCTGTGGCGCTGGGCGTCGATCTGCCGATCGGTCTGCCGCGCGCCTATGCGGCGGGATTGGCGGAGCGAGACTTTCTGCATTTCCTGGCCACAACCGCGACGCGGCCGAATTTCTTCCGGGTGTGCGCCACGCTGGTCGAACTTGGACCAGACCGGCCCTTCTATCCGGCACACGGCGTGCGGGGGATGACGCGGGCGGCACATGCCGCGGCACTCGGTCTTGAGGGTGCTGTCGCACTGTCCCGCGCCTGCGACCGGGCAACGGCGGAACGGCCGGCCGGTGCGCCGCTGTTCTGGACGCTGGGGGCCAACCAGTCCGGCAAAGCGGCGATCGCTGCCTGGCAGCACCTGCTGTTGCCGGCCCTGTCCAGCCGCAGCGATGTCCGCCTTTGGCCGTTCGCCGGCCCATACCGGGAGCTGCTGGCTCCGGGCACGGTGGCGGTCGCCGAGACCTATCCCGCCGAGGCGCTCCGCCACATCGGCATACGGCTGAAGGGCAGCAAACGTCGGCAGGCGGACCGGGCAGCCGTCGCCGACCAGCTTGCCGGCGCGATGGCAGCCTTGGAAATCCTGCCGGACGTTGGACTTCAGCAGGCCACGACAGACGGTTTCGGTGCCGACGCTGCCGGGGAGGACCGGTTCGACTGCGTTCTTGGTGTGCTGTGCGTGCTGAACGTGCTGGCGGGCAATCGGCCTGACACGAGCCCGCCTGATCCATGGATCCGCCGCTGGGAGGGCTGGGTACTGGGCCAGACCGCGTTGCCGGCGGAAAAGAAATGGCGCGCCTCACAGGACGCGCCAAAGGTTGCTTTCGGTAACGGGCAAGCGCTTACATGAGTTGGGCTAAATTGACAAGCCGCAAGAATCCGTGATGGGCGAATGGAAGGGGTTGGATACGGGCCGCATGCCGGTGTTCCTGGGCTACGACCAGACCGAGAGGATGATCGCCGCGCTGCTGGACCGCGCGGCCCGATGGCAGCCAGACACCGTGGTCGGCATCGCGCGTGGCGGCCTTGTGCCGGCCACGATGGCCGCCGGCATCCTCGCACTGCCGCTGGGGATGATCGGCTTCGAGCGCGCCAGCGGTGTCACTCAATGGATCGGCGCGCCGGCCAGCGGCGGTCGCATCCTATTGGTCGACGATGGCTGTAGCACCGGCCGCACAATGGACGCGGTGCGCGCGGCCCTGCTGCGCGAGGGGCGGGACTGTCTGACCCTGGCCGTGGTGCACGACCCGGAGGTCACCAGCTACGTGCCGGATCTGTCGCATGCGATGCGGACATTGTGGCGGTTCCCGTGGGAACGCGGCGAGGCAACGCCCGCGGGCCGTGCTCTTCGTGCCACCGGCGCAGGTCCGGATCGGGCGACCGAATTGCCGTTCTATGGCCTCGACCTCGACGGCGTGTTCCTGCCCGACGTGCCGGATGAGGTGTATCGTGCCGACATCGCCGAGGCGGTGTTGCGGCGGCATGGGCTCGAACCGTTCCCCACCCTGCCCTTCTTCTCGCCGGAACGCGCCGTGGTGATCACCGGCCGGCCCGACGCGGATCGCGAACGCACGCAGGCATGGCTCGAACGCTGGGGACATGGTGGACTGCCGCTGGAGTGTCGCCCTCTCGAGATCCCGCATACGCCTGACACAGTCGCGCGCTACAAGGCCGCGGCGGCGACGCGCTGGGGCTGCACGCATTTCGTTGAAAGCGATCCCGAGCAGGCACTGCGTATCGCAGCGCACGCGCCGCATCTGGTGGTAAGCTGGTGGTCGGCCACGGATGCGCGCGCCTGGCTTATCGGCGTGGCGGCTCAGCCCGAATAAAGACCCGCCGCACCTGCGCGCAGCTTGATCATCGACACCAGAAGATCGAGCGTCGGCGTCGACAGATTCATCAGACGTGCCAGCTCCAGCGGCACCGTATAGAGCGCATCGATCTCCATCGGCCGCCCAGCTTCCAGATCCTGCAAAATGCTCGGCCGGTGCGCCAGCCGTGTGTTGGTGGCCACAACGCGCTCCGCGTCGATGTCGAGCCGGTATCCCATGGCGAGTGCGATGACCTGGGCTTCCGCCAGCATGCGACGCGAGCAGTCGATCAGTGCCGGCTCCTCGTGAGTGGCACGCACCGGCGACTCTGTCAGCACGCACATCGGACCGGCGCTGAGATTGAATGCCAGCTTTTGCCAGATGAGCTGTCGGATGTTCGGCGCGACGGTCACCGGCAACTCGGCGGCACGGAATGCGGCGGCAAGTGCCTCGATGCGTGGCGTGGCTTTGCCATCGGGTTCGCCGAACACGGTGCCGCCACCGGCGCCGCTGAGCAGCCGCACCACACCTGGAGCGGGCACCGAGCAGGCGGGCCAGAAGATACCGCCAATCGCCCGGTCGGGGCCGACCGTGCGCCACAGTGCGGCGTCCGGATCGAGGCGCGGCAAGCGGCGATCATCCAGCGCACCGCCATGCGCGTGAAAGTACCACCAGGGAATGCCATTCATCAGGAACGCAACGGACGTGTCCGGTCCAAGCAGCGGGGCGATGGTGGCCGCGACCGCGGGCAACGCCGGTGCCTTCACCGTGACGATCACCGCGTCCTGCGGGCCGAGATCGGCGGGATTGTCGGTGGCGGGCAGTTTCACCGTGACCGAACTGTCCGGCGTCTCCACCGTCAGGCCATTGGTGCGGATCGCTGCGAGATGGGCGCCACGCACGACCACCGATACGTCGTTCCCGCCGCGCAGGAGATAGCCGGCCAGGTAGCCGCCCACCGAACCGGCGCCGAAAATACAGATCTTCACGCAGGCAGGATCGCCACCGCACGCGTCCATCCGGCGGACGCGCGATGCACCTTCACAGGGAAACACACGACCTCGAACCCTTCGGGCGGCAGCAGTTCGAGATTGTGCAGCTTCTCGAGATGCGAATAACCGATCTCGCGTCCCGCCCGATGGCCTTCCCAGATCAAGCCGGCATCACCGGTCTCCGCCACCTTCCGCCGTGTGTGCGAGAAAGGCGCGTCCCAGCTCCAGCCGTCGGTGCCGACTAGGCGCACGCCGCGCTCCAGCATCCACAAGGTCGCCGCCTTTCCCATGCCGCAGCCTGAATCCACGTAATCGTCCTCGCCGTACTTCGCGCCGGCCGCGGTGTTCACCACCACGATCTCCAGCGGCTTCAGCGTGTGCCCGATGCGCTTCAGCTCCGCCTCCACGTCGCCCGGCGTCACAACGTAGCCATCCGGGAGATGACGGAAGTCGAGCTTCACCGCCGGCTGGAAGCACCACTCCAACGGCACCTCGTCGATCCGCCAGGATGGCTCGCCGCCCGGCTTCAGCCGATGGTTCATCGTCGAGAAGTAATGATACGGCGCGTCGAGGTGCGTACCGTTGTGCGTGCTGATGTTGGCGCGCTCGACTGCGGCATACTCGCCATCCGGTAACTGATCGACCCGCACGCCCATATACTCCGCCATCGCTGGCGCGGTCATGTGATGATCGAAGTAGTCGATCTTCGGCAGCGAGTGGGGCGGGTCGCTTTTGATCCCCGCCTTCAACGCTACCGAGATGTCGATCAGTCGACGCGGCATTACTCTGCCGCCTTCATCAGCTTCGACGGATCGGCACCGACGCGGCCCGTGTCGCCTTCCTCGGCGTGCGCCAGGCGGAAATCGTAACGCACCGCCTTCAGTCCTGGAATCGGCGAGGCCGGGTCGTCCTTTGCGGCCACCACCAGCGAGCCGGACACACCGAACACCGTATCGGAGTCGATATGCTCGTCGTCGCCGAAGTAGAGTGCGGTGACCAACTCGCGATAGCCGTCGCCGCCGATCAGGAAGTGGATGTGCGACGGCCGGAAACCGTGGCGCTGCTGCGCCTTCACCATCTCGCCCACCGGACCATCCATCGGGATCGAGTAGCCCAGCGGACGCACGGTACGGAAATGGTAATGCCCGTCCGCGTCGGTGCGGAAGTTCGCGCGCAGGTCCATCACCTCGGCCGCGTTCTCCGCCTGCAAATCGTAGAGCCCGTGCTCGCTGGTCTGCCACACCTGCACCAGTGCGTTCGGGACCGGGCTGCCGTCGTTGTCGGTGACGCGACCGTAGAGCACGATCAGCGGCTCCGACGGATGTGCGACGATGCTGGCGCCCAGCGGCAGATCCGGTGCGCCCTCGCGATAGAACGGGCCGAGCAGGCTGCTCTGCGTGCCGAGTTCGCGCGCCTTCTTGTCGTGCATCGCGTTGACCAGCGCGCTGACGCCCAGCACGTCGGCCAGCAGAATGAACTCCTGGCGGAATGGGGTGCAGGCCTGGCCGACCGCGGTGAGGAACTGGATGCCGGTCAGCCATTCGGCCGGCGTGAGGCGCACGTCTCGCGCGAACGCGTGAAGATGCCGCACCGCGGCGTCCATGATCTCCTTCAGACGCGGGTCCGGCGTATTCGCCATCTGCGCGAGGGCGGCTTCGGTGACGGTTTGTTCGTCAAGGTCCTGCATCGGACGCTCCTATGGCTCGGTCGGCAGAGCATAGCGCATCGACTCTGGCGTGCCACTGCGGGGCTCCCTACCATGCCGGCCGGCTGCATGCGGGAGGAACTGCGCATGGCAACGGCCCTATACAGTGGTTCATTGGCCACGGCGCTGCTCTTGCCGGCCGGATGCGCGCAAACGATCGCCTTCCCGACCAGCGGATCGGCGTCTCGCGCGCTCCGGCTGGCAACGCTCCCTCGCAGACGCCCGCGGTGGACCGCCGCCACAGCCATTGCGGCCACCGCCGCGTCGATGCTCTTGTGATGCCGAAAAAGCGGGCGCTGGGGTCGACCAGATGAGAAGCCATCCCCGCGCTGGAGAGCCTAGCGCCGCGGGCGGACGGCCGCGCCGGTCATCATGCGCGCAGAGCCGCTACTGAACCTTTCACCAGTGCAACAAGCCTCTTCAGTGCGTGTGTCTGATGCGCCGCCTCGCCCCCCATCATGCAGGACTCAGCATTTTTGCTGTCGGCCCCATCCGCTAACGCGTCCATTCTGTTGATTATTGCGGCCCGCTGCCATTCAGGCAGCGCCGTGATTACGGCTACAATAGCAGCCTTTAGGGCTGCCGTGTCCCCTGTGATCTCTTGGTGCTGTCGCAGGTCCGCCAGAGGTAATTGAAGGTCCACTGTTGGCCCCCTCGCCTTCGATCCGCTTACATAGGGGACGTCGCGCGACGATGTCTGCCCGGCAACTAGTACTAGATCATCTGCGCCGAGGCGGCTGCTTTCCTCGTACCCATGCCCAGCAAGACAGCCGGCGCGGCGGCCGACACCATCGGGCGCGTGCGCGTATTCTTCGACACCTGGCTAAGGCAGAGGCCGGCGACCGGCTCATCCGAGCCACTGGCGTGCCACAGCGCCGCCCCATAGGATACGGGCAAGCAATCAACCGAGAGGAACCGTTCGATGCTGTCCAGGCGTCTCGCCTTTGTCGCCGCCGCTGCCCTTGCGTGTATCGCGCCCGCCTACGCGCAGAATCCGATTACGATCGGCTTCGGCATGGCGCTGACCGGCGGGCTCGCGCCGAACGGAAAGGCCGCGCTGCTGGCCATGCAGATCTGGGAATCCGACATCAACGCCAAGGGTGGCCTGCTGGGGCGGCCGGTGAAGCTGATCTACTACGATGATCAGTCCAATCCGGCGACGATCCCCGGCCTCTACACCAAGCTGCTCGACGTGGACAAAGTGGATCTGGTCATCAGTGGCTATGCCACCAACATGATCGCGCCGGCGATGCCGATCATCATGCAGCACAACCGCACATTCCTGAGCCTGTTCGGCCTCGCAGTGAACACGGAGTTCCAGTATCCGAAGTACTTCTCGTTCACGCCGACCGGCGGGCCTGAGCCGAAGCAGAGCTTCGCCCAGGGCTTCTTCGCCACCGCGATGGCACAAAATCCGAAGCCCCAGACGCTCGCCATGGTTGGCGCGGATGCGGAATTCCCGCACAACGCGATGGACGGCGCGCGCGTGCTGGCCAAGCAGGCCGGGCTGAAGGTCGTCTATGACAAGACCTACCCGCCGAGTACCGACTGACTACACACCGATTGTCCGCGCGATCCAGGCGACCAACCCCGACCTCGTGCTGGTCTGCTCATACCCGCCTGACTCCGTAGGCATGATCCGTGCGGCACACGAAGTCGGGCTGAAGGCCAAGCTGTTCGGCGGCGGCATGGTCGGCCTGCAAAGCACCGCGATAAAAGTGCAGCTCGGCCCGCTGCTGAATGGCATCGTCGATTACGACTACTGGCTGCCGTGGTCCAAGCTGGCGAGCGAGGAAAGCAAGGAGTTCCTCAAGAAGTACCAGGCGCAGGCAGCGTCCGCCGGCGTCGATCCGCTAGGCTACTATCTGCCGCCATTCGCATTCGGCTACATGCAGGTGCTGCAACAAGCGGTGGAAGGCACCAAGAGCCTCGATCAGGACAAGCTCGCCGATTACCTGCGCACGCACACCTTCACCACGATCATCGGCGATGTGAAGTTTGGACCGAATGGCGAGTGGGCCGAGCCGCGCGTGAACGAGGTGCAGTTCCAGAACGTGAAGGCAAACGACGTGGAGCAGTTCAAGGACCCAAAGACCGAAGTGATCCTGTGGCCGTCGTCGCTGAAGACCGGCGATCTGATCTACCCCTACACCGATACGCAGCAATAGAGCGCCGGTGATATGGCGTGCGTCCGGTTGAATCAGGAACTCGCTCATAGTGCCGGTTGGCGTGCTGGTTGGCATCATGTGATCCTAAACCGAATGTCGGCGCAGGCATCAGCCGGGCTTATTGTGCCAGATGGCAGGGAGATATACTCTCGGACATGCCGTCGGTTTTTCCTACCGGAAGGCCGTCAGTCGAGAGGTTGCGGTTCCTCGAAAGAGGCCACAGGCGCTCCCGCTCCCGCTCGTTCCCTGGTGCAGCGGAGGGTAATAATGACACGCTTCCTCGCGATCGTGTCGGTGTTGGCGATTGGCTCGGCAGTTTCGGCTGCCGCTCAGCAGGTTTCCGAACAGGACGCGCAGCAAGCCGGTCGGAGCGTCCTCGATGCCTGGAACAAGACGTTTCAACAAAAGGACGCAGCCGGACATGCGGCCCTATACACCGAAGATGCTGTCCGCGTGACGCCGCATGGGCTGATTTCCGGCCGGGCATCAATCGAAAGCGACGCAGCGGAGGGATTGAAGGACTATACCCCCGATCCGAGCGCGCTTGATCAGGTAAAGATGATCGGGAATGGGGTCATGTTGAGGGCTGGAACCTGGAGCGGTACTTACCACGGTCCAAGCGGGCCTGTGCACCTGAAGGGATACTGGTCAGACACAGACGTTCGTGACGGGAATACATGGAAGATTCGCCAGGAAACGTACACCGTCACCCCTCCAAAGAACTGACCCCCAGACCATGCGCTATGATCGACCGGATCAGGGATGAGGATCAGCCGTGGCCGCCGACATGCGCCGGACCTCGATGACCTTGGCCGCGCTGACCTTCAACAGCCGCGCCGTCTTGCGCGCACCGCACCCCTCATCGAACATTGATTGATCGAACTCGCTGAACATCGGCAACATACCAAACAAGGCCCGACCAGAGGCATGACTCAGGTCAGCGCAGCGGTGGTATTCGTGATGCCTGTGACGCACGACGCATCGGATCAAACGCCGCGAGATCGAACGCCATGTCTCGCCCCAGCGCCGCATAGGCCAGCAGGCGGCCGGCGAACGGCCCAATGGTCAGTCCGGCTGCACCGAGACCATTGCCGATCAACAGCCCATCCAGCCCGTCCACCGCGCCGAGCAGAGGCCTGACATCTGGCCCGACCGGACGGAACCCCACACGAGTCTCGATGACGCTCGCCGTCGCCAGCCCCGGCGCCACGCGCAGTGCGTTCGCCAACACCTCCGCCTGACCGCCCGCGGTGACGCGATAGTCGAAACCCGCGCCGCTCTCCCGCGTCGCACCGACAACAACGCGCGAGTCATCGAATGCCAGCAGGTAGTGACTGCCTTCCGGCAGCACGACCGGCCAGTCGCGCGTATCCTGCTCCGGCAATCGCAGATGCACGATCTGACCGCGCTGCGGCTCGATCGACAGCGTGATGCCAAGAGGTGACAGCAACGAAGGCGCCCACGCTCCTGCGGCAACGATGACGCCATCGGCACCGATGGTTGCATCGCGGATTGCAACCCCTGTGACGCGATTGCCCTCGGCCAGTAATCCGGCCTGGCCCTCGACCTGCCGCGCGCCGAGACCCAGCGCCGCACGCAGCAGACCCGCTGCCATCCGTCGGCCATCGACACGCGCGCCATTCGCGACATGCAGACCTGCGAGGTCGCTGCGCAGTGGCGGAAACAATGTCCGCGCATCGCGCGGTGACAGTACACTGGTGGCGCCCATCTCAGGCGTTTCGACTTTGCGACGACCCAGCATGGCGTGGAACGCCGCCAGCTCGTCGGCATCGTCCGAGACCACCAGCGCCCCGACACGGCGAAAGCCGAGATCGGTCTCGCCGCACTCAGCGAGCACTGGCACAAGTTCGCCGTAATAGCGCGCGCCCTCGACATACAGCCGATAGAATGCGGCGTCATCGGCACCCGACACCCAGGGACAGATGATGCCCGCGCCGGCAGCCGTCGCGCGCCCCTCATGCGCCTGATCGACGATCGTCACCTGCGCACCCGCACGCGCCAAGTGATATGCGGCGCTCGTGCCCAGAATGCCGCCACCGACAACCACGATATGCATCACATCTCCCTTCGCTGGCATGATCCAGAGCAGGTTCGCGGGTTTGATCTCAGCCCTCGCATGAGGACACCCCGGTGCGGAATCAGCATTCCACGTCTTGGTGCGATGTCAAGCACCGTGCGAGAATTGCGGCAGAGAATTCGGGAGGCGGCGCATGACACCGGCGGAATTGGGTAACGTTGACGTCCTGGTGATCGGCGCCGGCAATGCGGCGGGGAACGCGGCGTTGTCGGCGCAAGAGGCAGGTGCCTCCGTCGCCATGATCGAGACGGCGCCAAGAGAGGCGCGCGGCGGCAACTCGGCGTTCACCGGCGGTGCGTTCCGCTTCACCTATTCCAAGGTCGATGACCTGCTGCGCCTTGCACCCGACATCGCCGACCTCGACCTCAGCAGCATCGACTTCGGCAGCTACACCGAAGGCCAGTATTTCGACGACATGGGGCGGCTGACCGAGTATCGCTGCGACCCCGATCTCACCGAGGTGCTGATCGGCAACAGCTTCGATGCTGGTCTTTGGCTGCGCAGACAAGGCGTGCGGTTTCAGCCGGCGCTCGGTCGGCAGGCATTCAAGGTGGACGGGAAATTCAAGTTCTGGGGCGGCCTTGCATGCCACATCCTTGGCGGCGGCCAGCATCTCGTCGCCGCGCTGCACGAGCGGCTGGAGCGCGTCGGCATACCGGTGCTGTATGACACCACCGCCACAGCGCTGCTGCACGGCGATGCGCGCATCGAGGGCGTGCGGGTCCGCCACCGCTTTCGACAATTCGACCTGCGCGCCGGCGCCGTGGTAATGGCGTGCGGGGGGTTCGAATCCAATCCCGAAATGCGCGCGCGCTATCTCGGGCGGAACTGGGACCTCGCGAAGGTGCGGGGGACGAAATACAACACCGGTATCGGCCATCGCATGGCGATCGACGTCGGCGCCGCGGTCGCCGGTCATTGGTCCGGCGCACATGCCGTGCAGTGGGATATGAACGCGCCGCCGTACGGCGACCTCACCGTCGGTGACCGGTTCCAGAAGCACAACTACCCGTTCGGCGTGCTGGTGAACGCGCGCGGTGAACGCTTCCTGGACGAGGGTCTGGATTTTCACAGCTACACCTATGCGAAGTATGGGCATGAGGTGATGCAGCAGCCTGGCCTGTTCGCCTGGCAAATCTTCGATGCGAAGATCGTTCATCTGCTGCGCGAGGAATACCGCATCGCGCGCATCACCAAGGAGCAGGCGGACACGCTCGAGGAACTGGCGCCGAAGCTGACCGGCGTGGACACCGCCACGGTGCTGAACACGCTGCGCCAGTACAACGCGGCACCACGGCCCGACGTGAAGTTCAATCCCAACATCCATGATGGCCTGCGCACGATGGGGCTGCCGATCGACAAGACCAACTGGGCGCAGGTGCTGGATAAGCCGCCGTTTCACGCCTATGGCGTCACCGCGGGGGTGACCTTCACGTTCGGCGGACTGAAGACGACGACATCGGCGGAGGTGGAGGATACATCGGGCGTGCCGATCCCGGGCCTCTTTGCAGCGGGCGAAATTCTGGGCGGGCTTTACTTCCACAACTACGGCAGTGGGACAGGGCTGGTGGCCGGGGTGGTGTTCGGACGCATCGCCGGAGAGCGAGCGGCCGCCCACGCGCTTACCCCACGGTGATGTTCGGCGGATTGCGCAGTGTTTGCAGGATGACGCAGTAGCGCTCGGTGGTTTGGATCATGCGCTCCAGCTTCGCCGGATCGGCGTCGCTGTCGATCTCAAAGCGCAACGCGATATCGGTCAATCCGACGGGCACACTGCGATCGATGCCGAGCGTGCCGCGCGCATCCCAGGTGCCCTCAGCGATGACGCGGCCACTGCGGATCGTCACGCCCGATGCGGTCGCAACGGCGCGCAGCGTGACGCCGGCGCAGGCGACGACGGCCTCCAGCAGCATGTCGGCCGAGCAGGCAAGCTCGCCCGAACCGCCGGTCGCCGGATGCAGGCCAGCCTGGATATCGCCGTGCCAGGACGGGACGGCGCAAGCGATCGTGTCGCCATCGAGCCGTGCCTCGGCGCGCGCCGGAACGCGTGCCGCATCTGGCGTATCGCGGTAGCGCTGCTTCAGAGGCGCCTGCATGGCGCGAAGCTGCTCGGCGTTCATATGTGCTCTCCCATCCATCTGATTTGGCCGCAGTGTCCCACGCACGCTGGCCGTTTGCCACCGGGAGCCGGACGGCGCAGCATCGCTGCATCAGCAGTGAAGGCACAGATCCATGGATTTTGGCGCTTCGATCTTCTTCACCGACTATTCCATCTCTCCAGCCGAGCTTGCCGTGGCACTCGAGGAGCGCGGTTTCGACTCGTTGTGGGCCGCCGAGCACTCGCACATTCCAGTGCCGCGTCGCACGCCCGCACCAGGCGGCGGTGAACTGGCGAAACGCTACTATGACGTGATGGATCCCTTCGTCACGCTCACCGCCGCGGCAGCTGCCACCAAGAAGCTGAAGGTCGCGACGGGGATCTGCCTGGTCATCCAGCGCGACACGATACAGACGGCGAAGCTGGTCGCTTCGATCGATCAGGTGACCGGCGGGCGGTTCCTGTTCGGCATCGGCGGCGGTTGGAACGCCGAGGAGATCGAGGCGCACGGCACGGTCTTCACGACACGCATGAAGAAAATGCGCGAGCAGATGGAGGCGATGAAGGAGATCTGGACGAAGTCCACGGCGGAGTACAACGGGGACATCGTCAAGGTGCCGTCGATGCAGACCTGGCCTAAGCCGACCCAGAAGCCGTACCCACCGATCCTGCTTGGCGGTGCGTTTCCCTACGCCGCGCGGCGCGCGATCCGCTACGGCGACGGCTGGTACCCGAACGCGAGCAGCGGCAATCCCGACGAGTATATGCCGCGCTTCCGTCAAATGGCCGCTGAAGCCGGACGTGACCCGAAGTCGTTGCCGGTGACCATTGGCGGCGCACCTGAAGACCTCGCGCAGTTGCAGCGTTTCCGCGACCTCGGGGCCGCACGGGTGAACGTAACGCTACCGGCGGAGGAGGCAGAGAAAATCCTGCCCGTGCTCGATCGCTGGGCAGGATTGATCCGCAAGCTACACTGACGCCTGCGCCACTGCGGCGCGCGACTCTTTGGCCTGGAAGTGCGGGATCACTTCCTCGCCGAAGAGACGAATGGTATGGAGCACCTCGCTGTGCTGTGCGGGCCCGATGGCACACAGCAAGATAGCTTCCTCGATGCCCATCGCTTCGTACATCTCGAGAAACCGGATGCACTCCGCCGGCGTGCCGACACAGAAAGTCGTGCCCTGTTCACGCACTTCGTGGGGCGTCGGCTCGCCAGGATGCGGTCCGCTGGCAAGACGCTGGTCGCGCGCATAGTAGCCGCGATAATCCGCCGGCACTGTGCTCGGATCATAGTCGCGCCACACCAGGCGGGCACGCTCGCGTTGCTGTTCGAGGTACCAGCCCACCAGTTCGGTGCCGCGCTCGGCGACGACCTTTGGATCCTCATGGCAATAGCCGGCGGTCATCAGGGCGGCGCGCTTCGTTGGAGCAGCGCTTGGGGTCGTTTGCAGCGCTTCCTGATACAGCGCCATGAGTTGCCTCACGCGATCCGGGCCGCCTTCGCTGCCGAACAGTCCACCCATACCGAGGTTTCCGGTCAGGCGCGCCGTCTCATCGCTGCCGCACGCCGACCACAACGGCGGATACGGGCGCTGCACCGGCTTTGGCAGAACCTCGCGCGGGGGAATTTGAAAGTACTTGCCCTGATACGACACAGTCTCCTGCGCCCAGATGCGCGGCAGCACGTCGGCAAACTCAAGCCACATGCCTCGCGTATCGCCCAGGTCCGTTCCATACGGGATAAGCTGGTAGGGATAGCCGGTGCGGCCAAGGCCCACGTCCACTCGCCCACGACTTAGGATATCAAGCGTCGCCATCCGTGCCGCCACATGCAGCGGGTGATGAATGGGAGCAAGGACCACACCAATGCCCAGGCGGATACTGCTGGTGCGCTGACTGACCGCGGCGAGAGTGAGGTCGGGTGCGCTGTTGTGGGACCACACCGGGCGGAAGTGGTGTTCGGAAAACCACACGCTGGAAAAGCCCTGTTCTTCGGCGAACGGGATCTGTTCCAGTGCTTCGTGGATGCGCTCGGATTCACTGGATGCCGTCCAGGGTTTCGGGACCTGAATTTGATAGAACAGGCTGACTCTCACGGGACAGTCTCCTTTCGAAATCAGATGATTGTCTGACCCAGGGTATGCGCGACCGCCAGCCTGCGCTATGTTTGCCAAAATCGCACTTGTCTTTGGGAGGAGAAGCAGCCGATGACGTATGATCTGTTGATCCGCAATGGCCGTATCGTAGATGGCTCTGGCATGCCCGCGTTCCGTGGCGACGTCGCGGTAAAGGACGGCAAAATAGCCGAGATCGGCAAGCTGAGCGGAGCGGCATCGCGCGTCGTCGATGCGCAAGGAGCCGTGGTGGCACCTGGCTTCATCGACAATCATTGCCACTACGACGCCCAGGTGACCTGGGACCCGCTATGCTCCTATTCGTGCGACCACGGCGCAACCACGGTGATCTTCGGCAATTGCTCGTTGTCACTCGCGCCCGTACGGCCGGGCAAGTCCGAGCGGCTGGCCGAGTTCCTGTCCTATGTCGAAGCGATCCCGATGGAGGTGCTGCGCACCGTCGATTTCAGTTGGGAGACGATGCCTCAATACATGGACCGGCTCGACCGTAACCTCGGCGTCAATGCCGGCACGTTTATCGGCCATACCGCGGTGCGCTACTACGTGATGGGCGACGAGTGCCAGAAGCGCGCCGCGACCGACGATGAGATCAAGGCGATGCAGGACGTCGTGCGCGATGCCATGCGCGCCGGCGCTTTGGGGTTCTCGGTCTCGCGCAACCAGGGCCACTACGATCCGCAGGGCGTCCACCTCCCGGCGCTGTGGGCCGACGAGAAGGAGATGTTCGCACTCTGCGACGTACTGCGCGAACTTGGCACCGGCATTATCCAAAGCGGCGGTGGAAATGGCGCCGAGATGAAGAACAGCCTGATGAGCCGGCTGTCGGAGGCGACCGGGCGTCCAGTCGTCTACAACAACCTCAATCAGTCAATGCGTCGCCCAAATGAGTGGAAGGAGCAGATCGCGCACGTCGACGAGACGATCGCCAAAGGCATCCGCGCCTATCCGACCTGCACGCCCAACCGCATCACCGACTTCTTCACGATGCGCAACACGCAGACCTTCCGGGGGCTGCCGACCTGGCATCCGATTTTGCTCGCCTCGGACGACGAGAAATTGCGTGCCTACAGCGATCCGGAAGTCCGCAAGAAGCTCCACTCAGAGGCCGTCGAATTCAAGGTTGACACGATGCCGCCGGGGATCTGCCGCACGTGGTGGGACTACATGACGGTCCAGCAAGCAGGTACTGCCAAAGAACAAGGGGCTCGAGGGCAAGACCATCGGCGAGATCGCCAAGATGCAAGACAAAGGCATCATCGACGCCTTCCTCGACCTCGTCGTCGAGGAGAATCTCGACACCGCGTTCCTGCACGGCGAGAACAATGTGGATGACGAAGCAGTCGCAAAGATTCTGAACTACCCGAACGCGATCATCGGTCTGTCGGACGGTGGTGCGCATGTGCAGTTCCAAAGTGGCTTCGGTTTCAGCACCCGCCTGTTGAGCGAGTGGGTGCGCGAGAAGCACATCATGTCGCTGGAAAACGCAGTGCGTCGGCTCACTTTTGAATCGGCGTCAATCTTCGGACTGCACGATCGCGGCCTTCTGCAGCCTGGCATGGCGGCGGATATCGTCATATTCGACCCCGATACGGTGCGCCCGCTGCCGCACGAGGTCGTCCACGACTTCCCGACCGGCGCCATGCGGATCCGCGAACCGGCGCAGGGCATTCACATGACTGTCGTCAACGGCCAGATTCTGTTGGAAGACGGCAAGCACTGTGGCGCACTGCCTGGCCGTGTCCTGCGCAATTCCTACTATCGCGCGAACCATCAGAACTAAGGCGATACGACGATGGGTCTCACACTGGAAGAAGCCAACCGCGTTATCGAGGGCGCGGTTGCCAAGGCGAAGGAACTCAACATCCGGATCAGCGTCGCGGTCTGCGACGCTGGCGGGCGTTTGGTGGCGTTTCAGCGCATGAACAACGCCATATGGGCGAGCGCGTACGGCAGTCAGGGGAAGGCAGTTGCGTCGGCTGCCTTCGGTCGCGCGAGCGGCGAACTGTCCGAGCGTGCACATCACCCGACCCCAGCCGGAATTGCCGCCGCCTCAGGCGGTCACATGATCATGGGACAGGGCGCCGTGCCAATCTTGCGTGATGGCGTCATCGAGGGAGCCTGCGGTGTAGGCGGCGGCACGGCGCAGCAGGATGAAGACTGCGCCCGCCACGGGGTGGCGAAGCTGTAGCGGAACTGACCCGGCGCATAAATGGAGCAGGTCAATGCCAAGCTTCGAACACAACGGAGCCCACAACGCGACAGCATCACGGTGGCGATGGACTGGACCGAGTTCGACGCCGACGGTCAGGCGACGATCATGCTGTCTCTGTTGTCCCGCCACGGACGGGCCACGCCGCTGGTTTGGCTGACCGTGGACAAGGCAGCGCTGAAAAACCGTCGCAACGGCTACGAGTATCAGGTCCTGGTGCGCCTGGCCGAAATCCTGCCCGCCGATGTCCGGGTGCGCATCGTGGCCGATCGCGGCTTCGGCGACCACAAGCTCTACCGGGTGCTGACCGAGGAACTGAAGTTCGACTTCGTCATCCGCTTTCGCGGCAACATCGCGGTCACCGCCACCAGTGGCGAGGCGCGCGCGGCGGCCGATTGGGTTGGCGCCGGTGGTCGCGCGCGAACACTGCGCGGCGCGGCGGTCACCGCCGAGGCGTATCCGGTCGCCACCGTGGTCTGCGTGCGGGCGAAGGGCATGAAAGAGCCGTGGTGCCTTGCGGCGAGCACCGCCGACGAACCCGCGTATACTATGAGGAATTCGGCCAGGGCTTTCCAATACTGACATTCGCTCCCGCCGGCCTCCAGTCGGTCATCGATGTCTGGAGCCAGCCTTCCGCGCCGATCAACCCGACCACAGAGTTCGCGGCGAAATTTCGGGTCATCGCAATGGACCAGCGCAATGCCGGTGGTCGGTCCTACGCCCCCATCACTGCGCAGGACAGTTGGGATACCTACACCGCCGACCATATAGCGCTGCTCGACCATCTTCGCATCAACCGCTGCCATCTCTACGGTCAGTGCATCGGCGGCTCATTCATTCTGAACCTGCTCAAGGTTCAGCCTGAACGCATCGCGTCTGCTGTGCTCGCCCAGCCAATCGGTCGCGTGGGCGCTCTGAAGCCTGGCCGCACTGCCCGGTTCGAGGGATGGGCGGCCTCGCTCAATGATCATCCGGAGGCGACCCAGTCGGTGCTGGATGCGTTCTATCAGAACCTCTACCGGAACGGCTTCGTCTATTGCGTGGACCGTGCGTTCGTATCGACGGTCCGAACGCCTTGCCTGGTGCTGGCAGGCAACGACGAGGCGCACCCCTATCTTATCGCCGAAGAACTCTCGAAGCTGCTGCCGAACTGCGAGTTCATCCCCGATTGGAAGATGGGTGAGGCTCTGACAGCAGCGAGAGCGCGCGTCCTGGAATTCCTGTCAAGGCACACGCCGAGAGGGACATAGTTTCAACGCTTGTCCGCCGGCACTGCGATACCCAGAAGCCGCGCCGCGTTGCCGCCAAGGATTGCCCGACGAATTGCGTCGTCCAGCCCAGGCGCGCCCTCGATGAAGCCCACCGGATCGGTCTCGCCCATGTCCGCCGGGTAATCGGTGCCGACCAGAATATGGTCGGCGCCGAACTGCGCCACGAGGTACTCCAGTTGCGAATGCGTGTAGACAAGAGAGTCGAAGTATAGCCGGCGAAGATACGTTCCGGGCATTTCCTTCAGCTTCTCACCGGTATCCGGCCGCGCCGACGCCGCGTGGTCGATGCGCCCTGCATAGGCCGGCAGGTATCCGCCGCCGTGCGCGGCCACCAACTTCAAGCCCGGGCAGTCCTCCAAGACACCGCCGAAGATAAGGTGATGCAGCGCCACCGTCGTATCGAGCGGGTTACCGATGACGTTGGCAAAGTAATGGTCATTGAACCGACGTGCCTCGGTGAAGCCGTCCGGGTGCATGAACACGAGCAGACCCAATTCCTCGATGCGCCTGAACACCTTGCGGAAGCGTTCGTCGGACAGGTCCTCACCGGCCACATGCGTCATGATCTCAATGCCGCGCATGCCAAGCGATTTGTGCAGACGTTCGAGTTCGGCGATCGCCAGTTCCGGCGCCTGAAGTGGGATCGTGCCGAGGCCTGTGAAGCGGTCTGGATGGCGCCCGACGATATCGGCAATCTCGTCGTTGATCGCGCGCGCGGTCGCAAGCCCGAGGTCAGGGTCCGCGCCGTAGTAAGTCTGCCGCGGCGCCGGCGATATCGCCTGGATGTCGATGCCCATCAGGTCCATATCAGCGATGCGCTGCTCAGCCGATGTCCCCTGCACGCGCGTCCGCACAGCGTTCTGCCGGTTGACGTTCTGGCTGCGAGGGTTTGCCTGCGTCTCCAGAAACCAACGCGAGACAGCCTCGTTGCCCTCGACCATGGCAGCGGCCTTGACGCTGGTCACATGGCAGTGAATATCGAGAGTGAACCACTTGCCGCGGGCATGCGCGGGACCAGGGAAGCGTCCTGGGATTCGTGCCCCCTCGGGCAGACAGGTGAAAAGCATCCGCGCACTCCTCTGGCTTATTGAGTCAACAGTGCCGTCAATTCATTCGGCATGCTGAGCATCGGATAGTGTCCGGTATCGAGTTCGAACCATTTGCCATTGAGCCGTTCGGCGGTCCGTCGCTGATGCGCCTCGCCCGGATTCGGCGCTCGTCGACACCAGACAACCGTCGTCGGCCATTGCTGACTCCAGAAGCTGTCGATCTTCACCGGCGTCTCGGAGACGCCAGCCGGATGCGGCGTGTAGCGCGCGAGCGCCCATGCCCGCATGGACGGCTCAAGATCAGCGAACAGGCGCTGTTCCGCATCCTCGCGGGACGGACCGCTCGTGAGGCCACTGGTGACGCTGGTGGAACGCGTCACGATGTCGCGGATGCGCTCACCGTTGAACAAGGCCAGAGCGTCCACGAAGACCAGGCGCGCGATGCGCTCACGGGCAAGTTCCGCGGCGCGGCACACGACCATGCCACCTGAACTGGTTCCGACCAGCACGACGTCATGCAGATCCTCGAAGAACAGCAGATCGGCGATCTCCGATGCCTGTGTCGTCGCATCGATGCCGGCGCGAACCTGATGACGTCGCTCGCCGCAGCCGTCCAACGTCGGGGCGTACACATTGTGACCTGCTTCGCGCAGACGTTTCGTGACAGGCTGCCAGATCCAGCCGCCCTGGTACGAACCATGGATCAGAACGAAGGTGGTCATTGTCATCTCCTCCGATTGTACCCGTTGGCGGGCATTGTGATCGAGGGGCACGAACCGTCAATGGCGAGTCACACCGACAGGAAGGCGACGGCATCGTCCTCGAACACCGCGCAGGTGAGTTTGCCGCCGTTACCCGCACCAGTATCGATGCCGATGCGGTTCCGCCTGATCACCGGCGACGGACTGGCGGAGTGGCCGTGCACCACGATGACGCCAAAGTCCTGCTCACTCGCCAAGAAACTCTGGCGAATGCCAAGTCGGTCATCCTCCGTTTGATCGCTCAGCGCCACGCCTGGTCGGATGCCTGCATGCACAAACAGATAGTCGCCATCGCGATGATCGATCGCGAGAGACTCAAGAAATTCCATGTGCGCCGCCGGAACCTTCGCACGCCAGTCGCCACGCGGTGTATCGGCTGGAATACCCCAGCTATCCAACGCGGCCTGGCCGCCGACATGCAGCCAATCTGTCGCCGCCGCGCCATCACCCGACAGCGCATCCAGCGCCGTCCGTTCGTGGTCGCCCATCAGATTGATCGTCGGCAAACCGGCAATCGGCGGTCCGGCAGCCAGCAGCGCAACCACACCGGCACTGTCAGGACCGAAATCGATGTAATCGCCAAGGTGCAGCAGCACTGCGGAACCCGCCGGACGTCGCGCCAGATCGTCGGCGATCGCATTGTGCAACTGACGAAGCTCGACCAGGCAGCCGTGGATATCGCCGATCGCATAGACCCTGCGGCCGCGCGGCAGGCGGCCCGGCGACAGCACGAAGTGCAACGATGCGGCATCGGCGGTTGCGATATGCGGCGGACGCCAGGTCGGCACGGCGGTGGCATCGAGTTCCGCGCGGATACGGGGCCGCGCGAGGCGGCGAGCAGGGCGTCGCATGGCGCACACTATGCCGCGTCCCGTTGTGCGCCGGCAACGTGGCGGGTTAGGCTTCGCGCCCAGTCGAGAAGCGATCGGAGGAAACCGTTGGCGAAGATCACATTTCCCGTCGAGGCGGGCCATATCATGCTGTTCGCCCGCGCCATCGGCGATACCAATCCAGTGTTCCAGGACGCCGAGGCAGCGAAGCAAACCGAGGTCGGCGGCATCATCGCGCCCCCGACATTCCCGCAGGCGGTCGCACAGTTCGACCCCGACTATCCGCTGCGCTGGCGTCCGGCCAAGCCGTGGTTCGGTTCCGGCAAGACAGCGAGCGGCGTCGAAAGCAATCCGTCCGGCGGCGGAGGGCTGCATGCGGAACAGCACTTCGAGTATCACCGCCCGCTACGGCCAGGTGACGTGCTGACGGTAGAATCCAAGCCCGGCAACACGTGGGAACGCGAAAGCAGGCGCGCCGGCAAGCTGACCTTCCGCGAGCGCATCACGGAATATCGCGACCAGAAGGGCGAACTGGTGGTCACGGCGCGCAGCGTCGGCGTGACGACGGAACGTCCCGTGGAACGGGGTTGAGGAGGCACCGATGGCACTGAAGGCAAGCCAGCTCAAGGTCGGTGACACGCATGTCGAACGCGTGGCCGAGAACCTGTCGCGCACGCAGATCACCATGTACTGCGGTGCGTCCGGCGACTACAATCCGCTGCATGCGGACGAGGTCTATGTTACACAGAAGGCAGGCTATCCCAGCGTTTTTGCGCACGGGATGCTGACCATGGGCCTGACGGGCAAGATGCTGACCAACTATGTCGGCGACGGCCGGCTGACAAAATTCGGCGTGCGGTTCACCAATCAGGTGTGGCCTGGCGATGACCTCGATGCGAAGTCGACGGTAACCGCGATCCGCGAAGAGGGCGGCAAGCACTTCGTCGATCTCACGCTGTCCACCACCAACCAGGACGGCAAGGAGGTGGCCAGCGGCAGCGCGACAGCGCGCGTCGACCCCTAATTCATGTGCGCCGGCAACCAGAGCGCGAGTTGTGGGAAAGCCGTGAGCAGGAACAGCAACACGAACATGATGACATGGAACGGGATTGTTCCTAACACCACGTCGCCCAACTCGCCGTCCCATATGCTCTGAATGACGAACAGGTTGATGCCGATCGGCGGTGAGATCTGGCCGAGCTCGACATACATCACCAGGATCACGCCGAACCAGATCGGGTCGATGCCGTATTTCCCGAGCACCGGGTAGAGCAGCGGTACCGTAATCACGATCATGCCGATGCTTTCCACCAGGCAGCCCAGCACGGTGTACAACACGAACAGCGCCGCGAAGAACTCGAAGTGGCTCAGGTTGAGGCCGACCAACCACGCGGTGACGCTCTCGCCCACGCCCGCCACACCGATTGCATAGGCATAGATGTAGGCGGCATAGATGATGAACAGCAGGTTGCCGACGATCTGCACAGTTCGGTGCAATGCGTCGACGAATTGTCGCCACTTCAGCTCACCCCACGCGAGGCAAAGCAGCAACGCGAACAGACAGCCGCCGGAAGCCGCCTCGGTCGGCGTGGCCACGCCGGAATAGATGCTGCCCATAATGCCGCAGATCAGCAATGCGAATGGCACGATGTCGGCAAGTGCCAGCAGCACGCCACCCTCGGCGCCGCTCTCGCGCGGCACCACGCGGCCCCAGGACGAGCGCACGCCGATATACAACATGAACATGCCGGTCAGCATCAGGCCGGGAATCACGCCCGCCATGAACAGCTTTGCCACCGATGTCTCGGTGAACGAACCGTAGATGATCAGGGCAATGCTGGGCGGCAGCAGGATGCCGAGAGTACCGCCCGCGGCCAGCGACCCGGCCGAGAGCCTGCGGTCGTAGTTGCGCTGCACAAGTTGCGGCAGTGCCACGCCACCGATCGAAGCCGCCGTCGCCACCGACGAGCCACTGATCGCCGCAAATAAAGCGCATCCCACGATGTTGGTCTGCAGCAATCCTCCCGGCAGCCGTGAAACCACCTTCGCCAGCCCACGATAAATCCGAAACGATAGTCCGCTGCGCTGCATCAGCTCGGCCATCAGCACGAACAGCGGGATAGCGGTCAGCGTGAAGCTGTTCATGCTTCCCCAGGTGACCAGCCCGATGCCCTTCAGCGCGGTCACGCCATTCTGCAGCAGCAGATACACCACGCCTGGCACGGCGATGGCGAACGGTACCGCCATGCCGGCCGCCAGCAGCAGCAGGAAAAGCCCGAACGAGCCGATCAGCGCGAGTGCGACGCTCATTGCCGACAGCGCCGCAAGTTGAGCGCGGCCGAGCGCAGCAGCGACACGGCCACAGCCACCGAGCCGATCGGCATGAGTAACCGCGGAATCCACAAAGGCGTGGCCAGCAACGTTGGTGCCACGTCGCCCGAGCGCCACGATTGCAGCTCGAACCGCGTCAACTGCCAGATCAGCACCCCGCAGAATCCCAGCGACAGCAGGTCGAACAGCAGATGCGACATCGCGCGCAGCCGCGGCGACAATCGGCTCTGGATGAACTGCACGTGGTGATAGGAGCGATACACCTGGCACACCGGCAGGCTGAGGAAGGTGATACCCACGATGATGTAGCCGCCAAGCTCTTCGGACATCTCGAAGGAGAAGTCGAACAGGTTCCGCGTGATGATTTCCATGATGACCACGAACGCCATCACGCCGATCGCAATCTCGCAGACCACCATGCAGCCCCGCTCCAACAGCGTCGGCGCCGGGTGATACGCCTCCTCGGCTGCTTCGCCGGGGAATTCGCTGTCATCAGCCTTGGTCATCGTCCCACTGCCGCGCGAATTTTGCCCAGCACCTCGATCGCCTCCGGCCCGTGCGCCTTGGCCCATTCGTCCCAGTAGGGTCGCAACTTCTCCGTCGCCAACTTGACGTCGTCCGCGGACGCCGGCGTGGTGATCATGCCGTCCCGCGCGTATTGCGCCGTCAGGTCGTCCTCCTGACGGTTCATCTCGGCGATCGCCCACGCCGCCGCCTCGGTCGCAGCGTCCCTCACGATCTTCTGCGACGCGGCGGGCAATTTATCGAATGCGTCTTGGTTCACGATCACCGTCGAGTTCACGAACGATGTCGGAAAACCATAGCGAGACTTCAGCAGATCATGCCAAGTGACCCCGCCGCCGGAACTCGCGGTCAGCACGCCTTCGACCAGGCCGCGATCCAATGACGCCGCAACGTCGGGGGTGCCGATGGTCAACGGCACGCCGCCGAAACGGCGGATGAACTCACCCTGCTCCACCGATGTGACCCGCAGCTTCAGGCCCTTTATGTCGGCGAGCGACGCGATCTTCTTGCGTCCCCACAGTACTTGAAACGGATAGGAATACTGGCTGAGCACAACGATGCCCTTCTTGCCATAATCCTGGTCGAGATATGGCCGCAGGATCGCCATGGCCTTGGCCAGATCGGCATCGCTCTGTAGCAGCATCGGCAGACGCAGGATCGCGCTGATCGGCACGTTACCCGTAGCAAAGCCATCGTCGCCCATCTGCACGACGTTGTCCGCCACGGCCGCGGTAATATTGGTGGCGCTGATCGGCAGGCTCCCACCGAGATGCAGATTGATCAGCAGCTCACCATTGGTCTGCTGCTTCACATTGTCGATCAGGCGGATAATGCCCTTTACGGCGGCGACGGTCGCCACCGGATTATACACATAGCATTCCCACGTGGTCGCGGCCGACGCAGCGTGCGCCGCCATCAGAAGCAGGCACGCGCCGATCGCGCGAAGCAGCATACGTTTCACGAACGTTCCCCCTTGGTGTTGCTTGGTAGGAGAGCCTACAGCCAGCGCAGATTCGCTGGCGAACCCAGCAGATGCTGCCCCACCGTCTCGAAGTGCGAACGCCTGCCCTGCACCTGCTGCGTCACCGTGTTCACGTCGCGGAAGCGGCGTTCGAATGGATTGGCGTCGAAGATCGCCGTGGCGCCTGCCTCGTGATAGGCGACATCCACCACTTCCTTCGCCTGATGGATAGCAAAGGTGGCAGCCTGCCGGATTGCGATGCGCTGATCAGTCGTCAGCTCGCCAGCGATCTTCACCGCGTCCTGCGTCTCGCGCAGCACGTGGATCAGCCAAATGCGGGCCGAATTCAGCTTCGCGTCGGCTATCCCGATGGCCGACTGGATGACGGCATTGTCGCGCAGCGCGCTTGTGGTCAGGGCCGGTGTCTTGCCACGCGCAAGGTCAATGAAAGCGTCGAGCGCTGCACGCGCGGCACCGAGTGCGACAGCGGCAAAGCCCGACGCATAGATCTGCATCGCCGCAAAGCGATAGATCAGTCCGGGTTCGCGACGCTCCTCCGGCCGGTCGCGCGTTATTGTGTGTGCATCATCGACGAACAGATCCTGCACCGAGTATGTATCGCTGCCGGTGCCGCGCAGTCCCACCACCTGCCAGACATCCTTGATGGTCGCGATCTGGCGGCGGAACAGCATGGTGCGTTCCCACGGCCGCCCATCGGGATAGCGTAGCGGGCTGCCGTCGGGCTCGAAGCACGGACAATGCGCGCCAAGCCAGGTTGCATGGCGGCTGCCACTGGCAAATGCCCAGGTGCCGTTGATGCGCCAGCCGCCCTCGGCGCGGATCGCCTTCGCACCAGGACCCATGCCCCAGGCCAGCACGTCGCGCTCGCCACCGAACACCTCGCGTGCGAAACGCGGCTCGAGATACCCGGCCGACATCGAGCAACCGGACCCTTGATTCATGCACCATGCGACCGAGGCATCGCCGCTCGCGATCGCCTCCACGCATTGGATGTACGTTGCTGGATCAAGCTCCGCGCCGCCAATCGAGCGCGGTACCAGCAATCGGAACATGCCCTCGCCGTGCATCGCATCCAGCACATCGGATGGCAGCTCGCGTGCTTCATCGATGCGCGGGGCGGCCGCAGTCAGCAGCGGCGCCAGCTTGCGAGCCCTGGCGATATGGTCGGTCGCAGCGCCGGCCTCGTGCACGTCCATCGTATCGTTCCTCGGATGATTTGGCTCCGAACGCTACACCGCGCTCGGCTTGGCGCGCAAAGCGGAGACACGTGCTAGCAATTGCCACATGGATGAGCGCTCTGCACTGCTTACCGAGATCGCGGCCGAGATGCGCGAGACCGCACATTGGACGGGTCGCGCGACGCTTTCACGACGGGTTGCCGCGGCGCTTGCCAAGGTGCGGCGCGACGCATTTGTGGCACCGGGCTCGGAGCGTGCGGCCTACGAGAACAGGCCGCTGCCGATCGGGCATGGTCAGACAATATCGCAGCCGTTCATTGTCGCGCTGATGACCGAGCTGCTCGACCTGGAGCCAGAGCATACCGTGCTCGAGATAGGCACCGGTTCTGGCTATCAGGCGGCGGTGCTTGCCGAGCTTGCCGGCAGCGTCTGCTCGATCGAGGTGATCCCGGAACTCGCGACCAGCGCTGCGGCAGCGCTGGCTGGGCAAGAATGCCACAACGTCGAACTGCGCACCGGCAACGGCAGCCTCGGCTGGCCAGAGCGCGCTCCGTTCGACGCGATCATCGTCACCGCTGCGGCGCGCGACATACCTCCCGCGCTGCTGGAGCAGCTGCGCCCCGGCGGTCGCATGGTCATTCCGGTCGGCCCACAGCACGGCGACCAGAAGCTGCTGCTGGTTACCAAGGACGCGGCGGGAACGGTGACGCAACGCACCGTTCTGCCGGTGGCGTTCGTACCCTTGACCGGCGGTGGGCGCGATTGACGTGCCAAGGGGTCGCCGATACTACCCGCCAGTAAGCGTCGCCCAGCAGTGGAGTATGCCGTGAGCGAACCCGAAACGTTGACCGTCGACGTCAACGGCTTTGCCACCCGCGTCTGGCGCAAGGGCAGCGGCCCGAAACTGGGATTTCTCGCCGGTTTCGGCGGGCTGCCTCGCTGGGTGCCGTTCCTCGATGAATTGGCGAAGCACCGCACGGTGATTGTGCCATCGCTGCCTGGCTTCCCGGGCGGCGACCGCGGTCATTCGGCGCTCGATACCCATCTGGACTGGCTGCTCGCGGTGCATGATCTGCTGGCGAAGGCGGGATTGGATGGCGCCGACCTTGCCGGCAGTTCAGTGGGTGCATCGATGGCGGCGGAGATGGCGGCGCTGTGGCCGACAAGCGTGCGACGGCTGGCACTGATTGCGCCATTCGGCCTGTTCGACGAGGCCGATCCACCGACCGATCCGTGGGCGCAGCGTGCCGATGCGGTGCCCGGACTGATGTGCGCCGATCCCGAAATCTGGAAGGCGCTGAAGTCGGTGCCGGAGGGCGCCAATTCGGTGGAATGGCCGATCGAACAAACGCGCGCCAACGAAGCGGCTGCGCGCATCTTCTGGCCGCTCGGCAACACGAAGCTCGAGAAGCGGCTGAAGCTGATCAGCGCGCCGACGCTGCTGATCTGGGGTGAGCACGATCGCATCATGCCGCGCAGCTATGCCGAACGTATCGCCAAGGGAATTTCCGGGCGGGCGGAGACAAAGGTGATTGCCGGCGCCGGGCATCTCGCCGAACTCGACAAGCCCGCGGACGTTGCCGCAGCGATCATCGGCTGGACCAACTGAGGAGTTCGCGCATGCCGCTCGATCCCGACGCCGAAACTCTGCTCGCCATGATGCGTGCGGCAGGTCGTCCGCCGATGGAAACGCTGACGCCAGACGAGGCGCGGCAATCGTTCAAGGCGGGCCGCGCCGTGGTGCAGCCTGATCCCCAGGATGTTGCCGAGGTGCGCGATCTGTCGTGCTCCGGACCACATGGTGCGATTCCGCTGCGTGCTTATCGGCCGATCGGCACGAAGGCAGACGAAGTGCTGCCAGCTCTGGTGTACTATCACGGCGGAGGCTGGCTGCTCGGCGATCTCAACTCACACGACGTGGCGTGCCGGCATTATGCGAATGCTGCGAAGTGCCGCGTGGTCTCAGTCGATTATCGGATGGCGCCGGAATTCAAGTTCCCCGCCGCGGTGGATGACTGCGCCGCAGCGACAGGCTGGGTGATCGCGCAGTCGGATGCGCTCTACATCGATCGCAGGCGCGTCGCGGTGGGCGGTGATTCTGCCGGCGGAAATCTTGCGGCCGTGATGGCGCTGATGGCTCGCGACGGCGATCTCCCGCCGCTGGTGTTCCAGTTGCTGGTCTACCCGGCGACCGACATGGGCATGACGCACAACTCCTATCGACGCGTCACCGAAGGCGTGCCGCTAACGGCGAAGACGATGGACTGGTTCATCGATCACTACCTGCATGGCCCGAAGGACCGCGCCGACTGGCGCGCCTCGCCGTTGCGCGCGGCGGATCTGTCCGGCACAGCACCCGCGCTTGTGCTCACCGCGACCTACGATCCGTTATGCGACGAGGGCGTGGCGTATGCCGAACGACTGGAGCGCGAGGGCGTGCGGGTGATCCACTTGCATTTCTCGGATCAGCTGCACGGCTTCGTTGGCCAGGGCAGGATCATCCGCGCGGCTGGAATGGCCTTGGAGATGATGGCAGCGGCACTGAAGAACGCGCTGTGGAATTGACGCTGGCAGCCAGTCGGCTGTCAGACCGTCACCTTGCTCCGCGCACCCACCATCTGCAACGCGAGGTCGGCCATCCGCTCGCACATGTCCTCGAGCGGGAGCCGCCCTTCCGGACGATGCCAGGTGTAGGCCCACGAGATCATCCCGCCCATCGCCAGCGCGGCGAGGTTCACGTCGCCAACGTCGAATTCGCCAGCCGCGGCACCCTCGGTCAGCAGGTTGGACAGCACGCGGTCGAACTTCTTGCGCAGCGCGTTGATCTCGGCGAGTGCATCGGGTGCCAGGTTCTTCTCCTCGCGGAAATAGATCGCGATATTGGCCTGGCGCGACAGCACAACCTCGGTGAAGCCAACGATCGCGCGGTGCAACCGTGCGGTGGGCGATCCAGGCGACTTCGCGGCGCGAGCGACCGCTTCCAGCGACAGCTCGATGGTCGGCTTGCACAGCGCCGCCAGCAGATCGGTCTTGCTGCGGAAGTGCGTGTAAATGAACGGCTTAGTGACGCCCAGTTCCGCGGCGATGTCGTCGAGCGTGGTGCCAGTGAAGCCTCGCTGGTAGAACAGCTTGACTGCCTCTTCGAGAATACGCTCTCGCTTGTAGGCCAGTATCTCCTCGCGCATCACCCGGTGATCCATTGTCCGCCCTGTTTATGCTAGCCTTGTTACGAGACGATGGGAAGAAACGCAGCCAAGGAGGTAGATATGGCGGGATTGCTCGATGGCAAGTCGGCTCTGATCACCGGCGGCGGCGGCGGCATCGGCCGCGCGACGGCGCTGGCGTTTGCGCGCGAAGGGGCCCGTGTCGCGGTCGCCGATGCGGCCGAGGCGGCAGCGCAGGAGACGGTGGCGCTGATCAACCGGGCGGGCGGCCAGGCGATGACGCTGACCGGCGATGTAACGGATGCAGGCGCGGTCGCGGCGTCGGTGAAGTCGGTGGTCGCTGCCTATGGCAGGCTGGACTGCGCGTTCAACAACGCCGGCATCGCAGGGTTCCACGTGGATGCAGGAGGCAGGAAGACTGCAGAGTGGTCGGAAGCCGCATTCGACCGGATGATCGCGGTGAACCTGAAGGGCGTCTGGCTGTGCATGAAGTATGAGCTTGAGCAGATGGTGGCGCAGGGCGGCGGTGCGATCGTCAACACCGCATCGATCGCCGGCCTGATCGGACTGCCCACCTCGTCCGGCTATGTCGCGGCGAAGCATGGCGTGGTCGGGCTGACCAAGACCGCGGCATTGGAATACGCCGACGACAAGGTGCGGGTGAACGCGGTGTGTCCCGGCTATATCGAGACGCCAATGACCGAGGACACGATGCGCCGTCGCGGTCAGGAGTTGATGGCGAAGGTGCCGTTCCACCGCATGGGCAAGCCTGAGGAGATCGCCGAGATGGTGGTGTGGCTATGCTCGGACCGCGCCTCGTTCGTCAGTGGCGCGGCGTACAATGTCGATGGCGGGTACATGGCGACGTAAATCGTTCGCCTAGCGATACACCAGGAATCCCAAAATCGCATCCACCATCGCCTCCGGCTCATCGCTCCGGATCGAATGGCTGCTGCGCTCGAACACCCGCAGGTCAGCGCCCGGGATCAGCCGCGCGATCTCCTCCGAGAACTCCGGCGGACAGATCCAATCGTGCCGACCCGCCAGTACCAGCGTCGGTGCCCTGATGCGCCCCAGCTCCCCGCGCAGGTCGAAGTGCCGCAAGAAACCGTCCGGCCCGAACGCCCGATTGAGCGGCTCCGGCGAGTGAATTGTCCGCGCGCGGCCCGCATCCCCTGCCGCCGCATCGTGCGACCGCGCATACATCGGCCCCATCACCGCGTAGTAGTGCCGCATCTCCTCGGGTGAGCGGAATTCCCCGGCCCATAGCGTCTCGCACACCGCCCGCTGTTCGGCCGAACCTCGCTCGCGCACAAACGCCTCGGCGCGCGGGATGAATCCGCCATGCGCCGCGGTCACGATCAGCACCAGATGCGACACTGCGTCGGGATACCGCACGGCATGCGCCATCGCGACCATTCCGCCGTAGGATGTGCCGATGGACACGATCGGCCCCAGACCCAGGTGACGCCGCAGCGCCTCCATGTCCTCGACGTTCTCGTCCAGCGTGTAGGTCGCGGGATCGGCAGGGTCGGATCGCCCTTGGCCGCGATGGTCGAAATAAACCAGTTGCATGCGCGACGCGAGCGGCGAAAGGCCCGGCTTGAACCCGCTGTGGTCGCCACCCGGACCACCGTGGATCACCATCGCCACTGGTCGCTCGCGCATCGTGGCGCCATCGGGCACCAGCCCCATTCCTTCCACATCGAAATAGATCCGCGTGCCCCGCACTGACGCGAACATGGCCCTCTCCCGGTTGCCGGTAGCGCAGTCTAGACTGCCGGCCACAGCCCGAGGAGAGCCGCGACATGTCCGACCCACCTGCCACCCTGCGGCCGATCGCCACTCTCGGCTTCATCGGTCTCGGTGTGATGGGCGAGCCGATGTGCGGCCACCTCGCTCGCCGCTCGGGCCGCCCCGTGCTGGCGCACGATCTCCGCCCGGAGCCTCTGACGCGGTTGGCTGCCGACGGCGTTAGGCCTGCTCAACTCGCTGAAATTGCAGAAAAATGCGATCTTATCCTGCTGTCGCTGCCGGACGGCAAGGCGGTCGCCGCGGTCGTGGCCGCACTCGAGCCACACCTCTCGCCGGGCCAATGCGTGGTGGACACCTCCACCTCATCGGTGGCGCTTACCCGTGAGATCGGCGCGCGTCTGACGGCGCGCGGGATCGGGTATGCCGATGCGCCCGTCGCCCGCACCCGCGAGGCCGCCGCCCGCGGCGAACTCTCCATCATGGTCGGCGCCACCGAATCGGTGTTCGCCCACATCCGGCCGGTCCTCGAGACGATGGGCACCGACGTGACGCATTGCGGCGGCATCGGCTGCGGGCAGGTCGTCAAGATCCTCAACAACATGTTGGTATTCCAGCACACGGCAGCGCTGGCCGAGGCCATGGCGATCGGCCGGCGCAACGGCGTGCCGCCGGAAATGCTGCTGCCGACCATCGCCAAGGGCTCCGGCGACAGCTTCGTGCTGCGCAGCCACGGCATGAAGTCCATGCTGCCAGGCGATTTCCCGGAGCGCGCCTTCTCCACGCGCTACGCGATCAAGGACCTGTCCTACGCGCTGGAGATGGCCGCCGCCGCCGGTCTCGCGGTCCCAGGGGCCGAACTGACCATGCAGCGTCTGCGCCAGTCCGAACAGGCCGGCAACGCCGAGGCCTACCACCCCGCCGTGCTGCGGTTGATCGACCCGGCATGAGCGCCTGGCCGAATGCCGCCGCCTGGTGCGACGCCTGCGCCGATGATGCAGTGCTGGCCGCCTGGCGTGGTCCCTGGTCGGTCGCCTTTGCCGTGGCCGACGACGGCACAACCACCACGTTTGCCTTCACCGACGGCCGATTGTCGGGTGGCGGAGTCCCTCAGTTCACCCTCGCCGCCCCCGCCGCGGTCTGGGGGAAATTCCTCGCCCCAGTGCCGCCGCGGCACCATCACGCGATGTTCGCCATGCTAGCCCGCGTGCCAGAATTCTCTGTACGCGGCGATCAGCTCGCATTTCTGCAGCATTGCCACGTCGTGCGCCGCGTGCTGGAGGTCGGCAAATGGCTGGCGCTCGGCCGCACCGCGCCCGCGCCCGCCTCACTACATCCGCCGCTCGGCACGCCGACGCCCGCGCCGCGCGTGACCGGCGCCTACGTCCCGGTGACGACTGGTGGCAACACCTACCAAATTTACTATGAGCAAACCGGCAATGGTGCCGATCTCCTGTGCCTGCACACCGCCGGTGCCGACGGGCGGCAGTTCCACCGCCTGATGGCCGATCAGCGGATAACCAGGTCGCATCGAATGGTGGCCTTCGATCTCCCCTGGCACGGCAAGTCGCCGCCGCCGACTGGAGGAATCCCCGGCTCATGGCGGCTCGACACCGAGCTCTATGTTGCCCTGATCATGGGATTCATCGAGGCCACAGGCCTGCGGCGCCCGATCGTCCTCGGCGCCTCGATGTCCGGCGAGATCTGCCTCGAACTGGCCTATCGCCATCCCGACGCCTTCGCCGGCATCATCGCCTGCGAGGCCTCGGAGCGCATCGAACGCCGCCAGACGCCGTTCTCTGCCCACCCGCAGATCAACGCCGGCTTCTTCGTCCCCGAATGGGTCCGCGGCCTGATCGCGCCGCAGAGCCCAGCCGAGTGCGCCGCCGACATTGCCTGGCACTATGCCCAGGGCGGTCCGGCGGTCTTCTTCGGCGACATCGAGTTCTACGCCGGCGATTGGGACGCCCGTGAGCGCGTCGGTCGCATCGACACCAACCGCTGCCGTCTGTTCATGCTGACCGGCGAGTACGACTACTCCTGCACCGTCGAACATTCGGCTGCCACCGCCGCCAAGATCCCTGGCGTGCGGTTCCAGGCGATGGAAGGCATCGGGCACTTCCCGTTCGCGGAGAATCCCGCGCTGTTCGCCGATTACCTGCTGCCGATCTTGCACGAGCTGTCCGACTGATTCGTTGACCACTGCGACATCGTGGATCAACGCGCCGACCAGGCCCCGGAAATGACCGAACGCAAAAATTGCGCGAGCCACTCCAGGCGGATAGTACCGAGCGTAACCATTTCGGCCAATAAACTCCGGCGAATTCGCGTGGCAAGTGAGTAAATAGTAGTCTGGCAGGGGAAGGCGTCGTTCGCAGAAGACGGACGTCACCACACGGCACCGGGGCTGACAAAGGGAGAACGTGGAATGATCAAGTCGAAGAGAGTGTCGCGCCGTAGTGCGCTGAAACTGGGGGCGGCCGCTGCGGCGTTGCCCCTGGTGCACATCCGCACTGCCGGCGCCGCCGGCAAGGTCGCAATCGGTTTCTGGGACCACTGGGTACCAGGCGGCAATGACATCATGCAAAAGCAGGTCAATGCCTGGGCCGACAAGAACAAGGTGGAGGTGACCGCCGACTTCATCACCGGCAACGGCAACAAGCTGACAGATGACCGGGGTTGCCGAATCGCAGGCGAAGACCGGCCACGACGCCTACACGTTCTATAACTGGGACGTATACAACAGCCATGACTCGCTTGCGCCGATGGATGACGCGATCAAGTATCTGACGGGCAAGTATGGCGCGATCAACGCCACAGCCGAGTACCTGGCGAAGCAAAAAGGCCAGTGGACGGCGATCCCAACCAGTTCCGGCACACAGGCCAAGCCACCTTGCGCACGCATCGAGTGGTTCAAGAAGAACGGCCTCGATCTGCAGGCGATGTATCCGGTGAAGCCGGAACATACGGCCGCACAGGACGGCTGGACCTGGGAAGCCTTCATGAAATACGCCGAGTTGGCGCAGAAGGACGGCCTGACCTTCGGCCTCGGGGCCGGCGGCAACACCAATACCGACGCAACTGATACGCATGGCGCACTGTTCGCTGCATACGGCGCCAAGCTGATCGACGAGAAGGGCAACATCACGCTCGACTCGCCGGAAGTGATGCAGGTCCTCGAATTCTGCCAGAAGCTGGTGAAGTTCTACCCGGACGATGCCGTCAGCTATGACGACGCTTCGAACAATCGCGCGCTGATTTCCGGCAAGAGCGCTCTGATCTTCAACCCGCCGTCAGCGTGGGCGGTGGCAAAGCGCGATGCCCCGGACGTGGCGAAGGACTGCTGGACGTTCTCCGCGCCGTCCGGCCCCAAGGGGCGCTTCGTGCCGACCGCCACATTCTTCTGGGGCGTCTGGCAATTCAGCAAGAACCAGCAGGCGGCGAAGGAGCTGATCACCTACCTGATGGAGCGTGAACAGGTCGAGGAGCGCGACAACGGGGTGGCCGGCTACGACCTGCCGCCGTTCGAGGGAATGCTCGACTTCAAGATCTGGGAGACCGTCGAACCGCCGTCCGGCACTGTCTACAACTATCCGATCCGGAAATGGCACAATGCGAAGCCGAGTTTGACGGCATTTGAGGCATCGCCCGACGTGGCGGTGCAGGTGTACAACCGTGCCATCCACAATCAGATGATGGCGCGGATCAAACAGGGGCAATCGATCAAGCAAGTGATCGCCTGGGCGAAAGACGAACTGGAAGGCTTCACGCGCTGACCTTTTCGAGCGAAACGGCAGGGCGGCTGGCGTTGCACATTGCAACGCCAGTCGCTAGCGTGGTTGGTAAATAATAAGATACCCCGTGGTCCTTTGCCTGATTTGCCGGCAAAGAGTGCGGTCGACAAGGGCGGAATAACCGCCACGGGCAGGGGTCTGGCTTTGATGGTCGTCCGGCTTTTCCGGAAGGCGTGGGAGGTACGTGGATGGCGAAGCTGCATTGCGGCTCGCATCACAGTCAGTCACGAACAGGAAGCCCACGAGGCTGCCTGACCTCGGCGCGCGCATGCCGGGTCGTGCGCCAGGTTGCGCCTAGCGCTTGTCCGCCGTGCTGGCGGAGTAAGGGAGAATAGGATGGCCGACAGCACAAGCGTCCCTGCTGGAGTGATGGTACCCGCCATGGCGGGTACCCGCCGCGTCGGCAGCATGAAGCGCTTCACCCAGCGGCGATCGACCATAGCCTTCTTCCTGTGCCTGCCTCTGATTCTGCTGATCGCCTGCTTCGTCGTCTATCCGGCGTTCTACGCGATCTACCTCAGCATGCTGAACAAGAAGATGACGGCGTTCGTCGGTCTGGGAAATTTCGCGTTCCTGCTGAAACGCAACACATTCCAGCTGGTCATCTTCCAGAGCTGCCTGTTCGCCGTCACCGCGGTGGTCTTCAAGGCACTGATCGGCTTCATCATCGCCCACCTGATGCACAACATCCCCGGCAAGAACCAGCGCATCTGGCGCGGCCTGCTGCTGGTGCCGTGGGTGGTTCCGCTGGCGCTCTCCACGCTGGCATGGTGGTGGATGTTCGATCCCTCCTACTCAGCCTTCAACTGGATCCTCAACAAGTTCGGCCTCGCCTCGGTGCCCTGGCTTGGCATCGGCTGGATCGCACGCTTCTGCACCGTGACGGTGAACGTCTGGTTCGGCACGCCATTCTTCATGATCATGTATCTCGCCGCACTGAAGTCGGTGCCGGAGCAGCTCTATGAGGCGGCGGCAATCGATGGCGCCAACTCTATGCAGAAGATGTTCTTCGTCACCCTGCCGATGATCCGCAACATCATTGCCATCACCGTTCTGTTCAGCCTGATCGTGACCTTCGCCGACTTCGACATCGTTCGCATCCTCACCGGCGGCGGACCGCAGGACATGACACACATATTCGCCACCTACGCCTTCCAGGTCGGCATCCAGTCAGGTGACATCCCGCTGGGCGCATCGGTCAGCCTGTTCATGTTCCCAATCCTCGCCTTCGCCGCATTCTTCGTGCTGCGCGGCGTTACCAGGCGCAGCAAGGAGATTGCGGCATGAGCACCAGCACGGCGAGCGCCGGAACGCTGCCAGCGACCCGGCGGCGACACCACAGCCTGCACCGCCAGCGGACCTGGGCACTGTGGGGCAGCTACATCGCGCTCGGCTTCTTCGTGGTGATCTTCCTGGTCCCGCCGTTCTACACGCTGATGACCAGCTTCAAGTCTTCGGCGGAGATTTCAGCGCAGTCGGGCAATCCCTGGTTCCCCCACCATCCCACCCTGGAGAACTTCTGGTACCTGATCACCTATCCGAACTTCCAGACCTACTACATGAACTCCGTCATCATCACGGTGCTCGTGGTCGCGATCAGCATCACCATCTCCGTGCTGGCGGCGTTCAGTCTGGCGCGGATGGGATTCTGGGGCAGCCAGGCGCTGGCGACCGGCGTGTTCCTCACCTACCTGATCCCGGCATCGCTGTTGTTCCTGCCATTGTTCCAGATCATCGGCTGGCTCGGCCTGATCAACAGCTTCTGGTGCCTGGTGCTGCTTTACCCGACCTTGGCAGTGCCGTTCTGCACCTGGATCATGATCGGGTATTTCAGCTCGATCCCAAAGGAACTGGATGAAGCGGCGCTGATCGACGGCGCCGGCTATCTGCAGATGCTGTGGCGGATCTTCATACCGGTGGCAATGCCCGGAATCATCGCCGCCACGATCTTCGCCTTCACTGTGAGCTGGGGCGCCTTTCTGTATCCGCTGGCGTATCTCTACACCTCGAACCAGATGGTCCTGACGGTCGGCATCATCAGCGACCTGATCCGCGGCGACGTGTTCCAGTGGGGCAAGATCATGGCGGCCGTCGTGCTCGCCTCGATGCCGCCGATCCTGATCTACGCCTTCCTGATGGACTATTACGTCGCCGGCCTGACCGCCGGTGCCACCAAGGGATAAATTCACCGCCAACCACGAGGGAACCACAAGACCATGGCTGAAGTTTCTGTCCGCAAGGTCGTCAAGAACTACGACGGCGGCGTGCAAGCGGTGAAGGGTATCGATCTTGAGATCGCCGATCGCGAGTTCGTGGTTCTTGTGGGACCGTCCGGCTGCGGGAAGTCCACGACGCTGCGCATGATCGCTGGCCTCGAGGAGATCACTGACGGCGAGATCTGGATTGGCGGTGACGTGGTCAACGACGTGCCACCACGCGATCGCGACATCGCCATGGTGTTCCAAAACTACGCGCTGTATCCGCACATGAGCGTGTTCGACAACATGGCGTTTGGGCTGAAGCTGCGGAAGTTCCCTAAGGATGAGATCAAGCGCCGAGTGGACGAGGCGGCGCGCATTCTCGACATCGGCATGCTGCTGGATCGGAAGCCCCGCGCTCTGTCGGGCGGGCAGCGGCAGCGCGTGGCAATGGGCCGCGCCATCGTGCGCAACCCCAAGGTGTTCCTGTTCGACGAACCGCTGTCGAACCTGGATGCGAAGCTACGCGTGCAGATGCGCACCGAGATCAAGAAGGTGCATCAGACGGTCCGCACCACCACCGTGTACGTGACCCACGATCAGATCGAGGCGATGACCTTGGCCGACCGCGTGGTGGTGATGAACCACGGCGTGATCGAGCAGGTCGGCTCGCCGCAAGAGCTTTACCACAGTCCGACGACGCGGTTTGTTGCCGGCTTCATCGGGTCACCGGCGATGAATTTCCTGCCGTGCCGCGTTCAGGATGGTTCCAATGGCGGGCTGGCCGTGCGCGTGACCGACCAGATCGTGCTGCCGGTGCCGCCCGGTCGCGTTGATCGCTACGGCAAGCACAAGGGCAAGGAAATGGTGCTCGGTCTGCGGCCGGAGCACCTGTTTGAATACCACGAGAATGGCCGGCCCGGCTGGACTCGCGTGGAACTGCCGGTGGACGTGGTGGAGCCGATGGGCATGGAGACTATGGTCCACTTCTTCGTCGGCCACGAACCTGTCTGCGCCCGCGTCGATCCCGCAACACACGCCGAACCTGGCGAGATGCTGCCGCTGACGGCGGATCTGAACCAGATGCACCTGATGGAGCCGGACAGCGGGCGGGTGGTCTAGCGCCCCTCCCCTATCCTACTTGCCTGACGGCGACAGACGCGGAACCATGCCCGCCCCAGAGGGGAGGGAAACGCGATGGTCGATCTGGTGGTTCGTGGCGATACCGTTGTGACGCCGCAGGGCGTGGGTGCCTACGACATCGCGATCGCTGGTGAGCGGATCGTCGCTGTCGCCGCCAAGGGCAGCCTGCCAGTCTCCGACGGTGCACGGCTGATCGACGCGGGGGCAAAGATTGTCATGCCCGGCGGCATCGATCCGCACGTGCACTGCAAGTGGCACCTGCCCAACCCTGACGGCAGCGCCGGACTGACCGAGCCTCCTGACGTGGTCGGACGTGCCGCGGTGCATGGTGGCACGACGACGATGATCGATTTCACGCGTGCCAGCCAGGGTGCCGATGTGCAGGACGCAATCGCAAAGCGCGAGGGGGACTGGAAAGGTCACTGCGCCTGCGACTATGCGCAGCACATCATGGTGGAGGGAGCGCTGCCGCTCACGCTGCCAGAGCAACTGGGCGAAGCGATTCAGGCCGGGTTCCCGACGGTGAAGATCTTCACCACCGACATCACGCCGTCGCGCAAGGGGCGCATGGTGGATTTCGGCGACATCTGGGAAGTGTTCCAGGTGCTGCGCGCGAACGGTGGCCTCGGCGTGATCCACTCCGAGGACAACGACATCGTGATGCACATGTACGGCAAGCTGATCCGCGAGGGACGCACGGGCTTTGCCAACATGGCGGAGGTGCACAACACGCTGTCCGAGGACATCTCGTTCCGCCGCGTCATCCGGCTGGCCGAGAAGGTTGGTGCGACGCTCTACATGATGCACACCTCGGCCGCGTCCGGTGTGTCCGCGATCCGTGAGGCTCGTGCACGCGGCGTGGCGATCTACGGCGAGTCACTACACCAGTATATGCTGTACACCTCGGAGGACTACAAGCGCACCAATGGGCAGATCTATCACACCTATCCGTCGTTGAAGTCAGCCGAGGACCAGGCAGCGCTGTGGGCAGGCACGCTGGACGGCTGCATCAATTGCGTGGCCACCGACGAGATCTGTTGCACGCTGGCGAAGAAACTACAGGGCGTTCGGATCGACGACACGACCGGCGGCAATGCCGGCGTCGAGCCACGAGTGGCGCTGATGTACACCGAGATGGTCGGCCGGCGCGGCTATTCTCTGAGCCGGTTTGTCGATCTGGTATCGACCAACGCGGCGAAGATCATGGGCCTGTATCCCCGCAAGGGCGCTATCGCAGCCGGATCGGACGCCGACATCTGCGTGCTGGATCCGGCCGACAAGCGGGTGATCCGCGCGGAAGACCTGCACGAGGCCGACTACACGCCATGGGAAGGCCGCAAGATGGAGGCATGGCCATGCCTGACGTTGCTGCGCGGCAAGGTCGTGGTGGAGAACGGTAAATGGCAGGGCTCGCTGTCCGACGGCAAATGGCAGCATCGCAAGATCGCCCCAGAAATATTGTCCAGCCCAATACTGCAATGACGGAGCATTCAATGAATCTCCCCCTCCCCTCGCGGGAGGGGGAGATTCATGAACTCCGTGCGCTGCTCATCGATTGCGTCACGCTGTGGAGCGTCGAAGCACGCATCGCGGCTCGTGCCGATGCTGTAGAAATCGCCACAAGCTCCGACACCTACGTAGTGCAATGCGCGCCACCTGATATGCGTCCGGTCCGCTGGCTCCTGCAGACGCCGGATCGCCGCGCCGCCAATCGACCCCCGCGCGCCACACCATCGATCGTCGCGCTGCTTACCGCTCTGCGCGACGCGTTAGGTGCGGAGCGCGGCAACAAGCTCAGGATCGGAGCATCGCAATGAAACAGGACGAACGCGGTCTGGCACTGTCCACCGACAGCGACGCGGCGGTGGCGTCGTTCGACCGCGCGGTCGAGCATTTCCTGAAATTCCACGCCGACACCATGGTGTTGGCCAACCGGGCGCTCGAAGCCGATCCCGGGTTCGCCATGGGACACTGCCTCAAGGCCTATCTGCTCCTGCTGGCGGCGAACCCCGCGAACCGCCCGCAGATCGATACCACACTGGCGCGCGCGCAGGCGGGTGCCGCGAACCTCATACCACCGCGAGCGGATGCACCTCGCTGCCGCCACCGCCTGGCACCAGGGAACCATCGAGCGGTCGTTCCAGATCTGGGGCCAGATTCTCGATGCCGATCCCACTGATCTGCTCGCGTTCCGCATCTCCGACACGATCTGGTTCCGTCACGGCCAGACGGCGTCGATCCTGGCGCAGGCCGACCGCGTCACGCCGCGCTGGTCGGCCGACCTGCCGGGCTATGATTGCGCCCGGACCATATGGGCGTTCGCCCACGAGGAAGTCGGCGACACCAAGGGCGCGGAACCGGTGGTCGATGCGGCCTTGGAACGCGACCCGACCAATTACTTCGCCCATCACGTCAAGGCGCATGTGCTGGACACCGACTGCCGCGCGCGCGAGGGCGACGCGTGGCTCGCCGGTCAGGTGATCCACTGGTCGCTGGGCAACAACCTGATCCATCACCTGTGGTGGCATCGGACTCTGATGCAGCTCGACCTCGGCGAGCGCGATGCGGTCCTGGCGAGCTACGACCAGGACATCCGCAACTTCGCCGACCCGATGACCAAGGCGATGCCCGACCACTACGTCGATCTGCAGAACGCCAACGCGCTGCTGTGGCGGCTGGAGGCGCTGGGCCTCGATGTCGGCAACCGCTGGGATGAGCTGGCCGACAAGGCGGAGGCGCGGATCGGCGAGGCCGGCCATCTGCTGATGGTGCCGCATTTGATGATGGCGCTCGCCGCCACGGGGCGCGACGCGGCGGCGGCACGCTTCCTCGCGGCATTGCACGAACTGGCCGGCGACCAGACTCTATGGACGGCTCCGGCGATTGCCGATGTGGTGATCCCGGTCTGCCAAGCCGCCCTCGCCCATCGTCGCGGTCAGCACGCGCGCGTCGTCGATCTGCTCGAACCACGGCAGCCCCGCATCCGCCTGCTTGGCGGCAGCAACGCCCAGCGCGACGTGTTCTTCCAGATGCTGATCAACTCAGCGATGAAGGCCGACCGTCGCGATGTTGTCTCGGCAATGATCGCCCACGAAACCGCCACGCGGTCCGCGCCGCCGACACAACGGGCCGGATATGCCGCCGCTGCTCGCTGGCTCATGTGATCAGGGCTACAGTTACGAATTCTGGTGATCGGACAGCCAAGCGAGAATGGGTGCCTCAACCTCATTTGGGCGTTCGATCGGCATGCAGTGGCGGCATCAGCGATTTCGATCAGACGAACTTGATCGCCAAGTTCGTCTCGCAACGAGAGAACATTCGGCACCGGGGTGATCCCGTCCTGCGCTCCATAGAGCACGAGCATCGGTCTTCCGCCGGATGCAAGGCAGTCATCAATCGGCCTTTGGCTCCAAGCCTTCATAAGCGCCGGCGCGTTCGACCACCAGCCGGTACGGCAAGGGCGCGGATCATTGCCCGGGGCTACAAGGCCAGTCTCCAGCATGATCCGGTCCATTTCATCGCTGAGATCGTGCCAGCCAACGTCCCCGTAATTGCCTCGCCCAATCGTCCGTAATCCACGGGGACGACTTGGCGACCACTGCCGGCCAATACGATTACCGTACTGATCGCCTCTGGATGACGCGCCGCAAAATAACGCGCCAACCTGCCGCCGAGGGCATGCCCCAGGACGTGAAAGCGCCCAAGTCCGAGCGCTCGCGCGACAGCTCGGACGTCGTCGACCATGTCGGTGGTCAATTGATCGAACGGGCCGGAGCTACCTTCGGCCCCGCGCATGTTCACCGCGATCGCCTGGTTTCCGGCGGCCGCCAAGGCATGCATTAACTCCGCGAGGTCGGAGACCCCGCGCGCGAGGCCCGCGAGCATTAACACGGCCGGGCCTTCGCCCAGGATCTTGGCCTCAATGACAGCTTCGCCCGACGATACGTCGATAGATTTGACAACAATTTTCGCCCGAAATCATCGTGCAATTCCTCCGGCAGAAGCCGATCATCCGCGATCCCGGGGTGTGCCGCCATAGGTGGGCAATAGGGGGCCTTCATCATTGTCAGTGGTGCCTTCCTTTCGCATCGCCTGCGATCGCTCGTGGCGAGCGGTGGATGCCAGACACCACGGCTGGGCTACCATTCTTGACACTCCGATTACCCCCCTGTAGCAAGCCCCGGCTTTCCGGCGGGCCTCCTGCCAGGAGCGGACATGAGTGATGAACCGGGCGAGGAAGAGCCTCCTTCCTTCGAAGAGAGGCTGAAAGCCGCCCGCAGCAGGCAGGGGCTTGATGTCCCGCCGCCATCGTCGGCCGGGAATTCCGGCGACCTCGGCGGCATAAGTCCCTGGGGGATAGGCCTGCGGGTGGGGATCGAGCTGGTCTCGGCTCTGGTGGTGGCGGTCGCCATCGGCTATGGCCTCGACCGCCTGCTCGGCACGAAACCCATCCTGATGGCGGTGTTCGTCCTGCTGGGTGGCGCGGCTGGAATACTCAACGTCTGGCGCTTGTTTGCGCCACGACCGACACGGGGACCAAAGGTCCAGGACGGGGGACGATAGTGGCGGCCGGAGGATCGATCGACGCACTGGGCCAGTTCCAGTTGCATCCCGCGCTGGGGCGGATCGGCGCGTCAGTGAACTTTACCCAGGCCAATCTGATGATGGTCGTCGCCGGCCTGCTGACGTTCGGCCTGCTTTGGCTGGGCATGCGCCCGCGCGCGATGGTGCCGGGCCGACTGCAATCGGCGGCCGAGATGGCCTACGAGGCCGTGCTGGGCATGTGCACGGAGACGATAGGCCCTGAAGGCCGCTCATATTTCCCGTTCGTCTTCACGCTGTTCTTCTTCATCCTGTTCGGCAATCTGCTGGGCGTCTTCCCGTACTTCTTCACCTTCACCAGCCACATCGCCGTGACGCTGGCGCTGACCGTGTTCGTGGTGGGTCTGGTGACGTTCGTCGCGATCCGTATCCATGGCTGGCACTTCTTCAGCTATTTCGTGCCGCAGGGCGTGCCGGTCGCGCTGATGCCCTTGCTGGTCCCGATCGAGGTGCTGTCCTACCTGTCGCGCCTGATCTCACTGTCGGTACGGTTGTTCGCCAACATGATGGCCGGCCACGTGATGCTGGAAGTATTCGGCGCCTTCGTCATCATGCTCGGAGGTGCCGGCATCATCTTCCTGGTCCCGGCCGCATTTTCGCTCGCGGTGAACGTGGCGCTGATCGGCTTCGAAATTCTGGTGGCGACATTGCAGGCCTACGTGTTTGCAGTCCTCACCTGCATCTATCTGCACGACGCAGTGCACCTCCACTAACCAAAGGGACACAGAACAATGGATCTCGCTTCCGCAAAGGCCATCGGCGCGGGTATCGCCGTTATCGCGCTTTCGGGTGTCGGCGTCGGCATCGGCTACATCTTCGCCGCCCTGGTCAGCAGCGTGGCACGCAACCCGGCGGCGCGCGAGCGGGTGTTCGGCCTTGCCATTCTCGGGTTCGCGCTGACCGAAGCCGTGGCGCTGTACGCGCTGGTGATCGCGTTCATCATCCTGTTCGTCTGATGCCGATACGCCCAACCCGTATCATTTGGGCGCTGCTCGCTGCACTGCTGCTGCCAACAGTCGCCAAGGCGGCCGGCATGCCGCAGCTCGACTTCGCCAACCCATTGACCACCAGCCAGGTGGTGTGGGGCGCGATCATCTTCGCCGTGCTATACATCGTGCTGTCGCGCATCGCCCTGCCGAAGGTCGGCGCGGTGATCGAGGAGCGTGCGCGTCACATCGCCGCTGACCTGGAGACGGCGCAGGCCGCCAAGGCACGGGCGGACGAAGCGGCGCTGCATGTCGCCGAGGCGACAGCTCGCGCGCGGGCCGAAGCGCAGGCGGCGATCAATGCGGCGCTCGATACGGCGAAGCAGGAGGCGTCGGTGCGCATCGCTGCGCTCAATGAGCGGTTAGAGCAGCAGCTGCACGACGCCGAGACGCAGATCAACGCGGCGCGCACGTCGGCGATGCGTGCACTGCGAGACGTGGCGACGGAGACGGCGGCCACGGTGGTCGGACGCCTGACCGGAGCACCGCCGGATGCACAGCGGCTTGACGGCGCGATCGGCGCCGCGCTGGCCGCGCGCAGGATCGCCTGAGGACCCGCCGCCATGGAGCCAGAACCAAGCTTCTTCGCCGAACCGCGCAACTGGGTGCTGATTGCCTTCGTGCTATTCTTCGTTCTGTTCGGCCGCAGACTCTGGTCGGTACTGGCGCAGATGCTGGACGATCGCGCCGCCAAGGTCCGGACCGAACTGGACGAGGCCGCGCGGCTGCGTCAGGAGGCTGAAGCGATGCTGCGCGACGCCGAGACGCGGCGGACCGAGGCGTTGCGCGAGGCGCAGGCGCTGATCGAGGGCGCCAAGGCGGAGGCCGAGCGCGTCGCGGCGGCCGCGGGCGCGGAGGCCGAGGCATCGGCGCGCCGGCGCGAGCAGATGGCGATGGACCGCATTGCCGCGGCCGAGAAGGCCGCGGTCGACGAAGTGCGGCTGACCGCGGTCGAGGTTGCGACGACGGCCGCGCGGCAGGTGATCGCCGAGGGACTGTCGGCGGACGCGGATTCGCGGTTGATCGACCATGCGATCACCCAATTGCCGAGTGCATTGGCCGGCCGGCGCGTCGCCTGATGACGACCCGGTCAGCGAGCTCGCCAGAGAGCGCGGCTTGGCCGAGCAGAGCGCCGTGCGTCTGGCGGTCGAAGCCGAACGGGCCCAGAAGGCCATTCCGTTGCGCGAACGCGTGGCGCGGGTTTGGGAAGCCCGACCATTGCCGCATCACACGGGCCAAGTAGCCGACAAGGCGTTCTACGACGAATTGTAGGGGGTCGGGGGGAGCCGTGACGCCAAACGCGTCACTTTGAAATTCTCACTTTGTAGACCCTAAGCATTGCAGTTGTGATTTTTGCTTGAGATGAGACTTTTGTGCGACGGCCTGATGTGCACGCCGCCAGAGCGACCATGCATGACGTAGGCAGGATCGCGATGCGTCTTCGCGCGAGGCGCTGCGCTACGCGTCGAATTTACTGGACCGCCCAGCGGATGAAATGGAGCGGCGTATTTTTGGGTATCGACTTGTCGGCCACGTGCCCTGCCTGGATGGAACTGTCAGGATTGCTTTGTGCGAGGCGTTGATGGTTTCGCCCTCGCTGGGCGTGTCGTGTATGAGGCGGACACACTGCGGTCCGCAAGCATTGATGCCTTCAGACAGATGTTCGTTTGTTTGATCAAGGCGGCTGTTGCTTCGTCCCGACCTGGCACTTTCTGGGCGGTCGCGCGCAAGTCCGGCCAAATTCGCCGCATAGCGGCAGGACCGGAGCCACGCGCAGCCCCGCTCGAGGGCGAGCATGACGAGGACGCCCAATTTGACCGGGCTGAGCACGCGCCATGCTGTGGCAAAGCAGGGGGCGGTCTTGTTACGGTTGCCTGGAGCCACTTCGAACACATCAAGCGCCGTAAGCGCTGGCTCCGCACTCGGTGCGGCATAGATCGGTCGCAGCGCTGCCTGGAGGCGCTCGCCCGACACGGTCGACCGGAGATCTTCAATACCGACCAAGGCAGCCAGTTCACCAGTGCGGCGCTCACCGGCCTGCTGCTGGGAAACGCGATCAGGATCAGCATGGATGGCCGCGGCTCGTCGCGCGACAACGTGTTCGTCAAACGGCTATGGCGGTCGGTCAAATACGAAGAGGTCTACCTACGTGCCTATGACAGAGTGGCTGAGGCGCGCGGTTCGATCGGCGGTTATCTGGCCTTCTACAACCGTAAGAGGCCGCACTCGAGCCTGAACGGCCGGTCGCCCGACCAAGCCTACTTCTGTGGCTTGGCGCTGGCGGCGGCCGCATGATGTTCGCCGCCGTGGTGGAGATGGTTCGCAGGGAAACCATCAATCGGAACCGAAACGCTGTTCAGACCAACCCGACCCCTCTGTCGCGCGGCACAGTCTGCTCATGGTTCCTTGCGAGTGCTAATACCCCCGCTCCCAGTCGATCACGTTGCGCAGCGGCGCGCCATTGAGATACGCACGCAGGTTCTCGCAGAACAGCTCGATCGCGCCGTGCCGGTTCTCATCGCTGTGCCCGGACGTGTGCGGCGTGATCACCACGCGCGGATCATGCCACAGCGTCTCCGGCGGCAAGCGTTCGAACTCACCCACATACACATCCAGCACCACGCCGCGCAGATGCCCGCGCGCCAGCGCCTCGGCCAGCGCCGCCTCATCCACGATCTCGCCGCGCGCGACATTGACCAGCACGACCCCCCGCCTCATCGCCGCAAGCCGCGCCGCATTGATCAGGTTCGTGGTCTCCGGCGTCCACTGGCAGCAGACCACCACGAAGTCGCTCTCGCCGAGAAACCGGTCGAGATCGTCGGTGCCGCCGAGTACCGCAAACCCCGTCGGCAACGGCGCCTCAGGCTCCGGCCGGCGCCGCGTGCCGATCACGCGCATGCCGAGGGCGGCAGCCAGCCGACCGACCTCGCGACCGATCCCGCCGGCGCCGACCACGCACATCGTCTTGCCTTCCAGCAGCAGCGGCCGGTAGGCGCGATGATCGAACTTGCCCGTCGCACAGTCGCTGATGGCGCGGTCCAACTCCTTGGCGAAGTGCAGGACGCCGGCGATAGCGTATTCCGCCATGGCGAGGGTGCTGCCGACACCGCGCGACGTCGTCACCGTCACGTCGCTGCCCCACAGGTCGCCGATGCGCAGGTTGCTGGCACCTGCGGGACGCTGATGGAACCACTTCAGTCGCGGCGCCCGCGCCCGCAGATCCAGCGGAAACGGAAAGCCGCCGAGGATCACCTCAGCCTCGGCGAGCAGCCTGTCGCGCTCGGCGCGCGTGCCCGCGCCGGTGGCGCCCGGGGCGAGATAGCGCGCGCCGGCATAGGCCGACCAGGTGTCGCGGATCTCGCCATCGAACCAGCCGCCGGCGTCGATGAGGCGGACGGCTGGATCGACGGCCTCGATCCTGGCGCGATCGGTGGAATTGAGACGTTGGATGGCAAGAATGTTGATGGTGCGCATGCCCGATCCGCTGCTGATCTTTGGCTATCAGGCCACGCCTTGCGCCGGCGCGCCATCCATCAGACGGGCGAGCAGCAGATGCCGCTTACGCCTCGGCCGGCGTCACCGATACTTCCAGCTTCTCCGCCCGCCGCAGCAACGTCAGCGTCAACGCCCGCCCTGCCCGCTCCGCCGTCAGCGAACGGTGCATGTCGTCCACCCCGGCGATCGGCTCGCCGTCGAGCGCCACCACCACATCGCCGCGCTGCACGCCGGCCTCCGCCACCGGGCCTCCCGCCACCACATCCAGCACCAGCATCCCGCTCGCCTGCGTCAGTCCATGGAACCGCCGCACGCGCGTGTCGATCGGCACGGTCTGCCCCGACAGCCCGAGCCGCGACCGCCTCACCCGCCCGTCGCGCATCAGCCGTGTCGCAACCCACACCGCGGTGTCGATGCCGATCGCGAAGCAGATGCCCTGCGCCGGCGCGATCGTCGCGGTGTTGATGCCGACCACGCGGCCCGCGCCACTCACCAGAGGGCCGCCAGAATTGCCCGGGTTCAGCGGTGCATCGGTCTGGATCACGCTCTCGATCATTCGCCCCGACGGCGTGCGCAGCGTGCGGCCGAGCGCGGAGACGATGCCGGCGGTGACGGTGCACTGGAAACCGAGAGGATTGCCGATCGCCACCACAAGCTGGCCCACGCGCAGCGTCGCGGACTGACCCAACTCGGCGTGTGGCAGTCCGCTGCCGGACAGGCGCAGCACCGCGGTGTCGGTATCCGCGTCCGAGCCCACCAGGGTCGCATCCAGGGCCTGCCCGTCGGTGAACGAGGCACGCAGCCGCGCGGCACCCGCCACCACATGGGCGTTGGTCAGCACGTAGCCATCGGGGGTGTAGATCACACCGGACCCCTGCCCCTTCGGCCTGCCATCGGCACCAAACGCGATGACATGCACCACGGCCGGCCCGACGCGTTCGAACGCGTACACGACCTGTGCGGAATAGGGATCGAGTTCGTCGAGCGGCAGCGAACCAGTTGCATCGAGCGGCATGGGAACTTCCTTCGCGGCGCACCAAATGGGAGCGGAACGGCCGCGCGCCACCCTGGCCACGCGGCCGGGTGGTGCACCGGTCATCCGGCCGATGCCGCCGTTACGCGGCATGGGGCAGTGTGCCGGCACAGGCACAGGAGTTTGCAGCCATGACCACCGATCAACTCGAACAGTTCTCCGAAGCGCTGGCGGACCGTCTCGCCGCAGCTACCTTCGTCGTCACCATCCGCACCGCCCGTCGCGGCGCGAGCGGCATTTTGTGGCGCGACGATGTGGTGGTGACATCGGACCAGGTGCTGCCCGAGGCGACCGACTTCACCGTCGTCCGCGGCGGTGCGGAGATGCGCGCACGACTGGCGGGACGTGACCCCGGGACCAACGTCGCCGTTCTGCGCCTGTCGCAGAAGCTGGGCACCGCGCTGCCAGCCGCCGCGCCCTCCCCTCGCCCCGGCTCGCTCGCCCTCATCGTCGGTGCGGACCATAGCGGTGCCCCGACGGGACGCCTCGGCATGGTGCACGCCACCGGGCCGGAATGGCACAGCCAGGCTGGCGGCCGCATCGACACCTTGCTGCGGCTCGACGCGCGGCTCGGCGCCGACGAAGGCGGTGCGGTACTGACGCTCGGCGGCAGGCTGATCGGCATGTCCACCGCCGGACCGCGGCGCCGCGCGCTGGCGATTCCGGCGGCGACGGTCGAGCGGGTGATCGACCCGCTCCTCACCGAGGGCCGCATCGCCCGCGGCTGGCTCGGCGTCGGCCTACAGCATGTCCTGGTGCCGGATCGCTTCCGCGAGGCGGCGGGTCGTGACGCCGGCATGATGGTGGTCGGCCTCGCCGCCGGTGCACCAGCCGAAACCGCCGGCGTGCTGCCGGGCGACATCATCCTGGAGGTGGACGGCCGCCGCACGGGCCGCGCCCGCGGCCTCGCGACAGCGCTGGCGCCGGAGCGCATCGGACAGCCCACCACGCTGAAGCTGCTGCGTGCCGGCGAGGTGCACCTGGTCACCGTGACGATCGGCGCGCGCCCCGCCAAGGCATGAGCGAAGGTCTCCGCGTCCTGCTGCGCGCCGACGATCCAGTGCGCCGGCAGGGTCTGGCCGCCATGTTGGAGGGGGCCGGGCACAGGTTGGTGACAGAGACGCCCGATGTAATCCTGTGCGACCTGGCGCGGGATACCGAACCGCCAGCCGAGGCAGAGGCACCGGTGGTCGTGCTGACCGACCAAGCAATACCAACCGAGCCGCCAGCCGGCGTGCTGCCGCGCTCGGTCACCGCAGCACAACTCGATCCCGCATTGCGCGCGGTGGCCGCCGGATTGCTGGTGCGTGCGCCGGGCGGTAATCCGCGTGACGGCTTCGGCGCCGCCACTGACGATGCATCGCCACTGTTGACACCGCGCGAGGCGGAAATCCTCACACTCGTCGGTCAGGGCATGAGCAACAAGGCCGTGGCACGTGCGCTCGGTATCTCGGTGCACACGGTGAAGTTCCACCTCGAGGCGCTGTTCGCCAAGCTCGAGGCAACCAGTCGAGCCGAAGCGGTCGCGAAGGGCCTGCGCGGCGGCGTCATCGAGCTCTAAATGGCCAGCGGGCCTGTCGCATAACCGCCCCTTCGCCGTGAAGACTATACCGTCCGTGGCTTGGCCACGGCATCCTCGTCGTTCTCTGCCGTGAGCTACAAAGGCCGGTCAGGCGGCCGCATCATGTCCGAGCAACCAGGTAAAGGCGCGGCGCACAAAGGCCACTCCATCCCCCGTCGGCAGATCTCCATGCGCAATCAGCACCCGCTCGATTGGCCAGGCGAGAACCTTGTCGAGTGAGGCCCGCGCCGCGCGACGATTGAGGAAGCTCGCACGCCAATCACCCGGGGCGCCAGGATTGGGAGCGACGATCCCACCATGCCGAGCGAGGAAGCCGCGCCATCCTTTGAACCAGTCGCGCGGAAAATTTTGGATCAGATCGGCGAACAGGGCCGTGCGGCTGCCACGGTGAAAAAACACGACCTCGGTCAGCGCAAAGCTTCCGTGCACGACGACCTGGTCGATGTCAGTCGCCCAATCGGACCGAGCCACATCGCCAAGCTCGGCGTCCAAAGTCAGGTCTTTGCGTTTGCGCCGCAGCCGCGGCGTAGCGTAGACGCGAGCCGCCGGAAAAGCGGACTTCCATTCCGCAAGAAACAGATGATGCAATGCATTGGGTGAGACAAGGTGGCGTACCGACCCGAGTGCATCGACTGAGGCGCGAAGAGAATCAGATAGCGCAACGGGTGACCAGATGAACAGGCTCCCGTCAGATAGCCTGATCACCGCCATCCGCGTTGGATAGGGGAAGCCATGAAACGACGTCACCGGACCGTCGGCAATCCAGAGCTCGGGCCCGAATTGTTGAAGCGGCTCACTCAATACAATCAGCGCCCACGTTGATCGCGGAATCTCGTGTACCGAGCAGCGGCCGCGCAAGATCACTCCGGTTCGATGCGAATCAGCGTGGGCGCCTCGAGCACGGCATCCAGCCCCGCGATACGTGTCAGTGCATCCCGCATCGCACTCTCCTGCGTCTCATGCGTCACCAACACCACAGGTACCGCCTCGCCCGGCGAGCGGCCGCGCTGAAGCATCGATTCGAGCGAGATGCGCTGATCGCGTAACACGGCGGTAACATCGGCTATGACACCGGGCCGGTCCACCACCATCAGACGCAGATAATAAGCGCCGACATGCGCGCTCATCGGCACCGAAGGCGCGTTCGATAGCTCGGCCGATGCCGCGCCCCACACCGGAGTGAGCCGATTGCGTGCGATGTCGATCAGGTCGGCCACAACGGCGGACGCGGTCGGCCCAGCACCAGCGCCGCGGCCTTCCAACATCACACGTCCCACGAAGTCGCCCTCCGCAACAACTGCGTTGAACACACCGTCGACACGTGCGATCGGCGCGAATTGCGGCACCATGCAGGGGTGCACGCGCGCCTCGATGCCGCCATCGGCCTGCCGCGCGATGCCGAGCAGTTTGATGCGGTAGCCGAGTTCGGTCGCAAACGCGATGTCGAGTGCGGAAACGTTCCGGATGCCCTCGACATGCACCGCGTCGAACGCAACCGGCCGGCCGAACGCCAGCGCCGCCAGGATCGCCAGCTTGTGGGCCGCATCGATGCCGTCGATATCGAACGACGGATCGGCTTCCGCATAGCCAAGCTTCTGCGCATCGGCGAGCACCTCGGCAAACTCGCGGCCGCGCTCGCGCATCTGCGTCAGGATGTAGTTGCAGGTGCCGTTCAGGATGCCGGCGATGCGCAGGATGCGGTTGGCCGCGAGCCCCTCACGCAGCGCCTTGATCACCGGGATGCCGCCCGCCACTGCTGCCTCGAATGCCAGCGGCACGCCACGCTCTTCCGCCATGGCCGCCAGCGAAGCGCCATGCACGGCCAGCATCGCCTTGTTGGCGGTGACCACCGGCTTGCCCGCCGCAAGCGCCGCCTGCACCAGCGAACGCGCAGGACCGTCGGAGCCGCCGATCAACTCCACCACGACCTCGACCGCCGGGTCTGCGGCGAGCGCCACCGGGTCCTCGTACCACCGCAGGCCCGACAGCGACACACCGCGGTCGCGCGTGCGATCGCGCGCCGACACCGCTGTCACCGCAATCGGCCGTCCCGCGCGCGCAGCCACCACATCAGCGTTGTCGCGCAGCAGCTTCAGCACGCCGCCACCCACCGTCCCCAGTCCGGCGACCGCGACGGACAGCGGATGGGTCATGGGCGCGCCCTTGGGTACTGTGGCACAAGACGCATCGACATCATCAACGGATCCTCTTGGCAGGCGAGTATTGGATGGTTCGGGACCATTCGAGGTATAGCAACGACTTGGTTGGCACACTCGATGGTACTACCGCAACTGGCAAGTCGTCCGGCTGCCGCCTATTATCTCGCTATGCGACCGCGACGCTCTCGCCTGGTCGGCGCACCAAGCCAGCCTGCTGCGCCGGCGCCGCGCGCGGCGAGCGGGTGAACGAAGTGGACTGGGAGCATGTCATTGAGGAGATCAAGGACGTGGGGCTGTCCCAACTCCATTCCGATCAGAGTTATCTGCACCAGATGCTGGTGCACCTGCTCAAGGTCCATGGCTGGCCCGACAGCCTGTCCGCGGGACACTGGCGCGGAGAATTTGTCGCCTTCCAAAAGGATGCGGCACGTCGCTTCGCGCCATCCATGCGCCAGAGGATCGACCTGACACGGCATACCGCGACGCAATCGAACAACTGGAGGTCGCCGGTTACGAAGCGAGCCCGCCTCGCGCTTGGCCCGCGGAGCGCCCGTTCACCTTGGATCAGCTTATCGGTGACACAGGTGCCTCGCTCGAACAGCAACTCGCGGCGGCATCCGTCAACGGCCCAACCTAGCTGATCGCAGATTCCGTCAGCGCGGCCTGATGTCGCCGCTGCAGGCACAACCGCCCGGATATTGCGCTTCGCGTTGGCGCATTCGGTGTGTGTTCTCCACCAGCGCGATGCACGCGAAGCTGTCGGCCCCCGAACGGCACAGGCACCTCACTTGGCCTATGATCCTTACCATGCCAGACGATCTCTACGATCGACATCCTCGCTTGGCCACGGCATCAGGCCGATCCGCTGCCCGCCTCGCGCGAGGCAAGCGCGCCAACGAAGTGGACTGGCAGCACGTTGTCGAGGAGACGTCAACGAGACCAAGTTCCCGCTCGCGATAGAACTGGGCTGCACGCGCACTCTGTCGGCGCTGGATCGCGACCTGGCCGTCAAGGTGAAGGAGTTGACGCGGGGCGGTGTGGACTTTCGCGTTCGAAATCTCGGGCGTGAAGCCGGCGATGGCGGCTGCGAACGCGATCACACGCAAGGGTGGCGAGATCATCTGCGTTGGCCTGGGTGCCACCAATGACCTCTATCAGTACGCCCACACCATGTTGGTCGCCGAGGAAAGGCGTTCCGCGGCTCGCTGATGGGCAGCGGCGTGGTAGAGAACGCGCGGCTGCTCGGCGCCTCGCGCTGGGCCGCCTGGACCAAGATCGCAGTGCCGTATTCAGCCGTCTGGGTGTTCACCGGCATCCGCATCGGACTGCCATACGCGCTCATCGGTGCCGTCGTGGGTGAGTTCGTCGCCGCCGATTCCGGCGTCGGGTTTCGCGTCAAGGAAGCCACGTCGTTCTTCAACACCGCATCGGTGTTTGCTGGTGCTGATGGGCATCAGCCTGATGCTGTTGGGCGTTTTGAGCCTGAATCGAGCGCCGCGTGCTGCGCTGGCAGACCGCGAACGTACTCTCGAATGTGGAGGCTACGGCATGATCACCGACGCGTCTTGCTGGGCAGCGCCGACGCTGCATTCGCCATCCGTCGCGCGCGTGCGGCGACGTCGATCATGATCGCGGTCAGTTCCACCACGCTCGTCTATGGCGGGTTGCGGGATGGCGCTTGGTGCGGGCCTGCACGAAAAGAACGGCATTGACCTACGGGTCACCGTGATGGACAGCGGCAACGCCGCACTCGCCGCGGTACTCGGCGGCTCTGTCGCGCCCGCCGGACCCGGCGAGGTACTGGCCGCCAAGATGCACGGTCGCGACATCGTCGTTGTGGTCAATTTCTACCGTGGCTTGCTGGCGTCCCTGATGCTGACGAAGGCAGCCGTGGCCATGGCAAGCCGAGGAAGATCGACACTTGCTACGCATACAGCGCGGAACGGGAGCTGGTGAAGCGCCGCTGGCCGGAGTTCCACCGGATAGGCGCCGGAAACTCCGAGTAGGACGCTGGTCAGAATCCGAAGCTTTGTACCGGCTGGCAATGGCTGCACACGACCCACAGCAGCCGTTCGCTCCCATCGGTAGCAATTCCGGCTCATGCCCAAAGCGGTCAATAGACGCTTCTTGCCTTATACTGTTAAATGCGGCTCGACACTGAAAGCAACGCGTTGGAAGACAGAGCGACGGGACCCTTTTGGAAGGATGGGGCCATGCTGCAGACGCCGCTGTGCAGAATGCTTGGCATCCAGCACCCAATCTTCTCGGTCGGGATGAGCTGGCTTTCCGGTCCTGACTCACATCGGCGGTCTCGAATGCTGGTGCCTGCGGGGTAGTGGGTGTGGGCGGAATGACCGGCGACCGGGTTCGCCAGCGCATCCGCGAGACCCGCGCAATGACCGACAAGCCGTTCGGCGCAAACATTATCTTGGCACGCACTCTTGAGGGGCAGGTCGACGCATGTCTCGACGAAGCACCGCCGCTAATCGTCTTTTTCTGGGGAGACCCGACACCTTACGTCCGCGACGCGCACCGTCAGGGGAGCAAGGTGTTCGTTCAGATTGGGTCAGTAGACGAGGCTAGAGCAGCGGTTGAGGCCGGGGTCTGCCGCATGCGGCGACGCGCGAAAGCGTGCGTCGGCTGGGGACCGAGGTGATTCCGGCGATTCGCGCCGCCCTGCGAGCGGACCAACGCGCAGTGGCAGCGGAATAGGGCGCGCGCCCCGTTCAGCCATTGTCCTTCAGCACCTCCATCGCGAACCGCGCCGAACGCTCGACGAAGGCGGCACAGCGCCGCGCGGCCAGATCCGGGGCGCGCTTGTGCACCGCGGTGAAGATGCCGCGCAGCAGCGCCGCCGTACGCAACTGGCGAGCCTGTGGGGCCTTCTGCGTCGTCAGATGCCGCAGATAGGCGATGCGCGCTTCCAGCGTCTCCAGGATGGCTCGGGCGATTTCGTTGCCGCTGCCGGCCAGCAGCACGGCATAGAAGGAACGGAACGCCTCGACATAGGCGGCGCCGTCCAACGCGCGCGCTGCCGCCTCGGCGTGCGCCGCGGCTTCGCCCAATGCCGCCACCTGCTCGTCGCTGGCACGCGCAATGAACAGCCGAGCCATCGCCGGCTCCAGCGCGGCGCAGACCTCGTAGATCTGCCGCGCCTCCTCGCGCGATACGACGGCGACGGAGAACACGCTGCGATGACCGCGCACGACCAGACCCTCAGCCTCCAGCGACTGCAACGCGGCGCGAACGCCGGTGCGGCTGACCCCGAGCCGATCGACCATCTCGCGTTCGACAAGCCGCGTCCCCGGCACGAGGCGAAGCGAGAGGATGGCCTCGCGCAAGGTCTGCGTGCTGCGCCCTGCCCTGGTGTTGTGTCGTGACCCCATGAGCGTTCCTATACAGCGCCCATGATGCCGTGCGGAGATGGCCAGCGATGACCGAGCGGATGCTGCAGAGATCGGATGCGCCTGCGCTCCGGTATCGGGACGATGGTGGCGAACGGCCGCCGGTGATGCTGATTCACAGTGTCGGCGCCGATGGCACGAGCTGGGACCAGATAGCACCAGCGCTCTCGCCCGAGTTCCGTGTATTGCGTCTGGATTTGCGCGGGCATGGGCGATCAGGACACATCGACGGCGCGTTGACGCTGGAAGACTTCGTGCAGGACGTGGTTGACGTGCTGGACGCCTGTGCGGTGCCCATTCCGCTTATCGTGGGGTTCTCTCCCGGCGGCATGATCGCGCAGGGCCTCGGGTTGCAGCACGCGCAGCGAATATGCCGGCTTGTCTTGCTCGGCGCCGTTGCGGGCCGCACGGCCAGCATTGAAAGGCACCAGCATCATCGGTGGAGGCGTGGTGAGTAATCCCGGCACGGGGTGGAATGTCTTGGACAATGTTATGCAGTTCATCTACAGCGAGGCGGCTAACGAGACCTTGGCGGCCACGCCGACCACGCCGCATGAGTTCGTGTTCACCAGTTTTGCGGCTGGTTCGCGATCGGCGGATTCAACCCGGTGCAGGACGTGATCGAGTTCACAAAGGGCCAGTTCGCGTCGTTCACCGACGTGCAGGCAGCGACCTCGGCGATCGCCGGTGGGGCGATGATCACCCTGGGAAATGGCAGTTTGCTGTTGCTGCCTGGAGTCGATGCAGGATCGCCGCGCGCTGGCAACTTTGCGCTGGCGTGATCACCCGCATGGCGTTGGAAGTCTTCTGTCTGATCCAGGACAAAGTTGATCCGGCAATGCACTGCGATTAGCTTGCCGAGGCGCTGGGGGTGACATGCGGGGGGAATGTCAGTCGTCGGTTGCGTCTCCAACAACCTGCCGCTGTGTGCAGCATCCCAAACTCGCGAGCACGCACTCCAATGTGGCCCATTTAGCGCGACACCATCAGACGATCTCGATCTCTGGGAATGGGAAGATCATCCGTCCACCTTCAGCGAGGAACTCGGCCTCACGCTGAAGGATACCTTCCTTGAAGTGCCAGGGCAGCACAAGAAAATAGTCCGGCTTCATGTCACGCGCCTCGGCTTCGGAAATGATCGGGATGTGTGTACCCGGGGTAAATGCACCAAACTTATCTGAATTGACTTCGGCGATCGCGGCCACTTCATTCCTGGTTACGCCACAGAATTGCAGTACAACATTGCCCTTCGTAGATGCCCCGTAGCCGATCACCCTCTTGCCGTCGGCTGCCAACGTCTGCAGCAAGCGTACTAGGTCGGTACGGTGCCGGTACACGCGCTCCTCGAATTCGCGATATGGGCGCGTCGTATTCAGCCCCATGCCGTCCTCCTGCTCAAGCAGCCAGGCGATCACGCGCTCCGATCCCCGGCGCGAGTCCTCCTTCCGGACAGCCGTCACCGCAAAGCTGCCACCGTTTACCGCGTTCATCTTGACATCCAATGGACGCATCCCGGCGGCATCCAAGATGTGCATCACCACTCCCAGTGAGTAATACTCGAGGTGCTCATGACAAACGGTGTCATAAGACGTCATGCGCAACATGGAGGGCATGTAGCTCTGCTCAAAATGCCAAATGCCATCCGGTGCCAGAACCCGCTCGATCTCTTGCGCAAAACCAATCGGGTGCTCTAGATCATAAAACATCGCAATGGATGTAACGACACGGGCGTGCCGCGACCCGCTGCGAAAAAATGCCTCGGCCGAGAAGAAGTCTGGCACCAATGCAACGTCGTCGGGATAGTATTGCCGAAACTTGGCGGCGGTCGGGTCGATACCGACGCGCCGCAACCCGGGCACTTTGTAGGCCTTTAGCGATGTCGCGTCGTTGCTGCCGATGTCGAGCACCGTGTCGCCCGGCTGCAGGTCAACGGTCCGTTCTAATTCGCGGACCTTCTGCGTCAGGTGGCGGACCATGCTTGGGTTCAACCCGGAGCGGTAGCCATAATTGTCCCCATACATCTCGCCGAGGTCATAGGAGTGGGCTAGCTGGAGAAGCCTGGACTCTGGGCACCAAACCAATCGCAGGGGTCCTGCGGTCACATTTTCAGTCTCGCTGCGTGGGAAGACGCCAGTGAGTGCCTGTTCTCCCAAGTCAAGAACCGGGACGAGCGTCTTGCTGCCACTGACCCGACAGCGCTTCAAAGCCGTGTATGCTTGCCCCATGTGCTCCCCGCTACTAGGTTGTCGATCTCATGCGCACGCGACTACACCTCAGCGCACTGCTGACAGAAGAACCTTCAGCTGGACACCCAGGCAACCCGCCTCGACGGTTTCCCACCCACGAGTCGTGCCACCCTCTCATCGATGCATGGGGCAGCGGGAACCGATCAATGGGTGGATATTACGCAAGCCCTGAGCCTATTTCAACTCCACTTCGCCTCACAGCATCCTGTGTCTTGCCTCTCGGTTCTCTGCCCTTGCAGCGAGCGGAGGACAAGAAGGCCACTGTAATCAAGCAACCAGTGTACCGCTTCAGGCAGTCGTCAGCGATAAGGAGGGATCTTCCTCAGGACAAGCGCTGATTACTCCCGATGACGCGTGGTCAGGGCTAGCGGCGTTGGCTAAGCTGAAAACTGGCGCTGAGCTTCAGGTAGAGACGAGGTGGATTCATGAAAGTTTTGGTCGTTGTCGGCAGTACGCTCGGGGTCAAATTCCGGTCAGGCGTCCATCGGCTTGTGGTCGAGGTCGCAAGAAATCTAGCCAACGTCGTCGAGACTGACCTCGTTAAGTGGGATCCGATTGATGGACAGCTCCGGTACATTGATACAGCTGACCTTGCCCATCTGCTTGGTCCAGCTCACACGTCCATCAAGACAAATCGCCTTGCTCACCGCGTCCAGTACCGGTTCGGAGATACGATAGCTCGCCCCGAAGAGACATGGTTGCTGTACCCCGAAGTCAGCCACCATCAGGAAGGTGGGAATGAGGTCCTAGCTCGCATAATATCGCAGGCTAGAGAATATGGAATTCGAACGGCAGCTATATTCTACGACATCATCCCCATCACAAACAGCGTTTATCATGGGGCCCGCGGGGAGCATATTTCTTATATGGCGAATCTCCTAAGAAGCGATTTGATCATCCCGATCTCAGTAACAAGCGCAATTGCACTCGAGCAATATTATAAAACCGAGCTTGGTCAGGAAACTCACGCTGCGCTTGCCTGGTCGGCCAAGATTGTTCCGGTCCTTCTACCCGAAATCAATTCCGAGACGCCGCCACTTCCATCGCTGGAGGACGAAAGCAAGCGGGACATCATCATCATGGTTGGAACCGTAGAGCCAAGAAAGCGGCAAATCGAAGTGCTAAATGCAATCACGCAGCTGCAAACGAGCGGCGCTATATCTGCCCGAACAGAGACGCATGTTTACGGGTCGCTTCATCCTTTTGTAAGCGACCAATTCCTCCAAATCGTACAGGCCAACCGGCAAGTCAAGTATTTCAATTATGCCAGAACCGAAGCTATTGAAATGTCCTACAAGCGGGCTATGTTTTCAATCTTTGCGTCGAACGATGAAGGTTACGGGTTACCCATCGCCGAAAGTCTTGCACACGGCGTTCCCTGCCTAACGGCTAATTTCGGTGCCATGGCCGAAGTTGCAACAGGGGGAGGCTGTCTCACATGTAATGTGAATGACCCAGAGAAACTGACAGAAGCTATACGGACCCTCCATGAGGACCGCGCGATGCGGCGCAAGCTACGTCACGAAATCAGTAATCGTCGATTCCGGGATTGGAAAATCTACTGTCAAGATGTCGCCAACATCCTGGCATCCTATGATGAGCCACTCATGGAGGTTAGTAGGGTGCTTGAATTGTCACTGTGGACGGCCCTGTCATCCACAGGCACCATTGAGTTAATGGGTGCTGGTTGCAAGGTAACGGGCATAGATGCGGGTCGCGAAGCGCGCCTTGTGTTGGTCGATACGGTAAGCGACGTTCCGGCCACAGACGGTTCGCGCGATCGATACAGCATCTTCCGATTTAGTGGCGACGATCACTCCGCCGCCTATCTTGATGCTGAGATAGCGGAGCGGGCTTTTGCCGCTGATCTTTGGGGTATCAGTACCGCCGGGGCCACTCGGAAGCTGATTGCTAGAGCGCACAGTTTGGACTTCGCAGCTCTGCTCCCGGGCCAGGTCATAGAGGACTCGTGCCAAACGAGCTTGGATACGGCCTTGGCTTCGCGCGCAGCCAAGTCGGTTCTGAAGGAGCGACACCGCAGGCAAATCTCATCCAATGAACGGCTCTTCCGGAGAGCTCTCCGGCATTGGAAAGCAGATCTGCCCCCAGAGAAGCATCTGCTCGCTATCGTGCTCTCCACTTACAACCGAGCTGCGTTCATCGAGGCCAATGTCTCGTGGTTGATCAAGGCTGCCAAAGAAACTGAGGGAGTACAAATCGTCGTCGTGGACAACGCTTCGACCGATGACACCGTCGCTCAACTCTCCAGGTTCAAAGGTGAGCCCAGCTTCTCAATGTTGGTAAATTCGCAAAATACAGGGATGCTAGGGAACCTGCGTGTATGTTCGACCCTTTTTTCAGCGCGCCACGTGTGGGTTACTGGTGACGATGACTTCATTTTGCCTCGGCAGTTGAGAGCTGTAGTCGAATTCCTCCGAGGAGATCCGGGCCTGCCGCTCGCCTGCGTAAACTTCGCAGTGTACCACAGAAAGCGCTTGATGCCCTTCGATGATGTGCGGACGCTAATCGCGGAAGGGAAGGAAATTGCTGGGGAGAAGCTCGAATCGGGGACCTATCCGGTCAATATTGTTGCAACCCAGCATGACAACCTATTTACCGCCATTTATCCCATTGTGTTTCGATCCGACCTTCTTGCGGCTTGTTTCAACCACCCATTCGATGGAGAACCTTTCGAGACGTTGACTGAGTGTGTGCCGACAACAAAATGGTTTCTCGAGAACTATCGTTATGCCGAGTGCTATTGGCATGCACCCATCAGCATTGTAGGTAACGCTCACAATAGTTGGTCTCACCATCGACCCCGTTGGCACGCAGTTGTGATGCCGCAAGTGTTCGAACTTGCTCGGGATGCAGGTGCTGATTCCGCGGCCTTGTACAGGTTCGCTCAGCTTCACATGGATCTCTATGATGAGGCATTACAAATCGCAGGTCGAACAAAGGAACCAGTCTCGATTTCCTCCGAAGATCTTGCGCCGGCACTCCGCGTCTTTCGGCGAGAACCCGCGGTGCCGAATTTAAAGGCCTCATAACATGATTATCACATGCTACTACTTGTATCGTGCGACGAACTACACATGAAGCGGACAGCAATGCGCATTTGGAAGACTGTGTTTTTGCTGCCGGCAGCGTCCCGCAGGTGGGGGCCCACCGGCGCTATCTCGCGTGCTGTTCGCGTTTGGCGCGCCGGGGGAGTATCTGCGGTCGCCGAAAAAATGCGTCGGTTGGCTGCGCTGGAGTTGCCAGTGCAGCGTGGTAGTATGAGGGCGACGAGCGGCGGTGGTTCTCGAGGTTTCCTTCGGCTGGGTGAGGACTTTGGAGTGGATCTCGACCAGTGGCAACGTTTTCTGTCATATAGGGCAGCATCAGGTAGCGCGGCATCAGACGGCGAGCGGGGGGGGCGGTCTGACGTTTGGATCCTAGTTAGTGGTAGCAAGGGCTCTACTAAAGCGGAAGCGACTCTCCGCTCGATCGAGGAAGCAGGTCTCACAACGCGTGGCGCTGTGCTCGCCGATGTCGCTGATTTTGCAACCGCCCTAAAGGCACTTCTCGCGAATGCTGCTCCGCGCGATCTCGTCTGGTTCCTGAAGGCCGGCGATAGAGTGGATTGTGAGGCGGTGAGGCTACTTTGTGAAGCCGAGTCATCACGTGCGGACTTTTGCTTCTTTGATACCTATTTTGTTGAAGAAGACCGGGTTTTTCCTCAGCTTCACCCGGGATTCAACGAGATCTTCGGTCTAAACTGCAACTATTTCCGCTCCCGCTTTCTTGCCCGGGCCGAGGCCATTTTCCGAGTCATTGGGGAAGTCGTCCCGGGAGATGCATACTCGGTAGCGTGCGCCTTGATAGCGGCACGGCGTAGTGGCAAACCCGTCGTGGGTGCTCATTTGCCGCAAGGATTCATGCGCATCGAAGATTCTCGCGCTAACCTGGCAGAAGAATCTGACGCTCTAATTAACGGCAAGACCAGCACCGATTTTGGCGCAGGATCTCCCGACCATGCCGCAGCCCGCAACATGATGGTCTCAGTCGTGATCTGCACCCGTAATAAGGGACATCTCCTCCGGCAATTGGTACGTAGTACTCTGGAAACAGCAGGAGATCTTGTCCACGAGATTTTGATTCTGAGCCATCACACTAGCGATCCCTACGCTTTAAAGACACTAGGCGATCTGCGGAATAGCCATCGCGCACGGATTATCGCATACGAGGGACCTTTCAATTTCTCTCGTCAATGCAATCTTGCGGCGCGGGAAGCCTCTGCCCCATACTTATTGTTGCTCAACGATGACATCGTGCCGGTTACAGCGGATTGGCTGGTGCAATTGCTGTTGCCCTTCCAGAATCCCGATGTCGGCATGAGCGGGCCCTTGCTGCTCTATCCTGACGAGAGGGTGCAGCATGCCGGGATGTTCCTGGGCTATGATGGTTTAGCAGGGCATACCCTTCGAGGGGCTCGTTTGTGGGAAGGTGACTATCTCTTCATGACACAGGCACCGAGAGAGGTGTGCTGCCTGACCGGGGCAGCGATGGTCATTGAGCGTTCGTTATTTGTGGATCTCAACGGGTTTGATCCCCTGCTTGGCACTTACCTTCAGGATGTCGATCTCAGCTTACGTGTAAATCGTCTCGGACGCCGCCTTGTCTTCAACCCACGCGCAATTTTGCTCCACGTGGAATCGACAACTCTTTCCGACACCCTGGTAGATCCCGTAGTAAGGGCCATTAGAGATCGTGAGCGGAACTACCTACTCCGGCGCTGGGGGACCGCGCTCGGATGTGACCCGTTCCACAATCCGAACCTTGACCTGGGAGTGGAGGATCTTCGAATGCTTCTCGTAGAGCCGAGGAAATCGGGGTGAGCCCAGTTTTGGGCGACGCTGAGAAATATTGATCCCCTACGTTAGACGTGGGTTTCTCCAGACTTGTGTCCCGTCGGCTATCGTCATTCCCTCAAGCGTTTTAGGGTTCCGATAATAGCGGAATTTCGTAGGTTTTTCGTGCTCAAGGTCCCAGTCTGCTCGGCACATCATTTCGAGCATGTCGCCGTCAAGTTTCCTTGAGTGCGTGCCGACTACAATCCAGGAAACGCGCGCGTTTAGGTCGTCAAGGCACGAGCGGCAGATATCGACCTCGTGCCCTTGAACGTCAATATGAACCAAATTCCAATGCCGTTCCTTTCTTATGAGGTTTGCCATCGGGATAATGGTCACGTCTTTTGTGCTTGGAAAATCTCGACCGAGATAATCGCCTTCTGCCAAAATGGGCCTAGACCCCCACTCTGCAGAAGTGTCTGCCATGACCGGCCACTGAGCGACGCCTGCTTCCGCACCGACCACGGCTTCCTGAAGGACGTGCTCGTCTGGGTCAAAGCCATTGTCTAGAAAATGTTGGCGCAGAAATCGGAAATGATGCGGGTCTCCTTCGACCGCACATAGCCTGATCGTCTTAATCCCACGAGAGCGAGCAGCAGTCGCCCCGGCAATCGCCCAGGGACCAAAACCCGCCCCCAGCTCCATCGCGACATACTCGCCGCGCGCACTCTTCACGCTCTTGAGAAGGCCGAGCCACTCTATGGTCTCGGCGTGGAAATCGCCCGGAATTGGAGCCTTGATGACGTTGCCAGCAAGAGCGCGCGCTTCCGGCCATAGCGACGTGCTGCGTGTCCTTACGCCGAGGAAATCGATTATAAATCCGGGCTCTGGCTCTAGGTTGGGTTTTGCGAATTCGGCAATGATTGCGGTATCGGAGTCTGAGTATCCGCGAAATAACTGTAACTCGAGGTCTTCAGGACCCATTTCCACTTGGATAGGATATTTCATCTGGTATTGCCGAACCCTTGCTTTTAGCCAAGACATTTGAAGTCTCCAAAGTGTGTTTTGCCAATCCCTGATAAGAAACGATGAGGGGGCGGCAAGCAGGCATGAATTGACGTTTGCATATTATCAAGCAGATTTTTCCCGGTGCCAAGCCGACGATGCGGCTAGTGTGGACTCACCCCTGTTTCGTGGAAGTGTTGAGCGTTTGGGATCAGGCTACCTGATCTGACGGCATGTTGCCCTCCCGTTTCGAGACATTCTTTGGTGCAGCTGGCGGTTCTCACGCCGCAGCCGGCTCAGCTCCTCGCGCTCCGCCGTCGTCAGGCCGCCGTCGCCGCGGCCCGCGTTACGCTCAGACTGCGCAAGCCAGTTCCTGATCGATTGCGCCGTCCGTTCGAACTCATCCGCCCAGCTCCTCAGGCGTGCGGCCCGCACGCACCAGTTCGACCATCTGGTGCCGGAACTCAGGCGGGTAGGCTCCTCTTGTCTTGGCCATTGCGGACTCCTCGAACCCAAATAGTCCGGTGTCCACGAAACCGGGGCAAGTCCAAATGATGCTTACCAAGCGTGGTTGCAGTCCTCATTCTGATTGACGCGCACTTCCATCCAGATTGTCGCGCTACAGGAGTTACGCCCGTATCGCGACGCAATAGCTGCAAGGCAGTCGGATAACTGCGCCAGTATCGCAGCGCAAAAGCGCGTGTGTGGCCCAAGCAGCCGAGGCTCGAGGCAAACGGCCACGCGCCCTGCCGCGTTGCACAGCCGATGTCCATTGCGCGAAGGGACAACCGCATGACCAAGACGGTGGGCGATCTTCTCGGAAACCGCGTTCTCGTCGATCGCGCGGTGTGCACCGCCCGCTCGAACGGAACGGTGACGGAACCAGGAGCGGCACCATGAAAATGGAATTCAAGCCCTATACCGCACCGGCCGGCGGCTGGGGTTCGGTAGGGAGCCTGGCCAGACGCCTCACGCGGGAGGGCAATCCCGTCAGCGCCGGCCTGACCCTGATGCAGCAGAACAAGCCGGGCGGCTACGCATGCCCAAGCTGTGCCTGGGCCAAGCCGTCGCCCCCGCACGTGTTCGAGTTTTGTGAGAACGGCGCCAAGGCGACGATCTGGGAGCTGACGCAGAAGCGCGCCACGCCAGAGTTCTTCGCCGATCATGCGCTGCGCGAGCTCGAGGGCTGGAGCGACCACGCATTGGAGGCCGCGGGACGTCTGACCGATCCGCTGCGCTATGACGCGGCGAGTGATCGCTACCTGCCCGTGCCGTGGCTCGCGGCGTTCACCGAAATCGGCGCCCGGCTCTGCAGCTTCGCGCCCAACTCGACAGTATTCTACGCGTCGGGCCGTGCCGGCCTGGAAGCCGCCTACATGTACCAACTCCTGGCGCGGCTCTACGGCACCAACAATCTGCCCGACTGCTCCAACATGTGCCACGAGACCACATCGGTGGCACTGCCGGAGAGCATCGGCGTGCCGGTCGGCACCGTGACGCTGGACGATTTCGCGCATGCCGACGCGCTCTTCTTCTTCGGACAAAACGTCGGCAGCAACAGCCCAAGAATGCTCCACGACCTGCAGGATGCGCGAAACCGCGGCGTGCCCATTGTCTCGTTCAATCCACTGCATGAGCGCGGGCTTGAGGCGTTCACCAACCCGCAGAGCCCCCGGCAGATGCTCACCGGCACGCACACGCATATCAGCACACTGGTCCATCAGGTGAAATCGGGCGGCGACATGGCCGCCATCATGGGCATGTGCAAAGTGCTCATCGCATGGGATGACCATCGTGACGGCGCAGCGTCCGTGCTGGACTGGGATTTCATCAACCAGCACACGCACGGCTTCGACAAGTTCGCAGATGCGGTGCGCGCCGCTGACTGGGCCGCGTTGGAACGCCGCTCGGGACTTACCCGCAACGCGATGGAAGCGGCAGCGCTGGTGTATGCCCGGGCCGAGAGGGTCATCGGCATTTACGGCATGGGCCTGACGCAACACGTCAAGGGCGTCCGCACCGTGCAGATGCTGGTCAATCTTCTTCTGCTGCGCGGCAATATCGGGCGCCTGGGCGCCGGTATCTGCCCGGTGCGCGGTCACTCCAACGTACAGGGGCAGCGTACTGTCGGCATCACTGAGAAGCCGAATCTGGCACCGCTCGATCGCCTGGCTGAGCAGTACGGCTTCGCGCCTCCGCGCGATGAGGGTCTGAACACGGTGACCGCCTGCGATGCGATGCTCAGCGACAGGATCAACGCCTTCATCGGCCTCGGCGGCAACTTCATCCGTGCCGTGCCGGAACGCGAAGCGATGGAGGCGGCGTGGCGTCGGCTGCCGCTTACTGTGCAGATTGTTACCAAACTGAACCGCAGCCAGGTCGTGCATGGCGAGACCGCGTTCATCTTGCCATGCCTCGGACGCACCGAACTCGATGAACAGGAAACCGGCCCGCAGGCCGTGTCGGTCGAGGACAGCACCGCCTGCATCCATGGTTCGCGTGGCCGGCGTGCACCGGCCAGCGCAAATCTGTGGTCCGAGCCGGCGATCATCGCCGGCATCGCCAAGGCGACGCTGGCACCCAACCCCCATGTCGACTGGGATGGCTGGGTCGCGGACTATGACCGTGTCCGCGATGCGATCGGCGCGACGTACCCCGACATCTTCCGCGACATGAGCCGGCGCATGTGGGAACCGGGCGGCTTCCATCGCCAACTCGCGGCGCGCGAAAGAACCTGGAACACCGCCACGGGCAAGGCGAACTTCATCACGCCGGAAACGCTGGCGATGGATATCGACACGCCGGTCGAGCAGCGCGACATCGTGCAGTTGATCACGCTGCGCAGCAACGATCAGTTCAACACCACCGTGTATGGCTACGACGATCGTTTCCGTGGCGTGCACGGCACCCGCATGGTCGTGCTGATGCACCGCAACGACATAGCGCGCTTCGGCTTGAACGAGCGCGACGTGGTGACGCTGAGCACGGCGGTCGACGACGGTCGCCGGCGCTCAGTCTCTGGATTGACGGTGGTGTCGTACGACATACCGGAAGGCAACGTCGCTGGATATTATCCCGAGTGCAATCCGCTGATACCACTCTGGCACCACGCCGAGGGCAGCGACACGCCGGCGGCGAAGTCGATCCCCGTGCGCGTAATTGGCACGCAGTCAAACAAGGAGGCGATACCATGAGCGAGACTGTGCCGCCGCAGAGGCAGGACCGGCAGCCTGGCCAGCAACACCAGATGGAGCCCCAGCCGCACGCCAGCATGGAGCACTATCGTGGTGCGCAGAAGTTGGCGGAGAAAGTGGCCTTGGTTTCTGGCGGCGATTCAGGGATCGGCCGTGCCGTGGCAATCGGCTTCGCCAAGGAAGGCGCCGACGTCGCCATCACGTATCTGGACGAGCATGAAGATGCCGCAGAGACGCTGCGCCTGATCGAGGCCACGGGTCAGCGCGGACTGTTCGTCCCCGGCGACATTGGCAACCCCGATTTTGCACGCGAAGCCGTACGGCAGGTTGTCCAGGCCTTCGGTCGCATCGACATCCTGGTGAACAACGCGGCCGAGCAACACGTGCGCGAACGGCTGGAGGATCTGCCGGACGATCAGCTCGAACGCACGTTCCGCACCAACATCTTCGGTCAGTTCTATTTGACGCGTGCCGTGCTACCGCACATGCCGGAAGGCGGCGCGATCATCAACACCACTTCGGTGACAGCGTATCAAGGCCATCCTGTGCTGCTCGACTACGCGTCCACCAAGGGTGCCATCGTCGCATTCACGCGTTCGCTGTCCAAGCAGTTGCTGCAGCGTGGCATTCGCGTGAACGGCGTCGCGCCGGGCCCAATCTGGACACCGCTGATTCCGGCCAGTTACTCAGAGGCGAAGACCGCCGAGCACGGCAGCAGCGCACCGATGGAGCGGCCAGGACAGCCGGATGAGGTCGCCCCCTGCTACATCTTCCTCGCCTCGCCAGACTCAGCCTACATGTCCGGCCAGGTCCTGCATCCCAACGGCGGTACGATCGTAAACGGCTGACCGGCCCTCGCATCTCGGCGCACGGCGGCCATATCAGCGCGCAGGACATGATTTGCGACCCTTGGCGCGCTATGTCTCGGAGCATGGTTTCATCTCGCCGCATCGGGCTGACCGAGGCCGACCGCGCCGTATGGACAAGTTACGCAAGCCGGATCAGGCCGCTGGCTGGTCGCGACCATCCAAAGGTGGCGGAAGGCTCGCAGCCTGCCATCGCACCGCCCGCATCGCCGCGGCAGGTAGTTGCCGCCCGTGCCGGCCATGCCAAGCTGGCGCCGCTGGCGGTCGGGGAGCAGCCGGGCGGCGTGGATAGCGCCACCTGGCAACGCTTCCGCACCGGCAGGCTGCCGGCGGCGCGGGTGCTCGATCTGCACGGCCACACGGCACAGCACGCGTTCAATTCACTGGCGGCCTTCGTGCGCGCGGCGCGCGCCGAGGGGTTGCGGTGTATCGAGGTGGTAACCGGGCAAGGTGGTGTCCTGCGTCGCGAGCTGCCGCTCTGGCTGAACCTGCCGGAGTTTCGCGGCGTCGTACTGGGCGCCGCGCATCCACACGCCGCAAATCCAGGAGCGGTGCGCCTGCTGCTGCGGCGGGTGCGATGACCCCCTTCGGCGCTCGACTGCGTGCTCTGCGTGCGGAGCGGGAGGTGACGCTACAACAGTTGGCTGGCGAGTTGCAGGTGTCGGCGGCTTATCTGTCCGCGCTGGAGCATGGGCGGCGCGGCGCCCCCAGTGCCGGGCTGGTGCATCAGGTCAACGAGTTCTTCGGTCTGATCTGGGACGAAGCCGAGGAGATGGCGCGGCTCGCACGCCTGTCACATCCGCGGGTGACGGTGAACACAGCCGGTCTGACACCGGAGCAGACGGCGCTCGCCAACCGTCTGGCGCAGAGCATCCACCGGCTATCGCCCGAGACGGTGGCGGCGCTGCACGCGTTGCTCGATACGACTGCGCGGGCCGCCAAGCCGCGACTGCGGCGCGCCGCGGGACAGGGAAGAAGCTAGGGCTCAACAATTGCCGCAGAGTCCTCCAGCACATCGTCGAGGGCTGCGAGCACAGCTTGCCTTTAGAAACAGCGCTCGCGCGCTGAGCCGCCGGACCTCATTCGCCGCGGCCGCGAAACGGTCCCAGGCAGCGTAGAAAGCATCGTCGTCGCCCTCATCAATCGCCCGCGCGACCGCCAGGATTTCGCCGAAGTCCATGCCCACCGTAAGGAATATAGGCGAGCGGCCAGATCCGAACTCGGAAGTCGTATTTGAAGATCGGTCCCATTTTGGTTCCGATCAATGGCTTGCCATCCTCTCTACCCTCGGATGAAAGCCAGCAGGTCAGCGTTGCACCAGGACCAGCACGGTGATCTCCTTCAGGTCCTCGGTGAAGTCGGTCCGTACAAAGGCGACGATGCCGTCGCAGTGCGCTTGCGCACCGTCCATCATGCCCTGGCCCCACCTTGTACCGTTGAGAGGATACGACCTGTTGCCGTTGAGCGTCACGTCGCAGCCACCCCACGTCTTTGCAGCTATACAAGGAAATACATGGCCTGAGTGCGCACCCAATCCGCTGGCCGCTCCGACAAGATTGCAAACCTCAGCCGCGAGGTCCTCTTCGACTACTTGCGCGCGGGATCAACGGCAGTCCCGGAGCCGCCGCCCGCCGCGGAGGCTCGCCTGGGCCGCCGAATGGCCCGCACCTTCCCGCTGCTCCCGCCCCCGCAGAAGAACTGATCGCCGCCATCGGACTCGAGCCCCGACACGCCTATCCCAGGCGGCAATTCAAGCCTCTCCACGACCTCTCCCGTTCGCGGATCGACCTGCCTCACATCGCTCTCGTCCCCTTCCCACGTGCCGTGCCAGAGCTCGCCGTCAATCCAGGTGACCCCGGTGACGACGCGGTTGGACTCGATGGTGCGAAGGATCGCCCCTGTTTGCGGATCGACCTGATGGATCTTCCGCCCCCGATGCTGCCCCACCCAAAGCGTCCCCTCGGCCCACGCGAGCCCGGAGTCACCGCCGCCGCCAGGCGCCGGAATCGTCGCGAGCACACGGCCGGTCTTCGGATCGACCTTCTGGATGCGATCCTCGGCGATCTGAAAAAGGTGCTGGCCGTCGAACGCCGTTCCAGCGTGCGCCGCGACATTTATGGAGCGCGTCGTCTTTCCGCTCGCGGGATCGAAGGCGTTCAGCTTGTCGCCAGACGCAAACCAAACGTGCTGACCGTCAAACGTAACCCCGTGCACGCTGTCGACGCCGGGAAAGGGTCCATACTCACGCAGGATTTCGGCTGCAGATCGTTTCATGCGTCCATCCTAAGTTACTCGGCAGTGCACCGGGGAGTAACAAGATTGTCGTGCATCCCGCTGCAAGCAAATCGAGCGCCCAGCGTCCGGGACGGCTGGTAGCGATCCAAGCGGCGCACCCACCTCGATCATGCAGATCCCCAGCTCACGCGCCTTGATCTGCAACGCCAGCATCTTTGAGAATCCGCGGCACTGCGCCAGCCCTCCGGCAAGGAACCAGAGTCTCTACTGCCCGGTGGGCCGCCACATGCCCCGCATCTCGCCTTCCTCATCGAAGCCCCAAACGGGATCCGTAGGATCGCCAACGTCGTCGCCGAGGATGCGCCGCGCCGCCGATGCCTGACCTTCGTGGCCAGTGGCCAGCTCGATCAGATCGGCTTGCTTCACCCTGCCATCCCGTACCGGCGCGTCCTCCAGCCCGAAGCGCTCGATATCAGCGTACTGGCACAGCCTGAGACGCCATCGACGATCAGCTGCGAACAACCGGCGTCGAAAGAGTACCCACCGCTGAGGCTCCCATGCGCTGCGCGATCGACCTAGGGCCGGAGGTGGTACGCAGGTCCCAAGTGAAGGCGAGAATGTCGCGCCAATGCAGTCATCGGCGAACAGCGCCGCGATAAGCGTAGCCCGCCCTGAGGCAAGGGCAGCACCAATTTCGCGGAGCGTTTCTGCTGCCGTCTTCGCCGTGATCAAAGAGGGTTGTATCCAGGCTTCTTGTAAATGATGTCGGGCTTGCCGACGATGTCCGGCTTGTAGACCTTCTCGGTCCAATCGTTCGGCGCAACATCTTCGATGCTTACCGAGACCGCCTCCTCGGTGCAGTTCGCGCTGGTCATGATGGCCTTGGTGACTTCCTCCGCCAGCTTCGCTTTCTGCTGCTCCGATCTGCCAGCGTAGAGCTTCACGATCACGTGGGGCATTCTCTCATCCTTTCGCTCAGTATTCCTGTCGCGTCGGCCGTAACACGATTTCGTTGAAGTCCACATCATCGGGCTGGCTGATCGCGAGCACAACCGCGCGCGTAACATCCGCACGACGGTCATATCGCCCGGTGCGCCGCCACTGAGTTGCATGCCAGCGTGACTGACTCGGAGATCGCCTCGAGAGTGCGTCAGTCCTATGTGGAAGGAGCGATCACTGCTGCCTCGTACTTCCGAGAGGGCTCGCACGGCATGCTTGGTGGCCGCAAAAATGGCGATGCCGGGCCCGCCTACACCGCGGCGTCCACCAACTGCTTGACCTGCGCGTCGGTGACATCGATGGCGTCGCGATCCGCCCGCTCAGGTCAACCAGGACCGGTTCGCCTTTCGCGCGTCCAGCGTGAAAAACAAAGTCACGCCACACACGACGGCGGCCTCGATGAGCCCAATCATCTCGCGGCGCTCCTTCGGTAGGCACAGGTTGGCGCTCATACCCAAGCAGCCAAGGCCGATAGCCGAAACCTCCAGTCCAAGGCTGCCGGGTTCCGCTTTTGCATTGCGTGCTCTCCTGGCCGCCGTCAGGTCCGGTCATTCCCGTGGTTCGCGTCGCGCCATGCCAGTACTTCTCGCCTTGGCACGAACCAGACCGCGTCACCGGGCCGGATTTCCTCCACCGATCCGCCTCGCGCCGGACCCAGCCACAACCGGCGATCATGATCAGTGTCTGACCCAGCGGAAGCATGTGCCATGCGGTCCGCGCGGCAGGTTCATGGGTGACGCTCGGATCTGGCGGTTGGAACAGCGAACTCCGTGTCGCCGGGACAGGCAGTGTTGGCGCCTCGGCAGCGACGGCTCAACGCGGTTCAAGCCGCAGCGTCGTCGACAGAATTTCGGCACGCACCATCTCCTGTGCATGGCTGCTGTGCCGATATTTCCGCAGGATTTCGCGGCTGGCCCGGTCAACCGAGGCACCGTCGCTCGCGGGGATTGCCTGCACCTCCAACCGGCGTCCGGCAACCTCCAATGTGGCGGGGCCGCCCGCCGCGAGGTCCTGGTACCAACCGCCCTTGATGCCCAGCCACGAACGCACGAAGACGTCATCACCATCGACAGCCACCCAGATCACGACCGCGGTCTTGGGGTGCTCGTCGGTCCGGATCGTAGGTTCCTGCACGTCACGCAATGCGCGCAGTGTGTCCGCATCGAATTTGCTCATGGCCAGATCTTGGCGCTCCTGCGCTATCCGATCAGATACTATGATGCTCATACGCTATGCTCCAGGCTCTTGTCCCGAGCCGCCGCCAACTCACGCCAGCATCCGCACTTCTGGTCAACGCACTGCGCTATCGGCGCTGACGCAGGGCTAATCGCTCGGCAGTGGACCGGGAAGCAACAGGATTGTCGGAAACCCAGTCACCGGTGGAGTCATCCAACGACGCGCCCGCCCGCGACCGAACCACTGCACCCTCCCTGCTGCCGCAAGCGAATCGAGCGCCCGCTGCACGGTGCGCGGGCTGGCTCCAAGCGCAATCGCCAGAGCCGAGCTCGACCACAACTCGCCATCCGCGAGGAAGCCGAGGACAGCCGCATTCTGCTCTTCAACGGGCGGCGCCAGCACAACGACCTCGCGCGCGCAACTCGGCGCCAGTGCAAAGCCTTGCTTCGTCGCGCTCACGTCTGCCAGCATCCGAAGCTCCCCGCGCAGCCGCCCGACTTCAACTCGCAATCGTGCACGATGCGACTCATCCGCGTGCTTCGCCCGGAACGCGCGTTCGACGAGCGTGCTCCTCGGCACGTCTTCTGGCCACGCTTCACCCAGCGCGCGTGCAAGCGCGAACAATACTGGACGCGTCGCGAGCGAGACCACCGTGCGTGCGTCGCGCACGACATAACGGCACGCGTCGACCACGAGCGCCTCCGAAGCCAGTAGCGCTTCAACATCCTCGAGCAGCAGCGGTCGCTCCTTGCCACGCGTAATCAGGCGCGCCGCTTGTGCGTTCAGGACGCGGGATGCGCCTTCGACTTCTGCGATCAGTGCGGGAATACCTGCGTCGCGCGCGGCTCCCTCGGCCCGAGCGAGTGCCGCGCGCGCCGACTTCGTCCGGAGGCGTCGCATCGCGATCCCGGCAACGACCAGTTCGTGGGCGGCCCTCGACGCGGGCGGGAAAGGCGTGGGATCAAGCTCGGCAAGTGTACGCTCGGCCTCGTCGAGACGCCCGATCAGGAGGAGGCGCCGGACCTCGAGAGTCCGCGCATGGGCGGCATTGACCCGGTCGCCGTGCGCTTCGAGCGTCACCCGCGCCACGTCGAGCGCCTTAGGGGGATAGCCCAGGTCGCGTGAGACGAGTGCGATCTCCGCCTCGGCGACGACACACCTCGCGCGGGCCACGGCCTCTCGCGGACCGAACGCGCGCGCAGCACTTCGCAACAGAGCCTTCGCCCGAACGAGATCGCCTAGCTGCGCCATCACGATGCCGCGAAGCGCAAGCGCAGGCGGGTCGTCGCGCAATGCGACCCGATTTAATGCGCCAAGGAGATCGCCCACCGCGAGCGCACGCGCTGCGGCAGTGATCAGCGAGTCCATCGGAATCCCGCCACACTTGTCACTCCCACCATTCGATACATGGCAACTAAGTCAAGGACACGAGTGAGGCAGCTAACGGAGAGAACGATGCAAGACTTCATGAGAGATGAACCAGGAGCCCCTAAGGTAGTCGATCGCAGCACCTTCCAGGCCGAACTGGACGCTTTGCGGGTTCGAGAAAAGGCCCACACAAAAGAGGGCGACGCCATTGCGGCCGCGCGCCGACGCCTCCCCATGGTCGAGGTTGACGGCACGACGCCACTCATCGGCGAACGCGGCGCGGTGACGCTGTTGGATGCGTTCGAAGGACGCCGGATGCTCATCGCCTACTACTTCATGTGGCACGCCGGCCACCCCGCGCCGGAGCAGTGCGAGGGGTGCACCTTGTATACATCCCAGGTCCGCGAGCTGTCCTTCATTCATTCCCGCGACGTCACCTACGCCACATTCTGCCAGGGCCCGTACGAAGAGAGCGCGAGGTACCGCGACTTCATGGGCTTTCAGATGCCCTGGTACTCGGCGGCAAAGGATTCGCTCGACGCTCTCTTGGTTGGACGCCGGGTCGGCATGATGCACATCGTCTGCTACCTGCGACAAGGATCCAATGTCTTCGAGACATACTGGACAACCAGACGCGGCGTCGAGGTGATGGGCAATAGCTACGCGTTGCTCGATCTGACCGTCTACGGGCGCCAGGAAACCTGGGAAGACTCGCCGGCCGGCTGGCCACAACGGCCGACAGGTAAGCACAATTACCGTATCGATGGACGTCCCATCACCCAGTGGCCTCGCCTGAAGGCTGGGTATTCCGACGATCTGGCGGCCGGCAGGCGCTGAACCGCGCCACCATTTCCTGGACCTTCCGCCAAACGCCGCGACGAGGTCTGCAACCGGTGAACAGCACCGGAAAGGAGACATCAAATGAGACTTTTCATCTTTCCACCGTCCGCGCGTGTTCTCGCAATAGTCGCGCTCAAGGACTACCTGAACATCGAATGCCAGATTGTACCCGTCGATCTGAGCAAAGGCGACCAACGCACGCCAGAGTACGCCGAGAGGAACCCGAATCAAAAGATACCCATGCTTGAAGACAACGACTTCGTGCTCTGGGAATCGAACGCAATCCTGTTCTATCTCGCCAACCACAAGCCGCAGAGCGGGCTGTGGCCCTCCGGCTTGAAAAGGCAGGCCGACGTCCTGCGCTGGCTTGCCTGGGAGAGCGCCCACTGGGACGCGGAGTTTGTGGGGATGGTCGCCTATGAGACTGCTTCCAAGATCGTACTTGGTCTCGGGTCACCCGACCCTTCGTTCGTTGCACGAGGTCAGCAAAACTTCGCGCGCTTCGCCACGGTGCTCAACGAATCGCTCAAGGGGCGCGACTGGCTGACGGGCGATACCCTCACCATAGCTGACTTTTCGGTAGCAGGACTGGTGCCGTCGGCAGAACGCATGCAGCTTCCGGTCAAGCAATTTCCTGAAATTGTCCGTTGGTACGCTGCGCTCAACGCGTTGCCGGCGTGGCGCCGCGCGCTCGAAGCCAAGGATGCGTCAATGGCTGCATGGCACGCCTCGCACGCGAACAATCGAGCTCTGCAACGTTAAACCGACTGCTCAACCAACAGAACAATGGGTCGGTCGCGACACCATGACTGCAGTGGCGCTGCCGGCCGACATGTCACTGCTGCTTCTTCACCGGCGTGTGACGCGTCAGTTCGCGTTCATCGGCCTGCTGATCAATCCGTCGTGCCGCGGCGCGCCGATGCTCCGCCTGAATGGTGGCCAGAGCGAACTCTAATTGCTTGGTCCGCACGATCGCCTCGCGCAACGCCTCACGCGCCGCGAGCTCACTGCGGTTCAGCTCCGTCGCGCGCTGCCGCAGTTGCGTCCGGCCGCGCGAAGCATGCAGGGTCCAGCCCTCAAGCGAGGCACGCGCGTCCGGATCCGCCAGCGCCCGATCGGCCTCGCTCGCGGCGGTCGCATCATGCTGGTTCAGCGCTGCCGCCGCATCCGACGAGGCGCGTGCGATCTGGCCGAGATCGCCTCGTCGCTCGTCAGCGCTTTGCTGCGCAAGCCGTACCAATAAAGGAATACCCCGCCGCATCAGTGGTTCGCCCTGCTGTACGCAATAAGGCTAGCAACCATTGGTTGCCGCTCTGTTTCAGATCGGAATGCCAGGCCGCTTCCTGAACCGGCCCCATGCGGCGAGAATCTCATCGACCTGCGCGTTCTGGTCCGCCCTGCGGAGATCGATCAGGCGGTCGCGCAGCCGCAGGATGATATGCCCGGCCGGCAAATTCGCGGCAGTCTCCAGGCGATCCAGAAATACACGTCCCAGTTCCGGGTCGTCGCGCATCACCCGATAGCCGGCATAGACCAGCGCCGACGACCGCCCGTAGTGCACCAGCTTTCGCGCAAAGCCGCGCAGCCGCATCAGTTCTGGATGCGCCGTGATGACGTCGCGGATCTCGGAGGCCGTTGGCCGCGCGTTCGGCTCGCCGGCCGGCTTCAGCTCACGCCGCCACAGCAGTACCGCCGTCGCGGAGATCAGTGCCTTGTCGCCGAAGTCCTCGAACATCTCATCGACCGCCGGTGCCTTCTTGGCCTGCTTGTCGTAGGTCTCGAATGCCTCCTCGGGCAGGCCGCGCATCACCAGCACCTCGATCGGCTGGCCCGCCTCCAGCACCGCCGACAGCCGATGCTGGCCGTTCAGCAGCCGGCCGGTGTGCGAGAAGCAGATCGGCTGTGCGTTGAACATCCACTGGCCGTTGCGGATGTCGCGGGCCATGGCCGCGACATGCGACTGGACGATGTTGCGGTTGCCTCGGTTGGCCGCGAGGTAATCTTCGGCGCGCTCCGGCGTGATTGTCTCCACCGTCATGGCATAGACGCCGGGATCGTGCAGCGCCTCCTCGGCTTCCTGCACCAGGCGCAACTGAACCTCATCGCGCGCACTGGAATGTTCCGAGTCCTTCAGTCCGGCGTAGCCCACCAGCCGCGGGAACGGCTCGCCGCTTCGCGGATTGCGGGCAATGTCATGCCAGACATAGGCCTCGCTGCGCGTACCGGCGATCGTATCGTTCAGCGCCTTGACGCACAGCGCAAACAACGTCAGTGCCGTCAGCCGCCGCGCCGGATCGTTGCGGCCCTCTACCAGCCTGCGGCGGATGAGTATGCCGGGCTCATCCGCATCGAACCGCTCTGGATGAGCAATCGCGTCCAGGAAGTGCCGGATCGCCGCACGGTCGACCTGCATCCCCATGAAACTCAGCGGCGTCCGGATGGATTCTGTGAGCAGCCGTGCGGGGTGGTCGAAGCTGAACTTGACCGCGGTGTCGATCTCCTGGCGATTCGCCTCCAGCGCACGCTCCATCCTGCTCCACGGCGGCGTCGAGGTGCCGCGGGTCAGCGTGTCATCGTCATAGCGAATCAGCTTGGCGAGCAGGCTGGCGACCGCCGCCGGATGCGGGATGCCACGCGTCTCCAGCACCCCGGTGAACGAGCGGCGACGCTGCTGGTCGATCGTGTGGATCGTGTCGTCAGGCACATTCTCTGCCAGCACAGTCACGAATGGCGTCTTTGCTTCGATGCAGCCGTAGAGGCGCTGCAATCCGTCCAGCAACACCCCGTTGCGCGAGAGGATGATCGGCATGCCGTTCAGAACCCACTCGCCCGTGCGCATTGCCTGCGCGTAGCCGGCGACGGCCGTTTGGTTGCGTCGACCAGCCGCGCGTTTCATCGCAAGGAAGCTGGTGGCAGTTTCCGGGGTAATCCGCACGATACTGAAGCGCGCCTGCCCCAGCCCGCCCTGTTCGACCTGGACAACGCGACCCAGACCCGGACCTGGGACGGTGGCGTCTTCGAGGTGGTCGTCCTCAGGCATCGGGATCCCTCTGCAGCGCGCGGCCGCGGCCCTCGCGCTGTCTCCGGCAGTTGGCATGCGAACTCGGCCCCTTCAGACACCGGCACTCGTCGCGAAAATGTCTCCCACTCTGCCATAATGCAAGGTTAAATCACTGAAGTAGGCCATTCTTTTTTCTCCAACGAGGACTGCGATTCCCAGGCCTGCCAAACTGCCCGCCATAAGTCCTTGCAAAATCCTGTGCGGGCTGCGAAAATCTACGGCAATTGGACCGAAGGAGGCGATATGTCATCCGTCAATCCGGTTGTTGCCAAGGCGCCGCCGGCAGCCTCCAAACCCGCCGATACTAAATTGCACCGCGCGGCCAAGGATTTCGAGGCAATGTTCATGACCGAGATGCTCCACCAGGCCCGTCCGGCCCCCAAGGCGGGCGGTGTCTTCGCCACCGGTGCAGACGAAAAATCGTGGCAAGTCTTCATGGACCAAGCGCTGGGGCAGGCCGCCGCCAGCCAGTCAGGCAACGACCTGACGCGCGAAATCGAGCAGGCCATGAAGGCCGCGCAGAACAAGGGGAGCCGCAAGTGACCGACATTCTTTCCCCTCTCGGCCAGGCCGCGAAGCGCCTGCGCGCCGCGCTCCAACGCGAGACCGAGCTCGCCATGCGCGGCGCGGTCACCGAACTGGCCGACGCGGCCGAAGCCAAGCGGGCCGCCTTCAACGAATTCAGCACCGTGTGCCAAACACAGGGTTCCGTTTCGTCCAGCGCGGACGCTGACCGTGATGCCCTACGGGCTCTGCTGGCGGCTGGGGACGAAAATGCCAACGTGCTGGACGCGGTTCGCTCTACTCTCGAGAGGCTCTCCGAAAGCCTGCGGGCGGCGCTGGAGGCAACAGTCAACCCCGGGATTTACGGGCCCGCCGGGCGCCGCATCAGCCATGTGCCGGCCGCTCGGCTCGACGCATCGGCCTGATGGCCTAATCCTGCGAAAAGTGGCTTTGTTTGGTTTACAGACGCGCGAAACGATGATACCGGTCACAACTGTCGCTGTGCGAAAAACTGCAAGGTCACGCGACCCCCGCGTCAGAATGGCGCTCCCGCAATCCACCCTGAATGGGAGCCACACCAATGATCAGCTCAATCCTCACGAACTATGGCAGCATGGCAGCCCTGGAGAGCCTCCAGGCGACGCAGTCAGCTTTGCTGCAAACCCAGAACCAAGTCTCCTCGGGTCTTCGCGTCGCCACCGCCAAGGATGACGCCTCCAACTGGGTCACCGCGACCACAACGCGCTCGAACATCTCCAGCCTGCAGCAGGTAAGCCAGAACCTTGGCAACGCCGACTCGATGCTCGGCACCGCCGTCGCCGGCGCCACCAGCGTGTCGGGCCTTGTCGCGCAGATCCGCGCCAAGGTCGCCTCGGTCAGCGATCCGTCGACCGACGTCGCGGCGACCCAGGCTGAAGTGGACCAGTTGGTCCAGCAGATTGGTGCCACAGTCCAAAGCTCCGCGTTCAACGGAGTCAATCTGGTGAACGGCAGCAACACTGCCGCAAACGGTCTGACCTTCGTGGCGGCGACGGCCAACGACTACACCGCGGCCGGTGCGGCCTCGTCCACGATCAGCACCGGAGCGGCAGTCGATCTAACCACCTCGGCCACCGGCACCAATGTCAACATGAAGGCATTGTATAATCTGGTCGACAGTGCTGGAAGCGGAGGTGGTCTGGCGGCCATAGCGGCAGGCACGACCCCATTGGACACTGCCCTGAAGACGGTCGATACGGCAGCCGCCACGGTGAACGGCGCGGCGGCACAGTACGGCGCCGTGCAGACCAACATCGAAGGCCAGCAGACCTTCGTCAACAGCCTGGTGAAGTCGCTGCAGTCCGGCGTCAGCAACATGGTTGACGCTGACATGACGACCGAGTCCGCGCGGCTCAGCGCATTGCAGGTCCAGCAGCAGCTGGGCACGCAGGCGCTCAGCATCGCGAACCAGGCTCCGCAGCTGATCCTCAAGCTGTTCGGTTGACTGGACGCGGGGCCGGTCCCTTGGACCGGCCCCAAGCCCACCCGACGCAGGAAGCGTCGGCGCTATTTAGAAATGCTCGACGAGGAAGAAGGCCCGTTCGATGCTCACCGCTGATACTGATCTCGCCATCGCGACACCGCGCAACGCCGCCTCAGCCTATGGCCTCGTCATGCGCACGACCGAGAGTGCACGCAACATCGAGTACCAGGTCTTCGCGCAGGCCACCGCGGCCATGCAGGAGGCCGACCTGCCCGATGCGCACTTTACGAGCCGCATTGCCGCCACCCACCGCAATCGCGAACTCTGGGACACGCTGGCCTGTCTGCTGGCCTGCGAGGAGAACGCATTGCCAGAGAGCCTTCGTGCCAAGCTGATCAGCCTGGCGCTCTGGGTCACCCGGGAGACGCGGCGCGTGCTGCGCGAGAACCTGCCGCTGACCGACCTCATCGAGGTCAACCGCACAATCATGCAAGGGCTCTGTCCCCAACCGGACGAGGCAACCTGATGCCACTCAAACTCAAACTCGCGGCGCACGAGCGTCTCGTCGTCAACGGCGCGGTCATGGTCAATGGCGGTGGCCGCACATCGCTGATCATCCGAAACTTCGCACATATTATGCGCGAGAAGGATGTGCTGCAGGAAGCCGACGCGAACACGCCGACGCGGCGCCTCTATTTCGTGGTGCAGGCCATGCTGATGCAGCCACCGCCCTCGGGCGAATTGCTGGACAGCTTCGCCGAACTGATGTCGCAACTGTCCGGCGCCTACATGCGACCGCAGAGCCTGGAGCTGCTGCAAGAGGTTGCGCGCCTCGTCGATGCCGGCGATTTCTATAAGGCGCTGATGAGGCTGCATCCGCTGATCGACTATGAGGCCGAACTTCTGCAGGTGCCCTCGCACGAATGGCGCCGCGCGAAGCAGCCGGCACCGGTGAGCCAGTCCCGCCCCGCGCCTGAGGCGGAGTTCGCCTCGGCGGACTGAACAACATGGATCCCCTGATATCCAGCCTGGGAATTCCCAACGGCCTGGCCGGCTGGGACATCCTGCAGGCGAAGACACCGGCGGATTTCCCGGCGCTCGCCAAGGATCCCGTGGTGCAGCGGGAGATCTCGTACTTCGAGCAGAACGCGCCACAGGCAACCACTGCCCAGGCGCTGCTTGCCGACCCACGACTGCAGGACTTCGTGCTGACCGCCTATGGCCTGACCTCGCAGAACGGCATGACCGCGCTGTTGCAGAAGGTCCTCAACTCAAGTCCGTCCGACCCGAATTCATTTGCCACGCAGTTGACGGATACCCGCTACACGGCGTTTGCCAAGGCGTTCAATTATGGCGGACCGGTCACGCCGGCGGTGCCTGCCAAGCCATCCGGTGCCGAGGTCTCGATCGACGGCCTGTTCGCCGGCAGCAATTTCGCCACATTCAGTGGAACATTCGGCGGTGTCACGCTGAGCAATGTCGACCTGACCGGTGTCACCACCTGGCAAGGTCTGGCCAACACTCTGCAGGCTGCGTTTCGTCGCGCCGATGGCAACCGAAGCGATATCTCGGTCACGCTGGATGGGTTGAACCTGAAGTTCACCGATGCCAAGGGACGCGGCACAGCGACATCCTTTGCCTGGACGGTGAATTCCGCAAATACCGGCGCGGCGCCGACCGCTGCATCCCCAACCGATGTGATCGCCGGTGCTGTGGCGCAGCCGCAGCAAGGTGGCCCGAACGTCACCAACTCCTCGTTCATCAACCAGGTCGTGCAGCAGTACACGCAGGCACAGTTCGAACAGGTGATCGGCAACACCTCGAATACGCTGCGCGAGGCGGAATACGCGAAGCACGAGCTGCCGACGATCACCAACTGGTACTCCGTAATCGGCAACCCACCATTGGCCAACGTCATTCAGACGGTGCTGGGCCTGCCGCAGAGTTTCGGGATGCTCAATGTCGACAAGCAGGCTCAGATATTGGGATCGCGCATGAACCTCGCCGACTTCCAGGACCCTGCGAAGCTCGGCAAGCTGCTCAACCAGTTCGTCGCGCTGAGCACCGCGCAGACGCAGGATCCGACACAGAACCCTGCGGTTCAGTTGTTGAGCGGGGCCAGTTCGACCGGCATCATCAACCTGACACTGCCGACGCAGACTACAGTCAACGACAGCTATTCCAGTGCCTCGGTAGCGGCGATGTTGTTGAGCACAGCCGGCGGAGGATAGGTCTCCACCGGGCCCCCGACGCGGCTGTTTGCGGCAGCGCTACTCTGGACGATCAAGCCGTTGTGGAGACTGTGCTAGCGGCTTGCTGGCTGCTGGAAGCACCATAATTCTGGAGGGCGCGCATCACATCGGCGGCAAGGCTGCTACCCGTAGTCGAAGCTGCTGTCGTGGCGGCGTTGCCGCCGTCCATGAGCTGAGCCACCTGGCTGACCAATTGGTTCGCAGCATTCTGTGTGGAATCGCCGCTGCCACCATGGTGATGGTGATGATGGTGATGTGCGCCGCCTGCCTGCTGCGTGGACGTCGGATTTGCGCCGTTCGGTGGTGTTGCCGACGAAGTGCTGGCGGATGACGCGGTGGGTGAACCGGTCGCTGAGGTGGCCTGACCCAGCATCGATTGCAGGTCGGTCAGAGAACTGCTGAAATACAGCGGAAAGATTCGCGGCATTTGCCGAAGACGAGGTGGACGACGATACAGTCTGGCTGCTGCCAGTATTCTGAGATGTAGGTTGTGGCCACCATGACGTGGACCCGGCCGCCGCGTTAATCGACATCGACATCTCGTACCAATCCTTCTGCTGGTTTAAAATCCGCGTTTGCCGCGCGACATCATTGGGCTCATGAACGGTTCCAACATCCCTTCACTCCCCCTCAAAAATGATGCGAAATGGGCCGTGCCACGACTGCCCGTCCCTATTGGCCGCCAAGGATCCGACCTAGAGCCGCGAATGCGTCCCCCGCCGGGGTCCGCTCATCGACGCCCTGGCCGAGGAATGCCTCGAACTCCGGGTGCTTGACGATGGCTCGGTCCACCAGCGGATCCGATCCCACCCGATAGGCGCCCAACCGGATCATCTCCGCCATGTTGTCGTAACTCCCCAGCAGACGCCGTGCCTCGGCTAGGAGCAGGTTTTCCTCCTCCGAATGGCATCGCGGCAACGCCCGGCTCACCGAGCGCAGGATGTCGATCGCCGGCCACCTCCCGCGCTCACCGATCCTCCGGTCAAGCACCAGATGCCCGTCCAGGATGCCGCGCACCGCATCCGACACCGGCTCGTCGTGGTCATCGCCGTCGACCAGCACGGTGAAAATGCCGGTGATATCCCCCTCCCCTTCAGGCCCCGGCCCTGCGCGTTCCAGCAGCGCCGGCAGTTCCGCGAAAACTGACGGCGTGTAAGATCGTGCGGTCGCTGGTTCCCCCGCGGCAAGGCCTATCTCGCGCTGGGCATGTGCCAGCCGGGTGATGCTGTCGAGCAGGCACAGTACCTGTTTCCCCTGGCCCCGGAACCACTCGGCAACGGCGAGTGTCGCATACGCGGCGCGGCGCCGTGCCAGCGCCGGTTGGTCGGAAGTGGCAACCACCACAACGGCCCGCTGCATCCCCGCCTCAGCGAGCGTCACATCGAGGAACTCGCGCACCTCGCGCCCGCGTTCACCGATCAGACCGACCACCACAACGTCGGCTGCAATGTGACGCGCAAGCATCCCCAGCAGCATCGACTTGCCGACCCCGGATGCCGCGAACACACCCAGCCGCTGGCCGCGGCACACCGGCACGAAAACATCGATTGCACGGATGCCCGTCTCCAGCCGGTGACCCATCAGCCGGCGGCCAAATGCCTCAGGCGCGGCACGGCGCAGCGGCATCGGCCGATCACCATGGGGCAGCGGCCCTTTGCCGTCGAGCGGTCGCCCGAGACCATCGATCACGCGGCCAAGCCAAGCCTGGCACGGGTAAAGGGACGGGGCATCGGAGAGCAACACGCGCGCGCCGGGCGCCAGGCCCTCAGCGCGACCTTCCGGCATGACGGTGACCCGTCCATTGGCGAACGCGACCACTTCGCCGGGCAGACTCGCACCTGTACCCTGCACCAACACCCTGTCGCCGACCGCAATTCGGCTGCCAAATCCGGCCACTGTCATCGACGCGCCGTGGACGGCTTCCAGGCATCCCCACCGCTCAACGCGCGGGAGCCGACGGATCAGACCAACCGCTTCGGTGAGGCCGATCGGAGTGGCACCGGTTCGCAGCATCGCGGCACACTCTTTGCGAAATATTACAGTGAAGTCTCTAACAGGTCCGCAAAGGATCTGCCAGTAGTTCTGCGAAAATATGTAGACAACCGAACGACGCTTGCGGTATGCACGCCACAGACGACCCCCTTTCGCAAGAAATGCGAGCCATGCTTTCGGGTATCGACCTATTCCGCACAGCGGCAGACCGTATGCGCTATCTTACCCAGCGCCAGACGGTGATAAGCCGCAATATCGCGAATGCGGACACGCCAGGCTACAAGGCGTTGGATGTCCCCGCTTTCACGCCCACCGGCTCAGCGCAGGCTCCTCTGGCCCTGGCCCGCACTGAACCGGGCCATCTCAGCTCGGCGACCGTCCCCGCGGCGACCACGGCGCCGCCGGTAAAGTCCAGCCTTTACGGCGAAAAGCCCAACGGTAATTCCGTCTCGCTCGAGGAGCAGATGGTCAAAGCAGCCGATGTTGCGAATTCGTTCGCCCTCGCCTCCGCGGCCTACTCGAAGAGCATCAGCCTGATGAAGATCGGGATCGACAGCGGCAGATGACCAGCATCACCCCCGTAACCGGCCTGGGCCCTCTTTCCCAGACCATCGCCACGGCGGCGTCAGGCATGCGGGCCCAGACGCTGCGCCTCCGCGCTGTGGCTGAGAATCTGGCGAACGCCAATTCCACCGCCGCCACGCCCGGCGACACCCCCTACCAACGCAAGATGACGACATTCGAGCAGGCAGTGGACAAGGCAACCGGAGCGGCCATCGTGCGGACCGGCCGAACGGTGCTCGACAATACGCCGTTTCGCACCGTCTATGACCCGTCGCACCCAGCCGCCGGGCCTGATGGCTACGTCAAGCTGCCAAACGTCTCCGAAGTGGTCGAGGCGGCCGATATGCGCGAAGCGGAGCGCTCATACGAGGCCAACCTCGCGACGGTGACCGAAGCGCGCAGCATGTTTGCGAAAACCCTTGATATCCTGAAGGCCTGATCGTGACGCCCCTCGCCCCCATCGGCCAGGTCCTCTCGGCCTACAGCACGAACCGCGTCCGCCCGGCCGGCGAGACCGGCTTCGGCACGATGGTCGCCGACGCGGCGCAATCCGCGCTCAGTACCGTTCGGCAGTCCGAACAGACCACCGTCAATGCCGTCGCAGGGAAGGCCGACGTGCAGGACGTCGTGACAGCCCTCGGCGACGCCGAGGTCACCATGCAGACCGTTGTCGCGGTGCGCGACAAGATCCTCGGCGCCTACAACGACATCATGAAGATGTCGATCTGATGAATGAAGGCGACGTCATCGAGATCGTGCGCAGCGGCTTCTATGCCTCGCTGCTCGCGGCCGGCCCCGCGTTGCTCGGCGCCCTGCTGACCGGACTCGTCATCAGCCTCGTGCAGGCGCTGACCCAGGTGCAGGAGATGACGCTCGCCTACATCCCGAAGATCTTCGTGACCCTGCTGGTCACCATGCTCTTCCTGCCGCTCTCCTTCGCCGCACTGCGCTCTTACATGGACCAGGTCATGCAGTTGATCGTGGGCATCTGAGGCCGTGTCCGCGACGACATCGCAGTCAGCCACTGGACTGCTCGGACTGATAGCATCACGACTGCGCAGCGGCCTGGCTCACCAGGATCTGCTGTTCGCCGGCGCACTGACATTGCTGGTAGCAGTGCTCGTACTGCCAATGCCCACCTGGGTGGTCGATATCGGCCTTTCCACCTCGATCACCCTCTCGGTGCTGATCCTGATGGTGGCGATCTGGATCGAGAAGCCGCTCGACTTTTCCAGCTTCCCGACCGTACTGCTCGTCGCCACGCTGCTGCGCCTTGCGCTCAACCTCGCCACCGTGCGGCTGATCCTGGCCGGCGGCCACAAGGGCCTCGGTGCCGCCGGTTCGGTGATCAAGGGCTTCGCCGCCTTCGTGGTCGGCGGCGATTTCGTCATCGGTGTCGTCCTGTTCGCCATCCTGGTGGTGATCAACTTCATGGTGATCACCAAGGGCGCCGGCCGCATCGCCGAAGTGGCCGCACGCTTCTCGCTCGATGCCATGCCGGGCAAGCAGATGGCAATCGACGCCGATCTCTCCGCAGGAATGATAACTGAGGAGGACGCCCGCCGGCGTCGCAAGGAACTCGAAGAGGAAAGCTCGTTCTTCGGCGCCATGGACGGCGCCTCGAAGTTCGTGCGAGGCGACGCAATCGCCGCGATCATCATCACTCTGGTCAATGCGATCGGCGGCATCGTGGTCGGAATGCTGCGCCACGGCCTCACCATCGACAAGGCGGCCACCTTCTACACTACGCTGACCATCGGCGACGGCATCGTCAGCCAAATTCCCGCACTGATCGTCAGTCTCGGCGCCGGCATGCTGGTATCGAAAGGCTCGGTGCGCGGCTCCGCGCACAGCACGTTCATCTCGCAGCTCGGCGGCCACGCAAAGCCGCTGTTCCTCGCCTCGGGCCTCGCCGCGCTGTTCGCACTGCTGCCCGGATTACCATTCCTGCCGTTCGCCGCCCTGTCGCTTGCATGCAGCGGCGGTGCCGTGCTGGCACGCCGCGCGGCCGAACGCCGTGCCAAGGCCGCAGCCGCCGCAGCGCGCACCGAGGAGAAAGTCGGCAGCTCACGTGACGAACCGATCAGCGACATGATGCGGGTCGATGACATCAGGATCGAACTCGGCATGGGGCTGGTCTCGCTCACCTCCGGACCGGATGGCGGTCTGACCGAAAAGATCCGCAAGCTGCGCCGCTCCATCGCGCTCGACTATGGCTTCCTGCTGCCAGCCGTGCGTCTGAAGGACAACATGGACCTCGATGCCGGCGCGTATTCGTTGCAGCTGATGGGCGTCGAGATCGCGCGCGAGCAGATGATGATAGGACGGCTGCTTGCCTTCTCGCCAGGCGGCGATCCACTACTCGTCGCCGGCACAGATACCACCGAGCCATCCTTCCGCATCCCGGCGCGCTGGATCGACCCCGCTTTGCGGCAGGACGCCATCCGCCAGGGCCTGACTGTCGTCGATGCCGAGACGGTGCTCACCACACATCTGTCCGAGACGGTCAAGGCGCACATGAGTCAGCTCATGACCTATGCGGCCACACGCAAGTTGCTGGACGGACTTGGCCAGGAAAACCAGAAGCTGGTGCAGGACCTGGTGCCGGCAGTGCTGCCGTTGACAACGGTGCAGAAGGTGTTGGCCAATCTGCTGGCCGAACGCGTGTCGATCCGTCATCTCGCTCTGATTCTGGAAGCTTTGCACGAGGCCGCCGGCTTCACCCGCAATGTCCGACTGATCACCGAGCAAGTTCGCGCCCGACTCGCCCTGCAGATCTGCAAGGCACTGCAGGGCGAGGATGGCTTCATTGCCGTCATGCCGCTGTCGCAAGGATGGGAGCGCGAGATCAACGAGGCGATCATCGTGGACGGTGATCAGCGCAGCTTCGTTCTGGCGCCCTCGCGCACTCAGGAATTCATCCAGACAGTGCGCACCAAACTGGCGGAGGTCTCAGCCCGCGGCACCTGGCCCGCTGTTCTCACCAGCACTGAGGCGCGACCGTTCGTGCGCAGCCTGGTCGAACGCATCAACCCGACCATTGCGGTGCTATCGCACGCCGAGATCCATTCCCGCGCCAAGCTGCGGACGCTGGAGCAGATCTGAGGATCCGCATGGCATCTTGTCACTGCGAAGGATGTAGCAACGAAGCAATCGGAATTGCTTCCCACCGGTTTCGCGGTGGCTGCGATGGCAAGCCGGCATGATCACGCTCGACCTCACTGACTGGCTTTCGCTCGAGATCTATCGCGTCCTGCTGGTCTTTGTCCGCATCACAGCTGCATTCATGCTGATGCCCGGCTTTGGCGAGCCGACGGTACCGACGCGCGTCCGCATCCTCGTCGGCCTGGCGATCTCCGCCGCGGTGTCGCCAGCCATCGTTGCAATGCCCACTTCCGTGCCAAATGTCTGGGGAATTTTGCTCGGTGTCGCGGCGGAGGCCACGAGCGGTGCATTGCTTGGGGCAATCGCTCGTACCATCATCTCCGGTGTGTTGGTCGCCGGTCAGGTGATCGGCCAGAACATCGGTCTCGCCAACGTCTTCGCCACCGGCATGTTCGTCGATCAGGCTGCGACGATTGGTGCTGCCGTATATGCCGGACTGCTTGCCACACTGTTCGCATCTGGCGGCCACCTCGCCATCCTGCGTGCGCTTGTCGGCAGCTACTCGCTGATCCCGCCGGCACACTTTCCCAGCGTCGATGCCACCGCGCATTCCATCGTTGAGGCCGGACTTCGCAGCTTCCATCTCGCCATACTGCTCGCCTTTCCCTTCCTGCTGCTGGCGTTCGTGTTCAATGTCACGCTCGGAGCGATGAACCGCGCGCTGCCCTCAATGCCTGTCTTCATGATCGCAAGTCCCGCGTTGGTGGCGGCCGGTCTCTACCTGCTGGCCGCGACGATACCCGGCATTCTGGACGCAAGCCTGACGGCCTGGACCGACATCCCCTCGCTGCTCACACACTGACCCATGGCGGAAGACCAGCACGACGAACGGACACTCGACGCCACGGCGCGCAAGCTTGAGCAGGCGCGCGAGCGTGGCGAGGTGCCCATCTCGCGCGAAGGTTCCACCGCTGGCATCTATATCGCCACACTCGTCGCCATCGTGCTGACCGGCGGCCTGATCGCGCGGCACGTCAGCGAAATCGTCCTGCCCATGCTGGAACGACCGGAAACGCTATTGGACGCGACGCCGCAGGGCTGGACCGACGCAGGGAGTGCCGTTGCGATCGCCATCGCTCTGGCCATCGTGCCCTTCTTCGCTTTTGTCGCCACCGGCGCGCTGCTTCCCTACCTTCTGCAGAATTCGATCGCCGTCTCAGTCGAGCGGATCACCCCAAAGCCCTCGCACCTTTCGCCGATGCGCGGGATCAAGCGCATCTTTGGCCCACGCACGCTGTTCGAGACGGCCAAGAGCATGGTGAAACTTGTCGCCGTCGGCATCGCCTGCTTCGTGGTCGTGCTGCCGCTCTACCGGAACGCGGCGGGACTGGTTTCCGTCGAAGTCGCCTCAATGTCGGGGATGATGCAGCAGTCGCTGCTGTCGGTCCTCTTGGCCACGACATTGGTCGCGGCATTGATTGCCGCCGTCGATGTTCCGTACCAGCACTGGGCCTGGCGCCGCCGCATGCGCATGAGCGTCGAGGAGATGCGCAAGGAACTACGCGAGTCAGAAGGTGATCCGCACACCAAGGCGCGTCAGCGTCGGCTGCGACTGAAGCGGGCGCAGCGGCGCATGATGCGCGACGTGCCGCAGGCCACCGTGGTGATTACGAACCCGACCCATTTCGCCGTCGCGCTACGCTACCAACGCGGCAAGGATCCCGCCCCCCTTGTGGTCGCCAAGGGCGCCGATCTGGTCGCCGCGCGGATCCGCCAGGTTGCCCGCGAGCACGACGTCGCGATTGTCGAGAACCCGCCGCTCGCCCGAGCACTGCACGCCACCGTGGAAATTGGCGAGGTCATTCCCCAAGAGCACTTCGAGGCAGTCGCGCGGATCATCGGCCTGATCTGGGCGCAGCGAAGCGAACGCCCTGCTCCGCCCGCGCCTTGATTGCTGGGACCGCCCGCGTTTCCAGTACGGCGACGCGCCCCGCTGATTGACCCACGACGCCGCTCCACCGCGTCATGCCGACGGAGGTCGGGATCCACGTCTTCCCCTGGGCGGTGGCGGGCCTACGCCTGCCATGACGACGAAGAGTCGGCCTTTGGTATTATCAGCGCCGAAACCCGGCGTGGCGCTGTGAGAGCTCTTCGGTGACGGCCAGTGCGGCCTGGGGGTCCATGCCGGCCAGGATCGGACCCGCCGATCTGGTATCCAGATGCTGCAGGATCGCCGCTGACTTCACCGCATCCATCTTGCCAAGCACTGCCGCCGCCTGGGCCGGCTTCATGTTCGAATACAGTCCGACCAGGAGGGTAAGATCCGCATCAGCGGCAGAGAACTCGTGCGCCGCAAGAGCTTCCACCTCGTGCCGCAGGCGTTCCAGTTCGCTTATCTGGCGCCGGGCGAGTTGTTCGGCTGCCGCAACCTGAGCCGCCCGCGTCTGCAGGTCGCGCTCACGGCGGTCCAGTTCCGCCTGCCGGCGCGAGACTTCCTGCAGTAGCCTGCCGTCGACAACTGGAGCGCTTTCCGACGGGGCCGCCCGCGCCGGCTGATCGGGCGTCAACGGCGCCGGCTGTGGAGCCGGCTGTGGAGCCGGCTGGGCGGCGGCATATGAGATCGGGGACAGGCCATGCCATTGCTGGAACAGATCTGCGGCCCGCCAGGGCAGCAACAGCGCCAGGCCAGCCGTCGCCAACGGCAGCGAATATCCCGAGGTAAGCAGTTTGATTTTCATGATGTCACGCTTCTCCCCCGGTCCGTTCCGCGAAACCTTTTGGCTCCACCAGCTCACGTGGCAGCGCCGCGGCCCGCGCGCCCTCCAGGCGGCGATGCTGGCGTAGCAGCCGATCGAGCGCGGATGCCGCCTCCTCGGCTGCTCGGTTGGCGGAGGCCAACTCCACCGACATCCGGCGCGATGCGGCCAGTCGCACCTCTACAGTCGCCAGCTCGGTTTGCAGCCGCTGGGCAAATCCGTCGGCGATGTCCACCATTCGCCCGACCGAGGCGTCCAGCGCCGGCAGCACTCGGCCGGCATCCGCGAGCGCACGCCGCAGCCGATGCAATCTGACGTGCAGCAGGACCGAATGCAGCGCGACCATGGCCAGGAGCACAAAGCCTACGGCGTTCAGCAAGAAATACAGCATGATGGGATTCTCCTCGAAGCTGTTCGGTTGCTCGATCAGGTTGCCGTCGGCCAGTCCTCGGCGAATCGGCGCGCCTCCACATGCAGCGCGATGCGGCCATCCTTTTCGGCGATCCGCGCGTCCAGCACAGGAAGGCCGTGGCAAAGCAGTTCGATCGGTTCATCGTGCCGGCGGTTGAGCGACAAAGTCGAACCAATGCGCCAGCGCAGCACATCGGCCGTCGACACGCGGCGGCTTTCAACCACAGCGCGCAGTGCTACCTTCGCATGCGGCAGTTCCGAGCGTAGATGCGCCTGCCATGCGGCATCCCCGCCGGGCTTGCGATCCGAGATGTCCTGCGCGAGGCGATCCTTCACCGGATCAAGCGTCGCCAGTGGGATCATGAAATCGACGAAGCCACGATAGCTCGACACGGCCACCTCAGCGCGGAACGCGACAGCCGCAGCTGACGGCTTGGCGATCGCTGCGTTGGCAGGTGCAGTCTCGGTACGTTCCAGCAGGCATTCCACCCGACCGACCGGCTCGAAGGCACGACCGAGATCGCGCGCAAGCACATCCGTTACCAGCCGCTCCACGACCGCCCGCTCGATCGCGGTGCAAGGCCGGGAGAGACCCTCCTGCGTCTGGTTGCGACGGCCGCCCAGCAACAAGCCGATTGCCGCACCCATCAGGCCAGCATCAAGCGCGGCGAGGCAGTGCCCGTCCCACGGCTCTATGCGAATCACAGCGATCACGCATGGTGCAGGCAAACCGGCGAGGTAGTCGTGGACGCGCATGGCACGGGGCCGTTCGACGGTGACCTCGGCTTCCCCGCCGGAAATCGACCGAAGACTGGCTGACATGTGCTGTGCCAGTCGCTCCACCACGATGCGAAGCGCCGGCAGGCGCTCGATTGCTGGCATCGCCTCAGTGATCAGCGCATTGATCTCCGCAGCTGTCATGCCAGGACCAGACCGGTGATCAGCACGTCGGCCACCACGCCCGGGCCGAGCACGAGGTTCAGCCGCCGGTAGAGGTCCGCCCGTAACCGGTCGATCGCTAGCCCGCCGTCCAGTTCTCCATCCCGCAGCGTGCGCAGGTAGGTCAGCAAAGCGTCATAGACCCGCGGAGACAGTATCTGGCTCGCTGGCATGTCAGCCGAGCTTTTCGCAAGCTCGATCGACATCCGGATTCGCATCTGCCTCCCACGGCCCCCGTTCGGCAACGTCACGGCCATCTCAGGCAGGTCGACGAACACCGGGCCAGCAGTTGCCGTCGGAGCCGGCCTTGCCTTGTTGCCAATTAGGCTCTGAACAGTCTGGCCGACCTGCGGCACGAATAGGTAGGTCGCGCCGCCGCCCGCGAGCAAAACCACTATCCCCGCCGCGGCCAATAGCAACCCACGGCGCTTTTTCCGACGAGGCGCTGGCGCATTCTCAGCCGGCGCGTCGTGGCCCTGTACCTCATCCCGCCCGGCTTCTGCCACGGCATCGGCTCCCGTCTCGAAAGTTCGCGCTCAGCAGGCAATCTTTTCGCAAAACCATCTGCTGGCGTTTCGCTATAGACGGCTTAGCGAAAATACGCTAGAGGAAATTTCGCAGAAGGGAGCGCCAGAAGGCGGCTCATGGAGCATTTCGCCAGCCTCAAGGCCACGTTGGCACGACTGGAATCTGCGAAACTCGCAGGTCTCGGAGGCGTGGCGCTGGTTATGCTGGTGCTGCTCGGTTGGGTGGCGACCAGGTCCACCGAGCCGATGGCTCTCTTGTACTCGGGGCTTGATCCGGCTGAGGGAGGCCGCATTGGCCAGCGCCTCGATGAATTGAAGATCCCTTACGAAGCAATTGGCAGCGGCGACACCATCAAGGTGCCCGCCTCCCAGGTGGCGCGGATTCGCATGGAGCTGGCCGCCAACGGCCTCCCGCACCAGGCGGGCGCAGGATACGAGCTGTTGGACTCGCAGTCGCCGATGAACATGACCTCGTTCATGCAGCGTGTGCAGCGGGTACGCGCGCTGGAGGGCGAGCTGGCGCGCACGATCCTGACGCTGGACGGGATCAGAACCGCTCGGGTCCACATAGTATTGCCGGAGCGCGAGAGCTTTTCGCGCGACGCGCCGCAGCCCACCGCCTCGGTCGCCATCACCATGGCAGGCGCAGAGCGGATCAGCGCACGCCAGGCCGCCGCGATCCGCCTGCTGGTCGCCGGGGCGGTGCCACGGCTGCACCAGGAACAAGTGTCGGTGGTTGACCCGTCTGGCGTCGTGCTGGCCGCCGATGGATCGGACGCGATGGCCAGCAATCGGCTGGACGAGATCAAGACCAGCCGCGAGCAGGCGCTGCAGCGCGCCGCCACGGACCTGCTGGAGCCCCTGATCGGCCGCGGCAGGGTGCGGGTGGCGGTATCGGTCGATGTCGACCCGACACGCGAGGTGGCGCGGGAAGAGAAATTCGATCCGCTGTCGCAGGTCGAGCGCTCGAAGCAGAGCCAGGTCGACAAGGATAATTCGGACGAGACCAAACCCCGCGACCCGGTCTCGGTCGGACAGAATCTGCCGAACCAGCAGCAGCAGGGCGGCACGGGGAAGACCACCACATCCAGCACGCACGACGGTCAGACCGTCAATTACGAGCTGAATTCCACCCATAGCGAGCGCGTTCGCGAGCCTGGCGAAATCAGGCAAATCGCCGTCGCCGCAGTGGTGGACGGCACGATAAGCGACAAGGGAGAATATCAGCCCCGCTCCAAGGAAGAGATGGACCGGATCGCCGCACTCGTGCGCTCGGCTGTCGGGTTTGATGCGAAACGCGGCGACACGGTGACGGTCGAGACGATGCGCTTCGTTGCGCCACCGGAGCTGACGGCGGACGCCACGGAGCAAACTGCACCTGCGACGCAAGACTGGCCGTTGCTGGCTGGCGCAGCCGTCGTCGTCATTGTCGCGGCTGCCGCATTCCTGTTTTTCCGCCGCCGTCGGCTCCCTGCTATGGCCCCGCCGGTGGCAGCGGATGCGCCCACACCCGCTGTGAACGCATCTCCCGAGCCACTGCTTCTTGCCAGCGAGGAAACTTCGCCGCAGCGCCAGCTTATTGCTGCGCTGAACCATGTCGTCGACACCCGGCACGACGAGGCACTCGCGGTGCTGCGCGCGTGGATTGCCGAGGGCGAGGCCGCATGATCCGCCGCTTCGTCCCTCCTGCGGTCGCCGCTTTCGGTGTCGGCCCCGACGCCGAATTGGCACAAACGCTGGCGCAGGCGCGCGATGACGGCTTCGCCGAAGGCCGCGAGGTTGGCCGGCGCGAGGGCCATTCGGCTGGACTGCACGAGGGCGAGGCGGCGGCCACCGCTGCCCATCAGATCGAGTTTGCGGCCTTGCAGGAAATATCTGCGAAACACCAGGCAACGCTGGCGGTGACCACAGCGCTGGAGCAGGTCCTCGATGCACGGTCCGCCGATCGTCAGACACTCGAGGACACCACCCGGATCGGCATCGTGGCTGTCCTGCGGGTGCTGTTCCCGACCCTGCTGGAACAGACGGCGGGGCAGGAGATCGCCGCCCTGCTGACCGAGGCGCTGACCGATCGTGCGCCCGAAACGCTGACGCTCCGGGCCCATCCTGACACGCTACGCGCCGTGGCGGAGCCGGATCCGACCCGTGGCCACGCCGCGCGACTCACGATGCAGCCCGATGCCACGCTGCCGTTTGGGACGGCCGAGATCGCCTGGGTGGGCGGCGGCCTGACATTGGATCCGGCAGCGCTGCACGCACGCGTGGTCACTATCCTTGCCCCCAACGAAAAGGAACCAGCCACATGAGCGACGTCATTCCTCCCACCATCGCCGAGGACCGGCTCGCATCCGTCATGGACATTCCCGTGACCCTTACAGTTGTACTTGGTGAGCGGGAGATCTCGCTGGGCAAGCTCTATGCTCTCGGCCGTGGCGCCGTCATCGAGCTCGACAAGCGCGTAGGCGAACCGGTCGACATCTTCGTCAATGATCGCCTCGTCGCGCGCGGCGAGATGCAGCTGGGGGAAGACGGCAGACTGGCCGTTTCGATGACGGAACTCGCTTCGGCGGGCACAACCTGAATGGCCCGTCGGCACCTTATGGCATTCGCGACCAGTGTGGTCGCGTGGCTGCCAGCGAGCGCCATGGCGCAGAGCCTGTCGCTCAACCTGGGCGCCAACGGCAACGGCAGCCTCGCCTCGAGCCTTGTCAGCATCGTCGCCATCACCTCAGTGCTGGCGATCGCACCCGGCATCCTGGTTATGGGCACCTCGTTCACCCGGCTGGTGGTCGTGCTCTCCATGCTGCGCACTGCTCTCGGCCTTCAGCAGACGCCGCCGAACTCTGTGATCATCGCCTTGGCGCTGTTCCTCACCGGCTTCATCATGGCGCCGGCATTCGAGACCGCCTATCGCGAAGCCGTGCAGCCGCTGGTCGATGGCACCATCACCGAGGAGCAGGCCCTCGACCGCGGCACGCAACCATTCCGCAACTTCATGACGGCCAATACCAGCGCGAAGGACATCGTGCTGTTCCGGGACCTCGCAGGCCTGAAGGCTCCCGATGCACCGAAGGCCGGCGAAGAAGTGCCACTGCGCGTGTTGTGTTCGGCGTTTCTGGTCAGCGAGCTGTCGAAGGCATTCCAGATCGGCTTTCTGCTGTTCCTGCCTTTCTTGGTGATCGACATCGTCGTGTCCTCGATTCTGATGGGCATGGGTATGATGATGCTGCCGCCTGTCGTGGTGAGCCTGCCGTTCAAGCTGATCTTCTTCGTTCTGGTCAGCGGCTGGGAAATGGTGGCTGGCTCGCTGGTGCGGAGTTTCGTGGCGTGAGCTCGACCGTTTCGCGTGCGGTGGTCCGCCGCGATGATGGTCCGCGGAGTCATGGGCCGCTGGAGAAGGCGGCGATCATCATGCTTGCCCTGGACGAAGAACGCTCGCAGCGCGTGTTCGCGGGGCTCGATGAAGCAGCGATTCGTCGCGTCAGCCACGCGATGGCGCGACTGGGACGTACGCCGATGGAACTGGTCGAGCAGACAGTCGGCGAGTTCCGCGAGGAGGTCGGCCGCACCGGCAATGTACTCGGCACGGCCGAAGGCACCGAACGGATCCTGCTGCGCATCATGCCGCCCGAAAAGGTCGCCGAGATCATGGGCGACATCAAAGGGCCGGACAGCGGCGCTGTGTGGGACAGACTTGGCAAGTTACCAATCCCCGCGCTGGTGAACTACCTGCGCGACGAGTCGCCACAGGCTGTGGCGATGATCCTCGGCCGGTTGCCGCCGCAACACGCCGCGCGCGCCATGGCATCATTGCCGGAACCTCTCGCCGATGAGGTCGCGTTGCGCATGGTGCGAATGGAAAGCATCCATCACACGGTGCTGGCCGATATCGAGCAGACGCTGGAACGCGATCTGGTCGATTCATTCGGCGGCGCCGAAGGCCATGACAGCACATCGGTACTGGCAGACCTGCTCGACCGCTCCGATCGCGCGCTGGTAGCCCGTGTGCTGGCGGCGCTGGAGGAAGCTGAGCCGGAGGCGGCGGCCCGGATCCGCAAGATGATGTTTACATTCGACGACCTGGTCCGCGTCGACCCCGCAACGCTCGGCGTGTTGATCTCCGAATGTGCGGTGGAGAAGCTGGCCGTCGCGCTATCTGCGGCTGCACCAGCGATCCGCGAGCTGTTCCTGTCGGGCATGTCGGAACGCGCCGCCAACATGTTGCGCGACGAGATCGAGACAATGCCCACGCCACGAAAGAAGGCGGTGGAGGAAGCGCAGGCGGAGATCATCCAGCTCGCCAAGCGCCTTGCCGAAGAAGGGCGGATTTTCCTGCTCGAACATGGCGAGGAGCCAGACGATGCGACTTAGCCATACCGTCCTCCCCCTCCCCTCGCGGGATGCGGCGAGGGTGAAGAGCCACCCCCGCAGTTACGTCGTTATTGTGTGTCAGACATGAGCGGGGGCAACGGACGCAGTCGACGTGGCGGGCACGCAGACGAAGCGGCACACGGCGGGCAGTGGAAGGTGGCCTACGCCGACTTCGTGACGGCGATGATGGCGTTCTTTCTAATCATGTGGCTGGTATCGTCCGCAACCGAGACGCAGCGCGCCGTCATCGCGAAATACTTCAGTACCACGTCGCTGATCGACCTGCCCGCCGGCAACGGCGTGCTGAACGGCGGCAAGTCGATGATTGACCAGGCGATGCAGAAAGCCGAACGGCTCGCTCCCAAGGGGCGCAATGGCGATCCGCACGCACGCGACAACACCCAGACGACGACGTCACCCGATGCGCGCGCCGTCCAGGACCGCCTGGAGCGCCAGCGCTTCGAGGCGTTGAAGGCCGAACTGGAACGCATGATTCGGCAGGGCGAGCTGCGAGATCTCGCCAACAATCTCTCAATTGAGATGACCCCGGAGGGACTGCGCATCCAGATTTTCGATCGCGACGGCAAGTCTATGTTCGCCCCGGGCAGTGCCGATCCGACATCGCGACTCTCGCGCATCCTCATGGTGATCAGCCAGGTGCTCCAGACCGTGCAGAACAAGGTGATCCTCGCCGGTCACACCGACGGCCAGATGATGCAGCGCGGCCTCTATACCAACTGGGAACTATCCGCCGACCGCGCCAATGCGGTGCGCCGCCAGCTCGAGGCCGATGGGCTGGCATCCAATCGCATAGTGCGCGTCGAAGGCCGCGCCGCAATGGATCTGCTTCTGCCGCAGACCCCCGCCGATCCACGCAACCGCCGTATCGCCGTCACCGTGCTGCGCGGAGAACCTGAAACTCCGTCGCAAGACAAATCGCCGACATAACGACACCATGACCCGGAGACTTCGCACACCATGAGCCTACTCACCGCCATCAACTCCTCCCTGGCTGGGCTCAATGCCCAGGCGGCCGCCCTGTCCAATATCTCGAACAACGTCGCGAACAGCTCCACTGTCGGCTACAAGGAAGCCGACACGCAATTCGAGAGCATGGTCCTCGCATCGAGTGCCAGCGGTTCAGGCTCCTCCGTACTGGCTGGCTCCCAGGCCCTCACCGAGATGGACATCAGCAAGGCCGGGCAAATTCAGACCACCGGTGTCGCGACCGACGTTGCCGTGAACGGCGCCGGGTTCCTCGTGGTGAACGACAAGGTCAACAGCAGCCAGGGCAACTATCTGCTGACGCGGGCCGGATCGTTCCGACCCGACGCCAACGGCAACCTGGTCAACACCGGAGGTTACTATCTACAGGGATTGCCACTTACCCAGGCAGGCGCGCCGATCGGTGGGGCCGCCAACACACTGAACGACCTCTCAACGGTGAACATTGCCAATTTGTCCGCGCAGGCCACACCCACCACGCAGATGACGTTCACCGCCAATCTGCCGAGTGCGGATACAGCCTACTCTGCGGCACCTCCGGCGCCCTCGACCAGCACAGTGGAATACTTCGACCCGCTTGGCGCGACGCAGTCGCTGCAATATTCGTTTACGCCAACGGTGCCGGCCACCGCGGGAAGCCCGCCCAGCAACACCTGGACGATGAACGTCTTCGACTCCGCTTCGGCGACGCCCACCACTCCGGTCGGCACCGCAACGCTGGCGTTTGAGTCTACTGGTCCGAATGCCGGCATGCTGCAATCGGTGAACGCAACGGCGGGCACCTACAACGCCACCGCCGGTACGCTCACCATCACGACGGGGAGCGGCCAGGCACTGCCGATCACCATCGGCTCACCTGATACGCCCGGCGGCATGACACAGCTCGACGGCGCCTACACCACGTCGTCGATCAGCAAGAACGGCAACGCGTTTGGCCTGCTGCAAGGCGTCACCATCGGCAATGACGGTCAGGTAGTGGCCTCGTTCACCAACGGCTCGACGCGACCGATCTATCAGCTCGATCTTGCGACGGTGCCTGCCCCGGATTCGCTGACGCCGGTTTCGGGGGGCGCCTATGCGTTGTCGCCAGGAGCCGGCGTGCCACAGCTTTTCCAGGCAGGTCAGGGCCCCACTGGCACCACCGAAGGCGGTGCGCTCGAAGGCTCCAACGTCGATCTCGGAAGCGAGCTCACCAACCTCATCGAGACCCAGCGCGCCTACTCGTCCAACGCTCAGGTGATCAAGAGCGCGACGGATATGCTTGATGTGGTCAACCACCTGAACGGCTGATGTCTATTCAAGGAGCCATGCTGATCGCCGCCTCGTCGCTGGACATGTCCCAGAGACAGTCGGATCTGATCGCCAACAACGTGGCCAATGCGAGCACGCCGGGCTACGTGGATCGCGAATTGCCGCAGTCCGAACTGGTGGCCGGCGGCGTCGGCATGGGCGTCGTCGCCGGCATCGTGCAGCGTCTCGGCGATGCGGTGGCAGCCGATGCCGCCAACCAGGCGACCGGCGCGCAGGCGTACAGCCAGCAGATGGTCAACGTACTCGGCTCCTACGTGCAGAACGTCGGCCAGCCGGCGGACAACAGTTCGTTGCCGTCGGTGCTGTCGGCGTTCCAGCAGGCACTGACCACACTGTCGTCCACTCCCGACAGTACGACAGCACAGGCGCAGACCGTTGCTGCGGCACAGAACGTGACCCGCACGTTCCAGAGCCTCGAACTCGGCGATCGCCGGCGCGCGCGAGCAGGCCGATCAGGGCATCGCCTCGAGCGTCACCTCGGTAAACGCAACGCTTGACCAGTTCGCGCAGAACGAGGCCCAGCTCCAGCGAGCAGCGGCGCGCGGCGATTCGATCGCCCCGTTCGAGGATACGCGTGCCAACCTGCTGGCCAGTCTCTCGCAGAACCTGCCGATCAAGGTGTTCCAGTCCGACAACAACGCCGTCATCGTGACCACCGATCAGGGCACGACGCTATGGGGCGGGACCGAGCACAAATTGACCTTCAACGCCTCACCCAGCATCGGCGCGTCGCAGACCGCCGGCCTCTCGGCTGTCACGGTGGACGGGGCTCCGATCCAGATGTCGCAGACCGGCAGCATCGCCGCCAATCTGCAATTGCGCGACGTCACGTTGCCGGGTTTCGCCAATCAGCTCGATCAGATGGCTGGCAATCTCATCACCGCCTTCCAGCAGAATGACCCTTCAGTGACGGCAGGCCAGACCGGCGTTTTCACAGCGGCGGGCGCCGCACTTGATCCGACCGACCCCTCAGCGATCTCCGGCCTCGCCGGGAAAATTCAGGTCAATGCCGCGCTGGATCCCACACAGGGCGGCCAATACTGGCGTATCCGAGACGGCGCACAAGCCATCGCCCAGGGGCCTGCCGGCAACAACAGCACCGTGCTTGGCTTCGTCAATGCATTGCAGCAGCCTCAGTCATACGGCACATCCACTGGTCTGCCGGGGAGTATGACGCTCAGCAATGCCGCGTCGCAGATCGCAGGCGTGCAACAAGTTGCGCTCTCCACGTGGACCGAAAACAACACCACCCGGACCCAGCAGATGCAGGATGCGCAGTCCACGCTTACCAACGCCACAGGCGTGAACGTGGACGACGAGATGCAGCGGCTGCTCCTCGTACAGCACACCTTCGAGGCGAGCGCACAGGTGCTACAGGCGGCAGCGAAAATGCTCGACGCACTGAATGCGTTGAACTGACGGAGCGACGGCAATGATTGGCGGCATTTCCACGTTGGGTTCCATGCTGCGGAACAGCTGGCAGATCCAGTCGATGCAGACGCAGATGAACCAGATCACGACCGAGATCGCCTCTGGCCGCAAGACCGATCCGCTCGGCCCACTCGGCGGCAATGCGGCATTGCTATACCAGCTGCACGCCCAGTCGGATCAGCAGACCGCGTTGCAGACCACGGTCACCAACGCGCTCGGACGACTGGATGCGACGCAGACGGCGCTGAGTGCGGTCGGCACGGCCGTTCAGAGCATCGTCAACGATGCGCTCACTCCGGACTCGAGCAACGGCCAGGGCCAGTCGGTGCTCGCCAATGAGGCGCAGAATTCCATGGCCCAGGTAATCAGCCAGCTGAACACGCAGTACGAAGGCAGCTCGCTGTTCGCCGGCGACAACACGAACACCGCACCAATGCAGGCGGCTGATGCCGCCGGCGGCCCGCTGGCAACGGTGAACAGCGTTCTGGCCACGGCGGTCAGCGTCAAAGGTGGGCCGTTAACGGCGAGCGACATAAACAGCTTCATCAGTGGTCCGAACGGACTCGCAAGCGTGTTCAACGACACCAACAGCAATCCGGCGCTGAACTACGGCGGAGCTTTCTATACCGCTCCGGATGATGGCAAGCCGACCACCTTGCTGATCGGCGCAACCCAGACCTTGCAATACAATGTCAACGGCAACCAACAGGGATTCCGCGACCTGATGCAAGGTCTGTCGATGCTGACCATGCTCGGCGCCCCGCCGAGCCAGCTCGACGACAGCGCCAAGGCCGCATTGCAGACGCAGGCCAGCGCTCTGATCGGCCAGGCGCAGAATGAGCTGACGACGCAGCAGGGCTTGCTGGGCGTCACCCAGGCTGCTCTGCAGAATGTCGCCGACCAGCAACAGGCGGCCGCGAACGCCACACAGAAGCAGATTTTGGGATTCGAACAGGCTGACACCACCGCCGATGCCACGACGCTGTCGACGTTGCAGACGCAGCTGCAGGCAACCTACGCGATCACTGCAGAGATCTCTCAGCTGACGCTGACGCACTACCTGCCCACACTGACGAGCTGAGCGCAGTGGAGGCGCACGTGATGAGACAACGTCGGATGATCAAGCGCGTGGCGATCGGTGCTGCCGCTGCCTTGCTGCTCCTCGTCACTTCTGCTCAAGCCCAGATCAAGCTGCGCGACCTCGTGTCGATCGAAGGCGTCCGCACCAATCAGCTCGTAGGTTATGGCCTGGTGGTCGGCCTGCAATCGACTGGCGACACCCTGCGCAACTCGCAGTTCACCCAACAATCGCTGAGCGCGATGCTTGAGCGGATGGGCGTGAACGTGAACGGCCTGCAATTGCAGACCCGCAACACCGCAGCTGTCGTGGTGACGGCGACGCTGCCGGCGTTCGCGCGGCAAGGCTCGCCGGTCGATGTGCAGGTCTCGTCGCTGGGCGATGCCAAGTCGCTGACCGGCGGCACGCTGATGGTCACGCCTCTGATGGGTGCCGACGGCGAGGTGTACGCTGTCGCGCAGGGCCCAGTGGTGGTCGGCGGCATCGTCATCGTCGGCCAGGCGCAGAGCGTCAAGCAGGGCGTGCTGACATCGGGACGCGTTCCTGGCGGTGCCACCGTCGAACGCGAGGTGGCCAACACGCTGGACGATCTAACATCGGTCCGCCTCGCGCTGCGCTCGCCCGACTTCACCACGGCAACTCGCATGGAACAGGCGATCAACGCGCGGTTTGGCGAAGGCACCGCCGTCGCGTCCGATCTCGGCACCGTGGATCTGCACGTTCCGCCGGCGTTCAGCCACCGCGTGACCGAACTGCTGGCGCAGGTCGAGCTGATCGAGGTGCGACCCGAGACCCCGGCGCGCGTGGTGATCGACGAGAAAAGCGGCACGATCGTAGTGGGCGCCGAGGTCAAGCTTGATCCGGTGGCAATCACACACGGCAACCTCACGGTCAGGGTGACCGAGACGCCTCAGGTCAGTCAGCCTGGACCATTTTCCAACGGTCAGACGGTCGTGGTGCCCAACACGGAGATCGACGTGAATACCCACGCGGATCGCCGGCTCCGCATGCTGTCGCGCAGTGTTACGCTGCGCGAACTGGTGGATGGGCTGAACGCATTGGGCCTTGGCCCGCGTGATCTGATCCAGGTGCTGAACACGCTGCGCGCATCAGGCGCGCTGCACGCGGAACTCGATTTCATCTGATGGAGCGCGGTGCTTCCCGCGCTACCTTGGTATCCGGGCTTATAGAACAGCGAGACATGAGTGCTGTCATTGCGAGCGCAGCGACGAAGCAATCTGGGACAAAGTTCGCTCCATCGAACGAGATTGCTCGTCTCGCTTCTCGAGTTGACAATGTCGGCGTGACTCGCGCTCCCAACGATAGTGGGTACTAGCCCGGCTGTCGCTACTGGCTACCGAGAGTTATAAAAGTGTTTGATGTCCGGCGGCCGACGTTGTGAAGGTCGGCACCACAGGACGAGGTGTCATGCCGCTTATGGAACGGCGGCGCAGCGCGAAATCCCGCCCGCTCGACCGGGGTGGTCACAAACCCTGTGAAAATGTTTTGAAAATACGCGACTGCCCGCGGCAGTGGTCACCGATGTCGAGGCGGCCGTATTAGGCGTGCCCTAGATTATTGACGTTGAATAGGTGGCTCCAATGTGCAACACCCCGTCCGCACCACGCCGTTGTTGGGTCGGTGTCGTAATCGGCTGCTGAGCCAAAGCGGGCGCGAAAGCAAGGCAAGGCGCGACGGCAGTTGCGCAGAGCGGGCCTCTCAGCATCGAGGCCGCGCAGAAAAAACATGCATGACAGGGCCTCCGACAACGACGGCGCAGTCTCGTTGCGGGCGGAGGTGTCCGTCGAGGCGGCCCGCTTCGAATGTCGTCGCGGCATCGTCGTGGGATTTTGTTACGTAAGCGTTAACTAGCTGGGTGCCGCGGAGCCTAGCGCCGAGACCACTGCCTGCGGCAACCCGTGCTGCCGGCGCGAACGATCGGCCGGACGGTCCATGCGGGTGAACACCTCCGCCAGCGTCGCCAGCAGCATGCGCTGCGGCATCGATGCGCTGCGCGAGGGTGAACTGGAACCCCACCCTGTCGTGCCAGCCTCCGACGCGTCGGCCTTGCTTCCGGTTGTGGAGAGCACCACCGAGGCCGGCATTGCAGCGCCCAGCGATGCATAGGTCCGCTGCACCCGGTCACGGATGTTCTGCACAAACTGGCTCATCGTCAGCGGCGTTCCGTTCGGTGAATAGAACATCGCCCGGTTGGCCGCCGCCGCCGCCGGCAGCAGATCGGCCGCCGGCCGGTTCGGCGTGGCCTGCAACGCCTGCAACGCCTGCGTTGCCCCTCCGGCGCCGAGAAAGTGCCCGAGATAAGTTTCCGCCGGATCCGGCGAGCGGCCGAGCACAGGGGTCAATATATCCGCCAAATTGCGCAGATGCTCGGTCGCCAGCTCGGTTGATACTTTGGGATCATTGCGAAGATCCAGGATGCGCTGCCGCGCCGCCGGATCATCGACCGTCAACTGGCCGCCCTGCCGCGTCACGAGCGCTGCTTCGGCGCCCAGCCCATGTGCCGCACCGTATTCGCGCACTGCATTGAGCCAAGTCTGCTCAGTGAACTGATAGAGGCCACTGGCTGAGGATGTGCTGGCATGAGCGGCCGGATTGATCCCGCTCTCCATCGCCGCGTATGACAGCAGCATATCGAAGTTCGCCCCGGTGGCGGCGCTCGTTCCACGCATCGCGGCCAGCACTGCGGGGTCGGCGGACAGCCGCCCCACCTGCGCGCCGGCTGCCACCGCGTCAGACCCGGGAACTCGGAACACCATCAGGTTCTCCTGTTTTCCGATTTCTGCGAAATTCTACACTAGCTTCGGGTCATGCGAAATGCTAAAGATTGCCTCGCGGCGCGAAATGCGCTGGTCTAACGAGCATACAGGCGCGAAAAATCGGCCATGTGGCAATTGATCGGAATAGCCGGGGTGTTTGCGGCAATTGGCGTTGGCTACACGATCGAGGGCGGCAGCTTTGCTGTGGTCTTCGATGCCGTGGGGCCGGAGCTGCTGATTATCCTGGGCTCAGGCGCGATGACGCTGCTGGTCAGCAACGAGATCGGCACCGTCAAGGCCATCATAGGCGGCATGCGAAAAATTGCCACCGGCCCCTGCTGGGGCAAGCGCGACTACGTCGACGCGCTGTGCCTCGTCTACCTGCTGGTCCGAGTGGCGCGCCAGGAGGGCAACCTGGCATTGGAGCGCCATATCGAGACGCCCGCCAACTCGTCGCTGTTCACTCGCTACCCGCGGCTGTGCAGCGACGCCAGTCTGGTGACGTTCCTCGCCGACGTGTTCCGCGCCATCACGCTGAACTTCACCGACCCGCACAAGGTCGGCGAGATGATGGACAACGAGATCGACACCCGTCAGCACGACGAGCTGCGCGCTCCCAATGCGCTCTCGACCATGGCGGACGCTCTGCCGGCCCTGGGTATCGTCGCTGCGGTGTTGGGCGTCATCAAGGCGATGGGCGCCATCAATGAATCGCCCGACATCCTTGGCCATATGATCGGCGCCGCGCTGGTCGGCACGTTTCTCGGCGTCTTCCTGTCCTATGGCCTGGTTGGCCCCATCGCCGCCCGCCTGCGCGCCGTGCTGCAGGAAGAGTGTGTGATGTTCGGCGTGGTGCGTCAGGTGATCACCTCGCATCTTGAAGGGCTCGGCCCGCAACTCGCGGTCGAGGTGGGCCGGAAGTCAGTACCCATGCGCTTCCAGCCGAGCTTCGAGGAGCTCGATCAAATTCTCACCGAAACCGCGCGCAGCACCCGGACAAAGCCGGAGGGCGCCGCGTGATCCGTATCCTCGCCCGCTTTTGCGGCGCGCTGCTGCTGGCATGGCTTGCGTCGCATTCGGCCAGCGCCGCACGCGGCACAACTCCCACGGCCAAGCTGACGGTTTTTCCAAGGACCGCAACGTTGGGCCGAGTTGTGATCCGGCTTCAGCATACGGCCGAGCCGACGATCCAGGCATTCGATGGCGGTGTCGAGCTGCATTTCCCCCTGGGCACCCATGTGGTTCCTCCGCCCAAGGTGACCCTGCGCCAGGTGGCCGGGATCGATCTTCGCGACGACTCCGATGGCACTGTCGTGGTGATCCACTTTGCCTGCAACTGCACCGCGTCGCCGGTTTCGCAAAGAACCCAGCTGAGACTGGATATAAAGGAGAGCCCGAAGCAATCCGCCGCCACTGCGAAGCCGTCGACGACCACACAAGGTTCCCCGCTTGAATTGGAGAAGTTGCGCGAAGCCCTCACTGCCAAGTTGGCAATCCTGAACGGGAGACAGTCCACGCCGAAGTCTGGGTCACCGCCACCCGTTTCGCCTGCGCTCCAAAGTATCGCCGGACAGAGCGACGCACCGAAGGCGGCGTCGGTTCCCCCAGTCTGTCCGCCGCAATTCGACCCCTCGGGTTGGATGGGCCACGGCACCTTCGTCGCCACGCTGAAGGAGCTGCGCAGCCAGATTGCTACGACGCACGATAGTTCGGCGGCGATGGCTGAACTGGCAGACTTCTATCTGCTCAATGGGCTGCCCGGTGAAAGCTTCAGTGTCGCCACTGAGGCGCTGGCTGGCGATGTCCGCCCAGAGGACCGCGAGCGACTGACGGCGACCGGCGGTATCGCGCGCCTGCTGCAGCGCGAGCCGCTCGATCCCGCCGCGCCAATGCCCGCCATTTCTCCCGACTGCCAGACACCGGATGCCCCCATCTGGCGCGCCCTCACCGCCGCCGCTGCCGGTGATGCAGACACTGTCGCAAGCAACGCCGAGGCAGCGGCAACGGCTGCGCTGCGGCTTGTGCCCGAGCCGCTGCTGGAGCTTGTCGTATTCCGTATCACCGATGCCGCGGGTGACAACCTTGCCTCGCTTCGAGTCATGGCCGGAGCTTTGCGAAACACGGACGTGGGGATTCCCGAAGACGAGGCCGGGCGATTCCTCCTGCAAGCGCGCATCGCCCGCCTGGGCGGCGATCCAGAGGAGGAGCGCGGCTTCCTCGAGAAGGCGGCAGTGCATGACCACACTGCCCCAGGCCTGATCGCCAAGGCGCGGCTCGCCGCTCTACGCGTTGCGAAGGACCCACCGGACGCGGATCGGAGCGAAGCAATCCTGGCCGATATTGCCCGCACCTATCGCTCCGAACCTGTGGGACAGGAAGCCGCAGAGAACTATGCCGAACGCCGGCTCAGGCTCGGCGACTATGCCTCGGCTCTGGCGGTCGCAGACGAGACGGCTGGCCCCGCCAGCAGCCGGATCCGCGACAGTCGCGGCGCCGGACTGGCTGCGCGGATCCTGCGCGTCCTGCTGGCCGACGCACCTGTCGCCGGTTCCCTCCCCGACCCCGCCGTCCGCCTCGCACTCTACTGGCGCTACGAAGGCTATGCCACGCCGGGTGCGAAAGGCGACGATATACGTGTGGGAGCGGCGCGACTCATGCTGGCCACGGGTGTTCCCGCGGCCGCGGTGGACCTGCTGCGTCAGTTGTCAGACGCCACGGCATCCGAAGCCCCCGCGCGGCTGCTGCGCTCCGCGGCCGAAGCGCGCGCTGGTGACCCGAACTTCGCGCTCACAACGCTGCCAGGCATGCAGGATGGTGATGAACCGCGCCGCATTGCGAGTACCGCGCTGGCCAGGCTCGGGCGCTTCGCCGATGCCGCGCACAGGCTCGACGGCTTGACCGACCTTGCCGACAAGCAGCGCCGCGCCGGGCTGCTGTTCCAGGCGGAGAGCTGGCGCGACGCAGCAGCAGCCTATGTCGAGTTGCTGGCGGATGCCGGTGTCGCCGGCGACGCACGCAACGACGTTGCGGAGCGCTACGCGCTCGCCCTGGCGCTGTCTGGCGGCACGCCGGACAAGAACCTGCCGACACTGCCCGATCAGCCCAACAACCTGCTCTCGGTCGTGCCACCACCCAATGGCACGGCGAACACCGGCGAGGCCGTTCGCGATGCGCTCGATCACGCCGAACGCATCGAGCGATTGCTCGCCCCCACACCAACCCAGCAACAAGGATCCTGAGCAATGGAGGCGCCTGCCTACGTCACGTTGTCAGCCCAGGTCGCCTTGGAGCGGCAGCTCGAAGTCGTCGCCAACAATGTCGCGAATGCAAATACGACCGGCTTCAAGGCAGACCGGCAGTTGTTCCAGTCCTATATCAGTCGGACCGGCGGCGACGACAGCGTCGCCTTCGTGCAGGACCGCGCCACCTACATCGACCACACCAATGGTCCCATCCAGCCGACCGGCAATCCACTCGACGTTGCCGTTCAGGGAGATGCGTTCCTCGCGGTCACCACGCCTCAGGGCACATTGTATACTCGCGATGGCCGAATGCATGCCGGAACCGATGGCACACTGCTCGACTCCAATGGCAATGCGGTGCAGTCCGGCGATGGCCAACCGATCCAACTTCCCGAGAACTACCAGCAGGTCGAGATCAAAGGCGACGGTACCGTAACCGTACGCGTGAACAATCAGCCGCAGGACGTAGGCCAGATCGGCATCTTCCGCTCGAGCGATCCGCTGGCGATGCGCAAAAGTGGCGACAACCTTTTCACCGCGTCACCCGCCGCGATGCAGCCGGTCGACAGCGGCGACCCGACTGCGCGTCTGGTGCAAGGATCATTGGAAGGCTCGACCGTGCAGCCGGTGAAGGAGATCGCCAACATGACCGAACTCAGCCGCGCCTATGAGCGGCTGCAGACGTTGCTGAGTGACGACAACGACCGCGAGAGCAAGATGATCGAAGCTCTCGGCAAACCCTCCTGAGCGTAGGAGCCAACCACCATGATGCGAGCCCTCGGCATCGCCGCAACCGGCATGCAAGCCCAGCAGACCAATGTCGAAGTCATATCCAACAACATCGCCAACGTGAGTACCACGGGCTTCAAGCGCTCAATGGCGGCATTCGTCGATCTGCTCTACCAGTCCAACGCACGCGTCGGTACAGTTTCATCGGAAACCGGCACCGTGCTGCCGACCGGCACACAGCTCGGCCTCGGAGTACGCAACGCAGGTACCACCCGCATCGTGACGCAGGGCAGCCTGACCGAGACCGGTAACAAACTCGACGTCGCAGTGGACGGTCGTGGGTATTTCGGCGTGCTCTTGCCGAGCGGCGACGTCGCCTACACGCGCGACGGCAGCTTCAAGACCTCATCCACTGGCCAGCTCGTCACCAATGAAGGTTTTCCAGTTGAACCGAGCACGACAATCGATCCGAACGCGCGCGATGTGACGATCAACCAGGCTGGCGAGATCGTCGTCACGGCCGCGAACGGCAAACAGCAGACTGTCGGACGACTGCACCTCTATCTGTTCGCCAATGAAACAGGCCTTGAGGCGCAAGGCGGCAACAATTTCGTGCAGACCGAGGCTTCGGGCGACCCGATCCAGGGTCTGCCGGGTGATCCAGGTTTTGGCATGGTCCGCCAAGGCTATCTGGAATCCTCGAATGTCAACGTGGTCCAGGAGATCACCTCGCTGATCCAGGCGCAGCGGGCGTACGAGCTGAACAGCAAGGTCATCGAGGCCGCCGACCAGATGATGCAGACCACCTCACAGATACGCTGAGGGTAGCGACATGCAAATCATGCAGACATCAGCTGCGGCGTTTCTGATATTGGCGGCTGCCGTGCCGGCTTTCGCGGACGATGTGTGGCACGCCACTCGGACGCTGATGCCGGGCGACACGGTGCGCGCCGAGGATGTGGTGGCGCACGCACCTGTTCGTCCGGTGTCCGATGCGGTGCCCGCCAGCCAGGCCGTGATCGGCCTCGAGGTAAAGCGCCGGTTATCCGATGGACGTGTGCTGTCGGAACGCGACGTGGGACCGCGCTCCGCAGTAAAATCCAATACGCCGGTCAACGTTGTCTGGAAGGATGGCGCGCTGTCGCTCGAGCTGGCCGGGCGTGCATTGGAGGCCGGCGCGGTCGGCGATGAAATCCGCGTCCTCAACACGATGACCTCACGCACCATCCGCGGCACCGTGGTCGGCGATGGCATGGTCGAAATTCGGAGCGGGCAATGAAGCGGGCAATGCCGATTGAATCGCTACGGCCAGGTCCGGCTCGGCCATCCGCGCCTTCGCCTAACGTACGGACGGCCACGCTCGGCCTGCACGCTGGAGCCAAGACGCGCATGTCGAAGTTGGGAATGACGACACTCGCCTGCACCATGCTGCTGGCTGGTTGCGACACATTGGATCACTTCCAGAAGCCGCCGAACTTCAGCAGTCCGGGCACGATGGGCCAGATTCCGCCAACTTCGCCCGATGCGCAAACCATTGCGGCCGCCGATGTGCCGCCGCTGCCTCCTGCAAGCCAGGGGTCGCTATGGCGGCCGGGATCCAAGACATTCTTTCGCGATCCACGCGCGCGCAGCCTTGGCGACCTGCTGACCGTCTCAGTCAACCTGCAGGATCAGGCCGAATTCGCCAACCAGACCACCCTCAGCCGCACCACCGCGAACGCATTGACGATCCCCAACACCACCACCATGGGGGCGGCGCTCTCACGCATCTTCCCGCTGCTCAACACCACCAGTCCGGTGATCAACACCACAGGCAATGACAGCACCGCCGGCCAGGGCGACATCAAGCGGAGTGAGAACCTCGTGGTCAATGTCGCCGCCACTGTCGTGCAGGTATTGCCGAACAAGAATCTCGAGATCGCCGGCAGTCAGGAAATTCGGCTGAACAACGAACTGCGCCAGTTGCAGATCCGCGGCATCGTGCGGCCGGAGGACATCCTCTCCAACAATACGATCTCATCGAACCAGATCGCCGAGGCGCGTATTGCCTATGGCGGGCGTGGCATCTCGTCCGATCTGCAACGGCCGACCTGGGGACAGGATGTGCTCAACCGAATTTCACCATTCTGAGCATTGGAGCGCGCCGCATGATCCGTCCGTTTCGTCTCGTCTCGCTTGTCTTGCTCGGCATGTGTGGTCCTGCCGTCGTGCTGCCCGTCGCGGCGGAACAGCACGAAGTGGCCAAGCCGGCGTTCCTCTCACTCGGCGACTTCACGATCAATTTGCCCGAGGACGGAGAACAGCTTTCCTATGTTGTCATCAGCATTACGCTGGAGGTTGCTCCAGGCGCGGCGAACGAACTCAAGGGCCTGGAGCCGCGGCTGAAGGAGGCGATGATGCGCCGATTGCTGATCATGGCCGAGCGCCGCGTGCTGCAGCCAGGACACACCGATCCGCTTGTCGTCAAGGCATCGCTGCTCGACTGTGTCGCTGCATTACAGCCAAACAGCATCCGGGACGTGCTGATTACGAGACTGCTGTACGGCTGATTACGACACCGTGCTGACTGTTGACGCATCTACCGTGCGGCCGTCGTTGAACTGAAGCAGCCAGCCACCGTTCGAACCCTGCAACACGCCAGACACAGTGCCGGTGGTGGTCAAAGTGCCGGCCGACTGTGACGTGCCCTGGCTCGTCATGCCGACCAACGAAACGCCGTACTGACCAGCCGGCAGCGGCTGCCCACTGTCGCTGAGCCCGTCGAACGCAACCGCTCCGGTGCTGCCGGTTACGGGTATGCTGCGCACCGGATTGCCTGACGCATCGGCAATCTGGACATGGACGCCGGACAGATTCGCGGCAGTAACGTTGAACGCCATTTGTGACTGGCTGCCCGAGGTCGGAACCGTAATCGATGTCGTCGACGCGCTGACAGTGTGGTTGATCAATCCCGAATATTGCCCGAGCGCCAGTCCCGACAACGTCTGGGAGATGGTGTCCAGTTTGGTGTTGCTCTGCACGAGCTGCTCAACGGTGGAGAACTGCGCGAGCTGTGACACGAACTGCGTGGGATCGGTCGGCGAGGTCGGATCCTGATTCTGCAGTTGCGCTGTCAGCAACTGCAGGAATTCATTCATCTGGGGATCGTTGGCCTGCGCCCCGACAGTGGTGCTCGCAGGTGTGGCACTCAGAGTGTTCAGCAGGGACGAAGCCGCGGTGGTCGGTGCAACGGTGCTCATGGTAACCTCATGCAAGAATGTCGATCATCCCGTCGTGTGCCGATAGTGACGAGGTGGGCTGGTTGGATGGCTGCGCATCGGCCGGGAGCGCGATGCGGACGACGGGAGCGAACGGTTGTGGAGAGTGGTCCGGTTGCTGACCGAACCGCAGATCAAGCCCGCCGGTGCCCAGGTTGATCCCGGAATCGGCTAGATGCTGTTCCATCTCCCCGCGATTGCGCGAGAAGGCATCGAAGGTCTCCGCCCGATCCACCGTCATCTGCACGCCGACCCCGCTGTCGTGGAACGACAGCCTGACCTCGACCCGACCCAACTCGGCGGGATGAAGTTGCATGGTGAGCACGTGAGTGCCGTCCTGCATGGCGCGTCCGATCCGCGCCGCCACTGTTGCGGTGGCTTCGGCCGCTGCACGCGCGGGCAGTGTGGGAGATTCGGATTGGGTGCGCTCCACGCCGGCGATTTGCGGCGCGGCATGCGGCGCAGACGCGACGACGGGTGAAGGTCCGGCATCGCTGGCGACCACGGCAGGCTGCTGCTTCTGTGCCGGCTCGCCAGGCTGTGCCTGCAACAGGTCTCCGACAGCACCGACCGGCCGCGTTGGCATGGGCTCCGCGTCGCCGGCACGCGGCTGTCCAGGTGCAGGCCGCACCGCCGTTACGGCAGTCCCCGCCAACTCGTCCGGCGGCGTTGCTGGCAGCACCGGCTGCTCCTTCGCCGTGTGGTCGGACATGGGTGCTGGCGTGCGCGTTTCGTCCCCGCTCGTCGCGGTTGGCGCTCGCTGCGTTTGTAACCGCGCATCGTGACGATTGGCGGAGGACGATGGTTTGGCCGGCGTTGCCGAGGCAGTCGGTGGCACGCTGGCCGCCGGCAACGGCAACGGCACGACTGCAGGCACCTCCGCCGCACCCGCTTGCTCGCGCGGTTTGCCAGGAGCCTGTTGTGCTTTGGCAGCACCGGGTTCCTCAGGTGCCCGAACATCAGATTGGCCTGACTCGGCTGCGTTATGCTCCCCCTGGAGCGGCGTTGCGGCGGCGGCTTTGGCACGGGTCGTTGCCGGCGGCGGCGTGAGAGCAGGCTGCGGCGGCATCGCCTCCTCCGCACCTGCCGTCAGCCCTGCAATCAGGTCTGTAAAACCGGCACCGCCCACGCCGCGTGCCGACACGCTCTGCGCGCTTCCGGGAGCCACAGGCGCGGCGGCCTGCCCAAGCACCATTCCGGCCGCCATCAGCCCGCCTAGACTGCGGCGGCGAAGTTGGAGACCGACGGATCGAGTTCGTCGAGGCCGGCGCCCATGCCGAACCATGCGGCGTTGCCGGCCTCCCACCCGTTCGCGGCGATGCGATGGCGGAAGCCCCAACACGGGGCCACAGCGAGCACGCCACTGCCCGCCTCTTTCGCAATGTCGGCAGCCAGAGTGTAGAGTTCGAGTGGCGTAAGCTGCGGTTCGAGCAACACGCCGATGCGCCCGCCTTCCCCGGCCCGGCGCGCGACGAACAGCGCCGCATCGCTACCAAGCGACGCGGTGACACCGTCTTGCTCATCCATTGTCTCATGAAACACCAGTGCGGACGTGTCCTGGATTGCCTCACGCAAGACAGCAATCGCACGGCGCGGCTCAGGGCAGCCTTCGAGGCCTAACAGCACGAGCGGTCGGCGTGCCCGGCGCAGTAGTTCCGCACCGAGGTGCCAGGAAGTCGGCGGTTCGCCTGGACAGACCTGCGCATTGCCTAGAAAGCAGGCCGGAACCGCAGCCAGAGCATCCGCCAGCTGGCTCGCGAGACTGTCCCTGCCATTGATGCAGAGATCTGCCAGGGCGAGACGAAGGTCGTCGCTGATCTCGGCCGGCAGCAACTCGCTGAGATAATCGGCGAGGCCGGTTGCCAGCAGGTGCAGGCGCGTATCGTTGTCACAAGCGTCCCAGAATTCCGGGGGGACCGGTTGCGCGTCCTGCCCGACCGGCACCGCCGCAACACTCGCCGCGAGCGCCAGCAACGGAGGAGCCGGTACCAGCGGCCAGACCGTCGCGCCTGCAGGGAACCATTGAATGATGGCCGGTCCGGTGCAGGCTGCCATGCCCGGCAGGTTGCCTGCCTCGGGGACGATCGTGACGCTCTGCGGTGGGGGCAATTCCGGCAGCCAAGGCTGCAGCAGCACGCCACCCTCAGCATGCATCAGATTGGCCGCGCCAGGACGGCCGGTGAGCACCCGACGGACCTGATCCGCCTCGGCATAGCGCAACGCCACCGTTCCCAGCGGATCACCTACCAGAACGGCCTCAGGATGCCGTGCAACGAGGATACCACCCGGCAACAACGCTATGTTGCCGGTCGAAACGGGTCTAATCGGCAGTGTCACGCGCAGGCACTCCAGCCAGCGCGCCCGCTGCTCGGATGCCACCTGTGGCCACGCCAGATCAATCCGTTGCAGCAATGCGAGCGACGTCGGATCGCCGAGATCCAGTTCGATCGGCATCCATTCAGGATGAGTATTGAGCGGCTGTCTTTCGCACCTGGCGAAATGGTTACATTCGATCGGCCGACGCAATTCCGGCACATCGACAAAGGACACTCCAATGTCAGCCATTCTGGCTATCGCCCCCTCAACGGTGTGCCGGACCAGCTTTGCGTCCGGGTTGCATGCGCAACTGAGATCACGCTTACGTGAGATTCATTGCGGCGTGCTTTCAAAATCTTCTGCGTATGCGCGGCATTCGGAGTAATCGATCAGCGCGACGGACTAAGCCGTTCGGCTATCGCGCTGGCCGTGATGACGGGCCTTGGGCCGGCTATCCACATCTTTCGTCGGACACGGGCAGTGACGCACGCGGCCGGTCAAGCGCGGTCGCGGGCAATGACGGAAATGTCAGTTTTGCATAATTACCATGTTGGCGGCACACCCCTTGCCGCCACGGCAATGCCGCTTGCGGTGGCGTTGTAGCCCAGTTGGCACGGGCCGATGATACTGCCCGGACCGATGAGCACGTCCACCACCGCGGTCGCCTGCATGCGCAGCGCCTTCACCTGCAGTTGCTGCACGGCATCGCCGGAAGCAGCCGTTGCCGACTGCCCGCATCCATAGGCGGTTATTGGACCGACCGAGCCGACCCCCAGCGGCGCTGGCAGGCCAAGGGGCAGAACCGGCACATGCACCATTGCATCGAGCGTCGCCTGCGGCGCCCGACTTAGATCAATGACATCAGTCGGCGGAGCGCATCCAACAAGCGCTGCCACAACGACAAACCACAAAGTTGTGTGCCGAACCGACGCTCTACCGCTCGCCGCATGCATGCAACTCGCTATATTGCGAAATCGCACGAAAGTCGACAACGACCCCCTCGGCCTGAGCGCTTAGGCCGGTTGGCCGAGCGGGCTCAACGCCGCTGCAAATCGACCGTGTTTAGACGCCCTCGGCCTGAAGATTGCTTGCAGCGCGCAAGCGAAGCTTGGACTGCTCAGTGAAGATTTTGCTGGCCGACGATGCAGTGAACTGTATGGCCTGCCGCGCAAGTTCAATATCGCGTTAGATGGCGGCGGACGTGCGGCGGTGCTGGAGATACCAACGACATCGCGTTGTCCGGGGGTGCAGCCTGCCGATCGTACGGGGTGTATTTTCAGCTCGGTCTGAGCGGCGTCACGGGGCCACCATGATTTCGCGCGCCCGACCGGCGTGATCGTGCCGCCAGACGATGCCGTGCGCGTATGTAACGCCATGATGGGTGCGTTCATTGCCCATGGCGATCGCACCGACCGTTGCAAGGCTCGCCTAAAATACGTGCTCGACCGCATGGGAATGCCGGCGTTCCTAGCGGAATATCCCCGCGCCTGACGCAGCGCATCGTGCGCGCTGCGTCAGGCGCGGAAGCCGAAGCTCGATCCCGAGAACGTCGGATCGAGCCGTGGCTCCAGAACTCGCGCGATCGCCTGCTGCCCCAGACGGTCCACCACGGTCGGGTTGCCCAATTGGCGCATCCCGCCGCCCGGCTTGGGGATTTGTACCCCACGCACCGGCTGCGGCCGATCGCTGCCATCAAGCAGCGACGAGATCAGGTGTTCTCGGTTGGCGATCCACGCTCGACAGGATGTGTCGCGGCACTGATCCCCGCCGGTGAAGGACTCGCCGCTGAAGCCGCGTTGTCCGATGAACTGGCCGCCGGCACCGAAACGCTAGCTATAGTGCATCTAGCCGGTGCCGGTCCGGGCGCCCGCCGATTTGCTGACGCTGCGGGCACACCTCCTGCTGGGCGAGGCTGACGTAATGGTGCATGACCGGGCTTGTCAGCGACGAAGTTCTTGACATGGCGCGGCGTGATGCCGAACGACTTTATGCAAGAGGTTCGCGAGGTGTGGATCACCTGCTACGCGACCATCGTGGCTGATATGCTGGGCGCCGGCGCCGATGCGGCGCAGATCTGAGCACCCGCGCAGCACGTCTCGCAGCCGTTCGCTCAGCGCTGCCGGCACGAGTGCGAAGACGGCAAGCACGAGGAGCGCGCGCTGACCAAACTGGCGCACTCTCGTCGTCAGGCATTGCAAAACGGTGGTCCGGCCTTCCCCAAGGCTTGTCTTTGCAGCTTCGTTGAACAGCGGGTGGTGGGGACACGGAAATCCGGCCGCGTGGCCCACGGCGGCCTCAGCGAGGGCAGCCAAATTGCAACCCGTTTCGCCATCTGGAATAGTGCCCGGCCTCAATGCGCGAGTGGCGTCCCCGGCGAGATTCGAACTCACGGCCCCAGGATTAGGAATCCTGTGCTCTATCCTGCTGAGCTACGGGGACTTTACCATTCAGTGACAAGGGTAGACGACCACATCAACTCCGCTGTTGCCGCGCGGAACGTCGACTTGGGCGTCACGGCCCCCTAAACGCCCCGTCGAGCACCATAAACATAGCATCACCGCGGTGATCTTGGGAGAGGCCCCACGACCGCGCCTCGGGGCGCGTCCATGACCCCTGGTCCACTGCCCCACGGCGATGCAGATTGGCAGCCCTGAACGATGCGGGAGGAAGACCATGGCTGGCAAAGTGATCATCAGTTGTGCCGTCACCGGGGCGATCCACACCCCAAGCATGTCCGACTTTTTGCCGATCACGCCGGAGGAGATTGCGCGATCCTCGATCGAGGCGGCCGAGGCCGGTGCGGCGATCATCCACCTGCACGCGCGTGATCCAGACACCGGTGAGCCGACACCCGACCCGGCAGTATTCATGCGCTTTCTGCCAGTGATCAAGCAGAACGTCGATGCCGTGGTGAACATCACCACTGGTGGCGGGCTGAACATGACCCTTGACGATCGGCTGGCAGCACCGCTGCAGGCGAAGCCGGAGATGTGCAGCCTCAACATGGGCAGCATGAACTTCAATATCGCGCGCGCCGGCGATCGGGTGAAGACGTGGAAGCACGCCTGGGAGAAGCCGTATCTCGATCGCACGGATGATCACATATTCCGCAACACCTTCCGCGACATTGCTGGGATCGTCGAGCGCCTCGGCAAGGCGCACGGTACGCGCTTCGAATTTGAATGCTACGACGTGGGGCATCTCTACAATCTGGCTTATTGCCTTGAACAAAAGATCGTTGAGCCGCCGCTCTTCGTGCAGACGATTTTCGGCATCCTCGGCGGAATCGGCGCCGATCCGCGCAATCTGCTGTTCATGAAGGAAACCGCCGACAAGCTGTTCGGCGACGCCTATGTCTGGTCGGTGCTCGCAGCGGGACGGCATCAGATGGCGTTCACCACCATGGCTGGCGTACTCGGCGGCAATGTCCGTGTCGGCTTGGAGGACAGCTTGTATATCGGTCGCGGCGCGCTGGCAAAGTCGAATGCCGAGCAGGTGGCGAAGATCCGCCGCATCCTGGAGGAACTCAGCCTGGAGATCGCCAGCCCAAAGGAGGCACGTGAAATTCTCAAGCTGAAGGGCGGCGATCGCGTTGGATTCTGATCAACCAGCGCGTGCACGTCGACCCGCCACCAAACGAACCTTGCGCGGCGCAGCGAGCCAGATCGCTATTGCGGAGAGCAGGCTGGCAAATATCGCGATCCAAAAAGCGACCGAGTAGCTGCCGGTGGCATCGTGCAGCACTCCGGTCAACCAAGGTCCGACGGCGCCGCCACCAATCGAGGCCAACATCAATGTGCCAAAGATGGTGCCGTAGTGACGCCCCTGGAAGATCTCTGCCGGTATCGCTCCGATCACGGAGGTAATGCCATAGCCCAGAACTCCCTGTGCGGCGATCATGACGTAAAGCAGGAACGGCGTCGGCAAATCCCGCAACAGCAGCAACAGGATAAAAGTCGCGGCAAAGCCCAGGCTGCCCACGGTCCAGACGAACTCGCGTCCGATGCGATCGGACAGATGGCCGAGGGCGATCTGACCAGGGATGCCAGCGAGGCTGACGCCTCCTAACGCCCAGGCGGCGAGCGCGGGACTGAAGCCGATCTCTACAAGATATTTCGTCTGATGGACCTGCACCGCATACCAGACGAACAGCGCGCAGAAATATCCGATTGCGATCCACCAGAAACGACCCGTGCGCACGGCGCGGCCCAGCGTCCAATCCACCGCGACCCAGGCTGGATCGACGATGTTTGCGCTCGCTCTGCCGACGGCACCCACACGAGAGAAGCTGTCACCATCGGGTTCGAGACCGATGTCCTCTGGCCGTCGCCGCACCAGGAGATTGAGCGGCAGCAGCAGGACCAGGACCAGGATGCCAAGCGCGAGGCACGCGGCTCGCCAGCCCGCGCGCACGATCATGGTCTGGAGCCATGGCAGCAGGATGATCGAGCCCACGCCGACACCGGCAAACGCGAGGCTCATCGCAAGCCCGCGGCGGCGGACGAACCAGTTGGGCAGGAACAACCCCTGGCCGGTGTAACCAAGGCAGACGCTGCCGCTACCCACCAGCATGCCGAGTGTCGCGTAAAGCTGCCATGGCTTCTGCACCAGCGTCGCCAACAGTAGTCCTGAACCGATCAGAACCACCCCCAGCTCATTCACAACGAGCGGGCCGCGCTTGTCCATCAACCTGCCAAGCGATGGGCTCATGATGGCCGACACGATAAAGCCGAACGAGAAGGCGCCGGCCGTCGTGCCGCGATCCCAGCCGAACTCGTCGAGGATCGGCGGGAACAGCAGGGAGAATGCGGTGCGCGCATTTACCGCCACGCCCATGGTGATGAAGACGACGGCCACGATGACCCAGCCATAGAAGAACGGCAGGCGCGCATAGCCAGAGCGCGGCGGCGTCGACGTCATCGGCTCTTCCGTCGTGCAGCGCGCGCGTGACGCTCGCCGTACTTCATGCCCTCCAGTTTGAGCCCGTCGGGATCCAGGAAGAACACCGCGTAGTAGTCGTCGTAGTACTCGGCGGCTGGATCGACAATGGTCGCGCCGAGTTCATGCAGGAAAACCTGCAATGCATCCACATCCCTGCGGCTACGCAACTGGAATGCATAGTGATGGAAGCCGACGTCACCCACGCGGTATTTGCGCTCGCGACCCTCGGCATCGGCCGGACCGATCCAGAAGCGCGTCTTGCCGTTCGTCCAGCCGATCGCGTCCTCGTATTCGTCGGAGATCTCAAAGCCCAGAAAGGCGAACAACCTGCCGTAGAAATCCTTGGACCTCTCATAGTCACTGACCCTGATCACCAGGTGATCAATTCCGACGACGCGCACCATGCTGCCCTCCCCGTCTCAGCCCGCCCGTAACACTGGAGCGATGGCGCCTGATACCATGACGACGCAGGGCGCGCTTCCCAATGGTTGCAACGCAATTGATCCGCCTTCGAGACCAGACTATTGAAGACGGTTGTCGGTAACGCAGCTATGGAATTCTGTTGGCAACAACGGGGGACAAGATGAAGATGGCAGTCGAGCCGGTGGTTCCGGGCGTGGTCAAAGTCATTCTGGATGGTCGGCTGGATATCACCGGCGCGAGTGTCATCGATCTGCAATTCAGCGCCATCGCCGGGTCCCACAAAGGCATCGTGGTCGACCTTGCCAATGTCAGCTTTCTGGCGTCGATCGGGATCAGAACGCTGCTGCTGGGCGCCAAGTCGGTACAACGTCGCGGCGGCAAATTCGTCCTGCTCAATCCCGTTGGCGAGGTCGAGCGCGTGCTGGAGGTGACGGGGGTGACCGATCTGATGCCGATCTATCGCGACAGCGCGGCGGCAGTGGCGGCTGCTTCGGCGCACGCCTGAACAGTGACCCGATTGTGGTGAGCGAACGCCACTCCCTGACACTGTGCAACGACCGCACGGAGGTCGCGCGGGTGGTAGCGTGGGTTGACGGACTTGCCGAAACGCTCGCGCTGCCTTCCGAAACGACACATGTGTTGCAGCTTTGTCTGGATGAAGCGGTTACCAACATCGTCTCCCACGCGTTCGAGCCCGACACGGCGCATGATGTGCACATTGCCTTGTGGCGTGACAATTCGGTCTTGCATGCCGAGGTCACCGACGATGGCCGGCCATTCGATCCCCTTGCGTACGAAACACCGCCGGCGCCCAAGGACCTCCAGTCCGCCCAGATTGGCGGCCTGGGCATCAGATTGATGCGCGGCTTTGCTGACCGGATCACCTACCAGCGATCAGGGCCGCTGAACCGGCTATTGCTGTCGTTCCGGATCACCTGAACGCAGGCGCTCCCTGCTCGCCCAACGTGCGGAACTTGTCGGAAATCCCGCTGAGCCGCGTGTCCCATTCCTGATTGATCGGCTGGTTCTCGATCAGCGCGTGGAACCGCACCATCATCATGATCAGGAACAACGGCTTTATGAATGCGGCGCGCACCGTGGCTGCGAGCAGCACGGCGATGACGACGGTGACAATGCCCCCCAACTCGCGCACCGAGGCCGGCAGCATGACCGTGATGGCCGCTGCCGGGGTCAGCAGCACGAGCCACACTACGAAGCTCAGCAGGCGCTCCAGGATGACGATCCACACCGAGGTCTTCAGGATCGGCTTGGCGTTCTGGCAATAGTAAACGATGCCCTCGCGCGCACCCCGCCACGGATCCTGATCGTTGCGTGCCAGGTTGTATGATAAAATCACCTTGTCGAGGTAACGCGTCGCCGCACGCAGCACGATGTTGACCACATGAGACAGGCTCTCCAGACCGGGGATGGGCAGCGTGTCCGCGACCCAGTCGAGCGTCCGGTGGAAGGCGGCGAGGATGCCGCGTACCACCATGTTTAGGCCGAACAGCGCATTCACTTGGCCGAAACGCTCGGTGACAACGCGCTTCCCGTAGGCGAGCTGCAACTCGTTGCCGTTACCCACTTGGCCGCGGGTGATCAGGTCGGTCAGCACGGTCACATGCCCACAGGCGAGCAGGTGCAGAAGATAGCGCAGCACCGCGCCCCAGAACCAACCGACGCCCACGATGCACAGGACAAACCAGACGACGCCGAACGCGCCCGCGATGTGGGTGCCGAGCCAAGCGGCGCCGCCGAAGGCGATCACCAGCCAAACGATGCAGGCCAGTGTGTAGCCGAGCAGGATGCCGAAGCGGGCAAGCGCATAGGGCAAACTTCGCATCAGCAGGCTGATGGCGGTACCGAGACCATGGTCGCGCACCGCCAGCGGATAGCTATGGCGCACCGGTGAGAAGGCGGACTGCGCCGCCGTCGTCGACCACGCGCCCGGGTTGGGTGCGAATCCGATAGGTTGGTTGTCCGACATGTTTCCCCTGGGTACACGACTTCGTCTTGTTTCGATCATGGTCGCCAGGGCGTGGCAGCCGCAAGTCACGACCGGTTGTCACGATTAGCCCCCCAATCGCCTGCGCAGCGCAGCGGCAACCGTATTTTCCAGCAGACAGGCGATCGTCATCGGACCAACGCCGCCCGGCACCGGCGTGATCGCGCCGGCGACCTGGATCGCCTCGGCGAAGGCCACGTCGCCCACCAGTCTGCCGTCGGGGAGCCGGTTCATCCCAACGTCGATCACTGTGGCGCCAGGCGCAATCCAGTCGCCGCGTACCAGTTCTGGCCTACCCGCGGCCGCCACAATGATGTCCGCGCGCCGGCACTCGGCGGGGAGATCGCGTGTCCGCGTGTGGGCCGTGGTAACGGTGGCATTGGCGGCCAGCAACAGCGCAGCCATCGGGCGCCCGACAATCGTGGAGCGACCCAGCACCAGGGCGCGTGCGCCGTCCAGCGAAGCGTTGGCCGCGGCGAGCAGCTCCATCACGCCCGCCGGGGTGCAAGGGACCAGCCCAGGATGGCCCGCCACCAGGCGGCCGACATTCAAAGGATGGAAGCCATCGACATCCTTGTCCGGGTCAACGGCCTCGATCACCGCCTGCGAAGTGACATGGGGCGGGAGCGGGAGCTGCACCAGGATGCCATCCACCGTGGGATCGGCGTTCAGACGGTCGATCTGAGTGATCAGCACTTTCTCGGACGTCTCCGCCGGCAAACGAATCGTACACGCCGCGATTCCCGCGGCATTCGCTGCACGGTCCTTGCTGCGCACATAGACCGCACTCGCCGGATCATCGCCTACCAGCACCACGACCAGACCCGGATGGAACGACAGGGCGGCAACCCGCTCGGCCAGCCTTGTCCGCAACGCCGCGGCTACCGCCTTGCCGTCGATGATCCTCGCACTCACAACGCACTCAGCTTCTCGCCGAGCGTCGCAGGGTCGCCCGCGACGTGCAGCGTCTTCTCCCGGCTGGTCGCGCCGAAAGTCAGATGCACCGCTGACGGTGCCATCCCAAGCGCGTCGGCCAGAGTGGCACAGGCGGCGCGGTTGGCACGGCCACCTTCCGCTGCCTCGGTGACCCCGATGCGCAGGCGTTCGCCATCAGCTGTCGAGGTTGCCCCATGCAGTCCGGGCCTGCGCGACCTCGGCTGCACCTTCACAGCGACTGCAACGCCATCCGCAAGCGGGCGCCAGAACATTGTCAGAAGACCAGCGGTTGCCAGGTTCCGTAGGTGACCGCGGCGTGGATTTTGAATAGCAGCGGCAGGACGACGATCTGAATAAGAACGACCACAACCCACGGACTGATATCGATGCCACCGAAATTCGGCAGCATGTTCCGAATCGGCCGCAGCACGGGGTCGGTGACCCGATAGAGGAAGTCGCCGATCGTCCAGACAAGCCGATTCCGCGTATCAAGCACGCCGAAACTGGCGAGAATGCTGAACACGGCGCTCAGGATGACCGCCCACTTGAATAGGTTGACCACGTAGTAGATCAATTGAAAAAAGATGTCGATCACGCGGGGTCTCCCAAGGGTCGGCGGAAGCTAGCGGGCGATGATTCGGTCTGCAACCTATACGAACGACCACTCGCTTGACTTTCAGCGGGGCCTCTGAGCATTGTCCGCGCCCTGCGGGACGGGGCTGTAGCTCAGTTGGGAGAGCGCCTCGTTCGCAATGAGGAGGCCAGGGGTTCGAATCCCCTCAGCTCCACCATTCCCCGCCCGCAGCCACCGGTCATCGTTCAGGACAGCCCGAAAAGCTGGAACCATTGCGGGTCTTGTGCGTCATGGCGCTGGCGGCCCAGAAGATGGAGCGACGGGGACACCAGATTGTGCGCGTCGTTGGGGGCAACCACACCGCGTCCGATCCGTTGGCGGTTTTTGACACGCGTAGCGGAAAAGGGCGCCCGATGTGGTTCCTTCTGGCAGGGGCTAGCATTGTCATTGCTGCCTGTGTCTTGGTCGCGAGAGCGACAGTGCACGCGGTGGCCGATATCGCGAGCGGCCCTGATACACTGGGATAATGGGCCACCACCTGAGCCAAAGCGCACCGCTTTTGAGGCACAGCGCGTGCCGGAGGCTTGTGGGGCCTTGGTCCGCAGCCGACCCCGTGGCCCACCCACCGGCTATGAGATATGCAGTGGCAGCGGCCTGCCGGGGCCACCGGGAGCATCAGCAGGATTGGCACCTCCCAAGAGAATCACGCCCTGAGAGTTTTGCTGCAGTTGTATGCCCTTGCCATCAGCTATATATATAGATATATATACGAATTGTATCCACAATCCTCTTGCCGTCGATTGTTTGCGCCGGTCGCATGGACGCCAACAAAGTCAACGAAGCCGGACTGAGGGTCAAAGTCATTCGGTATAAAGTGTGTCGTGATCAATCCGCGGAATTTGGAAGGGTCGTCAATCGTGAGGCTGTTCTCAGACATAGACCCGACAAAATGGAAGTTCAGTCCGTGCGAGACTGAGTCACTGACTTCCAACGCACTGCCGTTGTGATCCCATTCATTTCATAAACGGCGCGGAGTTCGATGGAAGACGGTGTTGGACGGCAGGTTGACCGGAACTGCCACGCGGGGATGGCCGTTGCAGCGACCATCCCACGCAAAGACGGCGCCACAAAGGCGCCGCTCCGCTTTCTTATCGGATGTCTAGCCGCCGCCTGGCGGTGGCGGGACGAACCACGGCACAGTAATGCCCTGACAATTTAGGTTCGGAGCAGAAATGTTGGCGACCAGATACCCGTTTTGCGCGACTGTTCCGTTTATCGTGGCCGTTCGATGCTGGCCGCCGACTTCTAGCGCCGTCATCTGGAAGGTTCTGCTCGGTGCGTTGAGGCTTCCCGAGGCATGAGCCAGCGACTGCATGTTATTCCAGGCAATTATGCCGTCGAGGGCGCCGTCCGGGGTTAGCACGACGTGCCAGTCAAGTGCAGGGCAGCTCGCCTGCGCCGTCGAATGGAAGACATAAACCCTCCCTGGTGGCAGCTGTTGCACCGCGGATGCGACGGCTGGAGAAGGTGGCGGCGGGGGCTGAGGAGTGCAAGCTGCGGCAGTTATGACTACCACTCCGGCAGCCAAAGACCTGAACAACGTCATTGTTTCGTCCCCCCTGTTTCTATCTCTGTTAGTGCCTGAGCCGGCAAGTCTGCCGAAAAGTCTTCCTTCCTGCAATCGTCTCCGCCCTCATTGGTCAGGTGCCTGAGTGGCCGCCAAGACACCTGTGGCCCCAAGCTCTGGCTTTTCTTGCCGCGCGCAGCCGCCACCACGCCTCAGAACGCGTCCACCAGCCAATCGAGCGTAGCCACCCCCAGCAGGGCGGCTGCTATATCGACCACGAGCCACCATCGCCTGCTACGGCGGGGACTTTCAGGAATGTCACCAAGTTGCTTGCGCGGAGCGACAATCCAGAGAGCGATTCCCAGCGCTGCCAGCAATAGAAAAGGTGTCGCCAGCAAGGCCACCAAGCCGCGCACCAGGCTCTCAGTCGGCCGCGGTTTCGGCGAAACGTCGTCCGCGGAACCCGCCATCTCGATGAGCCGACCGACCGACGGATACGCATTACCTTCCGCCAGAAAAGCTGCATGCTTCGCCAGTCGCTCGTATCCCTCCGCGAGGATTATCTTGATGCGTCTCGCTTCCTGATCTTGCGTCGCATCGGCCTCAGACCATGCGTCAGCCGCTCGTCGCAGCCACTCAGCCGTCGTCATGGCTGGTTGCATCTGTTCCGCCCTAGCCGCCGTCAGATCGCCAACTCAATCTGGCAAACAGCGCCCTCACCCAAGCGTCGACATTGGGATCGTCCACATCGATCGTCCGCGGGTAAGTCGAATGGCTCGGCTCACGTGCGCGGCTAAAGAACTCAGGGTTAGGGTCGATGCCGATCCCGCGCAGTCGAAACTCGCGGGGCTCCAGCGAGAGAGTGCGCGCTCGCAGCAAGACGGGTTCGAGTGCAAGAACGCCGAGCGATATGCCAGTGTCGCCGGTGATCACTGGTGCGCCCAGTCCAGCCTGGTGGGCGGTGGCGAGCGGTCGGTCCATTCGATCGGAACACCGAGTGCAGCAGCTTGGACCTCAACCCACTCCCGCGCTTCGTCCGGCGAGGCGCAGCTACCGGTGGCCGGAGCACGGCGCGACGCCGTGGGGATGGACACGAATGCCGCCGTGTACGCTGGATCGCCGCTCCTCGGCTCGATCCAGGCGAGTAGCTCGATGTCTGGCACGGCTCACTCCCCGGCGATGTCTCCCAGCAGTCTAGACGTCGAAAGGATAGGTGCGTAACCGTCACATTGATGAAACACGCGTGAGGTAGCCCGGGTCCCGGGAAACGGCCCCCGCCGTTCGGAGACGACGGTAGAGAGGCTTGGAGCATTCAGGGAAGCCGCACGGGAAGCGCGGCGGCCAGGATATAGCGGCGCCGATCGCTGCCGTCAGGTGAAACAACCATGTCGCGTGCCGGGCGAGCTGTCACCAAACCGACGGCATCCGGGCACTTTTCAGCATGGGCCCGAGGCCGCTGAAATTGTTCTCACATTGACCGAACCAGGAACTGTGAGAAAGCTCATTGATAATGGCCCGATCTTGCGTTATGTTGCGTTATGTTATCGAATATCGCTGTCCGGCTTTACCCTTGAGTGACGCATCGCTCCGCTGTGCGCATAAACCATATGCCGACGGAGCCGATTATTGTCCTCGGACAGAACGCCCATTTGGCCACGCGGCTGCGGCGGCGAGGCAACTCGTTTGGGCCTTGGTTTGGTCGGCTTAAGGCCTCCGGAGATGGTCTCCGGGTCCGCAGCCAGTGATTCGGCGCGGTCTCGTCCGCACATAGGATTGGAAGAGGGATGCTATGGCACCTATCGACTATTTTATGGGCATCTTCGTGGGCATGTGCGTCGGTCTCGCAGGTCTGGCCTACATCGCCGTCCTCTGAGGCTCTCACCCGCCGCTCCGCCGGCCTTCAGGGCGCAATGGCAGGTTCCTCGGTCCTGCGGTGGGTTTGCCCGCCCTTCACGGCCTCTGCGGGGCGTCTCTTGAACGGCAAACCTCCATGCTGTGCAATGGGACCCCGCCCCCACGCAAACCGAGGGAACACCGATATGACCAGTCCTGCCCCGATGATCGCCGGCGTCACGCCGCAGGGCAGCAGTGTGGACGGGATTGTCTGGCACATCCTCGGCCAGACATACACGCCCCTCCACGTCACCGAGAGCAGCTTCTCGTGGCATGCGCTGTTGCCGCCCGGCACGTTCGTGCCACCCCACGTCCACCCGACGCAGGACGAATTCATCTACGTATTCGAAGGACGCTTCGACCTCGTGCTGGATGGCCAGGCCGCGAGCGCATCGGCCGGAGATCTGATCCGCCTGCCACGGGGCATTCCGCACGGGCTGTTCAACCACAGCCAGGCGGACATCACCTGTTTGTTCTGGGTGTCACCGACGCGCAGGCTGTGGGATCTGTTCCAGGCAATAGACGACGTGCCCGACCCTGTGGAGGTCGTTCGCCTCGCCGGTCTGCACGAGGTGAATTTCCTGCCGCCGCCCGGATAGCGTCGCGGTCCAGCCACAGACCCTTCATCGAGAGAGATCGAACCCGCTCACCAGTTCGCGCCCTGTCGCGCGATGCGCTGCGCCAGCGACCAGCGATGCACCTCCGAGGGGCCGTCATAAATGCGGAACGCGCGCACCTCGCGGAAGATGCGTTCCACCAGTGTCTCGCCGGTGACGCCCTGCCCACCGAGCACCTGCACGCAGCGATCAACCACGCGCCAGATCGCCTCGGAACAGAACACCTTGGCGATCGATGACTCCGTGGTGCCACGCGAGCCCTGATCCAACACCCAGGCGGTGTGCCAGATCGACAGCCGGCTCATGCGTATGTCGATCTCGTTGTCGGCCAGCATGAACCCGACACCTTCGTGGTTCACCAGCTTCGACCCGAACACCTCACGCCGCGCCGCATAATCCGCCGCGATGTCGTGCGCGCGCCGCGCCGCGCCGAGCCAACGCATGCAGTGCGTCAGCCTCGCCGGCGCAAGCCGCACCTGCGCGTAGCGGAAGCCCTTGCCGAGCTCGCCAAGAATATCGCCCGCCGGCACGCGCAGATCATTGAACCGAACAACCGCGTGGCCGCCTGCGAAAGCCTGATCGAGGCTGTGCATGGCGCGCACGATCTCGATCCCCGGCTGGTCCATGTCGGCGAGGAACATCGTCGCCGCGCCATCCTCGCCCTTGGCCATGATGATGGCGAAGCCGGCACCTTCTGCCCCGGTGATGAACCATTTGGTGCCGTTGATCACCCAGTGGTTGCCGTCCTGCACGGCGGTGGTGTTCAACGCCGAAGGATCGGATCCTGCCCCGGGTGCCGGCTCGGTCATGCAGAAGCACGAGCGGATATCACCACGTGCCAATGGACGCAGCCAGCGTTCCTTCTGTTCCTTCGTGGCAACCTGTTCCAGCAAATGGATGTTGCCCTCGTCAGGGGCGAAGATGTGCAGCGCGACGGGGCCCAGCAGCGAATAGCCGGCCTCCTCGAAAACCACCGCCTTACCGACATTGTTCAGTCCGAGACCGCCGAATTCCGCCGGCGCGTGCGGCGCGAGCAGCCCCGCCTCGCGTCCGAGTGCTACCAACGCGCGCCGGAATGCCTCCGTCGGGCCGTGAGCGGTCTGTCGCGGATCGCCCTCCAGCGGCATGATCTTGTCGCGAATGAAGCTGCGCGTGCGCTGCTGCAGCTCCTGCAGTTCGGATGAGAGCGAAAAATCCATCAGAATGCGCGTCCCTGGGCTATCTCATGCGCGAACTCGACGATGCCGGTGCCGATCGCGGTAAGGCCGGCATAGCGCGGCTCGGACGTGGCACCACTACGCCAGCGGTAGCCCAGTTGCAGAAAGATGACGCCCAGCTTGTACATCGCCAGCACGCGGTGGAACAGGAAGTCCGACACATCGCGTCCGCTCAGCGAGGCGTACGTCGCGACTGCCTGTTCGCGTGACCAGAAGCCGCCCTCGTCCGCCGGCATCTGTGCCATGTCGTGCAGCGCGGGCGGATCGCCCTCGTGCACCCAGTAGCTCAGCAGTGTTGCGAAATCGAACAGCGGATCGCCCCGCGTGCCCTGGTCCCAATCCACCACGGCGACAGGCGACAGGTCACGTGGGTCCAGAATCATGTTGTTCAGCTTGAAGTCATTGTGCAGCAACGCCGGCGCACCATCCGGCGCCAGGTGGCTTTCCAACCAAAGCCCCAGCTCGGCATGCAGCCGTTCGGTGCCCGCCTCCAACGCAGCCACGCCTCGCTTGCGCCAGCCACTCACTGCGCGCGCGAGGAAACCCACTGGCCGCCCGAGATCGTCCAGCCCGATCGCGGCGGTGTCCACAGCGTGGATCGCAGCCAGCGTCTCGAGCAGCACCTGTGACAGGCGGGGACCGACCTCCGGCCGCCCAGCCAACTCAGGCGGCATGTGCTCGCGGATCACCAGGCCCGGCCGATACTCGATGATCTGGAATTGCGCGCCAACGATGCTTGCGTCCGCACATAGAAACAGACCGCGCGGCACGAACGCCAGAGCGTCCGGCAGCCGGCTCAGAATGCGAAACTCGCGCGCCATGTCGTAGGCACCTGCCGGCAGCTCGCCGAGCGGTGGCCGCCGCAGCACGGCGGGCTTGCCGTCGACGTGGACCAGATAGTTCAGATTGGCCAGCCCCCCGGCGAATTGCCGCGGTGGCGGATCGCTGTCGAGACGCAGCCCTTGCCCCGCCAGATATTCGCGCAGCACAGCCCAGTCGAGCGCCACGCTCTGCGCCGCCGAGCGCACACCGTCCGGCTCCTGGGAAGGCAATGTCATGGCAGTTGTCGCGCTACCGGGTGAACGGATTCTTCGACTCGACCCGACCGAACATACGACTCCACGCCGCCTCGCGCAGCAGACGATTGGGATTGGTGCCGCTCGGCTGTGCAGCCTGTCTAGCCGCACGCTGCTCGGCAGATGCTGCCTCCGCTGGCGCCTTACGGGCCGTTACCTTCTTTCGTGTTGCCATGTCACCCTCCCCACCAGACGCCACTACGATACCACCATCGCGCCGATCAGCCAGCGCGGACCGATGCGCCCAAGGCACGACCAAGCTGCCAGGAAGCGTGCGGCCGTTGCTGCCACACCGCCGCTGCGACGCGTCGGCCTCACCGTCGCGGCAGAACGCGGTGCCCCAATTGCTGCATCGATTGCCTGGCGCACGCGACCACGCGCGCGGTGCAGCAGCACGCGCTGGTTCTCAGCGGTGATGCCAAGCAGCGTACAGGTCTCCTCGGCTTCGCAGCCCTCCATGTCACGCAGGATGATGACAGCGCGCTGCCCGGACGGCAGATGGTCAATCGCCTCGACGACCTGATCCCATAACTGCCTGCCACCGACGATGCGCTCGGGGTTGATCTCGTCCCACAGTCGAGGCGCCTCGATCCAATGGCCATCGGGCTTGAACTCCGAGACGTCCACGGCTCTGCCGCCCGGGCTGCTTCCCTCCATCAACGCCGGCAGGCCAACCAGGCGACCCTCCCGCGTGGCGCGCGTGCGCGCCCGGTTCAGCACGATGCTGAACACCCACGTGACCAGACTCGAGCGACCTTCGAAGGCTCCAATTCCGGAGAACACGGCCAGCCAGGCGTCCTGCACCACCTCCTCGGCCTGAGCGCGACTGCCGATGATCGAAGCGGCGAGCCCGGTCAGCGAGCCGTGAAAGCGCCTGATCAGCACCCGGAACGCCTGCTCATCGCCGCGGCGCAGTTGGGCCAGGAATTCCGGCTCATCGAACTCGGTCTGACGCATGACGGCTGCTCCGGGAGCGCTGGCCTATTGCCTACAGGAAGCGACGGAGTTTCTGTAACCTGTCGCCTTGTACCGAGTCTCAGGTATTTGCACCACCTGGCGAGGGGGGCCGTGAGCGTGCCGACCTGCCGTGATATGAGCGAACTCGTGACCGACTATCTGGAGCGCGTCGTGCCGCTCCGGACCCGCCTCGACATGTGGTGGCATCTGCTCCGCTGCGAAGCATGTCGGCACTACTACGACCAAATACGGCAAACGGTGCGGCTCCTCGGCAGCCGGTTGCCGAGACCTCCCGCCAGCGCTGATGAGGAAGCTGCGTTGGCCGCGGCACGCGGCGAGCACCCGCGCGAGTCGTGAGGTGGGTGCACAGGCCGCAGGCAGGTAGCGCCACGCCATCTGGCATCCAGCCCAATATTCGCGCGCCTGTTGCGCATCGCAACTCGGCCGTCCCGAACAAACGCTCCTTCCGACTCGGCATCGCTGCCGTGCAACCACGCGGTAGGTTAACGTGATGTTAGAAATACCCGTGTAGGTTTGAGATACTCGGCGCCATCTTGCCGTTGGCATCGGGAATGGAGGTTGCGGCAATGGCGCGGGTTCCTACTTGTCTCACGCCTCAGTTTGTGACTGCGGCGCACATGATTGGGATCAGTCGGCCATCGTGCCGCGCTTGGACTTCTATTGATTTATCAAGAACGCCTTTTAACAGGCTGATTTCGGCCGCAAAAATCTGCCAACGGTCGATGGACAGTCGGTGCCTCAGATGTTGAGCTGCGACCAGGGCTTCTCAGGCAGGCGCAGGCGGATGGGTCACCCGGAGGGGTGGAAAGTGGCACGTCATGGTGAGTTGCCACAAAGTCACCATGCTTCAGTTCATGGTCGCTGCAGCGGCCAGCAACTCGGATAGGAGGCCTCCATGGCCAGAACAGTTACCGTCACACCAACTGTGCAAACCGCACGCCCGCTCGAAAAAACATTCACGCGACACCCACTCGATACGCTACGCTCGCACCCATCTTGCATGAGTGCCAGATGCGCCCCCTCAACTAACGGAGCGGCCGATGTATCCGGTCGATGACTTGTTCGCAGCCTACGCAAAAAGCTTCGAGGCAAACCGCGAAGCCGAAATGACGCTTCCCGAATATCTGGAAGCGTGCCGCGACGATCCGATGATGTTTGCGACTGCGACCGAGCGTCTGCTCGCCGCGATCGGCGAACCTCAGATGGTCGATACGGCAAAGGATGCCCAACTCGGTCGCATCTTCATGAACCGCACCATTCGGGTTTATCCGGCGTTCTCCGAATTTTTCGGCATGGAAGAGACGATTGAGCGCATCGTCGGTTTCCTGCGCCACGCCGCGCAGGGCCTCGAAGAGCGCAAGCAGATCATGTACCTGCTTGGCCCGGTCGGCGGCGGCAAGTCATCGCTCGCTGAACGCCTGAAAGCATTGATGGAACTGCATCCCGTCTATGTGCTGAAGGCAGGCGACCAGCTCAGCCCGGTCTTCGAAAGCCCGCTCGGGTTGTTCAATCCCGAACGCATGGGACCGATGTTGGAAGATCGCTTCGGCATCCCCCAGCGGCGGCTGACCGGACTGATGAGTCCGTGGTGCGTCAAGCAACTCGATGAGTTCGAAGGCGACATCTCACGCTTCCGCGTCGCCAAGCTGCAACCCTCTCGGCTGCGTCAGATCGCCGTCGCCAAGACCGAGCCCGGCGACGAGAACAATCAGGACATCTCCTCGCTTGTCGGCAAGGTCGACATCCGCAAGCTGGAGTTGCATGCGCAGAACGATCCGGACGCCTACAGCTATTCGGGCGGCCTCAATCGCGCCAACCAAGGCCTCCTCGAATTCGTCGAAATGTTCAAGGCGCCGATCAAGATGCTGCACCCGTTGCTGACCGCAACGCAGGAAGGCAACTACATCGGCACGGAGAACATCGGCGCCATCCCGTTCAGTGGCATCATCCTCGCCCACTCCAACGAGGCGGAGTGGCAGACCTTCAAGAACAACCGGAACAACGAAGCCTTCATAGACCGAATTTACGTGATCAAAGTGCCGTATTGCCTGCGCGTCACCGAAGAGCAAAGGATCTACGACAAGTTGGTGCGTGGGTCGGAGCTCTCCGCGGCACCGTGCGCACCGGCAACTCTTGAGATGCTCGCGCGATTCTCGGTGCTCACCAGGCTGCGGCGGCACGAGAACTCGACCCTGTTTGCCAAGATGCGGGTCTACGACGGAGAGAGCCTGAAGGAGACCGATCCGCGTGCGCGTTCGCTGCAGGAATACAAGGACTCGGCCGGCGTGGAGGAAGGCATGGATGGCGCCTCCACCCAATTCGCGTTCAAGGTGTTGGCAGCGACATTCAACCACGACACGACCGAAATCGCTGCCGACCCGGTGCATATGATGTACGTGCTGGAGCAGGCCATTCGTCGCGAGCAGCATCCGACCGAGACCGAGAAGCGTTACCTGGAATTCATCAAAGGCGAGCTCGCGCCGCGTTACGCCGAATTCATCGGCAACGAGATTCAGAAGGCCTATCTCGAGTCGTATCACGACTACGGCCAGAACCTGTTCGACCGCTACGTGTCCTACGCTGACGCCTGGATCGAGGACATCGACTTCAAGGATCCCGACACAGGTCAGCTCATGAACCGCGAACTGCTGAACCAGGAGTTGACGAAGGTCGAGAAGCCTGCCGGAATCGCTAACCCGAAGGACTTCCGGAACGAGGTGGTGAAGTTCAGCCTGCGGGCACGCGCCAACAACAACGGCAAGAACCCGTCCTGGACCAGCTACGAGAAAATCCGCGAAGTCATCGAGCGACGGATGTTCAGCCAGGTGGAGGAGCTGCTGCCCGTGATCAGCTTCGGCTCCAAGAAGGACAGCGACAGCGAGAAGAAGCACGAGGAATTCGTGGATCGTATGGTTGCGCGTGGCTACACCGAGCGGCAGGTCCGTCGCCTGGTCGAGTGGTACATGCGCGTCAAGCAGGCGGGGTGAAAAAGGCCCCGCCCGGAACAGGCAACTTTATGCACATCGTCGACCGGCGTCTCAACCCCAGCGGCAAGAACCTGGCCAACCGGCAGCGGTTCATGCGCCGCGCCAAGTCGCTGATCCGAAAGGCAGTGCACGAAAGCTCGGCCAGCCGCAGCATCAAGGACGCCGACCAGGCCGGCGAGGTCGCGCTGCCGGCACAGGGCGTGCACGAGCCGTCCTTCCACCGCAGCGCGTCCGGTGGCCTTCGCGATCACCTGCTGCCCGGCAACAAACAGTACATCGAGGGCGACACGATCCCTCGCCCGCAGGGCGGCGCGGGGGGCGGTGGCTCCGAGGGCAGTCCTGACGGCGACGGGCAGGATGACTTCCGTTTCGCCCTGTCCCGCGACGAGTTCGTCGACCTGTTCCTGGAAGATCTCGAGCTGCCCGACCTGGCAAAGCGCCGCGTGGTCGACAGCGAAAGCGTATCCTGGCACCGCGCCGGTTACTCGGTCACCGGCTCGCCGGCCAACCTCGCCCTGCTGCGCACCGTTCGCAACAGTCTGTCGCGGCGCATCGCTCTAAAGCGACCTAAGCCCGATGAACTGCAGCGACTGCGCGACGAGATCGCAGCACTCAGCCCGGACGGCGATGATCAGGCGCGTCGAGTCGAACTGGAGGCCGAGCTTGAGCGCAAGCTGCGGCGCACCGGACTGATCCCGTACATCGACCCGCTCGACGTTCGGTACCGCAAATTCGAGCCGCAACCGAAGCCGGTCGCACAGGCCGTGATGTTCTGCCTCATGGATGTGTCCGGCTCGATGACCGAGCACATGAAGGATCTCGCCAAGCGGTTCTACGTTTTGCTCTATATCTTCCTGCGCCGCCGCTACAAGCACGTCGACGTGGTGTTCATCCGCCACACGCACCAGGCTCAGGAGGTGGACGAGGATACATTCTTCCACTCGCCGGAAACCGGCGGCACCGTCGTATCGACCGCACTCGAGGAAATGCAGCGTGTCATTACCGAGCGCTACAGCCCGGATCTGTGGAACATCTATGCGGCGCAGGCGTCAGACGGCGACAACACAGCCTCCGACAACGACAAGACAGGGGCACTGCTGACCGAGAATATACTCCCGGTCTGTCAGTACTACGCCTATCTCGAGGTCGGCCGCGATTCGGAGCACTTCCCGCCCGGTTTCATCCGGCGCAACTCCGACCTGTGGCAGACCTACACGGCGATCTGCAAGACTGGCGCGCCCATGGCGATGCGCAAAGTCGGGCATCGGCGTGACATCTATCCGGTGTTCCGCGAGCTGTTCGCGAAAAAGCAGGCAACCACAGGAGCCGAGACATGAACGACTTCGGCGGTGGCATCCGGGCCGAGCGGCCGCTGTTCGAAGGTGCGGACTGGGAGTTCGGCACCATCCAGCGCGTGCACGATGCGATTGAAAAGATCGCGATCGGCGAACTCGGCCTCGACACCTATCCCAACCAGATCGAGATCATCGGTACCGAGCAAATGCTCGACGCCTATTCCTCAATCGGCATGCCGTTGTTCTACAAGCACTGGTCGTTCGGCAAGCACTTCGCCCGCAATGAGGCGATGTACCGCGCCGGCATGCAGGGCCTCGCCTATGAGATCGTGATCAACTCCAACCCATGCATCAGCTACATCATGGAGGAGAACACGGCGACGATGCAGACGTTGGTGATCGCCCACGCTGCATTCGGTCATAACCACTTTTTCAAGAACAACTACGTCTTCAAGCAGTGGACCGACGCCGATGGCATCCTCGACTATCTGGAGTTCGCCCGCGGCTACATCGCGCATTGCGAGGAGCGCTATGGCGAGGCGGCGGTGGAGCGTTTGCTGGATGCCGCTCACGCGTTGATGAGCCATGGCGTGCACCGTTATCCGCGCCGCCGTGCCGCCGACCTGCGCTCCGAAGAGCAGCGCGCCAAGGATCGGCGCGAGCACGAGGAGCAGGTCTTCAACGACCTGTGGCGCACGGTTCCAACCAAGGGGGCGGAAAAAGACGACAAGTCACTCGACGATCGCCGTCGTGCGCTGCTGCAGCTTCCGCAGGAGAATGTACTCTATTTCCTCGAGAAGACCGCGCCACGCCTGCAGCCCTGGCAGCGCGAGATTCTTCGCGTTGTCCGCATCATCGCGCAGTACTTCTATCCGCAGCAGCAGACCAAGCTGATGAACGAAGGCTGTGCCACCTATACGCACTATCGCATCATGAATCGCCTGCACGAGAAGGGGTTGCTGACCGACGGCAACATGGTGGAGTTCCTGCGCTCGCACACCAACGTGGTGTTCCAGCCGGACTTCGATGATCCCCGCTACTCCGGCATCAACCCCTACGCTCTCGGCTTTGCGATGATGCGCGACATCGAGCGCATCTGCACCGAGCCGACCGCAGAAGACCAGCAGTGGTTCCCCGATATCGCAGGTGCCCCCGACCCGATGGCGGTCCTGCGCGACGTCTGGGCGAACTATCGCGACGAAAGCTTCATCCTGCAGTATCTCAGCCCCCGACTGATCCGCGACTTCGGGCTGTTCCATGTGCTGGATGACGCCAACGAACCTAACCTTAGCGTCGAGGCCATCCACGACGAACGGGGCTATCGCAAGATCCAGCGCGCGCTGGCGAAGCAGTACGACATCGCCTGGACACTGCCCGACATTCAGGTGGTGGACGTTAACTTGGCCGGCGACCGCCGCTTGATCCTGCACCACCGCGCACTCAACCGTGTTTTGCTGGAAGAGCGCGATGCGCGCTTCGTGCTGCAGCATCTGGCCGACCTATGGGGCTACGACGTGCTGATGAAAGAGGTCGACCCGGGAACCAACTCGGTTCTCAAAGAGCACGCCGCCACCCCGCGCGGCGGAATCGTCCAGCCCGATAGCTGACCAACCCGGCAACTGAGCACAAAAAAAGCGGGCTGCGCGCCGCGCAGCCCGCAATCTCAATCCCTCAATGGCTTAATGGCCGGAGCCGGCATCGTTCGAGCCGCCACCGCCGCTTGGATTGGAGCGTACCGGATTGGTCGCATCCGGTTGCGTCGACCCCGTCGGGCCCACCTTACCCGGGTACGACTGGGTGCTCATGCCTCTCCCGCCCGACTGCGAATAGTTATAGGTCGGCGCGCTCGAGTTTGGCGCGCTGCCAGTCGCCGGCGTGGGCTCTTGCGGGCTGCCCAACTGGGTGCCCGTCACCGACTGGCTGGACCCAGAGCCGGCGCCGCTGCCAGCCGCCATCGCGGTCGCCGTGCCGCTCGCCAGCAACGCTGCCATACTGAGAAGGCGCAATGTCTTCGTCATAATTTCTCTCCTGTCGACTATCAGACGCAGCCACAGGAACGCGACGCGGGGCCGCGCGATGCATCGGTTCACGATAATTGGACCGCCGGCCGAGCCGCCAGCCGTCACAGCGCTATGATTACTCCGCTGCCTTGGCGGGCAATGGCCAGTCCGCGACATCGATCCGCGGCATGTCGAAGCGGTCGGTGGTGCGCGAGTACCACCCGCGGCCGTGCATACGACCGATCAGATCAAGCTTCGGTGTGTCCACGTAGCACTTTTCGGCATCCAGAACGAACTCGTCGGCGATGTGAATAGCCACGACCTTGCCCAATACGACAGCGCGATCGACGCCCACTTCGACGATCACCAGCCGCTCGCATTCGAACGACACCGGACTTTCCGCAATGCGCGGCGGCTTCACACGTGACGACGGCGAGGTATGCAGTCCGGCCTCGGCCAGTTCATTCACCTGCTTGTCAAAATCGATCGCGGTGATGTTCATCTTCTCCGCCAGCGCGTTGCTGACCAGATTCACCACGAACTCGCCCGTGCGGCGGATGTTGCCACCGGTGTCCTTCACGTCGCCCGGACCACGGCCACCGATGCCAATCGCAACGACGGGCGGATTGCCCGACACCGCATTGAAGAAGGAGAACGGTGCGGCATTCACCGAGCCGTCTATGTCCTGCGTGGTCACCCATGCGATCGGGCGCGGCACCACGGTCGATACCAGCAGCTTATAGATATTCTCGTGTGTCGTCTTGTCGAATTCGAACAGCATGGTCATGCCTTGTCTACGGGGTCAGGCGAGCCTTGCGCGGGAATGCGCGCGTGTCCAGATGCGCGACGGCGATCAGCGGATCAGCTCTGCCATCCAGCGTGCCAGGCCGGCAAGTTCCGGCGTGGCGCTCGGTCGGTCGATCGACCCGGTCAGGTGGATCGCGATTTCAGGCGGGCTCGGCAACGACGGGTGCAGCGCGACGGTGACGTCGAGCGCTTGATTGGAAAGGTTCATGCCGCCGCTGACATGCGCCTCACCAGCGATACCGGTCAGAATGCCGGATCCGAGCACCACATCGCCATGCGCGACGCTTGCGCCAAGCTCCAATCGATCAAAGCCCGTTGCCCCCGAGCGCAATGCATCACTCGCCGCTGCCTCCACCGACTTCGGATCCGGCCTCTCGACCGACAGTTTCAGACGGAACATGTCGAAACCCGACAGAGCGCCATCGTTCACGGTCAGCGTCCCAAGGCCACTGAGTGTCGCGAGAATTGCCGATGGACTATAGCCGCTCGCACGAAGCTTTGCGGTGGCATCGGCGCGGCCAGACAACAGGTCTATCGGCGCATCGGTCAACGGCCCCGCGATGATCGCATTGCTCAACCTGGCTTCCGCCGCAAGCGCCGGCGGATTAGCGGCGGCGTCGACTGCAAGGCTGCCGTTCACGGTTCCGGAGCCAAGTTTCGCAGTGAAATTCTCAAGCCGCAATGCTCCACTTGCCACCGAGAGCGTGACTGCCGCGTCGCGCAGCGCCGGCCCCGCTCCCACGATCAGCTGATCAAACCCAAACTCTACATTGCCTCGCCAGCCCTCCAGGACACCGAACGGCAACGGCACATCCGAGCCGCCGTTGGGCAGGGGCAGCGTCACCGCACCTAAATGGATATGGCCTGTCGTCCGCAGCTCCGCGCCGCTGTGATCGAGCGCGAGATCGCCGCGCGCACGAAGTGTCGACGCCGTTAAGTCGAACGGCGCCGCCTCAAAGCGTCCTGGTGCACCGGTCAAATGTGCCACCAAGCCCAGAGACCCGTCGTCCAGCCAGGCAGGCAGTTCGGGAAGACCCGCCCACTCGGGCAGACCGAGCATCCCGATCAGCCGACGCGCACCAGGATGATGCAACGCCAGCGTCGCGCTCCAGGCGCCCGATGTCAGATCGACCATCGGGCTCGCCTCGAGTTCCGCATCGGCCAGCGTAAGTCGCGCACTTGCGACCAGCGCCTGTTGCGGCCCAGCGAACTGCACCTCCAGCTTGGCCGGCCCGTGCCACAGTGCCGGCGTCGGTCTCCAGTCAGAGGGCAGTAGCTCCGATAGGGGCGCCGCATCACGCGTTTCAATGCTCAACTTCCCGCCGCTCAGCCTGCCGCCATCGCCAAGTGCCCCGGACATCGCGAAGTGCGCACCCCGCGCCGCACCCTCCGTCCGGCGCAGAAGAATGCCGCTGCCGTCAACCGCGGCATCAACCACCAGGTCATCGACTGTCACACCGGCCAAGGGCGCATGCGAGACGTTGAGCCGCAGATCGATATCAAGACCGGACGCTGCCTTGTACAGTTCGGCCAAGCTCGCCGGGCGCGAGGGTAGCCAGGGTTCGAGCGCCAGCCGGTCTGCCGACAGATCGACCGTGAGGCTGGGCGGGTCCAACCGCTTCAATCGCACCCCGCCCGAGATCGCCGCGTCATCCAGTGTCCCGTTGAGATGTTGCAGCGCGACATCGTTGCCATTGGCCACCACATGCGCGGACAGTTTGGCGCGCTGTGCCACGGCCTCCGGCAGTCCTGCCAACAGTCGCCTCGGAAGCCAGCCGGGCACCGCCTGATCCAGCCAACGCATTGTCGTCCGAAGCAGAGGCGCATCGAATCGCGCATCGCCCTCGAAGAGCAGCCGTGCCGGATCGTCCCGCGCGATATGTCCGCTCACTCGCAGCTTCCCGTTGCCGGGCAGGAACGCTTTGGCCTCGCGAACGACAAGCTCCTTGCCGACAAGGTCGATGGCGGCCTTCACATGCTCCAGCGTGCCGCCGGCCAGCGGCGCAGCCTCAGCAGAGAACTCGATCCCAATCGGCACGTCGATCCCGGCGATGGTAGTGCCGGCACCCAGCAGCACGGGCAGCCAGGCATCCAGGCTGAGCCGGCTTGCCGCCAAAGCGATGTCGAGCCGCGGGTCTGGCGCGACGCGCAGCGCCACGGCTCCCTTGGCCGGCGAGCCGCCGATCTCCATTGCCGCATCGTTGACCGCCGCCACACCGCTGCCGACCGTCAGTCGTCCATCCACGCGGAACGGGACGCGCGGTGCCGACACCAGTACCGCGAGATTCGGCCCGCGGCTCGCAATCATGCCTGCGAGCGTTCCGTCTTGTGCCAACTGGCCGGTGAAGCTTGCCCCCAGGCCATTGGCCGCGCCCTCCCCATCCAGCGTCACATCCAGCCCGGCAGCGCCATCGCGGCCTGCAGCAGTGAGTCGTGCGGTGAAGTGCCAATCCTGACCGGTGAACTGCGCCGTCCCCGATGCCGACAGCGCGCCAGTGTCAAGCGTCGCCAGCGTCGCATTGATGCCGGTGAAAGCCACTCGTCCGATCGTCAGCCGGCCGTCCTCGATCCGCGCCGCGAACGCCGCCAGCCAGGCCGGCGGCCGCGGAAGAAGCATGCCCGGCTCTGCCGGCCAGGGGATGCGCAGATCAGGGCCGCCCAGCACGAGCTCGCGCGCATCCACGCGTCCCCCGATCAGCGGCCAGAAAGCGATACGCAGCCGCAGCGCCTGCACTCGGATCGAAAGATCAGCCGGTCCGTTGCCGCCGATGTTGACCTGGGCCGCAGTCAACTCAGGCTGCGGCAGCAGCGTGAGTGAGATCGGTCCGCTGATCGTGACTGGCTGGCCAAGTGTCGCAGTCGCCAGCACCTCGATGGTCGTTCGATAGCGCGTCCAGTCGAGCCATTGCGGCACTTGCCAGACCGCCAGCAACAGCAACGCACCGACTGCTCCGACCGCGACCAGCACTGCACGCCAACGCGGCACGTCAGGATTGGGCGCCGTAACCGCCGCCGCCCGGCGTCTCGATCACGAACACATCGCCAGGGTTCAACTCAGCGCTGTCAGTCCCAGTGAGAACCTCGTGCGTGCCGTCGGCGCGCTCCACCCATTGCCGACCAACCGCGCCGTCTTCGCCGGCCTCAAGCCCAAAAGGTGCGACATTGCGGCGCGAGGAAACGATCACCGCAGTCATCGGTTCGAGGAACCGCACACGGCGAATGGCGCCGTCGCCGCCTTGCCACTTCCCGGCACCGCCGGACCCGCGACGAATCGCGAAACGCTCCAGCCGCACCGGATAGCGCAGTTCCAGCACCTCGGGGTCGGTCATCCGCGTGTTGGTCATGTGCGAGTGGATCGCCGACGTCCCGTCGAATCCTGGACCCGCGCCGGTGCCGCCGCAGATGGTCTCGTAGTATTGCCGGCGCGCATCGCCGAACAGGAAGTTGTTCATCGTGGCCTGCGAACAGGCGATCGGCTTCAGCGCGCCGAACAGCGCGTTGCAGGTCGCCTGCGAGACCTCGGTGTTGCCGGCGACCACCGCCGCACCCGGTGTGGGCGAGAGGAACGTGCCGGCCGGAATGACGAGGTGCAGCGGCTTGAGGCAACCGTCGTTCAGCGGAATGTCGTCCGCCACCAATGTGCGGAATACATACAGCACCGCAGCGCGCGTGACCGCAGGCGGCGAATTGAAGTTGCCCTCGCTCTGCCGTCCGGTGCCGGTGAAATCCACCACCGCGCTGCGCGTCGCGCGATCGACGCTGACAGCGACGCGCAACGGCAAACCGCTGTCCATGGTGTACTCGAACGCGCCGCTGCCAAGACGGTCGATCACCCGCCGCACCAACTCCTCGGCATTGTCCATCACGTGACGCATGTACGCGCTGACCACCGGCCAGCCATACAGCGCGACGACGCGCTGCAACTCCTGCACGCCCTTCTCGTTCGCCGCCACCTGCGCCTTGATGTCGGCCACGTTCACGTCAGGGCTGCGCGCCGGATATTTCGCACCGGCCAGCAATGCGCGCAGTTCCGCCTCGCGAAACTGTCCTCCATCGACCAGCAAAAAATCGTCGATCACCACGCCTTCCTCTTCGAGGGTGCGCGATACGGGCGGCGTGGAGCCAGGCGTGATGCCCCCGATGTCGGCATGATGGCCGCGGCTGCCGACGAAGAACATGATCGTTCCGCCGGTCTCGTCAAACACCGGCGTTATCACGGTGACGTCTGGCAGATGTGTGCCACCGTTGAATGGGTTGTTCAGTGCAACCACATCGCCCGGCTTCAGCGTGTTACGCCGGTTGTTCAACACGGTCCGCACGCTCTCCCCCATCGCGCCAAGATGCACCGGTACGTGCGGCGCGTTCGCCACCAGGAAGCCCTCCGCGTCAAATATGGCGCAGGAGAAGTCCAGCCGCTCCTTTATGTTGACGCTCATCGACGTGTTCTGCAGCACCGCACCAGTCTGCTCGGCCACATTCATGAACAAGTTGTTAAACAGCTCCAGCAACACCGGATCGGGCCTGCCGCTGCTGGCGTCAACGCGCGTCGCGAGCCGCTCCGTGCGACGCAGCATCATGTGATCAAGTTGGGTGATTTCCGCAGTCCAGCCAGGTTCCACCACGGTCGTGGCGTTCGCCTCGCGGATCAGCGCCGGACCGGCGATGCTGTCACCCGCCAGCAGGTCGGTGCGATCGAACACCGGCGCCGTATGTTCCTTCCCGCCCGTGAACATCTGGATAGTGTCGATCGTCCGCGGAGCACCGCTTGTGCGGGTAGGCAGCGTCGCTTCCTCCACCGTCTCGCCCGGCGCGATTGCCTCGACCGCGACAGCCTCGACCACCAGCGGTCGGTCAGGCGTCGCGAAGCCAAAGCGCGCCCGATGCGCCGCGGTGAAGTCGGCGACGATTTCCGGCTCGTCGCGCAGCGGCACGATCAGCGCGGCCTCGGTGCCGGCATACCGCAGATGCAGGTTTCGCTGTGCCGTGATGTGCGCCGGATCCGCGCCTTGCCCAGCGAGCGCCTCGGTTGCCTCGTCAGCGAGTCGGTCGGCGAGCTCCCGCAGCTCCGACATGGCGTGCGGCTCCAACGGGATCTCCACGGCCTGTTCGCGCATGACCGTCTGGTCAGCAAGACCCATGCCATACGCCGACAGCACTCCGGCAAACGGATGGATGAAAACCGTCTCCATCCCGAGCGCGTCGGCCACCAGACAGGCGTGCTGCCCGCCTGCCCCGCCGAAGCATTGCAGAGCAAAGCGCGAGGCGTCATGGCCCTTCTGCACCGACACCTGCTTGATGGCGTTCGCCATGTTCGCGACGGCGATCTGCAGATACCCTTCCGCCACCTGCTGCGGGTTGCGCTGCTGCCCGGTCGCTCGCTCGATCTCTTCCGCCAGTGCCGCGAACTTGGCCGCCACGATGTCGGCATCGAGCGGTGCATCGCCGTTGGGCCCAAAGATCGCCGGAAAGTGCCGCGGTTGGATCTTGCCAACGCAGACATTGGCGTCCGTCACCGTCAGCGGCCCTCCGCGCCGATAACATGCCGGCCCCGGATCGGCGCCGGCCGAATCAGGGCCGACGCGGAAGCGCGCGCCGTCAAAATGCAGGATCGACCCCCCGCCGGCCGCCACCGTGTTGATTGCCATCATCGGCGCCCGCATACGCACGCCGGCCACCGCGGTCTCGAAGGCGCGCTCGAAGCCGCCCGCGTACAGCGCGACATCGGTCGACGTGCCACCCATGTCGAAGCCGATGATGTGGTCCAGCCCCGCCATTCCCGCGGTGCGCGCGGCCCCCACGATGCCGCCGGCCGGACCGGACAGGATCGCGTCTTTGCCCTGAAACCCGGCCGCATCCGCCAGCCCACCGTTCGACTGCATGAAATACAGCCGCGCGTCGCCAAGCTCTGCGGCCACCTGATCGACATAGCGGCGCAGAATGGGCGACAGATAGGCGTCCACCACCGTCGTGTCGCCGCGTGGCACCAATCGCAACAGCGGGCTGACCGCATGGCTCGCGGAGACCTGAGCAAACCCGGCTTCACGCGCAAGATCGGCGAGGCGACGCTCGTGTTCAGGATACTTCCAGGCGTGTATCAGCACGATGGCGCAGGCCATGATGCCCTTGGCACGGACACTGGCAAACGCGCGCCGCGCGGCGGCTTCATCCAGCGCCTCTATCTCGTCGCCATCTACGCCGACACGGCCGGCGACCTCCACCACCTCTTCGTAGAGCATCGACGGCAGCGTGATCGCCAAATCGAACAGCCGCGGCCGCGCCTGGTTGCCGATGCGCAGCGCGTCAGCGAAGCCACGATTCACCACGAGCAACGTGCGCTCGCCCTTGCGCTCGAGCAGCGCGTTCGTGGCGACGGTGGTGCCCATCTTCACCGCCTCCACCACGCCCGCCGGGATCGGCGCATCGAGCGAAAGACCAAGTACCGTCTTGATCCCAGCGATCGCGGCATCGCGGTATCGCCCGGGATTCTCGCTGAGCAGCTTGTGTGTCGTGAGATGCCCATCCGGGTCGCGTGCGACGATGTCGGTGAACGTGCCGCCGCGGTCGATCCAGAACTGCCACTTGCCGGAAGTCATCAGGTCACGGTCCTTACTCAGGCCTGCCACGGCAATTCCCACAGGTCCACATTGCACAGCTTGTCCGCCAGCGCGGTGGCAATCGCCTCGAACAGCCGCTCGCCCTTTTCTGCGGTTGCCGTATCGGGATTGCCGATCACCCCGGACGAAGACCGTGCAGCGACGGTGCGCCAACGGTACACGCCGCCGCCAACCACATCGGCGACGTCCGGCGAGCTGTTCGCCTTCGCCAGTCCCACGCGGTCCATCGCCACCAGCTCCGGCCGCACAGCCAGCATCATCGAGGTCTCTGCCTCGCAGGCATGCATCAGAGCGGACTGTGTCTCCAGGATTCTGGCGATCGCCACGGCCGCCGCGTACCAATACGTGAACTGCACGATCGGCGCGCCGAGCTTCGGCGTCAGCTCGTCGGTGATGGTGCGCAACGCGTTCTCGTTGCCGCCATGTGCGTTCAGCAGAACGATCCGCTTGAACCCGTGGCGCAGCACCGAGCGGCAGACGTCCTCCACCACCGCGCTGAACGCCGGTAGGCCCAGCGTGATCGTTCCGCCAAAGCTCATGTGATGCTCGGACAGCCCGGTCCACATGACCGGCAGCACCACCGCATGACTGCCGCGTTCGGCGACCTTGCGTGCGGCGCGGACAGCGACCGTTTCACCCAGCATAGAATCCACCTCGACCGGCAGATGCGGTCCGTGCTGTTCTAACGACGCAACCGGAAGGATCACGATGGCGTCAGCCCGTGCCATCTCCCGCAACTGGTCAGCACGCAGTTTCCGCCACTCCACCTCGGAGGATCCCGCCATCGCCAATCTCCCTGCCCTGGCGTAGCAATGGGCCACGAAACCGGACCCGCGAAAAGGGACATCGTGGATGAATCTGCATCGGCTGCTGGTGAAGCGCCTCGAGCAAGGACGACCAGTGCGGGTAGGGCTTATCGGTGCCGGCAAGTTCGGCTCGATGTTCCTCGCGCAGGTGCCATCCACGCCCGGGATCGAGGTTGCGGCGATCGCCGACCTCGCACCCGATCGTGCGCGCGAGGCGTGCCGGCGCGTCGGCTGGAACGACGAACGCATCGCGGCGACGCGCTTCACCGATGACGCGCCTGCGATGCTGCGGTCGGCGGACATCGAGGTTGTGGTGGAAGCGACCGGCCACGCTCCCGCCGGCATCGTGCACGCCCGACGCGCGATCGCCGAGGGCAAACATATCGTGATGGTCAATGTCGAGGCCGATGTGCTGGCAGGTTTCGCGCTGGCGCAGGAGGCGGCTCGCGCCGATGTTGTGTATTCGCTGGCCTATGGCGATCAGCCCGCGCTGATCTGCGAGCTGGTCGATTGGGCACGTGCCTGCGGCTTCCGCGTGCTCGCCGCGGGAAAGGGCACGAAGTACCTGCCGGAATATCATGCTTCCACACCGGCGACCGTATGGGGCTACTACGGCCTAACCGACCAGCAGGCTCGCATCGGCGGGATGAACCCGCAGATGTTCAACTCGTTCCTCGACGGCACGAAGTCAGGCATCGAAATGGCGGCGGTCGCGAATGCCACCGGCCTCGCGGTGCCGTCGGACGGTCTCGGCTTTCCTGCATATGGCACGCAGGAGTTGGCCGATGGGCTGGGACACATGACGGGACAGGTCGAGGTCGTCTCCAGTCTGCGCCGCAACGGAAGCGACGTGACCAACGACCTGCGCTGGGGTGTCTATGTCGTGTTCGAGGCACCGAACGGTTACACGGCGCGCTGCTTCAAGGAATACGGCGTGATGACGGACGCGTCGGGACGCGTGTCGGCGCTGTATCGGCCGTTCCATCTGATCGGGCTGGAGCTGAACATCTCGATCCTGTCGGCCGCACTGCGCGGCGAGGCGACCGGCGCGCCTACAGCCTTCCGTGGTGATGTCGTCGCCACAGCGAAGCGCGATCTGCGCAAGGGTGAGATGCTGGATGGCGAAGGGGGCGCCTGCGTCTGGGGCAGGTTGTTGTCTGCTCGCGTCAGTCTGGAGATCGGAGGTTTGCCGATCGGCCTGGCGAACCACGTGACACTGACCCGGGATGTGCCGTTAGGGCAGTGCCTCACGTGGGATGACGTGCGGATGAATGACGTAGATGACGCGTATCGCTACCGGCGAGAGATGGAAACGCAGGCATTGCGGGATCAGTAGAGAACGCACACGAGGTAGGCGCCAGCCGGTTCGTTGTACAAGCCCGTTGTCATCAGGGTCATCGGTGCCACAAGCCGCAATCCGTTTGCGAGGCACCACGCGAAGACCTCATAGTTGCGCGTTGGTAGCAGGAACCCTGGGCCGGTAAATTCCGGTGCGGCAGCGATGAGAGCCATCAGATCCTGATTGCTCCTGCCGACGCTGTGCGCAAAGAAGCCGATCGCTGTTGCGTAGCCCGTGATCCGACCATCGCGCTCGACGACCGTTGCGGTCTTTTGATCGATTGCGTCCTTCAGTTCGCCGCCTCGATCGAAGCCATGGACGTCGAAGCACACGGCGTTGCAGGCATCGAGATCGGAACGTTCAGCCGCGCGAACACGATACCCTGCGATGCTCTGACGAAGCGGCGGCCCGTTCATGACCGAGAGCGGCTCGCGCGTGCGGAAGCCCATCGTCGTATAGAGACATAGTGAGCGGCGATGGAAGGCGGCCTGGCACAAGCGCACGCCGGGCGCGTTACGAGACGCCGCCCGATCGATCACGTCCTGCATCAGCCTGCGACCGACACCCTGGTTCTGCACAGCGGGATCCACGGTTATGGGACCGATGCCGACGATCGCAGACCGTTCATCCAGAAAGTTGCTGCCGATGATCGTTCCATCTCTCTCAGCAACGACACCGTAAAATTCCGGGTGTTCTAGCAGCATGCGAAGCACGCCCACTGCGACGTCCACCGAGGGAAAGTCACGCGGAAACCCATGTGCATCGTTGATCGCGCTGAATGCGTCATAACAGATTCGGCCGCACGCGGCGGCGTCATCGGGCGTGGCGGGACGCAACGCATCCATGAGACCAAACCTCCCCCAGATCAGCGATTATTTGCTTAGTATAACACGCACGCTATCCGCAACGAGTGCAGGGGGCAAGTCGGGGATTCGCGCGGTTCACCCGCCCATGAAGCCGTTCAGCTCCGGCGTGGCCATCGTTGTATCGACGTAACCCAGAGTCCCCTTATCCTTCACCTCGCGCGCCGCATTCAGCAGGCCCGTCATTGCCGCGCGGTACAGCGATGTGGCCAGGCTGATCCGCTTCACGCCGGCCGCTGCCAACTCCGGCACCGAGAACGACTTCCCTCGGATACCCGCCATGAAATTGAACGGCTTCGACAATGCCGAGCAGACGGTGCGCACCGCGGCGAGATCAGGCAGGCCCGGTGCCATCAAGACATCCGCACCCGCCGCCTCGAATGACTGCAGCCGCCGGATCACGTCGTCCAGGTCGGGATTGCCGCGAAGGAAACCCTCCGCGCGCGCGGTGAGCGTGAACGGAAATGCCATCGCCCGCGCCGCCTCGACCGCCGCGACGATGCGCTCCCGCGCCAGGCCCGCATCGAACAGCGGCTTCTGCGCATTCCCGGTCGCGTCCTCGATCGAGCCCCCGACCAAGCCGATCTCACCGGCCATTCGGATGGTCAGCGCGGCGTCCTCGGGCGCATCACCGAACCCCTTCTCCAGATCGGCGGACACTGGCAGGTCCGTCGCCTGAAGCACAGCGCGCGCGTGCGCCAGCAACTCATCGCGCGTGATCATCCCGTCGCGCCGACCGAGCATTCCCGCAGCGGCGCCGCTTGAGGTCGCCAGCGCAACGAAGCCTATCCCGGCCAGAATGCGCGCCGATCCCGCGTCCCATGCATTGGCAATGACGAAGCTGCCCGACCCCGCGTGCAATGCGCGAAACCCGTTTGCCTTCTCGGTCTGACCCGTCGCCATGACATCTACTCCTCCTCGCCTGCGATCAACATGACGACCCGACCCGCCTGGGGCAACGGCGACCGCTGTACCAAACCACGCGCCGGTTGACGGACCAAACCGCCTGTTCCAGCGTCGCCACAGCAAACGGGAGTGCGAGATGGCGAGCGATTATACCGTAGGCGATCTGGTGGCGGAATTCCTCACGCAGTGCGGCGTCACCACCGCGTTCGGCATTGCCTCCGTGCACAACATCCCGATGCTGGATGCGATCGGTCGGCGCAACACCATCCGCTTTGTCATGGCGCGCGGCGAACTGGGGGGCGCCCACATGGCCGACGGCTATGCGCGCGTCTCAGGTGGTCTCGGTGTGATTTTCTCCTCCACCGGACCAGGTGCGGCGAATGCCATCGGTGGTTTGATCGAGGCGCGCTTCTCCGGCACACCCGTGCTGCACATCACTGGTCAGACCGCGACGAAGTTCGTTGATCGCGAGGTCGGCACCGTGCACGACGCGCCGGATCAACTCGGCATGCTGCGCTCAGTCTCGAAGAGTGCCTATCGCATCCGCTCCGCGCAGCAGGCAATCGGCGTGCTCACCCGTGCCGCGGTGGACGCTCTGACGCCGCCGACCGGCCCGGTCAGCGTCGAGGTGCCGATCGATCTGCAACGCACGCCCGTCGAGCGCCCTGCCATCTTTGACAATTTCGTACTGCCATTGCCGCCGCCTCGCACGCCGTCGGACAGCGAACTTGACGAGCTTGCCGCGCGCATCGTGACGGTGAAGCGGCCGATGCTGTGGCTCGGTTCCGGCGCACGCCGGGCGAGCGCGGCAGTGCACAAGCTGCTCGATCTCGGCTTCACCGCAATCAACAGCATCAACGGCAAGGGCACCGTCTCCGAGGAGCACCCGATGAGCCTCGGCGGCTTGCACGGCAACGGCATGCCGAAGGTCCAGCAGTTCTATCAGACTGTCGATCTGATGCTCGCCGTCGGCACGCGTCTGCGCGGCCAGGAGACCGGCGACTTCGTCATCAAACTACCAACCAACATCATCCAGATCGATGTCGATCCGCTGGCCAACGGTCGCACCTACGCCAATACCTATTTCGTCTGCGGCGACGCGCAGGCGACATTGGAGGCGCTGCTGCCGCGTATCGAAGGCCGCATGAAGATCGATCCGGTCTATCGCACCGACTTCGCCACACTGAAGCAGACCGCCCGCTCCGACTTCCTCGCCACGCTCGGCGCCTATGGCACCTTCCCGGAACAGTTGCGCCCGGTGATGCCCAAGGACGCGATCTGGGTGCGCGACGTGACACAGAGCAACACCACCTGGGGCAACCGCATCTTCCCAGTGTACAGCCCACATCAGAGCGTGTTCCCGGTCGGTGCCGGCATTGGCCAGGGCCTGTCGCTCAGTCTCGGCGCGGCCGCCGCGGCAAATGGGCGCAAGACCATCTGCATGACCGGCGACGGCGGCTTCTTTCTCAATGTCGGTGAACTGTGGACTGCGGTGCAGGAGAACCTCGATCTCAGTATCATCGTGATGAATGACCGCGGCTACGGCGTGATCAAGCGGATTCAGGACGCGACGGCGCAGGGGCGCCGCTTCTTCGCCGATCTGCAGGGCCCCGATCTGGGACAGCTTGCCGCCCTTGCAGGCATCCCGTTCTGGAAGGTCGAGGCCGCCGATGCATTCGGTGCGACGCTCGCAAAGTCGATCGCACACAACGGACCAAGCCTGGTCGAAGTGGACATGACGTCGGTCGGCGAATTCCCCGCCTACTATCCATTCAACCAACGCTCCGCTGCCTGATCGCGCAATGCGCGGCCTGCTCGGTCTGGCCGCGCTGCTGGCCATCGCCTGGGCGCTGAGCGAGGACCGACGCCGCATTCCCTGGCGCACGGTCATCGCCGGCATTTTTCTGCAGTGGGTACTGGCGCTGCTGCTGATCTACTTCCCGCCGGCGAATGCAGCGATCGTCCTGCTGAACGATGGCGCGACCGCACTGCAGAGCGCCACGCAGACCGGCACCAGATTCGTATTCGGGTACCTCGGCGGACAGCCATTGCCATTCGCGGAGACGCATCCCGGTGCCAACTTCATTCTCGCCTTCCAGGCACTCCCGCTGGTACTGACGATCAGCGCACTGGCGTCGCTGCTGTTCTATTGGGGCGTACTGCAACGGATCACCGCCGCATTCGCCTGGCTGCTGCGTCGCGTGATGGGCATCGGTGGCGCCTTGGCGCTTGGTGCCGCGGTGCATGTGTTCGTTGGCATGATCGAGGCACCGTTGCTGGTGCGTCCCTATCTCGCCCGCATGCAGCGCGGCGAACTGTTCGCGCTGATGACCTGTGGCATGGCGGGTGTCGCCGGCACGGTGATGGTGATCTACGCGACATTCCTCGCACCGCTGATCCCCAACGCGCTGGGCAACATCCTGATCGCCTCGGTGATCAGCACACCGGCCGGCCTGGCCGTGGCGGCGCTGATGGTACCGTTCGGCCCGGCGGAAGCTTCGGAGGAACGCCTGATCATCGACGATCCGCCCCTCAGTGCGCTGGACGCGTTGGTGAAAGGCACGATCGACGGCGTTCCCGTGCTGGTCGGCATTGTCGCAACGTTGCTGGTCGCCGTCGCCTTCGTCGCACTCCTCAACGCGGCGCTTGGCGAGCTGCCGCACTGGGGCGATGCTGCCATCACGCTGCAACGTATCTTCGCCTGGCCGTTCCGCCCGGTGATGTGGTTGATCGGCCTGCCGTGGAGCGAAGCCGGCACCGCCGCGACACTGATGGGCACCAAGACGGTGCTGAACGAGTTCGTCGCCTATGTGGATTTCTCCGCGCTGCCGCCCGATACCTTCATGCCACGGTCGCGGCTGATCCTGACCTACGCATTGTGCGGCTTCGCGAATTTCGGCAGCCTGGGAATCGTGATCGGCGGATTGGGCGTAATGCTGCCCGAGCGACGGCATGAAGTGGTCGCCCTCGGCATGCGCTCGATCCTGTCCGGCACGCTCGCCACCTGCATGAGCGGCGCGATCGCCGGCGTGTTGGCGGGCTGACAGACAGGAGGAGACAAACATGCACTGGACCGATCGGCGCCAACGCTTCCGCGCTTTACTCGCGGGCGATCAATGCATTCATCCGGGTTCGGTGTTCGATCCGATATCCGCGCGAATTGCCGAGGAGCTGGGGTTCGAGGTCGGCATGTTCGCCGGCTCGATCGCTTCCTTTACCGTACTCGGCGCGCCCGACCTGATCGTGCTGACACTCACCGAGTTCGCACAACAGGCCTACCGCATCAATCGCGCCGGCAAGCTGCCGCTGCTGGTCGATGCCGATCATGGCTACGGCAACGCGCTCAACGTGATGCGAACCGTGCAGGAACTCGAAACTGCCGGTGTCGCGGCGATGTGCATCGAGGACACGCTGCTGCCGAAGGCTTACGGTGAGAGGAAGCCAAGCCTGATCTCTCTCGAGGAGGGCATTGGCAAGATGCGCGCCGCGGTTGCCGCGCGCGAGGATCCCTCATTCGTCATCGTCGGCCGCACCAGCGCCGCAGCGATTGCTGGCACCGAAGACGTTCTACGCCGTGCCAAGGCATACGAGCAGGCTGGAGTCGATGCGCTGTTCTTCGCCGGCGGCGTCACCCGCGAACAACTCGATGCGATCTCTTCTGCGGTGAAGCTGCCATTGATGATGGGCGGCGGTCGCGATGGGCTCGACCGCGAGTATATGGCGAGCCGCCGCGTGCGCGTCGCCCTACAGGGACATCAGCCGTTCTCATCCGCCGTGCAGGCTGTCTACAACACGCTGAAGGCGCTGCGTGAAGGGACCAAGCCCGGCGACCTTCAGGGCATCGCGTCGGCAGAAACGATGCGGCGCGTCACGCGCGACGGTGATTACAAGAGCTGGACAGAGAAGTTCCTCGGCGGCTGAGCGAACGGACGGACGGCCGGTCTCTCATCCTGGCATCGCGATGCGCCTGCCGACACCCATCGGCAGCGCGCTTCCCGCGCGCGCACTCACGGCCTGCATGATCCGGTCGTGCACGTCAGTCGGAAATGGCGCCACCTTGCGAACCGACATGTCGATGTGCAGCGCCATCAGCTCCTGCACCGCCACCCGGTAGCCGTGTTCGGCATGAAACATCTCGTGGAAATAGTGCAGCCGCTTGGTGTCACCGCCAAGCAGATGCGGCACCACACGCACCCGTTCGCCCACCCGCACCTCGCGCTCGTACAGCGTGTGCGTCTCGGCGGTGAACGTCGAGTTGCCGGTGGCATCGCGATATGCCTGCCCCAAGCCTAGCAGGTCGTAAAGCAAGTCCGTCGCCTGATCGAACAGCACGACATAATAGGCCAGGTTCATATGGCCGTTGGCATCGATCCACTCTGGCAGGACCTCGCCTTTGAGTTGCGGCATCTCCATTGGGCGCCAGCTTGTTGACGAAGCGGCACATGGTCAAGCACACAAGCCGTGATGTCCCAGATCCACGTGTCCGAGACGGAGGTGACCGACGGGTTGCCGCCGCAACAGCGCTGGCGAGCCATGCTCGCGGTCGCGATTGCGGTCTCCATGTCGGTTCTGGTCACTTCAATCGCCAATATCGCGCTGCCCACCATCGCGCATGATTTGTCGGCAACGCCGGCCGATTCGATCTGGGTGGTGAACGCCTACCAGCTCGCGGTGACGGTGACGCTGCTGCCGTTCGCCTCGATGGGCGACATCTATGGCCACCGGCGCGTATATATCTGCGGCCTTGCCGTCTACACAGCCGCATCGCTGCTCTGCGCACTCGCGCCATCGCTCCCGGTACTGGTGATCGGCCGCGTCCTGCAGGGCTTTGGCGGCGCCGGCGTCATGAGTGTCAACGGCGCACTGGTGCGCTTCATCTTCCCTCGTGCGCTACTCGGCCGCGGCATCGGCTACAACGCGCTGATCGTCGCGGGCTCATCGGCCGCCGGCCCATCCGTCGCGGCGGCGATCATGTCGGTCCTGTCCTGGCCCTGGCTGTTCGCCCTGCAGGTGCCCGCGGGCATCCTGTCCTTGTGGCTGGCGCACCGCTTCCTGCCGCGAACGCCGCTCGCCGGCCATCCGTTCGATCCCCTCAGCGCAGTGTTGAACGCCATCACCTTCGGCCTGTTCATCACCGCACTGGACGGCATCGGCCGTGGCCAGGGGCCCATCATGGTGCTGGGTGAATTTGTCGCCAGCATCCTGGTCGGCTGGTTCTTCGTGCATCGCCAGTACTCGCTTGCCGCGCCGATGCTTCCGGTCGACCTGTTCCGTCGCCCCGTGTTCGCGCTGTCGGTCGCCACCGCGATCTGCGCACATGGCGCACAGCTCATCGCATTCGTGTCACTGCCGTTCTACTTCCAATACATCAGCGGTTTGTCGCCGATTCAGATCGGTGTACTTATCACGCCCTGGCCGGCCGCGCTGGTGGTGATGGCGCCGATCGCGGGCCGCCTGGCCGACCGCTACCCCGCCGGCCTGCTCGGCGGGTTAGGACTGGCGGTTATGACGATTGGTCTCCTGCTGGTGCTGTTTCTGCCGCCACGACCGGCGCAGATCGATGTGGCCTGGCGTCTCGCTGTGTGCGGCATCGGCTTCGGATTCTTCCAATCACCCAACAACCGACTGATGATCGCCAGCGCGCCCCGCGACCGGGCAGGCGCCGGCAGCGGCATGCTGTCCACGTCCCGGCTGCTCGGTCAGACCACGGGCAGCGCTCTGGTGGCGCTGGTATTCGGCGTCACCCACGGCGGCGCAGGGGCGATCGAACTGGGCACCAAGCTCACCATCGGAATGGCCGCGGGGTTCGCAGGGCTTGCGATGGTGCTCAGCACGCTCCGTCTTGCCCAGCCGCAGTCCACTTGAGCGGAACGCTACGCCGCTCTGGTGCCACGTCCGCCCCAGCGCCGATCGATATCGTCTAGGCACGTGGACATTGCCAAGCCAAGGCGCGCCGTCACCGTCTCAAGTCGTCCTACCAACGTCTCGGTCCGCGAGCGATCATTCCGCGTCACAGCATCGGCGATTTCCTCCAGGACTTCCCCGAGACCGATCGCGCCGCAGGTCTCAGCCAAGCCGCTGATCTCCTCGCAGTTGCGGACCACGGCACCCGCCTCCCAGCCCGGCAGCAGTTCGCCCAGACGCATGCACCGCGCAGTCGCGTCAGCCACAAATTCAGCGACGCACGCCCGGGCGCGGTCCATCCCGACGACCGCCACCATCTCTTCGAGAAACACCTGCGAGACGTCCGCAGCGTAACCCTGAGAGGGAACGGTGGACTGATCGTCCAGCGCCACCACAGACATTGCGTCGCGCGGTGATTGCGCCGAAACGCCCCCGGGAAGCCACCGGCGCAGCGTCGTTCCGAGACGATCGAGATTGACCGGCTTCTCCAGAACTGCGGTAAATCCGGCCTCGGTGCATCGCTTGTGCATCACCGGACCCTTCAGACCGGTCAGCGCGATGATAGGTATCGTCGCTGCACGCCCGCTCATACCGCGGATCTTCCGCGTCGCCTCGAAGCCGTCGCGATGCGGCATCTGGATGTCCATCAGGATCGCGTCGAAGCTGTCATGGCTGGCGAGCCGCACGGCCTCGTCGCCGTCATTGGCTACGAATGCCGAGAAGCCTCGGCGCGACAATGCCGCGATGAGCAGCGACTGATTCACCTTGTCGTCTTCCACCACCAGGATCCGCCCGCCGCGGACCTCAGGTGCCATCGGCTCCAGCGCCTCGAGCGGCGAGTGCTGCGCCAGCAACTGCTGCGCCAGCGACGCTACCTGATACGGATCAGCCGCCGCCGGAATGCACGCATCGACCTTTGCCGTCTCGCCGCCATCGCCGAGCCAGATCATTGCCGTCCGCCGGCCGAAAGGCGTGTCGCGCAGGCGAAGCACGAATACATCGGCCGCCATCCCGAGCAGCCGGCCCTGCACGATGACGAGGTCGAGTGCGCCACGCTGCGCCTCGATGCGTTCAGCGAGCGCCATTCCGAGATAACCGTCCGGCGCCGTCTCCACCATCACGCCGGCGTCCCCAAGTTGGCTCGCTATGGTGCGGGCGCGCGCGTCCTCGTCGCCCACCAGAAGCGCCGTCCTCCCGGCGAAGCGCTGGCCGCCGAACGGCTGCGAGATGCGCTCCGACGGGAACTCAAAGGTGAATTCGCTGCCGACACCAAGCGCGCTCTCCACGGTCAGCGCACCTCCCATCAGCACTGCGTTCTCCCGGCACAGCGCAAGGCCGAGGCCAAGGCCCGCCTGGCCAGAGTTCGCCTGATCACGGCCACGCTCGAAGCGTTCGAAGATGCGCGCGCGATCCTCGGGCGCAATGCCGGGACCGGTGTCCGACACGGCAAGCTTGATCGTCGCATCGCCCGTCGCGTCCACGACCGCCGACGCACGGACCTCCACCTGGCCGTTGGCGGTGAACTTGATCGCATTGCCGACCAGATTGAACAGCACCTGGCGCAGCCGGGTCGGATCGACCTGCCAGTGACCGCGCAACAGATCATCGTAGCGCGTCTTCAGCTCCAGCCCCTTGTCGCGCGCCTGCGGCTGCAGCGTCCCGGTGACCTCGCGTACCAGAGCGATTACATCGACCTCGTCGACCTGCAGCCCGGAACCGCCGACTTCGCCACTGGCGATCTCGAGCAGCCCGTTCAACATGGCGAGCAACGCCTCACAGCTTGCCCGGATGCGCTCCAGCCAAAGCCGCTGCTCCTGCTCCAGTTCGCTGTCGAGCAGCAAGGAGCAGATGCCCATGATCGAGTTCATCGGCGTGCGCACATCGTGGCCAACCGCGGCGAGCACCCGGTCGCGGTCGTGCGCCACCGCTGCGGCCTCCTCCTGCGCCACCTGACTGGCGGCCGATGTCGCGTCCAGCCTCGCCGCCAAACGGACCTCGTTGGTCACATCGCGACCGACGCAGGTGTACCGACCGTCGGCCAATGGCTCGACACCAAGCCGATACACACGGTCCTGGCCATCTTCGTTCGCTATGTTGAACTGAATGTTATCCTGCCGAAAACGCGCCTCCAGTGCCTCGGCGACCCTGTGCGAGGGCGCCAATCCAAGAGCTGTCAGCAATGGCTGGCCAATCCCCTCGCGCAACCGATCGGGACAATAGCCATGGACCGCCGTGATGCAGCCGCGTCGGTCCAGTTCGACCTGCCAGTCAGCACCAAATCCTGACGGCACAAGGGCGGGCTGCTCGTTGTTCGAGCGGCGTGAAACCGCCAGGGCTATGCAGGTCACCCAGACCGCTAGCAGGTACGCACCGAGCACGCCGATGGCACGCTTGCTGAGCCAATGACTTCTCAGTGCGATGTCGGTATCCATTCGGGCTGTCACGGTCGCATCGACCGTCCGCAGCGGCGCCGAGGCCGACAACCGCGCCGGAATACCCAGCACCCGGCTGACCGTCGACATCAGGCTCGTGCTCCAACCCGATTCGCTCCCGGCAGCAGCCGGCGGCGGCGATGACGGCACGTCGTGGCGTGGCAAGGCCAGCACACCATCGACGCCGCGGAGTTCGATCGAGACCCCAGGCCCAAACCAGGTGCGTCCGATCAGGCGATCAAAATCCTCGAATCGCAGAACGGCGCCGACCAGTCCGGCGGGTTTGCCGGAGTTGTCCCGCACAAGTCTGCTCAATATCACTGACGGACCAGTACGCAGCCACGAGTCGGCACGCTGCAGGGTCACCGGCATCGCGTTGTCACCCATCGCATGGCGAAACCAGTCAGCATCGGCGACCGAAGCATCGCTGACTGAGAACGGCGACGAGGATGCCAGCAACTGGCCCGATGCATTCACCGCGAAGGTCGCGCCGACCGGCGACAATGCACCTTGAAGTCGCAGCAGCCGGCTGGTTAGCGCGACCTTGTCGCCCTGGAGGTCGGTCGCCCGAAACGCATCGGTCGTATCGGCGAAGTGCTCGAGCGGCATGTCAATCGAAGCGGCGACTGCACCGGCAGACATGGTCAGGCTGGCAAGCGCATCCCGCGCCACCTGTGCGGTCTGCAGGAACGCGGTCAGGCCCCAAGCTCCGATCAGCAACAGGGCCACCACCAGCAAGGCGACCGGGCGCGAGATCAGGCGTAGCGGCGCGACGATAAAGTTGACGACGCGCTTCACCGCGACCTCCGTCAGCGAGACGAGCAAGGTAGTCGCGGAACGCTACGACTTGGTTTCACGCTCAAACTCACCCGATTTTATCGGCGCGTTGCGCTATAGCATCTTTCCGCGGGCGCAGTCGAACCAACTTTGGCCCTGTGCATCCGAGGGGCTGATCGCGAGGGAGACGATCGGTTGGGCAGATTCTCCCAACTCCAGCATCCCGCCACTGAGCAGGACCAGGATGCGGCTCAACGCCCTGTCATCGGAGCCAAGCGTGACTGCGAACCGATGTGGGGTGGTCCGACGGGCAGACACTTGCCAACGCCCTGCAGGCCCGGTGAATCGAAGCGGCACGGTCACCGATCCGTGAACAGGCTGCGACTTAAGCGAGACGACAAGGCGGATCGGCGCATTACGGCGGATGGTTATGAGCGCCGAGGTGCCGGCCGCCGCCGCGTCCGCAACGCACTCTTCGTCGTTGGAGCGGAACGTCCACGTGGTGTGGAGCTGCGGGTTCGGAACATGCCGAACGAGCGGTGGCACCGCTGGCACCGAAGCCTCGCGTCGCCCTTCCTCGCCCGGCGGTAAAGGAGCGCAACTGACCGGAAGCAACGTCAGAACCGCAAGCGCTCCGATGCAGGCGCGTGAGACGCGCTCCGCCAAGGGCGGCGCCCTGTCAGCGGATGATGATCTCGACCCGACGGTTTTGCGGTTCGCGAACGCCAGGCCCGGTCTGCACCAGCAGATGCGTATCCCCGAAGCCCTGAATGGTGATGGCATTCTGCGGCACACCGTCCTTGATCAGCTCGACCTGCACAGCGCGCGCGCGACGGACAGAGAGACCCTGGTTGTACTTACGCGTGCCCGACGTGTCGGTGTAGCCGTTCACCTCGATTCGAGTGTACTGAACATGAGTGGAATTGTCCGCCGCCTCCTTGACGATCTGCCGCGCCCGATCGCTCAGCGTCGCCTTATCCCAATCGAAGAACACAAGATAGGAGCGCGCGGGTGCGGGTGCGGGGGCAGGTGCAGCCTCCGCTGCCGGCGTCGGCACCGGCACCGGCCGGGCAACGTTGAATGCGTAGCGCACACCGAACAGGAAATCGTTGCTGAACTGCTGTTGCAGCTTCACCTGGAACGGCGCACCGGGCGGTGTCACGGCGGCGGCAAATGACCGGCCGCCGGCGATCCCGAAGAACCGATACTCGGCGGTGAGGGAGAGGCCCGGCATACGCGGCATCGGAAACGAGAGGCCGGCGATCGCCTGATAAGCGAGGCCGCCCTCAGTGTCATTCGAAGTGACCACGCCGGTCGGCGACCCAGCCAGGGGGGTCGCGGAGAGATTGCGCAAGTGCGTCCAGCCGTAGCCCACGCCACCACCGACATAGGGATACAACCACGGCAGATGCACATCCATGTCGAACAGCACATTGGCCAGCGCGCCATAAGTCTGCGCGGTACCGCTGAAATTGGATAACCCTGGCCCGGTGCCGCGAGAGATATCGGCTGTTCGATAGTTGCCCTCCACCTCGAAGCGAAAGCCGTTGCCCAGCGCATACCCGACACTTGCCAGGCCCGCGAACCCCACCGAAGGATCCAGTTGCGTGCGTGAGTTGCCGAGTACGGCGGTTTGCACATTGATGCTCTCGGGCCAATAGACGCCGGCACCGGCACCGATATAGAGGCCCTGAAATGGCTGCGCCCGGGCCGCAAACGGTGATGCGAGAAGAGCCATCACCAGATACAGACTACGAAAGCGCATACATCGAGTCCTTCCCAGGCCAGTATCCAGAATCGTAGATCAGCGGGACATATGTGTCGTCAAAGTCGGCGTCACTCGCGCTTCAACGATAGGGTACCAGGACGAAAAGGGGCGCCTCGCGGCGCCCCAATCCATTGTCCACGTCAGACGGCGGTAGATCAGCGGATGATGATCTCGACGCGTCGGTTCTGCGGCTCGCGCACACCCGGGCCAGTCGGCACCAGCAGATGCGTGTCGCCGAAGCCCTGCGTGGTGATCGCGTTCGCCGGAACACCGTCCTTGATCAGCTCGGCCTTGACCGCGTTGGCGCGGCGGATCGACAGACCGAGGTTATACTTCGGGGTGCCGGACGTATCGGTGTAGCCGTTCACCTCGATCCGCGTGTACTGCACCTTGGTGGAGTTGGCCGCCGCTTCCGCGATGATCTGGCGCGCACGATCCGTCAGGTTGTATTTGTCCCAATCGAAGAACACCAGATACGAACGAGCCGGTGCCGCTGCCGGAACCGGCGCGGGGGCCGGCGGAGGCGGTGGCGCTACGCCGAAGTTGTAGCGGATGCCGAGCAGGATCGTGTTGTTGTGGTCGTTCTTCAGGCTGACGCTGCCGATCCTGGTCGTGGTGCCGACTGTGGAGACAGCACCATAGCTCCGGCTACCCGCCAGACCCATGTAACGGTATTCGGCAGTGATTGCCAAACCCGGTATCGCAGCCATCGGAAACGCGGCGCCAACGATGCCCTGGTAGGCGAATGAGCCCTCTGTCTGGTTCTTCAAGGCCAAGGCGCTCGGTCCGACGGGGCTGGTCAGAGCGACCCCGTGCTCTTGGGCCCATTGGTAGCCGGCGCCGACGCCAATATAGGGCACGAACCAGGGCGTGAGCCCGTTGAAGTCGTACAACACGTTCACCATCGGGCCGTACTTCTGCTCACGACCGTGGCCAGTTGTGGCGCCCCCAAGGAAGCCCGATCCACTATTGAAGGGGTTGTTCCGGTAGTCGCCCTCGATTTCAGCGCGCAGACCGTTGCCGAAGCCCCAGCCCATGCTCACCACACCGGCAAACCCGACTTCGGACTTCAGGTTCGCCGTCCCCACTCCAAATATCGTGTTGGGGTTGACCTGGATGTTCGGCATGATGTTCACGCCGGCACCGGCGCCGACATAAAGGCCGGTGACCGGCTGCGCACTCGCCGCGATGGGCGTGGCCAGCACGGTGGCTGCCAAGAGTGCACTGCGAAGCTGCATTTGCTTTCTCCTCGTTCTGCCGGCGCCAGCGGCGCATGCGGGTACCGTTGAGCGCATAAGACGCCCTTTCGATCAACCAACCATACCTCAAGGAGGGCCGTTAACGCGAGGGGGGGCAAAGGTTTTTGGGCACAGTGTGGCCATTGGGCAACAGAGACGGCAGGTAGGACACACAAGGCGGAAGAGAGCAGGAGTCGAACCTACCCGGAGCCGCCGAGCAGCCCCAACCGGCTTTGAAGGCCGGCCGGCCCACCGGAGCCGCTTCTCTTCCATCAGCGAGTATCCATCGGCCCGCACAACTGGGCAACGAACGCCGCCTCGTCCGACGGTTCCAGGCACCGGCAGTCGAGCCAGAGGCGACCCTCGGCAAGCCTCCCCACCACCGGCCGTGGCAACCCACGCAACCATGCCGACAGCGCGTCCAACGCTCTGCCGCCAACCGTGACCGCACGCGACGGCAACAGATCCACGGGCAACGCACCGGAGCCGATCTGGCTGCGGCAGGGCTCCACGGCCACCGGCCGGTCCGGCCACAACACGCGCAACCGCTCCGCCACGCGTTCGGCCGTGGCCTTGATCGCCTCAGTGGGTCGGGTCAGCAACCGCAGGGTGGGAAGTTCGGCCGCCAGACGGTCCGGGTTCAGGTAGAGCAGCAGTACGTGTTCCAAGGCTGCCAGCCGCGCCTTGTCCAGCCGAAGCGCGCGTTTGAGTGGATTGGCATTCAGACGCCTTATCAACTCCGCGCGACCGACCACGAGGCCAGCTTGCGGACCGCCGAGCAGTTTGTCGCCCGAGAAGCTCACGAGGTCGGCACCGGCCGCCAGCAATTCTTGCGGCATCGGCTCATGCGGCAGCCCCCAGACGGCCAGATCGACCAGGCTGCCGCTGCCCAGATCCTCCACCATCGGCAGGCCAGCCGCGTGGGCGATCGCCGCCAATTCGGCCGCCGGCGCGGCGGCTGTGAAGCCGGCAATCTCATAATTTGCCTGATGTACCCGCATCAGCAGCCCCGTCTGCGGCCCGATCGCTGCCTGGAAGTCGCGCGCATGAGTGCGGTTGGTGGTGCCCACCTCGCGCAGAACGGCCCCAGCGCGTGCCATGATCTCCGGTATGCGGAAGGCGCCGCCAATCTCGATCAGCTCGCCACGAGAGACCGGCACCTCCTGTCCCAGCGCCAGCGTATTCAGCATCAGCAACACCGCCGCAGCATTGTTGTTGACCACGGTGGCCGCCTCCGCGCCGGTGATCTCGCGCAACAGGCGCGCGACGTGTTCGTCGCGCTCGCTGCGCTGCCCGGTGGCAAGGTCGAATTCCAGCGTGGTTGCCGAGGCGAGTGCCTCTGCCGCGGCCGCAGCGGCCACCTGCGGCAGTGGCGCTCGCCCGAGATTGGTGTGCAGTACAGTGCCGGTCATGTTGAACACGGGGCGCTGCGAGGCAGCGAACCGGCGCGCCAGTGCGTCCGCGGCGGCATCCAGGATAGTGCCGGCCTGCGTTGGGAATTTGCGGGCGGCACGGCAGGCGGCCAACTCCGCACGCAGCGCGGCGGTGGTCGCCATCCGGCCGAACCTGGCAAGCAACGCATCAGCGGCCGGCATACGCAGCAATGCGTCGAGCGAAGGCAGCGGACTGGCGGAACTCGGCATCGTCACGCCATGCTAGAGTAAACCCCATGACTGCGACATTCGAGATACCGACGCTGCGCACCGAACGTCTGATACTGCGGGCGGGTCACCTCGGTGACATCGATGCCCTGGCGGCGATGCAGGCAAACCCGGAGGTACGCCGCTTCCTGGGCGATGGCTCGATCCTGGATCGCGCTCAGGCCTGGAGCTTGATGGAGAGGATGCTGGGCCAATGGGCGCTCCGCGGCTACGGCGTGTTCGCGGTCGAGCAGAATGGAAGCTTCGCCGGATGGGCCGGCGTGCTGCATCCGCCGGAGTGGCCCGAGCCCGAGTTGGCCTACTCGCTTGACCAACCCTTCTGGGGTCGCGGCCTCGCCACGGAAGCCGCTCGCGCCGCACGCGATTGGGCATTTGCCTCGCTCGACTTCAACCGGTTGGCGAGCTTTATCCGGCCCGCCAATGCCCGCTCATTACGTGTAGCGGAGAAACTCGGGGCATCACGCGAGGGGATGGTGGAATTGCACGGATCCCAGGCGGAATGGTGGGTACATCGGAGATGACAGATTTGCTGACACCGGATCAACCATCGCCTCTGCGCGTACTCCGCGAGGACGGGCAATCGGACTTCCTGCTGACGGCCGACCACGCGGGGCGCGCCATCCCGCGCAGTCTGGGGAGACTTGGACTGCCAGACAGCGAGCTGGAGCGGCACATTGCGTGGGACATCGGCATCGCCGGCGTCACCGACCGCCTGTCGGCGGCACTCGACGCCACCGCGGTGCTACAGACCTATTCTCGCCTGGTCATCGACTGCAATCGCGATCCCGACGTGCCGAGTTCAATCCCCGAGATAAGCGAGACCACGCCGATCCCAGGGAACCACGGGTTGTCAGCAGAACAACGCATCGCCCGGCGACAGGCGATCTTCGATCCGTATCACGCGCGCATACGCAGTCTTCTCGATGCTCGCGAGGCCGCCGCGCGCCGCACCGTGTTCATTGCGATGCACAGCTTCACGGCGGTGTTCAAGGGCGAATCTCGCGCGATGCAGGTTGGCGTGCTGTACAACCGTGACGCACGGCTCGCGAATATCATGCTGGAACTGCTGCGTGCCGAGGGCGATCTGACAGTGGGCGACAATGCGCCTTATGCGGTCAGCGACATCACTGACTACACTGTTCCTGTACACGCGGAACGGCGCGGACTGCCACACGTCGAGATCGAGATCCGCCAGGATCTGATCGCCGATGTCACAGGCCAGGCCGCCTGGGCGGCGCGGTTCGAACGCCTGTTGCCGGCGGCCATAGGTCGCCTGTCGTGACCGGTCGGTGGGATGCCCCGAGCCGCGACGTGCCGATCGATCCCGCCCACGCAGCGCTGCTGTTCGTCGATGTGCAGAACTACAATGCCCGGCCGGATGGCGGCGCGTACAACGGAATGAGCGCGGCAGAGCGCGATGCCCGGTATGGCTATTTCTTTCGTGTGATGCACGAGATGGCACTGCCGAACATGCAGCGCCTCCAGGCGGCCTGTAGGCAAGCGGGCATCGAGGTGATGTACACGGTGATCGAGGCACTGACGCGCGACGGGCGCGATCTCAGCCTCGATTACAAGATCAGTCGCCTGTTCGTCCCGCGCGGTTCACCCGATGCGAAGGTGCTGGATGCGATCGCGCCAGTCGAGGACGAGATCGTCCTGCCGAAGACCTCCTCGTCCGTGTTCATCTCGACCAACATCGACTATGTGCTGCGCAACCTTGGCGTTCGATCACTGATCATCGCCGGCGTGCTGACCGATCAATGCATCGATTCAGCCGTTCGCGACGCGTGTGATCTGGGCTACCTGGTGACCGTTCCCACAGACGCCTGCGCGACACTGAATACGGAACGCCACGAGTGGGCCTTGCGCAACAACCAGGGCTATTGCCGCCAGGTCACGACCGACGCGCTGCTGCAACAGATTGTCAAAGCGAGGGGTGAAGCGACGCGGCAATCTCCTTCGTAAGTACGCACTATTCGTTTCACCCCGCGCCAAAGGTCTGCTTCGCCAGTTCGATCAGCGCACGCAGATACGCCTCGCCATCCTCCGGCGAACGATCCACCCCGATCCGCGCGCGGTAATCGTTCGCCATGTCCATAAAATCGACAATCCCGTCCAACTCGCCAAGCCAATTGCAGATCGCGACATACTCTCCAAACAACCCCGAGCCTCGCAGCCGCCGCACATCCGCCGCCAGAATCCCCAACCGCGCGGCGGCCTCACGGCTGACCGCGTCGGTCGGATCCGCATCCACCTTGCGCAACCGCCACTCCGCCGCGTGCTCCAGCTCCTCGACCTCGAACAGGTCTTCGTCCATCACGCCTCCCGTCGCGAGAACGCCGTCTCCTGGCTGGTGACGAACTCGAGGAGACATGCCCTGCCCTCCTCGGTCTGCCGGCGCGCGCGCAGGATCGCATCCGCCACCTGCGACGGGTCCTCCACCCGCTCGCTCCAGCCACCCAGATCGCGCGCCAGGTTGGCATAGCTGCCGCCAAGATCGCGCGACCGATAGCGCTCATGCGACAGCTTCATGTGCGGGATCTCGATCGCCATGGCCGAGTTGTTCAGCACGATCGTGCATATCGGCACGCCGCAGCGCACCGCGGTTTCGAAGTCCAGCCCAGTCATGCCGAATGCCGCGTCGCCCATGAAATTGACGCAGAACTTGTCGGGCGCTGCGACCTTCGCGCCGATGGTCAACCCAAGCCCGGTGCCGAGCTGATGTGACTTGCCCCAGCCAAGATAACTACGCGGCCGCGTGGCGCGATAGAACGGCAGCAACTGCTCGCGGGGACTGCCGGAATCATGCGTGACGATCGCACCCGCCGGATCGACCACACGCATGAACTCATTGATGACGCGGTAGGGCGTAATCGGCGATTCCGACGATGTCAGCTTGGCCTGCCATTTCGCCAGCCACGCCTCGCGCTTCGTCGCTATCTCTTCGGCCGGTGAACGGTTCAGCAGACGGCCGCCAAGCCGATCCTTCACTGCGTCGACCAGCGCCGCCAACGCCAGCTTCGCATCGCCCAGCAACGCAACCTCGGCCGGGTAGCTTTTGTGCAGATCGCGCGTGTCGTTCGTGGCGTGGATGATGCGCACGCCGGCTGGCAGCGGCGGCGTGGTCAACGGATGGCGGTTCAACCCGGTGCCGATCGCCAGAATCAGATCGGCACGCGCATAAAGGAAATGCGCGCCATGACCGGTGAACCCGTTGCCGCCGGAACCGAGCGCGAGCGCGTGATCCTCGGGGAATGCGCTCTTGCCATCCACCGTGGTCATCACCGGGCTTTGCAGCAGTTCCGCAAGCTTGACCAGTTCCTCGCTCGCCTCGGCGTACAGCACACCCTGCCCCGCGAGGATCACCGGACTCGCCGCATCCACCAGCAACCGCGCCGCCTCCTCGACATCATGCGCCGCCGGCGTGGCGCGCGTCGGACGCACCGGTCTGTGATCGAGCGTCTCGCTGCCAATATCGAGCTCCAGCAGATCGCGCGGCAGTTCAACCATTACTGGCCCGGGCCGTCCGTTTTTCAACTGGCTGAACGCACGCCGCATCGCCGCCGGCACCTGCTCCGGCACAATGATGTGCTCGGCCTGCTTGGTGACCGAGGCATAGGTGCGGCTGGCATGGAACATCGGAAACACCTGCGCCTGCTCGCGGGCATGACCCAGCGGCAGGAACAGCACCGGCACGGAATCGGAAAATGTCGTGGCGATGCCGGGAAAGGCGTTCTCAGCACCCGGCCCGTACTGCATGGCGAACACGCCCGGCGGCCGGCCATTGGTCACCCGCGCATAGCCGTCCGCCATGTCGACGCCGACGCGCTCCTGGCGGCAGATAATGGGTCTCAACCCACCCGCCACCGCGGTCTCGATCACCGACGTGGTGGGAAAGCAGAACAGCGTAGTCACGCCTTCACGCTTCAGGATTTCCACGACGGCATGGTCTGCTCGCATCTGTCCCCTCCCCGTACGGCGTTCGGCAAAGCCTAGGCGCGGGCCGCCAGACCCGTCTACAGTCCGGTCGATAAGCCATAACAAGGAAACCCCATGCAGACCTCGATCGGACGCCGCGCCTTGTTGGGCGCCGGCGTCGCAGCCGCAGCCTTGCCGCGCCGCACCTTCGCCGCCGACAAGCCGATCCGCATCGGCGTGCTCACCGATATGACCGGCGTCTATGCCGCCAACACGGGGCCGGGTTCCGTACTCGGCGCGCAAATGGCGGTCGAGGACTTCATGCGCGCCCATCCAACCATCAAGGCCGAAGTGGTGCAGGCCGACCTTCAGCTCAAACCCGATGTCGCGCTCGCGATCGCGGCGGACTGGTACGAGAACCAGGGCGTCGACGTGGTCACCGATGTGCCGCTTTCCTCGGCCGCATTCGCGATCGGCGATCTCGCGAAGCAGAAGGACAAGGTCGCGATCTTCACCGGCGGCGCGTCCGCCGATATCACCGGCGCACACTGCGGCCCCAACCATCTGCACTGGGTATACGATACCTGGTCGATGCCGCACGGCGTGGTGGATGCCGCGGTGAAGGAAGGCGCCAACACCTGGTTCTTCATCACCGCCGACTACGCATTCGGCCACTCGCTTCAGAAGGACGCGGCGAGCTTCGTCACCGCCGCCGGCGGCAAGGTACTCGGCCAGGCCTTGGCGCCGTTCCCCGGCACCACCGACTTTTCCTCGTTCCTGGTGCAGGCGCAGGCAAGCGGCGCCAAGGCGATTGGCCTCGCCAACGGCGGCAACGACACGGTGAACTGCATCAAGCAGGCCGCTGAATTCGGGATCATGAAGGCGGGCCAGAAGATCGCAGGCTTGATCTTCCTGATTCACGACGTGCATGGTGTTGGCCTCAACGCGGCGCAAGGCGTGCTGCTGACAGAACCGTTCTACTGGAACCTGAATTCCGGCACGCGCGAGTTCAGCAAGCGCTTCACCGCACGCTTCAACGGCGTGGTTCCGGGCTCAGTGCACGCCGGCCAGTATTCAGCGGTGACGCACTACCTGAAGGCCGCAACTGCCATGGGCGTAGACAAGGCGACGGCCAGCGGACGTGCCGCAGTCGAGCAGATGAAGGCGATGCCGACCGAGGATCCGCTGTTCGGCAAGGGCAAGGTGCGAATTGACGGCCGGGTCATCCACGACATGTACCTGTTCGAGGTCAAGTCGCCCGCGCAATCGAAGGAGCCATGGGACTACTACAACCTTCGGCGGACGATTCCAGCCGATCAGGGATTCCGTCCACTCGACCAAGGTGGCTGCCCCTTGGTGCGGAGCTGAGGCCAGAGAAATTCCGAGGGAGCAAACGTCCATGCTTGGGCTGATGCAGCAGCGACCGTTGCTGATTTCGTCGCTGCTCGACTATGCGGAGCGCTATCACGCCGATACCGAGATCGTATCGCGCTCCGTCGAGGGGCCGCTGCACCGCAGCAACTGGGGCACGATCGCCACGCGTGCCAAACGGGTCGCCAACGCCTTGCGTCGGCTCGGCGTCACTCGCAGCCAGCGGATCGCCACACTGGCATGGAACCACAACCGGCATCTCGAAATCTACTTCGGGGTCACCTGCAGCGGCGCCGTGCTGCACACGGTGAACCCGCGGCTGTTCCCCCAGCAGGTACGTTTCATCATCGATGACGCCGAAGCAAGCTACGTCTTCTTCGACATGACATTCGCCCCACTGGTGGAGCAGCTCGCTCCCAAGCTGCCGAACGTGCGCGGCTACGTCGCGCTGTGCACGCGCGAGGCGCTGCCATCCATCGATGTGCCGAACCTGCTGTGCTACGAGGACCTGCTGGCAGCCGAGACGGACGATTATGCATGGCCGGAGTTCGACGAGAATACCGCATCGGCGCTGTGCTACACATCGGGAACCACCGGCAACCCCAAGGGCGTGCTGCAAAGTCACCGTTCAGCGGTGCTGCACAGTTTCGCACTGATGTCGGCCGACACGATGGCGATCTCGGCGCGGGAATCGCTGTTGCTGTGCGCGCCATTGTTCCATGTGAACTGCTGGGGGATTCCGTTCGCCGCCGCCGGCACCGGCGCCAAGGTGGTACTGCCCGGCATGAAGCTCGACGGCGCCAGCCTGTTCGAACTGATCCGCGATGAGGGCATTACGTTCTGCGGCGCTGTGCCGACCGTGTGGCTGAACCTGTTCGCCTGGATGGAGCAGAACCTCAACACAACCGATCAGCGGGGATTGAAGTTGAAGCGCGTGCTGTCGGGCGGATCTGCGGTGCCGCGCGTGGTGATCGAGAAGGCCCACGCATATTTTGGCGCCACGATGCTGCACGCCTGGGGCATGACCGAGATGAGCCCCCTGGGCACCTGCGGCAGCCTGCTCGCGCGGCATGCCGGCATGGACCTCGAGCAGCGGATGCCGGCCCACCTCATGCAGGGCCGCACGATCTACGGTGCCGATGTCCGCATCGTCGATGACGAGGGGCATGAGTTACCCCGCGACGGGCATTCCATCGGGGAGATACAGGTGCGCGGCCCATGGGTACTCTCGGGTTATTTCAAAGGTGCCGGCGGCAAGGTCGTTGACGATGACGGCTGGTTCCGCACCGGCGATGTGGCGCACATGGATGCCGATGGATTTGTCACCATCACCGACCGGGCCAAGGACGTGATCAAGTCAGGGGGTGAGTGGATCAGCTCGATAGAGATCGAGAATCTGGCGGTGAGCCACCCGGAGGTGCTGGAGGCCGCGGTGATCGCCACACGCCATGCACGCTGGCAGGAACGGCCGCTGCTGCTGGTGCATCGCAAGCAGGGCGCCGCCGTGACCAAGGAGGAACTGCTGGCGTTCCTCGCGGACAAGATCGCCAAGTGGTGGCTGCCCGACGACGTGGTGTTCGTCGAGGAACTGCCGCACACCGCCACCGGCAAGTTGCTGAAGACGCGGCTGCGCGAGCAGTACGGCGACTGGCTGGAACGCGCCTGACCTCACGTCGCGATCCGCTCCGGCACGATGCCGGCTGGCAGCACGCGCAGGATCACCAGCAGCAGCACGCTCACCAGCAGTTCGCGCACCGCGGCGATCTGCGCCGGCCCAAGAAACGGCAGGAAGGGCGCGACAAAGCGTGTGCCTTCCAGCAGCACGACGATCAGCACGGCACCGAGCAAGGCGCCGGCGTTGTTGCCAACCCCACCGGCGACGAGCGCGAGGATGATGTTCAGCGTCAGCAGCGGCGCAAAGATGTCAGGCGCGACAAACGATGTCTCATGTGCATAGAGCGCGCCCGCCACGCCAAGAACGGCGGCACCCACGGCGAAGGCCTTCACCTTGAATATCAGCACGTGCTTGCCGGCGACGGCGGCGACGTCCTCATCGTCGCGGATCGCGCGCAGGACACGACCGAACGGTGACCGCGCCAGGCGCTGCAAGAGCACGAACGTCACGATCAGCACCACGACGACGATGGCTAGGAACACGAGATTGTACTGCTGCGGGCTCACTATCCCACGCCATGGACCGGGAATGCCGGCGATGCCGTCAGATCCGTTGGTCAGCCAGATCTCGTTCGCCGCCGCAATACGCACGGATTCCGAAAAGCCCAATGTCACGATGGCGAGATAGTCGGCGCGCAATCGCGCTGTGATCAGCGCGACCCCGGCGCCGGTGGCGGCAGCGGCCAGCGCGCCCGCACCAACGCCAAGAGGTATGGGAACGCCAGATTTGGTGAGCAGCGCCGTGGTGTAGCCGCCGACCGCAAAGAACCCGGCGAGGCCGAGGTTGATCATCCCCGCCATGCCCCACGTCAGGTTCACACCAAGCGCCAGCAACGCATAGATGCCGGCGCTGATCGCCATGACGGTCAGGTAGGCAACCATCAGGCGATCGCGTCGGCCAGTGCGGTCATGCTCTGCACCAGCAGATCCGGTTGGTGCGGCGTCGCGCCGAACGGCCGTTGCCTTCGGTCAATGAATGCGGTGCGCATGCCCGCCGCCTTCGCACCGATACAATCGAACGCATGGTTGGCGATGAACAGCACTGCGTCCATTCGCACGCCGACAATCTCCGCCGCCTTCCTGTACGTCGCAACATGCGGCTTGAAGGAATTGGCCTCCGCCACCGAGATCGCGCGCTCGAACGCGATGCCGTGGTACTGCTTCGCCGCCTCCAGCATATCCGGATCGCCGTTCGACAGAACCACCAGCAGATAGCGCGCGCGCAGACGGTCCAGCGCCGCGGGCACCTCGGGAAACGGCCGCAGCCGCACGATATGATCCACCAGCGCCCGCACCTCCTCCATCGAATAGCTGATCCCCGCGCGATCCATCACGTGGGCGACCGAGCGCTCGCCGATCTCTCGATACGGCGTGTGCTCGCGGTGCAGCAGCGCATCGATCATCGAGTTCTCGAAATGCGTGCGCCGCCACCAGGTGACAAAGGAATTGGGATTGCCCTGCCAGCCCTTCGCCCGCAGGAATGGTGTGGCAACTTCGACCAGCCCGGTCTGCATGTCCACGACCGTGCCATACTGGTCGAACATGCAGACTTTGACTGTGGATTTCAGCTCATCAGCGGTCATGGCACACTCCACATCAATAGGCGCGCGCTCCCAGGATCCCGCGCGGTCGGAAGCTCAGCACAAGAAGAATCGCGATGAACCCCACCACCGTGCGGTAGTCAGGCGGCAGCGCCAGTTGCGACAGTTCCTCCGCAACCCCAACTGTGAGCGCGCCGACAACCGCGCCCGGAATGCTGCCAAGACCGCCCACCACCGCGGCGGCGAAGATTGCCAGTATGGCGCGGAACCCGGTCAGCGGATCGATCGACGTATCGAGCCCCAGCAGCATGCCGCCAAGCCCCGCAAGGCCCATGGCCACAAAGTTTACGATGCGCGCGATCTGGTCGGCGTCGATGCCTTTGATCGCCGCGAGTGTCGGATTGTCGGCCACCGCGCGCATCGCCTTGCCGAGACGGGTGAACCCGAGAAACGCGAACAGCGCCGCTACCGCCGCGGTCGAGATTACAAGGTCCTCGATCTGTTGCGGACCGACGCGCAGTCCGCCAAACCGCCAGTCGCGCAGGATCGGCAGATCGTAGCTGCGCAGCGCGTTGCCGAAGCCGAGACGCACGAGATTCTCCAGCGCAATGGTCAGCGCGACGGAAGCAATCGTGGTCGTGACCAGACCGGCGGGACGCAAAGGCCGCAGCACCAGCGTGTCGCTAACCACACCGCCAAGACCGGCCACCAGAAACGCAACCGCGGCGGCAGGTAGCAGCGGCATCCCCAGCCACACATTGGCGCAGTAGCCGGCAAACGCCCCGACCGTCGCATGCGACGCCACGGCAAAATTCGGAAACCGGAGCACGGCGTAAATAGCAGTGAAGCCGATCGCGGGCGTGGTCAGGATCGCGCCAGCCATGATGCCGTTGAGGATGAGTTGGACGGTGTCCGTCAGCACGTACCCGCTAACCCACCTCGATAAACTTGAACGTCCCGTTCTCGACGTGGTTATAGCGAAACTTGCAGTCGGAAATGTCACCGATATCCGTGAAGGTGCACGGACCGCTGGCACCTGAGTACTTTACATCCTTGCCCGCCTTCACCGCCGCCAGCCCGTCGACCGCCGTATAGACCGTCATCCCGTCGCTGTTGGTGATCTTGCGCACGTTGTCGCGGATCGCCGTGCCGGTTGTTTCCCCGGCCTTCGCGATGGTCAGCGCGACAATGCTGATCCAGTCTGTCGCCTGTGCCTCATAGGAATCCGGTGCGGCAATGCCCAGTCGCTTCGCTGCCGCGGCATAGGCGGGCGAGTCCACGTCCGCCGACGGCTGCACGGTATAGACCCCTTGCGTCACCTCCTTGGGCAACTCCTCCAGGCTCTTCGCCGTGAGCGCATAGGACTGGCAGAGCCGGTCGCCGTCATAGCCCGCGCGATACAGATCCCGTAGTACCACGGCAACATCCGGCGCATACCCGTTCAAATACAACAGGTCCGGCTTGCCGCGCAGTGCCTGGTCCACCTCGGACCGATAGCTCGTCTTGTCCTTGTCGTAGATCAACGATCCCACGACCGCCACACCCTTGGGCGTCAGCGTGTCAGTCAGATACTTCCGCGTCGGCTCGGCGAACGGCGCCTGGATCGCCAGGATGAACACGCGCTTGAAGCCATGCCGGATAATGAACTCGGCATGCTTCGTCGCCTGAAGCTGGTTGTTCGGCTGGGTGCGGATCAGATAACCCTGATGCGGCAGATGCGTGATGGAATCCGCCCCCGACACCGTGGTGAGGAACGTCTTGCTTTCCCAGCACACCGGTGCCACCGCCGTGGTAACCGCCGATGCCCACGTCCCCATGATCACCGGCACCTTGTCGACATCGACCAGCTTATGTGCAGCGCGCACCGCCGCTTCCGGGTTGGTCTCGTCATCCTCAACCACAAGTTCGATCTTGCGCCCCAACAGGCCACCCGCGCCATTGATGTCGTTCGCCACCGCCTGCATCGCCTTCAGCATGCGCGGCCCGTCGAAACTGCCGGCGCCCGTCAACGGCGTCAGCACGCCAAGACTGAGCGCCGCTCCCTGCGCGCGCACGATGGCCGGTGCGGCGATGGCAGCCGTCGTCTGCAGCAAACCTCGACGGGTGATGCGGACCATCCAGGTCTCCTTTTACAGTTCGGTCGGCGCCGCGCCGAGAAAAATGCGGCGAATTTCCGGATCGGCGGCCAGTTCGGCTGCCATACCATCGCGGTTGTTGCGCCCGTCCACAAGGATGGTCGCGCGATGCGCGATCTCCAGCGCCTGCGTGGCGTTTTGCTCCACCATGGCGATCGCGACACCGTCACGGTTGATCGCCTGTATGGTGGCGAATAGCGTCTCGGCAGCGATCGGCGACAGCCCGGCCGAGGGCTCGTCGAGCAACAGCAGAACCGGCTGCACCATCAGCGCCATCGCCATCGCGAGTACCTGACGCTGTCCACCGGACAACGTGCGTGCCGCGCTGCCGCGGCGCTCCGCCAGCATCGGAAACCGCGCGAACACCTCGTCGATACGCCGGCGCGTCGCGGCAGGCTCGAGCCACCCACCCATCTCCAGATTTTCACGCACCGACAACGTGGCAAAGATGTTCTGTTCCTGCGGCACAAAGGCAACGCCAAGGCGGCTCACCTCGCGCGGCGCCAGACTATGGATCGGCGCGCCCCGCAGCGTGATGCTGCCACTCTCGGGACGCAGCAGCCCGGCGATGGTCTTCAGCAGCGTCGATTTTCCGGCACCATTCGGGCCGATGATTGCGACAATTTCCTTGTCCTCAACCGTCAGATGCACGCCCTTGAGGATTTCATCGCCACGGCCATAGCCGGCGACGATATCGCTGACCACCAGCAGGCTCATCGGCGCCGGCCCATATACGCTTCCTGCACGACGGGATCGCCCGCGAGTTCCACGAACGAGCCCTGTCGCAGATGGCGTCCTTCCGCCATGACGATAACCGGATCGCACAGCGCCGCGATGGTGTCCATGTGATGCTCGATCAACAGCATCGAGATCCCGTCGGCAACCAAGCCGCGCAGGTGATCGCCGATCTCGCGGGCGAGCGTCGGGTTGACACCAGCCACCGGCTCGTCAAGCAGTAGCAACTTCGGCTTCGCCATCAGCGCGCGGCCGATCTCCAGCAGCTTCTTCTGCCCACCGGACAGTTCGCCGGCGCGATGATCCAGCACACGCACGAGATTCAGCCGTTGCGCAATGGCGCGAGCGTGTTCGCGCAGCTCCCCCTCGCGCCGGCGCACGCCAGACGTACGTAACGCCGCATGAACCAGCCGTTCACCAGGTTGCCGTGTGCCGTACAGCAGCAGGTTCTCCAGCACTGAGAGCCGCGGAAATCCTCGTGCGATCTGGAACGTGCGCACCAGTCCGGCGCCGGTGACGCGATCCGGCCGCCAGCCGGTGATTGCGAGATCATCGAACCGCACGCTCCCCGCATCTGGCGGCACGAGTCCGGAGATGCAATTGAATAGCGTCGTCTTGCCGGCACCGTTCGGACCGATCAGGCCGGTGATGCGGCCGGCCTCCACCGACAGATCGACGCCGCGCAACGCGTGCACGCCGTAGTAGCTGCGGGTGAGACCACGAACCTCGAGGAGGGGCATTGGTTGCTGGATAGAACAGCGGTACGATCGCACGGGCAAGCGATAGGGTGCAATATGACCAGCTATCTGTTCCACGGCGGCCGCTTCCTCGACCCGCGTCGCGATGAACTACAGGACGGCATCTCAGTGCTGATCGAAGGCGGAACTGTAAAAGAGGTCAGCGACCGTCCGGTCACCAGCACATCCGCCACCCGCATCGACCTGCGTGGCCGCACGCTGATGCCCGGCCTGATCGACTGCCACATCCACGTCGTGCTCACCGAGGTCAATCTGCGCCTGCTTGCCGACGTGCCGCTGACATTACTCGCCGCAAAGGGCTCGGTCGCGATGCGCGCAATGCTGCACCGCGGCTTCACCACATTGCGCGACACCGGAGGCGCCGACTACGGCATCAAGGCCGCGGTCGAACAGGGCCTGTTCGAAGGCCCGCGACTGTTCATCGCCGGCCAGCCGCTCAGCCAGACCGGCGGTCATGGCGAACGGCGCCTGCGCACAGAATCAGGCAACTTCTGCGCCTGCTGTTCCGGTCTGAACTGGACCGGCCGCATCGCCGACGGCGTGCCCGAGGTGGTGAAGGCAACGCGCGATGAACTGCGCAAAGGCGCCGACCATATCAAGATCATGGCCTCTGGCGGCGTCGCATCGCAGGCCGACCCACTGGAAAGCCTGCAATACCGCATCGACGAGATCGAAGCCGCGGTGGATGAGGCGACGCGCTGGGGCACCTATGTCTGTGCACACGCCTATTCGGCAAAGGCGATCGAACGCGCGGTCACCGCCGGCGTCCGTACCATCGAGCACGGCAACCTGATCGACGCACCTACTGCGAAGCTTATGGCCACGCGCGGCGCCTATCTGGTGCCGACACTGGTCGCCTACGATGCGCTGAAACGCCGCGGCCCTGATTACGGACTTTCCAGCTACAGCCTCGAAAAGAACGAACTCGTGCTGCATGCCGGCCTGCGCTCACTGGAGATCGCCCGCGCGGCAGGTGTGCAAATCGGTTTCGGCTCCGACCTGCTCGGCCAGTTGCAGAACGACCACTGCCACGAGTTCATGCTGCGCCGCGAGGCGATGACCGCGCCAGAGATCATTCGCTCCGCCACGCTGGTGAACGCCGAGATCGTTCGTCAGGAAGGCAAAATCGGCGAACTCATCCCAGGCGCTCACGCCGATCTGCTTGTGGTGGATGGTGACCCCTATCGCGACTTATCGGTGTTCCGCAGCGACGGCAGGAACCTCACCGCGATCATGCTCGCCGGACGCTTCGTAAAGAACATGCTGTGACGTTTGGATGAAGACGAAAGCCCCACAAACCACTCCCCCTCCCCTTGCGGGAGGAGGTTGGCGGGAGGGCGCCCTCGAAGTCCTCCTCATCTTCCTCCGCCTCGGCTGCACCTCATTCGGCGGCCCGGTGGCCCATATCGGCTACTTCCGCTCCGAGTTCGTCCAGCGCCGCCGCTGGCTGCCGGAAGGCAGCTTCGCCGACCTCGTCGCACTGTGCCAATTCATGCCAGGCCCCGCCTCAAGCCAGCTAGGCATGTCGATCGGCCTGCTGCGTGCCGGACCTCTCGGCATGCTCGCTGCCTGGATCGGCTTCACCCTTCCATCCGCCCTACTCATGCTGGCCTTCGCCTACGGCGTCGAGGCACTCGGCGATGTCAGCAACGCCGCCTGGCTGAAGGGTCTGAAACTGGTCGCCGTTGCCGTTGTGGCACAGGCCGTATGGGGCATGGCACAGAACCTCGCACCCGACCGACCGCGCGCCACGGTGGCGGTCACCGCCGCACTGATCGCACTCGCAGTTCCGTCATCGGTCGGCCAGATCGCTGCCATCGTGTTCGGAGCGCTCGCGGGCCTGACGCTGTTGCCAAAGCCCGCACTCACCGCCGACGCCGATCACATGCCACTCGGCCTGAAACTGCATCGCGGCGTTGCTGATCGTCGCAATCATTCTGTTCTTCGCGCTGCTTGTGTTCCTGCCGCCGCTCGCCGCAGACCATAGAAAGCCATGCACTGCAGCTGTTCGGCGCATTCTATCGAGCCGGTGCGTTGGTATTTGGCGGTGGCCACGTGGTCCTGCCACTGCTGCAGGCAGCAGTGGTTCCAATGGGATGGGTCACCAACGACGCGTTCCTCGCCGGCTACGGCGCAGCACAGGCGATGCCCGGGCCACTCTTCACCTTCAGTGCCTATCTCGGCGCGGTGATGATCACGCCACCAAACGGCGCCCTCGGCGCGCTGCTCTGCGTGGTGGCAATCTTCGCACCTTCGTTCCTGCTGGTGATCGGGCTGATCCCGTTCTGGGATACCCTGCGCAGACGCCAGACAATGCAGGCGATGCTGCGTGGCGTGAACGCTGCGGTGGTCGGCGTGCTGCTGGCTGCGCTCTATACGCCCGTATGGACATCGGGCGTGCATTCACCGGCCGGATTCGGTCTGGCACTCGCCGCCTTGCTTGCCCTCACGCTCTGGGCGGTGTCGCCCTGGATTGTGGTCGTCGCGGGCGCGCTGGTCGCGGCCGGCCTTGGTGCCGTCGGCGTAGGGCTGTGATCAGCCAGGCATCTTCGCGAACTGCTTCATCTCACTGTCCAAATGAACCCAGGGCTGCGCGCTGTCACAATAGATCTGCATCCCCGGCTTCACCCAGCTTGCATCGTCCAGCGTGCCGGATGAGATCATCACGATATTCGGCAATGCCGAAGCAACATCGGCAACCGACGAACCACATACGGGGCAGAAGCGCCGCTCGATCGACTGACCGGAGTCACCCGCCTTGCTGTACGTCGCAAGCTTGCCCTGCACTGAAAATTCCGCCTCGGGCACGCCGATCACGACAGCAAATGCACTCCCGGTGAACTTCTGACAGTCCCTGCAATGGCAGACACCGACGAACGCGGGCTCGGTATTCGCGCTGTAGCGGACCTTGCCGCAGAGGCAGCCGCCGGCGATCTGAGGCATGTTCGGTCTCCCCTGTGTTATGTGGTGGCAACAACGCTGCCACGGTCGCTCGCGTCAGCGCAATACATCGGACAGCGCGTTCAACACGTTGAGGGCCGGCGGGAAGCCGCTATGCGGCGCGGTCTGCACGATGGCCTCGATCACCTCGGTGCGCGAAGCGCCGAGGTTCAGTGCAGCCTGACCGAAGCGTCGCGCCTGCTCGGGCAGGCGCAGCGCGGTGAATGCGGCCACTGCAACCAGCGCGCGCTGTCGGTGATCGAGCCCAGGTCGGAACCAGATCTCGCCATAGCCGGTACTGGATTGCCAGCTCATACAGCGCGTACGTCACCGGGTTGTCGGGCGCGGCGTAACCATGGCGGCTGCGCTCGCCGTGCACGTCGTGCATCACTGCACGGCCGCGATCAGCCATCTCCTCCAACGATGCCACCGCCGGCGGGTCAGGCGGGAACGGCACGCCGCGTTCGGCGAGTACTTCGGCCATCAGCGCAAGCGTTTCCTCGGCCGCGGAGAAGCCGGCATACAGTCCCGCCTGCACCAGCACTTCGCGAACCGCCTCGGCGGAGAGTCCAAGATCCAAAGCCGCGCCGATGTGCCGGCGAAGCTGGCGCAGCCGCGGCCAGACCGCGAGTGCGGCCAGCGTGCACAGCATGCGGTCCGACATCGCCATGCCTGGCCGGTTCCAGATCGCGCCCTGCACCGCCTCGGTCAGCAGTGTGCCGAACCCTTTCGGTTCCTCCATCGCTGCCGCGCCGAACAGACTCTGACGCGTCTCCTCGCCCTGCTGACGCAGTCGCTCGCGTGTGGCCATGTGCGTGCTCCCAGAACGACGGCTAGGCCCGGATGATTGTGCCCGGACCGGCCTCAGTGAACAGCTCAAGCAGACAGGCATGCGGCACGCGGCCATCGAGAATGACCGCACCCTTGGCGCCACGCCGCACCGCGTCGGCGCAATTTTCCACCTTGGGGATCATGCCTCCCGTGATCATGCCGCTGCGAATACCTTCCTCGACATCGGCGATCGTCAGTTCCGGGATCAGCCGCTTCTCATTGTCCAGCACGCCAGCGACATCGGTCAGCATTAGCAGGCGCGTGGCCTGCAACGCGCCGGCAATGGCACCAGCCACGGTATCGGCATTGATATTGTAAGTCTGCCCATCCTCGCCGACGCCGACCGGAGCAATCACCGGCACCAGGCCCGCGCCTGTCAACGCGTGGATCACACGCACATCGACATGCTCCGGCTCGCCAACGAAACCGAGGTCCAGCACGCGTTCGATGTTGCTGTCCGGATCCTTCTTCGTCCGCGTCAGCTTGCGCGCCCGGATCATGCCGCCGTCCTTGCCACATACACCGACCGCGAGCGCACCGGCGCGGGTGATCAGACTGGCGACCTGTTTGTTGACAGTGCCGGCCAGCACCATCTCGACCACCTCGACCATCGCCGCATCGGTGACGCGCAGCCCATCGACGAAGGTGGATTGGATCGCCAACCGCTTCAGCATCGCGTTGATCTGCGGGCCGCCGCCGTGCACGACGACAGGATTCACCCCAACCTGCTTCAGCAACGATATATCGCTGCCGAATTGCTGGGCCAGGTCCTCCTCGCCCATCGCGTGGCCGCCGTATTTCACCACGATGGTCGCCCCGGCATAACGGCGCAGAAACGGCAGGGCCTGCGCAAGCACATGCGCCCGTTCAGTGGCGGCTTCGACGTCCATCGCTACGGTCTTGGTCATGTGCGGCGTGTAAGGGCGAGCCCGCAGAGGGTCAAGCGCGCGGCACCATTGTGAGCGGCAGCGGGCTCCACTTACGATGCGGCACTGCAACCATGGCGCGTCGCTCGCCAAGCCCAGAGAGGCACCGCTACCATCCCGATGGCGGAAATGGGAGCCGATCATGCTGGAGCCGAACACACAGACGATGACTGAACTTGCGCCGCTCGACGGCGTCGTTCTCCCGGTTGGGGTGCGCTCGCGTTTTGTGCCCGACATCAACGGGCTTCGCGTGCATATCCTGGAGGCCGGCTTCGAGACCGACGGTCGGCCGTGCGTGCTCCTGCTGCACGGGTTTCCGGAATTGGCGTATTCATGGCGCAAGGTGATGCCAGCGCTGGCCGATGCCGGCTTCCATGTCGTCGCCCCGGACCTGCGCGGCTATGGCCGCACCACCGGCTGGCACGCCGACTACGACTCCGATGCCGACCTGCGTTCGTTCCGGCTGTTGAACGCGGTACGGGATCAGCTAGGGTTGGTGCATGCCCTTGGCTATCGCTCCGTCGCAGCCGTGGTCGGCCATGACTTCGGCTCGCCGGTCGCCGCGTGGTGCGCGCTCGTGCGTCCCGATGTGTTCCGCTCAGTGGCGCTGATGAGCGCACCGTTCGAGGGTCCGCCGGCACTCACTCAAACCGCGTCGCGTGGCGATATCCAAGCGGCAATGGCGAACCTGCCGCGTCCGCGCAAGCACTACCAATGGTACTATTCCACGCGCCCCGCCAACGAGGACATGTGGCACTGCAAGCAGGGCGTGCACGCGTTTCTGCGCGCCTATTACCACCACAAGAGCGCCGACTGGCGGCAGAACAAGCCGTTCCGCCTGCGAGGCTGGACCGCCGATGAACTGGCGAAGATGCCGACCTATTACATCATGGATCTCGGCGAGACGATGGCCGAGACGGTCGCGCATGTAATGCCGTCTGCCGCGGAGATAGCTGCGTGCCGCTGGCTCCCCGACAGCGAGCTCGCGGTTTACAGCGGGGAGTATGGGCGCAACAGTTTCGCCGGCGGCTTGCAGTGGTATCGGCGCGGCACGACAGGGCTCGACACGTCAGAGCTACAACTGTTCGCTGGCCGTACGATCGACGTGCCGTCGATGTTCATCGCCGGCAGCAGCGACTGGGGCACCTACCAGCGACCCGGTGCGTTCGAGCGCATGCAGGAGTCAGCCTGCATCCGCATGGTCGGCTGTCACCTGATCGATGGTGCCGGACACTGGGTCCAGCAGGAACAGGCGGAAAAGGTCAGCGAGTTGCTCGTGGAGTTTCTCATGTCATTGCGAGGAACGTAGCGACGAAGCGATCTCCATCGAATTAGGCCTACGGCAGGGTGGACGCCATCCACCCACACCTCTACCAATGGCTCAACAAAGGGAGGACATCGGCTCATGCGTGCCAAGCTTCGCCGCCGCTCATTTCTTGCCGGCACCGCCGCTGCTGCATTGCCGATGCCCTCCATCGCACAAAACAAGCCGATCCGCATCGGCCTGCTCACCGTCAAGACCGGCCCTCTGGCACAGGGCGGCATCCAGATGGAGCAGGGCACCAACCTCTTCCTCAAAGACCGCAACAACATGCTGGCCGGTCGCAAGGTCGAGCTGATGGTCGGTGATACCGGCGGCAATCCGGCCGGCACCAAGACCAAGGCGCAGGAACTGATCGAGCGCGACAACGTCGACATGATCTTCGGCCCGCTCGCCGCATTCGAGCTGCTTGCCATCTCCGATTACGTCGCCGCGCACAAGACGCCCATCCTCAGCCTTGCTGCGGCCGAGGACATGTCGCAGCGCAAGCCCAACCCGTATTTCGTGCGCGCCTCCGGCACCTCCGCACAGAACATGCATCCATTGGCCGACTTCGCCGCGAAGGAGCTGAAGTACAAGAGCGTCATCACCATCAGCGAGGATTTCGCCTTCGGCTACGAGCAGATGGGCGGCTTCCAGCGGGTGTTCGAGGATGCCGGCGGCCGCGTGGTGAAAAAGCTATGGCCGCCCATCGTCACTCCCGACTACACGCCCTACATCGCCCAGCTCAGTGGCGTCGATGCGGTGGTGCAGGGTTTTGCCGGCTCGAACCCGCTCAAATTCATGAAGCAGTACAAGGATGCCGGTGCCACGCTGCCAGTACTCGGCGGTGGCACCGCGGGCGACGATGCGCTGCTCAAGAGTTTCGGCGACGAGGCGATCGGGCTGGTCACCGCGTCCGTCTTCAGCTCCGACCTCGATACGCCGGTGAACAAACAGTTCATCGCCGGCATGGTGCGCGACACCGGTGCGATTCCAGGCCTGTATGCCGCCGGCATGTACATCAATGGCATGATCGCTGAGGCAGCGCTGAAGACGACCGGTGGCAACACCGACGACAAGGAGGCGCTGATCAAGGCGATGCGCGCGGTATCGCTCGAGGACTCGCCGCGCGGGCCGTTTCACTTCGATCACTTCGGCAATGCCGTCGGCAACGTCTACATCCGTCGCCTGGTGAAACAGGACGGCAAGCTGGCGCAGCACACCATCAAGACCTATCCGAACGTGAGCCAGTTCTGGACCTTCGACGAGAAATGGTTCCTCGCGCAACCAGTTTACTCGCGTGACTATCCACCATTGAAGAGCTGACGAACCTTCGGTCGTGAACCTCTGGCTGATCCTGTCCGTCAACAGCGTCACGCTGGGCGGCCTGCTGTTCCTGCTGTCCGCCGGCTTTTCGCTGATCTTTGGCTTGATGCGGATCCCGAACCTGACGCACGGCTCGATGTTCATGCTTGGCGCGTATATCGGTGTGACCTGCATCGCCTGGGGCTTCGGCTTCTGGACCGCCGCAGTGGCAGCCGGCCTTGGCGTCGCGCTGTTCGGAGCCATCGTCGAGCGCTTCATTCTCCGCCGCCTCGCCGGCGCGGAACTTGCGCAGGTGCTCGTCACACTCGGCCTGTCGTTCATGGTCGCCGACGTCTGCCTGATGCTATGGGGCGGCGATCCGATCTCGGTGGAGACGCCGCCCGCGCTGCGCGGCGCGACCGCGGTGTTCGGCCTGGCGTTCCCGACCTATCGGCTCGCCATCATTCTGGTCGCCACAGTGATCGCTGCGGCGTTATGGCTGCTGATGGACCGCACCAGGCTCGGCGCGATGATCCGCGCCGCGGTCGATGATCCCGCCATGGCACGCGTGGTCGGCATTCGCGTCTCACACCTGTTCACCATCGTGTTCGCACTCGGCGCCGGACTCGCGGGCTTCGCCGGCGTGATCGGCGGACCGATCCTGTCGGTCTATCCCGGCCTCGATCAGGACATGTTGCCGCTCGCATTGGTCGTGGTGATTCTCGGCGGGTCCGGCAGTCTGCTTGGATCGCTCGCCGGCAGCTTCGTCGTCGGGTTCCTCTACAATTTCGGCCAGGCGATGTTCCCCGAGCTCGCCTACGTCGTCCTGTTCCTGCCCATGCTCATCGTCCTCGTGGTGCGACCGCAGGGCCTGTTCGGCCGGGTCACGCTGTGAAGCGTCTGGCGCTCGCAATCGCGTTGCTGCTACTGGCGACGGTGCCTTACTGGATTGGCAACAGCTATTACATCAACATCGCAACGCAGATCCTTATCTACGCTGTCCTGGCACTCGGGCTAAACGTGCTGGTGGGATACGCAGGACTGGTGACACTTGGTCACGCCAGCCTGTTCGGCATCGCCGCCTATGCCGGCGCAACGCTGATCAATGCCGGCCACGGACACATCGTCGTCGCGATCGGTTCGTTGCTGGCGACGCTGGCGGCGACAGCGTTATTTGCCGTGTTGGCGTTGCGCGGCACCGGCCTCGGGTTCGTCATGATCACCGTGGCGCTCGGCCAGATCGTCTGGGGTATCGCCTATCGCTGGATCAGCCTGACCAACGGCGACAACGGCATCTCGATCAGCGCACGACCCAGCCCGTTCGGTCTGTCGCTCACATCAGCGGATTCGTTCTACTGGGCGACGCTCGTCGTGTTTCTGGTCGCTGTCGCCGCCATGGCGATTTTCGTCGCATCGCCATTTGGCGCGGCCGTGCGCGGCACACGCGACCAGCCGCGACGCATGACCGCACTCGGCTACAACGTGTGGTTGACGCGCTTCCTCGCCTTCCTGTTCTCCGGCTTCTGGAGCGGCGTCGCAGGACTGCTCTATCTCTATTACAACCAGTTCGTCAGTCCGCAGACCGTTGCGCTGAGCGCATCGGCCGAGGCGCTGCTGATGGTGATCGCCGGCGGCACCGCGACGCTGCTGGGCCCGATCGCAGGCGCGGCACTCGTCATCGTCATGAAGGATGTCGCCAGCGCCTACATCGAACGTTGGAATTTCGTCCTCGGCGCCATCTTCGTACTGATCGTCGTCTTCATGCCGGAGGGTCTGGTTCCCGGTTCGGTGCGTCTATGGCGCTGGGGGATATCGCTATTGCGCCGCCAGCAGACACCATCGGTGCTCCAGCGCGAGGATAGCCGATGACCGCGCTCGAACTGCATGATCTCAACAAGGCGTTCGGCGGATTGCGCGTGACGGTCACGGTGAACCTGACAGTGGAACCCGGCGAGCGACGGCTGATCATCGGACCGAACGGCGCCGGCAAGACGACGCTGTTCAACCTCATCACCGGCGAGCTGCGCGCAAACTCCGGCCGCATCTTGTTGTTCGGCCGTGATCTCATCGGCATAGCGGCGCGACGGCGCACTCATCTCGGACTGGCGCGCACCTATCAGATCATCACGTTGTTCCCTGGCGAGACATTGACGCGCAACATAACGTTGTCGCTACTCGGCCTGTCGCGCCTGCGCTGGAATCCGCTTGTCCGCCTGGATGGTCAGCGCGACCTGCTGGACCAGGCACATGCGACGCTGGTGCGTGTCGGATTGGAACATCTCGCCGATCGGCCCGTGGCGCAGACCTCCTATGGTGAGCGCCGCCGTGTCGAGATCGCCATGGCGCTGGCGCAGGACCCGAAGGTATTGCTGCTCGATGAACCATTCGCCGGCCTGTCGGTCGAGGAACGCCGCGACGTGCTGTCCATGATCAGCAGCATACCGCGCGAGGTGACCATCGTGATGATCGAACACGACATGGACGTGGCGTTGGAATTCGCCGAGCGGATCACCGTGCTGCATTTCGGCCAGGTGATCGTCGAAGGCACACGTGCCGAGGTGGTGCAGCATCCGCGCACCAAGGAGATCTACCTTGGCAACTGACGCGTTGCTGCTGAGCGACATCGATGCCTATTACGGCGACAGTCACGTGCTGCATCGCGTGTCACTGCGCCTTGGCGAGGGCCGCCTGCTCGGCCTGCTCGGTCGCAACGGCGCCGGCAAGTCGACCTGCATGGGTGTCGCGGTGGGCTGGCTGCCGCCGCGCCGCGGCGCCGTCACGGTACGAGGCGCACCGGTGACCGGCCGTGCGCCCGAGGCGATCGCCGCGCACGGCGTCGCACTGGTACCGCAGGGCCGCCGCATCTTCCGCAGCCTGACGGTGCGCGAGAACCTTGCAGTCGCCGCACGCCGCACGCGCGATCGCGCTGCCCGGCCGTGGAACTTCGAGCGGGTCTGCGCGACCTTCCCGCGCCTGAGCGAACGCCGCGATCAGTACGCCGGATATCTGTCAGGCGGCGAGCAGCAGATGCTGGCGATCGCCCGCGCGCTGATGTCCAACCCACGCGTGCTGCTGATGGACGAGCCCTCCGAGGGTCTGGCGCCGCAAATCGTCGCCGAGGTGATGGCGACGATACGCCAGCTCAAGGAGCATGGACTGTCGATTGTGCTCGTCGAGCAAAATGCAAAGCTGGTATTCGATGTGGCGGACGACATCGTGATCCTAAACAGCGGCCGCGTCGTCATCGACGACACGCTAGCCGCGCTGAAGCGCAATGGCGTCGATCTGCACCAGCACTTGGGGATTTATTGAAATCTGCAAGCGGCGCGTTGCCAGCTGGCGACACCAGATGCCCGAGCATAGCAAGACGAAACCGCGCCTGATCTGGGGCGCTAGTTCCCGACCGAAGTGTTCTGCGCTTTACTGACATAGGATTGGACGTCCTCGTCGAGCAGCAGACGATCGCGCGCAAGTCCGGTTGCGACCGCAGCGACCCGATTTACATAATCGGCATGGCTCGGGTAGCGCTCTTCGAGTGAGAGCCTTGGGTCGGCGTTGGTGATACGCTCCGCTTTGCTCCGCGCAAAATCAATCTGCTGTCCGAAACCATCACAACCATCGTCGCCGCCGATCGGCATCGCGCGCAAATTCCAACCGGTGTATGTCGCGAGTGGAACCGCAACCTCTGGAAGACGGATCCCAGCGATATCATTGCCGTCTGAATCAACCTTGGGAACCAGAGCCGGATAAGGTGTACCGACGAGGCGTGGCGGCAGGATAGTCAGAATTCCCTTGTCAGCCTGTGGACCATAGTCGAACAGGTCGCCTGTGTGCATGCGGCCATTATAAATTACACCAGGAATCTGGGGGAAACCCTGCCCTTCTTCAGGCAGCGCCGCCACGAGTGTCCCGTCAGCCACGTGCGGAATTCGGCTTGCTGGCGGCTCCGTACCCTCGGATGCCCACTGGTCCATGGCGACCAGGAGCGCGCGCAGCACAGCGTTCGCCACAAGTGGATTGCGGTTCTGCTGACATATGCCGCGACCAGTGGTACCGACACCGGCTTGGTGAGGCAAGCTGGCCATGAAGTATGACCGCACATTTGCCGGTTCATCGCGCAGGTCATTGCCCGCATCGTCAACAGCGGCTACGGCCATGTCTTTGGCCCAGTATTCGTTTGCCGAATTGACTTCAAAGACCTTGGGGCAAGTCGCGCTCGCCGAGCAGCGTGCCAGCCTACCGTCGACTTTGCGGGTCACCGAATCCAATCTGACCTGATTGGTAAACGGCACCTGGAATTCCGGGAACCAGCGGTTGATGTGCTGCCGATCGGTCCGGAATGGCTGGGCAAAGCGATAGTTCATAAAGATGCCGTCCGCTCCGCCGATCCAGTTCACGACGCCGTCGATCGCCTTCCTCCCACCTTCGTCCTCATTGAAACCGAGCAGGACAAAGTCGTGCAAGGTCCGGCACGGCTGCGAGACGCATGCCGAATAGACCGTTGCAGCCTCACCTTTCAGTGGATTCACATTGCCATCGTCATCGCTCTGCGCAGTGCGCACAAATGCCGTTATGTCACGGATCGCCGCGAACCCCAATCCCGTGATGACCGGGTCCTTTGCTAGGTAGATGAATTCATAAAGAGCACCCTGCTGGAACTGATCGCCACGGAGCTTTATCGCCGTACCGGTCTCGTTGGCATAGTCCCATCGGTCATCAGGTACTACGAGTGGCTGATCCTCGTAACGTCCTCGCATCGTCAATGTTGCTTTGGACTTGTCCCGTGTCGCGGCCGGATAGGTCAGAGATCCAATCGTAGTGGTATTATCGTCAATGCTGAATTCTTCGAGTGCTGGTCCAATGATTGGTGATCGGTCTGGGTTGGCCGCGACGGGCGATTTCATCAAGAAACGACTGCCACCGGGCGCAGCGGTGGTATCCCAGCCGCTGAACAGAATGCTGAATCCTTGCCGCATCAGGAAGCCGTTGCCCGCATCCGCCGCTTTGCTCGGGTTATTGCCACCGCTCGATGCATCGTTGAATTGCTGAAATGCGAGTATCGCCCCTCGATTGGTCAGCTCGTACCAGACCTTATGGTTGCCTGCTGAATGATCGATCGGGCGCAAAATCATGATATCGGTTTCATATTCGACCCTTCCTCTAGCGTTGCGCGGCGCGAGGCTTATATCGGTAATGATGGAGTTGTGTGGATCGGCTGGGTCGACTTCTCCCGCAATTCGTCCAGCGAGTTTTTCGTATTGACCAGCTTTGCCGAACGAGCGACCCTCAAAGGTCGGCGATTCAATGCGCACTATAGTTATCTTGGTGATGCGCGCGTGTGCCATTTGACAGGCAACCAGCATGATGACGCAAAGACCTGCTGATATTGCGGATTTCATGCTTCCCCCTCCCACCGCTTTTCATTTGTGGTTCTTGTCGCCAATAGGGCCTGTCAGGAATCCTGTGTGGAGGGTCATACGGTAGCCCCAGAAGGGCGAGGGGGACGTATGACGATCCGGGACGCGATCATCGATGAGCTGCTATCGGGCGAGGATCCGCAGGCGGTGTTTGCCAAGGACGGGCTGCTGGAGGCGCTGAAGAAGGCGCTGGCGGAGCGCATCCTGGATGCCGAGTTGGAGCACCATCTGCGCGGTGAGCGTGCCCAGGCGGGGCGGGGGACGCCGCGCAACCATCGCAACGGGCACAGCCGCAAGACGATGCTGAGCGGGTCGGGCAAGCTGGAGATCGCGGTGCCGCGCGACCGCCAGGCGAACTTCGAGCCGCAACTGATTGCCAAGTACCGTCGCCGATTCCCCGATTTCGATGCCAAGGTGATCTCGCTCTACGCGCGCGGCCTGAGCATGCGCGAGATCGAGGGCCATCTGCGGGATCTGTATGGCATCGAAGTCTCGCCCGAGCTGATCAGCACGGTCACCGACGCGGTGCACGAGCAGGTGACGGAGTGGCAGAACCGGCCGCTGGAACCGCTCTACGCCCTGGTGTTCTTCGATGCGCTGCGGGTCAAGGTGCGCGACGAAGGCATGGTGCGCAACAAGGCAGTGTATTTGGCGCTCGGCGTGCGGCCCGACGGCACCAAAGAGGCGCTCGGTCTGTGGATCGAGCAGACCGAAGGCGCCAAATTCTGGCTGCGGGTGATGAACGAGTTGCGCACCCGCGGGGTGCAGGACGTGCTGATCGCCGTGGTTGACGGGCTGAACGGTTTTCCGGAGGCGATCAACGCCGTGTTCCCGCAAACCCAGGTGCAGACCTGCATCGTGCATCTGCTGCGCCATGCGCTGTCGTTTGCTTCATGGAAGGACCGCCGCGAGCTCGCCGCCGCGCTGCGGCCGATCTACACGGCGGTGAACGCCGAGGCGGCACGCGAGGCCCTGGAAGACTTCGCCGCCGGGTCATGGGGCCGCAAATATCCGCCCATCGCACCGGCCTGGCGACGGCAGTGGGAACAGGTGATCCCGTTCTTCGCCTACCCGCCCGAGGTGCGGCGGATCATCTACACCACCAATGCCATCGAGAGCCTCAATAGCAAATTACGCACCGCAGTGCGCAGCCGTGGCCACTTCCCCAATGACGAAGCGGCAACCAAGCTGTTGTTCCTGGTGTTGCGCGAGGTCGGCCGCGAGTGGAAGATGCCGCCACGCGAATGGGCCGCCGCCAAGACGCAGTTCGCCGTCATGTTCGGCGAACGGTTCACCGCAGAGTAGAAGGTTCAACTGCAACCGACCCTCCACACAGGATTCCTGACAGGCCCCGCCAATAGCGTCGAGGGGCTGCGCCTCGATTACCAGGGCCACGGCGACAATTCGCATGCCAGCGCAGTACGGTACGGTACGTCATCCACTTCTCTGCGGTCAAGGCAGTCGGCAGGTTTGGTATCGACTGCCAACCGGTCAGCCAGAAGCGGTCAGTCAGTCGATCAATCGACGTCCTCACTCCACCAGCGCGGCAATCGCCGCCCGCAACGCCGCAACCCCCTCCCCGCTCTCGCTGCTGGTCACCACCACGTCGGGATGCGCCGCCGCATGCGCGCGTGCCAACCGCCGCGCCTCCTCCAGCTTCCGCGCCAATGCCTCCGGCTTCACCCCATCAGCCTTCGTCAGGACAAGCTGGAACGTAACCGCCGCGCGATCCAGCACCTCCATCACCGCGACATCCGCCGCCTTCACCTCGATCCGCGCGTCCAACAGCAGCATCACGCGCCGCAGCGTTGGACGCCCGCGCAGGTAGTCGAACATCAGGCCCTGCCAATCCTGCTTCACCGATCTGCCCGCGCGCGCATACCCGTAGCCAGGCATATCGACCAGCGTCAGCCGCGCGCCCAGATCGAAAAAGTTGAGTTGCCGTGTCCGCCCCGGCTCGCCCGATACACGCGCAAGCGCTCGCCGCCCGGTAAGTGCATTCAACAGCGACGACTTGCCGACGTTTGACCGCCCGGCGAACGCAACCTCCGGTCCCGCTGTCGGCGGCAACTGGTCCAGCCGCTGCGCCGCGTAGACGAACCGGCACTCGGCGGCGAACAGCAGCCGCCCCGCCTCGATCAGCGCCTCGTCATCCTCGGTCAGGTGCGCGCGAGTCCCGGGCGCGTCAGGTTCGTCCGCCGCATGATCAGCCATTGCTGCGCAACCGACAGCAGGTTGTTCCAGCTCCAATAGATCACCAGCCCCGCCGGGAAACGTGCCAGCATGAAGGTGAAGATCAGCGGCATGAACTGGAACATGCGTGCCTGCACCGGATCCGGTGGCGGCGGGTTCAGCCTCTGCTGCAGGAACATCGTGCAGCCCATGATCAGCGGCCACGCGCCGAGATGCAGGAACGGCGAGATCGTCGTGGGATCGAACGGGATCAGTCCGAACAGGTTGAAGATGTTGGTCGGATCTACCTGCGACAGGTCGTGGATCCAGCCGAAGAACGGCGCCTGCCGCATCTCGATGGTGACGAAGATGACCTTGTAGAGCGAGAAGAACACCGGGATCTGCACCACCATCGGCAGGCAGCCAGACGCCGGGTTCACCTTCTCGGTCCGATACATCGCCATCATCTCTTGCTGCATCCGCTGCGGCTCGTCTTTGAACCGCTCCCGCAGCGCCTGCATCTTCGGCGCCAGCAGCTTCATCTTGCTCATCGAGCGATATGAGTAATTCGCCAGCGGGAAGAACAGCGCCTTCACGAGCACGGTGAACGCCATGATCGCCAGGCCAAAGTTCCCCAGCAGCCCGTTCAGCCAGTCGAGGCAATAGAAGATCGGCTTGGTCAGAAAATAGAACCAGCCGAAATCCACCGCCTTGTCGAAGCTCGGGATGTGGTACTCGGCCTGATAGCGGTCGAGCAGCCGCACGATCTTGGCGCCGGCGAATGCGTGCGAGAACATCGATGCGTCGCCGTTGGCAGGCACCGTCTGCGGCTCCTGGCTGATGTAGTCCACCTGGTAGTGGTCGCCGTCCTCCGAACGATGGACGAAGTTGACCTTCGAAGCCACCGCCTGATCGGGTACCAGCGCGGCGAGCCAGTATTTGTCGGTGATGCCAGCCCAGCCGCCGGTTGCCGGCGCACTGTACGCGATGCCATCCTTCTTCTCGCCCTCGCTCTTCGCCTTGGCGTACGTGGTCTCCTGCAGCGTGCCGTCCACCACACCCAACAGGCCCTCGAACAGGATGTAATAGCCGGCCACTTCGGGCGTGTAGTCGCGACGAACACGCGCCCACGGGAACAGCTTCACCGGCGCGCTTGTCGTATTCCTCACTGATTGCTGCACGCCGAACATGTAATTGTCGTCGACCGAGAACTTGATCTGGAAGGTCAGACCGGCGCCATTGTCCCACGAGAGGGTAACAGGATTGCCGTCGGCCAGCGTCCCGCCGGAGCTGGCCCACACAGTGTCATTGTCCGGCAGCTTAACCTGTTCGCCGGGCCCGGCGCTCCATCCGTACTGAATGTAATAAGGCTGCTTCTCCGACAGCGGTTCCAGCAATCGCACGTCCGGTGAATTGGGCGCCAGCGTCTCGCGATAGTCGGTGAGCACCAGGTCATCCAGCCGCGCGCCCAGCAGGCTGATGGAGCCCCTGAGACGAGGCGCCGCGATCTGCACCCGCGGCACCTCCTTGGGCACCTTCGGCGTCGTCACTTCAGGAGCAGCCGTTGCCGGTCCATTCGGCCCCTGCACCGGCGGGGTCTGACCACTGGCAACCTGCGCCGGCGGCTTAGGCGGCTGCGGCAGATGCGGCGCGATCAGCAACTGAAAGCCGAGCAGAATGGCCACCGAGATCGCGATCGCTATGAACAGACGCTGCTGGTCCATTACACCCTCGTCCCGCAGTCACAATCGGGCACCGGATCGTAGCCTCCTTCATGCCATGGATTGCAGCGCAAGATGCGTCGCGCAGCCAGCCCGCTACCCCGTGCCGCCCCGTGACCCCGGATCGCCTCGATCGCGTAGTCGCTGCAACTGGGGAAGAACCTGCAATTGGCGCCGATCATCGGCCGAATAGTCCACTGGTAGGCGCGCACCACGCCAATCGCGATCTGAGCGGCTGGTCTCATACGACCGCCGCCCTCGCCAATGCCCGGCGCAGATCCTCTTGCAAGCCTACGAAGCTTCGCCCGCGCGTCGCCTCCCGGCCGATTAACACGAGGTCGACGCCCGAGACCGGATGCTCATCCAGCACCAGCCTCGCAGCCTCCTTCAGCCGACGGCGCGTTCGATTGCGGATCACGGCGTTGCCGATCTTCTTGGTGACGGTAAAGCCAAGTCGCGCCGGACCATGATCCTCTCGCGGCAGTGCCTGCACCACCACGCCGGTCGTCGCTGCCTTGCGTCCTTTGGCCGCGGCACGCAAGAACTCGGCACGACGTGTCAGGCGGCCCGGGCCGGCCAAGTCAGGCCGCCAATCAGGCCGACAGGCGCTTGCGGCCCTTGGTCCGCCGATTGGCCAGCACTTTGCGGCCTCCGACGGTGGCCATGCGGGCGCGGAACCCATGCCGCCGCTTGCGGACCAGCTTCGACGGTTGATAGGTGCGCTTCACAGCCGGTTCTCCGATGGTGCCTGGATACCCGCCTCAGCGCGGGCTCGGGCGCCCAACCCGGCGCCCATCGCAGGCGGCGGCTTATAGTGGTGTGGCCAAAAGCCGTCAATCGCACCTCGATCACAGTGCCATCCGGCAATCCATCCAGATTGTCACGCGACAGCGAGCGCAAAGCCACTACATGGTTCAGCCATGGGGACCCTGCGCCGATTCTGGCCCATCGCACTCCTGCTCGCGGCCATCGTGGCCGCCTGGGCTGCTGGGGCAACCCGGCAGATCAGCTGGGAATCCCTCGGGCGTAACGAGGCCGTGCTGCTCGCCTGGGTGGCCTCACACCCGATCATGGCTCCCTCGCTCTATATCCTTATCTATGCTGCGGCGGTCCTGCTCTCGCTGCCGGAATCAGCAGTGCTCACGGCCGCGGCCGGGTTGCTGTTTGGGACCTTGTTCGGCGGCATTCTCGCAGTCGTCGGATCGTCCGCCGGCGCAATCGCGCTGTTTCTCGCCGTTCGCTACCACCTCGCCGACGCCATTGCCAGCCGGAGTGGTCGGTTCCTCAATACCGTCCGTCTGGGCCTGCGACGCGATGGCTTCAGCTATCTGCTCGCCATTCGTCTGGTGCCCGCCTTCCCCTTCTGGCTCGTCAACCTAGGGGCCGCCTTGAGCGGCATGCGACTGCTGCCCTATGCCGCCGCCACTGTGATCGGGATCATGCCGGCCACGTTCGTCTTTGCCTCGATCGGCGCCGGCCTCGGCGATGTGCTGGCGAGCGGCGGCAGTCCTGACCTCACGCTGATCTTTTCACCGCGCATTCTGGGGCCGCTGATCGGGCTCGCGGCATTGTCCCTGCTGCCGGTCGTCTGGCGTCGCTGGAAGCGATCCAGTGCCTGATTTCGATCTGGCGGTGGTCGGTGCAGGCGCTTCTGGTCTTTCCGTCACCGCCGTCGCGGCACAACTGGGCCTGCGGGTCCTGCTGATCGAGCGTGACCGGATGGGCGGCGACTGCCTGAATTTCGGCTGTGTGCCCAGCAAGGCACTGCTCGCCGCGTCGCACGCCGCTCAGGCAGCGCGCACGGTCGCGCGGTTCGGTGTCCACCTGCCAGAACCGGACATCGACTGGCCTGCCGTGCGCGAGCACGTGAACGGCGTGATCGCCGCCATCGCACCCACGGATTCCGAAACCCGCTTCCGTGCGCTCGGTGCGACCGTGCTCCGCGGCGAGGCCCGCTTCGTTGCCCCCGACACCCTGCTGGTCGGTGGCCGTAGGATCACCGCCCGCCGCGTCGTTATTGCTGCCGGCAGTTCGGCAGCGGTACCCCCAATTCCCGGTCTTGACCGGATCGCCTACCTGACCAATGCCACGATCTTCTCCCTGGCCGAGCGCCCTGAGCACCTGATGATCCTCGGCGGCGGACCGATCGGCCTGGAGATGGCCGACGCGTTCGCGGGCCTTGGCAGTCGCGTGACAGTCGTCGAGGCCGCGACGATCGCCAGCAAGGAGGACCCCGAACTGGTCGCCGGACTGCGGAACGGCCTCACGGCACGCGGCATCACCCTGCTTGAAGGGGCGACAATGAGGGCCATCGAGCCTGGCCCCACGCTGGTGCTGAACGATGGCCGGCGGATCGGCGGCAGCCATTTGTTGGTCGCGGTCGGGCGGCGACCGAACCTGGAGGCGCTGGATCTCGCCGCAGGCAATGTGCAGGTGAGCAGGCTGGGGATCGCCACCGATCGCGGATTGCGCAGCCTGACCAACCGGCGCGTCTATGCGGTGGGTGACATCGCGGATCCGCAGGGCATCGGCCCGCGCGCCTTCACCCATGTCGGCTCCTATCACGCTGGCATCGTGATCCGCCGCGCCCTGTTCCGCCTGCCGGCGCGGATCGACTACGCCGCGCTGCCGCGTGTCACCTACACACAGACCGAGCTGGCCCAGGTCGGCATGACCGAGGCCGAGGCAACCGCCGCCGGCCATCGCATCGCCATCCTGCGCTGGCCGCTCGCCGACAATGACCGCGCCACCGCGGAACGGGATACCACCGGTCTGGTCAAGCTTGTCGTTGCGAGAGGCCGCATGCTCGGTGCCGGCATTCTGGCGCCGAACGCCGGCGAGATGATCAGCCTCTGGACCCTTGCAATCGCGCGGCGGATGAAATTGAGCGCACTGGCGTCGCTGATCGTGCCCTATCCGACGCGGACGGAAGCGGGCAAGCGCGCCGCCGGTAGTTTCTTCCTGCCCCGGCTGTTTGCGCCACGGACCAAGACCTTGGTCCACCTTCTGGCCCGGTTGCCGTGAGCCACCGCTTGACCCATTTTGCAGCCATGTCCGAAGCGAGCGCCGGGCCACCACGGGTCAGGCCACGCCAGAGCCTGTCAGGGCGCCTCTGGCTGATTGCGACGTTCGCCGTGCTCCTGAGCGAGATCGTCGTATTCCTGCCTTACATCGCCCACGAACGCTCCGCCTGGCTGACCGGTCGCCTTGAGGACGCCTCAATCGCCGCGCTCGCAGCTTCCGGGGCGGCGGCAGATATGGGGAAGCGCGACGATCTGCTGCGTCTGGCCGGTAGCGAGGTGATACGGCTGACCGCCGCAGATGGCGCCGTCGTCACCGTCGGCAACACCGCGATGCCGGCGGATGCCACGATCGATCTCCGGGCGGAAGCTCTGCCAGGCCGCATCCGACGAGCGCTCCAGGCCATCGTGCTGCGGCGGGACCGGCTCATCCACGTGATTGGCGACAGCCCATTCCGCCCATATGCGACGGCCGAGATATGGTCGAATGAACGCGAGCTCAATGATGCGTTGCGGCACTTCACAGGCGACTTTGCGATCCTTGCCGCGCTGATCGCCGGGGTGACCGGCGGGCTGGTCTATCTGGCGGTGTTGCTTCTGCTCGTCCGTCCGATGCGCCGGATCACCGGCAGCATCGCCGCGTTCCGCGCGGACCCTGAGCGCACGACTCCGCTCGATCCCGACGAAGTCACCGTGCTGCCGAACGACGAGATTTCGGTCGCGAGTCGGGAACTCGCGGCGATGCAGCACGAGTTGCGCGCCGCGCTATGGCGCAACGCAAGATTGGCCGCTCTTGGCACGATGGTCGCCAAAGTAAGCCACGATCTGCGCGGCATCCTGACCCCGGCGCTGATGACCGCCGAGCGGTTGCAGCTGAACCCGGATCCCCGCGTGCGGCGATCGGGCGAAATGCTGGCCCAGGTTGTCGACCGCGCGACCGACCTGGTCAGGCGCACCCTGGACTATGCCCGCGAGGGACCGCCACCGCTCCAACTCGCCCCGGTCGCGCTGGAGCCGTTGGTCAACGAGGCGGCTGAGACGGTGAGGCCCCATGGCAGCAGTCTGCACCTACAGAATGGGATCGACCCCAAGACTCTGGTGCGGGCGGACCGCAACCAGTTGTTCCGGGTCCTTACCAACCTGATGCGCAACGCCGCCGAGGCTGGTGCTCGGAATGTGCGGGTCTCGGCGCATCACAACAGCCCAACGTGCTCGATTGAATTCGCCGATGACGGTCCCGGCCTGCCGGAACCGGTGCGGGCCGACCTGTTCCGCCCGTTCGCGGGCAGCAGGCGGCGAGGTGGCACCGGGCTCGGTCTGGCAATCGTTCGAGATCTGATGGTGGCGCATGGCGGCGAGATCGAGTTGCTCGACACCAGCGCGACCGGAACTACGTTCCGGCTCATCCTGCGACTGGCCGAACCGGAGCGCCGAGCAGATTCCGCCCAAAACGGCGCCCGCGTTGCCCCCGCCGCATCGGCCGACGTGCAGTAGGGAGCGACACTGAGATGGCACGATCAGCTTCTGTCTGGGACCCCACACAGTACCTGCGGTTCGCCAACGAGCGGCTGCGTCCCGCGCTTGATCTGCTGGCGCAGGTGCCGCTCGATGCGCCCGCGCGCGTGGTCGATCTCGGCTGCGGCGCCGGCAACGTCACGGCAATCCTGCAGCAGCGCTTCCCGCAGGCGGAGGTGGTCGGCGTGGACGGGTCGGCCGCAATGCTGGAGAAGGCGTGCGTCACGGTGCCTCTGTGCCGATTTGAGCAGGCCGACTTCTTTCAGTGGCAACCGACGGAACCGCTTGACCTCATCTACTCGAATGCCGCGCTGCAATGGGTGGACCGGCATCCGACGCTGTTCCCACAGCTGCTGTCGTTCCTCGCGCCAGGCGGCGTGCTGGCAGTGCAGATGCCGGCAATGCACGACACGCCTTTGCGGCTGATCCCATACGACCTGGCCGCCAAGCAACCCTGGGAACAGTATCTGAGCGACGTCTCGTCCGCCCCGGCGATACTGTCGCCGGCGGAATACTGGGACCTGCTGCGCCCGCGCGTCGCATCGCTCGACTTGTGGCAGACGACGTATATGCACGCGCTCAGCGGCGAGAACGCCGTGGCGGAATGGGCGGCGGGCAGCAGCCTGCGGCCGTTCCTGGATCGGCTGCCGGAGGAGCGGAAGGAAGCATTCCGCCGGGCGTACACCGACGCCGCGCGGCCGCATTATCCTCGCGGCGCCGACGGCACCACGCTGCTGCCATTCCAACGGCTGTTCATGGTTGCGCGCAGCGCCCGTTGATTCACATCGCCAACTCACAGAAATCGAAGCCGCGCCTTCTGTCCCTGATGCAGGATCACGACAGCTCGCTGCCGAAAGCGGACCGCCAGTCGGATGCAAGGCCGAATATCCCCAGCCACCAGCAGCATGTCCTCGTGCCAACCGCTCAGCGATCCCGCCGCATCCACCACCGTTGCGCGGCGCAGCCGCTGCCGAAGCAACCGCTGCATCCGCCGGTTCCAACCATCCGGCATGCGGCGTGACCGCGGATTCCAGGCGGTGACAAGTGTCGCACTTCGCGCGCCCAGGCGTCGCAACAGCGCATCCGGCACACAACGGCCTATGACGATATCGTATCCCCCGGCACGATACCGCGTCAGACGATAGGCGCGCAGCAGACGTGGCGCGATCGGATCAGCCTGCGTCGCGCACCTCGCTGAACTCGACATCACGGTGCACGTACACCGACATCAGCAGACCAAAGCCGATCATCGCCGTTATCATCGCCGATCCGCCATGCGACAGCAGCGGCAACGGCACGCCGCCCACCGGAATCACGCCCATCACCATGGCGATGTTGACAAACACGTAAAGGAAGAAATTGCTGGCGATACCGAACGCGACCAGCCGTCCGAACTGGTGCCGGCAGCGCAGCGCAATCGCCATGCCCCCCAGCACGATCAGTCCCAGGAGCGCCATGACCGCGATACATCCGATAAAGCCGAACTCCTCGCCGATCATGGTGAATATGAAGTCGGTCTGCCTCTCCGGCAGGAAATCGAGATGCCCCTGCGTGCCCTGCAAGAACCCCTTCCCCCACATGCCGCCCGACCCGAGCGCGATCTTCGACTGGATGATATTGTAGCCGGCACCGAGCGGATCGCTTTCGGGCTGCAGGAACGTGTCGATCCGGGCGCGCTGGTAGTCGTGCAGGTGGCCATAGACGATCTGCGCGGCGAATGGCACCGGCAGCGCCACGAACAGAAACTTCCACCATCGTACGCCGGCGGCGAAGAACATGGCGGCGCCCAACGCCGCGGTGATAACCGCCGTGCCGAGATTGGGCTCCTTGACGATCAACCCGACCGGGACCAGCACGGCGACCAGCGGCGGGATCAGAAACAGGGGATTGCCGATCCGCTCCCATGAAGCGCGATGGAACCAGGACGCCAGCGCCAGCACGAGCATGATCTTCATCAGTTCCGACGGCTGGATCTGCAACCCGCCCAACTCGATCCAGCGCTGTGCTCCCTTGCCGACGACGCCATAGCGCATCACCAGCACCAGTAGTACCAGTGCGACGCAATAACTCGGCCAAGCCAGCCGCGCGATGAAACGAATATCGACCAGTGCGATGCCGATCATCAGCACCAGGCCGGTGGCAAACCGAAGCACGTGCCGCGACGCATAGGGCTCGGCTGCACCGCCGGCAGCACTGTACAACGCGGCATAGCCGACGCCGGCCAGCGCGCAGAGCAGCACCACGTACAGCCAGTTGACCTGCCAGATCTTGGCGCCGATGCCGAACGACGTATCGCGCCAGATCCTCCCTTCCCTCATCGCGCCGCCTCACGCTCGGCGACCTGCGCACCAGGCAGCGCGTCGCGGCCCGCCGGATCACGTTGCAGCGCGGCGGTCATGATGTCGCGTGCAATCGGCGCGGCGGCCGCCGCACCAGCGTTGCCATGCTCAACCACCACGGACAGCGCGTATCGCGGATCATCGTAAGGCGCGTAGGCCACGAACAGCGCGTGAGGACGGAACTCCCAGGGCAGCTTCGAACTATCGAAGTGTCCACCCTCGCGCTGCTCCCGCGACACGCGCCTTACCTGCGACGAGCCGGTCTTGCCGGCCATCTGCCAGCGTTGGTCAGTGAGCTTCGCCGAGGGCGCCGTTCCCCCCGGCTCGTTCACCACCGCCCACATCCCTTCGCGCACCACGTGCAACGAGCGGTCCGACAGATTGAGGCTTGGCCAGTCAGCGGACTGCGATCCGGATTGCAGCACGCCACCTAGCTTGCGCGTCAGATGCGGCTGCACCTCACGGCCGGTGGCGACGCGCGCGGCATACGTCGCAAGCTGAAGTGGTGTGACCTGTATATACCCCTGACCGATGCCCGATACGACCGTGTCGCCGGCGTTCCACGCGTGGCCCTGACTGATGCGCCATTCGCGCGTCGGAATGAAGCCGGGACGCGTGCCAGGAAGGTCGATCGCCAGTTCAGTGCCGAGGCCGAAGCGATGCGCCATGGCCGCGATGCGGTCGATCCCGACGCGCCTTGCGGTTTCATAGAAGTAAACGTCGCAGCTGTTCTTCAATCCGCCACGCAGATCCAGCGTGCCGTGACCACCCTGCCGCCAGCAATGAAACCGCGCATTGCCCAGATCGAAATACCCCGGGCAATGGACGGCATCGCCAGGCGAGACGATCCCAGACTCCAGGCCGGCCATCGCCACCGCCATTTTGAATGTCGAGCCGGGCGCGTACACACCCGCCGCAGCGCGATTGAGCAGCGGAGTACGCTTGTCCTGCGCCCACGCAGTCCATTGCGCCTGCGCAACGCCTGCATTGAACAACGCGGGGTCGAACGACGGATTGGTACCCATCGCCAGTACCTCGCCATTGCGGCAGTCGAGCACCACGCAGCTCGCGGACTGATCGCCAAGCCTGCCTAGCACCGTCTGCTGCAGGGCGACATCGATGGTGAGGCCGACCTCCTCGCCTGCCACGCCCTCCTGACGATCCAGTTCCCGGATCACCCGTCCGAGCGCATTGACCTCGAGCTGCACCGCGCCGGCGCTGCCACGCAGATCGCGATCATGCTGTTTCTCCACCCCGGCTCGTCCCACCCGGATGCCAGGCAGCGCGAGGTCCGGATCATCGGCAACGTCTGCCTCGGTCGGCGGCGCGACATATCCCACAACATGCGCGAGCTGTTCGCCAAAAGGATACATCCGCGACGTGCCGACATCGACCAGGATGCCGGGCAGATCGGGCGCGCTCACCTCGATCGCCGCCATCTCCTCCCAGCTCAGGAACTCACGCACCACGGTCGGGATAAAGCTGCGATGCCGATGCAGTTCCCGCTCGATGCGGGCCCGTTCATAGTCCGCCAGCGGCACGATGTGGGAGAAGTTATCCAGCGTCGTCACCGTATCACTGGTCTGCTCGGCGACCAGCAGAGCGCGCCAATTCAGCCGATTGCCAGCCACCACGACGCCGAACCGATCCAGCATGCGCCCGCGCGGCGGCGCGGTCAGTCGTGTACTGACGCGGTTCTCCTCCGCCAGCGTGGCATAGCGCGCGCCGTCAACCACCTGAACCTGGTAGAGCCGTGCGGCCAACCCTCCGAGCAACGCCACCTGACCGCCCATCATCAGCAAGGCGCGTCGTGTGAACACACCGCTACGTCGAGTCTCGCGTCGCATCTTAAGCACGCTCCGGATCCGCGGCCGTGCGGTCGACGCAGACGAACAGTATGGCCAGCGCCGGGTACAGCGCAGCTGCCATCACCGCCTCAAACAGCACGGGACCGACCGGCAGTAGACGAAGCATCAGCAATGCCATCGTCACCCAACCAAGCACGGCAGCGCCGCCAGCGAAGCCCGCGAATGTCAGCCAGGCCGCGACGAAACCCTGTTGCATCAGATGCGGCCGCCAACGCACCACAAGCCCATGCACGATCAGCAGCGTCAGCGGTCCCACGCCCAGCGGTAGATAGCCGAGCAGATCGAACAGCAGCCCCACCACGAACACCACCGGTGGCGGCATCGCCCCGGGCCGCAGCAGCGACCAGAAATACACGCAGGAGAATGTGACTGCCGGCAGCATCGCTGCCTGATCGGCGATGCCGTACGGCGCCTCTGCGAGCAGCATCAGCACCACCGTGCAGCCCGCCGGCAGCCCGTGACGCGCCGCGATATCGAGCCGCCGCCCCAGCGTGACCCGCGGCCGGATGCCTGGCGTCTGGTCGGTCCGCGCCATCAGCGCCCTCGCCGTTCCGGCAGCCGACCGGGCGCCTCCGGTGCTGCGATGTCGGTCAGGCCGTAGTCAAAGACGCGAACCACCTCCAGGCGATCGAGCATCGCCGCGGGCACAATCTCGGGCACCTTGGCCGCGGAATAATGCACCGTGCCGACCGGCAGGTTGGCCGGGAAGGCGCTGGCCTCAGTGCTGGTGACAACCCGCTCGCCCTCCTGTGGCATGCTGCCTTCCGGCCAGTAAACCACCCGTGGCCGCGCCCCGTTGGTGCCAATCACGATGGCATGGGCGCCCGAATTCTCCAGCACCACCGGTACGCGGCTGTTCATGTCGGTGATCAGCAGCACCCGCGCGGTGCGTGCACCGACCTCGGTAACGCGTCCGACCAGGCCACGTTCGTCGAGCGCGATCTCACCCTTGCGGATACCGTGGTTCGGCCCGACTGACAGCAGCACCGCCCTGGCATAGATGCCGCCCGCATCCGCCACCACGCGCGCGGTGATGTAGGACGGCGCAGGGTCCGGGACCCAGTGAAGATCAGCCTTGAGCCGCTGGTTCTCGGCATCGAGCGCCAGCGCAATCGACTGCCAACGGCGCAGCTGTTCGTTTTCCTCACGCAGCCGGGTGTTCTCGGCACTGACGTCCCATAGCCCCGCCGCGCTGGCAACGGTGTCGCGCACGGTCCCGATCGGTCCGGCGAGCGCGGCATAGATCGGCGCCAGCGCGTCGGCCAGCACCATGCGCGCACGCTCGGCCACCACCGCATCGGCCTTGCCGAGCAGCATCAGGCCGAAGGTGGCAACGATCAGCACCGGCAAGGTCAGCTTCGCCAGTGCCTGGCGTGCCTGAATGGAAATACGGATCATGCAAACGCAGGTCTATTGCGACCCACAACTAATACGCGATCGACAGCGGCGTATGAAGCGCCAAGTTGCCGCGGCAGGCGGAATGAGCTGTCCAATCTATTTCGAGATAGGATTTATATTTGCCTCATACCGATTTAACGCGCTAGCAATGATGCGACACGCCTATGCGCAACTGAAACCACATGAGAAGCGCGATGTTCGCTAACACGCTGCAGGATAGTTCCCTCGCCGCCGCGATGGTGCTTGGTGTCTCCGTCATGGCGAACGCCGCACCCCCCGTGGGCCAGCCAATCGATCCAGAAATGAGCTGGTGGTATCAAAGTCTTAAGCAGCCAGGAACCGGCGCTGGTTGCTGCTCAATGGCCGATTGCCGGCCCTATGACTCGCGTCTTGTCGATGACCACTACGAAATCCTGCTCAACCACAAATGGTTGGCTGTCCCCAACGGCGTCGTTTTGCATCGTGAAAATAGAGCCGGCAGCGCGGTCGCCTGCTTGCAGACGCAATGGAACTATGGCTTCGGGCCTCCACCGGCGGACTTCTCGCCGGACATCCTGTGCTTCATCCCCGGACCGGACGCCTGATCGCCACAATAAGGCAGCACGCCCGCCGGCATCCGTCTGACAATCTGCCATTCATCGGGCAACTGTGGTTGATTGGCCGGCAGAGACGCAACGACCGATTCCGCCTAAGCAAGATCACAGCGGGGGGATAGGCCGTGAACAATGACAACCACGGCGTCGCGTCACTGGCGGCCACGCGATCAGGCACCCTGATCGCACTCCTCGGCTTCGCACTGTGCGCGGCATTCTTTTTGTCCAATAGGCGCTGCGCTCGGCACCCAAGGTGATGACAGACGATCTCGCGAGTGTCTTCGGCATCACCGCTGTCGACGTCGGCGGTTTATCGAGCTCGTTCTTTTACACTTATTCAGTGTTCGCGCTGGTCTCTGGTGCTGCACTCGACCGCTTCGGCGCGCGTGCCCCGGTGCCGATCGGAGCCGCCGTGATGGCAATCGGCGCCCTGCTGTTCGTGGCTGACGGACTTGGCGGGGCTCAGATTGGCCGGCGCCGTCGCGATTGGCGCTCGCGATCGGAATTGCACAGGCGCCGGAATGCTCGGGGCCCGGGCGGGCGAGGTGGTCGTTTCCATCGTGCTCGGCCGTGGGGGTGTGCCCTGGCAAGCGGTGTGGATCGTGGGGCATACGTCACAGGCGTGATCGCCATCTGCGTGCTGCTAACTCTTCGACGCACCGCGGCGAGGCGCCCCAATCTCGTCGCGGCGGGCGGCCTCGTCGAGGTAATCCGGCCCTATCGGATCCTGCTCGCCAATCCACAGAGTTGGCTCTGCGCTCTTTGCGCCGGCTGCCTGTCCATACCAACCACGATCGGCGCACTGATCTGGCGCGTGCCATTCTACACCAGCGGGCTCGACATCAATTACCGGCAGGCAGTGCTCAGCGCCTCAATGGTGCCACCGGCCTCCGGGGGCAGTGACCTGACCGCCAGCGCCTTTCGTCACGTCGGTCTGCTCGGTTCCTCGCGGTGCTGATCGGCTGCCTGCTCCACGAAACCGGATCGTCCATGCACCGCGAGACGAAACCGAGCGTCCCCTAGTACATCGACGTCAGCACGTTCGACAGCCGCTTGCGCTCCTCGAGCGCGCGCCCGGTCCCCAGCGCGACACAATGCAGCGGGTTCTCCGCCACCGCGACAGCCAGACCGGTCGCATCACGCAGCACCTGATCCAGCCGGTACAGCAGCGCGCCGCCACCGGTCAGCACGATGCCCCGATCCACAATGTCGGCGGCAAGCTCCGGTGGCGTGTTCTCCAAGGCCATCTTCACCGCGTCGACAATGGCGCTGACCGGTTCGGCGAGGCTCTCGGCGATCTGCCGCTGACTGACCAGCACCTCGCGCGGCACTCCGTTGATCAGGTCGCGCCCACGCACCTCGCGCTGCGGACCTGGATCGCCGTCCTCGGACTGCCCGGCGGCGCCGACGTCCATCTTGATCCGCTCCGCCGATGGCTCCCCGATCAGCAGATTATGCGTGCGGCGCATGTAGCTGATGATCGCTTCGTCCATCTTGTCGCCGCCAACGCGTACGCTGCGCGAGTAGACGATGCCGCCGAGCGAAATCACAGCCACCTCGGTCGTGCCGCCGCCGATATCCACCACCATCGAACCGGTCGGCTCGGTGACCGGCAGCCCGGCACCGATTGCCGCTGCCATCGGTTCCTCGATCAGCGCGACCCTGCGCGCGCCGGCACTCTCGGCGCTCTCCTGGATCGCGCGGCGTTCCACCGCGGTCGAGCCGGAGGGCACGCACACGATGATCAGCGGCGAGGCGAAGCGGCGACGATTGTGCACCTTACGGATGAAGTGCTTGATCATCTCCTCCGCGACTTCGAAGTCGGCAATGACCCCGTCACGCAGCGGCCGGCTCGCGGTGATGTAACCGGGCGTTCGGCCGAGCATCTGCTTGGCTTCCTCGCCGACTGCCACCACCTGCTTTTTGCCGCGCACATCGGCGATGGCCACGACGGAAGGTTCGGCCAGTACGATGCCGCGGCCTTTGACGTAGACAAGCGTGTTGGCGGTGCCGAGGTCGATGGCCATGTCGGCTGACATGAAGCCGAGCGCCCGGGAGAACATCAAATTGGAGCCTTTAAGTGAAATGAGCGGGAGCCGCTGGGCTTAGCCCCGCTTCCCTTCGTTAACAAGAGGTTGAACCACGCGCCCCGCGAACGCCCCATTCCGGCCACCGGATTTCCTCCGCCAACCAGGACATCTCTACCCCTCGCCACGGGAGGATTTGCAAATGGCACGCAACATCGCATTCGGACTGGCATTGAGCGGCCTGCTCACCATGCTGACGGCCTGCGGCTATGACCCCGGGACGCGGGCTGTGACCGGCGGTCTGATGGGCGCCGGCGCCGGCGCCGGGGTGGCCGCGCTGTCCCACGGCAAGCCGGCAACCGGCGCGCTGATCGGTGGCGGCGTCGGTGCGGTCGGTGGCGCGGTCACCGCGCCGTGATTGCCTGCAATTGGCGTTAACTCGACCCTGTAGGTCGTCGCCGCGATCAACGCTGTCCGCGCGGCGGCCCGCAGGTCCAGATGACCCGGCCCACGACGTGGACGTCGGCCGCCTGCGCCGGCGGGACGTGTTCCACCTCATAAGAGGCGTTGTCGCTTATCAGGGTGAGACTGCCATCAAGCTTTGGCTGAACACGCTTCACCAGTCGTTCGCCGGCGATCTCAAGCACGTAAATACCGAAGCTGCGGAAACGGTTTTCCGAGGCATCGACCAACAGGAGGTCGCCGGCCTGAATGCTCGGCACCATCGACTCCCCCTCCGCTGTATCAACCAACAGGCGGTCCGGATCGATGCCGAACATCTCGCGGATCCAGTCGCGACGGAATGCGACAAACTCGACGGAGTTCGGGGGTGGCGGCGTCTCCACGCCGGCCGCAGCTGCCTCGGGGCGCTTCGGCAGCAGGAGATAGTCCCCCTCGCCCAGTCCACCGGCCATCGAAAGGGCCGTCTGGGATTCTGCCAGGCCGTGCAGAAGCGGCTCGGGACCTTCGCCGCCGGCCAGCCAGCCGACACCGACACCGGCGGCCTGGGCCAATGCGACGAGCCGTTCACGGCTCGGTTCCGCTTCGCCGCGCAACCACTTGCGGAACGCGGAGGGAGACACGCCCGTCGCTCGCGCCAGCCGATCCGCGCTCGGCCACTGGCGCAGAATGGCCTGCAGCCGGGAAATGAATGCGGCTCGCTCAGCGGTGGGTGAAAGGACAGTTGAACTGGTCTTCTCGGACTCGCTTCGGCGTGACATTTGTCTGCTACTACCCAAAGTCTCGACACTTTCGGAACAGAGTCCCAACTCGTTCGGCTCGTTCAGGCGCCTGACAAGACACTTTGTGTTTTCAGGTTCTGTAGAGAGAATTGGCATGAATGCAGGGAACGGAGTCGAGAGCAACAGCCGAGACACCGATGACTGGCACCCGGCCGACATACTCGCCGCGCTCAAGAAGCGTGGTCACAGTCTCGCGGGCCTGTCTGTCGCGAACGGATATCACCCGACCGCCGCCGGCAAGGCGCTGAGGCAACCCTGGCCTGCCATCGAGCGGTTGCTGGCGGAAGCGATCGGCGTGGCACCATGGGACATCTGGCCCAGCCGGTACGACAGCGAGGGCAACCCGCAGCGGCGCGCGAGATCGTGATGGGGCACGATGCGAGGCCCGATTTTGCCGTGAACCCGACTTACAGGCGCACGAGGCCGGGCGGGGGCCCTTCCAAAGCGGTTCAGCCACCATACGACATGCGGCGCAACACAATAGTCGGCCCATTGGCATCGGATCGCCACTTTGCGACAACATGTTGCTTTCAGCCCCTCGCAGTTATTTTCATTGGTCGTTAACGCCTCCGGCATGAACGTTCATCCCGCATGTTCGGTTCGATGGTGCTGCGCAGCGACCACTCAAACACAAGATGGCTGCAAGACATGACGGTAAAAGAACTTTCAGCTCACACCGATTTTCCTGATCATCACGCTGTTGGCATGGTGGTGGATGATGACGCACTGGTCCGCGAATCGGTGGCCCAGGTGCTCGAGGACCTTTGCGCTCAGGTCTATCAGGCCGCGGACGGTCAGGAGGGGCTCGAGATACTCGAGCAGCATCCCGACATCTCGGTCATCGTCACCGACATAGCGATGCCGCGTCTCGACGGCATCGCGTTCGCGTCGAAGGCACGTCGCCTGCATCCTGAACTCAAGGTCCTGTTCGTCAGCGGGATGCAGCGGCCCCCTGGCAGCGAGGAATTTCTGGCAAAGCCCTTCCGCGCCATCGCGCTGGTCTCGGCGCTGAACCAGCTCATGAACGTTCATTAGCCCTTATCGAGGGTTCCCGACATCGTCGGCCGGAACGACACTCTCGACCGGAACGACGCTCTCAATGGTCGCCAGAAGCGCCGTCAGGCTGAACGGCTTCTGGATGCACGGCCGCTCCACCCCGGGCACCCGATCCATCATGTCAGGGTGACCCGACATCAGGATCACCGGGACACCGACATCATCCGCAAGCGACACCAGACGCGGGTCAAGCCCGCCGGGCAGCGTGCAGTCCAGCAGTATACCGTCGATCCCGCCCGACCTCAGACATTCGATTCCGGCCGCGGCCGTCTCGGCGCAGCTGGTATCGTACACGCCGTCGAGAGCATCCACCACAACCTCGCAGACGAGTGGATCGTCCTCTACGACGAGAATGCGCTTTTGCCGATGGGTCCCCATGGTAACCTCGACTCTTCAGCTTATCGGCGTCACAAGCCACAAGTGTGCACGATACGACGCCCAGGAGCGCGCGAAAAGTTGCGAAAGGCCCCAAACTTCTGGATCGCGGATTATTTATGCCACCCGACTGTTCTCGATACAGAATTGCCTATGGCCGCACTTCTCGCCCAAGCGCCTGCTCATAGACCCGGATCACCGAGCTGCTGTCGTCGCCGCCCATGCCCTTGGCGCGCGCAATGCGCATCAGGTTCATCACCTGTGGCGCTATCATGCCAGGTACGCCAAGTTCATCGGCAAGTTCGAGCGCGAGCCGCAGGTCCTTGTGCGCGAGGTTGAGCGCGAAGGTCGCCTCGAATTCGCGCTTGAATGCCTTCTCGGAGATATTGCGGAACGCTGAGGAGTTGCCGCTCGCGTTGCTGATCACCTGCTGCAGCTTTTGCAGATCGATGCCGGCCATCGCGCCGATCATCAACGCCTCGGCCGCCGCCGCTGCATTGCAGAAGGCCAGCATGTTGTTCACCAGCTTGGCGACCGAGCCCATGCCGATTTCGCCGACATGCACCACCTCGCCGCTGAACGACTTCAGCAGCGGTAGCTGAGCGTCGAATGCGGCCGTGTCGCCGCCGACCATGATGACGATCGTGCCATCGGTCGCACGCGGCACACCGCCCGAGACCGGAGCCTCAAGCATCTGGATGCCCTTGGCGCGCATCCCTTCGCTCACCCGCCGCGCGGTCGCCGGTGAGTTGGTGGAGAGGTCGATATAGACCGTGCCCGGCTTGGCGGTTTCGCTGATGCCGTTGGGACCGAGCGCCACCTCCTCGACATTGCGCGGCATCGGCAACGAGGTGAGTACCACGTCGCAGGTGGATGCGATCTGCGCCACCGATGTTCCCGCGGTCGCGCCGAGATCGGTGCAGGCCTTGATGGCCGCCGGATTGAGGTCGAACACCACCACGTCGTGGTTGGTGTTGCGAATGATGTTGCGGCACATGGGGCCGCCCATGTTTCCGACGCCGATGAAGCCGACCTTCATTGCCGTTCCCCTCAAGGTTCACCAGTGCCAGCATGCCCCAACGGCCGGCTTGCGGAAACCGCTGCGGTGGAGGACGCTTGGGCGGCAGGAGGAATGGACCATGGCAAACATTCGCGCGCGGCTGGCCCATATGGGCATCTACGTTCAGGACCGGGACAAGATGGAGCAGTTCTACACCGAAGTCCTCGGCCTGATGGTCACCGACCGAGGCGAGGGACGCTCCGGGATGCACCTCACCTTCATGAGCGCCAATCCGCAGAACCATCATCAGGTCGTGCTGGTCACCGGCCGCCCGGATACCTCCGGCTTCAACCCGATCCAGCAGATCTCGTTCATGGTCGACTCGCTCACCGATCTGCGTGAAGTGCACAACCGCGCGCTGTCGCTGGGCGCCTCCGAGATGCGCCCGGTGACCCACGGCAACGCCTGGTCGGTCTACTTCAAGGACCCCGAGGGCAACACGGTAGAGGCGTATCTCGACACGCCGTTCCACGTCCCCCAGCCGCATGGCAAACCGCTCGATCTCACAAAATCGGACGAGCAGATTCTGCGCGAGACGGAGGAGGCGTGCCGGCACGATCCGGGGTTCATGCCGATCGAGCAGTTCAAGAGCCAGATGGCCGCACGGCTCAGCGCGAGCGCATAGTCGGTCGCCGGCCGTTCGGCTATCCACCCCGCCTTTGGTCGATCAGCTCGTGCTCAATCAATTCGGCCGTTTCGGTTGGTACCGGCCGCGCTCCTCCGAGTAGAGATCTCACGGCCGCGACCAGAGTATCGCGGCGGAAAGGCTTCACCAGTATCGAGGTCCGCGGAGGCAGTTCCGCCAGCCCGTCGGCATTCGGGTACCCGGTGATCACCAGCGCCTTGAGGAGTGGCCGGATCTGCGTGGCCTGTCCGATCAGCTCGGCGCCGGACAACCCCGGCATCGTGTAGTCGGTCACCAGGACATCAATTCGCGGATCGCTTGCGATCAGCCGCAGCGCCTCGTCACCATTGGCAGCCCGGTGAACTGTGAAGCCCTCATTGGCGAGGAAAGCCCCGACGGTCACAAGCACATCGGCGACGTCGTCGACAACCAGCAGATGTCGGGCGCTGTCGCGCGGTTGATCGGCGCCTGACACGCTGAACTGTTGCACCGTCATGCCGGGCTGGGTCGCAACAGATTCCGCTTTCGTCGGAACCAGGCCGTAGGCCATCAGCGTATAGGCAAGCCGCGTGGTAGCAGACTGGATCACCGGATGAGCTCTGGTCTCTGGCAACACGAAATGCCTGGCGATCGCTTCGCCTGCCATCACCAAAGCCTCAGCCGAGGGTGCGCCGATTGGTCGTTCCGGTCCACGCACAACTGCGATTGAGTGCGAAGCCACTCTCGCGGCACCCACCTCATGATCGCGTCGACTGGCCAGCGCGTCATAACGTGCCCCGAGTGCTGTGAGCCCTTGCGCGTCAGCGGCGGTCCTGGCGGTGGCCGCCATATCGCGAAACTCCGCGGCTCGGGCGTGAAGTTCCGCGACAGTACAGCTCGACAATGGGACATGAACCGTCCTGGCAGTAGGGCACACCATTTTCTGTGCATCCTGTAATTAAGACGCTGAATGCGGCAGCCGTTCCGCTGCTCTGGAAAACCCTAACCCTGCCTGCTCTAAGAAATGGTTACTGAGTGCCTTGACCCAGATCAAACTGAAATCGCGCGATTTATTGCGGCTACTGACAATTCGGACACTGTATGCGCACTCGTGCATGCGCGACATATGAACGATTGGAATTTGCTCGACCCATCTCTGTCGCCCGCTGCGACCACGCCATGGCGTGTCTTTTCGCTATGACCACCAACGCCACCAACATCATACCACTTCTTGTTGCCGGAGACCGGACGTTCGAGCCTGCCAGCTGCGTGCGTCCCCGCACGCAAGTTCCAGCAGTTCGCCAGCGATCTCCACAAGGCGCGCGCTCATTGCTGCGTCGGCCAAGGTCAGGGCAAGACACTGGGTCTCGGCGTGCAGATCGAGCAGCTCATTGTCCAAGGGCTGGTCTTCCATCGGCATACCTCCAGGAGGAATGCTACCGTAACCATACATTCGAAGCTCAGGCGTTGATTCAGATCAACTCCTGGTATTGCTGGCCATGCGGCCCGAGGCGTCTGACCAGGGACCAGCTATTGCCCATTATTATAGAGAGCGAATTCATAGAACGGCGAAACGTTTGTGCTTTGTCGTGTAACAAGATCAGACTACCGCGACTCGCGCCCCTGCGATAGTGGGCATTTAGTCATTCGGTGGCCCGCCGACGGCCGCGAGGTAACGCTCCGCTGACAGGGCAAGCACCGCTTTGCCGCCTGAAGGAATTAACCGGTCCCACCAGCCACCGTAGATGAGATCGAACGGCCACGGCTCCAGCACATCGGCAATGTGTCGCACCGAACTCGCATCCAGAGGGATCAGGTTCGGATAGCTGCGCATGAAGCTGAGATTTCTGTCGGGGGTCACAGTCACGATGTCGCCGGACAACAATGCACCCTTGCCGCCGGCGCCATCCGCCCAGTGCAGCACGGCTCCTCCGGCGAAGTGTCCGCCACAGCGCAGCAACGTCACGCCCGGCGCAAGCTCTCGCATTTCGCCATCCCAGTACGTCACGGTCGGATCAGGTCGCATCACCCACCTTCTGTCCGCGGCGTGCAGATGAATCGGTGCACCGCCGAAGGCGTGACTCCACTCGACCATCGACGCGTAGAAGTGCGGGTGAGAAATCGCGATTGCACTGATACCGCCCAGTGATCGCACGATCTCCACCGTGGCATCATCGATGAAGCTGATGCAGTCCCACAGAATATTGCCCGCCGCAGTCCGCAACAGGAGCGCGCGCTGGCCGATCGCGAACCCAGGCACCGTCCCGATGCCGAGCAACCCGGGTTCGTGTTGACGAAAGCCGTTGAAATGCGTGCGCCGCATCGCCGGCAGCGTGGTCCACGCCTGGCCGAGCGGGTTCACATATTGCCGCGGCTCCTGACATATCGTGCATTCGGCCGGGCGGTTGTCCGCCTCGGGGTATTGCGTCCCGCAGGTCGTGCAGATGTGGGCCGGCATGGCTCGCCTCCTCGCAGCGATCGCCCAAGACTATCGCCTGTCGTTCCGACTTGCGAAGCGGACGCATTCGACGATGCGGCGCCCACGTGTCACTGTTGCGCGAATGACGGAAGCCCCTCGCGAGACGCCAACCCCTGACAGGACGCATGACGCGACCACCAGCGCCTCAAGCTGGCAGGTCACACTTTGGGCCATGGTGGGCATTCAGTTCATCATGACAATGTCATTCAGCTTCCTCAGCCCGATCATGCCGCTGTTCCTGCCGAAGCTCGGCGTCACGACCGAGGCCGGTATCGATCTGTGGTCCGGCATCCTGAACGGCTCTACCTCGTTCGTCGCCGCCTTCACCTCGCCGCTGTGGGGACGCCTCGCCGACCGTTACGGGCGCAAGCCGATGCTGATCCGCTCGAGCTGCGCGATCGCGGTCTTCACCGCCTTCATGGGTCTGTCTCAGAACGTCTGGCAGTTCTTCGCCGCCCGAGCCCTGATGGGCGTGTTCGCCGGTTTCTCCTCGACCGCGATGGCGCTGGTGGCGAGCCAGGTACCCGAACAGCGCCTCGGCTACGCACTTGGCTGGCTCAGCACCGGACAACTGGTGGGCTCGCTGATAGGGCCGGTCATCGGTGGCGTGCTCGCCGATGTCACCGGCAGCTTCCGGATCCCCTTCTACTGCACCTCCGGCGTGACCTTCGCCGCGGTCTTCCTGGTATGGCGCGGCGTGCGCGAGCGCTTCGTGCGACCCGATGCCTCGCATCAGCGGCGTTCCGGTCTGCGCGGCCTCGCGCTCATGATCGGTGCCGCCGGAATTTTGCCGCTGTTCTTCGTGCTGTTCATGGCGCAGTTCAGCACGCGCGCGGTGCAGCCGGTGGTGACGCTGTTCGTGCAGGAGATTGTCGGCAATCAGCCCAACCTGGCGACCCTCGGCGGCCTGGCGTTCTCCGTCACTGGGCTCGCCGGCATGATGGCGGTGCCGCTGCTCGGCAAGCACAGCGACGAGATCGGCTATCGCCGCGTGCTGCTGATTTGCCTGGCGGGCGCCACGCTGACCAGCCTGCCCCAGGCCTTCGCCGGCAGCTACTGGACGTTCGTCATCGAGCGTTTCGGCGTCGGTCTGTTCATCGGCGGCATCCTGCCCACGGCGAACGCACTGATCGGGCGCATGGTGGACCGGGCCAGCCGCGGCACGGTGTACGGCATGACTGCGTCCGCGACGTTTCTCGGCAACTCGCTGGGGCCGCTGACCGGCGGCGCGATCGCCGCCTCGTTCGGGCTGCGCTGGGTCTTCCTGATCACCGCGGCACTGCTGCTGGCAAACCTGATCTGGGTGTATCTGACCGTGCCGGAATATGCCGGCGAACGGAGGGCATAGCGGCGCGCTGAAGCTACTGGTCGTGCGATTCCTGTCCGTGCTGGATCATCTGAAGAATCCACGCCCGGCTGGCGCCCTCATCGAAATGCGACTGCAGTAACAGCCGGCAATTGTGATCGATCAGGTGGCGAAGCGTGGAATTGAGACTCTGTGTGGCTCCGTCCACCAGCTTCGCACGGTCGTCCGCGCTCACCTGCGGTATCTGCTTGAGGTGCTCGCGAACATACGGCGCACCCCCGCGGTCAACCAAGGCATCGGTAAAGACCTCGATGACCTGTTGCAGAACAGGAATATCGCTGTCGTCGAGACTGCATTGCGTGAGCGCTGGCAACACCGAGCCCGCCGTCAGCCCCGCCTCATACGACGGGTCCTCCTGGGCGTTGACCTCCGGAAGTTCCATCGCCAGGCGTCGAACACACTCCCAGCACTGGGGGCTTTTCGGGTCAGCGCGAGCGCTGGCTCCCGCCCAAGCCGCAATCAAGGCCGCAAGACAAAACGTCGTCATGGTGATGGACGGAAAGCGCATTTATCGCCAGGTCATTTCGGAGTTGCGGCATCGGCGGAGTGAGCATGGCCTCGGACGTCATAACCCGCTAGTTCCGGCATTTCCTGCCGCTGGAAAGGCTGAACAATGGGCACACGTGCGGGCGCAATCGGACGCGCGCTGGAATTCTTCGACGGCACCGGCTTTCGCGACCGGCTGGCGAAACTGGTGGCCATTCCCAGCACGTCGCAGGACCCTGGCCACGAGGCCGACGTCCAGCGCTACCTCGACGGCGCGATCAGACCATGGCTGGAACGGTTGGGATTCGCTGTGGCCATTCACCCCAATCCGCAGCCGGGATTCGGCCCGATCCTCACCGCCGAACGTCTGGAGGATCCGGGACGTCCGACCATCCTGACCTACGGCCATGCCGATACCGTCCGCGGCCTGGAGGACCAATGGCGCGACGGCCTCGATCCGTGGCGACTGACCGAGGAAGTGGATCGTTGGTACGGCCGCGGCACCGCCGACAACAAGGGCCAGCACGCAGTGAACCTCTCGGCGCTCGAGGCGGTGCTCGCGGAGCGCGACGGCAAACTCGGCTTCAATCTGAAGCTGGTGCTGGAGAGTTGTGAGGAACGCGGCTCGGTGGGCCTGCGAGACTTCGTCGCCGCGCACAAGGACGAACTCGCCGCCGACGTGTTGATCGGCAGCGACGGTCCGCGTGTGATGCCCGACACGCCGACCATTGCCACCGGCACGCGCGGCACCTTCCATTTCGACCTCGTCGTCGACCTGCGCCCGGGCGGCGTGCATTCCGGCCATTGGGGCGGGCTGACCACCGATCCCGCAGTGGTGCTGACCCACGCGCTGAGCACCATCGTCGATCGCCACGGCCGCATCATGGTGCGCGACTGGCTGCCGCGAAACGGCCTGCCGGCCAGCGTCCGCGCTGTGCTCGCCGGCTGCGAGGTCGGCGGTGGCGGCGAGGCGGCATCGATCGATCCCGGCTGGGGCGAGCCGGGATTGACGGCGGCCGAGAAGATCTACGGCTGGAACAGCTTCATCGTGTTGGCGATGGTTTCCGGCAGGCCGGAGAACCCGGTGAATGCAGTAGCGCCCAACGCCCGCGCGCATTGCCAGATCCGCTACACGGTCGACACCGACCCCGCGACATTCGCCCCCACACTGCGCCGGCACCTCGATGCCGAAGGCTTCTCCGGCGTGCGCATCGAGAACCCCGGCATCCGCATGCCAGCAAGCCGCACCGACCCGTCACATCCCTGGGTCCGCTGGACCGTCGCCTCGATGGAGCAATCGCTCGGCCAGCGCATCCAGGTCATCCCCAATTCGTCGGGCGGCCTGCCGGGCGATGTCTTCGTCGATCACCTGGGCGTCGCGCTGATCTGGGTGCCGCACAGCTACAACGGGTGCAAGCAGCACGGCCCTGACGAGCATTTTCTGATTGCTCCGGCCCGCGAGGGTATCGCCGCGTTCGCTGGCATCTGGTGGGATCTCGGTGAGCCGCGAACGCCGTGAGGCAGCGCCGGCCGAACACCATCGATTAATACGAAAGCCGTTGAGCGACGTCAGAAATACGCCATTATTAACACGCATAACACGCGGTCATAACGCATTGGCCATATATCCGGATTGCTATTTCCCGGCGGATCGTCTCTGCTTTTACTCGAAGCCACAGAGATAGAAACGATTTTGCTATTATTGCAAATAATAACCGGAGGCGTCAAGTTCAAAATCGGGCTCGAGATCGATGCCGCGGACAAACGCAAAACGACAAGGAGTGGTTCATATGATGCCCGCAATGCCCCGCAGTGCTAACGGAGAACACATAGGTCCCTCATACCATGAGTTGCTGTTGGCCCTGGTCGAGGGAGAGAGGGTGGCCTTGGACATTGGCTCCGACTGGCCGTCAGTTCCGAGCGAGGTTCGGTTCCCGCTGCTGAAATGGGCCCACGACGCGCACAGGCTGCTCGATCAATGCGAGATGGACGTGGCGGCAACCAACACTGACGAGCCTGGTTAACCCGCGCCGCGCCGGCGCAGCACCGCGTCGCGGATCAACGGCATGCGGTCGTTGCCGAAATACATGTCGTCGCCGCCGACGAACATGGTCGGCGAGCCGAAGCCGCCGCGGTCGATCAGCTCCTGCGTGATCGCGCGCAGCTTGTCCTTGATGGCCTGCTGCTCGACGCCGGCGAGGAACCTGTCCGCATCGATACCGACCTTATCGCAGATCTCGCGCAGCACCGGGATTTGCGAGATGTCCTTGTCGTCGCCCCAATAGGCCTCGAACGTCGCCAGCGCGAATGGCACCAACTTGCCCTCGGGCTCCAGCAGAATACAGCCACGCATGGCGCGGACGCTGTTCACGGGGAACACGGTCGGCCGGTAGTGCATGCGAATGCCAAGGTGGCGCGCCCAGTCCTGCTGATCCTTCTTGCCGTAGGCGACCTTCGCCGCCACCGGCTTCTCGCGTGAGTTGTGCACGCTTGGATTGACTGCGTTGAACACCCCGCCCACCAGAATCGGGCGCCAGGCGATGTCGATGCCCAACTCCTTCTGCATCAGCAGAAGATTATGGAAAGCGAAATACGTCCACGGGCTCGAGCAGTCGAAGAAGCATTCAACGTCCGCCATGACAACTCCCAAATTCCACTCCCCCTCCCCTCGCGGGAGGGAGTTGGGGGGGAGGGGGCCGGTCCGCCCCCTCCACCCTTACTTCCCGCTACGCCGGCACCGGCCGCGCCCGCTGGTTATAAAGAATCTTCGCCCGCCGCTCGCGTTCCTCCGCCGGCAGTTTGGACTGATCCTCCGACAACTCCGCGCCCGCCGCCATGCCACGCTGCACCCCGGGCCGCGCACCGAGTTCCTCGAACCAGCGCTTGAAATACTTGAACTCCTCGATCTCCTGGCCCTGCGCCTTCCAGTTCACCGTCCAGGGGTAACTGATCATGTCAGCGATCGTGTACTCGTCGCCGGCCAGATAGCGGCTCTCGTACAGCCGGTTATTGAGCACGCCGTACAGCCGATTCGCCTCGTCGGTGAAGCGGGTCACCGCATAGGACTGGTCACCCTTGGTGTCGCCCAGCCGCCGGAAGTGACCACATTCGCCGCTCTTCGGCCCCTGGTTGGCCATCTGCCAGATCAGCCACTGAATAACCTGATACCTGGGCCGCATCGCCTGTGGAAAGAACCTGCCCTCCTTCTCGGCGATATACAGCATGATCGCGCCAGATTCGAAGACGGCGATGGGTTCGCCCCCGCCCTTCGGATCATGATCCACCAATACCGGCATCCGGTGGTTCGGGTTCATCTTGAGGAATTCCGGCGTGAACTGGTCACCGCGCCCGATATTACATGGCACGATCTTGTACTGCGCTCCCAGCTCCTCCAACAGGATTGTCACTTTCTTGCCATTTGGGGTCGGCCAATAGTGAACATCGTACATGGTTCTGCCCCTCTGCCTCGCTTGGCCCCAGTCAAATTGGGCCCGAACGCCACCATGCCACAGGCGCGGGCATTGAAAAGTCCCCCAATTCCTTGGGCCCGACTGCAAGAAATGCTTGTCCTGAGGGACAAACCGTGATTCCGTCACAATGCAAGACAAACTGCAACAGCGAGTTGGTGTGAGCATGGCAGCAAAAAAGGCGCCCGTGGCCAAGTCCGCGGCGAAGACCCCCAAGGCGGCAGCGCCGGCCAAATCGGCCGCGCAGGCCACCGTGACCCTCAAACATCTGGCGGCGTCGCTCTCCGAGAGCCACGACATGCCAAAGAAGCAGGCCGACGCCATGCTGGTGGACATGGTGGGCCTGGTCGCGAAGCACCTCAAGAGAGGCGACCGCATCCGCATCGCCGGCCTCGGCGTCCTTCAGGTCAGGAAGCGCGCTGCCCGCATGGGCCGCAATCCGGCGACCGGCGAGGCAATCAAGATAAAGGCCAGCAAAAAGGTCGCCTTCCGTGTCGCCAAGGAGTTGAAGGAAGCCGTCTGAATCCCCCGAGCGCACCGGCCGGATCAAGCCTGATATGACGCGATGGTCCTCCGGGCGAGGGCGGGTGCGACCCCGAATGCACCTGCCCCTCGCCGGCAGTCAGCTGCCGTTCGCGGCTTGAATAAGGCCTCGGCCAGTGCGGCGGCGCTATAAACTGGGTCCCCACAGCCAACACGAAGTCTAGAATGTGAAACGCGAAGAGGCCGGCAGGTTGGTGCCGGTCTTTTCTCGTTTCAGCTCAAGTCTCCCCGTGCATGTGTCGGGATGCGCGACGCGGCAGCGTCCTTGGGCCGGATGGAAGAGCGCCACGAATAATCGTCCAGGCTGTTCACTGGATCACAGCGCCATGCGTGCGCGATCGCCATCCTGCCCGAAGTGAGACGGAGGAGACCGATGCGCGCTTATGTCACCGCTGCCGGAATGGCTTTGGGTCTGGTCGCTGTGTGGGCCGCTCTGGCGCCATTCGTCGCCTGAGATCCGGTGGCTCGCCATCCACAGGCCCGGTCCGCCAGGTCGGTGCCTAACCGAGTGCACCCAGCGGCCGCTGCTGGGGCCGCCAAGCCAAGCTGGGTCCAGCCGTTTCTGTGCAACAACTTTTTAATAGCTATTCGACCTGGCGATGTGCAATTCTTTGGTCTGGGAGCGCGTATTAGGATGGCTGGGCCAATGTGGGTGATGGCTGGGGTCATGAGCTGGCCGCCGATATTCTATTCCGCGCTCGCGCTCGTACTGCTGTGCAAATGGACGCTTTGGTTTCCTGCCATGGTGCTCCGGCATGGCCTTCACGGCGCTCTTGATGCCGCCCTGACCTGCCCCGGCGGAGTGGCCGGGCGATCCCTCACCCTTCGACACACGAACCGGATGTCCGGCCCCGAGCCGAAGGGAGCGGCGGGCGTCGGCGTGTAACGCTGGGACACCTCGACGCTTATATTTCCTCCAATTGAGCTGCTGCCAAGCGGTCCGTGCCTCAAGCCATAGCGCACGCTGAAGCATCAGAGCGTTGACGTGGACTTCCAATGGGTGGCGATCTCGCCACCGCAGTCATTGAGGGATCCACAACAACTTTCCGAGGCGTTGCGAAATGGAATACAGATACACGGGCCGCCGCGAGGACCGCAGACTGGTGACCGGCGCCGGGATGTTCACGGCGGACCGGGATCGCCCCGGCATGCTGCACGCGGCCTTTCTGCGCACCGATCGGGCGCATGCCCGGATCGTCAGCACCGACGTGGTCGCGGCGCAGGCCGCGCCTGGGGTGCGCGCGGTGTTGACTGGGGCCGACATGCAGGAAGCCGGCTACACTCGCGGCCTGCCGCTCAAGCCGCTCGGTCGCGGCGATCCGCTCAAAGCGATCATCGCACCCGCGCTCGCCTTGGGCTATGTGCGTTACGTCGGCGAGCCGGTTGCCGTCGTCGTAGCCGATTTGCCGCACGCGGCCGAGGATGCCTGCGAACTGATCCAGATCGACTACGATTTGCTGCCAGCGGCAGTGAGCGGCCCTGCGGCACTCGCTCAAGGCGCGCCACTGCTGCACCCGGAAATTCCCGGCAATCTCTGCTACGAGACCGACTACGGCGATAGGGAGGCAGCACAAGCCGCCTTTGCCGCCGCCAGCCACGTGGTCCGGCTCGCGCAGGAGAGTGGCCGCGTCGTCGGCAACCCGATGGAGCCAAAGGCCGCCTTGGTCGCGTGGGACGGCAACATTCTCGAGTTGTGGAGCCCGAGCCAGGGCATGACGGGCATGCGGGACGGCCTCGCCGCACTCGTGGGGCTGACACCGGACCGGGTGCGTGTCCACGCGCAAGATGTCGGCGGCGCCTTCGGCATCCGCGGAGCAGCTTATCAGGAATATGCCGCTCTGGCCTTGGCCGCGAGGCAAATCGGGCGACCGGTGAAATGGATCGCGAGCCGGTCGGAGACGTTCCTCAGTGACTATCACGGCCGCGCCGTTTCCATGATGGCGGAGCTGGCGCTCGATGCAGAGGGATGCTTCCTCGCCATCCGGCATGATTGGATCTGTGATATCGGCGCCTACCCCACGGCGGCAGGGCCGTTCACCAATACCTTTAACGCCCCGCTGATGGCGACAGGTGCCTACCGCATCCCCGCCGTGCATGGGCGCACCCGCCTCGCCGTCACCAACACCGTGCCGATCACCGCATATCGCGGCGCCGGGCGGCCGGACATGGCGTACATGGTAGAGCGCCTGGTCGACGAGGCGGCCATTCAGACCGGCATCGACCGCATCACGCTGCGCCGCCGCAACCTGATCCCACGCGACTCCTTCCCCTACGCCATCGCAGCCGCTCCGGTGCCAAGCGCCTATGACAGCGCCGATTTCGGCGCACTGCTCGACATTGCCTTGGCGGAATCGAATTGGGACACATTCCCTGAGCGCCGAGCCGAGGCGGCCCGGCGTGGGCGACTGCGCGGGATCGGCTGCGCCCTGTTCATCGAACCGGCCGGGGGCGTGGCTCCCTCCGACGACGTCGCACTCACGTTCGAGGCCGACGGCAGCATTCTGTTGCACGAGGTGGCGATCGCCTCGGGGCAGGGCCATGAGACCGTATTGCCGGAGATCGTTGGCCACGCTTTGGGGATCGACCCGCTGCGCATCACCCTGCGGGCCGGGCGCCAGGATGGCCCGGCCCAAAAGGGCGCAGGCGCTTTCGGATCGCGCAGCATGATGTCTCAAGGCGCGGGCAGCGCGGCGGCGGCGGTCGAAGTGTTGCGTAAAGGCAAGGAGCTGGCGTCCGAAACACTCGAGGCGGCGCCGGTCGACATCCGCTACGCCGAGGGGGACTTCGTCGTCGACGGCACCGACCGCCGCGTCAGCCTGGCTGAGCTGGCCAGGCTGCATCCCGGTCAGCTCGATACCACGGTGGCCTATCCGTCACCCAGGTCCTACCCATCCGGCGCCCACATCGCCGAAGTGGAGATCGATCCGGAGACGGGCACGACCGAAATCGTCGGCTACGTATCGATCGACGACTGCGGCATGGTGGTGAACCAAACCCTGCTGAACGGACAGGTCCTGGGCGGCCTGATCCAAGGCCTCGGGCAGGTCTTCGGCGAACTCTGCGTCTATACCGAGGACGGCCAGATCGTGACGGCCAGCTTCATGGACTACACCATGCCGCACGCCGATCTGCTCCCGCAGGTGACGATCAAGACCGTACCGGTCCCGTCGCCCAACAACCAGCTCGGCGTGAAGGGCGTCGGCGAGGCGGGCACGGTAGGCTCGCTGCCGACGGCGATGAACGCCGTGTTGGACGCACTGCGGCCCGAGGGTGTCACTCATCTGGACATGCCAGCGTCCGCCCAGCGCGTCTGGCAGGCCTTGCGGGATGCCAACCACTCGGCCACCTCTTGAAAAACGATGGTGGGTGCGACTGGGATTGAACCAGTGACCCCCGCCGTGTGAAGACGGTGCTCTGCCGCTGAGCTACGCACCCATCGCAGGCTGAAATAGGGGGCACCGCTTTTTGGTGTCAAGCCGCGTTGTTCCGCGCTTGTTTTCAGTGTGATGCAGCGCAACATGCCTAGTATGCGCTCAATGGCCCTTGCCGCATTCGGGTTGGCATACCTCGCAACCCCCGCGGCGCAGGCGCAGGTCGCGCAGGTCGAGCTTAGCTACGACACCTACGCCGCCGGCATCGAAGTGATGCAGATGCAGGCGTATTTCGGGCTTGGCCCGTGGAATTATCACATCGATCTCGACTACCACACGACCGGCCTCGTCGGTCTGTTCTACCGCGGCCGCCAGACCAACAGCGTGCACGGCGCATGGCACGATGACGAGGCGGCACCGCTGGAGTTCTCCGGCGAAGGCGTCTGGCGCGGACACGAACGCCGCACCCTTATCGCCTATGATCACGGCGTGCCCCAGATCAAAGAGCTCCAGCCGCCCCAGGAGACCGAGCGCGAGCCGGTGCCGCCCGAGATGCAGCGTCACACCATGGACACGCTGAGCGCCCTGGCCCAGCTCATGCGTCGGGTCCAGAAAGACCACACCTGCGAGACCGAAGTGCATACCTACGACGGCCGGCGTGTGCTGGATGTCGTCGCACACACCGGTGGCCCCGAGCGCCTGGAGCCGACCAGCCGTTCCAACTTCAGCGGACCAACGCTGCGCTGCGACTTCGAGGGCCGTGAGCTCGCCGGCTTCCTGCTGGGCGAGGACGATGCGGAGCACCGCAGTCCGCTCCGTGGGTCCGCCTGGCTGGCACCCGTGCTTCCCGGCGGACCGCCTCTACCTGTGCGGATCGCGTTCCAGACCCGCTGGTTCGGCTGGGCGACCATGTATCTGACCGCGGCCACCGAACGGCCGGAGTAGCATCACGCCGCCAGCCGCCTGGCGATGGCAGCCAGTTCGCCGAAATCCCGCGCCACCCCGTCGGCTCCCTGTGCCATTGCCAGCGGCCCATAGCCCCAGGCGGCAAAGATGCACGGCACGCCGGCGCCGCGGGCCGCGGCCACATCGTTGGCGTGATCGCCCGCCATCACCGTATGCGCCGGCTCGCCGGCCGCTGCCCTCAGTGTGGCCAGCAGATGCGCCGGGTCCGGTTTGCGGACTGGAAAACTGTCGCCTCCACCAACTGCCGCGAACAGTGGAGCGAGCCCCAGCGCGGCCAGCAAAGCACGCGCCGCCTTCTCTGGCTTGTTGGTGCAGACCGCGAGCTTCCAGCCCTCGCACACCAGAGCGTGAAGACCATCGGCAACCCCGGGATACGGCCTGGTCTCCACCGCGGCATGCTGCAAATAGTCGGCCGAGAAATCGGCCACCGCGCCGGCGTCCGGCGTCCGACCCCGCGCGGCGAAGGCCCGCTCGACCAGCCGCGCCACGCCGTCGCCCACCATCAGCGCCGTCTCCGGATGGGAAAACCCGGCCAGTCCGCGCGGCTCCATCAGCCGGTTCAGCGCCGCAGCAAGGTCCGGCACCGAGTTCGACCAGCGTGCCGTCGAGATCGAGCAGCAGTGTGCGGACCACGCCGTTGCACTCCGAAATGGGATTTGAACCATCAGGATAGAGACAAGCTTTGACAAGGCGTAGCCTCAAGCGGCAAAAAGAACGGGAAAGTAACGAGGCACTGTATGACACGCACGGCGGTGATTCTGGCCGCAGGTATAGGGACGCGCATGAAATCCGCGCTGCCCAAGGCGCTGCACAAGATCGCCGGTCGCTCCATGCTGCGCCACCTGGTGTCGAGCTGCGAACTGGTGTTCGACCGTATCGTCGTGGTGGTCGGCCCGAACATGGACGCCCTGCAGCACGAGGTCGCCCCACACCTTTGCGTCGTGCAGCAGGAGCGCCTCGGCACCGCGCACGCTGCCCTGGTCGCCGCACCGCATTTCGGGGACGGCGAGGTGGCGGTCCTGTACGCTGACAATCCACTTATTCGCCCGGAGACTTTGCGCCACCTGCTGGACCGCCGCGCGGCGGGAGACGCGGCCTTGGCATTGCTCGCTTTTCGCCCAACCGATCCCGCTCGCTATGGCCGCGTAATCTCCCGCGGCGGCTACGTTGAGCGCATTGTCGAATGGATCGACGCGACGGAAACGGAACGCGCCGAAACACTTTGCAACGCCGGTGTGCTCGGCGCCACCGCCACTGACATGGCGCGGTGGCTGCGCGAGGTTCGCGCCGACAATGCCAAAGCCGAATACTACCTCACCGATGTCGTGGCACTGGCGCATACCGAGGGCCGTCGCATCGCCGCAGTGGAAGCATCGCCCAACGAGCTCTCCGGCATCAATTCGCGCAGCGAGCTCGCGGCCGCCGAGGCAGCGGTCCAGTCACGGCTGCGCGCGGCAGCGATGGATGCCGGGGTTACGATGACTGATCCCGGCTCCGTGTTCCTGTGCGCCGACACCGAACTGGCCCCGGACGTGACGATAGAACCGAACGTAGTGTTCGGCCCTGGTGTCAAGGTCGCATCCGGCGCGCTTATCCGGGCGTTCAGTCATCTGGAGGGCTGCATCGTCGGCCCGAGCTGTGTCATCGGTCCATTCGCCAGGCTGCGGCCCGGTGCGGACCTCGCCGAGCAGGTTCACATCGGCAACTTCGTCGAGGTGAAGGCAGCCAAACTCGGCGCCGGCGCCAAGGCCAACCACCTGACCTACCTCGGCGATGCGGAGATCGGCGCAGCAACCAACATCGGCGCCGGCACCATCACCTGCAACTACGACGGCTACAACAAGCATCTCACGACGATCGGCGCACACGCCTTCATCGGCTCCGACACCGCGCTCGTGGCACCCGTAACGGTTGGCGATGGCGCCATCGTGGCGGCCGGCAGCGTGATCACTGAGGACGTGCCGTCCGACGCGCTGGCGGTCGCGCGCGGGCGGCAAGAGAACAAACACGGCCGCGCCCGGATCCTGCGCGAGAAACTGCAAGGAAAGCGGCGTTAGATGTGCGGCATTGTAGGCATTATCGGCTCGAGACAGGCGGCCCCAATGATCCTGGATTCATTGCGCCGACTTGAATACCGCGGCTATGACAGCGCCGGCATTGCCACCCTCGTCAATGGCCATATCGAACGCCGCCGCGCCGAGGGCAAGCTAGGCAAGCTTGCCGATGCGCTGGAGCACGCGCCGCTCAAGGGAACCATCGGCATCGGCCACACGCGCTGGGCGACGCACGGCGCGCCGACCGAAAATAACGCCCATCCGCACGGCACCTCGCGCGTATCGGTGGTGCACAACGGCATCATAGAGAACCACGCTGAACTGCGCGCCGAACTCGAAGCCGCGGGGCAGGTATTCACCACCGAGACCGACACCGAGACCGTGGCGCAACTGGTCGATCTGAACCTGCAGCGCGGCATGAGCCCGGTCGCAGCGGCCGGTGCCGCGTTCCGTCGGCTGGAAGGCGCCTATGCGCTGGCGATGATCTTCGCCGGCCACCCCGATCTCATCGTCGGCGCACAGCACGGCGCGCCGTTGGCGGTGGGCTTCGGCGAAAACGAGATGTTCGTCGGGTCAGACGGCCTCGCCCTGGCGCCGCTGACGCAGCACATCGCCTATCTGAGCGATGGCGACTGGACCGTTATCGACCGCAAGGGCGCGCGGTTCTTCGACATGAGCGGCGCTGAGGTGCAGCGCGAAGTGAAACTGACGCGGCTGACCGGTGCGGCAATCGGCAAGGGCAATTTCCGCCACTTCATGGAAAAGGAGCTGCACGAGCACCCCGCGGTAATCGGCGACACCCTGCATCGCATGGTCAATCCCGCGACGCGCGCGGTCGCCTTGCCCCCGCTGCCATTCGACTTTGCGACGCTCCCACGCATCACGATCAGTGCGTGCGGCAGTGCATTCTATGCCGGGTTGGTTGCGCGCTGGTGGTTCGAGGCGATCGCGCGCATACCGACCGACGCCGATGTGGCAAGCGAATTCCGCTATCGGTACTCCACCGCTACCAAAGGGTGGGCTTGGTCTGCTTGTGTCCCAGTCCGGCGAGACCGCCGACACATTGGCAGCGCTGCGCTACATGCATGAGCAGGGCCAGCACGTGCTGTCGGTGCTGAACGTGCCGGAAAGCAGCATGTCGCGTGAGAGCGACGCGGTGCTGGAGACCGTGGCGGGACCGGAAATCGGCGTTGCCAGCACCAAGGCGTTCACCGCGCAGCTCGCTGCGATGGCGTGCCTCGCACTCGGTGCGGCGCGTGCGCGCAACGCGATCAGCGCGAAGGAGGAAGCGGCGATGACCACCGCGCTGCTGGAAGTGCCCGGCCGCACGGCCGAAGTGCTCGACAAGCATGACGAGATCAAGGCGCTGGCGCATCGCATCGCGCAGGCGCGCGACGTGCTCTACCTCGGGCGCGGCAACTGCTTCCCCATCGCGCTGGAAGGCGCGCTGAAGCTGAAGGAGATCAGCTACATCCACGCCGAGGGATATGCCGCCGGTGAGATGAAGCACGGCCCGATCGCGCTGATCGACAAGGACGTGCCGGTGGTTTCCATCGTGCCGTCCGGCCCGCTGTTCGAGAAGACCGCGTCGAACCTGCAGGAAGCTGCCGCGCGCGGTGGGCAGATCATCGTGTTCAGCGACGCCGCCGGCGCGGCCAAGCTCCGCGGGATCGCAGTAGAAACCATCGTGCTACCGGCAGTGGATCCATTCGTCGCTCCGATCCTTTACGCGGTCCCCGTGCAGTTGCTGGCCTATCACGTCGCCGTACTGAAGGGCACCGACGTCGACCAGCCCCGCAACCTCGCGAAGTCCGTGACGGTAGAATAGAAAATCCCTCCCTCCCCTCGGGGAGGAGGCCGGCGGGAGAGGGCGGTAGAGCTCCTACAGCTCCACCGTCCCCCTGAACACCGGCACGCAGCTCCCCTCCACTGTCGCCAGCACAGGCCCCTCCGCCGTCTTGCGCGCAGAAGCAATGATGGTGCTCGGTCGCCCCATTTCAGCACCCTGCAGAATCTCATAGGCCAGATCTGCATTCTCGCCCGGCGCCAGCGACGTCAGCAGCGCCCCAAGCGCCGCGTTGGCGCTGCCAGTCGCAGGATCCTCCATAATGCCCCCCAGCGGCGCAAACATGCGCGCAGCCAGCCGGGTCGCATCGCCATCCCGCCGCGCATAGAGCAGCAGCGAAAACCGCGTGGCGACCTCTGGAAACCTCTCGGCAGCCGCACGGAACGCACCGATATCCGGACTGGCGCGCGACAACGCCGCCACACTCGCGACCTCAGCAATGACGAACGGCGTGCCCACCGAGGCAACCAGCGGCGTATGGGCGTTTGTAGCGATATCCAATTCCGCCAGACCCGCGCACGCGGCGACGATCTCCTCAGGAATGTCGATGTCGATGGACAGCGCACGTGGCGCCGAAATGCGCGCGCCGACAATCGTGCGACCCGCACGCAGCACATGCACACGCACCAGCCCGGCAAGTTCCTCGAACACGTAGTGCTCGGGCGGATTGTCGTCGCGCTGAGCCAGCACGTAGCCCGTGCCCACATTCGGATGGCCGGCAAACGGCAGCTCGGCTCGCGGCGTGAAGATGCGCACCTTCGCATGATGCTGGGGATTGTCAGGCGGCAGAACGAACGTCGTCTCCGACAGATTGAACTCCAGCGCCAGCGCCTGCATCTGCTCGTCAGTCAACCCGCGCGCATCGGGAAACACCGCGAGCGGGTTGCCGCCAAAGCGTCGGTCGGTGAACACATCGACGGTGACGAATTCATAGGTCGGCATGGCGAACCTCGCTGCTGCGTTCACTCATCGTCATCATCGACATCGATGCGCCGCGGATCGAGAGAGCGCCAGTCGCGATCCTCGGAACCGCCAGGATTATCGACGAAATCGCCCAACTCGGTCGCACTGCGCCAACCGGCGTCGCCAGCATCGATCACCTCGGCATCCTCGCCAAACGCGAACCAGGCCTCCAGCACTTCCTTCGCATTCATGCCGGACAGACGGCACCGCTCCAGCGAGTCACGCACATAGCGGCGCGCGAAGGCATTGGCCTGCATCAGGGTCTCGAAGCCGTCAATCTCCTCAACGATATTGTCCTGCGCACCGCCCGACAGATCGAGGATCCGCACGCGCCAGCCACCATCCGGGGCGAACATGTCGCTCACGACACGACCGAGCCACCCGCCCTCTTGCGCGCGCCGTTCTGCCGCAACAGGAACTCCCGTCCAACCTTCACAAGAGGCACACCGTCATATTCCACAATGTCGGCGGTGGCATAGGTCTCGTGCCAGGCATCGGGAATGAAGCTGCCGGTGCCCACGACATCGATCGGCGCCTTGGCATCAGCCATGACCCGACACTTGTCCACGCCGAAGCCAGATGACGCGACGATGCGCACGCGTGGATAGCCCGACGCGTCCAGCGCCTCGCGCATCCGCCATATCGCCGCCGCCGACACACCGGTGCCGACCAGATACCGCAGCTCCGTCTCGCTGCGATAACGCCTTATCGCACCTGGCGAATTTCGTTCCATCACCGCATAGCTCTCCGCCGGATCAAGCCCTTCCATGAAGCGCCCGCCATGCGTGTCCAGCCGGAACGACAGCCGCCCCTCGTCGGCAAGATCAGGAAACCGCGCGCATACCGCGAGCGCATCGGTGATCTCGCGGCCGAAATAGTCCGCCAGCACGGTCATCGGTTCGTCAGGAAAAGTCTCGCGGAACATCTCCGCCGCGCGCAGCGTCGAACCGGCATAGCCGATCAGCGAATGCGGCATCGTCCCGAAGCCACGCGGCGTCCCGAACCAGTGCGCCGTACCGTCATTGGCATTGCCGATGAAGCCTTTGGCACCTTCCCGCTTAGCGGCCTCGCTCCCAACCGAGGCAGCATAGGCCATCATGTCCTGCATCTCCGCGCCAGCGCAGTGCCGCGCCTCCATCGCCATGAACGCCACGTCCGGCAGCGCGATACACATCTGGTAGGCGTTGTGCGCCGCGACCGAAGCAGGGCCAATTCTTTGCAGAAAAATCGTCTCGAGATCCGATAACTGCACGAGGCTGCCGCTGATATAGGAAAGCGGCTCGCCGGCGCCGACCCACTCACCCTCCGGATACATGAGCTCGACATCGATGCTGGTGCCGCGCGCCACCGCCACCGCCTCCAGCCACTCGACCATCAGCCGCGGCGCCGAGATCACCGGACGACGCATGAACACCGCGTAGGTCACCCGCTTGTCGCCAAACCGAGCAACGATGCGGCGCGTCCGATTGAAGTAACTGTCGGTCCGCGCCGCAATATCAGTGTCGCAAGCACCCGATCCACCCCCTCCCCTTGCGGGAGGGGGTCGGGGGGAGGGGGCAGAGCCTCCGTCGTCGTCCATCTACTGCGCCGCCACCTGCATCTGTGCGCCCGGCGCACGACGCCGCTTCAGCTCCTCGGCCACCAGAAATGCCAGCTCCAACGCCTGCCCTGCGTTCAGCCGCGGATCGCAGAACGTCTCATACCGCTCCGTCAAATCCGCCTCGGTCAACTGATGCGCGCCGCCGGTGCATTCGGTGACATTCTGGCCCGTCATCTCGACGTGCACACCGCCCGCCCACGTGCCTTCCGCCGCGTGGATGTCAAAAAAGCTGCGGACCTCGGACAGTATCTGATCGAAGTTGCGCGTCTTCAGCTTGGCGACAGTGGATATCGTATTGCCGTGCATCGCATCGCACAGCCACACAACCTTGGCACCCTCGCGCTCCACAGCGCGCAGCAACGGCGGTAGCCGCGCCGCGACCTTGTCGTGGCCCATACGGCTGATCAGCGTGATCCGCCCAGACTCGTTCGCAGGATTGAGCCGGTCCAGAATACGCAGCAGATCATCAGGCTCCTGTGTCGGTCCAACCTTCATGCCGAGCGGATTCTTCACCCCCCGCAGGAACTCGACATGCGCCCCATCGACCTGACGCGTGCGATCGCCGATCCAAAGGAAATGCGCGCTGCAGCCGTACCAATCACCGGTCGTGGAATCGACCCGCGTCAACGCCTGTTCATACGGCAGCAGCAACGCCTCATGGCTCGTGTAGAAATCAGTCTCGCGCATGTCGCGCGTGGTCGTGCTGGTCATCCCGCACGCCGCCATGAACGACAACGTCTCGTCGATGCGATGCGCCAGGTCTTGGTATCGCTCGGCCAATGGCGAACGCGCGGCAAAATCCAAATTCCAACGATGCACCTCGTGCAGGTCGGCATAGCCGCCGGAGGCGAACGCGCGCAGTAGGTTCAACGTGCTCGCCGACTGGAAATAACCGAACTCCATGCGCGCCGGATCAGGAATGCGCGCCTCGGCAGTGAACTCCGGCCCATTGATGATGTCGCCACGATACGACGGCAGCGTGACATCGTCCTGCGTCTCGGTATCCGAGGAACGCGGCTTGGCAAATTGGCCGGCCACGCGCCCCATCTTCACCACCGGCAGCGACGCGCCGAATGTCAGCACCACCGCCATCTGCAGCAGCACGCGGAACGTGTCGCGGATGATGTTCGCAGTGAAGTCGGAAAAACTTTCCGCGCAGTCCCCGCCCTGTAGCACGAACGCCTTCCCCTCGGCCGCTGCCGCAAGATGCGCTGTCAGCCGCCGCGCCTCGCCGGCAAACACCAGTGGCGGATAACGCCCGATACGTGCCTCCATCGACGCCAGCTTCTCTGGATCAGGATAGGCCGGCACCTGCCGGATCGGGCAGTCGCGCCAGGAATTAGGCGTCCATGTACGGGCTAGCATGGTATCGGGCATGGCAAATCTCCCCTCGGGCGCACTTATGTCGCCATTTCAGCGGAATGGCTAGGCGCCCGCCTCTTGGTAGTGGTGACAGGCGACGACACGATCCGCCTCTGTGTGCCGCAGCAATGGCGCAAACTCGCCACAGATCGGCATCGCGACCGGACAGCGGTCGACGAACTTGCAGCCGCCGTGCCCCATCTCGGCGCGCTCACCCCCGCGCGGTTCATCCAGCCACGTACGCTCCGTGCTCACCTGCGGGATCGAGGTGATCAGCAATTGCGTATACGGATGTTTCGGTGCCTTCACGACGAGCTCGACATCACCCGCCTCGGCAACCGAGGCGTGATACAGCACGATGATATTGTCAGCCACCTGATAGGCCGTGGCGAGATCGTGCGTGATGTAGATGATCGAGATGCCGCGCTCCTCCCTTAGCAGACGCAGCGAGCCCAGGATGGTCGCACGCAGCGACGCATCCACCATGGACACCGGCTCGTCCGCCACGATCAGATGCGGGTGCAACAATAGCGCGCGTGCCACCATTACACGTTGCCGCTGTCCGCCACTGAGCTGATGCGGGTAGCGGCCAAGTATCTCCTCGGGACGCAAGCCGACCGCGCGCAACGCGTCCTCGATCAGACTGCGCCCTTCTGCCTTCGTCTTCGCCAGACGGAATCGTGCGACCGGCGTCCTCAGCACATGATCAACGCGATAGAAGGGATTGTAGACGCCATACGGGTCCTGGAATATCGCCTGAATGTCGCGGCGAAATGCGCGGCGCTCAGTGCCGGACAGCGCCTGCACATCGCGCCCCTGGTACAGGACCTCGCCCGCCGTCGGTGCGACCAGGCCAAGCAACAGCCTCGCAAGTGTCGTCTTGCCACTCCCGCTTTCGCCGACAATGGCTGTGATCGCGGGTCGGTCGCCCTCGATGAGGAGTGAAAAATCCTCCAGCGCCGCCACGTGGCCATAGGCCTTCGTCACGCCGCGCAGCTCGATGAGTGGAACGGTTTGGTCAGCCATCACCACAACATCAGGCGAAGTGACAGGCAACGTGGTGATCGCCAAGCTCACGCAACGCCGGCCGCTCCTCGCGGCACCTTTCGGCGGCCATCGGACAGCGCGGGTGAAAGGCACAGCCGGATGGCAGATCGCGCAGCAAAGGTGCGAGGCCTGGAATACCTTGCATCATTCCCTTGCGTTCCAGCGACGGGAGACTGGCGATCAGCATCTGTGTATAAGGATGCTTAGGCGCCGTAATGATCTCGCCGATCGGCGCGATCTCCACCAGACGGCCGGCATACATCACGCCAAGCCGGTCAACGAACTGCGCCATCAACCCCATGTCGTGGCCGACCAGCACCACCGCCGCACCAAGTTCCTGCTGCACACGACCAAGCGTCGCCATCACCTGACGCTGCACGACCACGTCCAGCGCGCTCGTCGGTTCATCGGCAATGATCACCTTCGGGCGCAGGCAGATCGCGATGGCGATGCAGGCCCGCTGCTTCATGCCACCGGAGAGTTCGTGCGGGTACATCTCCGCGACCTCCGGCCGCAACCCTACCTGCCCAAGCAAATCGCGCACCCGCGCGGTAAGGTCGCGCTGCGTGAGTGCCATGCCGTGATCGCCCAGCGCATCGGCGATCTGCGCACGGATGCGCAGCACCGGATTGAGTGCATTCATCGAACCTTGCGGTACCAGCGCGATACCGGCCAGGCGCAAACGGCGCATGGCATCATCCGAAAGCGCGGACAGCTTCTGACCGTCCAGCCAGACCTCACCGCCATCGATGCGTCCCGGCGGGCGGATCAGCCTGAGGATGGCGAGGGCCATGGTCGATTTGCCCGAACCTGACTCGCCCGCCAGGCCAAACCGCTCTCGCGGACGCAGACTGAATGAAACCTCGTCCACCGCGCGCACAGCGCCACGCGGATGGTCATACGAAACACGCAGTCCATCGACGTGCAGCAGAGCTGCGTTCATGCCGATTGCCGCAGGCGTGGATTGGCGATTTCGTCCAGACCGACGGTCAGGAAAAACAAGCCGAGAAACACAATCAGTATGATCACGATCGGCGCGACCCACCACCACCACCACCCGTTCAGGATGGCGGCGTTGAAGTTGATCCAGTACAGCGTCATGCCCAGCGTCGGCGATTCCAACGGCCCGAGTCCCAGCACCTCCAGACCAATGGAAGCCAGAATCGCGGCGGACACCGCGCTGACCAATGTCGCGGCAAGATAGGGCAGCAGGTTCGGCATCATCTCGCGCAGTATGATCTCCGGCCCGCCCATGCCGTTCAGCCGCGCCACCTCGACATAGCCACGCTCGCGCAGCGTAAGAACCTGAGCGCGGATCGTCCGCGTGGGATTTAGCCACGCGAGCGAGGCAACGATGATCGCCATCTCATTCACGGTCAGCCCGCCGCGCACCGATACCGCGATGACAATCAGCACCAGCAGGCCAGGCACGGTCAGGCCGATATCGGCGATGCCGCGTATCACCGTATCCGTCATGCCGCGATAATACCCCGCGACGAAGGCCAGCACGGTGCCGATCCCGACACCGAGAAATCCAGCAATAAAGCCGATCTTCAGCGTGAGCGGTGTCCCCGCGACCATCGCTGCCAACAGGTCGCGTCCCTGACGGTCAGTGCCGAACGGATGCTCCCACGACGGCGGCTGCAGCGCACGCACCGACAGCGGCCGCGCGAGGTCCGTATCCACAGTAAGATTGCCGATCACAATGAACAGCGCCAGCACCGTCAGCAACGCAACGCCAACAACCAACGACGGATTGCGCCGCAAATAGCGGAACATCACAAGTGCCTCCCCCTCCTCTCGCGGGAGGGGGACGGGGGGAGGGGGCGAAACCAACGCCCCAAGCCCACCCGCGCCATCAATCACCCCGCCGATAAGAAATCCGCGGGTCCAGCCACGGATAAACCACGTCCAAAATCAACGTCGCCAGCCCCAGCGCCACGATCACAGTGAACACAATCCCCTGGATCAGAAAGAAGTCGTTCTCCTGTATTGCCTGGAACAGCAGCGCCCCGATACCGGGATACCCAAAGATAACCTCCACCAGCACCGCTCCCGACAGAATCTGTCCCAACGCCAATGCCAGCGCAGTCGTCTGCGGCAGGATCGCGTTGCGCACGCAGTACCGCAGAAAGATCGTCGAACTTCTAAGTCCCTTCGCGTCGGCAAAGGTCACGTAATCCTCGCCCATCGTCGTGACCATCATCCCGCGCATCCCCAGCGCCCAGCCACCCGTCGCCACCAGCACGATCGACAAGGCCGGCAGCAGCGCGTGTGACACCACATCCCACACGAATCCCAGCGACAGCGTCGGGCTCACGCCCGCACTGTAGCCGCCGAATATCGGCAGCAGCGGAACCTGGAACGCCAGAAGGTACATCAGGATCAAGCCAAGCAGGAAGAACGGAATGGCATGCAGCGCCCATAACGGCGGCATCAGCCAGCGCATCCAGCGTGGCGCCCCCGGCCATGCGAGCAGCGCGCCCAGCAGAGTGCCGATACCAAACGACAGCAGCGTTGTGGTGCCGAGGAGTCCCACCGTCCACGGCACCGCCTCGCCGACCATCTCGCGCACCGTGCGCGGATAATTGGCGATCGAATAGTTGAAATCGAGCCGCGCCGTCGCGCGCAGATAGGTCAGATATTGCTGCCATAGCGGCTTATCGAGACCGAAGCGCTGATCGTACTCCTTCACCATGTCCTCGAGACCGGCATGCACATAGCCGCCAAGCTGCGCCGACTGCAGCAGCTTGGTGCGCACCGGGTCCTGCCCCGACAGCTTGGGCAAAAAGAAGTTCAGCGACGCCGCCAGCCAGACGATCAGCAGAAAGACGCCGAACCGACGCGCAATGTAGGCAAGCTGCATTGCGTCAGGCCGGCTGCAGGTTCCACAGCACGATCGGATAAGTCAGGTGCCATGACGCGCCGTTGACATAGTCGTTGTCCGCGGTAGGCCAGTTCTTCCAGTAGGTGGTGTTCATCGGAATGCGGTGGAAGTTCTGCACCAACTGGATGTCCGGCAGCTCCGGCAGCCAGATCTCCATCGCACGATGGAACAGCTCGATCATCTTCGGCTTGTTGTTCGGATCAGTGACATACATCTCGTCGGTGATCTTGTCGAACTCGGCGTTCTTCCATCGGGCAAAATTCACCAGGTGCGCGCCGGGCACCGCGACACTGCGTCCCTGATACAGGCGCAATGTCGAATATGGCTCGGTGATGGAGCCGCCATGACCGTAGATCGACCCGACGAACTGGCCCTTCTGGAACCGGTCGTCGAAATCGGGCGGCATGCTCATGCTCGCCTCGATGCCATGGCGTCGGAGCATCTCCGACAGCACCGGCCCGATCGCCGGCCCGGCAGCGCCAAAGCCGATGATATCCAACGTGAGCTTCTTGCCCTGCGCATCAACCCAGACGCCACCGTCCTTCTTGAACCCCTTGCCCGACAGCAGCGCGTCGCCCTTCTTCGGATCGAATGCCAGCGTGTCGTACTTGGCCAACAGGTCTTTCACCGCATCGAAGTACGGCTGCAACGGCGGGTAAGGCGGCATCGGCAGCGACGACACCTGCGACGCACCCAGATACCCCACATCGATCAACTGCTGTCGGTCGACGTAATGCGACACCGCCCACCGCACGTCCTTGTCGTCGTACGGCTTGACCTCGTTGTTGACGTAAAGCGAGATCGGCCACCAATCGACGTAACCATACGGAGGCTTCTGGCCGGTATGTGTGATGAGCTTCGGATTGCCACGGAACAGCGTCGGAAATGTCGCCGGCTGCATGCCGGTCGCCGCATCCAACTGGTTGGTGATCAGCGCCTGCGCCGTTGCCTGTTCGCCCGCATATGGCAACCAGATCGTACGCTCGATCGCCGGCAGCGGCGCCAGCCCCGCCTTCACCGCCCACCACTCAGGGCGTCGGTCGAACACCTTCTGTTGCAGTGAGGCCTCTGCCACCTTCCACGGCCCCGTACTCACTGGCCAGCCCTTGGCGATGTCGAAGTGTTTGAACGTCGTCCAGTCCTGACCAGCGAAGATGTGCTTCGGCACGATATAGACGCCGATGTCGTACTTGTAGGTCACGAAGAAGAAGAACCGCGGCGCGGGCACCACGAAATCGACCACGACCGTGTTGGCGTCGGTCGCCTTCGCCTCCTTCATCACCTGCTGCACATCGACGCCCCATTTCACCTTGGGGCCCAGATCGCGCAAACTGTTCAGCGTGAACGCCACGTCCTCGGCTGAGAACGGCGTGCCGTCCGACCACGAAATCCCCGGGCGCGTCTTGATGGTGAGCTGCTTGAAGTCTGGCGTGTACTGGTAGCTTTCCGCCAGCCACATATAGGTCTTGTCGGCGAACGCACTGTAATAGGCCAGCGGTTCATAGATAATATTAGGGCCGTTCTGGTGGTTCGAACCGATCGAGTAAGGATTCCACAATTCAAAATCCACCCAGCGCCCTTCGCGCCCACCCCACACCAGGGTCATCGTCCGATTGCGTGGTGGAGCGGCCTGCTGCGCCGTCGCCAGGCCAATCGGCGTCAGCGCGGTAACCGCCGCCGCAGCCGCCGCTTTGAAGACAGTACCGACGGCCTGTGCTCAGGGTGGACATTGTCTGTTTCCTCCAATCCGTGCATGCACGGTGGCGCGGACTATGCACACGCCTTGACCCGGATCAAGGGAAACCCCGTGTCAATCCCTCACTCGAACCCGGAGATTGCCACGGAGCTCACGCCGACTTCCGTTGCCGCTTGAGCCGATCCCGTGCCGCGTCGGCGAGAAAGCGTGAGCGATTGGCTGAAACTCGGTCAATCGACTGCACAATATCCTCCGGCAGGCTCACATTGATGCGCACAGCCCGCCTCGATTTTTCCGGTAGATCGACCAGAAAGGCAATCGCGTCGCGGCTCAGCGGATCAGCCATGATCGCGTCCATCGAAGAGGGCGGTGGTATCGGCTCGTCGTCTTCGCGCATGCCGTCCACATGAAAGGCCAACGCCTCGCCCGCCATGCGACGTGCCTCCTCCAGGGTACGGCCAGCCGTGATACAGCCAGGAAAGTCCGGAAAGTCCACGCCGTAGTCGCTGCCCGGTTGCTTGCGCAGCAATGCGATGTACGCGGTCATGACATTACCTCAGCTTAACGCCCGCCTGCCGTTCGATGCTCCGCAACGTGCCGATCGGTACGTCTCGCTTGGGATGCGGCACGGTCACCCGGCCTGGGCGCACAGGATGAGTGAACTGCCAGTGACTGCCTCGCCTCGCCACGTGCACCCAACCCGCCCGCTCGATCATCCGGATGACGTCGCGGGTATTCACACCCAATAGATATACGGACTTCAGCTTCGTGTGTAAAGAGGTGTGTATAAATAAGCCGTCGAAGCAGCCTCGCCCTTCAGAACCCGAACATGTGGTCCAGCGAGAAGCCGCCGGCATCGTCCATCAGACCGTGGTAGCCAAACAGCCGGCACGTCGTGTCCCGCACTAATACATAGCCTTCCGGCCCCGCCTGGCGCAGCGCCGCTTCGCCGAATGCGACATGCGGCCAGACCATCGTCGAGCCTGAACATGCAATCGCCGCACACTGCTCCGCGATCACCTCGCCCGCGCCGTCATGCAGCAGCAGCGTGGTCGCCGAATGCCCGTGCCAGGGCGCAGATGCCGGATAGATCAGCACAGCGAAGCTGCGGCGCCGCGTATCGCCCAGCTTCAGGAACAACCGCGTGGTCAGCCCGGGCGGCGGCCCGTTATACGACTGCGGCTCACCGCGATACGTCATGATCGTGTTGAAGATGTGCCCGCCAAAACTCAACTCAGCGGCGTGGCCGGACTGCCGATCCTCATAGCGGAACAGCGCATGCAACCAACCGTCCGCTTCGCCCCCGTCGCGAAAATCGTAAACCAGCTCTGCGTGTCCCCTCGCCACGTCATCGACTTCCAGCGCCACATCGTGATCGCGCGGCAGACAGCCGAGGAACCGCTCCGCCACCTTCCTCCCCGTCTCATCAAACACATCGAGCCGCAGCGGCAAAGTCTTCTGTGACACCGCCATGGGTGTCGGCTGGACAATGCTGCGGAACCGCTCGCGCGGCAGCACAGGGAACGGCAGCAGATAGCCGCGCCCCAACTGGGCCGGAAGCCGAGCGATAGTCACATCCGGCCTCAGGTCACTGCGCTCGACATTGACATGCGCGATGCGAACGCGCTCGCCGCGCGTCACCTCATAGCGTGGCCGCACCACATGCCGCCCGGCACGCACCTCGATCTGCGACGGCCACCGTACCTCCGGCAGCACATGCGCGACATCGACAGCGACCGTGGCGAATGGGCCCACCTCCTGCGTCACAGCGACCGGCCGCTCCGCGCCCATGCGATCCAGCGCAACGGCCCCAGGCGGGATCGATGTCGCGTGACTGTTCTGCAGCCACAAAACCACCCTCTCGTCGTCGCGTGGCGCCGGCAATCCGGCATAGCGATCCGACGGCCACGCGTTGGCATCATGCGTGCACGACAGGCTGGCGCCGTTGTCGCCCGCATACGTATCGAGCGCGTATTTCACCACGTCATGCCCGGTCGCGCCGATCGCGTGCACGAACAATTGGCCGGTGAAGGACGGCAGGTCGAAGCGTTCGCGCACCGTGCGGCTGTCAATCGAAAACCCGCCAGGTCCCGCCAGCACTTCCTTCTGCCACGTCGCCAGCACGCCGCCGGCCGCATCGAACAGCCGCAGCCACAGACGCATTGCACCGCCGCCATAACCAGACCAGTAGTTCGCCGACACCAGTCGTGTGGAAAGCCCATCGGCGTCGCGGAAAAAGACAAAATTCGTCGCGAAGTTCAGCTTGTCGAGATAACGCGCGCGATTGGTCAGCAGCGCATCGGGCAGCTTCATCGCATCCAGCGTGATCACCTCCGCCCCGTCCGGCAGCAGATGCGTCATGCGTGCGGCGGTCCGCCCCGCATCGAACGCGGCGATCAGCACGACGCGCGCACCACTCTCCGGCAGATCGGTCAGTGCTCGCGCGACATGGCCCGCGCGCTCCTCGCCCACCGCGGCCACGTCATGAACAAATAGCCCGGCTAGCGGCGGCGCCTGCGGATACAGTGCGAACAATGCGGTGGCGATGCCTTCGGGATCGTACACCGCCACCGGCCCGGCAAGACCCGCATAAAGTCGCGCTATCGCCTCGGCAGCCAACGGATGCGCCAATGCCTTGTACAGCACGTTGCCGCCGACGCGGTTGTCGAACGTTTGGATGTTCAGCATGGAGCGTCCGGATGCGACAGGCCGAGCCGGCGGCACATCTCCGCGGCGGCCTCCGCCGTGTCATCGAGCGGCGTCACCGGCCACAATTCCAGCCGTCCGTTGAATTCGCGCACCCGGCCGTCGCGCAGCAGCCCCTCGGTGAACAGGGCGTTGCGGCGTGACCGTCCGGGCAGTCGCGCCAGCATCACCGGCGCCGTCGTCGCCACCGCCTCGGAGACCATGGACACGCTGTCCACCGTGACCACGATCGCGTCGGCCAGCGCCAGCATCCCAAAATACGGATTGTCGCCGCTGCCATCCCAGACGTGCCCGCCGAGTGGTGCCAGGGTCTCGGCCATCACGCGCGTCACCGCCGCATCGGTGCGGCGCGAGGGGGTGACCGCGACGCCGACACCGTCATCCCGCATCATCGCCGCAAGCTGACGGGCGAGTTCCGTGCCGACCGCCGCGTCCAGCCTGAACCGGCCGTTGCTGCCGCCGATCAGGACCGCGACCAGCGGCCGCTTCAGGTGCGCCAGCCGTGGCTGCCACGCCGCCGCTGCGGCGGCAAGGCGCGCAGGCGTGACCCGATGCAGCGCGGTCCGCGTCACCACGACGTTCGGCCCCGTCAACTCGTCGTGCCGGTTCACCACGACCAGGTCGAAGCGGCGCGGATCCATGCGCGGATGCTGCACCTGCACCACCGGCCGGTCGTCTCGGCGCAACGCCGCGCCGACCGCCGCTGCCAGCCCACCGCAGCCTATCACAAGCTCCGGCAACGGCGCCCGCACCGCATCCGGCACTGCGGCCAGGGGCGAGGGCCAAAGCGATGCGGTCACCCACTTCCATGGAGCGCGCGGTGCCAGTACGCGCATTTCCGGCTCCAGCCCGGCCGCCTCGGCCAGTCCCAACGCCTGCGCCTGCAGCCCGGCATAGCCTTCGCTCAGAATCCACGACGTTGCGGTGGCCGACATGCGCGGCTTTTCGGCGCGTATCACGAGCCAGTCAACCAGTGGCCAGCGGGCACCGATCAGGGCAATCTGGCCGCCATGCAACGGGACCTGATCGGCTATGGCGCCAACCCACCCGACCCGAATTGGCCGGGCGGCGCGCGGCTCGCGCTGAACTTCGTGCTGAACTACGAGGAAGGCTCGGAACCTTCGGTACCCGACGGCGATCCCGCCTCGGAATGGGGCCTAACTGAGAACGGCATGCTGAACCCCGGCGTGACGGGCCGCGATCTCGCCGCAGAGGGCATGTTTGCCTACGGCAGCCGCGTCGCCTTCTGGCGCGTCATGCGCCTGTTCGCCGAACGCAACATCCCGCTCACCGTCTTCGGCTGCGCCCTGGCGCTGGAACGCCATCCTCCCGCCGCGGCTGCCATCCGTGCCGCCGGCCACGACATCTGCTGCCACGGCTGGCGCTGGGAAAAGCACTATGAACTGTCGGAACCCGAGGAGCGCGAGCGCATTCGCCGCGCCGTCGCCTCGCTGCAACAGACCATGGGCGAGCGTCCGCTCGGCTGGTACTGCCGCTATGGACCCAGCCTGAACACCCGCAACCTTCTGGTCGAAGAAGGCGGGTTTCTCTATGATTCAGATGCTTATGATGACGAATTGCCGTATTGGGTGACCGTCGAGGGCAGGCCCCATCTGGTCATCCCCTACACCCTCTCCACCAACGACTCGAAATTCGGCCGCGGCACCTTCGCGACCGGCGACGACTTCTTCATCTATTGCCGCGACGCTTTCGACTTCCTGTATCGCGAGGGCGCCACCCAGCCGCGCATGCTTTCCATCGGCCTGCATATGCGGATCATCGGGCATCCCGCCCGCGCCGGCGGCCTGGAGCGGCTGCTCGATCATGTGAGCCGGTTCTCCGGCGTCTGGATCACACGTCGCATCGACATCGCCCGCCACTGGGCCGCCACTCATCCCCCAGCGTGATGGCGGACCCCCGCCGTATCCTGGTGGTGAAGCTTGGCGCCTTCGGCAACGTCGTCCTGTCGCTCGGCCCGTTCGCCGCGATCCGCCGCCACCATGCCGGCGCCCATATCACCCTGCTCACCACCGCCCCCTTCGCGGACTGGCTGGCGCAATCGCCCTGGTTCGACACCATCTGGATCGACGAGCGCCCCGAGTGGTGGGATCTGTCCGGCTGGCGGCGGCTGCGGCGGCGGCTGATCGAGGCGCGGTTCGACCGCGCCTACGACCTCCAGACCTCCACCCGGTCCAACCGCTACTTCCATCTGTTTCCTCACAAGAACCGTCCCGACTGGTCGGGCATCGCCTATGGCTGCGCACTGCCCGATCGCGACCCGAACCGAAATCGGACGCACGACATCGACCGCCAGCTCGGCCAGCTTCGCCAGGCCGGTATCGACCGTCGCGAACCCGTCGACCTGTCCTGGAGCCACGCCGATCTCACCCCCTTCGCTTTGCCGGACAACCTCGCGCTGCTGGTGCCCGGCAGTTCACCGCACCGTCCGGTCAAGCGCTGGCCAATCGAGCGCTACCGCAAACTGGCGGCGATGCTGACTGAACGCGGCTTATCGCCAGTGGTGATCGGTGCCGCGAACGAGCAGGATCTCGCGAGCGCAATCCCTGGCGCGCTCGACCTGACCGGCCGCACCGATTTCGCCCAGCTCACCAGCCTTGCCCGCGCCGCACGCATCGCCATCGGCAACGACACCGGACCGATGCACCTGCTGGCCGCCGCCGGTTGCCCCTCCGTCGTGCTGTTCTCGCGCGACTCCGACCCGGCCCTCGTTGCACCGCGCGGCCCAGCCGTCACGGTGCTCCGCCGCCCCGACCTCGCCGATCTCGACGCCGCGACGGTAATGGGCGCGGCGACCACCATGCTACCGGCCGAGGCCGGCGCGCTGGCCGTCGGCTGATGGCGGAGGACCAGCCGGCACACCGGCACGGCCTTGCCGCCCCCGATGGCGTTCCCCTGCCCCAGCGCTACTGGGCGATCCTGACGATCGCCCTCGGCTTGACGTTCGCCGTGCTCGATGGTGCGATCGCCAACGTGGCGCTGCCGACGATCGCGCGCGACCTCGACGCCAGTCCCGCCTCCTCGATCTGGGTGGTGAATGCCTACCAGCTCGCGGTAACGATTTCCCTGCTGCCGCTCGCATCGCTCGGCGACATCTACGGCTATCGCCGCGTCTATCAGTACGGCCTGATCGTCTTCACCGTCTCCTCGCTGGGCTGCGCCATGTCGGACTCGCTGACGACGCTGACCATCGCGCGCGTCATCCAGGGCTTCGGCGCCGCCGGCATCATGAGTGTCAACGGCGCGCTCGTGCGCTTCATCTATCCGCGGCGCTGGCTCGGCCGGGGCGTCGGCCTCAACGCGACGATCGGCTCGATCGCATCCGCGGTCGGACCAACAGTCGCCGCCGGCATCCTGTCCGTCGCACCATGGCCTTGGCTGTTCGCCGTCAACGTGCCGATCGGCGCCTTGGCGATCCCGATCGCCTTCCGCGCACTGCCACGCACGCGCCGTTCCGGTGTGCGCTTCGACGCATCGAGCGCGATCTGGAGCGCGCTCACCTTCGGCGTCCTGGTCAGCGCAATCAGTGGCCTCGGCCATGGCGAGAGCGCCAGTCTGGCCGGCGCGGAGCTGTGCTTCGCCATGGTGTTCGGCTTCGTCCTCGTGACGCGGCAACTGTCGCAGCACTCACCCATGCTGCCAGTCGATCTGCTGCGCATCCCGCTGTTCGCACTGTCGGTCGTCACCTCCATCTGCTCGTTCATCGGACAGAGCATGGCTCTGGTCGCGCTGCCGTTCCTGTTCGAGAACACCCTCGGCTTCGGCCAGGTGGAGACAGGTCTGCTCCTGACACCGTGGCCGCTCGCCGTGGCGGTGATCGCCCCGTTCACCGGCCGATTGTCCGACCGTTATCCGGCGGGACTGCTCGGCGGGTGCGGTCTGGCGGTTATGGCGACAGGGCTGGCCCTGTTGAGCATGCTGCCCGCACACCCCACTGCGTTCGACATCGTCTGGCGCCTGCTGATCTGCGGCATCGGCTTCGGCTTCTTCAACACGCCGAACAACCGCGCGATCCTCACATCGGCGCCTCCGCTGCGCGCCGGTGCAGCAAGCGGCATGCAGGCGACGTCGCGTCTGCTGGGCCAGAGCATGGGCGCGGCGCTGGTCGCGCTTATGTTCGGATTGTTTCCGGAAAGCGGCACGCGCGAGGCGTTGGTCGTCGCGGCCTGCACCACCGCGGCCTCGGCTGTGGTCAGCTTCGTCAGACTGACGCAGCCTAACCGGCCAGCCCGGGCTCAGTGACGCAGCCCCGCCTCGCGCATCAGCGGGATCACTTCCCGACCGAAGAATTCAAGGTCAGGCAGATAGTCAAAGAAGTTCACCTGCACGCCGTCGCAGCCCGCGTCACGCAGCCTGCCGAACCACTCGACGATCTGCGCGGGCGTGCCAACAAGGTGAACATTGCCGCCGATCACCCATTGCGCACGGGTATGGCCTCGCCATGACGCGGTGTCGCCACTCTGGAAGGTGCGCACAAAATTGTCGGCGGCGACCGTGTCCTCGTTCTCCAGTATGGCCGTGTAGGCCGCCCGCGCCTCCTGCTCCGTGGGACGACAGATCACGTGCGGATTGATGATCGTCTTCACCTCACGCCGATACTCGCGAGCCAGCGCCTTGATCTTCGCGTTGTGCGCCGGCAGCGCCTCGCAGGCCAACGCGGGATCGGCGCCCGCTGGACTGGTGATGAAGATCAGGTCCGAGTGCTTCGCTGCATAGTCGAGGCCAGCGCTCGACGAGGCGGCATTGACCAGGAACGGCCGCCGCTGTCCCGGCTTCGGTGCCAGGAAAGCCCGCTCCGTCCGCCAGAACTTCCCCGCGAAGCTCAGCTCCTCGTCCTCACTCCACAACCGCTCCATGACCGTGGTGAACTCGTCCGCCATCGCGTAGCGCAGGTCATGCTCGATCGGCTCCAGCCCGAACATGCGGTACTCGCTCGGCTTGTACCCGGTGACGACATTGATGCCCCACCGTCCCCCGCTGATGTGGTCCAGCGCCGCGCCGAACTTCGCGAGATGCAGCGGGTGCCACGCGTACAGCACATGCACAGTATTGATCAGCACGATCGACCGCGTCAGCGACGCCAGCGCGGCATTGGCGATGATCGGATCCACCTCGTGCTCGCGAAAGTGCATCTCGCCGCCATAGCCGCCCTTGCCGAGCCATTGCGCGAGCCCGAAGACCAGGTCGAAGCCGAGTGCCTCCGCCATCGTCGTGCAGCGTGCGATGTATTCGAACGTCCAGGACGTAGAACGGGGCGCCTTCGATGGGCTCCACGCGCCCTGCTGCATCGGCAGAAACAACCCCAGCAGCAGCCTATGGTCCGGCAGCCGGCCGAGTGGCGACGGAACCTGCACCAAACCCCCGGACTACCCGTCCCAAACCTGGCTGGGCATCGGGAGTCCCACGAAGTCGGGCGCGGCGGGCGGTTGGTCAGGCTCGATGCCGGCCATCCCGAGCAGCATGATCCACTGCCGGACGTGCTGGCCGACATGCCACGTGGAGCGTTCCATATACTCGTGCAGCAACTGCGGGCCGTAGTACGTCTGCACCGTCTCGCGCGCCGACTTGTCGGACTTGGCACTCCACCACGCCGCCAGCCGCCCTCGCACATCCCCACCATACGCCACGATATCCGCGGTCGTTCGCATTGCATCGGGCGGTGTCGAGGTCAGCCGCGCATACTCCAGATCCGCGCCGTTCGCGACTTCGATGAAGGTCTCGGCAATGCGGAAGATGTGGTGCCCAAGCACGCGGTAGCTGCGCGGACGGTTCGGCACCTCGGTGACCAGCTTCGCATCCGGCATCTGGGGGACCATGCGGATCGCGGCACCCAGGAACAGGTCGAGCCGCTCAATCAGTTGGTCGGGCGACAGCACCGGACCGGTCGCCTCGTTCAGCCCGAGGAACTTCACCACGTGGCCGATATTCTGCGCGAACACGTAGTCGTCGCCGCGCGACAGCACGGGAACCGATCGCGCCCCCAGCCGTCTCAGCTCATCGAGCCCGGTTGGGTCTTCCAGCACATTGATCGATTGGAACTCGATCGCACGGACCGAGAGAAACTCTTTGAGTTTCAGGCAGCTCGTTCATCCAGGCTGCCAGAACACCTTCAGCGGTACCGCTTCCATGATTGCCTCTCGTAGGTTCAATGAGGTGCAGCTTCCACGCCAGGCAACGCCGCGTCAATCCGCTGCCACTGTTGCACGTCGGCGCCCGCCAACAAGCGCCTGACCCCGAAGCTTAAACACCTTGGCCGTTCGATCGGAGTAGCCTGCCGGAAGCAGTCGCATAAGGGCGTAACGATGGGTGCGCTTCTCCGCTGGACGGTGTGTGCCGCAACGGTGGCGCCGACTTTGCTCGCACCAAGGGTAAGAGGGGAGTGACTGTAGCTGCGCACGTGTGCATGTGAAGGTTCTGAGGAGGTGGTGGGATGACATAGAGAGGGGGGGGATGGTGGCGCGAGAAGTGAAGGGGGTGGTGATGTGAGGAAGTGCGCATTATGTGTGATAGCGGAGGAGTGGATGCGGGGGAGGGAGGGGAAGGGGTTGGATGGGGAGATGGGTGGGGAGGAGGTGGGAGGAGGGGGGAGATAGGGATGCGAAGAAGAGGGGGGGGAAGTAGGTGAGGTGATGCGATGTGCGGATAGAACAACGAGAGTGCAGCGAGCATGGAAGCGCTGATGCGGTGCGCGCAACGAGGTGATAGTCGAGGGGCTGATCGATGTCCTCGGTGATGCGCGCCTGGGTGATCATGCGCGGTCGCCCACCAGGATCACGTGATCGAGCAGAAGCGCTGCTTGAGCTTCTCGATCTGTGCGGCGAGCGTCATCGGGTCAGCGGTGTTGCCGTCAAACACCTCGATGGCAATGGGACAGCCGTCGGGAGCGCAGAGCAGACCGTAGACAATCTGCAGCGTGCCTCAGACGTCACGGCTGTAGCACGCTTGGCGAGCGGGAGCAGCGTCCCTCCAGGTAGCTCGATGACACGGACAGCACCAGCGTGCCATGGGTGAGGTGACGCTTGGCCAGCGTCGCCTCGATCGCGGGCTGACGCTCCAACAGCCAGTCGAGTGCATCGTAAAGTTCGTCCTCATCGACCTCGCCGAGGCCGAGCTGTCCGCCGAGGCTCGATGCGGCGGTGGCGGGCGACAGCGCACGGGCGGCGGCGAGCTTGGATACGGGGTCAAGGATGCGACTGACCAGCAGGGCGAGCACAAGGTCGCGGCACATCGTCACCGCAGCCAAGTATGCGATCGATTCCGATGTTACTCGCGATGCCTACCGCGCCGCCAACCTGCCAAGCTGCGTATGATGCTGAATCCCTCACCTCGCCGCAGATCACCTGCCCCCTTCAACACACCCGCACCCCTTCGATTGATCTATCACCCACTCACACAATTCCACAGTGCGCTTACTACCTTGCCGCCTTCGCTACTCCCCAAAAAATCGCCAAAAATGATTCCATTAAAAACGACTTCGATGTACATGACGAAGCATCAACACATCCAATCGCAACGAACAAATCAAAAAATGAAAACAGACGAGGACGCCACCAGCGGGGGGGGGCTAGTGCTGCGGCGCCAACCGAGACGCCCCAGGCGGCGGAAGCATCGCTCGGCCATTCCATGGCCAAGGCGGTTACCCTGAAGATCGCCACGTTCACTATCAGTACGGTCGTCTACGCGTTCGGCACCGGCAGCCTGGCCGAAGGAACCGCCCTGTCGGCCATCAATGCCGCCGGCAGCTTCGTCCTGTTCACCGCGAACGATTACGGCTGGGACTATTTCTGGCCGAACACCAATGTCAGCGCCAACGGCAGTTTCCACGCCTTGACCAGCCTGTCACGCAATACCGCCAAGTACCTGACCGTGAAGCCGCTGTTTACCGCGATGAATCTCGGAACGCTGTACTGGTGGACCGGCTCCGCGGCGACGACCGCGGTGACCGGCGGCGTTATCGTGGTCGGACTGCCATTGGCCTTCTACCTCAACAACACACTGTGGGATTGGTACGACTGGCGCACCGTGTCGAAGCCCCCGTGATGCACGTCGCCGCGCCGCCGGACGCGCTCTGCGCCGACCGAGACCAGCACCTCCGATTCGGCGGCCAATTAGCAACATTTAGCAGCGGTTTGCTTGCGATTTAGCCCGGAACAACCCGACTGATCCCGGACACTGATCCGCAGCCTCGGTTCATTGATGGCGACCACGACAGGCATCATGCCGACCATGGAGAAGGACGCGACTGACGCATCAGGCGCGCCCATGGGGACGGCGCGAGGTCGGCGGTGTGCTTCCTCACAACGACACGCGTCACTGCTGAACAACGGCTTGATAGACAAGGAAAGAAGTCAAAATGCGCAATCAACTCACCAAACTGATACCCGCAACGCTCGCGGCTTTGGCAATCGGCAGCGCCGCTCAAGCCCAGCAATGCTCCACGAAGATGCTGGACGGCATGTACAGTGTCAGCTTCAACGGGCAGAGGCTGGGCCTGCTCAACGGCAGCCCTCCGACTTTGGCACCCTTCGCCACGCCAAGTCTGATCAACGGCGTTAGCGTCTTTACGTTTGATGGTGAGGGTAACTTCAGCAATCTGAACTTTGCCATGAACAATGGCGTACCAAATGCTCTGGGTCAGCCCGGCCTCACCCCGGATGGCTTTAGTGCTCAGACCGGCACCTACCACGTGAACGACGATTGCACCGGCGCCGGCACGATGACCCAGCCGGGTTTGTCCTTTACCTTCGCGTTCGTTATCTCAGACCGAGGCAAAAGGCTTCGCTATGTGGCTACCAGCACCCATGCCGATACAATTCCAGGTAATCCGAATTGCACCTCCGGTTGCGACGTGGCAGTTGAGGTCGCCGCTGAAGGTGAAAGGGTCTTTGGCAGGTGATGGCCGGCGAGCCTGGCGGTCGATCACTACTACCACTGCTGCACATCGAGCTCGCCCTCAGGCAGCCCGCTGACCTCCCAGGCCTCGCGCCCACCGCGGTACCAAAAGACCTGCCTGTAGCCAAGAGCCACGAGCCGCAGCGCCAGATTGCGGCCGTCGAAGCGCTCCGAGTTCCAGCCCACCGCGACGATCGGCCTGTCGAGATCGCCGGCAGTCAGCTCTCGCATCTTGTCGCGCAGGTGATCCTGCGCCTCATCCGTGAAGGTTCCGCCCAATCCAGCAAACTTCAGCCCCACCGCATCCGGGATCGACCGACCCCATGAATATGTCACCGTGTCGATGACCACCACCCGCGCCTCCGCAAGAAACGCGAAGAGATCCGCAGTGCGTATTGTCCTCGCACCCGGCGCTCCCATCGCTGTATGGCCGGCGAACTCGCTGTGTAGGGCACCATCCGTCGGCACGCCGAAATCAGCGTCCTCGTCGGCGTGATCGCGCTCACCCGCCAGGCGCAGCCCTTCCTGATAATGTCTGATCTGCTCAACATAGACTGGGCTGGATAAGTAGTCCGGAAAATGACTGCGCACCGTGTCGTAGGGCCACAGCCGATCCGCCGCCGAAAGGTAACGCCTCGCCTCCTGCATCTGGCCGGTTCGGGCATAGGCCGCCGCCAGGTAGCGGAAATCCCATTGCGTCCCACCGTGGACCTCCGGATCAAGTGCGAACGAACGTTGGAACAACTCTATGGCGTCCGCATCCCTACCCAGCATCAGCGAGTCGAATCCCATGTGCTGGTACCGACTGAACTTCCAGGGGCTGCGCGGATTGAGTTCATCCGCCTTTTGCTGGAGCGCAATCGCCTCCTCAGCGTGGCCTGTCCAGCTCTTGCACACGGCAAGCTCATTGTAGAGCCCGGTCCACACCCTGGCTTGGTTCGGATCCGTCTGAATGGCCCGTTGGGCTGCTTCGATGGCTTCCGGGCACCGCCCCACCGTGCGAAGCCAATAAACGTAGCTGTTCAGAACCATATCCGACTCGGGCTTGATCGTCCGTGCCCGTGCCAGAAGTCGCCCGGCGCGTTGCATGTCATCGAAAGAGTCCCAGCCTTTCGCCGAGGCCTTGTCCGTCAGAAAATAGGCGACCCCTGTCATGGCATAAGGCGACGATGGATCGAGCGACAACGCACGCTCATACAGAGCCAGCGCCTCCCCGTCCTGCTGCAGACTGGCCGGCAGGTGTTCGAGCGCGCGCGCCCGCAAGATGAGATCGGCTGCGTCCGGATTGGTCGGGCGTTCGCGCAGGCTGCGCGCGTTCTCTATATCGACCATGCTGATGGCGAGCTCATCGCTCAACCGCATGACGATCTGGTCCTGGCCGGACGCTAGGTCGCTGATCTGTTCGTCAATCCGGTCAGACCAGAGCTGCGCGCCGGTTTCGGTGGAGATCAATTGGACATTGACCTTCAACGTGGAGCCGATCCTTTGCATGCTGCCCTTGAGCACAGAGCGCACGCCAAGTTCGTTGCCGATCTTCCGCACATCCACTGGCTTCGCCTTGTAGCTATAGGCGGACGCAGGTGCGACGACATAAGCGTTGCGGACGTGAGCGAGATCGCTGGTCAGATCATCCGTGATGCCCTCGGCCAGGTAGTCGTCCTTTTGGTCGCCACCCAAATTCTCGAACGGCAGCACGACGAGCGACAGACGCGGAAGCGGCGGCCGACCGGCAAACCAGCCGCCATAGATCGCGATGATCGCCAGTGCCGCCACAGCGAGCGAGCCCACTCCCGCCACCAGCCATCGCCACCGCGTGCGCGGCACCTGTGTCGTCGCGTCGGGCAGAGAAATCTGCGACTCCGGCTCAGACCGTGCCTCATGCAGCCGCGCCACGCGGGGAGCGAACCGGTAACCCCTGCCCGCCACCGTCTGGATGCAACTGTCGCCCACCCGACCTCCATCGAGCACCCGGCGCAGCGCAGCGATCTGAACGGTCAGGTTGTTCGGCTCGACAGCGACGTTCGGCCAGACCGCGTCCATGATCGCTTCTTTGGACACCAGCGCGCCAGGCTGTTCCAGCAGCAACGCCAGGATGTCGCGAGCGCGCGTACCGATCGAGACCGGCCCCCAGTTCCCGTTGGGATCTTGACGCAGCAGGCTGCCGGCCCGCACGTCGAACCGCCAGCCCTCAAATACAAAGGTCTCGCTGGCGACGAGCATGTCCATGCCTCGTCTCCCCCCGATAGCGATGCCCCACGTCAGTGCGAAGCTAACAGACTGCATTCGGCACTGGTGTGAAGTGCTTCACACCCCGGACACCAGTATCCGGTCATCCGCGATATCAGGCAAGCCGTTGATCCCACTGCGATTAGCAAAATTTAGTCCCGAGCTGCTTGCAATTTAGCACCTGGATCGCCTTCCAATTGGGCAGCTCGATCGCAAAAGGCGATCCCTGTCGGGGGAGAACAAGATGACCTTCATCGCAAGTCGCGCGCTGGCCGCGGCGGCCGGGGCGGTTCTGCTCCACTTCGCCACACTGGGGAGCGCACTCGCCGATGACGACCACGAAGTACGCGCCGACCAACGCGCCCGCATCGGCTTCGAGATCGCGAAATCGCAGAACATTGCGCTCGATCCGAATGTGCCGTCCCAGGGGCTGGGCAGCTACCTGGTGACCGTCTCGAGTTGCAATGACTGCCACAGCCAGCCGAACTTTGCGCCTGGAGGTGACCCTTACAGCCGCCAGCCAAAGCATGTTAACAACCCGACCTACCTGGCCGGCGGGCGCTCGTTCCCGGTACCCGCAGGAACCTGTTCGGCGAACCTCTCGCCTGCGCCGCAGACCGGCCTCCCGGCAGGTCTCACGCGTGCCCAGTTCATCTACGTGATCCGAACGGGCTGCGACCCGCAGGACGAGAACTTCAATGATCCGCAGACATGCGGCCTCTTGCAAGTGATGCCTTGGCCAAACTTTGGCACGACGCTGCGTCGATACGAGTTGAGCGCGATCTACGATTACCTGAGCGCCCTTCCACACACGGAGCCGGATAATACGGCGCAATGTGCCCCTAATCCACAAGGCGTGGCCGACAATCAGTAGAGAAGTGCGGCTGTTGAACTTCACGATGTAAGGGAGAAGCAAGTGCACTTCATGTTGAATGTGAGGAATATCGTGCTGGCCTGGGCGCTTCTGACGTGGGGACTGACCCCCAGTTACGCAAACTGCGACAACAGTTCCCTGTCAGGCGTCTACGCGTTCACGACGAGCGGCTTCACGGTCGGCATCTACGACTCAGCCAATGTATTGCACCCGTTGACCCCGCCGCAGCCCTTGTCATCCGTCGGGCAATATACATTCGATGGGCAGGGCAACTTCACCCGGGTCGACTTCAACGTCGGCAACGGTGTCCCCGTCAACAACGCATCCACACCGGTCAATGAATCGGGCTTTCGCACCGGCCAGACAGGAACCTACTCGATCGCCGAGGACTGCACGGGCACAATCTCCTTGTCAGCAAATGGTGCGATGATCCAACTGCAGATAGTAGTCGTCGATTTCGGCGAGAGCGTACGGGCGATCGTCGCGTCAGAGCATGTACCGGGCTTCGCCAATCCCCCACCCGGCACGGATTGCAGCGCCGGCTGCAACGAGGGCGTGAATATCCTGGCCGAGTTCAAAAAGGACGAATACCACCGCTCGCACTGATACCAAGCGGCAACGCATTTACCAACCGGCAACGCGTTCCGTCATGGCCGGCTCCGGCCGCATTGCGGTAGGGACGCTCATTACTGAGAGTCCCCCGCACACAACCGTGCGGTTCGCCCGCATCCGGCTCCCACCTTGTATGTCTGACGGCAAAGCGCACACTCGGCCATGGATGAAGGATACGCGGCGCGGGGAGCCAGTCGTTCACCAGCCCAGCCATCCGTCCCACAATGTGCGGTTCGTTGCCAGAGCACCGTTATCGATGCCGGAAGCTAGCAAGTGCCCGACTGTTGGTCGCTACGGCATGATAGTTGAATAACCCGCTCACAACCTGCTTCAGCCACTTTCCCTGTTCGGGGATCGGCCGCTGCGTGCGCCGCCGCGTGGCGGCCAAACTCGATCAGTCGGGTCTTCTCCGGATGCAGCGTGCATCCCGGCTACGGCTCCTCGCCTTCCCGGCGCGGGCCGCATACACTCGTCCATCGGGTCAGACACGAGATCTCCCAGCTTCCGACGGGTTCCCTTTGTGCGTGATAGGGTCTTCGACCAAGACCGAGCGTCAGCACCTCGCATAATGGTGCCGTACATTTTGCCTTCGACTGGATGGACGGTCGGACCGTTCGCCTTCCTGTGATCGATGAATTATCGGTGTCGGCTCACTCTGCACTTGAGCCCGGTCGCCCAGCGCTGTTCTGTCGCTCCTTCTCAAAACAAGGGAGCAGTCCATGGCCAATCCTTTCGTGCACGTCGAACTCAACACGCAGGATGTCGCGAAGGCGAAGTCGTTCTACCAGTCGCTGTTCGCCTGGTCGCTGAACGACGTGGATATGGGTGACATGTCCTACACGATGATCGATGTGGGCGACGGCACCGGCGGTGGAATGATGAAACACCCGATGCCAGGCGCTCCGTCGATGTGGCTGCCCTACGTTCTGGTGGACGACATCGTGGCAGCGACTGCCAAGGCGAAGTCGCTAGGCGCGACGGTGGTGCGGGACGTGATGGAGGTAACGGGCGCAGGTTCGCTCTCCATCATTACCGATCCAACCGGTGCCACGCTGGGGTTGTGGCAGCCCAAGGCAAAATAGAGGCCGTTAGGGTTATCCAAGCAGATGCTTGCGTAAAGCCACGTCTCGGCACAATATCCAAGCATGAGCTTGGATATTACCGGTGGCGACCGGATCCTCGGCCTGATCAAGCGTCGCGGCCCGCTGCGCTCGGCAGATGCCGCAGCCGCGCTCGGAACGACGGCCGAAGCAGCGCGGCAGCAGCTGGTGAAGCTGGCAGACGATGGGCTGGTAGAGGCCGTGACCGAAAAGCAGGGCGTCGGCCGGCCTGCGCGCTACTGGCACCTCACTCCCGTCGCGCACAATCGCTTTCCGGATACCCATGCCGAACTCACCGTTCGCCTCATCGATGCGGTCCGCTCGACCCTCGGCGAGGCAGCATTGGAGCAGCTCGTTCGGGTACGTGAGGAAGAAACCAGACGGTCCTACGCCGGCGCGCTTTCGGGTGCCACGACGTTGGGAGCCCGCGTCGCGCGCCTGGCCGAGGTTCGTTCGCGCGAAGGATACATGGCCGAATGGCGCGCCGACGGCCAGGGGTTTCTGCTGCTGGAGAACCATTGCCCGATCTGCGCCGCCGCCACGGCCTGCCAGGGTTTTTGCCGCTCCGAACTCGATTTGTTCCGCGATGTGCTGGGCCCGGGAACGGCGGTGGAGCGCATCGAGCATGCCCTCGCGGGAGCGCGTCGCTGCGCGTACCGCATCACTCACATTGAGGCCAGGAAGGAGACGGACGATGAGCTGGACCGACGTGATGTCGCTGGCCAAACTGGCGGAAGACGGAAAGGCCGTCGTCCGGCACGGCGGCCGGCAGATCCTGCTGGTGCATAGCGAAGCGGGGATATTCGCCTGTACGAATCGCTGCCCGCATGAGGGGTACCCGCTGAGCGAGGGCACACTGACCGACGGTTGCGTGCTGACCTGCAACTGGCACAACTGGAAGTTCAACCTGGCAAGTGGCGCCACGCTGGTTGGCGGCGATCGCCTGACCCGGTATCCGGTCAGGTTCGAAGCCGGTCGCGTCTGGCTTGATCTGTCTCCGCCCAATCCGCACACGCGGCGAGAGGAGATCCTCGCCGGCGTGGTGCGTGGTCTGGAGGACCTCGATCAACAGCGACTGGTGCGGGAAGCGGCGCGACTGTCACGCTTGCAGGCGGACCCAGCCGATGCGGTGCGCGCGGCGATCACCTGGGCGGCGCAGCGGCTCGAGTTCGGGACTACCCACGCGATTGCCGGCGCACCCGACTGGCTCCGCCTGTTCGACCGACTGTCCAGCAGTCCGGAAGAGAAGCTGGCGGCGTTGGGCGAGATCCTCGGCCATATTGCCGATGATGCACGCGGCGATGGCCACTATCCGTATCCCGCAGCCGCAGGCAGTTGGAACGAGGCCGAATTTCTGGATGCGGTGGAGCAAGAGGACGAAGCGGCGGCCATCGGCCTGTTGCGAAGCGCGTTGTCCACCGGGCTGACGCCGGACGACCTGATGCCGATCCTTGCCGACGCCGCCCTGGCTCATTACGCCGGCTTCGGCCACTCGTTGATCTATGTCGTCAAGACGATCGAACTGACGCGGCGCCTGGGTTCGGAGGTGGCCGAACCCCTGCTGTGCCTCCTCGTGCGGAATTTGATCTACGCGCGGCGCGAGGATTTGCTGCCGGAGTTCCGCGACTATGCGAAGTGGCTTGCCGACTGGGGTCAGGCCCCCCTGCCCTGCCCGCCGCTGGATGCCGTGGCCTTACGTGGGATGGCACCGAAATCCACGATGGTCGCCGTCGCGGCATGGGGAGGGGGCCGTCCGCCCGACGAGATTTTCCATGTGCTTGTTGAGGCTGCCGCGTGGAACCTGCTGCACGTGAACGAGCACGTGTTCACGCGAACGGATGGCAAACTCGCGGACAACGTCGGCTGGCTCGACTTCACCCACGCGCTCACATTTGCCGAGGCGGCCCAGACTGTCGTGCGACGGCGCCCAAATCTGTGGCCGGCGGCGCTGCTGCAGATCGCGTGCTTCATCGGCCGCAATGCGGGATATGTCGCCCCCGACCTCGACACGAGCGGTTACTCCGTGCCCGACCCCGAGCGCTTCGTCGAGGACAGTATCAGCGGATTGTTCGATCATGGCCGCGACCGGTTCATCGTATCGGTGCATCTGACGAAAACTCTGCTGGCAGGCGTCAATCTGATGCACATGCAACCTGCCCTGACGCCGACGCTGACGGCGGCCCTCAATCGCTTCCTGCGCGCGCACATCAAAGGACGCCACGTGCTTCGAACCGCACGGCAGATGCGCGAGTTGGTCGAGCAGGAATCGTAGGATCGGCACTCGCGACTCATTGGTGAGGCCGACTAGCTAGCTGTTGCTGCCAAGCATCTCCGCGAGATCGCGGATCAGAATAGGGTCTTGTGCCAGATTGACGTTGCCCTGCCGGGGGAACTTGCGCGGGGGAATGACATCTCTTCCCGACATGTGGATCATCAGGACATTCCACTCGTCCTCGTCATCCTCCAAGAAAATCGCACGAGGCCGGCGAAAGCCCCAACTCATACGCTCCACCGCCGCTCTGGCGACTTCTGGGAACTGGCGGGGAGAAAACCGTTCCGAAACACCCTTCGTCAGTCGTTCGCCGTCCCACGCCCACACCCTGTACGTCTTGCTCTCCGGGCCGCCCATCATTCTCGGATCGCCCTCGCCGGCGAGACGCTTCAGAGCACTGTAAGCAGCGTTTATCGTCGCGATGCGCCTGGGATCAGGTGCGCATCCGGCTTCGTGGTATCTCCTCTGCAGCCTCACCCATGCCTGCTTGAGCGCCGACGCATTCCCTGCAATCGGGAATTCGCCCTCAAGTTCGAACACCATAATGTAGTTCCGGTATTCCATATCATCTGGCACGACAGAATGTCCCTAGGCGAAATTCCGGCGACTGCGGCTGTCTTGGCGGCGTATGCATGCCAGGCAGATGATCATATCGCGATCAGTGGATGTCCGTAATAAATGATCAACGTGCCATGACAATCGCGTTAGCCCGGGATGCCTGGACGTCGCGTCCTCCGGCTCGAGGAACGCCGCTGGCGCCCACATAGGCGGCGCATTTGCTGGCGCTCAGGCTATGATGCGCCGATGCGCCTGCCCGCCGCCCTGGTTCCGCTCCGCAATTCGATCTTCCGCGAGCTGTGGCTCGCCAACATGATCGCCTGGCTCGGCACCTGGTTGCAGAACACCGGCGCTGGCTGGCTGATGACCAGCCTCGCGCCGCAGCCGTTCGTCGTCGCCATGGTCCAGGCAGCGACCATCATGCCCGTGTTCCTGCTGGCCCTGCCCGGCGGAGCGCTGGCCGACATCGTCGACCGGCGTGTGTTCCTGATCGGTGCCCAGCTCTGGACGATCCTCGCCGCCGTCGCCCTCGCGACGCTGACTTTGGCCCACGCCATGACAGCGTTCTGGCTGCTGGCATTGACGTTCATGATCGGCATCGGCGCGGCCATGGCCGCTCCGGCGTGGAGCGCCATCGTGCCGGAACTGGTGCCGCGTGAGGACCTGGTGCAGGCGATCGCGCTGAACGGCATCGGCTTCAACCTCACCCGAGCGATCGGGCCGGCGCTGGCAGGCATGCTCATCCTGCTTGGTGGCTCCAGCCTGGCGTTCTCACTCTATGCGGCGTCGATTGTCGCAGTGCTGTTTGCGTTGTTCACCTGGCACCGCGGCCGCCGCTTCACCGGTCTGCCGCGCGAACACCTGCTGTCGGCGATACGCGCCGGCGTCCGCTTCGTGCGGAACACCCCCGCGATAAAGTACGCCATGGTGCGCACCATCGCCTATTCGGTCCCTGCGGCGGCGCCCTGGGCGCTGCTGCCGCTGCTGGTCCGCGAGCACCTTGGCCTCGGCCCTGGGATGTACGGCGTGATCCTCGGCATGATGGGCATCGGCGGCGTCACATCGGGGATGCTGCTGCCGCTGGTGCGCGGGCACATCGGCCGCGGTGCCACGGTGATCGGATGCACGCTGTTCTCTTGTGCCGGCATTGCCCTGCTCGGCGCGACACGTCACTGGCTGCCCGCCGCATTCGGCATGCTGCTGTTCGGCGTCGGATGGACCTCCGCATATGCCACCATCCAGGCCGCCGCCCAGCTCGTGTGCCCACCCTGGGTGCGGGCGCGGGCGCTGTCGATCTATCAGTTGGCACAGAACGGGGCGCTCACCGGAGGGTCGTTCGCATGGGGCTGGCTCGCCCAGCAGATCGGCATGGCCGACACGCTGCTGGCCGCCGCCGCGATCGGGGTGAGTCTGGCGATCGTGGTGCGCGGCTACTCCATCGATCTGGCCATCGCGCGACCTACGGCCCAGGCGGCGGAACCACTGCCGATCCCCGAAGCGCCCGCCGCCGAGCTGGTACCGTTGCTGCGCCGCGCGCGTGGCCGGATAATGGAGACCGTGCACTATCGCGTCGAACAGCCCAGGCGCGGCGAATTCCTGGCCGCGATGGCCGAGGTGCGCAAGGTCCGCGGCCGCGCTGGTGCCATGTTCTGGCAGCTCTATGAGGATGTGGCGCATCCCGAGGGCTGGATGGAGGTTTGGTCGATGGAGAGCTGGACCGATCACCTGCGCGAGGTCACGCGGCTGTCCGAGGACGACCGCGCGGCATTGGCGCGGGCCGGCGTGTTCCAGTGCGGCGGCGACGGTCCACGCCCGGCTCGCTACATTGCGGTCGATCCACATTGAGGCGATGGCGATGAGCCCACCGGCGATCCTCGTCCCGCAGGCCAATCCCGGCGCCGGCTACCGTGCCTTGCAGTCTGAGATCGATGCCGCAGTGGCACGCGTCCTGCAGTCCGGTTGGTACATCCTCGGTGGAGAGGTGCGCGCATTTGAGGCGGAATTCGCTGCCTGGCTGGGCACGGCCACCGCGGTCGGCTGCGGCAATGGCACCGACGCGCTGGCGCTGGCCTTGCGTGCGCTTGGCATCGGTCCGGGTACGAGCGTGGTGACGGTATCTCACACAGCGGTTGCCACCGTCGCTGCAATCGAGATGGTTGGCGCGACACCCGTGCTGATCGACATCGAGCCCGACTACTACACAATGGACCCAGGCGAACTGGCCGAGGTGCTGGATCGTCCACCTGCCGGCGTGCCGCCAATCCGCGCGGTCATACCAGTTCATCTCTATGGTCAGCCCGCGGCGCTCGAGCCGATCGCCGCGGCATGCCACCATCATGGCGTCGTGATGGTCGAGGATTGCGCCCAGGCACACGGCGCCACGATCTCAGGCCGCAAAGTCGGCACGTTCGGCGAAATCGCCACGTTCAGCTTCTATCCGACCAAGAACCTCGGCGCGCTGGGCGACGGCGGGATGCTGGCAACGCAGGACGCCAAGCTTGGTGCCGACATTGCGGCGCTGCGCCAGTACGGCTGGCGCACGCACTACATCAGCGACGCAGTCGGGGTGAACAGCCGGCTGGACGAACTCCAGGCGGCAATACTGCGCGTGAAGCTGCGCCATCTGGACGCGCAGAACACCCGGCGTCAGGCCATAGCTGCCACCTACGATGCTGCGCTGTCAGCGACATCGCTGGCCGCTCCCGCACGGCGTGCCGGCGTCAGCCACGTATACCACCTTTACGTCCTGCGCACGCCAGGGCGTGCTGCGCTACAATCGCGATTGCGCGATGCTGGGATCGGAACCGGCATTCACTACCCGACCCCGGTGCATTTGCAGCCTGCGTATGGTGGGCGCGTGGCGCTGGGGCCGTCGGGTTGCCGGACCACAGAAGTCCAGGCCAGGCAGGTGCTCAGCCTGCCGATGTATCCGGAACTGACGGACGCGCAGGTCGCGCGGGTGTGCGAAGCGCTGCGGCGCGCCTGACTATTTCGGCACGACCTTCTGATCGCCGCCAGCCGTACCAGGTGGCGGGATCACGGGCATCGTGCCTTGCGACTGCGGTGTTGGCGCCCGGATACCGGGATCCACCGCCGGCGGCTGCAGCATCCCCTGCTGCCGCGACAATTTGTCGCTGAGGGTCGCGTTACCCGCTGTCCCGGCCGTGCGGTCGGCCGGCGCAATCTTCTCCGGCGGCGGCTGCGACGCGCTGGGCGGCGCGACCGGCGGATGCGCCTCCTGCGGCGGTGCCGGCTGGGGGTTCTGCGCGGCAGCCAGGCACGGCGACGCCACGCAGGCCAGGAGGCCAAACAGCAATCTTCTGGTCCGTCTCGTCATCTCGCCAGAACGCCGCAGCGAGCCCGACGTTCCCCGATCACATGGATGCGATACTCAGCCTTTCCACATCTTCCACGGGGCATTGCCCGAAGACCACAGCGTCTCCAACGTTGTCCTGTCGCGCATCGTATCCATCGGCTGCCAGAACCCGGTGTGACGATAGGCACGCAGCTCGCCGTCATGGGCCAGGCTCTCGAGCGGATCGGTCTCCCAGGGCATGTCGTCGCCTTCGATGCGATCGAGCACATCGGGATGCAGGACGAAAAAACCACCATTGATCAGCGCGTTGTCGCCGGGCGGCTTCTCGTTGAATCGGGTCACCCGGTCGTTCTGCAGCAGAAGCGCCCCGTAACGGCCTGGTGGCGTCACGGCAGTCACTGTTGCCAGCTTGCCATGCCGCTCGTGGAACGCGATCAGCGCGCCAATGTCGATGTCGGCCACGCCGTCGCCGTAGGTCATGCAAAAACTCTCATTGGGGTCGAGGTAGCGACCGACGCGCTTGAGCCGTCCTCCTGTCATGGTGGTGAGCCCGGTATCGACCAACGTGACGCGCCAGGGTTCCGCATAATTGGTGTGATAGATGATCTCGCTGGTGCGCGCGTCCACCGTCAGGTCGGACTCGTGCATGACGTAGTTGGCGAAGTATTCCTTGATCATATAGCCGCGGTAACCGAGACAGATGACGAAATCCGTAACGCCGTATGTCGTGTAGATGTTCATCACATGCCACAGGATCGGGCGGCCGCCGATCTCGATCATCGGCTTCGGCCGCAGGTGCGATTCCTCGGCTATGCGCGTGCCCATGCCGCCGGCGAGGATGACCGCTTTCATCGCACCATTCCCTGATCAGCGCCGCCTGAGGAAACATTTCGGCCAGTACGTGACCCGATTGCGCACGGCGCCCTCGTTGAACGGAAAGCGCGGTTCATCCAGCACGAAGTCCGTGTTTCGCGTCAGGAATGCATCGACCGCCGCGACCGGGTTGTTCCAGCTCCAGTCGGGCGCAGTTCGCGGCGCGCCAGCAAGCTCCGCCATGATGCCGTCGCAGGCGATCATATAGGACCCTGACGACACAAGCGGTGCATACAGGTCGAGTTCTGCCTCAACGTGCGAGCGGCTGTGGTTGGAATCGAGCACCACCAGCACTCGTTCGCCTGGTGCGATGCTGTGCCGCACCGCGGCCAATGTGCCGAGCGCGATCGAACTGCCTTGAATCAATGTGATACGCGGGGCAAGCGGATGAGCCTCGATCTCAGCGCGGTTATGCTTGCGGATATCGATATCGATACCGATGGCGCGCCCGTGGCCCATCGCCTCGAACAAACTCGCGTAGAAGATCAGCGAACCGCCGTGCGCCACGCCGGTCTCGACGATCACGTCCGGACGCAGACCCCAGATGACCTCCTGAATACGGATCATATCCTCTGGCAACTGGATTACCGGCCGGCCCATCCAGGTGAAGCCATAGACGTACTTCACGTCCCAGCCGCAGCGGAGCCATGCGGCGGACACCGCCTCGAATGCCTCGGGCGTGTCGAGCGGGTGCTCCTCCGCGGTGCCGTCCGCGTGGCAAACGGTTACGCAGCCACGTGCCTCGTCGATGGTGAGCATTGGCATTCCTGTGCAAGTGTCAGCAAGGTCGGCAGATCGGCCGCCAGATTGCTGCCGGTGGACCAGAATTCGGTGTCGAGCCGTGTGGTGTCGATCGGTGGGTATCGTACCGTTGGCGCGTCGGGCGTGAAGCCGATGCGCCAAGCGGCGATGTTGCGGAGGCAACGGGCGATGGCGGCGTGGCTGGTGTTGCTGCCAGCGGCGAGGTTGTAGGTTCGGTAACCCCCGGCAGTTGCGATTGCCGGCAGGAGCCGCACTACCGCTGCGACGCTGACATAGTCTTTTGCTGACTCGGCGGCTTCACGGAGCAACACGTTTCCGGTGGCACTCCCCTCGCGCAGCACCTGTCCCAGGAACGTCTGCGCCGGCATGCCGATGCCATAGACGTTCGACAATCGTACCACGCGCGCCGTGCGACGCGGGTCCGCCAGACACAGAGCCTCGCCGGCCAGCTTCGTCACATTGTACAGATCGGACGGTTCACTCGGCAGTATCGGCAATGCTACGTCCTCGTGCGTGGCGCTCGCCCGCCCGTAGACGCGCGTGGAGGAGAGCAGAAGGAAGGAGTCGAATAGCAGCTCGCCCAGACAGCGCGCTACGAGACCGACATGGGCCTCTGCCGTGTCCAGCGGGCGACTGCGGAAGTTGCCCGTCAGACCGACGCAATCGATGACGTGGCCTGCCGGGCGGCGCCCTGCCAACAGTGCCGGCAGCGAGGCTCGCGTGACCGGGTGCACCATTTGTCCCTGGCTTTCCAACCAGGCGACCAGTGCTGCACCGATGAACCCGCCGGCACCGAGAATCGTGAAGGTTGAACGACCAGCAGACACCGCGCTTTGCACCCGTGCATATTGCCTGTGGTGGGATTACACGTGCGAGGTAAATTTACCGTTGCGGTCCCCGCCAACCGCGCACTATCGCGGGCGTGCCATGGGCCAGACTGAAAGGGGGCAAGATGCCGCGCAGCAGCGACGCGGCGCCCACAACGCAGCCATTGCCGATCTTTGTGCCGTCCAGGAGCACGCAGTTCGCGCCGATCCACACGTCGTCGCCAATCACGATCCCGCCACGATCTGGAAGGAAGCCCTGTTCACATATGGGTCGACCTGGGTCGGCAAACTCGTGATTGGTGGGGGCCAGCGTGCAGTTCGCGGCGATCAGCACATTTCGTCCGATGCGAATGCCATTGCCGGTATAGAGCACGCAACCGGAGTTGATGACCGTGCCGCGGCCGATCACAACGTCGCCCGACCCGCCAGCCGGCTTGATCTTTACAAACGCGTCGATGACCACTTCGTCCTCGATGACGATTCGACTGCCGCGTTGCGAATCCTCGATATCCGCGAAGCGCGAGATCCGCGCTGACGGCGCGATGGTCAGCATGCTGACCAAAGCTCGCGATAAGCCGCCTCGACATGCCGCGCGAGGTCCGCTGCATCACACAGCGGAGAATCCTCGACGCGCTGGCGCAACGCGGCACGGATCCGGGCAAGCTCACGCGTGTCAGCGGCGGCGGCAAGGGCGCGGGCAACGTAGCTATCGGCGTCCCCACTGACCCAGTCGTCCATCCCAACGGCATGCAGGATCATCGCTCCGAACCGTCCGACGCTCGGGCGTCCTGCCAGCGAGACGACAGGCACTCCCTGCCATAATGCCTCGATCGTGGTGGTACCGGCATTGTGGGGGAACGGGTCGAGCGCAATATCGATCGCGCCGTACCGCTGGCAGGTGACTGGCTGGGGTGCTGTCGCGATCAGCTCGAGCCTGCCGCGATCGACACCCTGCGTGGCAAACCGCCTGGCGATCAGATCACGGAATGCCGGTTCACGGTATGGCAGGCTGTTCAGCACCAGCCGCGCTGCCGGCACATCATGCAGGATGCGCGCCCACGTGGCGATGACCGCGTCGTTCAACCGCTCCGTTCGTCCGAAATACCCGAAGGTGACGAAGCCATTGGCAAGTGCTGGAAGCGGAGCAACGGGCGGCATCGCATCCGGCGGTGCATATGCCAGAGGGATGCGTGGCAGCCGTATAATGCGCTCGCTGAACAGCCCATCAGAGCCGGGCGGAGCCAGCACCGCATCCGCCAGGAAGGCATCCATCGCGGAAAGGCCCGAGGTGTACCCGTGCCCCAACAGATATTCGATCTGCACGGGGGCCGGCCCGCGTGCGAAGACCAGCAGACGGCTGCCGGCAGTATGGCCGGTGACGTCGACCAGTACGTCAATGCCGTCTCGCCGGATCAAATCGGCGACTGCCGCATCATCCAGGTTGACGATGTTGCGCCAGTGTTCGACAAGCGCGCGGAACCGCGCTGTGACAGCATCAGGTGCGGTGACCGCCGCATAGCAGAACACCTCGATACATGACCGGTCATGTGCGGCCAACAGCGGCTCGGCGAACCATGCCACTGGATGTTGACGGAAATCGGCGGAAACATAGCCGACGCGCAGACGGCGTCGTGCGTTCGACCGGTCTACGACCATCCGGGGTTTTTGCGGCGCGAGCGCAGCAGCATGCCGGCGGTCCCACGCAACGTATTCGGCAAATATTGCTGCCCCACTCAGATCGTTGCGGTAATTGAGAGAGAAGAGCAGATTGCTGTGCGCGACGTGGTAGTCGGGCCGCGCCACGAGCGCGTCGCGGCAGCATTGTTCGGCTTCAACATGTCTGCTCTGCCCCTGCAGGGCAATCGCAAGATTGGACAGAACGCGGTGGGGCTGCTTCGTTTGCGCAAGTGCGATGCGATGGTGCGCTTCGGCCTCGATTGGCCGCCCGGACTGCCCGAGCAATGCGCCGAGAGTGTCGTGGACTTGAGCGTCCACGGTATCGATCGCCACCGCCGTTCGTAACGCGGCTTCAGCTTGATCCGCCGCTCCGCGCGACATTTGGCACAGCGCCAGACTGCGCAACAACCATGGCTGATCCGGCGCCTGGCGAAGTGCCTCGATCAGAACCGGTTCTGCTTCGTCGGCGCGATGCTGATCCAGCAGTACATTTCCCAGGTTTCCCAACGCCGCCGCAAGACAGGGGTTGAGCTCAAGAGCGTGACGGTAGGCTGTTTCGGCTTCCGTCAGACGCCCCACCGTACGCAGCATTACGCCGAGATCAGACAGGACGCCGGCGTCCGTTGCGGTCTCAAGTGACCGGTGCAGCAGATCAGCAGCCGTCGTCGCATCCCCTTGGTTGAATTTGATCAGGCCCAGGACGTGCAGTGCGGCTGCACTGTTCGGATCGCGCTGCAGCAGTTGCTCGGCCAGTCGGCAGGCGCCTTCCGCATCGCCTGCTGCATAGATTTGCCGCACATCGCGGGAGCCTGCTTCACACCAGCGCCGCCACAGCGCTCGATAGGCCGCTTCCATCTCGCGAGCCAGTCCGGCCGCGTCGCGCAGCGGTGAAGCAGCGAAGCGCGCGCGCAGCCCGCCGCGCAACCGCGCCAGCGCATCAATGTCGGCCGCGGCCGTGACGGCGCGCGCCACATAGGCGTCGATATCGTTGGTGACCCAGTCATCGAGCCTGATCGCGCGTAGAATCGCGGCACCGAACCGGCCGACCGTCGGCCGACCAGCGAGCGACAGCACAGGTACGCCCTGCCATAGGGCCTCTATCGTCGTGGTGCCGGCGTTGTGCGGGAATGGGTCAAGTGCAATGTCGACCTGGCCATAGGCCGCCCATGTACGCGGCTGCGGCGACGTGTGAAGAAGCTCAAGTCGTGCATCCTCGATGCCGAGTGCGGCGAAGCGGTCCGTCATCTGCTTGCGGCTAGCCGGCTCGCTGAACGGCGCGCTGTTCAGCATTAACCGTGAACCTGGCACGGCATGTAGAATGCGAGCCCACACGGCGAGGACTGTGTCGTTCAATCGCACCGTACGGCCGAAATACCCGAAGGTGATATAGCCATTCGCGATGGCGGGCAGGAATGCAACGTCGGGCATCTCCGCCGGCGGCGCATACACCAGCGGTATGCGCGAAAGGCGGACAAGGCTCTCGCTGAACAGCGGTTCGGCCCCCTGTGGCGCAAGCACCGGGTCTGCCAGGAACGCGTCCATGACGGAAAGACCCGAGCTGTAGCCGTGGCCTAGCAGCCACTCCACCTGCACGGGCGCCGGCTTGCGCGCGAATGTCAGCAGCCGATTGCCGGCTGTGTGGCCCGCGAGATCAACCAGTATGTCGATCCGGTCATGCCTGATCTGTTCGGCAAGCACCTCATCACTCAGTCCTACCGTGCTATGCCAGTAATCGGACAGGGTACGAAACCGCTCGGTGACCGCATCGGGTGCCGGCACTTCCGCATAGCAATGCACTTCCACCATTGAACGATCATGCGCTGCCAGCAGCGGCTCCGCGAACAAGGCAACCGCGTGCTGGCGGAAGTCGGGGGAAACGTAACCAACGCGCAGCCGTCGCTCCGGCGATCGATCAAGCTCGAAGTTAGGCTGCGCTGGCATCAGTGGCTGGGCATGCTGAGCGTCCCATCGTCGATACTCGGCGAATATGTCCTCTGCCGATGCGTCGGTACGATAGTTGAGGCAGAATAGAATGTTGCTGTGCGGCAGAGCGCGATCGGGTCGCAACGCCAACGCGTGGCGCAGGGCTGTCTCGGCCTCCGCAAGTCGCCCTTGGCGCATCAAGGCCAGACCAAGGTTGTTGTGCCCGTCGGGATTACTTGTATCGCATGCGATGGCCTGTCGAGCCGCCTCTTCCGCTTGCCGGGCATGTCCTGCCAGAGCAAGCACCCAGGCAAGATTGACCCAGGCATCGGCGAAGTCCGGCGCAATCTGCACTGCCGTGCGATAGCAGCCGGCGCTTTCGTCGTAGCGACCAACATCGCGGAGAATGTTGCCAAGGTTGTTGTGTGCCGCGACCGCGTCTGGTTCCAGCGTCAGCGCGCTGCGTGCGGCGCTTTCGGCGTCGGCGAGCCGACCCAATTTGCGCAGGATCGCGGCATGATTCGCATGCAGCTCAGCCTGCGCAGGTGCGCATACGATTGCCGCCCGAAGATGGGTGTCAGCCTCTGTCTGCCGGTTGTCGTGGTAGGCCAGTAGACCTAGCACATGATGGGCATCGGCAGCTGTTTCGTCGCGTCGAAGCATGCGGTGCGCCAGTTCGGCAGCGGCGTGCTGATGGCCTTCCGTGTAGAGGTGATGCAGGCGTGCGACGTCACCCTCACACCATTCATCCCATAACATGCGGTATGTGGCCTCGATGGCACGTGCCAGACCAGCAGCGTCGCACAGTGGCGAAGCGGCAACTCTTTTCCGCAAGTCCTGCCGCACTCGCACCAGCAATGGAAGATCTGACGCGGCGGCCAAGGCACGCTTCACATAACCGTCAATCGTATCGGCTACCCAATCTTCCAGCCCAACCGCGTGCAGGATGCTTGAACCGAACCGACCGACTGTCGGCCGCCCTGCAAGTGATACGACTGGGACACCCTCCCACAGCGCCTCGATGGTCGTTGTGCCCGCATTGTGGGGAAACGGATCCAGGGCAATGTCGATGCCGCCATAGGCGGCCCATACGCTCGGCTGCGGCGCGCTGTAGACGAGATCCAGTCTCGCCGGCTCGATACCCTCCCGGGCAAAGCGCGCCAAAAACATCTCACGGAATGCCGCTTCCTGGAATGGCTTGTTGTCCAGGACCAGCCGCGACGACGGCACTGCGTGCAGGATATCGGCCCAGGTCGCGATAACCATATCGTTCAGCCGTTCGGTCCGACCGAAATGGCCAAAGGTGACGTGGCCGTTGCTCAGTGCCGGGAGCGCTGTAACTGGTGGCATGCCGTCTGGTGGCGCGTAGGCAAGCGGTATGCGGGACAAGCGGATCAGACGTTCGCTGAACAAAGCATCCGCGCCAGCGGGAGCGAGGTGGGTATCGGCGAGGAATGCGTCCATAGCCGACATGCCGGTGCTGTATCCGTGCCCGAGCAGATACGTCACCTGAACCGGCGCCGGGCGGCGAGCAAACGTCAGTAGCCGGTTGCCCGCGCTATGGCCTGCGAGATCGACCAGAACGTCAATCTTGTCTGTGCTGATCTGCTCGGCGAGTTGGGCGTCGGTGAGACCGATCGTGTTTTGCCAGTGGTCGCTGAGCAAACGAAATCGTTCGGTGGTAGCGTCCTCGGCGGCGACGCCTGAATAAAGGTAGAGTTCCACTCTCGATCTGTCGTGGGCGGCGATCAAGGGTTCCGCGAACATTGCAACCGTGTGCTGGCGGAAGTCGGCCGAGACGTACCCAACGCGCAGTCGCCGCCCGGGAGTTCGATCCAACGTGTAGTTCGGCGTCATCGGCGCGTGATGCCTGGCATGGCGACGATCCCACGCATCGTACTCGGCAAAGACTGCTTCCCCTGTGACATCCGTCCGGTAATTAAGGGCGAACAGCAGATTGCCATGACCAGCTGCGTAGTCCGGCCGCATCGCCAACGCCTTGCGATAACATGCCTCAGCCTCGGCGTAGCGGCCCTGGGTGAGCAGTGCCACTCCGAGATTGGTCAGCCAACAATGTTGGTCCGGTGCCAGGCTGATCGCCGTGCGGCTTGCCGACTCAGCCGCGATGGGCCAACCAGAGCGCGCGAGCAGGGCGCCGATATTGCCATGTGCCAGTGCGTGTCCAGGATCCAGGGTCAACGCCCGACGGAATGCCACAAGTGCTTCAGTATTGTGATCCAATGCGAGAAGTATGGTTCCGATATTGCAATGGGCGACGGTGCATGCTGGGTCGTGCTGCACGGCCTCGCGGAAGGCTGACAGCGACTCGTTGAGGCGTCCCTGGCATTGCAGCGATAGCCCGAGACCGTTCCACGCCTTCGAGTAATCGGCTCGGATACCGAGAGCGGCACGGAACGCCTTTTCGGCTTCGGCAATACGAAGCTGTTCGTTCAAGAGGTTGCCCAGATTGAAGTGTGCCGCGGCGCACTTCGGATCGATGGCAATTGCTCGACGGTACGCCGTTTCCGCAGCATCGTCTTGCCCGAGTGCCCCAAGCGAGATACCAAGATTTGAAAAGTCGGCCGCACCTTCGGCGATCGGCCCCAGTAGCTGCACAGCATCTGCATATCGTCCTGACTGATGTGCAATATCGCTGAGCGCGCGTGGCGCCAGGGGGTCATTCGGGTTACGCAGAAGTGTGGCCCTCCAATGTGCCTCAGCGAACGCCAGATCGCCGCTCTGCCAAGCGGCGACTGCGCCGGGGATGCCGGCCGGGGCCGCCGACCGTGCGTTCCGTCTCGCGACCCGGACCGAGCTCTTCATTCAATGACCCTGGCTAGACTTGTGTGAAGCTGCTTGCGTTGTAGATCCACGGGGTGTTGCTGCTGCTGTCGACCACGCCCACAAGCGTGCCACCACCAGTAAAGTTGCCGTTGCCGCTGTAATACAGTTCGCCGGTGTTTTGTTGGTAAACGAACGCGCCATTGCCGCCGTTCATGACAGGGACCGCGAGTCGGGATGCGGCGTCGGCAACCGCCTTGAGGGTCGTGCCGTCGGCCAGCGCGGCACCGTTCAAGTCGTACGTGTTGGTGGTCAATATCGAGCTCCCCGTTGTGTCGAGCGCAATCTTGTTTCCGTTGGCAGCGCTGAAGTTCTGAACCGTGGTATAGTTGCCGGCGGAGTTCTGATCGAACACGAACTGGTCGGCGCCGGTATTGCCGGTGATGAAGTTTGCACCGCCACGGCCAACAACCATGCTGGCTGTAGATCCGGTCAGTACGAAGGTATCATTGCCTGAACCGCCGAATGCGGTTTCGGTGTTAGCGACGCTGGCGACGTTGGTGAAGTTTGCCAATTGAAGTGTGTTGCTTCCGGTGCCGAGGTCGACGCTGCCGCCGACCAATGCGGTATTGTAGGTGACTGTGTCGGCGCCCGAGCCACCGATCAGGGTGTTGACGTTGCTGACCGAGCCGGTGTTGCCGCCGGCGGCGAGGGTGAGCTTGTTGACCCCGGTGCCGAGATCGATCTGCATCGCGGTGGTGAAGCCGGTGCCAAGGGTGATGGTGTCGGCGCCGGTGCCGCCGGTGACGGTCTCGGTGTTCGCCACCGTGGCGGTATTGGTGAAGTTGCCGAAGGTGAGGGTGTCACTGCCGCCGCCGAGGTCAATCGAGGCACTGACAGCGGCGGCACCCAGGGTGATGGTATCGGCGCCGGTGCCACCGATCAGTGTGGTGGTGTTCTTGACGGTGCCGGTGTTGGCGACGTTGGCCAGGCTGAGCTTGTTGCTGCCTGCGCCGAGGTCGACCGCCATGGCCGTGGTCAGCGCGCCGCTCAGGGTGACGCTGTCGGCCCCGGTTCCCCCGGTGATGGTCTCGGTGTTGGCCACTGTGGCGGAGTTGGTGAAGTTGCCGAAGATGAGGCTGTCGCTGCCGGCGCCGAGATCGACGGAGGCGTTGGACACGGCGGTGCTCAGGGTGACGGTGTCGTTGCCGGTACCGCCTGCGATGGTCTCGGTATTGGCCACCGTGGCGGAGTTGGTGGGGCTGCCGAAGGTGAGCGTGTCGTTGCCGGCGCCGAGATCGATGGAGCCGCCGACCAATGCGGTATTGTAGGTGACTGTGTCGTCGCCCGAGCCACCGATCAGGGTGTTGACGTTGCTGACCGAGCCGGTGTTGCCGCCGGCGGCGAGGGTGAGCTTGTTGACCCCGGTGCCGAGATCGATCTGCATCGCGGTGGTGAAGCCGGTGCCAAGGGTGATGGTGTCGGCGCCGGTGCCGCCGGTGACGGTCTCGGTGTTCGCCACTGTGGCGGTATTGGTGAAGTTGCCGAAGGTGAGGGTGTCACTGCCGCCGCCGAGGTCAATCGAGGCACTGACAGCGGCGGCACCCAGGGTGATGGTATCGGCGCCGGTGCCACCGATCAGTGTGGTGGTGTTCTTGACGGTGCCGGTGTTGGCGACGTTGGCCAGGCTGAGCTTGTTGCTGCCTGCGCCGAGGTCGACCGCCATGGCCGTTGTCAACGCGCCGCTCAGTGTGACGCTGTCGGCCCCGGTTCCCCCGGTGATGGTCTCGGTGTTGGCCACTGTGGCGGAGTTGGTGAAGTTGCCGAAGATGAGGCTGTCGCTGCCGGCGCCGAGATCGACGGAGGCGTTGGACACGGCGGTGCTCAGGGTGACGGTGTCGTTGCCGGTACCGCCTGCGATGGTCTCGGTGTTGGCCACCGTGGCGGAATTGGTGAAGCTGCCGAAGGTGAGGGTGTCGTTGCCGGCGCCGAGGTCGACGGAGCCGCCGGTGAGAGCGGTGTTGAGAGTGATGGCATCGGCGCCCGAGCCGCCGATCAGGGTGTTGACGTTGCTGACCGAGCCGGTGTTGCCGCCGGCGGCGAGGGTGAGCTTGTTGGCGCCGGTGCCGAGATCGATCTGCATCGCGGTGGTGAACCCGGTGCCCAGGGTGATGGTGTCGGCACCGCTGCCGCCGGTGATGGTCTCAGTGTTGGCGACGGTTGCGGTGTTCGCGAAGTTGCCGAAGGTGAGGGTGTCGCTGCCGGCGCCGAGGTCGATCGAGGCACTGACCGCGGCGGCGCCCACGGTCACGGTGTCAGCACCGGTACCGCCGACGATGGTTTCGATATTGGCTGCCGTGATGGAGTTGGTGCCGTTGGCGAGAGTGAGCTTGTCGCTGCCGGCGCCGAGATCGACGGAGCCGCTGGCGAGGGCGGTGCTCAGGGTGACGGTATCGGCGCCGGTGCCACCGATCAGCGTGTTGACGTTGCTGACGGAGCCGGTGTTGGCGAAGTTGCCAAGGGTCAGCTTGTTGGAGCCGGTGCTCAGATCGATCTGCATCGCCGTGGAGAGGGCGGTGCTCAGGGTGACGGTGTCGTTGCCGGTACCGCCTGCGATGGTCTCGGTATTGGCCACCGTGGCGGAGTTGGTGGCGGCGGCCAAGGTCAGCGTGTCGTTGCCGGCGCCGAGATCGATGGAGCCGCCGGTGAGAGCGGTGTTGAGAGTGATGGCATCGTCGCCCGAGCCACCGATCAGGGTGTTGACGTTGCTGACCGAGCCGGTGTTGCCGCCGGCGGCGAGGGTGAGCTTGTTGACCCCGGTGCCGAGATCGATCTGCATCGCGGTGGTGAAGCCGGTGCCAAGGGTGATGGTGTCGGCGCCGGTGCCGCCGGTGACGGTCTCGGTGTTCGCCACCGTGGCGGTATTGGTGAAGTTGCCGAAGGTGAGGGTGTCACTGCCGCCGCCGAGGTCAATCGAGGCACTGACAGCGGCGGCACCCAGGGTGATGGTATCGGCGCCGGTGCCACCGATCAGTGTGGTGGTGTTCTTGACGGTGCCGGTGTTGGCGACGTTGGCCAGGCTGAGCTTGTTGCTGCCTGCGCCGAGGTCGACCGCCATGGCCGTTGTCAACGCGCCGCTCAGTGTGACGCTGTCGGCCCCGGTTCCCCCGGTGATGGTCTCGGTGTTGGCCACTGTGGCGGAGTTGGTGAAGTTGCCGAAGATGAGGCTGTCGCTGCCGGCGCCGAGATCGACGGAGGCGTTGGACACGGCGGTGCTCAGGGTGACGGTGTCGTTGCCGGTACCGCCTGCGATGGTCTCGGTGTTGGCCACCGTGGCGGAGTTGGTGGCAGCGGCCGAAGGTGAGCGTGTCGTTGCCGGCGCCGAGATCGACGGAGCCGCCGGTGAGAGCGGTGTTGAGAGTGATGGCATCGGCGCCCGAGCCACCGATCAGGGTGTTGACGTTGCTGACCGAGCCGGTGTTGCCGCCGGCGGCGAGGGTGAGCTTGTTGACCCCGGTGCCGAGATCGATCTGCATCGCGGTGGTGAAGCCGGTGCCAAGGGTGATGGTGTCGGCGCCGGTGCCGCCGGTGACGGTCTCGGTGTTCGCCACCGTGGCGGTATTGGTGAAGTTGCCGAAGGTGAGGGTGTCACTGCCGCCGCCGAGGTCAATCGAGGCACTGACAGCGGCGGCACCCAGGGTGATGGTATCGGCGCCGGTGCCACCGATCAGTGTGGTGGTGTTCTTGACGGTGCCGGTGTTGGCGACGTTGGCCAGGCTGAGCTTGTTGCTGCCTGCGCCGAGGTCGACCGCCATGGCCGTTGTCAACGCGCCGCTCAGTGTGACGCTGTCGGCCCCGGTTCCCCCGGTGATGGTCTCGGTGTTGGCCACTGTGGCGGAGTTGGTGAAGTTGCCGAAGATGAGGCTGTCGCTGCCGGCGCCGAGATCGACGGAGGCGTTGGACACGGCGGTGCTCAGGGTGACGGTGTCGTTGCCGGTACCGCCTGCGATGGTCTCGGTGTTGGCCACCGTGGCGGAATTGGTGAAGCTGCCGAAGGTGAGGGTGTCGTTGCCGGCGCCGAGGTCGACGGAGCCGCCGGTGAGAGCGGTGTTGAGAGTGATGGCATCGGCGCCCGAGCCGCCGATCAGGGTGTTGACGTTGCTGACCGAGCCGGTGTTGCCGCCGGCGGCGAGGGTGAGCTTGTTGGCGCCGGTGCCGAGATCGATCTGCATCGCGGTGGTGAACCCGGTGCCCAGGGTGATGGTATCGGCACCGGTGCCGCCGGCGATGGTCTCGGTGTTGGCCACCGTGGCCGAATTGGTGCCATTGCCCAGGGTGAGAGTGTCGCTGCCGGCTCCAAGATCAATGCTGGCGTTGGCGATCGTTCCAGTCAGTAAAATGGTGTCCGCACCCGTGCCGGAAGTAAGCGTATCGACGGTGCTGAAGGTTGCCGTATTGCCGGCATTGCCGAGACTGATGACGACTGACACGGCCCATCTCCTGGGGAAGGCGAAACCAGGGACGGGCCGTTTTGTCCTTCCACCTGGCGTGGCTGCGCTCTTGCGCGAAGGACAGCACTACGCCTGAGACGTGAAGAAATAGTTCGTGGCCAGCCGCGCTGTTGCTGGCGGCGAAACCGCGGTCCACATTTGTTTCCCTGTCAGGAGGCACTCGCGTGGCCGCGCCGAAACCGAACCTTTCTTCCTCGATCTGGCTGATCGTCGCAGGACTCGTGGTTATCTCGGCGCTCGGCCTGTTCGGCGGCGCAGGCGGCGGGGGCACCGATGTGATCCCGTACAGTCAGTTCCAGCAATACCTCGACGCCAACAAGGTGAAGCAGGTCACCGTGGCGGGTAACGTCATCCGCGGCACCCTGACCGAGTCGCTGCCCGACGGGCGCAGCAACTTCAGCACGGTGCAGGTCCCACCCGACCTCGCCGGCCAACTTGCCAAGCACAATGTCGAATTCACTGGCAGTGCGACCGATGGCGGCGCTCTTGGCACACTGCTGTCGTGGGTGCTGCCGCCGCTGCTGTTCGTCGGCATCTGGATGTTTGCCTCGCGGATGATGATGGGCGGGCGCGGCGGCGGGTTTGGGGGCGGGTTCGGCGGCGGACTGCTGTCGGTCGGCCGCTCGAAAGCCAAGCTCGTGGCTGAGACCGATGTGAAGGTCACATTCGCCGATGTGGCCGGGGTGGACGAGGCGAAGGATGAACTGCACGAAATCGTCGACTTCCTGAGGCGGCCGGAGGAGTTCACTCGGCTGGGCGCGCATATCCCACGCGGCATTCTGCTGGTTGGGCCTCCAGGCACCGGCAAGACGCTGCTGGCACGCGCGGTCGCAGGCGAGGCGGGAGTGCCCTTTTACTCAACCAATGGCGCCGAGTTCGTCGAAATGTTTGTGGGCGTTGGCGCCGCCCGGGTGCGCGACCTGTTCGAACAGGCGCGAAAGACGGCACCGTGCATCATATTTATAGACGAGTTGGATGCGTTGGGACGCGCGCGTGGCGTGAGTCCGATGGGGGGACAGGACGAGAAGGAGCAGACGCTCAACCAGTTGCTCGCCGAGATGGACGGGTTCGATCGGTCAGTGGCGATCGTGATCCTGGCAGCGACCAACCGGCCGGAGATCCTTGACCCTGCGCTGCTCCGAGCCGGTCGGTTCGATCGGCAGGTGCTGGTGGACCGGCCGGACAAGAAGGGCCGGGTCGATATCCTCCGCATCCACCTGAAAAACCTGAAGCTCGCGACGGACGTCAAGCTGGAGGACATCGCGGCGCTGACCCCAGGCTTCACCGGGGCAGACCTGGCCAATCTGGGGAATGAGGCGGCGGTACTCGCGACACGGCGGGGGGCAGAGTCGATAAGAATGGATGACTTCACCGGCGCTGTGGAACGGATCGTCGCGGGACTGGAGAAGAAGTCGCGCATTCTGATCCCGCGCGAACGGCGCGTCGTCGCCTACCATGAGATGGGTCATGCACTGGTGGCTTTGGCGATTCCGGGGAGCGATCCGATACAGAAGGTGTCGATCATTCCGCGGGGCATAGGCGCGCTGGGCTACACGCTGCAGCGCCCGACGGACGACCGGTTCCTGATGGGGCGGCGGGAGCTGGACGACAAGATGACAGTTCTGATGGGCGGGCGCGCAGCGGAAACCCTGCTGGGCGAGGACATCTCCACCGGCGCGGCCGATGACCTGGCGAAAGCGACGGACATCGCGCGGGGGATGGTGCTCCGCTTCGGCATGGATGAGAACTTGGGACCGGTGGCGTGGGATACCGAGCAGGGGCAGTTCCTGAACCAGCCTGGCGCGTTCTGGCAGCAACGACGGTTCTCCGACGAAACCGCGCGCGAGATCGATCAGGCGGTGCGATCACACTTGGAGGGTGCGCTGGAGCGCGCGGTGGAGATCTTGCGGGAGAACCGGGCTGCACTCGACAACGGGGCGGCGTCGCTGCTGTCGCACGAGACGCTGACGGCGGAGGAGCTGCCGATGGTAAAGGCAGAGCCGGTGGCAGTGGCGTAGAGCTCAGGGGTATCTGCACGCCCGGGGATCGCTGAGCAAATGAGTTGGGACTTTTCGGGACACCGCGCTGTCCGTCGCCGTGGCACCGCACCGCTGGTCGTCCTTGCCGCGACCGACATGCGTTGTGGTCACTATCCATCCAGTCGCCCATGAAGGACGCCGATCACACGGCCGCCACGTGGGGCACCAGGCTGTTCGATCTCGCGATCATCGGCGGCGGCGTCAACGGCTGCGGCATCGCGCGCGACGCCGCGGGTCGTGGACTGTCTGTACTGCTGGTCGAACAGGGCGACCTGGCGAGCGGCACCTCGTCTGCCTCAACCAAGTTGATCCATGGCGGCCTGCGCTATCTGGAACACTATGCGTTTCGCCTGGTACGAGAGTTGCTCGCCGAACGTGAGGTGCTGCTGCGCATCGCGCCGCACATCATTCGACCGATGCGCTTTGTGCTGCCGCATCATGCCGGGCTGCGATCATGGCGGCTGATCCGCCTGGGGCTGTTCCTCTACGACCATCTTGGCGGTCGGGAGATTCTTCCGGGTACGCGCTCGCTGGACCTGCGCGCGGATCCCGCCGGCGCGCCGCTGCGGCCGGAGTTCACGCGCGGGTTCGAGTATTCTGACTGCTGGGTTGATGACGCACGGCTCGTGGTGCTGAACGCACGTGATGCAGCGGCGCGCGGTGCCGACATTCGCACGCGCACTCGCTGCGTCGGCGCCAGGCACGCGGATGGTGTGTGGCATCTGATGCTGGAGGGCGGCGCCACGGCCGAAGCAAGCGTGCTGGTGAATGCCGGCGGTCCTTACGTAACGCGCGTGCTTCACGATGTGGTCGGTGCGGCGGAGCCTCAGCGCGTCAGGCTGGTAAAGGGCAGCCACATCATCGTGCCGCGGCTCTATGCGCACGATCGCAGCTATATCTTCCAGAACGCCGACGGTCGCATCTGTTTCGCTATCCCGTATGAGCAGAGCTTCACGCTCATCGGCACCACCGATGAGGATTTCCACGGCGATCCTTCCGCCGTGGCGAGTTCCAGTGAGGACGAACAGTACCTGTGCGACGCGGTCAGCGAGTATCTGCGCGCCCCGGTCGCACCGTCGGATATCGTGTGGCGCTACGCAGGGGTGCGGCCGTTGCTCGATGACGGCGCCGGGAAGGCTCAGGAGGCAACGCGCGACTACGTATTGACGTTGGAGGAGCCCCCGCTTTTGTCAGTGTTCGGCGGCAAGATCACCACGTATCGAAGGCTGGCCGAGGCCGCGTTGGCGAAGTTGCAGCAGTGGTTTCCCGGCATGGGCCGCGCGTGGACTTCAGGCGTTGCGTTGCCGGGCGGTGATTTTCCGTGGGATGGCATCGAGCGAGTCCGCGCCGACCTGTCCCAACGCTACCCGTTCCTGCCTGATGCGACGCTGCGACGCCTGATCAGCGCGTATGGCACGATGACGGACGACGTGCTTGGCGATGCACGCGAACCGGCGGCGATGGGGCGCATATTCGGCGCCGACCTTTCCGAGCGCGAAGTCGATTGGCTGGTCCGCACCGAATGGGCCACGACCGCTGAGGACATCCTGTGGCGGCGGAGCAAGCTTGGATTGCACATGAGTGCCGCGGAGGTTGGCGAGTTGGACAATTACCTCATGCGACACCCCCGCCCTACACTCCCCCGCCACGCGGGAGAGGGAGTGAGGTCGCCCTATCGTTGATCGTCGTCGAACAAAATGCGGTTAGCGGCGCCCTCCAGGTCCTCGGTACTGACCAGAGCGCAGTGACCACAGGAAGATCGCCAGTCCGCCACCACCGAGGATCAGGCTTGCGCCGAGCAGATACAGGATGACGTTCATGCCAATCTGCCCCGCAGCCGAAAACTGTTCGCCATGACCAGCAGCGACGAACTCGACATCGCCGCCGCCGCAAGCCACGGCGTGACAAAGCCCGCAACTGCCAGCGGCACCATCAGCGCGTTGTAGCCGATCGACAGCGCAAGGTTCTGCCGCATCACGCTGCGCGCGCGCCGCGCCATCTCGATTACCGCCGCGACCGGAGCCAGCAGGCTGCCCTGGAACACCACGTCGGCGACGGTCTGGCTGATATCCGCAGCGCTTGCGGGCGAGGCTGAGACGCTTGCGGCGGCAAGAGAAGGGCTGTCATTCAGGCCGTCGCCAACCATCAGCACCTTCCTGCCGGAACGCGCCAATGCCTCGACCACCGCAACCTTCTGCACCGGCGTGTGCTCCGCCTGCCAATCCTCGATGCCGAGCGCGGCAGCGATCGGCACCACCGCCGCGGCATGATCCCCGGAGAGGAGGCGCAGATCGAGGCCAAGGCTCCGCAGCCTTGCCACCGTCGCTGATGCGTCCGCTCGCAATGTCTCGGCAAAGCGAAAGCACACCGGTTGGTGACCGGGGCGCGCAAGCCACAGCTCCGGTCCCGCGGCTTCATGACCGTCACCACATGACATTGCGAATGCCCGGCTGCCCAAACGGACATCGCCCGCCTGCAATCCTTGTCCGGGATGCTCGACCAGATCATCCGCCACCGCGACCGGTCCCGACGCCGCCAGGAGCGAGCGTGCGAGTGGGTGGCGACTGCCTGCGGCAAGCGACGCGGCAACGCGCAACGCAGCCTGATCGAGGCCCCGTCCTCTAACCAGCGGCATCGTTGGCTCGGTCAGCGTGCCGGTCTTGTCGAATACGATTGTATCTACATCGGCCAGGCGCTCCAGCGCGGTCGCCGACTTCAGCAGCACGCCGGAACGGAACAGCCGGCCGGTGGCGATCACCTGCACCATCGGGACCGCAAGCGCCAATGCGCAGGGGCAGGTAATGATCAACACCGCGCTCGCGGTCAGCAGCGCCTGACTGACGGATACGCCGGCGGCAAAGTACCACCACAGGAAGGTCAGCAGCGCCGTGACGTGCACGGCGGGCGCGTAGCGGCGTGCCACGCGATCGGCGAGCACCACAAAGCGCGAACGTCGCGCCTCGGCGGCGTCGATAAGCCGTGCGCATTCCGCGAGCAGCGTACCATTGCCGGTGACAGTCGCACGTATCGTCAGCGGCATGCCGAGATTGAGCGTGCCGGCAAATACCTGCGACCCAGGCGCCGCGGCGATCGGCAGGCTTTCGCCGGTGACGAGACTGGCATCGAGCAACGATGTACCGCGCTCGACCACGCCATCGACGCCGATCCGCTCACCCAGACCGACCAGCACCTGATCGCCGGGCACGATGACATGCTGGCTGCGACGTTCGGTGCCGCCGTCGGATCGCAGCACCGCGACGTCAGAGGCACGCAATGTCAGCAACTGCTCGGCGGTGGCGCGCGCCTGGCCGCGGGCGCGATGGTCCAGCACACGGCCGATCAACAGGAAGAACAGCAGCGTGATTGCTGAATTCGAAGTAGGTATGAGCCCCGCCCTGCATTGTCTGCACGAGGCTCATGCCGGTGACCAGCACAACGCCGAGACTGATCGGCACGTCCATGTTGGTCCGCATCTGACGCAGCGCCGCGGCGGCGGACGTGAAGAACGGCATCCCGGCATAGGCGATGGCCGGCATGGCAATCAACGCGGAGAACCAGTGCAGCAGGTCGCGCGTCGCGGGCCCCATGTCGTGCAGCAGTCCGCCGACCTCGCCGGCCCAGATGCCAATCGAAAGCAGCATCACGTTGCCGGCGGCGAAGCCTGCCACGGCGAGCGCTCGGATCAGGGCCCTGTCGGTGCTGTCCGAAGCGGCGGCGAGCGATGCCGCATCGAATGGCACGAGGCGATAGCCAAGGCCCTCGATCGTATCGACGAGGGACATCGCGCGATCCGCTGCACCGCGCCACACCAGGCGCAGGCGACGGGTGGTCATGTTGACGCGGCCGGTCAGCACGTCTGGTTCGCCGGCAAGGACCGACTCGATCAGCCAGACACAGGCGCCGCATTGCAGACCGTCGATCGCAAGGACAAGTTCGTGCGTGCCGTCAGAGCGGGTTGCGATGAAGCGGGACAGGTCACGACGTTCCGCTGGTTCGGGTCGGAGTGCGCGCAATGTCGGATCGAGGATCCGCTGCGCGTAGTAGCGCCCGAGGCCGAGCGTCTGGATGGTCTCGTACGCCGCGGCGCAGCCAGGACAGCAGAAACGGCGCCCTCGGCCAGTAGGCAGGTTGCAGTGCAGACACGTGGCTGAGGCTGAGGTGGCCAAAACATCTGCTCCCCCTCCCCTCGCGGGAGGGGTTTGGGGGGAGGGGGCGAAGTGGAAGAGACTCAATGCACGATCACCCGCCGCGTCGCCGCCATGTCGTGCCCCCCGTACGAAGCCGACAGCGTCAGCTCCCACTGTCCGGGTGCCGGCAGTGCCGCACTCGCCACGTAGTGCCCGGGTGTCGCTTCCCTAAACGCCAGCGCCCGCTCTTCCGGCGCGCCCAGCGGACGCTCGGCCGATGCCGCCACCGACGCACCGTTCAGCGGCGCGCCGTTGCGATCGGTCAGCGTCACCTCCGGCCGACCTGCTGCGTCGGTCACCGCTACCACGCTCCACCCAAGCGCTGCCTCGCGCTGCTCGCGGTCAAGCACCGCGTCGTAATGGTTGCTCAGAGCGAAATCTTCCTTGCCCGCCTGCCCGGGGAACGTGCGCAGCGCGGCATAGATCAGGCCGGCATTGACCACGACGACCAGGCCTAGCCCAGCCACGACCCCCAGCGGGAAGAAGCGCCACATCGATCTCATCGCGGCCCCATGAACAGTGAGTGATACACCGTCTGCTCGCCTGTCTCGGTATTGCGTAAAAGAAAATCGACACCCTGCGAGCCATCGACCAGCTTCTCCGGTTCACCGGCCACGGTGACGCGAAACGTGCCGACGCTGTCTCCCTTCACCATCAGGCCAAGCCGGCTCGCCGGTCCCAATCCCTCGTCTGCTTCGGCCAGCGACGCGCCGTTCAGACCATCGCTGCGCAGTTCGAACAGCGCGACATTCGGACCCTTGTTGACGATCTTCACAGTGTAGCCGTTGCGCAGATCGCCATTGGGCAAACGCACGAACAACGGCGCGCGGTCATGCAGCACCGACAGACCCACAGACGAACGCATCGCCAGCGCACCCGTCATCACCACCGCCGCGAGAAACAGCGCCGACATGTAGATGATCGTGCGCGGCCGAAACAGATGAAGCGTGGTCTGCCGACCTTCCGCCTTGGCCGCCTGGTCGGCCAGCGTGTCCCAGGTGATCAGCCATTTTGGCCGCCCCGTGCGTTCCATTACATGATTGCACGCGTCGACGCACAGTCCGCAGTTGATGCACTCGAGTTGGATGCCGTCGCGGATGTCGATGCCGGTGGGACACGCGGTGACACAGGCTCCGCAGTCGATGCAATCGCCGGCAGGTGCAACATCATGTCGCTTGCCACGCGCGCGCGGTTCGCCTCGCCAGCCCTGATACGTCACAGTGACGGTCTGTTCGTCCAGCATGGCGGACTGGAAGCGAGGCCACGGGCACATGTACGTGCAGACCTGCTCGCGTGCCCAGCCCGCCAACAGGTACGTCGTGGCGGTGAACAGGAAGGTAAAGAAATACACCTCCTTCGAAGCGGTGCCGGTCCAGAATTCCACTGTCACCGTCGGCGCATCGACGTAGTACATGATCCATGCACCGCCGGTCCAGAATGCGATGCCGAGCCATGCCGCGTGCTTGAGTGTCTTCCGCCACGCAGTGTCGAACGTCACCGGCTCTGCGTCGCGCTTCATGCGTTCGTTGCGATCACCTTCGATCAGGCATTCGATCCACATGAAGAGATCGGTCCACACGGTCTGTGGACACGTGTAGCCGCACCAGACGCGACCGAGCAGGCTGGTGACCAGGAACAAAGTGACCGCGCCCATGATCAGCAGGCCGGTCAGATAGTAGATGTCCTGCGGCCAGAACTCGAGATTGAAGAAGTAGAAGCGCTCATGCCAGATCGACAGCAGCACCGCCTGGTCCGGCTGGTTGACGCCGCGATGCCAGCGTAGCCAGGGCAGCAGATAGTAGACGCCAAGACAGACGATCAGCACCGCCCATTTGACGTTGCGCACCGGGCCACGCACCGACTTCGGATAGACCCGCACGCGGTTGGCGTAGAGATGATCCCCGGCCTCCTCGCGCTGAAGCTGAAGCAGGCGATCTGCTTTGCTGATGCGAGACATCGCCCTTACTCTCCCGCCGCTTGCGGGAGGGGGATGGGGGGCGGGGAATATGCCGTCCGGTTGTTGGCCTGCACCATCACTCACCCCCGCCCAGCGAATGCACGTACAGCGCCAGGCTCTTGATGGTGGCTTCGTCGAGCCGCGTGTGCCACGCCGGCATCACGCCCATCCGCGGCGAGGTGATCTGTCCCACCACGGTGGCACGATCGTTGCCATAGAGATGGACGTGGGAGGCCAGTCGCGGAGCACCCTTCTCACGATCACCCTGCCCCGCGTCGCCATGACACACGGCGCAGTTGTCGGCGAACAGCTTCTTGCCGGCGGACACGTCCTTGCCCGGCTCGGCGTTGCCGTACAGCGTCATCACATAGTCGGCGACCTGCTGGATCTCGGCTGGTTTCAAAATGCCATCGACACCAAAGCGCAGCATCTGCAACTCGCGCGCCTTGTCGTCGCCGCTGCGAATACCGTAGGTGATGGTCTGCTGGATCGCATCGAGCGAACCACCCCAGATCCACCCGCCGGCGGCGAGCGCCGGATAACCAGGCTCACCGCCGCCGCCAGCGCCGTGGCAGGGCTGACAGTTGTTGGCGAAGGCGATGCGTCCAGCGGTATTGGCCGCCGCCATGAGCTGCGGGTCCTTGCGGATCTCGGCGAACGACAGCGCCTTGATCCTGTCCATCGTGCCCGCACGCAGCTCGGCAACCGCGCGCACGTCGTTGTTCACCGCGGTGCGCTGCGAGTAGCCCAGCACGCCGTGGAAATAGCCGGTAATACCCGGCACTGACGGGTACAGCACGCACCACACCACGGCCCATGCGATAGTGGCGTAGAGCACGTACACCCACCACTTGGGCAGCGGCGTATTAAGCTCCTTCAGGCCATCCCACTCGTGACCGGTGGTATCCTGGCCGGTCACGATGTCCTTCTCGATCTTGGTTGGCACAGCGGCGCTCCTCAGCGGTCGTCTTCGAGCGGGATACGGCCATGCCGCTCGATCTGGGACTTGCGCCCCGGCCAGTAGGTGGTGAGCAGGATCAGCACGAACACGGCGATCACCGGGGCGATCCAGTTATGCTGGACCCACATGATCACGGTCATCATTGCTGCAACCGTTCGTTGGCGGGATCAGCGAAGTCGACCATCGTGCCAAGCACCTGGAGATACGCCACCAGCGCATCCATTTCAGTCACAACGCGACCATCGCCGGGCACCGTCACAGCCTTCGGATAGCGCTTCAGCAGGCTGCTGTTGTCGGCGTTCGGATTGGCCTGGGCCGCAAGATCGGCTGCGGCATTGGTGATCTCGTCATCCGTATAAGGAACACCCACGGTGCGCAGCGTTCGCAGGCGAGCGACGATATCGTCAGTCTCAAGCGGCGTGTTCGCCAGAAATGCGTAGTGCGGCATCAGCGACTCCGGCACGACGCTCTGCGCATTGTTCAGATGTGCGTAGTGCCAGTCACTGGAATACTTGCCGCCGACGCGTGCCAGATCTGGCCCGATACGCTTGGAGCCCCACTGGAACGGATGATCGTACATGCTCTCCGCCGCCAGCGAGAAGTGGCCGTAGCGCTCCACCTCGTCGCGCAGCGCACGGATCTGCTGGCTGTGGCACAGGTAGCAGCCTTCCCGCACATAGATGTCGCGGCCACGCTGCTCGAGTGGCGAATAGGGGCGCACGCCCTTCACATGCTCGACGGTGGTCTCGATGGTGAACAGCGGCACCACCTCGACGATGCCGCCGACCGCGATGGTGACCAGGGTCAGCACCAGCAGCAGGAATGCGTTGCGCTCGATGAACTCGTGACGGATGAACATTGGCTTATTCTCCCGCCACGGCGATGGCCGGCCCGAGCCCGGCCAAAGGCGCCGGACGCATCACTGGCTGCTCGGTGGTACGACTGCGCACCGTCTGGATCAGGTTGTAGACCATGATCAGCGCGCCAGTGAGGAACAGCAGTCCGCCCAACAGCCTGATCACGTAGTACGGATGCACCGCGACGACGGATTCCGCGAACGAGTATTGCAGGAAGCCGAACTGGTCGTAGGCGCGCCACATCAGGCCCTGCATGATGCCGGCGACCCACATCGAGGTGATGTAGAACACGATGCCCAGCGTCGCGATCCAGTAGTGCCAGGACGCCAGGCGCGTCGAATACAGCGCGCTGCGTTTCCACAGCACCGGCACCAGGTAATACAGCGCGCCGAAACTGATGAACGCCACCCAGCCCAGCACGCCGGAATGCACGTGACCGATGCCCCAGTCGGTGTAGTGCGACAGCGCGTTGACGTCGCGCACCGACATCACCGGGCCCTCGAATGTTGACATGCCGTAGAAGCCGACAGCGGTGACCGAGAAGCGCAAACCGGGATCCGTACGCAACTTGTCCCACGCGCCCGACAGGGTCATCAGGCCGTTGATCATGCCGCCCCAGGACGGCATCCACAGCATGATCGAGAACGCCATGCCCAGTGTCTGGGTCCAGTCAGGCAGCGCGGTCCAATGCAGGTGATGCGGACCGGCCCAGATATATAGGAACACCAGCGACCAGAAATGCACCACGGAGAGCCGGTATGAATAGATCGGACGGTTGGCAGCCTTCGGAATGAAGTAATACATCATCCCCAGGAAGCCGGCGGTCAGGAAAAAGCCCACCGCGTTGTGGCCGTACCACCACTGGATCATCGCGTTCTGCACGCCCGATGCCATGGAGTAGCCCTGCGAGGAGAATACCGAGATCGGAACGACGAGGTTGTTGCCGATATGGAGGACGGCGACCGTCAGGATAAAGGCGAGATAGAACCAGTTGGCCACATAGATATGCGGCTCCTCGCGCTTCATCAGCGTGCCGACGAAGATGACCGCGTAGGCGACCCAGACGATGGTCAGCCAGAGATCGATGTGCCATTGCGGTTCGGCGTATTCCTGGCTCTTGCTGTAGCCCATCACGTAGGACAGCGCGGCCATCACGATGAAGAACTGGTAGCCCCAGAACACGAAGTTCGCGAGCGCCTCGCCGCCGAACAACCGGGTCCGGCAGGTGCGCTGCACCACGTAGAACGAGGTGCCGAACAACATCGATCCGCCGAAGGCGAAGATGCCGGCCGAGGTGTGCACCGGGCGCAGGCGGCCGAAGTTGATGAACGAGAGGCCGAGATTGAACTGTGGCCAGGCAAGTTCGGTGGCCAGGTAGACGCCGACAAGAAATGCGACGATCGCCCAGAACACGGCGGCGATGACGAATTTCTTGACCACCGCCTCGTTGTAGTCGGGGACCGGGCGCGACATGGCGAGGGAAGCATCAGCCATGACGGCGGGCCTCCAGTCTGTCGAAATGCCGACGCACAAGGCCGAATACGAAGACGCAGGCGAAACCGAACAGCGAGAAGCCGAACACGTACATCCCGTCGTCCATCGCGCCGGAGGCGAGGATGAGGCCGATCAGGCCGAGCGCGGCCATCAACAGGCCGACGATGAAGTCGCTTGGCTCGATATCCATGGAACGCTCCGGTAGGGGTCCCAGGGAAACTGCCGTGCCCGCGTTAATGGATCATTGATCTGGATCAATGTGGGATGACGAAGGGATGGAGAAACTTGCCCATGGTCGTTTTCCCGCGCCACAGCCCCCTCCCCCCGTCCCCCTCCCGCAAAGGGCGGCGGAGTTTCCGGGCGCAGTGATCTCCGCCTTCGCGGCCTGGTGTGGCACCGGCGTGGGCTCCGGTGGGCTGTTGCTCGGCCTGTTCCTCGCCGGCGCCGCCGGCAGCACGATGCACTGCGTGCCGATGTGCGGCGGATTCGTGCTGGGCCAGGTTGCCGACGGCATGGCACGGCTGCCTGCGACCCGGCTGTGCGAGTGGCAGCGCGTCAGCCGTGGCGCACTGCTGCCCTATCACCTCGGACGGCTGACAACGTATGCGGGGCTTGGCGCGCTGGGAGCCACCGCGATGGGCCGGCTGCCATGGTTCGGCGCCTTATCGGGTGGCCTCCTGCTGCTCGGAGCCGCGCTGTTCCTGGCGCAGGTCGCGCGCGTTCTGCCGGGACTGGATCGCGCGCCTGCCGGCTGGACCCGCGCCATCTCTCGGCTCGCAAGGCGCACCAGCGGCGGCTACCCGCTCGGCATCGTACTCGGCTTCCTGCCGTGCGGTTTCCTCTACGCCGCGCTGGCCACCAGCGCGGCAAGCGGCAACCCGGCGTACGGCGCCATAGGCATGCTGAGCTTCGGGCTTGGCACCGCTCCGGCGCTGGTGGCGGTCGGAATAGCGGGACAGGCGGCGGGACGCCGCTGGCATCGCGCAGCCGCCGCCGCCGCACCGGTGGTGATGCTGCTCAACGCGACGCTGCTCGTCGTGCTGGCGCTGCGCGGCTTCGCGATCGATCTGTGAGTTCGGGCGAGTATTTCCGCGCATCAGAAACTCCCGCGCGGGGACCCTTGACGGCTCCCGTTGCGATTCCTAACTGGCTTGGCACTCATGGCCAGGGAGTGCCAAGCACTGGGCCGGCGCGGCTGACGCGTCTCGCGCTTCCTGCCTGAGCAGCAAGGAGGGAGTGAGAACAATGGCACTGTTTGCCGATCCATTCGATGCGCTCTCAAGCCTGCAGCAGGCGCTGGATACGTTCCGGACAAGCGGCTGGCTGGCCTCTGGTCCGAGCGGCGGCGGCAGCTATCCGCCGGTGAACGTGTTCCGCAAGGGCGACGACTTCTGCATCATCACCGAGATACCCGGCGTCCAGAAGTCGGAGCTAGAGGTGCAGGTCAAGGGCAACACCATCCGCCTGGCCGGCAACAAATCGGTCAGCCACCCCGAGAAGGCAAGCCTGCATCGGCGCGAGCGACTGGCGGGCCGCTTCGACAGAGCCGTGACACTTGCCGATCGAGGTCGACCCTGACGGCGTCAAGGCCGAATGCCGCGATGGCATCCTCGCCCTGTTCCTGCCGCGCGCCGAGCGCGACAAGCCCCGGTCAATCCAGGTGGCGTGACAGCCTGTTGTGCAAAGGAGGACACGATGGCAACTGCACAGGAACTCGCGGTGCGCGACAAGAAGGAGCTGGTGAGCAAGGACGAGAAGACCGTTCCCGGCCGCTATTTTGTTCCATTCGCCGATATCTACGAGACCGATCAGGCGCTCTGCGTTGTGATGGAAATGCCTGGCGTCGAGAGGAAGGACGTCAACGTGGCATTGGAGAACGGCGTGCTGCGCGTTGACGGCCGCATCGACTTCGCGAAATACGAAGGAATGGAGCCGGTCTATACCGAGTACAACGTTGGCCACTATACCCGGTCATTCACGTTGTCCGACAAGATCGACCAGGAGGGGATCAGCGCGCAGCTTGACGATGGGGTGCTGACCCTCACTCTACCGAAGGCGAAGGAAGCCCAGCCACGGCGCATCTCGATCGGGTGAAATGATAGTGGTCCTCCCCTCCCTTTGCGGGAGGGGACGCGCCATGCACAACGGACCATCCGCGCGCGAAAGACGCCCGCTCCACTGGCTCAGGAAGGAGCGCAACGTGGAGAACCGCCCGAGGTTGGTCGGCCCGTGATTCAGCCGCCTGTTGCGTGCCACGGCACGATCGCTTGGATCCGGCGTGAGTTTGATTATCGCCATTTTTCGGTGTTCTCTTCGGTTTCTTTCGTTACTGCAAACGGCCGATCTGGTCTGCTCACCGGCGTGACTGGCCTTGCGCCGGCGCAAATGGACAATCCAGGAGGACAAAATGATGTCTCGAATGGCCAGCTCCCGGCCGCTTGCTGTCTTGGCATTCGCCCTGTCAATGATGAGTTTGTGGCTGGCGCCATCGACAGCAACGGCGCAACCGCAATTCGTTGTCACGCCGGTCGCCGAGAAGAAGCTTGCGCAGCTGCCGGCCGGGCCGCTGTATTGGTGGGTCGAGAATTTCCCCACGCTCGCACAGGCGCACGCTGCCGAGGGCCCGACGTCACTGGCTGCCGAAGCCGCGGGCAAGGTTTGGCTGCTAACGCTCGGTCCCAAGGGCGGCACGATCGCCGGTGGAACCAAGGTGGCGGAGGTTGGCCCCGTGCCGCCGATTACAGCCCCCGAGTATCTGCTGCGAATCACCCATAGCGGTGGCCCGCCGGGAGCCAAGACGCCGGTGCACTCGCATCCGGGTGCCGAAGCCTTCTTCGTGCTGAGTGGCCGGATGGGCCAAAAGACCCCGCACGGCGTGAGCTATGCGGAGGCTGGCGAGTTTATGAATGGGCATGGTGGAGACATGCCGATGGAGGTGTTCAGTGCCGGCACGACCGATCTGGACCAGCTTGTCATGTTCGTGGTGAACGCCAAAAGACCATTCGCGTCGCCCGCCAGTTTCGAGTGAGGCGTGGGCCGCCGGTCCTGGTCTCGCCGTGCGCATGCCGGCTAATCGCGCCCGCCTTGCCCCGTAAGCAGAACGATGACATGGCAAGAGCGTGGTCTCGTCGGTCTCGATAAACAATGCAGAGGGGGGGTGTGCCATGCCCAACGTCTCGCGGCGAAGCACCATTCGTGGGTTTCTTGTATTTGCTACAGGCTCCCAAATGGCAGGAGCGTCCCGGTGCGTCGCCGCGGAGGATGTGCCGCTGGCGATCAAGGGCTATGACCCGGTCGCTTATTTCACCGACGGCAAGCCGACGCATGGTCTGCCGGAGATCGAATATGAATGGGACGAGCACCGCTACCGCTTCTCAAGCGCCGAGCACCGCGAGCTTTTCATGGCCGATCCCGTGCGCTACGCGCCGCAATTCGGGAACTTCTGCGCAATGGCGCTGGCCAATGGTGAAGTCGTCGTGGCGAACCCGGAGAACTGGCTGATCAGTGACGGGAAGCTCTACGTGTTTGGCAAGGCGCCCCCATTCGGCCCGGCCATGTTTCAGCAAGACCTGTCGGCGAACATCGCCAAAGCGAATCAGAACCGCGCCATGCTGCCGGACCATTAGCGAACATTCACCGGCGGCGCGGGGATGGCCTCGCCGGTGTAGAGGCCGGCCTTGCGGAAGCCATCGCGCAGATGATCGAGATCGGCCGGATTGAGGAATTTGCTGCCAAAAGTCAGCGGATCGAACGACGGGTCCAGGCGGTGGATCATGGTCACGACACGCGCGGCGTCCTCGGGCCGGTTGTTCTGCGCGTAGGCCGCCGCGAGCACGTCTCGACTGAAATTCGCTCCCGCCGTGCCGCGGAGATTGAGCTCTGCCTGCTCGATCGCCGCGTCATAACGGTGCTTCAGGTAGTACGCCAGGCTGAGGGCGAACCGATCGACCGCATTCATCTCGGGGTCGATACGCTGTGCCGCCTCCAGCGCCTCGATCGCAGTGTCCGTCTGCCCCATCCACATCAAGGTATTGCCGCGGCCGGCGAGGCCGTTGGCATCGTTGGGATTGATCGCAAGCGCGCGGTCCAGCTCCGCCATCGCCTGTTCGTAGCGATGATAGAAGATATGAATACGGCCCAGGATGACATGCGCGCGCACATCGGAAACGTCGATGCTCAGCGCCTTGTCTGCCATTTCCTGTGCACGGCCCAGGGATTCTGACGGCGATTCCGCCCAGCCCATCGATACGGCGATATGATAGCTATCGGCAAGTCCGGCGTATGCGGCGGCATAGTTCGGGTCGAGCTGGATCGCACGCCTGAGGAGTGCGCGCGCCTCCACGTTGTTCGCGCGCGTCGGTCGCTGCAGTGCCGGTCTGGCGCGCAGAACGTAATCGTACGCTTCGAGACTTTCGGTCGGCCTGGCCGCCGCACGCCGTTGCTCGACCTGTGCCACCTGGATCGCCAAGGCTCCGGCGATCTGAGCGGTGATCTTGTCCTGCAAGGCGAAGACGTCCGCCAGTGCCTCGTCGAAGCGGGCCGACCAAAGCACCCTTCCGTCCGCATCGACAAGTTGCGCGCTCACGCGCACGCGGTTGCCGATCTGGCGGACGCTGCCCTCGACCTGATACCGCACCCCCATGCTGCGGGCGATCTCCCGAGGGCTTTCGGGTGGGCCTCGGTATGGCGAAACGGCGTTCCATGACATCACCGTCAGCTCGGAAAACCGGCCCAGCGCGCTGATGATGTCCTGCGTCAATCCATCTGCGAAATACGCCCGCGTCGGATCGTCGCTCTGATCGCGGAAGGGAAGAATGGCGATCGTGGGATTCGTGCCGAACTCCAGGCTGTTGGTCGTGGCGCGACCAACGTGCCCCAAAATGCCCTGAAGCTTCCACGCGGCCACGAGACCGCCCGACAGCACAGCGCCGGCCAGCAAAACGGCGAGCGTGATCGAAGCGGTCCGCCCGATGCGCAGGCCGGGGCGTGTCGAACTGACGGCGACGGGCTGAGGTAGCGAAGGCGCGGCAGCATCTGGCTCCGCGGGAGCAGCCGCATCGCTGGGCGCAGACAGGGCTGGGGACGCCTCGGTCGATGACCGACCCGGCGCCGCAACAACCGAGACATCGGAGTCAAAGCGATAGCCACGGCGTGGGACTGTCCTGATCAGGCGTGGACCGTCATCTCCGAGCGCGCGTCGCAGTTCGCCAATGCTCTGCACCAGCGTGTCGTCCGTGACGGCGAGGTTCGGCCAGACTGCGGCGAACAGCTCGTCTTTCGAGACCAGCCTCGCGCAATTTTCGCTGAGATAACGCAGAACGGCGAAGGTCTTCGGCCGAAGCGCAATCTCATTGCCATCAAGCTGCAGCGAGCCGCGGTCAAGATCCAGGATGAAACGGTCGAACCGCAATTGCGGCGATCGCCGCTGTGCCGCAGGCGCGGCATCAGGCAAGTCCATCGCCCCACGCAAAACGGAGATTCAGCGCCTGCATTCTGTTCGGGGAACGAGCAACTCAATCTCCCAGGTCGACTGGGTAAGCATTACTCAATCCTCATGCAGAAGCCACCCAGCAAGCTCGGCTCGCTCCCGTGCCAGAGGTCTGGCCCGCGATCTCGAGGGCGTTTTCCGGTGCGCGTCAGAGCCGGTCGGCCCAGGCCACGAGCAGATCGGCCAGCTCACCGATCAACGTGTCCTGACCCAACAGAAAGTGCGTCGCACCCTTGAGCACGTGGTCCTGGCAGCGTTCGCCCGCCGCCTGCGACCACGATCGACACTGCGCGGGAAACACCAGCGTGTCGGCCGAATACATCACATTCAGCACCGGCACCGAACAGCGCGCCATGCAGGACGGCCCATCGGCGCGGGACAGACGCCCGCTCCACTGGCTGAGGAACGAACGCAACGTGGAGAACCGCCCGAGGTTGGTCGGACCGTAATTCAACCGCCTGTTGCGTGCCACGGCACGATCGCTTGGATCCAGCGTGAGGTCGAGGAAACGCGGATCGGCAACAGTGCGATAGACGATGAACGGCTCGTCCTTGATCAGCTCCTGATCCAGATCGGCATCCAGCGCCGCCAACCTGCCGAGTACCCAGTCGGTGATGCGGTCGTTGCGTGCACGTTGTGCCGCGCGATAACGGCGCAGCCAGGCGGCATCGTAAGGCGGCCCGTTCGCCTTGTTGTACATATCGAGCGACGCGTCGCTCGCATGCATGTCATGCTCATCAACCACCGCCGGATCGATCCACTCGACCATGGTAGCCGCGCGACCAGGATGTGCGGCAAGCATTGCCAGCCCATCCACTGGAGGAAGCTGCTCCGGACGCAGCTCGAACGGCGCGCCGTCCGGCGTCGTGGTGATGCTGAGATGCTCCGCCTCCGCCTGATAGAACGCCGCGAGCGAACCGCCGCCCGAATTGCCGCACAGCACGATGCGTTCATAGCCGCGCTCGCGCAGGAACCTGATGCCGGCGCCGAGGTCCTGGATCGCCCGCTCCATGATGAGCGCAACATCATTGGCGACGTAGCGGGTGTTCAGCGCCAGGATCGCGCGTCCGCGCTGCTGCAACGGGCCGATCAGATAGTGACCCATAAAATTGCTGGTCGGGTGGATCACCACGAACGCGACGCGTCTGTCGCAGCGCTCGGCAGCGAGCCGCCCAAACACCTGCGGGAACAGATTGTTCAGACCGCTCTGGCTGTCGTAGCCGCTGCCGCGCGGCACATCGATCGCGACCAGCTCGCCCTGCATCGCGGTTCAGGCCACGACGCCGTACTTGCGCTCCTTGCGCACATTCCACTCCGCCAGCTTGTCCGCAGCGACACTCTCCATCTGGTCCAGCACCCCCGGCGCCTCAGTGCGCAGCGTCATCTCTAGGCGGATGTTGTTTGGGTCGAAGAAATAGATCGACTGGCAGAACCCGTGGTCCTTCGGCCCCAGGACGTCGATGCCGGCAGCCTCCACACGCCGCTTGCCCTCCAGCAGCGCCTCCATGCTCGGCACCTCGAAGGCGATGTGGTTGACCCAGCTCGGCGTGTTCGGGTCCGCCTCGGCCGGCGGCGCGCTCGGCAGATCGAAGAACGCGATGTAGCTGCCGTCACCGCATTCAAAGAAGATGTGGATGAGATCGACCTCCTCCCCATATGGCTTGGCACCCTCCGGCGTCATCTCCCCGGCGGCATATTTCAGCCCGAGCACCTTGGTGTAGAACTCCACCGTCTCCTGCGCGTCGCGGCAGCGGTAGGCGACATGATGCAATTTCTGGAACATGGACCGCTCCTCTGTGTTTATGTGACTGCATAGCAGGAATCGGCCGGTGATGGCATCCCGTCGCCGCCGGGCTTGACGCACCAGCCCTCACCCGGCGCAAAATCACGCAGCCCAGGAGGTTCGGCAGATGACCACGACCCTGCCCATCGACCAGTTGATCGACGTCAAGCGTGGCGCGATCAGCCGCGAGATCTTCGTCTCGCCAGACTTCTACCGCGAGGAACTCGACAAGCTCTTCACCCGCGCCTGGCTGTTCGTCGGGCACGAGAGCCTGATCCCCAAGCCCGGCGACTTCTTCGTCTCGCGCATGGGCGAAGAGTCGGTGATCCTCTGCCGTGACGCGCAAGGCGCGGTGCACGTGTTCCTGAACTCCTGCCGCCATCGCGGTATGAAGGTGTGCCGCTACGAGCAAGGCAACACGTCGCTGTTCGTCTGCCCGTATCACTCCTGGAGCTACACCACCGACGGCAAACTCCAAGGCGTGCCGCTGTATCGCGCGCTCTACGAAGGCACGCTGAACCGCGACGAATGGTCGCTGATCGAGGTGCCGAAGTTGGCGCTTTACAAGGGCACCGTGTGGGCGTCGTGGGACCCGGCGGCACCAAACCTCCTCGACTACCTCGGAACCGCGGTGGATCACCTCGACCAGGTATTGGATTGCCGTGACGGACGGCCCGGCGGATCGGAGGTGATCGGCGTCCACAAATGGGTATTCCCGTCCAACTGGAAATTCGCGGCCGAGAATTTCCTCGGCGACACCTACCACAATCCGTCGCATCGCTCGGTGGACATGATCGGCATCGGGCCGAGTTCGCAACGCGGACAGAAGGGGCGGCGCGACAACGAATACAACAAAGGCCAGCACGTGTGGGTCGGCCATCCGGCCGGCCACGGCATGCATAGCGTGCTGATGCCCGACACGATGGAATACGAGCCATCCTACGTTCAGTATCCCATCGTCGATGAATACTTCCGCCACTGCTTCAATGAGCGAAAGCGCCGGCTCGGCGAAAAGGCGCGGCTGTTGCCGTTCACCGGCAACATCTTTCCCAACGCCTCGTATCACGGCCGCCAGCCGCGCGGCATCTGCGTATGGCATCCGCACAGCCCCACCGAGACCGAGGGCTGGCGCTTCTTCCTGGTCGACGCGGACGCGCCGGCCGAGGTGAAGGACGTGCTGCGGCGCTTCTACATGCGCTATTCCGGGCCTGCGGGCATGACCGAGCAGGACGACATGGAGAACTGGCTGTATGCCACGGCCGCGTCGAAGGGAACGATCGCGCGGCGTTATCCGTTCAACTACCAGGCATCGATGGGCGCGTACAAGACCAACGATCCCATTCCGGGCGACGTGTCGCTACAGATCACCGACCAGACACCACGCAACTACTATCGTGTCTACGCGTCATATCTGAATGGTGATGACTGGGACACACTGATCGGTCGCGACCGAGGTCCCATGCAAGTGGCAGCGGAGTAGTCCGAACGGGCCGTTGTTGGGAAAATGCATACCGGAACGGTGCAGCGATCCGGAGCGCGTGCTGGAGAATGAGTGAATCGAGTCGGGCACGGGCTGTGCTCCTTCGTCATGGCGGGGCTTGGCCCTATAGGCGCTAACATAAGGCGCCGGCCAATCGGTTCACCGTCATGGCCGGCCTTGTGCCGGCCATCCACGTCTTCTTTACCGCACTCACAGATCGTCCCATGCGCTATCCGGTGCCGGCGAGGTTTGTTACCGGTTGGGTGAGTGGGGCGCCCATTACAGCACAGTTTCTGGCTTTGCCGGACGATCGTAAACAAGCGTTCATCGCAGGTATCACAGAGCGCGTCGCGGCCTATGTGGACGACGCCGGCCTGGCAGTGCCTATGGAGAACCACTTTCTGACCGCCTCTAAGTAGGCTGCACCCTGCGAGGATCGCAAACGCCTTCGCCTATACGTTCAAGTTCAACTAGAGATGGACACTGAGATACTGCCCAAGCGGCTGGTAGGAAATTCTTCCTTGACATCATGCGCCCAATCATGTTCCTATTCCGTTCATGTCCGCCGCGGCCCCCGACCCCGCCCCACAAGCCACCCGCTCCTTCGGCCTGCTCGTCCTGGTCCGCGCGCTCATCGACTACGGCCGCGAACTCACCGCCACTCTGCGCCAGCATGGCACCACCGCCCTCGGCTTCTCCGTCCGCCACTTCGGCACCGACGATGTCGCGCTGATCCTCGCGCGCATCACCCACGGCCTGCATCTCGCCGCCGCGCTCGAACTGCGCATCACCGCCACCGCGCCCCGTCTGGACGCCGACCCCAAGCCGCACCGCACCCCAACACACTCCACACCGCGCGCCCCGCGAACCGTCGCACCGCGAGACAACACCGCCTCCCCGCTCGCCGCCCTTGTCCCCGGGCTTGACCCGGAGATCTGCTTGCCAACGCCGGAGCAGATCGCCGCGGAGGTTCGCCGCCGACCGATCGGCGCGGTGATCGCCGACATCTGCCGCGACCTCGGCATCACGCCGAGCCACAAATTGTGGCGGACTCTGCAAAGCGCCATCATCCGCCACGGCGGCAACTACACCCGCCTGATAACGGACATGATGGACCGGGTGTTTCCGCTTCCCGTCCCCGCCGCCCTCCTCCCCTCACCCAAGCGATTGGCCACACAAGCCGGCGCTGATCCGCCCTGAGCCGCTGACCGGCGCACAAACCGGTTCCTCGTCCTGCGAAACCACCGCTGCGCAAGGCTTGACGCCGAGGCCGCTCCTGACCGCACAATCGGCGGCGCAGAGAGAGGTCCCGCCAATGACCACGACCTTGCCGATCGACCAGATGATCGACCCACAGCGCGGCATCATCAGCCGCGAGATCTTCGTCTCGCCGGAACTGTATCGCGAGGAACTGGACAAGCTCTTCACCCGAGCCTGGCTGTTCGTCGGGCACGAAAGCCTGATCCCCAAGCCCGGCGACTTCTTCGTCTCGCGCATGGGCGAAGAGTCGGTGATCCTCTGCCGTGACGCGCAAGGCGCGGTGCACGTGTTCCTGAATTCGTGCCGCCATCGCGGCATGAAGGTCTGCCGTTATGAGCAAGGCAACACGTCGCTGTTCGTCTGCCCGTACCACTCGTGGAGCTACACCACCGACGGCAAACTCCAAGGCGTGCCGCTGTATCGCGCGCTCTACGAAGGCACGCTGAACCGCGACGAGTGGTCGCTGATCGAAGTGCCGAAGCTCGCGCTGTACCACGGCACCGTATGGGCATCGTGGGACCCGGAAGCGCCGGACTTCGAGACCTACCTCGGCGACGCGGCCGAACACCTGGATCACGTGGTGGATTGCCGCGACGGCAGGCCAGGCGGCGCCGAAGTGATAGGCGTCCACAAATGGGTGTTCCCGTCCAACTGGAAGTTCGCCGCCGAGAACTTCCTCGGCGACAGCTACCACAACCCATCGCACCGCTCGGTTGACATGATCGGCATGGGACCCTCCGGCCAGCGCGGCGCATCCAGCCGGCGCGACAACGAATACGCCGGCGGACAACGCTTCTGGGTCGGCTTCCCACAGGGTCACGGCCTGACCGGCGCGCTGATGCCGGAGCAGACCGAGTACGTCTCGACTTATCACCAGCACCCGATCGTCGACGAGTACTTCCGCCACTGCTTCCACGAGCGCAAGCGCCGCCTGGGCGCGAAGGCCCGCAACATGTCGCTGGTCGGCAACTTCTTCCCGAACGCCTCGTACCACGGGCGGCAGCCGCGCGGCATCTGCGTCTGGCATCCGCACAGCCCCACCGAGACCGAAGGCTGGCGCTTCTTCATGGTCGATGCCGATGCGCCGGCCGAGGTGAAGGATGTGCTGCGCCGTTACTACATGCGCTACTCGGGACCCGCCGGCATGACCGAGCAGGACGACATGGAGAACTGGCTGTACGCGACCGCCTCCTCGCGCGGCACGATCGCGCGCCGCTATCCGTTCAATTACCAATCATCGATGGGGGCATACAAGACCAACGATCCGATCCCTGGCGATGTGTCGCTCCAGATGACCGATCAGACTCCACGCAACTACTATCGTGTCTACGCCGCGTATCTGAATGGCGCGCCCTGGGACGAGCTGCTGGGACGTCCGCGGATGCAGGTGGCAGCCGAGTGATGCGTCCGCTCGCCTGGTATCAGCTCCGCGAGGAGATCGAGGATTTTTTCTATCTCGAGGCTGATCTGCTGGATCAGCGACGGTTCAAGGAATGGCTCGATCTGCTGTCCGAGGACCTGGTATATTTCATGCCGATGCGCCGGAACGTGAAGTTCGGCCAGCATGCGGAACGGGAGAACACGAAACAGGGCGAAGGCATAAGCTGGTTCGACGAGGACAAGTGGACGCTCGGCAAGCGGGTGGAACAGATCCTGACCGGCGTGCACTATGCCGAGGAGCCGCTGTCGCGCGTGACGCACATGGTGAGCAACGTGCGGCTGCTGGATGTGCGGCCTTCGGTCGAGGATGCACAGGAGATCACCGCAGGGTGCCGGTTCCTGGTGTATCAGAACCGGGTCGAATACGAGAACTTCACCTTCATCGGGCGACGGACGGATGAACTGCGCCGGGTGGGAACATCGTGGCAGATCGCGCGTCGCGAGATCATCCTGGAGCAGAACGTGTTGCTGGCCAAGAACCTGAGTATCTTCTTCTGATGATCGAGCTCTCGGGCGTTGCTGTTGGCAACAAGCTCCGTCTCGTCGGCGGTGTTACCGCCGAGGTGCTGGAGATCGTCAACGACGAGTGGGCCAAGGTGCGCCTGATCGAGGTCCCCAACGGCGACCCCGGCACGGAGGAATTGTGCCACGCGACCGACGTCATCGAGGTCGTCTGACCGTGCTCCGTCTCGGCTACCTGCCCAGCGACTTCAACCCGATGCTGCTGGTACTCGGCGAGGCTGAAGACCTCCGCCTGCTTGCCGGCGTGTTGCGCCGCTTCGCGCGCGAACTGTCGGACGTGCGGCTGGACCAGCTCGGCTTCTGCACCTCGCCGCGCACCGCGGTCACCATGACCGCATCGGCCGGCGCACCCGGCATACAGCCTGTCGCGGACAACAGCTTCGTCTGGCGCCTCGACGCGCAACGCGCGACGGCGTTCGCCGATCAGGTTGATCAGCTTGCAGCGCCGTCGCGAGCCGCCGGGTCGGAGATCCTGCAATGCAGCACCGAGGAGGAAATTCCCGTCAAGCTCTCGCGCGGCGAGTATACCGACGACTTCCTCGTGGAGCCGGGCCGCTTGAGCCCGTAGCGTGACACGCCGCAAGCGGGTTCTGCTGGTCGCGCTTGGATTGCTCGCCGCGATCTTGCTCTACGAGGGCCTCACCAGCATCGTCGCCTACACCAACGACGCCTATGTCCGCTCCGACCTCGTGGCCGTGGCACCGCAGGTCACCGGACAGATCGTCGCGGTCCACGTCGCTGACAACCAGCCGGTGAAGCAAGGCGATCGTCTGGTCAGCATCGATCCCGTGCCTTTCCAACTCGCATTGACCGAGCGACAGGCGGAGATCAATCGCGCCGAGGCACAGCTTGCGGTCGATCGTGACGATCTCAGCGCGGCCCAGGACGCTTACAACGGCGCGACCGCCAATGCGAACTTCGCGCGCGAGACGCTGCAGCGCACTGTCAGCCTGGCCCGCACCTCCGACGCCACGCAGGCGCAGCTCGATCAGGCCAACGACGTGCTGGCCCGAACCGAAACCGTGGCCGCCGCTCGTCAAGCCGACATTGCGCGCGCCCGTGCGCTGCTGGCGGTGCATGAAGCAGCACTGGCAATGGCGCGAGCGGCGATGGCGACAGCGCAGTGGGAACTCGCACGCACCGAAATCGTCGCGCCGGTGGATGGCACGATCAACAATCTGAGCCTGCAACCGGGCGACATGGCTCGCGCCAGTCAGGCACTGATCGGCATCGTCGATGCCAATGCATGGCGGATCATCGCGAACTACAAGCAAAGCTACCTGCCGCTGTTCGGTATCGGCGGCACCGCCTGGGTCTGGCTCGACAGTCATCCGTGGCATTTCTATCGCGCGCGGATCGCCGGCATCGCACGCGGGATCAGCCGTAGCGAGAATGAGACTGCACTGTTGCCCTACGTCGCCCCCACCACCGACTGGATACGCCTGCAGCATCGCTTTCCGGTAACCATCACCCTGGTCGATCCGCCGCCGGGCCTGACGCTCTACATGGGCGCCGATGCACGCACGGTCATCTTCCCATGATCACCGAGCTGTTCACCGGGTTTGTGGCAGAGATCGCCGAACTGCGGCTCACCGGCCCGCGTGCGCGGCAAGGTTATGCCGTGGCTTTCGCAGTCGCGTTGGCGGTCGCGGCTGCCGCCCTCTTCACGCTGCACGATGCATGGTGGGCCGCCATTTCCGCCTTCACGGTGAGCCAGACAACACGGCCGGCATCTCTGCGGCGCGGTGCGCTGCGCATCGTCGGCACGATCATTGGCGCAGTCATCGCTTTGGCCTGCGCGTCCACCCTCGCCTACAACCACGCGCTATGCGCTCTGTTCCTGCTCGCCGCCGGAACACTCGGCACTCTCGGCTATTTGCTGAGCCCGTATGGCTATGCGTGGCTGCTGGCCGCGGTCACGGCCATGATGGTCGTGCTGATGTCGCTGACCGACCCCATGATCGCCTTTGCAGGGGCCACCGACAGGGTCGCTGACGTGATGATCGGCACCGCCGCGGCGATGCTGGCGGCAACGCTCTTCGCACCCGACGAAGCAGCAGTGCCGCCGCAGGTCTCCGGCTTCACAGACCTTCTCGGCGCCAACCGGCCGGCTCTGCTGCACGCTCTGCGCAGTGGCATCACCGTGATGCTGATACCGTTGGTCGGCACCGCTCTTGATTTGCCGGGTCTGCCGCAAATGGACGTCACCGCCGCCGCGGTCATGGCGGTCCAGCCGCCACGCGGGTTCGAAGACCACACGTCCTTTGTCACCCGAGCATTGCAGCGGGTCGGGGGCTGCCTCATCGGCGGTGCTGTCGCTCTGTTGCTGCTCGCGATGCCGCTGACGAACTTCGTGCTTTGGCTGCTCGCACTGACCGTGGGCTCATTCGTCGGCGTGCAACTGCAATCGAGCCAACGGGCGATAGGCTACGCAGGCACCCAGGCAACCGTCGTCTACATCATGACATTGGTCCAAGGCGTCGGGCCGCCGACCAGCCTGCTTCCGGGCATCGAACGCTTCGTTGGCATCACAGGCGGCATCACAGTGCTGCTGATCGTCTCGCTGGTGTTGTGGCCAACGCCGGCCAGGAGGCCAGCCTGACTCAGGCCGTCCGCCCAGCCGGTCGCCGAAGTCTATCCCCCCAGTACGCCGTCGAGGATATCGATCATCCGGTCGATCTCGTCATCACTCACCGTCAACGAGGGCATGAACCGCAGCGAATCCGGACGCGGCGCATTGACCAGCAGCCCACGCGCCATCGCCGCATCGGCAACCTCCGACGCAATGTCACGCCCGAGGTCGAGCGCCAGCAGAAGGCCCCTGCCCCGCACTTCGCCACAGCCATGCCTCAGGGACAGCGCATGCAGACGCGCAGCCAAATACTCGCCGGCCTCGGTCACTCGGGCGAGAAAGCCAGGTTCCGTCACCGCCTCGATCACCGCGCAGCCGACCGCGGCCATCAGCGGATTGCCACAGAACGTGCCGCCCTGATCGCCGTACTCGAAGCAGCAGACGTCGCGATCGGCGACAAGGGCCGCGAGCGGCACGCCACCGCCAAGACCCTTGGCCAGCGTCATGATATCGGGCCTTACGTCGGCATGCTCGAAGCCGAACAGACGGCCGGTGCGGCCGATGGCGGTCTGGATCTCGTCGAGGATCAGCAGCACGCCGCGCTCCCGCGTCAATGCGTGCAGTCCGCGGAGGAACGGCACCGTTGCCTCGAAGACGCCGGCCTCGCCCTGGATCGGCTCAAGCATCACGGCCACCGTACGCGAGGTGATGGCAGCCTCCACCGCCGCAAGATCATTCAGCGGCACCTTCACGAAGCCGGACACCTTCGGCTCATAGAGATGCTCCCACTGCGTCTTGCCGGACGCCGACATCGTGGCAAGCGTCCGGCCATGGAAACCGTGGTCCATGGTAATGATCTCGCTCGCCCCGTCGCGATATCTGGCACCCCATTTGCGTGCGAGCTTGATGGCGCCTTCGTTCGCCTCTGCGCCGCTGTTGGCGAGGAACACCTGATGCAACCCGCTGTGCCTGACGAGCAACTCCGCAAGCCGGATCATCTGATCATTGTAGAAGGCCGGGCTGCAGTTGATCAGCCGTTCCGCCTGTCGTGCCAGCACCTGAGTGATCGCCGGCGGCGAGTGGCCGAGACAGTTCACCGCCCAACCCTGGATGAAGTCGAGATAGCGGCGACCTTCGCTGTCGGTCAGCCACGAACCTTCACCGGCCACGAACACCACAGGCGGGCGACGCGCGATGTCCATCACGGCGTCGAATGAACCAACTGTATTCGTCATCATGTCCTCCTTGCTGCTGATAGGTCGGAGCGACAGAGGACCCCGAAAGCACGAAGGCCCCCGTCGCTACCGGCGGGGGCCTTCGTGATGGGTCTGCGAGCTCGCCTTATCGCGCGCGCAACCTTCCTGCCCCCGTCAAAGGACGGCGGCGTCGGCGGATGACGACGATGCGAGTAGCGCTGATCACGTGGGCGGAATGCACGCGCGAGGGTGTAATGTCAACGCTCATCCGCCCAGCCGATTGCCCAGCGGCCGCGTCCATCCGTGCGGATCCGGTGCAGTGCCATACTGGATGCCGACGATCGTGTCGTACAGCTTCTGCGTCAGCGCGCCGGTGCGGCCGCCATTGATGACGTAGCGCTCGCCCTTGTAGCCAAGCTCGCCCACCGGCGAGATCACCGCCGCGGTGCCGGTGCCCCACATCTCCAACCGTCCCGCCTGCGCCGCCGCGATCACCTCGTCGATCGCCACTGGGCGCTCGGACACGCGCAACCCCCAGTCGCGCAGCAGCGTAAGGACTGAATCGCGCGTGATCCCCGCCAGGATCGCACCATTCAGCGGTGGTGTAAGCACCTCATCATCGATCTTCAGCATGATGTTCATCGTGCCCACCTCGTCGAGGTAGCGATGCTCGACGCCGTCCAGCCACAAGACCTGGGTATAGCCCGCCTTCTGTGCCTCTTCCGCACCGAACAGGCTGGCGGCGTAATTGCCTGCCGTCTTGGCCGCGCCCAACCCACCTTGGACGGCGCGGACGTAGGTGTCGGATGCCAGGATGCTGACCGGGTTCATGCCCTCCTTGTAGTAGGCCCCAACGGGTCCAAGGATGACGTAGTAGACGTAGTTGCTGGAAGGATGCACGCCGAGGAAGGTCTCGGTCGCAATCACCGTCGGGCGGATGTACAGCGACGTGCCAGGCAGCGAGGGCACCCAGCGCTGATCGACCTCCACCAGGGCGCGGATCAACTCTTCCACCATCTCCGGGTCGAGTTCCGGAATGCACAGGTAATGCGCCGAGCGGTTCAGCCGACGCGCGTGGTCCGGCAGGCGGAACAGCCGCACGCGGCCGTCCTGGCCACGGAACGCCTTCAACCCGTCGAAGATCGCCTGGCCGTAGTGCAGCACGCAGGTGGCAGGATCCAGGGTGAAGGGCCCGTACGGCACAATGCGCGGATCATGCCAGCCTTTACCCTCATGGAAGTCCATCAGGAACATGTGGTCGGTGAAGACGCGGCCGAAGGCGAGCGTCTCATCCGCCGGAGGCTGCTTCGGGCTGGCAGTCTTGGTGATGGCAATCTGGGTCAAGGCGCTCTCTCAGGCGTTGGGTGACAATACGCAATACTACGCCGGCCGCCTCCTGGCGTCATGGACTATCCGATCTCAGCGGTTCTCGGCATTTGGCTGGGTTATCCTGTGACCCAGGTCACAGCGCCCGCTCGTTGCGGAGGTCATAGTGCCGTCATGTCCAACATCGTCACACATTCCGAGCTGCTGGAAATCGTGTCGGATCTGCGGGCAATGGCGGCAGCCGAGCAGGTGGCGATGGTGCGAGAGGCGCTGAACCGGCTGGTTGACCGGTACTCCGCCATGAGCAGTGAGGACCGCCCCGCCACCCCAAGGATGCGTCCGGCCAACTGACGTCGCCTACCCACATTGATCACCAGGGATTGCTGCGGCAGGTTCCTCCGTCTGATGGCAGCGAGGCACCGAACAACATGTCCAGCCCCGGGCGCGATACGCTCGACCGGCTCCGCCTGGTCAGCACCGCGACACTGACCACGCAGCTGTTCAAGCGCGGGCTGCGCAATGCGTTCATGCAGGGCGTGCGCCCGCTCGGGCAGTACGGAGCCAATCTGGTCGGCCCCGCATTCACCTTGCGGAACATCCCGGCGCGCGAGGATGTCGACACCGTCGCCGTGTTCGCCAACCCGGAGCACCCGCAGCGCAAGGCGATCGAGATCACGCCCGCGGGATACGTGCTCGTAATCGACTGCCGGGGTGATACGCGCGCCGCGTGTGCCGGACAGATCCTGGTGACCCGGCTGATGAAGCGCGGCGTCGCCGGCCTGGTCGGCGACGGTGGTATCCGCGATGCCGGCCCGATCGGAGAAATGCCACAATTCCCGGTATTCTGTGCAGGAGCGAGCGCGCCGCTGAACCTGGCGCAGCATCATGCGGTGGAGACCAATGTGCCGATTGGTTGTGGCGGCGTCGCGGTCTATCCTGGCGACATCATCGTGGGCGACCGCGACGGGGTGGTCGTGATCCCGGCCGCCCTGGCGGACGAGGTGGCGCACGATGCCGCGGACCAGGAGGAGTTGGAGGAATTCCTGCTGGAGCGTGTGTCGGATGGTGCGGCCTTGCCGGGCACCTATCCGCCGAACGCGGCGACCAGAGCTGCGTTCGAGAAGTGGCGCGATGCGCGAGAGCGAAGTTAAGCCTGCGGTAGTCCTACGGGGGTAACGACAAGAAGGCAGACGGCGCCAGCGGCGCTGCTTTTGGTGTCGAACCCTCGAGGAGTTGCTTGGAAATGGATTTCCAGACCGCCGGCGGCGTGCAGGTTGCACGGACGCTGTACGACTTTGTCAACGACGAAGCGATCCCTGGGACCGGCGTGGAGTCCGCCGCATTCTGGGAAGGCTTTGGTGCTTTGGTCCGCGATCTGGCGCCGCGCAACAAGGCCCTGCTCGAGAAGCGCGATGAGCTGCAACGCCAGATCGATGCGTGGCACCTGGAGCGCCGCGGCAGGCCGATCGACTTCGCTCACTATACGGACTTCCTGCGCGGCATAGGCTATCTGCAAGCGGAACCCGCTGATTTCCTGATCGCCACCGAAAACGTCGATCCCGAGATCGCCACCATTGCCGGCCCACAGCTCGTCGTTCCGGTAACGAACGCGCGGTATGCGTTGAATGCTGCGAATGCGCGCTGGGGCAGTCTGTACGATGCGCTCTACGGGACTGACGTCATCCCTGAAGATGGCGGTGCGACGCGTGGTCCTGGCTATAACGCGGACCGTGGCGCCCGCGTCATCGCGAAGGCCCGAGAGATTCTGGATCAGGCGGCGCCGCTCGCCATCGGCACCCATCGCGATGCGACAGGCTATAAGATCGATGCCGGCCGCCTTACGATCACGTTGAAGGATCACGCGCAAACTGCGCTCGCGCGGCCGGACCAGTTCGTGGGCTATCGCGGCTGCGCCAGTGACCCATCCGCCGTGCTGCTGAAGCACCATGGGCTGCATATCGAAATCGTCATTGACCGGACGCGTCCCATCGGACAGCAGGACCCTGCAGGCATCGCAGATGTTGTCCTCGAGGCGGCGATCACCACGATCCAGGATTGCGAGGACTCAGTCGCCTGTGTCGATGCCGCGGACAAGGTGGAAGCGTATCGCAACTGGCTCGGTCTGATGAAAGGCACGCTGACCGAGACGTTCGACAAGAACGGGCAGGTGATAACGCGGCACCTCAATCGGGATCGCAAGTACGCGGCGCCGGACGGTGGCACATACCAATTGCCAGGCCGCAGCCTGATGCTGGTACGCAATGTCGGTCACCACATGTACACCGACGCGGTGCTCGATGCGTCGGGCGCCGAGACACCTGAGGGTCTGCTGGATGCGGCGGTCACTTCGCTGATCGCGGTGCACGACCTGAAGGCCACTGGCGGGTTGCGCAACAGCCGCACGCATTCGATCTACATCGTCAAGCCCAAGATGCATGGCGCGGAAGAGGTGGCGTTCACGGATACGATCTTCGCTCGTGTTGAGGACATGCTGGGCCTCGCGCGCAACACGCTGAAAATGGGCATCATGGATGAAGAGCGGCGCACCTCGGCCAATCTGAAGGCGTGCATCCTTGCGGCGAAGGATCGAGTGGTGTTCATCAATACGGGCTTCCTCGACCGCACCGGCGACGAGATCCACACCTCGATCGAGGCCGGTCCGATGATCCGCAAGAACGAGATGCGAGACACCGCGTGGATCAAGGCGTACGAGGACCAGAACGTCGATATCGGCCTGCAATGCGGCCTGCGCGGGCGAGCGCAGATTGGCAAAGGCATGTGGGCGGCACCGGACCGGATGGCGGAGATGCTGACCCAGAAGATCGGGCACCCAAAGGCAGGAGCCAACACCGCCTGGGTCCCTTCCCCCACTGCCGCGACATTGCACGCGCTGCACTATCACGCTGTGGACGTGGCGCAGCGGCAGGAAGAACTGACGAAGCGCAAGCGGGCGACGCTGACGGATCTGCTGACCATTCCAATCGCTGACCGGCCGAACTGGTCGCCACAGGACATCGGTCAGGAACTGGACAACAATTGCCAGAGTATTCTTGGCTATGTCGTGCGCTGGATCGACCAGGGAGTGGGATGTTCGAAAGTCCCCGACATCCATGATGTCGGCCTGATGGAGGATCGCGCAACGCTGCGCATTTCGTCGCAGCACATCGCCAACTGGCTGCATCAGGGCGTCGTCAGCGGCGAGCAGGTGATGGAGACGATGCGGCGGATGGCCGTCGTGGTGGACCGGCAAAATGCAGGCGATCCGTTGTATCGGGACATGGCGCCGGGGTTCGACGGGCCGGCATTCAAGGCGGCGTGCGATCTGGTGTTCAAGGGACGCGCCCAGCCGAACGGGTATACCGAGTTCATCCTGCATGAGCGTCGGCGAGAGGCAAAGGCTGCGTAAGGCCCTCTACCCCCAGCCCCCTCCCGCAAGGGGAGGGGGAGGATGGATCACCACTTGCGGCGTCCAACCAGCGGGGTCGTCAGGCGGCCTTGAGCTGAGTTGGATCCGCGGGCAAGGCACGAACGCGCTGTCCGACTGCACTGAAGATGCCGTTGCAGATGGCGGCTGATACCGGTGGCACACCTGGTTCGCCGACACCGCCCGGCGGCGCGTCGCTGCGCACGATGTAAACGTGCGTCTCCGGCGTGGCATCCATGCGCGGCACCTGGTAGCCATCAAAGTTGCTTTGTTCGGCGCGACCGTCTTTGAACGTCATGCTGCTCAGCAGCGTGTTGCCGAGGCTCATGATCGCGGCGCCTTCAAATTGCGCAGCCACGCGATCGGGGTTCACCACCATTCCGCAATCCACCGCGAGGTCGATGCGGGGGACAGTGACGCTGCCGTCGTCTGCCACCGCGACATGCGCGACGGCCGCGACATAGGTCAGGAAGCTGCGATGCACGGCGATACCGCGACCGTGCCGCGTGGGAAGCGGAGAACCCCAACCAGAGCGCGCAGCCGCCAGCAACACAACATTGCGTAGGCGACCGATGTCGATGGGATACTGATCGAGCGAGGCGCCGTAGTTGCCATACGTCGGTCCGAAGACCTGTGGATCCAGCTTGCGCGGGCTACCCAACGTCGCCAGCAGGTACTGCAGCGGGTCCTTGCCAGCAACGGTCGCGAGCTCATCCACGAACGAACCAACGGCGAAGGCATGCGGGATGTTGTAAACCGAGCGATACCAGCCGATCCGAACATGCGCCTCGGCCTTGCCGTTCTCGCAGCGTACATTCGGTATATCGAACGGCATATCCACCACGCCCTGGCTAAGCTCACCCGCCGATCCGTAGACCGTATCGGCGGTGAACGTCGAAGCGATCGAGGGGAACGCGCTGCGGTGCAGCCATGCGACCGGCTTGCCGTTCGCATCGATGCCGGCTTCGAGGTGCTGCGCCGCGATTGCATGGTAGTAGCCATGCGCCAGATCGTCCTCGCGGCTCCAGGTCACTTTCACCGGCGCGCCGACTGCACGCGACAGGAATGCTGCTTCGGCGACATAGTCGGGCTTTGACTTTCTCCCGAAGCCGCCACCGAGCAGGGTCACGTTCACCGTCACATCGGACTGGTCGATGCCTAAAGCCTCGGCGACCGTCGTGCGCGCCTGCTGCGGATTCTGTGTGGCCGCCCACACCGTGCATCGGCCATCGACGAACGCCGCGGTGCACGACTCCGGCTCCATCGTGGCGTGCGCAAGATGCGGCACGAAATAGTCGGCGCTGACGCGCTTTGCCGCGGTCTCGAGCGCATGCGTCACATCACCATTGTCGCGCGCCACCTTGCCGGGCTGACGTGCCGTGGCTTCCAGCTCCGCGCGATAGGCCGTGGTGTTGTATGCGGCGTTAGCGCCGGGCTGCCAGGTTATGCGCAGCTTTTGCCGTGCCTGCATCGCCGCCCAGGTATTGTCGGCGATGACTGCGACGCCGCCGAGCGGATGGAAGCCGGAGGGCGGCGCAGCGCCAGGAATTTCCACCACCCGTTCGACGCCAGGAACCTTCAGGGCATCGCCGGCATCATAGCTGACGAGGTGGTCGCCGTAGCTGGGTGGCCGCTCGATCGATGCGAATCTCATGCCGGGGAGCATCACGTCGATGCCGAATACCGCGCTGCCGTGGACGATGTCGTCGAGATCGACGATCGGCATGGGTTTGCCGATGTAGCGCCACGCTGCCCGCTGCTTCACCTGGACTGCGGCGGCCGTCGGCACCTGCAGCTTCGCAGCGCCACCCACCAGTGCGCCGTATGACAGACGCTTTCCCGCGGCGCCGAGGACGACCGCGCTGGCCTCGGTATGACACGCTGACGGCGCGACGTTCCAACGTTGCGCCGCGGCCATCAGCAGCATGTGGCGTGCGGTTGCGCCCGCCTCTCGCATCGTGTTCAGCAACAGGCGGATGCTCTTGGACCCATCCGTGTTCTGATCACCGTACTTGGCGTCTCCCGGTGCCTGCACCACGCGCACGTCATGCCAATCGGCATCCAGTTCGTCTGCCAGCACCATCGCCAGACTGGTCCGTATGCCGGTGCCCATCTCGGAGCGTGACACCAGGATTGTCACCTGCCCGGTAGAGTCGATCGCAACGAAGAGGTTGGGCACAAAAGTAGCGGGATCAGCCTCGGCCTGGCTGATCGGCGACCAAGTCGCGACGGGCGCTCCAAGCAGGAAGCGCGACAGAGCGACACCCTTCAGGACATTCCGCCGGCTGAGGTTCTGTATCCTGCTCATCAGGCGGCCTCCATCGCCGCGGCATGGATCGCCGCCTTGATCCGCTGGTAAGTGCCGCAGCGGCAAATATTGCCGCTCATCGCATCGACGATCTGTTCATCGGTTGGCTTCGGTGTCTGTTTCAGCAGTGCCACCGCCTGCATGATCTGACCAGGCTGGCAGTAGCCGCATTGCGGAACATTGGACGCTTTCCAGGCGCGTTGTACCGGATGCTCGCCGTGCATGCCGAGCCCCTCGATCGTCAAGACCTGCCTGTCCGCCACATCCTGCAATGTGGTGATGCAGGCCCTGACGGCCTCGCCGTCCAGGTGCACCGTGCAGGCACCGCAGGCGCCGATACCACAGCCGAACTTGGTGCCGCGCAGTTCCAAGAGATCACGCAGTACCCACAACAGGGGCATTGCGGGGTCGGCATCCACGCTCTGGCGAACGCCATTGACGGTGAAGTCAAGCATCGTGCAGTCCTTTGGTCATTTGAGGACGTTGGGGAAGGCGGTGGGGCACTGCAGGTCAGATGGGTGAGCTGCATGTGAGGCCAACACCCATGTCCATGCATGTTCTGCATCGGGACATGTTGTCAGTTCGCCCGGGCTTCACCGAGCTTCATCGCCAGGGTCGACAGGCGCAGGCGGTGTTGCGGCGCCAACAAGTGCTGCAGCCGGTCGAGATAGAGGTAGATCACCGGCGTCGTGTAGAGCGTAAGGACCTGGCTCAACAGCAGCCCACCCACCATGGCATAGCCCAGGGGCTTGCGCAGTTCCGATCCGGCGCCGTTTTCGAGCATCAGCGGCAGGCCAGACAACAAGGCCGCCATCGTCGTCATCAGGATGGGGCGGAAGCGCAGAAGACAGGCCTCACGGATCGCGTCATCAGGCGACGCGCCGTTCTGTCTCTCGGCATGAATGGCGAAGTCGACCATCATGATGCCGTTCTTCTTCACGATGCCGATCAGCAGGATGATGCCGATCATCGCGATGACCGAGAGGTCCGTGTGCGCCAGCATCAGCATCAGCAGGGCACCGACACCGGCCGACGGCAGAGTGGACAAGATTGTCAGCGGCAGTATGTAGCTTTCGTAGAGCACACCAAGGATGATGTAGACGGAGGCCAAGGCAGCGGCGATCAGGTAGGGCTCCGTGCTGAGCGAGGTCTGGAACGCCTGGGCCGAACCCTCGAAGCTGCCTTGCAGCGACAATGGCGCGTGCAGCGTTTCACGAATGTGGCCGATCGCGGTGACCGCATCGCCGAGTGAGGCACCGGGCGCCAGATTGAACGAGATCGTCACTGCCGGGAATTGGCTCTCGTGGTTGATCGCAAGTGGTGTAACGGGGCTGGTATCCACGCGAACCAGAGTGGCGAGTGGAACCGCCTGGCCACTGGGAGCATGGACATAGAGCTTGCGAAGTGTCGCGATGTCGCCTTCCAGTTGCGGCGGCACCTCCAGGATCACGAAGTATGAGTTGAGCTGTGTGAAGTACTGTGTCACCTCGCGCTGGCCGAAGGCGTCGTACAGGGTGTCGTCGATCTGCTGTGGCTGGATGCCGAAGCGCTGGGCAGCGTTGCGGTCGATACTCAGCGTTGCGGTGGTGCCGGCGATCTGCTGATCCGTCGCAACATCGCGCAGCATGGGCAGCGCCTGCATCTGCTGCAGCACTTTTGGTGCCCAGGTGTTCAGTTCGGCAGGGTCCGAATCCTCCAGCGTGTATTGATACAAAGTACGCGTCAGCCGGCCGCCCACGGTGATGTCCTGCGCGGGCTGCATGTAGAGCTGCACGCCGGGAATTGTCTGGACCTTGGCTGAGAGGCGGGCGATCACCTGCATCACGCCGTCATTTGGGCGTTGGCTCCAGGGTTTCAGATTGATGTACATCCGGCCGTCATTGCCCTGCTGACCCGCAGTTCCCGCACCAACCTGCGAGGCGAATGAAGCGACAGCGGGATCATGCGCAACGATGTCGTTGAGCTGCTCCTGAAGTCGGACCATCTGCGCGAACGAGGCATCCTGCGCGCCTTCGGAGATGCCGATGATCAATCCGACATCCTGCGTGGGAAAGAAGCCTTTGGGGATTGCCACGAACAGCGTAGCGGTGAGAGAGACTGTTGCGAGAAAGACCAGCAAGGTGCAGAAGCGAAAGCGGAGTGCCATGTCGAGGGTGGCGCGATAGAATGCCAGCATTCCGTCGAACATGGCCTCGACAAGTCGGTAGAGGCGGCCGTGTTGTGTGTGATGGCTTGTCAGGAAGCGCGAGCACATCATGGGCGTCAAGGTCAGCGAGACAATCGCGGACACCAACACAGTGATCGACACGGTCATCGCGAATTCGCGGAACAGACGGCCGACGATGCCACCCATGAGTAGCAGCGGGATGAACACGGCGACGAGTGACAGGCTGATCGAGACAATGGTGAAACCGATCTCACCGGCGCCCTTGATGGCCGCGTCAAGTGGCGACATGCCATCTTCGATGTGCCGGTAGATGTTCTCAAGCATGACGATCGCGTCGTCGACGACGAAGCCCACCGCGATCGTCAGGCCCATCAGTGACAGGTTGTCGAGGCTGAAACCCAGCAGGTACATGGCGCCAAGTGTGCCGACCAGAGCCAATGGCACGGTCACGCTGGGGATGATGGTGGCCCACACGTTGCGCAGGAACAGGAAGATCACCATCACCACCAGCCCGATCGACAGGGCCAGCGTGAATTCGACGTCGTTGACCGAAGCCCGGATGGTCTGGGTGCGGTCGACGATCGTGCTGACATGCACGGACGGAGGGATCGACGCCTCGAGTGCCGGGAGCGCCGCCTTGATGCGCTCGACAGTGTTGATGACGTTGGCACCGGGCTGCTTGAAAGCGAGCAACAGGATGCCGCGCTTGCCGTTCTGCCAGGCGGCCAGCTCGCGGTTCTGCGGTCCGCGGATCGCCTGGCCGACATCGCCGATATGCACCGGCGCGCCATTGTGCCAGGCGATGACGATATCGTTGTAGGGCGCGGCGTGAATAAGCTGGTCGTTGTCCAGCACCGTGTACGAGCTGTCAGGGCCGTCGATACTACCCTTGGGGCTGTTGACGGTGGCGTTGGTCAACGCGCTGCGCACGTCCTCCAGCGTCAGGCCCATCGCGGCAAGTTTGGCTGGATCGATCTGGACACGGACGGCCGGCTTCTGCTGACCGCCAACCAACACCTGCGAGACGCCGGAGATCTTCGACAGATGCTGCGCCAGGACATTCTCGGCGTAGTCATCGACCGCAGTCAGCGGCAATGCGTCCGACTGCACGGCCAGTACGAAGATCGGCGCATCCGCCGGATTGATCTTGCGGGTGGTTGGCTGATTGGGCAGGTTCTTTGGCAATTGACCTTGTGCGGCATTGATCGCCGCCAGCACGTCGGTCTGCGCCGCGTCGATATTGCGGTCCAGGTCGAACTGCAGGGTGATCGTGCTGGTGCCCAGTACGTTCATCGAGGTCATCTGTGCCAGTCCGTTGATCTGGCTGAATTGCGTCTCGAGCGGTTGCGCCACACTGGACGCCATGGTGTCGGGGCTTGCGCCGGGGTCCTGTGCAGTGACGGTGATGGTTGGAAAATCGACCTGCGGCAGCGGCGCCACCGGCAGCAGTGGATATGCGGCCAGGCCGACGAGGAGGATTGCCGCCATCAGCAGTGATGTTGCGATGGGACGACGGATGAAGGGTTCCGAGATGCTCATCGCGCGGCGATCCTCGTGCCCGATTGGAGACGCGACTGACCGCCGACCACGACGTCTTCGCCACCGCTGAGACCCTTTGTGACGATGGAGAGTTGCGTGGTTTGGTATCCGATCGTGACGGGGTCGCGCGTCACCGTGGAGTTGGGACCGACGGCATAAACGTAGAGGCCGTCAGGACCGTGCTGGATTGCGCTGGGCGGCACGGTGACGGCGTCATGCGCGGTGCCGGTCTGTAAATGAGCGTTGATGAACTGGCCGGGCCAAAGTTTGTTCTGCGGGTTCGGGAAGGTTGCCTTCAGGCGGATTGTCCCCGTGGTGGCGTCGATCGTGTTGTCCGGTGTGAGCAGAGTTCCCTGATCGAGTTCGGTGCCGTCGTCGCTGGAATATGCCAATACCGCCAGCGGTCCGCGGCGCATGTCTGCCTGAACGCCAGGCAGCTCATCCTGGGGCAAGGTGAACGTGGCCGAGATCGGATGGATCTGGGTGACGGTGATGATGCCGGTCGCATTGGCGGCCTGGATGAGGTTGCCGGGATCAACCAATCGCAGCCCGACGCGGCCGTTCACCGGCGATGTGATGTAACAATAGGCGAGGTTGAGCTGTGCCGCCTCGATCGCCGCCTGATCGCCGGCCACGGCGGCGGTGTCCGTTCCGACCAGCGCCTGTTGCGTGTCGACCTGTTGGCGCGATGCGAAGTCCTGGGTCGACAGCGACTGGAAGCGCGCAAGGTCAAGCCGGGCATTGACGAGTTGCGCCTGGTCCTGCGCCTTCTTCGCGGTGGCCTGATCGAGCGCGGCCTGATAGGGGCGCGGATCGATCACGGCGATGAGATCGCCCTTCTTGACCTCCTGTCCTTCGGTGACGGGAACGCTCATCAGCGTTCCATCGACGCGGGCGCGGACCAGCACCGACTGATAGGCCTCGACGGAGCCCACGCCGGTCTCATAGATCGGAACATCCTGCCGGGTGGCTTTTGCGACCACCGCGGGAACACTGGCGGTCTCTGTTACATCCTGTTGCGGTGCTGCATGCTGCGCGGACGAACTCCGCATCTCAAAGGCGACTGCCGCCGCCGCGCAAACCGCAACAGCCCCCAGCCGCACTGCGACCCGCCTGCTTCGTCCGTGCATTCTCCCGGTCCTTCTTCGCCATGCTGCAGCGCAATATCGAAGCGGATGCGCAGGACAGAAGGCTCGAAGCGGCGCATGGGCACATGCAGGAGGAGAATGCCGCCGCGTTGGCGGTGGAGGTTCAGACCTCGACCGATGCCCGGATCATGCTGCGCAACCAGCGCTGCGCCGGATGACTGTCGAGCCGCCGATGCCAGATCATCGACAACCCGATGCGCGGCGAAGCGAATGGCAGCTCTTTCACCACAAGGGGACAGATCAGTGCCAGATCATTGGCGGTGCGTCGCGGCACGATCGCCAGCCGATCCGAGCCGACCAGCATCAGGACGATCGACAGGAATGGCACTCGCGTCGCGATCCGGCGCGCCAAGCCACGCTGCTCCAGTGCCGCGTCCACGAAACTCGTGTCGTCACCGCTGGAGGTAATGACGACATGCGGAATACTCGCCAGGATCTCCGCGGAGAAAGCGGTCTCGCGAGCTGCGGAATGCTGGCGGTCGAGTAGTGCAACGTAATCGTCATCGGTGATCCGCACGCACTTGAAGCGTTCGCCGCCATCAACAAGCCGGCTGAGCGCAACGTCGACGCCGCCTGCGTCCAATTGGTCGAGGACATTGATGAGGCCGACCGGCTTGATGTCCAAAGTGACATTGGGCGCTTTCTCGGCGACCTTGCGGGCCAGTGTCGGCACCACCGCACGCGCCGCGTAGTTGTTCACTGCAAGTGTGAAGCCGCGTGACGATTGTGCCGGATCGAAGGTCTCGGGCTCCAGCGCGAGACGCAGCACGCGCAGCGCGTCACGGATGGGTTCGGCCATTTGCTGGGCCCGCGGCGTCGGCTGCATGCCGTCCGGCGCGCGGACGAACAACTCGTCGTTCAGCACGTGGCGAAGCCGCGCGAGGGCATGGCTGGTGGCCGGCTGACTTAGACCGAGCCGGCGGCCGGCGCGCGTCAGGTTGTGCTCCTGCATGAGTGCATCGAAGACGATCAACAGATTGAGATCGATCGCCCCCCAATGTCCGGTACGATCACCTGATCCGTTCAGGGCTGTCGATTGCCGAGCCGATCCCGCCGGCCTGGGGTCGATCGTGAGTCCGGTGTCGGATGACTGGGTCATCGCTCATTCCCGCTGTGCATATCGCCGATCGGATTATGCATGAACGGAGCGGTGCGCGTGCCCTGGATGCTGCAATGCAGCATTGCAGCATCCAGGGCCGGTCAAAAAGGAACGGACAGTGCGGGCAATGCGATGGGGGCTGTGGCTGCGCGCGGCAATGGAGGGCTTCACACGCTCGCGATCTCGGGAGATCGGTCTTGGCTTCGGATTTTGCCGTTTGGATTCGGCAAGCGATCAGATTGATCACCGCGCCGGATGCGGCGCGTCGCAGAGAGGCTAGGCGGCAGGTCTTACAACCTGCCGCCCTGCGGCGTTGCCGCTGCCTAATTAGCGGTCGGAGGTGACCGGCGTCAGCTCATAGAGCTGCGTGTTGGAGCGGATGGCCTCGTTCCAGCCTTTCTCACGAACATCGAAATGCACCCAGTCCGGTCCGATGAACTTCTCATTCGGTGCGTTCCTGATCAGGCTTTCCCGTCGCGGCGCCGCCGCATTATCCTGCACGTGTGGCACGTTCGCGGCGTCCAGTTCGGCAACTTTTGCCCTCTGATCGTCGACCATGAAGCCGATATGGTGGATGCCGCAGAAATCCGATGACTGCTCAGGCCCGAGCTGGGGCGTGTTGGGCCCGTGCTTCAGGATGGCAAAATAGATGTAGCCATCGCTTAGCCAGACGCCATCGTCACCGGTGTCCTTTGGCTGCCGGTACAGCTCCTTCAGTTCGAAGTGCTTCTTGTAGAATTCAGCGGTGCCCGCCGGATCCTTGCTCGCTATCGCCACGTGCCGGATAAACGCCATGGTCTTTCTCCTTCGGTTTCGTTACGTCATAATCGAACGCAACCGCTACTGCCGGCCATCTCCCTCTCGAACGTGAGTCCGGCCACAGTGGCGGTACTGCTCAGGCGAAGCCACGAAGTCGGCAAGCCAGGGAAACCCATGTGAGCCCGATCGTCCGATCATCAAGAACGTGGTGTCAACAGCCGCGGCGGGCGTTGGCCGTGTGCCCACAGGCTAGTCGCCGGCGGGACGTTCGGCCCGGCGTTCGACGACGAGCTTGCGCCTGCCCTCCGGCGAGACCGGCGCCAATGCCTGCTGCGCTCCCGGTTGATCGAACTGCTCCGCGGTGACCTGGCGGGCCGCCCGCGCGACCAAGTTCGCCATCCGCCGCACGCTTCCCAGCGGCAGACCTGGCGACGGCGACATCTACGGCAGCCAGCAATATGGCCCGTTGCTTGGTTTGGAGATACCCGTCGCGCGCGAATAGTTGTCGCGCCGGTCCGCGTGCATGATGGTCCGTTGGCCGCGCTACCCATCCAGTTCCGAATAGCGGCGGAAGATCCCGGTCTCCTTGAACGGTACGCGTCGTTCGCTCGTCAAATAAGCCTTCAGGCGCGGTCGTTCCGCCACCGCTTTGTGCAGGGCCATCAGGCGCGGCAGCTTCGTCAACTCTCGTTCGCACACGAGAGGAAACGCGAAATGCAATCCTTCGACCAATTGGAACAAGGACAGATCGGCATAGGTGACGGAGCTACCAATCAGGTGATTCGCACCGGCCGGGTTGGCCTTTAGAATCCGCTCGAACCAGCCAAGAAACTTCGGCATCCGGTCCCTGCGGAAGACCGCGGCGCGCGCGATCGCCTCATCCCTTTGTTCATGGAACCACTTATCCTCATCGATCGGATGGTGTGAATTGTACACCTCCTTGACGATGTCGGTAATCGTGAGCTGGATCTGATGCGTCCACAGCCGGCCGTCTTCATTGGTTGGCGCAAGTCCGATCCGCCCGCCGAGATACAGCAGAATCGCCGCGGTGTGGCTGACAATCACGTCACCATCGCGCAGGAACGGTGGTGCGAACGGGATGTGCGACGTGCCCTCACCGCGAAGCAGAGCCAGCATGGCCGGAACGCCGCGTCCCTCGCTCTCTGAGCCACGCGCCACGTCGATATAGGCGGCGCCTGCATCTTCCAGCGCGAGGCGAACGAACTCGCCGCGTCCTTGGATTTCCGGCCAATAGAAGAACTCGTAAGCCATGGCGACGCCTCTCCTGCCAACGACGGTGAAACCGCATCGTCGCCACGGGAGATCCTGCTGTCCAGCTGGAGTTCCCCGGTGTCAATCTACTGGAGTTGCGCATATGCATGAGAGGATCTTGAAGCGGCTGGATAAACGCCACCATCGAGGCGCTGGCGCCCCACTAGGGCCGTCGCCGTGCGTTTAGCCGGTGGGAAAATCGTACAGCGCGGCAGGGTTCTCAACCAGGACCTTGTGTCGCGCCGCCGCGTCCGGCACCCACACCGCCAGCAGATCGAATAACACCGCGTCGTCCGGCTTCTTGTCCACGGCCTCGCTCGGATGCGGCCAGTCACTGCCCCACACCACGCGCTCCGGCGCGGCGCGCGCATAGCCCTGCGCGACCGCGAGGCGATCGGCGTATTCGGGCGGTCCCGATTTCGTGTCGGCATAGGCGCCAGACAGCTTCACCCAGGTATTGCCCTTGTCGATCAGGCGCCGGATCAACTGGTAGCTCGGGCTGTTGACATCCGGTGCATGCGCGAGGTGGTCGAACACCAGTCGTCCCGGCACTCGCAAGAAGATCTCTTGCGCCGCGACGATCTGCTCTGGCGGAGCGTTGATCTGGCAGTTCCATCCCATCGGCTCGATGCGCTTCGCCAGCGGCTCGACCATATCGATCGTGGTGGCTCCCGCGGGTGCGAGGTTGAAGCGGATGCCACGCACGCCTGCATCGTGCATCTGGCGCAGTTCCCGATCCGTCACCGAAGTGTTTACCACACCGACCATGCGGGCACGCTCCTTGCCGCCAAGCTGCGGCAGCAGCGCAAGAAAATGCGAGTTGTCGGTGCCATAGGTGGACGGCAGTATCACCACACAGCGTGTCGTGCCGATCCGGCGTTGCAGGTTGTGGTAGTCCTGCACCGAGGCCGGTGGCGGCTTCAGCGTAGCGTAGGGCGCGATGGGGAAGCCCGAATCATAAATGTGGAAGTGGCAATCCGTCGCGTTAGGAGGCGCTTTGGTCTTTGGCGGCTCGGTGCCCACAGACCAGCGAACCTCGGTCTGCTGCTGGGCGTTGGCCTGGGCGAGCGAGGCGCCGCCAACGGCCGCAAGGCTCAAGGCGGCGCGCAGCAGACCGCGGCGATCCGGCGTAGCGTTCATTGTTTCCTCCTGTTGGCGCGACAGCGCGGCCGGCAGACTACAGCACCTCGGCGATCCCGACACGACGGTGTCCCTGTCGTCCCACCATGGTCTGCGCGGAGACCAGTGCATCGAGCACTGCTTCCTGCGTCCCTTCCGCGGCAGCCTGGAACAGCCGGTCGATACGCGCCTCGGCCAGCACGCGGTGTTCGAGCAGATCCTGTTGGGCGTCGTGCGGCACCTTGTTCGCAGTGGTGAACGCCACCGCGATATCGCCGCTGCCGTTGCCCCAGAATGAGCCGCACCATGCGAGACCGACACCCGCACGACGCGCGACGCGCATCAATTGGCGATGCTCCAGCGGAACGTCGGTGCCAATGACGATGATGCAGGAGCCGGCCTCCGCGGCGCGCGGCGACGTTCGGTCCAGCCGCCTGCCATCGGGCAAACGCAGATCACCGGCACGGCCGAAGTTGGCCAGCACCAGAACACCGAGATGATAGCTCTCTCCGTCCAGCCGCAACCGCCGCGATGCGCTGCCGATACCACCCTTCAGGCCGAAGCAACTCATGCCGGTTCCGGCGCCGATCGCGCCGACCGCGAACTCCTCGCTCGCCACTTCGATCGCCGCGGTGGCATGTGCCTCAGTGACCGCCATAGCCTGGATGTCGTTCAGGTAGCCGTCATTGCACTCCAGCACGACCGGATTGACTGTCGCGGTCTGCCGGCCGATCTCCGGATCCGCAGCGATCGCCCGGCGGATCAGCGAGTTGGCGCAGGTGCCGACGGCGAATGTGTTGGTGAGCAGAATCGGCGTTTCCAACGTGCCGAGTTCGTTCACCTGCATCAGGCCCGTGCTCTTGCCGAAGCCGTTCAGCACGACCCCAGCCGCCACGACTTTGTCGCGGAACAGATTGCCTCTGTGCGGCAGAATGGCCGTGACACCTGTGCGCACGTCACCCTCGACCACCGTCGTGTGCCCCACAGTGACGCCTGGTACATCGGCAATGCTGTTGTGCTCGCCGGGAGGCAATTTCCCACAGGCGAGCCCCAGGTCGCGTGCACGCATGGCAGCCTCCAACGTCGATCTCGTAACCGCAAAAGCGAGTTCGTGCTGAACCGCTGACCATTATAGTGCTCGCTCCGGCAGATTGACGCGTGGCGAAGTCCTCGGCACCGTGCGCAGCGGTGCGATCGCAGACGACAGCCGTCTGCCAACCTGGCCGTACTCCCGTCGTCCGACAGAACGAACAAAACAACGGAGGCAACGATGGCGCTTTTCATGTATCAAGCAGCGTACACACCCAAATCCGGGCCGCACAACTGAAGAACCCGCAAAATCGCGCCGAGACAGTAGGACGCGCGGTCTGCGAGGCTGTCGGGGGTAAACTCGTCGGCGGCTGGTACTGTTTCGGCGAATATGACCTGGTGATCATCGCCGATGTGCCGAATGCCGAATGCATGGCGGCAATCGCACTCGCGATCGGTGCCGGCGGCGCTGTCAAATCTGCCCAGACGACAGCATTGATGAGCGGCGCGGAAGGCGTGGCCGCTATGTCGAAGGCTGCTTCCGTCGCCGGCGCCTACAAGCCCGCCCGCTAGACGATCGACGCGCCCACGCCCCTAGCGGGCAGGCCGAATTCGTCCTAATCCGCCTCTGTGGTTCGCAGGGAGGTTCATGAAGGACATCGGCCATTTCATCGCTGGCAAGCCGGTTGCCGGCACCAGCGGCAGATACGGCGATGTGTTCAACCCTGCCGCCGGCGAGGTCATCGCTCGCGTGGCGCTGGCCGATGCCGCCGAGGTA
>CAWEVM010000016.1:0-65093 GCA_963812505.1 uncultured Alphaproteobacteria bacterium
CCGATGCGTCGATGCAGGCGCGTATCGTCGCGAACGACAAGGCCGCACGACGCATGGCGTTGGTGCAGTCGGCGAGCGCGGCTCTGGAGACTGGGCAGAAGCTCGGGACCTGCCGGGCGCGCCGTCCGCGCTCACGCAATTCGCCAACACCAACCCGCCCACTGAGGCGGCGTTGCGGCTGGCGTTTCCTCAAGCCGCGCGCCAGGCCCTGGGGGCCACGCATCCGGTCGATGCGAACGAGCCGCTGCTGACGCGCCTGTGGGCTCAGGCGCAGGATCTGGTCACCGTGCGGCAGGGTGATCACGTGCTGGTCGGCGATCCGACCGCTGGAGTATTGGGACGCGCCCGGACGGCGCTCGATGCCGGGGACCTGTCGTCGGCGGTGACCGACGTTGCGACCTTGCAGGGCGCGGCGGGCAGCCATGGCGACATGGCTTGCGCAGGCCCGTGCATTGCTGGACGCAAGGACCGCGCTCGCCGCGTGGGCGGCGTCCAACTCGATGCGGCGCATCCTGCTCGTGCTGCTGACCGCGGCGGTGGTGCTTGTCGTCGCCTGGTGGTTGGCTGGTCTGCCCGGCCGGGTCACCGCCGAGATCGGCGATCTCAGCTTCGAAGCTGCCACGCCGGTAGTGGCGCTCGGCTTGGCACTGGCGTTTGGCGTGCTCTACGCCGTGTTCCGGCTGCTTGGCGCCTTGGTCCGGCTGCCGCATTTCCTCCGCGAGCGACAGGCGGCGCGGCGTAGGCGCACCGGCGACGTCGCGGTGACCCGTACGCTGCTTGCGCTGGCGGCCGGCGAGACGGGTGACGCCCGCCGCGAGGCCAGCCGTGCGCGACGCCTGCTGGGTGACACCCCCGCGACATTGCTGCTGGCGGCTGAAGCGGGGCGGATGCTGGCCGTACCGACGAGGCGGAGGCGGCATTCCGGGAATTGGCCGACGGTGGGGAGGCGGCGTTTCTGGGCCTGCGAGGCCTGCTGCGGCAGGCGATCGAGCGGGAAGACTGGGTGGAGGCTGCGGCCTTGGCGCGGCGGGGCGAAGCGGTGCAGCCCGGCGCGGCTTGGCTGCGACGCGAACGGGCGCGACTGGCGGTGCGGGCAGGCCATTGGTCGGACGCGTTGGCGCTGGCGGACGCCGATGCGCCCAAGGCGGCCCTTGCCACGGCGGCGGCGGAGGCCGAGACCGATCCTGGGCGGGCGCTGCGCCTCGCCAAGCAGGCCTGGCAGGAGGACCCGTCACTGGCGCCGGCCGCGTTGGCCTATGCCGCTCGCCTGCGGGCGGCGGGGCGGGAGAGCCGGGCGCTGACTGTGATCCGCCACAGTTGGAGCATAGCGCCACAGCCCAATCTGGCCGACTTCGCCTTGGCGCTGGTGAGCGACAAGCTGCAACGAACGCAGGCCGCCCAGCGGCTGACCGAGGCCAATCCGGAGCACGCCGAAACCCGTTTGCTGCTGGCACGTACCGCGTTGGAGGCCGGCCTGACAGGAGAGGCTCGTCGCCACACCGAGGCCGCCATTGCGGCAGGGCTCAATCAGCGTCGGCTGTGGCTACTGCTGGCCGAGATCGAGGAGGCGGAGGGCGGCGACACAGAGGCCGGGCGTCTGGCGCAGCGCGATGCCCTGCGCCATGCCGCGACCGCCGATCCAGATCCGTCGTGGCGGTGCGACGCCTGCCATACCGCACACGCGACGTGGCACCCCAATTGCCCGGACTGCTTCACCGTCGGCAGCCTGCGCTGGAGCACAGCTCCCGCGGAGGCGCCACGCGTCCTGCTGCAGGACCGTTCCACGTTCCTGATTGGCACCGGCTGAACCACTTCCGGTGCCGCGTTTGCGTCAGTTCAGACCGGCGTAACGCCGCGTCGGCGGGATCTTGCCATCGGCCGCAAGCATGTCGGCACGTGTCCGGTGGATGCCGCCGTTGCACTGCGGCACGCCAAGGTCCGGCGCCGGATCGACCGGACGGCCTTCCTCAATCATTTCGAAGTACAGATGCATGCCGTAGGTCACACCGGTATCGCCGATGACGCCCAGCTTCTCGCCTGCGGCCACCGTGGTCTTGCCGTCGGCGAACGCCGGCGCCACCGTGCCGAGATGACTGTAGACGCCGACGAACCCGGCGTGTTGCACCAGCATTTCCAGCCCGCCGGGCCCCTTGTGCTGGATGCGGATCACCTGCCCAGGCGCGGCGGCGCGCACCGGCGCACCGGCCGGAGCCGGCAAATCTACACCGTAATGATAGGTGCCGGCCCGGGGGTGATTGGGCAGCACGCGCGGACCGAACGGCGAGGAGATGCAGGCTGAACTGACCGGCGCCAGCAGCACGGCGTGGCGCGGGTGGAGGTTCGTTGCGTATGCGGTATATGGGAGTGACAACGCGACAATAGCGATCAAACAGCGTGGCAGCATCTCTTCTCCCCAGCCGCAAAGCGGTAAGCGGATAGGGCATTCAGGGCCCCCGACGTCCAGTAAGAACGCCGTGTACTCACGCGCGATGGAGCGTCCGACCCCCGACGAGGTAACGCCGCAGCACGACCATGTCGGGATCACGACCGAGGACTGGGCCGTCCGGCACTGTCACCCCGCCGTCCTTCGCCACCACCAGGTCGTGCGGCGGGCTGGCCTCAAGATCGATGAACAGCCGCTCGAACGGTGCATCTGGCGCGATGGTCGCGTTGACATGCAGCGAGGCCAGGAAGCCGGGGCCGAAATAGGCGTTGTGCGGCACCACGCGCACGCCGAACGTTTTGGCCAGCGCGGCGATCTCCAGCATGGCCGAGGGGACGCCGATCTTGATAACGCTGGGTTGGGCGACGTCGATCGAGCCGGCCTCGAATTGGGCGTGGAAGGCGTACAGGCCGGCGGCGTTCTCGCCTGCAGCGATCGGCACCGCCCTCGCGGCGGACACGCGCCAAGCCGGCGTGACCGCGGGCGGCGAGACGGCCATCGTGGTTGCCGCGGAGGCATGGCCGAAGGCTTCGCCCCAACCCTCCAGCCCCTGGTCGGTGACGATGCGCAGCAGACTATGTTCATGGTCTGCCTGTTGAGGAGAGCGAGTGGCAGGTGCGCCAGTCAAGGCGCGGCGCAGGATGACGTAGGGAGATTTGTCCAACGCGTAGCAGATGCGCAGGAAGTCTGCCACCAAAAGGTGGGTGCCTGCGTGCTCGCAGACGGAGATGAACGACTGCGTCCGGCCTACCTTTCGGCCAAGTCCCTCTTGGCTGATACCGCGCATCTCACGCGCCCTAGCTAAATTGTGGGCGTACCGTACAGGCAGCATACGTCTTCGCATTCGAAGGCGGCCGTTCATAATAGCCAACGCGAAGTTGGTAAAAAGCGAGGAAGTTCCTCTGATTACTTCTGCGAAGGGATCGCAATATTCGTATTATCTCCCAATACCGTGGCGCGACACTTCTCTTGTACAATGTGGCTATTCTTCGAGCTGGATAAAGCCACCGCAGCCAGGTCGGCGGACCGCTTGATTGCCACCATTCAGTACCTGACACAGGATCTCCCCAAACGTCCGAGCCAATGCCTTCGCAGAAAGGACACGACACATGCTGACGCGCCGCGCCGCTACCACGCTGCTCGCAGGCGTTGCCGCCGCACCCTGGAACGCTCGGGCCGACAACGCCCACTCCGGCGCCCTCTTCTACGATGCTGTTGGCCCCACTCTTACAAGCTGGCAGATCGACATCGGCAACGCTGCGCTCACGCGCCAGGCCAGTGTGGCAGCACCTGCATTGATCCAGTACGCTTGGCGACATCCGACAAAGCTCATCCTCTACGTCGCCTCCAGCAACTTCGTTCCGTTCGGCAAGCCTGATGGCAAGCACCACCTCACCGCATTCCGAATTGACCCCACCAACGGCGCGCTCGCCTCCTTCGGCGCGCCAGTCGCCATCCGCGCCCGCCCCATCAACATCACGGTGGACGCACGGGGAAAGTGGCTGCTGACGGCCTACAACGTTCCCAGCACCATGTCCGTCCATCCGCTTGGCCCCGACGGGGCGATCGGCGAGGAGGTCAAACAGGCAACCCCGATCGACGGCGGTATCTACGCACATCAGGTGCGCATGTTCCCCTCCAACCGCGCGCTTGTACTGGTAACCCGCGGCAACAACGCGACCGCCACCAAGCCCGAAGACCCTGGCGCGTTGAAGATTAAGGCGCTGAAGAACGGACAACTGACCGACATCTCCTCCATCGCGCCAGGCGCCGGCTATGGATTCGGACCACGGCATGTCGACTTCCATCCCACGAAGCCATGGATGTTCGTGTCGGTGGAACGCCAGAACCAGCTCCAGATGTATCGCATCCACGGCGACGATCTCGAGCCCGCACCAGCCTATGTCCTCACCACCCTGCACGAGCCGGGCAATCTGCGGCCCGAGCAAATGGTCGGCCCGATCCACATCCATCCAAACGGGCGCTTCGTCTATGTCGGCAATCGTGCCGGTGGACTGATCGAAAGCGGGGGCAAGAAGTTCGCCGCGGGCGGTGAGAACACCATCGCCCTTTTCTCGATCAACCATGACAGCGGCGAACCCCGGCTGGTTCAGGCGATCGACACGCACGGCTTCCACCCGCGCACATTCTCGATCGATCCCACCGGACGAATGCTGGTTGCCGCCAACCTGCAGGAGCTGCCGGTACGCGATGGCGAAAACGTAAGGGTCCAGCCGGCAACTCTCTCGACCTACAGGATCGGCAACGACGGCACCCTGACCTTTGTCCGATCGTACGACGTTGAAACCAAAGGTCTGCTGCAATTCTGGAGTGGTTTCGCCCGACTATAGGCGGACGCTCGCAACCGCACGCGCGCATTCGCGTTCTCATCGTCATGAGTTCCGCCGATCCATCAACTGGCACCGCGCAGGCAGTGTCGGAAACGATCCTTGTGATCGATCCCGATATTCTCGTGCGCATGGTCATCGCTGGTTACCTTCGCGAATGCGGATACGCAGTCATCGAGGCTGTGAGTGTCGAAGAAGCCTGGATTGTTCTGACCTCGGGGAGGCCGGTGCATGTTGTTCTTGCGGAGTTAACCCTGCACGGAGCCATCGATGGATTCGCGCTCGCCCAGCATGTTCACCAGCACTTCCCTGACATCGACGTCATTTTGACGGGGAGTGCGACGTCCACTGCCAACAAGGCCCATGACCTCTGCGAGGATGGTGATCTGGATAAGCCGTATCACCCGAAAGAGATCGTCAATCGCATCAGCCAATTGCGTGAACGGCGCCGCGTGTCCATCTCCGCAAGACCGCCTGCCGTCGGAAGCGCGCGCCAGAGTGAAGGTTTACCGCCTCTCAAGCCTATGTGATTGGACCGCTTCATCGCGTCGGACACACGTTGATAACGTGGCAGCAGTCAGTGAGCAGATCGACCATTGCAATGACAGATGCCGCTACCCAGCCCACAGAGCCTGAGCCGTCACCTGGTAGACCGGTAGTACTGGTCGTGGATGACGAAATACTGCTGCGCTCCGTGGTAGCGGAATATCTGCGCGACGCAGGCTTTCGCGTGGTGGAAGCCGCGAACGGCCGCGAAGCCGTCACGGTGCTTGCTGCCGGTGAAGCAGTGGATGTGGTGTTCTCGGATGTTCGGATGCCGGGCGACGTGAGCGGATACGATCTCGCCGAATGGGTGCGTATCAATCGGCCGGCGGTGCATGTTCTGCTGACGTCCGGATATGTCGGCGCCGTCAGTCGATCACGCCATGTCGGCGACAGCGCGCCGACGCTTCTGCCCAAGCCATTTGATTACGAACGCCTGCTGCAACAATTGCGTGGGCTGATCGGCCGCCCCGACACCGGCTAGGTCGGGTGGGCCCTCCTGTCCATCCGCGGCGCTCCGGTCTACACCCTGGGCCAATGAAACCTCCGAGCTCCAATCGCCACGGCGCCGCCGGGCGCCCGCCAGGGTCAGGCGGCCAGGGCGGCCCGGGCATGCCGTTTCGCGGCCGTCCCCAGGACAACCAGCACCGCAACCGCCCGCGCGGTGACTTCCAACGCCCGCGTCTCCCGGACACCCCGCGAGGCGCGCTCTGGCTCTATGGCCTGCACGCGGTGGCCGCGGCGCTCGCCAATCCTGCCCGCCGCCTCCGCCATCTCATGGTGACCGAGGAGGCCCAGCAGACCCTGGCGGAGCGCCAGCCGCCGCCCTGGCCGGTGCCGCCCGAGCAGGTGGAGCGCGGCCGGCTCGATCACCTGCTCGGCCGCGACATCGCGCACCAGGGCGTCGCCCTGCTCGCCGATCCGCTCGCCACGCCAAGCCTCCAACACGCGCTGGAACGTCCCGGTCCGCTGCTCGTGCTCGACCAGGTCACCGACCCGCGCAACGTCGGCGCCATCCTTCGCTCGGCAGCGGCGTTCGGCGTGGCCGCTGTGATCACACAGGACCGCAACGCGCCCGAGGAGACCGGCAGTCTCGCCAAGGCCGCGTCCGGCGCGCTGGAGACCATCCCACTGCTGCGCGCCGTCAACATCGCACGCACGCTGATCGCGCTGAAGGCCGCCGGCCTCTGGACGGTCGGCCTCGACGCCGGCGGCGCTATGCTGTCCGGCCCCAGCCTGCACGAGCGCCGCGTGGCGTTGGTACTCGGCGCCGAAGGCGAGGGCCTCCGCCGCCTCACCCGCGAGACTTGCGACGAGATCGCCGGCCTGCGCATGCCCGGCAAGATGGAGAGCCTGAACGTTTCCGTCGCTGCTTCGGTGGCGCTGTATGAACTCACGAGGCGCACATGAGCTTTCAACCTGAGCCGGCCGCCGCCGCCCTGCATGCGGCTCGCCAACAGCGAGGCCAGGTCGGGCCTCTCCCATCGGACATCGTACCACGCACCGAGGCGGAGGGCGCCGCGGTGCAACGCGCGCTCGCCCATCGCCTCGGTACGACTTCTCCCGGCGGCTTCAAGATCGGCGCGACCGCTCGCCGCATGCAGGAGTATCTGGGCCTCAGCGGCCCCGCCGCTGGCTTCATGGCAATCGGCAACATCCACCGCAGCGGCGCCATCGTGCGCTTCGCCGACTTCGTCCGTCCCGGCGTGGAGTGCGAGCTGGCAGTACGTCTCGCCCACGATCTGCCGCCCGGCCCGTGCACCGCCGAGCAGGCCGCCGATGCGGTCGGCGACCTCATGGCAGGCATCGAGATCGTCGATAACCGCTACGGCGAGCTGACCGAGCTTGGCGTCCCCACGCTGATCGCAGATCAGGTGTTCCACGCCGCCGCCCTCCTCGGTGAGCCGGGCATGCAGGACTGGCGCTCGCTCGCCATCGGAAAGCTACGTGGCCGCCTCGTGGTTGATGGCCACCAACGCGACGAGGGTTTCGGCGCCGACCTGATGGGGCACCCCATGAACTGCCTGGCCTGGCTCGCCGGCTCGTCTGTCGCCGCGGCGTTCGGCGGCCTTAGGGCAGGCCAGGTCATTATGCTCGGCAGCGTGACCCCGCCGATCTGGCTGACCGGCCCCGCCCGCGTCACCGTCGATTTCCCGCCATTGCCCCCAGTGCACGTGGCCATCGTCTAAACCTCCCCTTCCATCGCGGGAGGGGGGTTGGGGTCCGACCGCACGTTATCACTGCCAGATAGACCGGCGCAGGGCCAACAATGCTGTCAGTCTGCCCTCTCGGTGCCGTCTTGCCTCCCAAGGCCGCCGATCGAAGTATCGAAGTAATAACAGGGGCAGAACCCCGGACTGGGGCTTCATGCGGTCTTTCGTCGACAGCGGACTAGTTCTGGCAGATATGGAACGTTCGGCAGGTCAGGGATGCTGAGACGTTCGCCAAGATAATCCCAGAATGCGATGCCTTCGTCCATCCGGCGGCCGCGCTCGTGGAACGGGGCGCCGAGGGCGGCGAACTCGGGTTCGAGCCAGCCGACGCCCGCGCCCAGGATTGAGGCGGCCGTTTGAAAGGTTCTGCAGTGTGGCGAGTTCCTTCGCCAGCGGGATCGGATGCCGCATCGGCAGAACGAGGACGCTGGTGCCGAGACGCACGCGCTCGGTGACGGCGGCGACCCAGGTGAGGGTAACGACCGGCTCGTAGAACGGCAGCTTACGGGGGAACTGGGTGCGGGGCAGGATAATGTGCTCGCTCACCCAGACGTCGGCGAACCCCAGCGCCTCGGCCTGCAGGGCGAAGCGGCGGATAAGGGCGGGGGTGGCGCGTTCCCCGGCGTGGGGGAGGTGGATGCCAAAAAGCATGACGGTCCTTTGGGTTCTGTTGGCCTGCCAAAACAAGATGAGGCAAAGCGGCCCCAGGAGGAAATTGCAATACGCTGGTGCCTCAAGCCTTTCAGCCGTGCCAGCAGCAGGCTTTGGGGTTGTTCATAAAACAGATGGTTCTGGACACGGTCGATCCGAACGTGGAACCACGGTCGAGAGCCAACCTTAAACGAGAGTCAGCGAAGGGGATTTCTGAACAGGGGTTGCAAGCCACCACCACGCTGATCGCTGAAGCAATGCCGCAGCGCCAGACAGCAGCAGAAATGGTCAGGTGATCAGCGCGGTCAAAAACATAGCAGCAATGGCCCAAGGCTGTGTTCAACCCTGGCCGACAGGCGGTGCCGGACAGAAGACACTTGCGAAATGTCGCTGCACCGCGCAACTTTACGGGCCTCCAAACGTCTGTTGCAGTCGGAGCGGAAATGGAAAGTCACATCTCAAGAGAGCGCTTTGAACTAGCCTTGGAGCATCTGGGTCACGGCGAATGGGCACAATTCGAGCGTCTGTGTTCTGCGTTCCTGGTTTCAGACTGGCCCCAGTTGCGAACAATCGCGGCACCGACAGATGAGGGCAGAGATTCCGAATTATTTGCACCGGTCGGCGAGGCAACCATCGCTATCCGGTCCTCCGTGCAAAGACGTGGGACACTAAAATCCGCCTCACATTAGCTCGCCTCCGGAATACTCGACCAGAAACGAATGTACTTGTTTATGTCAGCAATCAGGGAATCGGGGCGCGCGGCGACGCCCTGAAGAGGACGGCGCTAGCTGAGGGAGTATTTCTCGACATACGTGATCGCTCATGGTTCCTTGACCGTTTGTATACTGACCTGAACCGCGAGAAGAGCGCCATGGCACTCGCGCGAGCGGTGGTTGATCCACTACTTGAGCAAAGAGGGATTCTGAGGCCGCAGCGTGGCGCCCTATTAGGGCAGGATGCTAAAACGGCACTTATATTTCTGGAAATGCAATGGCATGATGAAAGCCGATCAAAGGGTCTGACGAGATCCTGCTTCGATGCGCTGGTGCGTGCTGCGCTATTTGGGACTGACCAAACCAGACGTGTCAAGCGACAAGAAGTTCATGCTCAAGTTTCCAGGTATTTGTCTCGCCATTCTCCAGTCGCGCTTGCACAGTATGCCGATGCGGCACTTAAGAGACTTACGAAGGTGGCTATTAGGTGGTCGCGGGCTACAGACGAATTCTGGCTAAGTTATGAAGAAACTGAGCGTATCAAGAACTCCGCTTCACGCCTTCAGTCGATGGACGATGCACTTCGGCAGGATATTCGTGATGTAGTTCAAAATGCTGAAGGTGTTTCGATCGCCGAGGATGAAGCGTTCCTAACACTGACACGAGCCACGATCGAGGCCTATTTCCTGCGGCGAGGCGAGGAGTTTGCTTCCGCCGTAGCAAGAGGTCTAGAAGTCCCCGTCCATCGAGACGACCTGCGAAGTGCTGCATTCGAGCAGACGGCAAAAACGCCAGTGAAAGTTTCCGGTCGGCAGCCGGTCGATTTCTTGCTTCACGTGGTGGAAAGCGTATTGTCTCATCCTGGGGACGGCGCACTTGCGTATCTCAAGTTGATCTCGGATAGCTATACTCTGTTTGCTTTTCTTTCAGAGACACCAGATGTGCAGAAGGTCACAAAGAAGCTGTTCAGCTATGGTGAAATATGGCTGGACACATCCGTCCTTCTTCCAATCTTTGCAGAGCAGGCTTACCCGATCAAGATGCGCCCCTTCACTGCCATGTTCGAACAGGCCAGATTGGTTGGTGCAAAACTGATAGTTTCTCCTGGTTTCATAGAAGAGGTTGAGAGACACTTAAATCTTTGCCTGACTTACACAAGGATGACGGTGCCTTGGCGTGGACGAGTCCCCTTTGTTTATTCTCGTTATGCTCTTGCTGGCAGGCAATTAGGAGGGTTTGCCAACTGGTTGGAGCAATTTCGTGGTGAAAACAGGCCGCTACAAGACCTCGCTGAATATGTCACTGAGGAATTCGGGATAGAAGTGCGGCAGCCTACCCTTCAGGGTGAAGTCGCGCCAGAGATTCGAGATGCCATTAAGGAATTCTGGCTTAATGTGCATGAGAAACGCCGTGGTCAGTCAGATTACTTTGATTTTGCCATCAACAGATTAGCCGAGCACGATGCTGAATGCTACCTCGCTGTGGTCGAACAACGGATAGCTGACAGAACAAAATCTCCCCTTGGCTATACAAGCTGGTGGCTGACGCTCGATAGCGCTGCACTAGAGCTTAAAGAGGGACTTGAACCAGAGATATGGTCGGAAATCGAGAGGTCTCCGGTTCTTTCAGTTGATTTCCTCCTGAAGTATTTGGCCTTCGGCCCCAATCGAGACCTGATCACGCCGACTTTGAGCGGGTCGCTCCCTTTGACGTTGGCTGGGCTGTACAGAATCTTTGCCGCCTGACCTACTTAAGGTCGCACAGGAAACACGAGAAAGCTGCGGGCAGCTACAGGAGCGCGTAATCCAGCGACGCATCCGTGATCGCCTAGACCACGAGAAGATGGACGTAGGCGGCGTACATAAAGCGGGGCTGGAGGCCTCTGAGGAGGCGATTGCTGCTATGTTTTGACCGCGCTGATCACCTGACCATTTCTGCTGCTGTCTGGGCGCTGCGGCATTGCTTCAGCGATCAGCGTGGCGATGGCTTGCAATCCCTGTTCAGAAATGCCCTTCGCTGAGCTCTCGTTTAGGGTTGGCTCTCGACCGTAGTTCTCAGGGTCGTACCGGCCGTATCCAAAACCATGTGTCTTATGAACAGGAAACCAGGGATGCCCCCAGATGAGCCTCCGCCTGACGGGACGTCCGCATTCACCAGTTCCGAAATGCGGGCCACGCAGCGCCAGGCCGTCTCGATCGCGTCCGTGGCCATCTGTGGCCCCACCTTGGTGTCGCAATCGCTGTGTTTCGAGCGCGACCGCGGCAGGCGCGCATCTCCGCACCAAACTTTGCGTGCCTGCCCGTGCTTGTCGTTATTGAGCCGGCACCGCCTCCTCCTCCGGCCGCTGTTCCAGCTCATGGTCGTGATGGATGCACAACGTGGCAATACCGGAAACGAGGCTCACTCCGGCAATCACCAGCAGTCCCCCATCGAAGCTGCCCGTGAGGTCCTTGATGAAGCCCATGACGAACGGACCGACGAAGCCGGAAATATTGGCGAGCGAGTTGATATAGGCGACGCCGGCAGCCGCGGCCGTGCCGCTCAGGAACGCGGTAGGCATGGCCCAGAACACCGGCAGCACGGAGAACACGCCGAACCCGGCAAACGATAGGGCAAGCAGGCGAACGTAAGGGTTCGGCGTCAGCGCCGTGATGACCATGCCGAGTGCCGTGATCATGAAGGCGATGGCGGTGTGGCTGCGGCGTTCCATGAGCCGGTCGGAGCGCCGTCCATACCAGATCATGCTGATGGCGCCGACCGCGAACGGCACCGCCGTCACGATGCCGGTCTGCATGTTGGTCAGACCAAACGCTTTGACGATCTGCGGCATGAAATAGAAGTAGCCGTAGCCGGAATAGCCGATGCCGAAACCACTGAGCCCAAAGGTCAGCACTCGCGGGTTGCGCAGCACCTCCCATACCGAGAGGTTGTGTACCGCCTCGCGCTGCCGTCGTTCCGCGGCCTGGCGCTGCATCAGCCAATCGCGTTCATCGGCCGCAAGCCAATGCGACTGGGCGGGACTGTCAGTCAGATACCACAGCACGAACCCGGACAGGATGAGCGCTGGCACTGCCTCCGAAATGAATACCCACTGCCAGCCGCGCAAGCCGAGGAAGCCGTCAGCGTAGAGGATTGCGCTGGATAACGGTGAGCCGATCACAGCGGAGAACGGGATCGCCACCATGAACATGGCGACCATGCGCCCGCGATAGGCGGCCGGGAAGAACAGCGTCAGGTAGAACAGGATGCCTGGAAAGAACCCAGCCTCGGCAGCTCCGAGCAGGAAGCGGACGATGTAGAATGAGGTCTCACCCTGCACGAAGGCCATGGCGCCGGACAGGATGCCCCAGGTGAACATGATCCGCGCAATCCAGATGCGTGCGCCTGTGCGCACCAGGATCAGGTTCGATGGTGTCTCCAGCGAGAAATAGCTGATGAAGAACATGCCAGCGCCCAGGCCGTAGACCGTCGAGCTGAATCCGAGATCCTTGTTCATTTGGAGTGCGGCAAAGCCCAGATTGACCCGATCCAGGAATGCAACGAAATAACAGATGATCACGAATGGGATCAGGCGACGCGATACTCTTGCCATGGTGCGCACTTCGAGCGCTTCCATTGGATTTCTCCCCGAGCGTTATTACATGCGGCACGAGACGCACTCATCCCGGATCATCTGACGCGTTCCGGGTTGATCTGATGGTCTCGGAATTACCGCGGCGTTGTCAAATGCAGGCGCGCCGATCCCTGCCGGCCGCGGTATGCCGGGGCATTGCTTTCAGTCTGCCCTTGTCGGCCGCGCCTCGCATGCACACACTCTGACAAACTGGCTCCAAGAAAGAGGGAAACGCCATGAAGACGCTTCTGACATGGGCCGCTGTCGCGGCACTTGCGGTCTGTATATCGACCGCCACATCCACCGCGCGCGCCGACGACGATGTGATCCGTTTCGGCATCACAGCGCCGATGTCGGGGGCCGCCGCGAGCTGGGGCATCGGCGCCGACTGGGTCGGCCAGCAGGCGGTGAAGTGGATCAACGAGCACGGCGGTATCACCGCCGGCGGCAAGACCTACAAGGTCGCCCTCACCACCTACGAGAACGGCTACAACTCAGCCGACGGCGGCAAGGCGGCGCAGGCCATGCTCAACCGCGACCACGTGCGCTTCATCATCCAGGGCATCGGCACGGCGCCGGTGAAGGCGCTGCAAAGCCTCTCCGAGCGCGTCGGCGCCCTGATGATGCAGGACGCCTGGGGCAAGAGCGTCAAGGGACCGCAGGCGCCGCTCACCTTCACCTGTGCCAACACGCCGTTCGAGCTGTTCGGCCCGCTGTTCGACCTGGTGAAGCGCCAGCATCCTGAAGCCAAGACCGTGGCGATGCTCAACCCGAACGACGCCACCGGCCAGGAGGTCGAGGTCGAGGCGGTGAAGCAGTACAAGGCGCGCGGCTACACGATCGTGCTCAGCGCCTGGTACGAGCGCGGCACCACCGAGTTCCAGCCGATCGCGACCAAGCTTGCGCAGACGCATGCCGACGTCATGGATCTGTCCGGCGCGCCGCCCGCCGATGCCGGCTCGGTTTACAAGGAGCTGGCGGTGCAGGGCTGGAAGGGCGTGAAAATATCCTCGTCCGGCACTGGCAGCGATGCGTTGGTGAAGGTCGGCGGAGCCTCGGTCGAGGACGTGTATATGGGCAATGCCGCCGATTTCGGCGGACCGACGGCCACACCGTTGCAGCGGCAGCTCGATGCCGATGGACTGAAGGCCTTGGGCGAGCCGGTGAACATCCTGCACATGGCTGCCTGGGACTCGGCGATGGCGATCAAGGCCGGCATCGAGAAAGCCAACTCGATTGATCCCAAGGCCGTGGCCAAGGTGCTGCCGACTCTGATCTTCGAATCGAGCTACGGCCCGGCGGCGTTCGGTGGCGAAGCGACCTACGGCAACCCGCAGCAGATGCTGGTGCCGATCATCGTCACGCAGATCAAAGACGGGAAGACCGTGGAGATCGAGCGGATCATCCCCGACGAACTGAAGCAGCGACTGGCAAAGACGCAGTAGCGGCGCGCGACAGAATGCCAATGGGACTGCTCGCGCAGCTTTGCATCAACACGCTGCAGATCGGCGCGGTGTACGTGCTGTTCTCGTTGGGCCTCACGCTCGTGTTCGGCGTGATGAAGGTGATCAACTTCGCACACGGCCAGTTCTTCACCCTGGCCGCGCTGTTGATCGCCGCGTCGATGCCGGCGTTCACCGTCCAGTTCGGTCTGCCGGTCTGGCTCGACTATCTGGTGAGCTTCGTGCTGGCGATGGTCGCGGTCGGCCTGCTCGCCGCCGCGCTGTACTTCATCGGCTTCGAGCGTTACCTGCGTGACCTCATCGGCTCGTTCATCCTGTCGCTGGGGCTGCTGCTGCTGCTCGAGGGCGTCTATCTCTGGTTGTTCACCGGGTCACCGCGAGTCGTCGCCAAGATACTTCCCGGGCAGGTTTCGCTCGCCGGTGGCGCGATGGAGACGCAGCGGCTGGTGATCTGCGGCCTGTCGCTCGCGTTCACCGTCGCGCTGTATCAGTTCGTCCAGCACAGCAGGCTGGGCAAGGCACTCCGCGCGGTGGCCGAGGACCGCGAGGCCGCGATGCTGCAAGGCATCCGCTATCGCCGCACCTCGTTCTACGGCTTCATGATCGGCTCAGGCCTGGCTGCGGTGTCCGGCGGCCTGCTGGCGCCGCTGACGCCGATCACGCCGGCGCTCGGCAGCGACTACCTGACAAAGGCTTTCATCATCATCATCATCGGCGGGCTGGGAAGCATACCCGGCGCGATACTCGGTGGTTTCCTGATTGCCGCGATCGAGAGCGTCGCCGGGTATTTCTTCGACCTGTCTTACGCGACCATCGCGATGTTCGCTCTGGTGATCGTGTTCCTGCTGGTGCGGCCGGAAGGGATGCTCGGCTATGCCCAGCGCTAAAGTCGATACCGCGGAGCTGCCGCGCACGGCAACGCATCGTGCACGGATCGGCCCTTTGCTTACCGTGCTCGGAGCGGTCGGCGTGCTGGCGTTCGCGCTGCTGACACCGGACGAATACAACCAGCATGTACTGATGTGGGTGGCGTTGAACGCCGTGCTCGCGGTGGGCCTGCGTTTCGTGCTGCTGGTCGGCGAGACGAACATCGCCACCGGAGCGTTCTACGGCATCGGCGCCTACGTCGCCGCACTGTGCACTGTGAACTTCGCAGTGCCGTTCCCCCTCGCCCTGCTCGCCGGCGCTGTCGTCGCCACGCTGGTGAGCGCCGGATTCGGTCTCGTCACGCTGCGCACCAAGGGACCTTACTTCATGCTGATCAGCTTCGCCTTCACCGAGGTGACCCGGCTGATCTACACCCGCATCAACTATATCGGCGGCAACTCCGGCATCATGGGCGTGTTCCCGCCGCAAAGCCTGGACCCGTGGATGCCGGCGCTGACGGTTCTGCTGTGCGGCGGGCTGATCCTGGCGCTTTATCTGTGCGAGCGCTCCGACCTCGGCCGTGTGTTTCGTGCCATCGAGAACAACGACGCGATCGTTGAAACCGTCGGCATCAACGTTGTGTCGGTCAAGCTGCTCTGTTTGGTGCTGGCCTCCTTTGCGGTAGGCCTGGCGGGTGCACTGCATGCGCACATCTACAACGTCATCAGCCCGGGCGATTTCTCTTACCTGGTGCCGGTATTCGCGCTGGCCTACGTGAAGATCGGCGGCGATTCGCATGTCTTGGGCGCGGTGCTCGGCGCGGCGTTGCTGACGCTGGTGGCGCAGGCCCTGGAAGGCGCGGGTGCGCTCGAGCAGATCCTGTTCGGCGGTGCCATCGTCGCGGCGATGCTGCTGCTGCCCGACGGGCTGTGGGGTGCCGGCAGACGCGTGCTGCGGCTGTTGTGGCGATGAGCGCGCTGCTCGTCGCGCATGATCTGTCGCGCCGGTTCGGTGGCCTGCTGGCGGTGAGCGATCTCAGCTTCGAGGTCCGCGCAGGCGAGGTGCTTGGCCTGATCGGCCCTAACGGCGCGGGCAAGAGCACCACGTTCAACGTGATCAGCGGCTTCTACCGTCCGACCTCGGGGCGACTCTCGTTTCGTGGCGAGGACATCACCGGCATGTCGGCGAGTGCGATCAGCCGGCGTGGACTGGTGCGCACCTTCCAGCACGGCAGCCTGCTGCGCGACATGAGCGTGCATGACAATATCCTGATCGGCGCATTGCGCGCCGTGCGCGATCGGCGGGAACGTCAGCGCCATGTGCAGGATACGGCGGAACTGCTCGGGCTTGGTGGACTGCTCGACACAACTGCCGGCAGCCTGCCGCACGGCCATCAGCGTATGCTGAGCATTGCTATTGCTCTCGCGGCGCGGCCGACGCTGCTGTGTCTGGACGAGCCGCTGACCGGGCTCAACTCCACCGAGATCGCTGCGGCGCTGGGGTCGATGCAACGCATCCGCCAGGAGTTCGCCACCACGATCATGCTGGTCGATCACAACATGCGCGCGGTTATGCGTATATGCGATCGTATCGTAGTGCTGAACCACGGGCAGAAGCTGGCCGAGGGCACACCCGCCGACATCCGCAACGATCCGGAGGTGATCCGCGCCTATCTGGGAGACGACGCGTGAGCGATGCGGTGCTGGAGATCGCCGGGCTTACGATCAGCTACGGCCAGGTGCGCGCGGTGAGCGACATCCATCTGTCGGTGCTGAGCGGACGCATCACCACGCTGATCGGTTCGAACGGCGCCGGCAAAACCACCATCATGAAGGGCGTCACCGGTCTCAAGCGGGTTGCATCCGGCGGGGTGCGCTTCCGTGGCGAACAACTCATCGGCAGGCAGGTGGACGCGATCGTTGCGGCCGGCATCTCTCTGGTGCCGGAGGGTCGCCGTCTGTTCCCCACCATGAGTGTGCGCGAGAACCTGGAGATCGGCGCCTATCGACGCAGCGACCCGGCCGCCGTCCGCGCCGATTTCGATCGTGTGCTGGACTATTTTCCGGCGTTGCGCGAGCGGCTCGATGCGCGCGCGATGGCGCTTTCCGGTGGCCAGCAGCAGATGGTCGCGATCGGTCGCGCGCTGATGTCGGGTCCGAAACTGCTGCTGCTGGACGAGCCCTCGATCGGCCTTGCGCCCACGGTGGTGCAGACCATCGGCCAGATCATCCAGACCATCAGCCGCAGCGGCGTCGATGTGCTGCTGGTCGAGCAGAATGCGCACATGGCGCTGAAGCTGTCGGACGATGCCTATGTGCTGGAGAACGGCGCCATCGTCATGCAGGGCAACGCACAGGACCTGATGCGCAGCGAGGCAGTGCGGGAAGCGTATCTCGGTCTGTAGCGCCGATCGGTCAGCGTATCAGGCCGCGTCGGTCAGCATGCGCGTCAACTCGTCCGGCATGCTCAGCATCGGATAATGTCCGGTGTCCAGTTCCAGCCATCTTGCCCCAAGACGCGCGGCGGCGCGGCGTTGATGCGCCTCGCCTGGATTGGGCGCCTGGCGGCACCAGATCACCGTCGCTTTCCAGCTCTGGTCCCAGAAGTCGGTGAGCCTCACCGGGAGCTCCGAGGTCGCGGTCGGATGCGGGGTATAGCGATCGAGCACCCAGGCCCGCGTCGTCGGGTCCAGATCAGCGAACAGTCCCTTCTCCGCGTCTTCGCGCGGCGGTGCGTAGGCGAGGGCGGGCGGAACTTGGGTCGGGCGCTTCACGATGTCACGCGAGCGTTCGCCGTTGAACAGGGCCAACGCATCAACCAGCACGAGGCGTGCGATCCGGTGGCGCATCCGCTCCGCCGCACCGCAGACCACCATGCCGCCTGAGCTGGTACCGACCAGCACGACATCATGCAGGTCTTCGTAGAACAGCAGATCAGCGATCTCATCAACGTAGGTTGAGATGTCGATGCCAGCACGCAGAGTACGCCGGCGTTCGGCGCAGCCATCCATGGTCGGCGCATACACGGTGTGGCCAGCCGCACGCAGGCGGGTCGCGACGCGTTGCCAGATCCAACCACCCTGATAGGACCCGTGCACCAGAACGAATGTCGTCATTGCCAGGTATCCTCTAACGTTTGGTTTCGCTGAAGCAGACGATGCTGGCGGGCTCCTCATAGAACTCCGGATCGCGCCGCAACCGCCCTACCATCGCCTCGACATAGGGCGCCGTCGCGCAAAGCTGCTGAAAATGCCGCTCGTTCAGAGTGAGCCCGGCCCGGCGACAGACGGCAGCGATCTCATCGCACCGTGCGGTGTCGATCTCCGGCTGTGCGGGGTCGGGAACTGGCGGGAGCGTGGTGGAGAATGCGGCGTTTGGCTCCAGCGTCGGGCGGCGCTTCCGCCACGGTGTCGCGGTCTCGTAGGCGTGCGCGACGCGCAGCACGGTCGCGTCGTCGAATGGTCGGCCGACGATCTGCATCGACAACGGCAACCCGTCCTGTGTGTAGCCGATGCACTGTGCCAGCGCCGGACCACCGGTCACGTTGAATGGTGTCGTCAACGACGGCTTCTGCCAGAAGCCGATCGTGCGCCAGCTATCGAGGCGTGGCGCAGGCCCGGGCGCGGCGGTCAACAGCACGTCGTATTTCGCGTACAGTGGCGCCATTTCGGCGATCAGCACGCGGCGCCAACGCGACGCCTGCACATAGTCCGCTGCGGAAATCAGCAGCGCTCCGAGCGTCCGGCCCAGGAAGTCTTCGCCGAAGTCGGCGAGCCGCGTGCGCAGTGCCGGCTCATGCACGGCATACAGTTCACTCTCCGCGCCGGTGATCTTCACGTCGTGGTAGACCTGTGCCGGTCTGATGCGGGCGTCCTCGAGAGCCGCGCCAAGCCCGCGCAGCACGTCGAGCGCTGCTTCGAACGCCGCCTTTGCCGCGGGCGGTATCGACGTGTCCTCCTCGAACAGATGGCGCAGCACGCCGATGCGCAGACCTTTGATGCTGCCGGTCAGCGCGGCGCGATAGTCGGGCACCGGCCGGTCTGCGCTCGCCGGGTCCTTGGGATCATGCCCGGCGATCGCCTGCAGCATGATCGCGCAATCCTCGACGGACCACGTCATCGGGCCGGCGTGATCGTAGCTGAACGAGTTGGTATAGACGCCGAAGCGGCTGACCAGGCCATAGGTCGGCTTCAAGCCGGCCAGGCCACAGAGCGCGGCTGGGTTGCGGATGGAACCGCCGGTATCGGAGCCTAGGGCGCCCATCATCAGCCCCGCCGCGACGCCGGCACCCGATCCGCTGGACGATCCGCCAGTGGCATGCTCGCGGTTCCACGGATTGCGTGCCGGTGGCCAGGGCAGGTCGAACGATGGACCACCGTGCGCGAACTCGTGTGTTGCCAGCTTGCCGAGCAGGATTGCACCGGCCTGATGCAGCTTGGCGACGGTGGTGGCGTCGAAGTCCGGGACGTAGTCGGCGCGCGTACGCGAGTGGCTCGTCGTGCGGATGCCGGCGGTGCAGTAGATGTCCTTCAGCGCGAACGGGATGCCGTGCATCGGGCCGCGATAGTTGCCTGCCATGATCTCGGATTCCGCGACGCGCGCCTGATCCATCGCCTGCTCCGCGGTGACCAGCAGATAGGCGTTGAGCTGTGGATCGATCGCGGCAATGCGGTCGAGGAACGCGCGGGTCAGCGCCACCGGCGAAAGCTGTCGCCGCTCGATCAGGCTTGCGGCTTCGGCGATGGAGAGGAAATGCAGGTCGGTGCCAAGGGTTGCTGCGTCATTGGGCACGGCAAAACTCCTTTCAAACAGCCGGGCGCGCGCGGATTTCGTCGGCCACCTTGCGCGGAAGAAACTGGCCATCCTTCGAATCGCCAAAGAACTGCCCGCCTTCCACCATCACCTTGCCGCGCAGCACGGTCACGCTGGGCCACGCCGTCACGACATGGCCTTCCCATGGTGTGTAGTCAGTCTCATGCAGGTCGGCGGCGCGGATCGTCTTCTCGATGCTGGTGTCCAGCACCACGATGTCGGCGTCCGAGCCGACCGACAGCGCGCCCTTGCGCGGGTACATGCCCATTATCTTCGCAGCATTGCTCGACACCATGCCGGCAAAGTGCTCGAGCGAGTAGCCACGCTGCGTCACCATCTGCGTATACATCAGCGACAGCCGCGGTTCGACGCCGGAATTGCCGCCGGTCGTGTCGTCGATGCGCGAACCTTGCAGCTTCACGCGCAGCGGGCAGCACAATTCGTCGGTGGCGATCACCTGGATCGCACCGTGGTTCGTCGCCTCCCACAGCGCCTTCTGATCTTCCGGGAACTTCAGCGACGGGTAGGTATGATACATCTGTCCGCCGGGTTTCTTGTAGTCCTCGGCTGCGTACAACAGATACTGGTGCAGCGTTTCCCCATACATCGGGAAACCACGCGCCCGCGATGCCGCCAATGCCGCCACACCGGTGGCGGCCGACACGTGCACCATGTAGAGCGCCGCACCCTCCACGCGTTCCGCCAGGCGGATCACCCGATTGAACGACAGCTCCTCCGACAGCGTGTTGTGCACCTCCGCCATGTGCTCGAAGCCGACCCGGTTCTCCCGCATCAGCTTCTCGTACATGAACATGACGATGTCGTTGTCCTCGGCGTGGATCGCCGCGACGCCGCCGGCTTTCGCGACGGTCTTCAATGCCTCCCAGATGTCGCCGTACTGCACCATGCGGCCGGTGTTGCCGGGGCGGATGTCGGTGGTGAAGATTTTGATGCTGGCATGGCCCGCCTGCATCGCCTCCGTCAGCTCTTCGTATTGGCCGACGGGGATCTTGCCCATCAACGTCAGGTGGAAGCCGTAGTCGCAGTAGCACGCGCCCTTCCAGTTCGCGTCGGTCTGCTCGATCGCGGTCTGGATCGAGCGGTCGTGCGTGCACTGCACGAAATCGATCAGCGACGTGGTGCCGCCGAACAGCGCGGCGCGGCTGACCTGCGCCGGCGGATCGGTGTATTTCGGCTCCGCCTCGCCGGGAAAGCGGATCGGCGACAGGCAGTGGATGTGCGGATCGATGCCGCCGGGGATCACCACCTTGCCGGTCGCATCGACGGTGCGCGTCGCGGCACCCAGCGAACCCGGTGCACCGATCATCGCGATCTTGCCGCCGGCGATGCCGATATCCGCGGCAGTGGTGCCGCTCGGCAACACACAGGTTCCGCCTGATATCACGAGGTCCAGCATCATCTTCCCCCTGTTGCTTTGTCACCCGTCTCCGCCAGCACGGGATCGCCGGCAGCGAAACGCTCCAGCAGAATTTCACTATCGATGTCGCGCACGATGAACACCAGCCGGCTGCGCCGATCGGAGTCTGGCCAGGCGTCGAACCAGCGCGGCGGATACAGCGTGTGCTGCACGGCATGGATCGCCGCCGGCCCTGCGGAGCGATCGGCGAACGCCACGATGCCTTTGACACGCAGCAGGTCCTCGCCGCGCTCGCGCGCCAGCCCGCCCAACGCCAGCGAAAAATCCAGCCGCGACATCGGCTGGCGCAGGACCAGCACGACAGCACGAATGCCATGCGCGTGCACGGCGGTCGCCACGAAGCGTGGCCGCGCAGTCGTCGTTTGGTCGCCACCGAACAGCGCTGCCGCGGGCGCCGCTGTCGCGGCATCGTCGATGCTGGCCGCCGGGTTCAGTGCCTCGAGCCGCTGCAGCAACAAAGGCGGCGGCATCGCAAGATCGGTCTTGGTGAGCAGCAGCCGGTCGGCGCACGCGGCCTGCGCGGTGGCCTCGGGGAAACGGTCCAGGCTCGCCGCACCGGACACCGTATCGATGGTGGCTACCACGGCGTGCACCTGCAACGCCCGCTCCAGGAATGCATCGGCCGACAGCGTGTAGAGGATCGGGCTCGGCTCGGCGAGGCCGCTGGTCTCCAGCACCAGGCGCTGGAATGGCGGCACTTCGCCGCTCGCGCGCCGGCGCAGTAGACGATACAGCGTGTCGGCGAGATCCTGCCGCACCGCGCAGCAGACACAGCCGTTGGGCAACGCCACGACCTCCTGGTCCGCCACTTCCAGCAGCAGATGATCGAGGCCGACGGCACCGAACTCGTTGACGATGACCGCCGTATCCGACAGGCCCGGGCTCGCCAGCATCCGCGACAGCAGCGTCGTCTTGCCGCTGCCGAGGAAACCGGTGAGAACCGAGATCGGCAGCGGGCTCGTCGGCAGTTGTGGCGCGGGACGCTGCATGACCAGGTCGATCCCACCACATGAACGCGCAGTTGCAAAATCCCGACGACGGCTGTTTGCGCTAATTCGATGCCTTGAACTGGGCAGAGCGCCACCTGACAGCGGCCGGTACTCCTTCGGTTCTTGCGATCTCGCGGAACTGCACGCCATGTTCGGTTGCGGTCGCGTAAAGCGGACCGACGACATCGAGCCCGGCATGGAGCGCGGTGCGAAACCCGGCTGCGTCAGCGACGCAGTTGACCGCGCGCTTCGTCGCATAGAGTGCCTCGGGTGAGATCAGCGACAGACGCTTTGCGTAAGTGAGGCTCGCCGCGCGCAACTCGTCGAGCGGCACGATGCGATTGATCATACCGATGTCGAGCGCGGTCCGCGCGTCGATCTGATCGCCGAAATAGAGCAGCTCGCGCGCCCTTTTGTAGCCGATGATCATCGGCATCACGATAGCCGGACCGACCGCTGAAAACCGCACCTCCGGTTCGCCGAATGTCGCGTTGTCAGCGGCGATCGTCAGGTCACATAGCATCACGAGTTCGCACCCACCGCCCAATACATGGCCTTGCACCGACGCAATCACCGGTTTCTTCATCAGCCAGGGCGCCATCTCGAATTCGAGCTGCGGTTGCAGATGCGCGTGCGCCCTGGTCGGGTCGCTGCGCCAATCGTCGGTTTCAGGGCCCTTCGCGCCGATGTCGTATCCGGCGCAGAAGCTGCGACCTTCGGCACGCAGCAGCACGACGCTCGTCGTGGCATCGGCATCGGCGCGCGCGAAGGCGCCGGTCAGCGCCTGCTGGAGTTCATGACTGATCGCGTTGAGCTTATCCGGCCGATTGAGGGTCACGACACTGACTTTGTCGTCAACGTCGTAAAGGACCAACGGGTCTGCCAAGGTCACCTCCTTAGCGGCCGCATGGGCGCATTTAGCTGCGGTGTTGGCGGGCAGAAGACACAGGGGCCGCCACCATGGCTGCCTTGACCTTATCGGGCCGGGTGAAGGCGAGGTATTCCTGTGCGTACTTGGGTGGGAGAATCTCGACCATCGTTTCGTTCTCCACCCAGACCTCGATCACGTGAAATGGGCCGCGATTGCAGTCGAAGCATTGCCATCCCGCGCGCTGGGCGATTGCCTGCACACTGGGCGCGTCGGTCGCGACGCTGAGCGCGAAATGTGTTGATCCATAGCCACGCGCGTCTTTTTTGACGAAGGTGCCGCCAGTGACGCCGCCTGGTTGAAGCTCGGTTCCTGCCGGATAGACCTCCACGCCAGACCCGTGCTCATCAAGCTGCAGCGCGAAGAAGCTTCCCGGGTTGGGTGGGAACGGTACCGCCGATCCGCCCATGAGTTCGGCGAGCACCTCGGCGGCGTGCTTCGGGTCTCGTGCAGCGATTGAGAGATGATGGATCATGGTTTCCTCACGCGTTGAGCCACGGCGGTTATTAGCATGAATGCACCCGTTGAGGCGATGGGCATCGATGAAGCAAGTCGTTCTTCACCGTATTCCCCAACTCGGACATCCCATGGCGGCAATCACGGCTGGACAACCACATGTTAGTCGCCTCAGTTCTGGTCGGGGTGGCCGTCATGCAGGGTTGCAGGCGATGGCGGTTGTTGAGGAGGAGAGATCCCTATGGATGTAGGAATGATGATGGCTTTCACCAGCTACGGCTGGCAGGGCTGTTCCGATGCGCAGGTGTGGGACGAGGAGTTACGGCTCGCGCGGCTTGCCGCCGATCTGGGGTTCGACTGCCTCTGGTCGGCGGAACATCACTTCAACGACTACTCGTTTGTACCCGACAACATCCAGCTCATGTCATATCTGACGGGCGTCTGTCCGAATATCGATCTCGGAACCGCCGCGGTGATCCTGCCTTGGCACGATCCGCTGCGCGTTGCCGAACAGGCGTCGGTGCTGGACTATCTGAGCAAGGGCCGCTTTCGCTTTGGTATGGGCCGCGGCCTCGCCCGTCGCGAGTTCGCCGCGTTTCGCCTCAGCATGGACGAGTCACGCGGGCGGTTCGACGAGGCGGCACCGATGATCGTCAATGCCTTGAAGACCGGCTTCATGGAAGGAGAGGGCCCCTACTACAAGCAGCCACGCATCGAAATTCGCCCTCGTCCGCAGCATTCCTTCGATGGGCGCATTTATGCGGTGGCATCGAGCGAGGATTCTGTTGCGTCAGCCGCTAAACTTGGTGCTCACATGGTGATGTTTGCCGATCGGCCGTGGGAGATGCGCCTGCCCGTGATCGAGCGTGGTCGAGAGCTGCATCGACAGTTCCATGGCACCGAACCGCCTCACATCATGATGACCGAGTTTTGTATCTGCGGAACCGATCTCGCCAAGACGGAGGATGAGGCGCGTCAGTTCCAAGGGAAGTTCGTTGAAAGCAACTTCTATCACTATGAGTTCCTGGGTGAGCACTTCAAAACCGTAAAGGGCTACGATGCCTATCAGCAGAAGGCCGAGATCGCTCGGAAGGGCGGCCTGGAGGGTGCGGTGGCCGGTTTCATGCAGGCAGCGAGTTGGGGAACACCCGACAAGATCCTGCGCGGGCTCGAGGCGCGCCGTGAACTCGTCGGCGATTTCGAACTCAATGTTGCCTTTCGCTTCGGCGGCACTCCGTTGGAGGTTTGCGAGCGCAGCCTGAGGCTCTTCGCGGCAGAGGTCCTGCCGGTTTTGAAGTCCTGGAAGCCGGGTGCGGCCAAGAGGAAGGCCGCATAGCTACCTGATACCGCCAAGCCTAACCCGGCACGGGAACGGTTGGCCGCAGCGACGAGAGAGCGGTCTCGCCGTGCAGACCGGCCCGCCGCGTTGGCTGCGTGATCATGTCGGGCAGGCCAGGGATCGTCGCTGGCAATTCGGTCCGATGCCGCACCTGCGACACGTTGGCGGCCTGTCCGGACGAGCGTGATGGCTTTTCGGCTTCGGGCGGCGCTGCCTGGCGTCGTGGCCGGGTGATCGCATCGGCGAGGCGCGCGGAGGCGAGGGCGTTGTTGCGCAGACGGACGGCCGTGTCGTCAGTGATGCCGGGCTTGGCCGCGCGGGCAAAGCCATCCATCGCGGCAAAATGCGCGGCGATCGCGCGCGCTGCCGCCGCGGCCTCCTTCGCGTCTGCCGGATGGAGTGCCTCAAGCATCGTGCATGCCATGGCAAGGCTTGCCTCGCGACCGGCCTCGCCTGAGTGGGCGCCCGCAGGAATGGCCGCCGCCAAGGTCTCGAGCAGCAGGGTGAGGAATTCCTGGGTGATCATGGGCTCCGGCTCCCGTGGATTTCTTGGTTGCCGGAGTATGACACAGGGGAGTGAACAAAAAGTGAATCTTAGCCGGCGACCGCCTCGCCCGGTAGCGTGCCCCAGAACTGGCTGCGCCTGAGATAGCCGCGATAGTCGCCGGTCTGCACCTGACACCAATCGGAAGTCGCCTGGCAGGCGCGGATGTGTCCGATCACCCCCGCCTTCAGGATCGCCACCGGCGAGGCAGTGTCCTGCGCCTCTCGCCGCAGGGTCGCCTCCTTGGCGGTCACGACGAAGCTACGGCGTCCGGTGAGTGTCGCCTGGTGCACCCAGCCCTTGGTGCCTTCGGGATCCTGCACCAGACGCCAGACCTCGAACTCGCGCAGGATCTCGACCGGCAGCTCGCGTCGCTTGTAGATCCAATCGATGGGATACCGCGTGCCGGGGCCGGCGCGCAGGTTGACCTCATCCGAGCGGAGTGCGGCGAACCGTGGCAGCGGCAGGCCCGTGTTCGAGCCTTTGGTGTTGTCCGGCTCTGCCGGCTTCGACGGCTCGGCCGGCGCTGGAACGGGGGCGGGAGCGGGCGGAGGGAGCGGTGAGGCGGCCGCAGGCTTGGCGGGCGGCTTCTGCGGGTGGGTCGCGCCATGCGGCTGCACCACGGGGGTGGGCTTGTGCTTCGCCGGCGCTGGCTTGGCGATGGTCGTTGTTGTTGTTGTCTGCGCCATCGCTCCTGGCGCGATCAGGAGCGCGCCGCACATCAGCAGCCTGAGCAGTGACGCCGGTGCCGGAATGGTCATGCGCAATGCGTGCCAAGTTGGCACGAGCCGGGTCAAGCGACACGCGCAGCGGTTACGATTTGCCATCTTGCGGAGAGCCGGGGCGATACTTGTATTCACGTCGCGAATAGACCCAAGCTCCACGCCAACTGAGACGACGACAAATGAGGGGGGATTCGATGAGTGGCCATCTGGCCGACTTCAGCGGCGACATTCCGCTGAATTATGACCGCGGGCTTGGGCCGATCCTGTTTGCCGGCTATGCCGAGGACATGGCGAACCGGGTTGCCTCGGGTGGCGCGGGGTTGCGTGTCCTCGAGACGGCTGCCGGCAGCGGCATTGTCACGCGTGCGCTGCGCGATGCGCTTCCCGCGGACGCGCATCTCACCGCGACCGACCTCAATCCCGGCATGCTGGCCGTCGCGCGTGAGAAGATCCGTGCGGACGAGGCGGTGGCGTTTCAGCAGGCGGATGCGACCGCGCTGCCGTTTCCCGACGGATCATTCGACACGATGATCTGTCAGTTCGGCGTGATGTTCTTCCCGGACAAGGATCAGGGCCACCGAGAGGCGCATCGGGTTCTGACCGCGGGTGGTCGGTATCTGTTCAGCGTGTGGGACGCGCATCGTCATAATGCGTTCGGCCGGATTACGCATGAGGTGGTTGGCAGCTTCTTCCCGGTCGATCCGCCGAGGTTTTACGAGGTGCCATTCAGTTACCATCTGATCGACCCGATCAAGGAGTCGCTGCTTGCCGCGGGGTTCGGCAGGATCGACGTGTCGGTGGTTCGCCGCGGTCCGGTGGTGGTAGATTTCGCGGCCTTCGCGGGCGGCTGCGTGTTCGGCAATCCGGTGTTCGATCAGATCAGGCAGCGCGGCGCGAAGCCGTCAGAGGTGCACGGAGCGGTTGCCGAGGCCATGCGGGAGGAATTCGGCGTCGAGCCTGCCGTCGTTCCGTTGCAGGCGATCATGTTCGAGGCACGCAAGGCGTAGCTGGCTGGAGGTCAGATCGCGATGATCTGCCCGGTGCCCACTGCTGCGAGGAATGTCGCCACGCCGGCCACCTCCACGCCTGGCATCAATCGCGCCGCATCGAGACCTTCGGCGCGCAGGCCGGCCTCGCAGGCGATCAGCCGCACGCCCATCTCGCGCGACGCCTCGCGCAGTTCGTCGAGGCCCGCCACGCCGGCGGCGCGCACGCGTTCGTCGCGCGCCGCGTCAGTCAGGCCGGACCAGTCGGTGAAGAGCGCATGGCAGCCGGCGTTGGTGGCGAACAGCACCACCTGCCGGCCCAGCGCCGCCGCGCCGGAGGCGAGCACGAACGCGTAGTGCGCGCGGTCGTGCGCACCCGACAGCAGCAGGATGCCGAGTGGTTCAGACGGCACAGGCGGGGGCGGCCGCGTGCCGATGCTGCGACAGATCCTTGATCGTGGCCGCGGCGCTGCACAGCGCGCAATGGGGATCCGCGTGCAGTCGGACGGTGCGAAAGCGCGTCACGAGCGCGTCCCAGATCAGCAGCTTGCCGGACAGGCTCTCGCCGACGCCGAGAAGTTCCTTCAGCACCTCGGTCGCTTGCAATGTGCCCATCACGCCGGTGACCGCGCCCAGGACACCGGCCTCGCTGCAGGTGGGCACGGTGCCCTCGGGTGGCGCTTCCGGGTAGAGGCAGCGATAGCAGGGCCCGCCCATGTGGAGGTGCGGCTTGAACACAGAGAGCTGGCCCTCGAAGCGCAGGACGGCGGCGGACACCAGCGTGCGACGGGCCAGCACGCACGCGTCGGCCAGCAGGAAGCGGGTGGCAAAATTGTCGGTGCCGTCGCACACGAGGTCGTAGCGCTCGATCAGATCGAGCACGTTGTCGGCGTCGAGACGCACATTGTATGGCTCGATCCGCACCAAGGGGTTGATGGCGCGCGCGGATTTTGCAGCCGACTCCGCCTTGAGCTCGCCGATGCGATCGGTGGTATGGGCGATCTGGCGCTGCAGGTTCGACAGCTCCAGGCGGTCGTGGTCGACGATGCCGATGGTGCCAACGCCGGCGGCGGCGAGATACAGCGTGAGCGGCGAGCCAAGCCCGCCGGCGCCGACCACCAGCACGCGGGCGGCCTTCAGCTTTGCCTGGCCGATGCCGCCCACGTCCTGCAACAAGATGTGCCGGGAGTAGCGGCGGATTTCGTCTTCGGTGAAATCGAGGTCCATGGGGTTAAGATATGGTGATGCGGGTCTCAGGGACAGCGGGGCACTTGGCAATGTGTGGGAACGTCGCTTCCCCTCCCGCAAGGGGAGGGGAGATGCGATGAAGGACGACTGCGCGCTGGTGCTGTTCTCGGGCGGGCAGGACAGTGCGACCTGCCTTGCCTGGGCGCTCGACCGGTATGCGCACGTCGAGACGGTTGGGTTCGCCTATGGGCAGCGGCATGCGGTTGAACTGGAGTGCCGCGCGCCGATCCGCACCGCCCTTGCTGCAAGGTGGCCCGGCGGGCTCGGCGACGATCACACCATCGACCTTGCAGCCACGCTGGGGGGGCTTGGCGCCACAGCGCTGACCAGCGACATGGCCATCGCGATGACCGGGGAAGGACTGCCCAACACCTTCGTTCCCGGCCGCAACCTGCTGTTCCTCACCTGCGCCGCCGCGCTCGCCTACCGCCGCGGCCTGCGCCGCATCGTCGCCGGCATGTGCGAGACCGACTACTCCGGTTACCCGGACTGCCGCGACGACACGATCAAGGCGATGCAGCTTGCGCTGAACCTCGGCATGCAGCGCCGCTTCGTGCTGGAGACGCCGCTGATGTGGCGCGACAAGGCGGCCACGTGGGCGCTGGCGCATCGGCTTGGCGGCGACGCGCTGGTCGAGCTGATCCGGGTCGCGACACATAGCTGCTACATGGGCGACCGTTCGCGCCTGCACGACTGGGGCTATGGCTGCGGCACATGCCCGGCCTGCGAGCTGCGCGCTGGCGGCTGGCAGCGCTGGCGCGCCGGCGCCGGCTCGGGTTCAATCGGCGCCGCATCGCCAGGAGAGAGCGCATGAAGTTCCTTTGTCCCGCCGTCGCGCTGACCGCCATTGTGCTCACGCTGCCGGCCCATGCGCAGCGCAGTGTGAACCTTCAGGCGCGCACCGCGGGCGATCTGGCGGAGCTCTGCGGTGCCAACCCCAAGGAAGCTTTAGGCGACGCCAGGATCAACTTCTGCCGTGGCTTCACGCAAGGCGCCGTGGACGTGGAACTCCGCCACTCGGAGGGCAAGAAGCCGTTCTGTTTTCCCAGCCCACCGCCGACGCGTACCGCGACGCTCACCGAATTCGTGGGTTGGGTCCGCTCCATGCCTGAACACAAATCGCTGAATGCCGTGGACGGTTTCTTCCAGTTCCTGGGCGAGCGCTTCCCTTGCAAGTAGCGTAATTCGATCCACGTAGAATTCTCCGGTGTGGCAACGCCCTCGGATGGCGTAGACGATCGTTGGGAGGGCGCCCGGCCCATAGCCGGTGAGCGAGTGCCCGATGGAAAAGCGATTGCTTGTCGTTGATGACGACGTGCGTCTGACCGGGATCGTGGCCCTGAACGCAGCGACACTTGGCATAGCCGCCACGCAGGTGAACGACCCATCGCGCGCGCTCGATGCGTTCATTGCGGTCAGGCCGGACGTGGTGATCATCGACATGTTCATGCCTGAGAAGGACGGGGTCGAGTTGCTCAACGAGATCCTGCTGACGGGCATCCCGACGCGCGTCGTGCTGACATCGGGAAACGGCGGTGACCTGTTGCCGGTGGCGCAGGACACGATGCGATTTCATGGCCTGCCAGAGGCCGAGTACCTGGCGAAGCCGTTCCGCCGCGATGCACTTGTCGAGGTACTCGCACGACTGACAGGTTGATCGGCACTGTGTGACTGGACAGGCCACCGGCGGCTTTCCTAGCCTTGCGGATGTCCGCGGGAGGATTGCCAGGGGTGGCCGAGCCGGTGCTCGCGCTGCGCGGGATATCGAAGAGCTTTGGCGCGATCCGCGCGTTGAGCGACATTGACCTTGCGCTGGAGCCTGGCGAAGTGCTGGGCCTGATGGGCGACAACGGTGCCGGCAAGTCCACGTTGGTGCGGATCATGGCCGGCAATTTCGCACCCACCAGCGGCGAGATGCGGCTGAGCGGCGAGCCCGTGCATTTCCATCGTCCGCTGGACGCACGTCGCAACGGGATCGAGATCGTCTATCAGGACCTGGCGCTGTGCGACAACCTGACCGCGGCGGCGAATGTGTTCCTTGGCCGCGAGGTGAGACGACGGGTTGGTCCATTCCGGTTGCTGGATTACCGCGCGATGTATAGCCGCTCGGGTGCATTGTTCGCCGAGTTGAAGTCGGAGACGCGCCCGCGCGATCTGGTGCGCCGCATGTCGGGCGGACAGCGCCAGGCGGTGGCGATCGCACGCACGCGGCTCTCCGATGCGCGCATCGTGCTGCTGGATGAACCGACCGCTGCGATCTCGGTGCGTCAGGTGGCCGAGGTGCTGGACCTGATCCGCCGGCTGCGCGAGCGGGGGATCGCGGTGGTGCTGATCAGCCATCGCATGCCCGACGTGTTCTCGGTGGCTGATCGCGTGCTGGTGCTGCGGCGCGGCCGCAAGGTGGCGGAGAAGCCGATCGCCGAGTCCAGTCCCGAGGAGGTCACCGGCCTGATCACTGGAGCAATCGATGCCGCTTGAGGCGCCCGTGACACTGAACGGAGTGTCGGAGCAGCGTGAGCATTCGCTGTTGCAGCGCCTGCTGTCCGCCCAGGCATTCTGGGTGACGGTGGCGCTGCTGATCATGTGCGCGGTGATGTCCGTGTTGCAGCCTCAGGCGTTCGCCAGCAGCGAGAACTTTTACAACATCACGCGTAACTTCGCCTTTATCGGCATCATGGCGCTGGGCATGACGACGGTCATCGTGACCGGCGGCATCGATCTTTCCGTGGGCTCGGTGATGGGGTTGGCGGCGATCGCGGCGGGCCTCGTGCTGCAGGACGCGGGGCCGTGGTGGCTGGCGATGGGCGCGGGGCTGGTGACGGGCTTCGCTGCCGGCGTGGTGAACGGCGTGCTGATCGCCTGGGTCGGGTTGCCGCCGTTCGTGGTGACGCTGGGTACGCTGTCGATCGGCCGTTCGCTCGCCGTTGTGCTGTCGCAGAACAAGATGATCTATGACTTCGGCCCCGACGCCGACACTGTCTTCGCGATTGGTGGCGGGCAGGTGCTGGGCATCGCCAATCCGGTTTGGGTGCTGCTGATACTTACGGTGGTGTTCTCCGGGGTGTTGCATCTGACACGGTGGGGGCGACACCTGTACGCGATCGGCGGCAATGAGCAGGCGGCGGTGTTGACCGGCGTGCCGGTCGCACGCGTGAAGCTTGCGGCCTACATTGTGTCGGCGACCATGGCAGCACTTGCCGCGGTGCTGATCATCGGCTGGCAGGGTTCCGCGATCAACGCCCTCGGCACCGGCTACGAGCTGCGCGTGATCGCTTCCACCGTGATTGGCGGCGCCAACCTGATGGGCGGCGAGGGCGGCGCCTACGGCGCGTTCATCGGTGCCGCACTGATCGAGGTGATCCGCAACTCGCTGCTGATGGCGGGGGTGGATTCGAACTGGCAAGGCACGTTTGTCGGCGTGTTCATCGTGCTCGCGGTGCTGCTGGAGAAGCTGCGCGGACGGACGCGTGCGTGAGCGACAAGGAGGAAACGAGATGAAGCAATATCTGGCAGGTGCGGCGGCTTTGCTGTTGGCACTGGCGGCCTCGCATCCTGGCGCGGCGGCGGACAAGAAATACGTTTTTGCTCTTGTACCGAAGAACACCAACAACCCGTTCTTCGATCAGGCGCGCGACGGCTGCAAGAAAGCCGAGAAGGAACTGAACGGCGCGGTCGAATGTCTGTATGTGGGGCCCGGGGAGCACGGCGGCGGCGAGGAGCAGGTGCAGGTGGTGAATGACCTGATCGCGCGGCACGTCGATGGCATCGCGGTGTCGCCGGCAAATGCGCCGGCGATGGGCCGCGCGCTTGCCGAAGCGAACCGGGCGGGTATTCCGGTGCTGACCTGGGATTCCGATCTGCTCGACCGCGACAAGAAGGAGCGCATCGCCTATGTCGGCACGCATAACTACGAGATCGGTGTGAACCTCGCGAAGCTGGTGACGGGGATCAAGCCGAAGGGCGGGACGATCTGCATCCAGTCGGGAGGTGCGGCGGCGGAGAACCACAACGAGCGGATGCAGGGCATTCGCGACACGCTGTCCGGCAAGCCGAGCAAGTCGCCGCCGGGCGATCGGCTGACCGGGCAGAACGGCTGGAAGGAAGTCGATGGCTGTCCGCTCTACACCAACGACGATTTCCCCGTGGCGGTGCAGCAGATGGAGGATATTCTCGGCAAGTATCCCCAGCTCGACGCATTCGTGCCGACCGGTGGCTTCCCGCAATTCCTGCCGCAGGCGTATCGCAAGGTGGCGGAGAAGTACAAGGCGCGGATCGATGATGGTTCGCTGGCGTTGGTGGTGGCGGACACGCTGCCGGTGCAGATCGATCTGCTGAAGGCGGGGCTGTCGCGCGGACAGGTTGGGCAGCGGCCGTTCGAGATGGGCTACAAGGCGATGTATTTTTTGAAGGACATCAAGGACGGCAAGGCGAAGCCGAAGGATCCGACCTACACGGGGCTCGATGTCTGCACGCCGCAGAACGTCGCGACGTGTGTGGGAGGATAGCTCCTTCGGGCATCGCTTTGGTGGCTACAGGATGCGTCGGCGGATGCCGTCTTTCAGCGAGAGCGTGTTGAAGTTGAGCAACAGGCCGACGCGGCATCGACTGAGGCGCAGGTAGGTCAGAAGCTGCGCCTCGTGCAGAGGCAGGATATGCTCGACTGATTTCAATTCGAGGATCACCTCGTGATTGACAATCATGTCGGCCCTGTAGCCGCAGTCGAGATGAACGCCGTCATAGTCCAGCGGTAGATCGACCTGTCGCCGGTAGGGCAGCACGTTCCGGTCAAATTCGTGGCACAGGCATCGCTCGTAGGCGTTTTCGAGGAGACCGGGGCCGAGGTGCGTATGCACGCGCATCGCCAGTCCGATGATCTGTTTGGTCAGGTCGTCACTGTTCGAGTTGTCCATACTTGCCTTGGGGTGTGTGGCCGCCGATACGATCGCAGTGCTTGGGTTTACAGTGCGTAAATCCCGGCTGGGAGGGGGTTCGGCGGCAAAGCAATCAAGCGGACACAGAGTTTCACCAAGTGCACACAGAGTTACACCGAGTAGATGTTGATCGGCACTTTGTGCCGAAGCCGGCTTGCGCGAAGCGTCTGGATTGCTTGCTGCGCCTTGGGGCTTGTGGCCGCCGATACGATCGCAGTGTTTGGGTTTACAGTGCGTGAATTCCGGCTGGGATGTGGGTCTGCGGCAAAGCAATCAAGCGGACACAGAGTTTCACCGAGTGCGCGCAGAGTTACACCGAGTAGATTTGATTGGCACTTCGTGCCGAAGTCGCCTTGCGCGAAGCGCCATTTTGCTTCTCTGTGAAACTCTGTGTGCACTTGGTGAAACTCTGTGTCCGCTGGATTGCTTGCCGCGCCCTGGGGCTTTTGGCCGCCGATACGATCGCAGTGTTTGGGTTTACAGTGCGTGAATCCCGGCTGGGATGTGGGTTTGCGGCAAAGCAATCAAGCGGACACAGAGTTTCACCGAGTGCACACAGAGTTACACCGAGTAGATTTGATTGGCACTTCGTGCCGAAGCTGGCTTGCGCGAGGCGCCATTTTGCTTCTCTGTGAAACTCTGTGCGCACTCGGTGAGACTCTGTGTCCGCTTGATTGCTTGCTTGGTGTGCCTCGCACCAGTCCAGCCGGTGGCGCGTCCCGTATCGTCGCGGCCCCCGCCATCTCGCCCTGCTCGGTCTGGTACGGTTGCCATCGCGGCCTCCTCTCTTGCCCGCGTTCGGGCAAACCCGTTCAATGGGACACGCACAAGGTCATAACGCGAAGGAGACATTGATGCCGAGGCTGGGGGGAAAGATCGCCTGGATAACCGGCGCAGGCAGCGGCATCGGCGAGGCTGCGGCACTCGCGCTGGCCGACGAGGGTGCCACCACAGTGCTCACCGGCCGCACGGCTGAGAAGCTGGAACGCGTCGCCGCGCGCATCAGGCAGCAGGGTGGCGAGGCCTTTGTGGAGCCGGCGGAGCTTACCGACGCCAAGCAGGTCCAGAAGGTCGGCGAGTTCATCAGGAACACTCTCGGCAGGCTCGACATCCTGGTGAACAACGCCGGGGTGAACATCGTCAATCGGCACTGGGACAAGCTGACGCCTGAGGGCATCGACGAACTGGTGCACGGCAACCTGTCGCAGGCGCTCTATTGTGTCACGGTCGCGCTGCCGCTGATGCGCGCGCAGAAGGACGGCGTGCTGATCCACACGGCCTCGATTGCCGGCCGCGTCGTGGGCGGGTTTCCGGGGCCGATCTACAGCGCGGCGAAGCACGGGGTCGTGGCGATGAGTCACTCGATCAACATGCAGGAGTGCATCAACGGCATTCGTTCGACGGTGTTTCTGCCTGGCGAGGTGGCGACGCCGATCCTCGACAAGCGGCCCAATCCGGTGGGACCGGAGGAGCGCGCGCGCATGGTGCAGTCGGAGGATTGCGGCGATCTGATCCGCTACATCGCCTGCCTGCCGAAGCACGTGGTGATGAGCGAGGTGATGTTGGCGCCGACGCACAACCGGACCTACATCGCCAACCTGCAACAGAAACTCTGAGGACGTCCGATGGCTTCGAACCGCAAGAAGGTCATGGTACCGCACACGATGGGCAAGGAAGGTGTCGCGCTGCTGGAGCGGCGTGATGACATCGAGGTGATGACGTATCCAGCCGGCATCACGCAGGGCGAGCTGCTGCCGATGTTGTCCGACGTCGCCGGCATCGCGCTGTCGGGCACGCCTTACAAGCGGACCGAGATGGATGCGTCGCCGACGATGGAGGTGGTGGCGCGTATCGGTGTGGGCTACGACGCGGTGGAGGTGCCTGCGCTGACCGCGCGCCGCGTGCCGCTGATGGTGGCGGGGACGGCGAATTCCACGTCGGTGGCGGAGCATGCGTTCCATCTGATGATGGCGCTGGCCAAGCGCAGCACGGCGCTGGATGCGCTGGTGCGCAAGGGCACGTGGGCGGATCGCCATGGCGGCCTGCCGATGGAGCTGTCGGGCAAGACGGTGCTCATCGTCGGCTTCGGGCGCATCGGCACTCGCTCGGCGCGACGCTGCCTGGGGTTCGATATGAACGTGCTGATCTACGATCCGTATATGCCGGCGGAGCAGATCGCGGCGGCGGGGTGCGAGCGGGTGAGCGATCTCGATGCGGCGCTGCCGCGGGCGGATTTCGTGTCGATCCATTGTCCGAAGAATCCGGAGACCGTGGGCATGTTCAACGCCGCGCGGTTTGCGCGCATGAAGCGTGGCGCGTTCATCGTCAATACGGCGCGTGGCGGGATCATCGACGAGCCGGCATTGCATGCGGCGCTGACATCGGGGCAACTGGCGGGCGCGGGGCTGGATGTATTTGATATGGAGCCGACGCCGGTCAACAACACACTGCTGCAACTCGACAAGGTGATAACGTCGCCGCATATGGCGGGGGTCACCACTGAGTCGGTTGCCGGGATGGCTGTGGTCACGGCGGAGAACATCCTCAGCGTGCTGGACGGCAAGCCGAACCGGAACAATGTGATCAACCAGGAAGTGCTGGAGTGAGCAGAGCGACGCAGCAATCTCCATCGAAGGTACGCTCTGTGCCGCTTATACTCGATGGGGATTGCTGCGTCGCTGACGCTTCTCGCAATGACAGGTGACCTATGCCGCAACCGGATCACATTTCCAAACTTGGCGTCCCCGACCCGGCGGCGCTGGACGACGACCTCAAGGTCATCTGGCAGAAATGCGTGGACAAGCTTGGATTTGTGCCGAACGTGTTCAGCGCCTACAGCCTGAATCCGCGCAGGCTGCGCAACTTCATGGCGATGTACAACGAGATCATGCTGTCGGACTCCGGGCTTTCCAAGCTGGAGCGCGAGATGGTCGCCGTCGTCGTATCATCGGCCAACCGGTGCTACTACTGTCTGGTCGCGCACGGCGCCGCGGTGCGTGCGCTGTCGGGCGATGCTGAACTCGGCGAGATGATGGCGCTGAACTATCGCGTGGCGAGGCTCGATGCGCGACAGCGCGCGATGCTGGACTACACGTGGAAGCTGACCACCACGCCTTGGTTGACCGACGATGCCGACCGCGTCGCACTGCGCGAGGTGGGCCTGAGTGAGCCGGACATCTTCGATCTGTCGGAGACCGTGGCGTTCTTCAACCTGTCGAACCGCATGGCTTCGGCGACGGACATGATGCCGAACCGCGAGTACCACAAAGCGGCTCGATAGGCGTCAGCGCATCCGCAGCACCCACGCCTGAAACGCGGCCAGGTGCGCCACGATGAAGTCGCGCGTCGCCTGATCATTCAGCTTGCCCTCGGCGTCGAACTTGTTCTGCGCCTGCGGGATCATCACCTCCGGCTGGTTCATCACCAGCCCGTTCAGGAACACGAAGCACTGCCGCAGGTGATACTGCGCTCGGCTGGTTCCGTGCGTACCCATGCTTGCCCCCATCAAGCCGATCGGCTTGCCGTCGAACGGCTGCTCGGGGGGCCGCGACGCCCAGTCGATCGCATTCTTCAGCACGCCGGGGATCGAATAGTTGTACTCGGGCGTCACGATCAACAATCCGTCAGCCGCCTTGATACGCACCCGTAGATCCTCGACCGGCGCCGGGTAACCCTGTTGCCGCACGTCCTCATTGTACGACGGGATCGGCGCGATATCGAAGCTCTCGATCGTCATACCGGACGGCGCCAGCTCCTGTGCCGCACGCAAGGAAGCCGCGTTGAACGAGCTGCGCCGCAGGCTGCCGGCAATACCGAGAATCCGCACTGTTCCACCACCGCTCATCGGATCACTTCCCGCGTTGCGACGGGGCGCATAACACGTCGTCGGCGCGGCGCCTATCGGGGATCGTCGAGCGCGTCGCGCACAGCGCGGCGCAGTTCCTCCTTGCGATACGGCTTGCTCAACAGGCGGCGGCTATGCGTCCCGGGGCCACTCCACCTTGCGTCAGGGAATCCCGAGGTCAGCAGTGTCCGCAACAACGGCCGGCGCGCCACGGCCAGGCGCGCGAGATCGCGACCGTCCATCGCTCCTGGCATCACCACATCGGTCAGCAACAGGTGGATCGGCTCGGACGCGTCGATGAAGTGCATCGCCGCAGCGGCATCCGGCGCTTCGAGCACGCGGTAACCTGCTTCGCTCAGTTGCCGCACCACGATGCGGCGCAGGCTGGCATTGTCCTCCACCACCAGTATTGTCTCGCTGCCGCCCAGTGACGCCGGTTGTTCCGACCGTTCCTCGTGCGCGGCGAACAAGGCCGGCAGGCGAGGAAGATACAGCCGGAACGTGGTCCCTTTGTCCGCTTCGCTGTACACGGAGATATGGCCACCGGACTGCTTCATGAAGCCGAACACCATGGAAAGGCCGAGCCCGGTTCCCTTGCCCTGCTCCTTGGTGGTGAAGAATGGCTCGAATATGCGCAAGAGAACTTCCGAGGGCATGCCGGTGCCGGAATCGCTTACCTCGACCACGACGTAGTCGCCTGGAGTCACGTCTGTATGGGCCGCGGCATAGGCCTCATCCAGCCGGCCGTTGCGTGTATCGATCAGCAGCGCGCCGCCACGTGGCATGGCGTCACGCGCGTTGGTGGCGAGATTGGCAATCACCGCCTCGAACTGCGCCCGATCGATCTGCACCGGCCAGATGTTGGGTGTCAGCGACATTTCGATTGTGATGTTCTCACCGAGCGTGCGCGCGAGTAATCGTACGATGGCGCCGATGACCTCGTTGATGTCGGCGCGCTCGGGCTGTAGCGGTTGTCGACGCGCGAAGGCTAGCAGTCTGCGCGTCAGATCCGCGCCGCGCAGCGCCAACTCCAGCGCGTCGCGGACCAGCTCGTCGGTCACCTGATCGCCGGCGCGAATCTCACGCAGCATGTCGAGATTGCCGATGATGATTGCCAGCAGGTTGTTGAAGTCGTGCGCCAGTCCACCGGTGAGCTGGCCGACTGCCTCCATCTTCTGTGACTGACGCAACTGGTCGCGCTGCGTCTCTGCCTCGCGCCGTTCGGTCACATTGCGCACGATGCCGACGAAGGCGTGGTTGCCTGCCTGCGGTGATTCGCCGACCGCGAGCTCCATCGGGAAGGTCGAGCCATCCTTGCGCCGCCCCATGACCTCGCGGCCGATGCCAATGATCTTCGGCACGTTGGTCGACAGATAGGCCGAGATGTAATGGTCGTGTTCGCTGTGATAGGGCTCCGGCATCAGGATGCGCACGTTCTGCCCGACGACTTCGTCCGGTGAGTAGCCGAACAGGCGGACGCAGGCTTTGTTGAACGACTGGATGATGCCGGTGCGATCTATGGTGATCAGGCCGTCGACGACGGTATCCAGGACAGTGGCGATCAGGCTGCGCAATCTGGTCTCACTCGCTTTGACCACGGCTTCCGCGGCGGTGCGCTCAGTGATGTCTCGGGTGATCTTGCCGAAACCATGCAGCGTGCCATCGGGCGCACGGTTGGCGGTGATCACCACGTTGGCGAGGAAACGCGAGCCGTCTTTGCGGACGCGTTCGCCGATGGTCTCGAAGTGGCCGGTGTCGGCGGCGATTTCGAGTTCGCGCTGTGGCACGCCGGCGGCGATATCCTCCGGCGGGTAGAGGCACGAGAAGTGGCGGCCGACGATTTCGTCGGCACCATAACCCTTGATCAGCTCCGCTCCGCGGTTCCATGACAGGATGCGCCCGTCCGGATCGAGCAGCAGCAGCGCGTACTCATGCACGCCTGCGATCAGCGACGGCCACATCCGCTCTGGATCGGGGCAGACGACGGTGGCTGGCTGACCTGACGGCATTAAGTGCTCGGCGATGCTGTTGCGATCGCCGCAAGCTGACCAGTCGAAGGGTAAGGATCGGTAAAGAGAAGGTTAACGCACTACAGGACGTTGAACGGAGCTCAATATCTAGAAGTTGTGATAGCCGGCGATCCGCCAACGGCTCGCCTCGGTGGGCAGTCCGCTCGCGCATGCGCGGGTGTTTATTCATTACTGGCATCAGTCGCCCCTTATTTGGGGCTTGGCCCCGACATCCGCGTCTTTCTTTCCGCGCGCCACAACGACGTGGAGGTGGGGCCTTCGCCCGGCATGACGGTGTGAGTCCTCGCCAGCGGGGCTTGGTATTGTTACCAATGATCGTGAGGCTTGGTCGGGCTTGGCCACGCCATCCATGCCTTTCGTTGCGGCGGTCCAGAGAGACGTGGATGGCCTGCCTTCGCCGGCCATGACGGAATGGGTCGCACGAATGCGACCGATGGTTGGGATAAGTCCCGCGCGAAGATTTATTCGATTTTGTTCAATCCGCACTTAAATGCAGAGGCCACTTTTCTTTAGTGGGATTTTGATAGATCATAGGTTCAAAGACTATTACGAAAGCCGGTCAGAGTCGGTAGCTTGGGGAAACGCGGGGTCACTGGGAGGGCGCTCGATGGCAAAGAAGCTGCTGGTGATCGACGACCAGACCGGCATCACCAAGGTGGTGGAACTGATCGCGCGTCAAATCGGGCTGGATGTACGATCGCTGAACAGTTCCGCACAGGCCACCGAAACGTTCATTGCGTTTCGGCCAGATGTGCTGTTCCTCGACATGATCATGCCCGAGAAGGACGGCATAGACGTGCTCAACGAAATCCTGCTGACAGGTATTCCGGTGAAGGTCGTGCTTACGTCAGGCTACAGCGATTCCTATCTCCGCCTGGCAGAGGGCGTGGCGAAGTTCCATGACAATCCGAACGTGTCGGTCCTGCGCAAGCCGTTCCGCCGCGAGGAGCTGATGAAGCTGCTGAGCGATCTTACCGCGGACTGAGCGGGGTCACCACGCGGCGTCGAGCAACGCGCGCACATCAGACGGCCCGTTGATCTTGCGCGGATTGGTGTGGACCCAGCGATCGTGCATCAACTCCTCAGCGATGCGATCGAGCTGCTCGGGCTTTACGCCGACGTCGCGCAGCGTGCCGGGCAGGCCCAGGTCGGCGATCAGTTCCGCTACCGCGTCCGCGGCGTTCACACCGGGACGGCCGAGCGCTTCGCTGACCCAGGCCTGGCGCTCGCCGTTCACCGGTTCGTTGTAGCGCAGCACCGGCGGCAGCATGACGCAGGAGGTATAGCCGTGGGGCACGTCGGCGGTGCCGCCCAGCACGTGGCCGATGCCGTGGCTGGCGCCCTTCTGCACACCATTCTGCGACCCCATGATGGACATCCAGGAACCGAGCTGGCAGTCGAGGCGTGCCGCCAGATCGGCTGGATCCGCTTTGACCGCGCGCAGTCCGCGGCTGAGCAGACGCAGTGCGTGGATCGATGTGCCGTCGGACAGTGGCTGCGCATTGACCGAGCAGATGTCCTCCACCGCATGATCGACGGCGCGAATGCCGGTGGAGAGGAAGAGCCATTCCGGGGTGTGGACGGTCGTCGCGGGGTCGAGGATGACGCTGCGCGGCATCATCAGCGGATGCAGGTAGCTCTCTTTCACGTGGCGCACCGTGTCGGTGCAGCCAGCAGGCGAGTTGAACTCGCCGGCGGACAGCGTGGTGGGAACCGCGATCGAGCGCACGGCAGGTGGCTGCACCGGCGGGCGCTCGGTGCGGCCGTCGGCGTGGATGCGTGCACGGTATGCGTCGAGCTGCGCAGGGTCACTGACGCCGTTGCCCAGGCACAGGCCGACCATCTTGGCTGCATCGGTCACCGAGCCGCCGCCGACTGTCAGGAGCGCGTCGGCATGGGCCTCGCGAGCGGCGTTGGCAGCGGCCACGACGTCGATGCGCGGGGTATGCGCGCCGATCTTTGCGCAGACGCCGGCCAGCTTGTTGCCGAGTACGCCGCGGACGCGGTCTATCACGTCGGTCTGGCGTGCGAGGGTGCCGCTGGCCAGCACGTACACCGCGCTGGCACCGATGCGGTCGACCTCTTGCGCCAGCGCCTCGGCCAGCGGGACGCCATAGATGACCCGCTCCATCGGCGGGTAGCGATGTGTGCCCTGGATCATGGTCTGCTTCTCCCCCTCCCCCAACCCCCTCCCGCAAGGGGAGGGGAGTTCTTGGGTCAGGCCTTCGGCTTGCAGAAGGCGTCGAGCGCGGCGACCTCTTTGCGCTCGCCGTCGAAGTCCGTTGCCAAGCGCTCGTAGAGCTGCGCCGCGCCTTCATAGAATTTGCGCGCGGCCGGATCCTCGCCGACGAACTGGGCAATCTCCTCCATCTCGGCGACCCAGCGATACGCCTTGGAGTACATGTTAGGCACCTGTCGGGTCAGCCAGCCGAACAGCGCGGGTTGGCTGGAGGACAATTCGGCCCTCAGGTCCTCGGCGGTACCCGCGCGGCTGGCCGCCAACATCATCGCGGCGCCGAGCGCGGTGAAACCTTTGGTGATGCCGGCATACGACATCTTCATCGCCGAGGCGGCACCGATCGGGCCGGGCTGGATCGGCATCACCAGGCCGAACTTCGTCAGCTCCGCGACGTGCGGCGCCGCCTCGCCCGACAGGTAGATCTTGGGTCCGTTGTATCCCGCCTTCGGTGGGCCGCCGACGATGCCGCCATCGACGAAGGAGGCGCCGGTCTCCTGCACAACGCGCGCGATCCGCACGACGGTCGCCGGATCGAGTGCATTGCAGTCGACAAAGATGGGCTTCTTTGCCGCGGCCCGCAGTGCTGGCGCCAACCGCTCTGCGAGGCCGAGTGCGTCGCCAGGCGGCAGGATCGACAGGATGACGTCAGACGCGGCGATCTGTTCGTCAGACGCGCCTACCATTCCGGCAGCCTTGGCTCGCGCCACGGTGGCGTCGCTGCGGCCAGTCAGCAAGGTGCGTACCTCGATCCCGTTCTCCACCAGGCGCGCGCCAACCGCACTGCCCATCATGCCCGGTGCGATCACTGCGACAATCGGTTGCATCATTCGCCTCCTGTGTAACTACGCCAGTACGCCGAGCGTGCGCAGCCGCCCGATCTCGTCCACCGAATAGCCCGCATCGCGCAGCACGTCTTCGCTGTGCTGTCCGACCGTGGGGGCATAACGCGGCGCGACCTTCTCCTCGCCTTCCAGATGGAACGGGCTGGATACCGTCAGCACCTTCCCGTCGGCGAACGGCACGAGCGCACCGATCGCCTGCATCTGTGCATCGTGGGCCACGTCATCGGTCTTGCCGACCACACCGAACGTCACGCCGACGCTGTCGAGGATCGTGCGCCATTCCGCCATGTCGCGCGTGGCGAACACCACATCCAGCTCTGCGACCAGCGCTGCAGCATTCTGCTTGCGCGCCTCTTTGGTTGCGAAGCGCCTGTCATGCGTCAAGTCCTCGAGGCCGATCGCATTGAGCAACGGCTTCAGCTGACGCTCCTCGTTGAACAGCGCCATGATGAACCAACGGCCGTCGCGGCAGCGATAGTGGTTGGCGAGCGCATTCGGCGCATGTTCGCGCGGCGGCCGATGCGGGACTGGCTCGCCGAACAGCCGGGTCTGCACGAAACAGCCGTTGGCCCACACGCCGTTTTGCAGCAGCGAGGAACGTACGACACCGCCGCGACCGGTCTTCTCGCGGCGATACAGCGCGGTGACGATGGCGGCGTAGAGGCCGGTGGCGCTGGGGTGATCGCCCATGCCGGGGGCCGAGCGCGCGGGTGCGGTATCCTCATCGGCACGCACGGCGTCCATCAGGCCGGTGCGCGCCCAGTAGGCGGTGGAGTCGAAGCCGGTCTTCGCTGCTTCGTCGCCCGCCTCGCCATAGGCGGTGAATGAGGCGTAGATCAGCCGCGGGTTGAGCGGCAGCAGATCAGCAGGTGCGAGTTTCAGACGATCGCGCACCGGCAGCGGAAAGTTGGTCACGAACACATCGGCATCGGCGACCAGGCGATACAGCACGGAGCGACCCGCTTCATGCTTCAGGTCCAGCGCGAGGCTGCGTTTGTTCCGCGAGGTCAATTGCCAGTAGTAGTCGTTCGGCGCACCGCTGCTGCTGCGCGCCCGCCACGGATCGCCGACACCCGGTGGCTCGATCTTGATCACGTCGGCGCCGAAGTCGGACATGATCGTCGCGGCGGCGGGACCGGCGATCCAGCTTGCGCAATCGATGACTTTCAGGCCGGAGAACAGGTGGTCGGACATTTTGTTATGGCTTCTGGTTGCTGAAGATGATGGTGCCGGATGCGGCGAACATGCCGCCGACACCGTGACAGACGGAGATTTTCGCCCCGGGGATCTGTGCCGGTGCGATGCCTCGCATCTGTCGCACGCTCTCTTGCAACGCGTACATGCCGTACATGCCGGAGTGCATATACGACAGGCCGCCGCCATTGGTGTTGAGCGGGAGCTTGCTGCCGATCGCGGTGTTGCGTTCGGCGATGAAGCGGCCTGCCTCGCCGCGCGGCACGAAGCCCAGGTCCTCCAGTCCGAACAGCGGCAGATGCGCGAAGGCGTCATAGATCATCAGATGATCGACGTCCTTGTGCGTGATGCCGGCTTCGCGGAACGCCGTCGGTCCCGCGACGCTGAACGCGCGCGAGCTGGTGAAGCTTTCCATCTGGCTCACCATCGGCGTCTCGACGCTTTCGCCGGTGCCGAGAATGTAGACGGGCTTGGTGGGGAAATCCTTGGCGCGATCGGCGGAGGTCAGGATCAGCGCGCCGCCGCCATCTGTGACCAGGCAGCATTGCAGCAGGCGGAACGGATAGGCGATCATGCGTGAGCCCAGCACGTCCTCGACGGTGATCGGATCGCGGAACGTGGCGCGCGGGTTCTTTGCCGCCCATTCGCGCTGCACGACGGATACCATGGCGATCTGCTCGTGCGTCACACCGTAGGTCTTCATGTAGCGCAGCACCGGGATCGGAAACAGGCTGGGCGGACCCATCGGACCGAACGGCTGTTCGAACTGACCGTTCAGGCTGGACGGCGGTACCGGGCGCGGAATGCGGCCGATGCCGGACCGACCGCTTTCGCCGTGCGTCACCAGAATGGTCTTCGCAAGTCCGGCCTCGATCGCCGCGGCGGCGTGGCGCACGTGGATCATGAACGAGCAGCCGCCGACCGAGGTGCCATCGACCCATGTCGGCGTTATGCCGAGGTAGTGAGCGATCTGCACGGGGGTTTCGCCCGCGGTGGCGACACCGTCGATGTCTTTTGGTTTCAGACCGCAATCTGCCATCGCATTGAGCGCCGCGTCGGCGTGCAACTGGATCTGCGACATGTCGGGAATGACGCCGAGTTTCGTGGTCTCCGCGGCACCGACGACGGCGACTGTGTTGTGTGGCATCGGTTCAGCCTTTCGCCGGGCGGAAGAAGGGCAGTGTGATGGTATCGTTCTGCTTGGCGAACACCACTTCGAGCGGCATGTCGAGCTGCAACGCATCGGGCGTCTGCGCGCATTCGACGATGTTGGTCATCATGCGGGGACCTTCCGCGAGCTTCACCACGGCGATCGCATAAGGCGGTTCGAAGCCTGGGACCTTGCGATGATGGATCACGTAGCTGTCGAGGATCGCGCGGCCAGAGGCGGCGAATGCACTGACCTTGCGCGAGGCGCATTTTGGGCAGAACGGCCGTGGCGGGAAATACGTGTGCCGGCACTCGTCGCAGCGTTGCAGGCGAAGCTCACCCGCTTGCGTGCCGTCCCAGAAATGTTTGGTTTCCGGCGTGGGTTGCGGCAGGGCGCGGCCTGGCTCTGGCATTGGTGTTTCCTCGGTTCAGTTGGGCTTGCGGCGGCCGGCGACGTAGGTGGCGCCTGCCGGACCGGCCTGTTCGGAATGGCGGCAGCCGTGCGTCATGCTGAACGTGTCGCCGACGTTGTAGGTGCTGCGCTGATCTCCGACGACGATCGTCATCTCGCCGTCCACGACGAGTAGGCGTGCATCGAAATCATGTTGGTGCTCGGGGTTGATCGCGCCTGGCTGCATGGTGTTGACGACGACCTGATAGCCGTCGCGGTGCAGCTCGGCCTCGAATGTGGTGCGATCCATGGCGGATTCCTCCAGGGTTGGCATCAGGCTAGTGCGGTTTACGCATGGCTGGCAACGCGGCGGCCTCGGACCGACTGCTTTGGGGGGAACGCGGAGCCAGGACGCGCGCGCAGCGTGATCCTGATCTCCCCCTACAAAGGAATTTGCAGGACGATGTCGATTTCCGGGAACCTCGTTCGTCGTTTCAATGACAGGCGGGGGAGGCCGACTCTAACAGGGAGACAGGCGATGCGCGTGATGGTTTTGGTCAAGGCGACCGACGACAGCGAAAAGGGTTTTCTCCCCACGATCGAGGCCATGGAGGCGATGGGCAGATTTAATGATGAGCTGCGTGATGCCGGCATCATGCTTATGGCCGACGGCCTCAAACCATCGTCGCAGGGCAAGCGTATTGCGTTCGATGGTCCCGGCCGTACAGTCATCGACGGGCCTTTCGCCGAAACGCGCGAGCTGGTCGCCGGCTTTTGGCTCTGGGAAGTCAAGGATATGGACGAGGCGGTCGCCCGGGTGAAGCGCTGTCCCAATCCCATGCCAGGACCGAGCGAGATCGAAATCCGGCCGCTGTACGAGATGGCTGATTTGCAACGAGGATCTGACGCGGGTGGTCACGGAAATCCATGACCGGACTGAGACTGTCGGCCGCAGCAGTTGCCGCGAGCTACACATACGTGTTGGTGTGGACGGCCCCACGGCATCGAGTGCCAGATGTTGGGTCGTGAAACGCCAACATAGGAGGCCGTCCGTGACGGAGCTTAAGCTGATATCGGTTGATACGTCCAAGCATGTGTTCACGCTGCATGGCGTGGGCGATCGGGGAGAGGTGGTGCTGCGTCGGGAGTTGCGTCGCCAGCAGCTTGAGGGGTTCTTCGCCAAGCTGCCCCCGACGGAAGTGGTTCTGGAGGCATGTGGCGGCTCGCATCACTGGGGCCGTGTTCTGATGGCATTGGGACACCGGGTGCGGTTGATCCCGCCGCAATATGTGAAGCCCTTTGTCAAACGCAACAAGAACGACCGCGCCGACGCCGAAGCGATGTGTGAGGCGGCAGCGCGGCCGGGCATCAACTTCGTTCCGGTGAAGTCGGCTGAGCAGCAGGCGGCGGCGATGGTCCTGTCGGTGCGCGAGTTGCTGGTGAAGCAGCATACGCAACTGGTCAACGCGGTGCGTGGCCATGCCGCGGAGTTCGGCGTGATCGCGGCCAAGGGAACCGGGCACGTGGAGCCGCTGTTGGCGCGCATTGCCGACGACCCGGCGGTGCCTGAGCCGGCCCGCGCGATGTTCGCCGAGCTGGGCGGACGGATCGCTGAGTTGAGCGTGCGGCTGACGGCGCTCGATCGCGACCTGGCCCGGCTGCACAAGAGCAACCCGGTGAGCCAGTTGCTGGCGGAGATACCAGGCGTCGGCCCGATCAGCGCGCTGAGCTTCGCCCTCACGGTGGATGTCTCGCAGTTCCGCTCGGGGCGTCATCTCGCCGCCTGGCTCGGCCTGACACCGAAGCAGAAGTCGACGGCGGGCAAGCCGCGGCTGGGCGGGATCTCGCGCCAGGGCAACGAACGGCTGCGACAGTTGCTGGTGCTCGGCGCAACCGCCGTGGTCCGCACTGTCAAACCAGGCAGCCGGCATGCCAGCGCCTGGCTGCTGGCCCTGCTGCAGCGCCGTCCGCGCAAGCTCGCGGCGGTCGCCCTGGCCAACAAGATGGCCCGTGTCGTGTGGGCCATGATGACCAGCGGTGAGGCATACCGTCCCGCGACGGCTGCCTGAACCGCTGGCATCGCGGGTGAAAGGGCAACAGCAGAAGATGATGATCGGTCGAACCGACGAGCGAGATACCCCGTGGTATCCAACGGCGCTGTGCGAAACCGCAGACGTGTTGAGGGCTCGCTCGCGGAACCCATCTGGGCCGCGGTCATCTCGACCGCACCGCAAGGCCGGACACATGACCGCACTCGTACCCGTCGTCGATTCTGCAGCATTGCCCTTGAACCCAAAGGGCCGTCCACACATGGATACCGGGCCTTCGCCAGGCATGATGGTATGAGTCGTCGTCAGCCTGGGTATAATGTCCCCAACCGGTCAAAAGCTCGGTGCCGATGTACTAGGCGGGTTCCACCATTGCGTCCAAGGCGGCGCGGACGGCCCGGGCCAGGTCGCGTCGGTCATACGGTTTGTGGAGCAGGTGCTGTCCGCCGGGTTCCGACATGCCGCCGGCATAACCGGTGGCGAACAGAACCCTCAGACCAGGCCGGAGGCGGCGCGCCGTGGCGGCCAGTTGATGGCCGCTCATGCCTTCGGGCATGACGACGTCAGTGAACAACAGATCGACGGGTTGGCCTGATTCGATGATCGTCAGCGCCGAGGGCCCGCTCGACGCGGAAGCGACAGTGTAGCCCAAGGCGGCCAGGTGGCGGCGCGTAATCGCGGTCAGGTGTTCATTGTCGTCAACCAGCAGGATCGCTTCAGTTCCGCCGGGACCGGCAGGTGCGGCCTGAGATGCACCCGGCACTGTCGCAGCGTCGTCGTTGGCCCGCGGCAGATAGAGCCGGACCTTGGTTCCGACGCCAACGGCACTTTCGATATCGAGATGTCCGCCCGACTGTTTGGCAAAGCCGTAGGCCATGCTCAGGCCAAGGCCGGATCCGGCGGACGGTGGCTTGGTCGTGAAGAATGGCTCGACCGCCTGACGCACCACGGCATCCGACATTCCAACGCCGGTATCTGCGACAGTCAGCACGACGTAGTCGTCGTTGCGCAACTCGGAGTACGGCGCGGCGCCTCGCGCATCCAGGTGGAAGTTGGCCGCCTCGATTGTGAGGCTACCGCCCTGCGGCATCGCGTCGCGCGCATTGAGCGCCAGGTTGAGCAAGGCATCACCGATCTGCGACGGATCGGCGCTGGTGCACCAGAGCTCAGGTGAGCGCGTGGCTTCGATGTGGATAGCCTCGCCAAGCGTACGGCGCAGCATCGCAACGTTGTCTTGGAGCAGTGCGTTCAGGTCGACGCGCTGCGGCCGCAGCGGCTGGTTGCGCGCGACGGCCAGGAGGCGGCGGGTCAACAGCGATCCGCTCAGCGCGCTGTTCAGGATCTCGCGCGCCAGCTCGGTGTGCTCGGGGCTGTTGCGGACTGCGTCCATCAGGAATTCCACGCTGCCGATGATCACGCCCAGCAGATTGTTGAAGTCGTGCGCGATGCCGCCGGTGAGCTGGCCCAGCGCCTTCATCTTTTCTGACTGGCGCAGCATCTCCTCGGCGCGCAGGCGCTCTGCGGTCTGGCTCTTCAATTCGCGCAGCGTTGCCTCGAGCTGAACGCAGGCCGCGCGCAATTCGGTCTCGGCGCGTTCGCGCTCCGCGATTTCATGTTCCTTGTCCCGATTGAGCTCGGCAAGCTCTCTGACTCGTTTCTGGAGGTTGTCCGCCATCTCATTGAATGAACTGGCAACCACCCCGATTTCATCTCGCGACAATACCTTGGCGCGGGTGCCCAGTTGTCCGGTGGAAAATGCATTGGCCGCGCGAATTATGCTGGTCAATCCCTGCTGTATGGCCTTGCTTACGGAAAAGGTCAGCAACAAGCCTGTGGTTTCGACCGTCAGCGCGGTGGCGAACAGCAGCCTCAGGACCACACTTTCCAGCCAACGGGAACCTTCGCCCAAGGTGAATGAAAACTGATCCTCGAGTGTCGTGAGCCGCTGATCGATCGTGTAAACTGACCCGAGGAGTTGATCTATCCTATCCTGCGACGGGTGCGGAGACTGGATTTCTTCCCGCAGTTTTTGCGCGATGGTAAGCAGCTGCTCGGCCATCGGTTGCGCGTCGCTCCATATGTTTATGGCTTTCCTTATGTATGAGATGCTGCTGAAATCGATGAACAGGCTTATCATTCCGTCAACGTCGTCGGGATGGTTGCGTCCCTCCAGGAAACCCTCGCGCGCCACGTCTAAGTTCGGGGTCGCCTTCAGCAGCTCCAGCCGCGTCTTGGCATCACCGAGCGGCACCCGCATAAATTGCTCAAAGAGCCGGTAATCCTGGTCAGTGCGAGCAACACCGTATCTGTACAGATGGAAGACCGCGTCCTTCTGCGCCTTGGACCACAGACCTTCACCGCCCACATAAGCCCGCAGGGAAGAGAGCGTATTCAAAGAAAACAGCAGGACGAAAAGCTCGACGCCTATCAACAGCGCCATTGCGCCAACTGTGAAGTACAGCTTGCGGGCGATGGAGACATCCCTGAACCAGCGATAGAGAAAGAACCCGTTGTCCATCGGCTTGGGACCTGTGTCGCTCAGATTGGCCGGTCAGATTTGCGTCGTCCGCACTCCGGCTGCTGCGTCCTGCTGGCGATGCGAAGATCGCTGCACGAACTGGCTACGCGGCTCCATTGGTGTTCTGCTCGTCCTCGACGAGGGCTCGCGTGTCGCCACCGCTTGGACGGCGCCGCTGCCTTTGCTTGGCCAGCCATCTTGCCATCGGGCCAGCTACCTATAGTTGTATCACCGTTGGCAGTAGCGGCCAAGGCGTACATTTGGCGCACGCGCGTTGTAAGCCGGTCAAACGCGCGGTTATTCCTTCACGAAACCGCTAGCGAAGTCTGAGTGCTGCGGCGGCCGGCGTGCATTGTTATTGCGAGGCAATCTCGTTCGATGAGGCAAACTCACGATGGGGATTGCTTCCCGGATCACGCCGCGACTGCTGCGCGCGCAATGACAGGACACGTGTCTCGTCGTTCCCTGATGCGGAATACTAGCCGACCAGCACGGCCTTGCCGATCACCTTGCGATCGATCACTGCCTGCATTGCCTCTGCGGCCTGCGTCAGAGGGAACCGATGCGAGATGCGCGGTCTCAGCTTGCCCTGCGCGGCGAGCTCGGTCAGCGCCTTCATGTTGGCGATCGCCAGTTCAGGGTTGGCCTCATTCAATCCGCCGATGCGGACGCCGATTGCGTCGATACCCTTGATGAGCAGGTAGTTGCTGCGGATGTTGGTCGGGCCGCCGCCGAGGAAGCCCAGGATCAGCAAGCGGCCGCACCAGCCGAGACAGCGCAGCAATTCGTCGGTCACCTGCGCGCCGATCGGATCATAGACGATGTCGACGCCGCGCCCACCGGTCAGTTCCTTTACGCGGTCGATGAAGCCACCCTGGTAGCCGATGGCATGATCGGCGCCTTCCTCCAGGCAGGCACTGCGCTTTTCGTCGGTGCTGGCGGTGGCGATCACCTTGGCGCCGAACAGCTTCGCCACCTGGATCGCGGCGATGCCGATGCCGCCGGCGGCGCCGTGCACCAGCACCCACTCGCCTGGCTGCATGCGTCCGCGCTGCAGCAGCGCGTGATATGCGGTGGCATAGGCGCCGCGAAACACGCCGGCGGCTTCCAGGCTCATGCCTGCCGGCACGTGGTCGCAGAGTTCTGCCTTGGCGTTGCCGCGTTCGGCGCAGGCACCGAGGCTGTGGCGGCTCATAACCTGGTCGCCGACGCGGAACTCGGTGACGCCGGCGCCGACGGAGACCACGACGCCGGCTGCCTCACTGCCGGGGATGAACGGCGGTTCGGGGCGGAACTGATACTGGCCGGCGAGCATCAGCACGTCGACGTACTGCACGCCGCGCGCCTCGATGCGCACCTGGATCTCGCCCGGGCCGGGTGGCGGCGGATCCGACACATTGCGCAGTGCCAGTACCTCCGGGCCGCCGAACGCCTCACACACCACCGCCTTCATGCACGCAATTCCCCGCTGTTGCCGCAGTATGGCCGTGTCACCGACGCGGCGCCAACAGCATCGGGCCGTACTCGCCGAGGAACAGCGCGAACGCACCGGCCCAGGCGAGCGCGGCAACCTCGTACAGGTCCATCTGCCCACCACCCACCCAGGCGGCAACGACGCGCACCACCGCCGATGCGCTGGCCAGGGCGTAGATCAGCATCGTCACACGGTCGGCGCGCAGCACGCGACCGGTATGGCCGAGCGTCGCACGCGTCATCACCGCGAGGATCATGGTTCCCATGGCACCGGCGGTCAGCGCGTGCACCGCGGCGGCAGCCGGTACCGTTTCGGTGATCAGTGACAGCCCCAGCAGTGCGACGCCGATGACCAGCCAAAGGTAGCCGACATGCAGCACCAGCAGCAGCGGCTCCTCGAGGGTGGCGATGCCGCGCCAGCGCGCGAGCCGCACCAGGTTCAGGACCGTGGCGATCAGCAGCAGCACGCCGACCGGTGGCCAGTCCGGCAGGAAGGTCCAGCCGATCATGCCGGCGTGCAGCACACCGAGCGCGATGCGATCCGGCAGGTCAGCGGACGGTGGCACCGGCTTGATGCCGCGCGCGTTGAGCCAGTTGCGGGTGAATGTGGGCACGATGCGTCCGCTGATCACCGAGATCAGCACGATCACCACGGCGATGCCGAGACGCCAGCCGATGTCGCGCTGCATGTGCATCAGCAGATTGGCGACGGCCAGCACGAACACCGGCGCGAGCAGCGGATAATTGCGCCTGTTGCCGACCGCCAGCAGTTCGCGTGCCGCGACGACCTCCAGTGCCAGGGGGAAGGCCAGATCGGCTGCCACGACCAGCCATCCGGGGATCAGCATCGAACATAGGCAAACGACGCGCCCGAGCAGCCACAGTCCCAGCAGCACCGCCAGGGGCGTTCCCGCCACCGGCGCTCGGCCGGTCCAGTTGGGGATCGCGGTCAGCAGGAAGCCGCCGACCGCAGCCATCACGAAGCCGAACAGCATCTCGTGGATGTGCAGGCTCAGCGGATCGAACCTACTCGGCAGATCGAACTGCCCAGTGAGCAGCGGCATCCACGCCGCCATCGCCAAAGTCGCCCACGCGCCGGCGGCGAGAAAGAACGGACGGAACCCGGCGGTCAGCAGCGGCGGCATTTTGCGGTCCTGGACCTGCCCGCCATAATCGCACAACACCAGCGAGGACACACGGCCATGTCGGGAGCCAACACGTTCAAGTTCGTCATGCTGCCGCCACAGAACGAGGTGACACGCGGCTGGGGTCGCGCGCTTGGGGAGGCCATGCCGGAAGTGCGGGTGGTCATCGCCGAGGATCAGGCGGCGGCGGAGCGCGAGATTGTCGATGCAGAGGCGGCGTTCGGCCGGCTGCCGCGGGAGGTGCTGGCGAAGGCACGGCGGCTGCGCTGGCTACAGGCGCCGCAGATCGCGCCCCCTGCGGGGTACTACTATCCCGAGCTGATCGAGCACTCGCTGACGGTCACCAATTTCCGCGAGATCTTCAACGATCACATCAGCGCGCACATCATGGCCTTTGTGCTGGCGTTCGCGCGGGGTCTGCAGGTGTTCATTCCGCAGCAGCTTCGACGCGAGTGGAAGAAGACGCGCGAGAACACCGGCGTCGTGCATTTGCCGGAGGCGACCGCGCTGATCGTCGGCGTGGGCGGCATCGGGGCGGAGACGGCGCGGCTGGCCTCAGCTTTCGGCATGACGGTATTGGCGACGGATGCGCGGCGGACCTCGGCGCCGCCTGGGGTGGCCGAGCTGCATAAGCCTGAGGCGCTCGATGAGCTGCTGCCGCGCGCGGATTTCGTCATCCTGACGGTGCCGCACACGCCGGCCACCGAGGGTTTCATGAACCGCGCGCGCTTCCAGCGCATGAAGAAGAGCGCATTCTTCATCAATATCGGCCGGGGCATGACGACGAAGCTGGATGATCTGGTCGCGGCACTGAATGCCGGTGAGATCGCCGGGGCGGGACTGGATGTGTTCGAGCAGGAGCCACTGCCTGCGGAGCATCCGTTGTGGACCATGCCCAACGTGCTGTTGACGCCGCACACGGCCGGATGGGGGCCGTATCTGGACGATCGGCGTTACCAGATCATGGTCGACAACTGCCGCGCGTTCCTTGACGGCAAGCCGCTGCAGAACGTGGTGGACAAGGCGTCGTGGTTTTAGAGCGACCTGTTATTGGGTTGGAGGACGCACGCGCATGAGCACGCTGGTGGTGGTGTATGAGCTGGAAGGAAATGGCCGCACGATTGTCAGCGATGCGCTGGATGGCGCGGCGGACGCGATCTATCTGCCCGACCTCGACGACGCTGGACGCGCCGATGCGCTGCGCAAGGCGGATGCTGTGCTGGCGCGCACCACGCGAGAACTTCGACAGGGCGAGATCGCGCTGCTGAAGGATGTTCGCCTGGTGCAGTTCATCAACGCCGGCATCGACTTCGTGCCGTTGGCAGAGGTGCCGGCGGGTGTGCCGGTGGCGACCAACGGCGGCGCTTATGCCGAACCGATGGCGGAGCACGCTATGGCCATGGCGTTTGCGGCGGCGAAGCGGTTGCTGGTGGAGCACGCGGCACTGGCTCGGGGCGAGTTCAATCAGTTCGCGCGGAACCGCATGCTGGCCGGTGGCGTTTGCGGCATTCTGGGGTTCGGCGGAATAGGCGTCGCCACGGCGCGGCTGGCTCGCGGGATCGGCATGAAGGTGCATGCGATCAACCGGCGCGGCCGCAGCGAGGAACCGACCGACTGGATCGGCACACCGGATCAGCTCGATCTGCTGCTGGCGGCGTCGGATGTGCTGGTGATCTGCACGCCACTGACGCCGGCGACGCAGGGCATGATCGGTGCGGCGCAACTGGCGCGGATGAAGGAAGACGCGATCCTGGTCAATGTGGCGCGCGGCGAGATCGTTGATGAACGCGCGTTGTATGAGCGGCTGGTGGCGTTCCCGAAGTTCAGCGCGTGCATCGATGCGTGGTGGATCGAGCCGGTCCGCCACGGCACGTTCCGCATGGACCAGCCGTTCATGTCATTGCCCAACGTGATCGGGTCACCGCACAATTCGGCGGCGGCGATTGCGGGGACGGGGGCGACGGGTTTGCGGCGCGCGGTCGCCAATATCAGGCGTGCGTTGGCGGGCGAGACGCCGCTTTATCTGGTGCCGCCGGAGGATCGGATGATGTGAGGCGGGGGTACCCCTCCCTGGCCCTCCCCCGATTTGCGGGAGAGGGAGCGGTTTGTTGTCTCCCGTCGCGTCAGCCTTGCGCGACCAGCTTTGCGAAGTCCGCCAACTGATCGGCCTCCACATCCGACACCGCATAGTAGCGGATGCCTCCGTGTCGCCAGGTGATGACGTTGAATCCCTGCCGCGTCTCATCGCGGAGCCCTTCGTCCGGACCGGAGGACGCCCACGCGAACAGGTTGATCACGTGCTTGGCGTGGCGATAGACCACGACCGCGGTGGGATGGCCATCGACGTAATCCTGCCTCCCTCCGACCAACGGGAACCCCTGATCCTTCAGCTCGAGCACCGGCGGCGAGACATCCAACCGCGCCGACAGCCATGGCTTCACCGTATGCTGGTCGCTGGTCAGCACGTCGGTCAGATGATCGGCCTGCAGCGAACGGATGTGGCTGTCGATCACGCCGATCGACGGATCGCTCTGCCCGCCCATGACCAACACAGTGAGGGCCACGCCGGCCAGCGCACCCACCAGACCGGTCCCCGCCAGACTGAATGCCGGCATGCGGAACCATGGACGCACCGCCCGCGGCGGTTCCTCATGTGGCAGCGCTGCGCCGATACGCGCGGCCAGTCCGGGTGGGGCGCGGTGGTAGGGCAGTTTGGTGCGGATCGCCGACTGCATGGCGCGCAACTCCTCAAGCCTGGCCGCGCACGCGTTGCAACCGGTGACGTGGCGGTGCACGCGGAACCGTGCGATCGGCCCCAATGCGCTGTCGATCATGCCCGACAGCAGGACGGTGGCGCGTTCACACTCCATGGGCGTCCTCCGTCTCGGCCTGCGCCAGCCAAAGCTTGCGCAGGCTGAGCCGCGCGCGCGACAGGCGCGACATCACGGTGCCGATTGGCATTCCGGTCACTTCGGCGATTTCCTTGTAGGCGAGGTCCTCGACCTCGCGCAGCAGCAGTACCTCGCGATACTCTGCTGGCAACTGTTCCATCAGCCGGCTGAGCGTCTGGCTGTCGATGCTCTCAAGCAGCAACAATTCCGGATCGCGCGGGCGGCTGCCCCACATGGTCTCCTCCTTGTCCGCGCTGTCCGCCACCGGGGTGTCGGGCACGAACATCATCCGCCCCGAGCGGTTCTCCTTCACCCAGGTCATGAAGGCGTTGCGAACGATGGTCAGCAGCCACACGCGGAAATTCCCTCCCTGAAACGCATCGAAATAGCGATAGGCCCGCAGATAGGCGTCCTGCACCACATCCTCGGCATCGGTCGTGTTGCCCGCCAGCCAGCGGGCAAGGTTGTACGCGGCATCGAGATGCGGCAGAGCGAGCAACTCGAAGCGTCGGCGGCGGTCGTCGTGGGGCAAGGCTTTTGTCCTGACTGCGGGCTGCCGCGTCTGATACCGGGGTAGGGGACAGATTATTCCCGGAGCGTGGGTGGAGTAAGCTGTCTACTATTCCGCCACCGCCACGCGCGGTTTGGTCGTGCGATCATGGTGTCCACTCACCTCGGCTCCCGCAGCGCGATCCAGCCTCAGGCTGATCAGCGGCGCGGCGAGCGATATCGCCGCCACGACCAGGAACGCGACGGAGAAGTCCGATAGCAGCGGCTGCTGATGGCCCAACAGGTCAATGGAAGCGGCGAGCACAGCCGCCGATACCGCGATGCCCAGTGTCAGCGACATCTGCTGGAACGTCGTGTAGAAACTGGTCGCTGCGCTCATTGCGGCCTTGGCACGTCGGCATAGGCGATCGTGTTATAGGCCATGAATTGCAGCGACTGGAAAAACCCGTTGAGCAACAGCACGAGATAGATCGCCACGATCGGCCAACTCGGCCGGAATGCAGCGGTCAATGCAAGCAACAGCGTGGCGATCAGCCCGACCCAGATGAACACGTTGCGAAAGCCAAGATGGCGCAAGAAATGCGGCGCGATAAGCCGCATCGCCATCGAGCCGACCGAACTGACAAAGGTGATCAACCCGCTGCGCGCCGCCGACAGGCCGAAGCCCAATTGCAACATCATCGGCAGCAAGAATGGCATCGCGCCCACCGCAACGCGCGACAGCGAGCCGCAGATCACGGAAAAGCGGAAGCGGAATGCGCAGCATGCGAAAATCCAGCATCGGCCGCGGATGGTGGCGCGCATGCGGCACATAGAGCGCGGCCGCGACCGCACCCAGACCGAACAGCCCCGGCGCGACCGCGCTCGACCCCACGCCCCGGCTCGCCAACTCGATGCTGAACATCAGCGATGCCAGCGCGGTGCCAGCCAGCAACAGCCCACGCAGGTCGAACGGTGTGCGCGTTGGTTCCTTGATGTCCTCGATGTAGCGCGTGACCAGGAGGATACCGGCGATGCCGATGGGTACGTTGATGTAGAAGATCCAGTGCCACGACAGGTAGGTGACGATAAACCCGCCAACCGGCGGACCGACGATAGGCCCGATCGTGGCGGGAATCATCAGCCAGGCCATCGCCTTGACCAGGTCTGTCTTCGACACCGCGCGCAACATCACCAGCCGGCCAACGGGAGACATCATCGCTCCGCCGGCACCTTGCAGCATGCGCGCCGCGACCAGGAACGCCAGGCTTGGCGCCTGTGCGCAGGCGATCGAGCCCAAAGTGAACATACCGATGGCCGCGCGGAACACTGTGCGCGAGCCGAACCGATCCGCCAGGCGGCCGCTGGCGGGGATGAACATGGCGAGCGTCAGCAAATACGATGTCAATGCCACGTTCATCTGCAGCGGATCGGCGTTAAAGCTCCTCGCCATGGTCGGCAGAGCGGTTGCCAAGACCGTGCCGTCCAATTGCTCCATGAACATCGCGCTGGCGACGATGAGCGATACGGCGCGCGGGCTGGCCCCGCGCTTTGGCGGCACGGTCACGACAGGTTCGGGCATCGCCGCAGGGAATAATATGGCGCTGGTGCCGGAGCAACGGCGCGGCTGACGCGCCTCCTGTGCGGTCGCATCGCCGGCATGGGCGTTCAGCCGGGCTGGCTTGGCAAGCACGCGTCACGAGATCATGCTGCCCCGATCCTGGCGGCGCCATGCGTGGTCAGGAGCAATATGCCGTTGATCTGGACAACAGACGTTAGGCAGACAAACAGGGAGACTCCAATGACAACTCTGACACGCCGCACGATTCTTGCGTCGGCCCCGAGCGCAGTTGCCTTCGCCGCGCTTCCTGCCCGCGCCGCCAAGCAGTATGGGCCGGGTGTTACCGATACCGAGATCAAGATCGGCAACACCGGCCCCTATAGCGGGCCGCTAGCGAACGCCAGCCCAATTCCGCTGTCGATGAAAGCCTATTTCAAGATGATCAACGCCCAGGGGGGCGTGAACGGGCGTAAGATCACCTGGATTTCCTACGATGATGGCTACTCGCCGCCGAAGACGGTCGAGATGACACGCAAGCTGGTGGAAGAAGACCAAGTCTTTCTCTTGTCCGGCTCGGTGGGGACCCCGACCAACACCGCGGTCTGGCACTACCTGAACGAACAAAAGGTGCCACAACTGTTCCCCGCCACGGGCGCCACCAAGTGGGACGACCCCAAGGGTCACCCGTGGACCATGGCGTTTTTCATCAGCTACCAGGCAGAGGGACACATCTACGCGGCGTACATCCTGAAGAATAGACCCGACGCCAAGATCGCCGTGCTGTATCAGGACGACGATTTCGGCAAGGACTATCTGAAGGGGCTGGTCGACGGGCTCGGCGCCAAGGCGTCGATGATCAAGGCCAAGGCTTCCTACGAGACGACGGACCCGACCGTCAACTCGCAGATCATCCAATTGCAAGCGTCGGGTTGCGATGTCCTCGTCACGGTCGCGATCCCCAAGTTCGGCTCCCTGGCGATCAGGAAGATGGCGGAAATCGAATGGAAGCCGCTGCACATCCTGAATGGCATCGCATCGTCAGTCGGAGCTACCCTGAAGCCCGCCGGCCTCGAAAACGCCAAGGGCATCATCAGTGACAGTTCCTTCAAGGACCCCACCGATCCGCAATGGCGCGACGATGCGGGCTACAAACAGTGGGTCGCCTTCATGGACAAGTATTACCCGGACGGGGACAAGACCGATAACCAGGCCGTCTACGGCTATTCGATGGGCCACACGACTGTGCAGGTGCTGAAGCAGTGCGGCGACGACCTGACGCGCGAGAACGTGATGAAGCAGGCGGCCAACATGCGTAACTTCGAATTGCCGATGTTGCTGCCAGGTATCGCGATCAACACCAGCCCCACAGACTTCCAGATGATCAAGCAAGCCCAGATGAGGCGCTTCAACGGCGAGCGCTATGTTCCATTCGGCCCCATCCTATCCGGCGCAGCGGTCAGCTAAACTAGGCCGGCGGTCGCGACCCCATCGCGACCGCCGGCGCCTCGCCCTCTGATGCTAACTCGGCACCCTGTCGGGGAAAATTGCATCCACGAGGACGAAGGAAGGAGGTTCAGCGCGCCTGACGACCGATCTCCTCCTCGCCGACCACACTTACCTTCGGGCGCCCGCGCCATGCATCGTCGCCGCGCTGCGCCCCACCGCCGATGAGCCATGCCACGCGAAGCGGTATAAAGTGCCTCCGTGGCCCTGCGCTGCCTTCGCGCTTCCTCCGGGCAAATTCTTTTCCCGCAAACCCGCGGGAATAACCGTTGCGCTCCACCGGTAGGGACGAATAGCGCAACGGGAGTCCATCATCCATGAGCATCGATCCGAACCTAGAACGCCGCGGTTTTCTCAAGTGCATGACCTGGGCGGGCACCGCCATGGTCTGGACAGTGGCAGGGGGCGTGCCGCGCTCGCGCCTGATCGGCAGCGCGGAGGCCGCAGGCAACGAATTCACGTTCGTGCAGATCAGCGACAGTCATCTTGGCTTCGACAAGGCGGCCAATCCGAACGTCACGGCGACGTTGCAGGAGGCGCTGGATGACATCGGCAAACTGCCGAAGAAACCGGCGTTCATGATCCATACCGGCGACATCACGCATCTTTCCAAGCCGGCGCAGTTCGACACCGCGGCGCAGCTCTGCGGTGCGACGAAGCTGACGATGCACACTGTGCCCGGCGAGCACGACATCCTGGAGGAGGACGGCAAGAGCTACCTCAACCGCTTCGGCAAGGGCACCAAGGGCGACGGCTGGTACAGCTTCGACGCCGGCGGCGTGCACTTCATCGGCCTGGTGAACGTGGTGAACCTGCAGGGCAATGGGCTGGGCAATCTCGGACATGACCAGCTCGAGTGGCTCGAGGACGACGTGAAGCACCTGTCGGCCAGCACGCCGATCGTGGTGATGGCGCACGTGCCGTTATGGATCGTGTATCAGGACTGGGGCTGGGGCACGGCGGACGGCGCGCAGGCGCTGTCGTATCTGAAGAGGTTTGGCTCGGTGACGGTGCTGAACGGCCACATTCATCAGGTGATGCAGAAGGTGGAAGGCAAGGTGGCGTTCCACACCGCGCGCTCGACCGCGTTCCCGCAACCGGCGCCCGGAACGGCGAAGAGTCCTGGCCCGATGGTGGTGCCGGCCGGTGAGCTGAAACAGTACCTCGGGATCGCCAACGTCAATCTGGTGTCGGCGAAGGCGCCGCTTGCCATTGTCGATACGCCGCTCGCCGGCTGAGGGACGCACCATGAGCGAGATTTTGGAGCCGGGCCGCATCGCCCGGCGCCGGCTGCTGCGTCGCGTACTTGGCACAGGCATCTTGGTCGTGATCGGTGGCCGCATGGCGGTGGCGGCCGACGCGCGGGTGGTCATCGACAACTTCACCTTCTCGCCGACGCCGTTGCAGGTGAAGGCCGGCACGACGGTGACATGGGTCAACCACGACGACATCCCCCACAGCCTCGTCTGCCCGAACCTGCAGGTTCATTCGCATCCGCTGGATACCGACGACACGTTCAGCTACAAATTCGAGCAGCCGGGGACGTATGACTATATCTGCGGGCTGCATCCACATATGCATGGACAGGTCGTGGTTTCCTAAACCTGGACGAAACTGTTGGCGTTGAAGGCCCAGGGCGTTGCACTGTTGGTGGTGATCGAGCCCAACAACGTGCCTCCACCCGAGAATGATCCATTGCTGCTGTAAAACAAGCTGCCGGTATCCTGCTGGTAGACAAAGGCACCCTTGCCACCGTTGGCAAGGGTGCAGGAGAGACGTGCCGCGGCGTTCGCAACGTCAGCCAGGTCGTGATTGAGCAGGAGTGCAGCACCGCCGAGGTTGTAAGAGTTACTCGCCAGGGTGCTGCTGCCTGTTGTATCGAGCGCGATCGTGTCGCCTTTCGCCGCGTTGAAGTTCATCACCGTAGTGGTGTTTCCGGAACTGTTCTGGTCGAACACGAACCGATCGGCAGCACTGTTGCCGGTGATGAAGTTCATGCCGCCCCCGCCGATTACGGTGGCCGCCACGCTGCCTTGCAGCACGATGGTGTCGTTGCCGCTGCCGCCATGCACAGTTTCTGTGTTTGCGACCGTCACGCTGTTGGTGAAGTTGGCCAAAGTCAGAGTGTCATTGCCAGTACCGAGATCCACGGAGCCGTTCACCAGGCTGCCCCCGAAGGTGACGGAATCGGAACCCGTCCCACCGATCAGGGTAGCGACATCGCTGACTGTGCCGGCGTTTCCCGTGTTGGCGAGGGTGAGCTTGTTGCTGCCGGCACCGAGATCAACGGACATTGCATTGCCCAACGCACTGCTCAACGTGACGGTGTCGTTGCCGGTGCCGCCGATGATGGTCTCGACATTGGCGACAGTGACATTGTTGGTGGCGTTTGCGAGGGTCAGCCGATCGCTGCCGGCGCCGAGATCGATACTGCCACCAGCGAGTGCCGTGCCCAGCGTGATGGCGTCGTTGCCGGCGCCGCCAATCAGGGTACTGACGTTGCTGACGGTTCCGGTGTTGACGCCGGCCGTCAGGGTCAGCTTGTTGCTGCCCGCTCCGAGGTCCACCGATGTAGCATGTCTAGAACGCAAGCACTAAGTTATTGAAAAGACTGTCAATCCGATGTTGGATGGCCTTAGACGGCAACCCGAGGACGCCAACGAGCCGAACTGACGTGGCTGGGCGGCCATCTCGCGCCGCACCTGACAAATGCGCATTACCCGCATCACGCCTCGATAACCGCCTCGTGCAGTCCATTTGCATCAAGGTGCGCACGACAGTCGAAGCTGCTTGCCATCATCACGGCGCAGTAGCCATTTGCTTCGGCGTCATCCTCGCCACCATCGAACGCGATGATCTTGTAATCGTCGCACGCAACCCCCGCGAGAAAGCTTCGCATCTCCTCCAGCACCTTTTGGCGCGATAAGAGATCCCACGGTGAGTTACCCAAGGTCGATGGGATGCAGATGCGACCGATGCCGGGATGATCTTTACGCAGGTCGCGGATGATTGCGCGCAGAACGCTCGGCACCCGCCTCGCGTCGAAGCCCACATACTGCGCCTCGACCTCGCGGACGCCAGTGAGCATGGCAGCCGCGACCGCGAATGCCTTGCCGTCCCGACTCTGAGCACGGCAACGCGCGCACCTGATGATTTCGACCTTCATGGAATTATGCAGCGAGCTTGACCTATGTCACCCATCCCCCACATGAGCATCGTTAGTTACTATCACCGACTGCATTTAAGAGATCCCCAGCAGTCCCATCCCTCGCCTGGATCATCGCAACCTACTACCACCGACCGGAAGGCCAGCGGAAGATCAGGCCCGCCAAACCGTTCCCCCTCAGTCGCATTGTCGATGCCATCTGCCCCGTGTTGGAAGGTGGGGCGCTCGTCCTGCCCCGATGCGATACCGCGGCGATGCACTTGCACCCGTCGAGATGGTCACCGTGCCGCTAATCAAAGCTAAATACCCCACAACAAGGAGGACAACGCTGTGAATACATTCGACGAGCAGGACGACTTAATCTCTGACGATAGAATCGACGCACAGCGCGGCGTCATCAGGCAATCGCTCAACGAAATCGCCAACGACATCGGGATGGCAATGCGCGATGTCGGCCTGACTTTCCCAGTCTACATGACCGTTCGGAACTCAGGGGACGCGCTCGTGACGATTGCGACGACGCTCGATCCATCAAGTGCTGACTGGCAGCAGGCATCGGAAATCGTCTGTCGAATTATAGAAGAGAAGGTCGGCTGCGGTCGGTTGCGTGGGCAAGAACTGCCTTGCGCTATTGCGAACGCCGGGGCCATAAATGCCGCCGATGTGACGGCCAACTAGTTAGGTCTTGCGGCGCCAGCCCGAGTGAAGTGTGGCTTTTCGAGCTTCCGGCAGATTTCATACCACCATTTGCGTGATTCCGCCGCAGGTCCGTATCGCTCAATATGTGCTTTGTTGATGGCTTAGCGATCTCAAAGTAGCGCATGGTGTTATTCTCTCTTGATGATTTGGGCCGATGACCAGGTGAAGTCCGCTCGCCATCCGTCGCTGGTGTACAGAGCGTTCCCGCTCCAGCGACGCCGGACTGAAGCCTTAGTGGGTCTTGTTGCGACGCATGTCGCGCATCAGGTTCACCTTGAGCCTCACATCGTCCGTAAGCTGCTTGAGCATTTTGCGCGGGTTGTCCTGGTCGATCAGCAGGTTGGCGATGAATGACGTGAGCGTTTGCCAATCGCTATAGCCTTGCGCTTTGACTTGCTCCAAGGTCTTGATCATGTCGAAGATGACATTGCGCTCGTATGCTGCTTGCTCTTCGGGGATTGGTCGGAGGATTGGCATCGACTATTTATCACGGCTGGCCTCACCATCGCATTTCGACATCCATTACGATTCCGATTGACAGATCTAAATTCCGTGAGAATCTAACCGCCGAGGCAACTAAACGAAGAGGCAACATGAAGACTTATAAAGCCTTTGCCACTCTCCCCAATATCGGTCAGACGCCCGTTACCGTTGAGGCCCGCAGCACCTACGAGGCTAAGGCAAAACTCGAAGCCATCTACGGCGTGGGCAATGTTACGAACCCTTACGAGGTTTAGGTAGGCCCTGCCGGACCCTCACCTCCAACCGGTCGCGGGTTTCGACGTCTCCTTCCGGCTTCACCTTGCATCAATGTACCGAAGACGACGACGCACCACATTGCGCGACACAGGCCCCTGATGTCGGCACTATGCATATTATGATCTAGGCCCCGTTGGGGCTCCTACTTGTCTCAAGCTGCGCCGAGCAGCGACCTGTCCAACCCACAACGCCAGCCACAGTCTCAACGGCACCGGCCGCCATCTCGCGCGAGGTTACTCGGCTTCGTGCTGCTCTGCTTAGGAAAGGGCTGCATTCGGATATCCGCGGCGCGGGACGATCCTGAGGCTTGAGCCGGTTTATCTGTCGGAGCGCCAGCCAACGCCCCTGGCGGTTAACGCCCTGGTTATCATCGATTCGTCGCATGCTCGTTGTGGGACGAGTCAATGGTCGCCAGAGGTTAATTGCGACAAAGCCTGCACAAATTATCCTTGCACTCTGGTCACAGCCGTGATTCCGTCCCGCATCAAACATCATAGCGAGTCGCGAGATGGCAGAAAGCGGAGCCTCGACCGTCATGCTGAAGGGCATTTTCGAGCAGCTTGCAGAAGGGCATGACTTACCTAAGAAGCTGGCTCACGATTTGCTCACTGGAATGGTTGAGAGCGTGACACGCCACCTCAAGCAAGGGGACCGCATCCGAATGGGTGGCCTTGGAACGCTTGAGGTTCGCATGCGTGAGGCGCGCCAGGGCGCAATCCGGCCACCGGAGAGACGATGCAGATCGCAGCCAGCAAGAAGGTTGCGTTCCGACCCGCGAAGGAACTGAAAGAAGCGGTCTGAGCTACTGGCTCATGGCGGCCGGTCGAACGCAAAGATGTGCCTGTCGCCCGCGACATAAAAGAGCCCAGCGGCGACAAGGATGGTGGCAAAAGGGCGCAGCCCGCATCCGTCGGCCGCAATTGCGTATATCTCTTCACCAGTGTCGCCACGGAAGCCGTGCAGCCGGTTATCACCTTCCGCGCCAACAGCCCAGACAGTCGGTTCGGATCCGCCATCTGCTGCGGTGACTATTGGCGCACCCGACCGTCCAGCCGAGCAGAGTAAAGCCGGCCGCGCCTGGTCCGTGTCAGCTCGCGTCATCCCTACCCTTGCAGCGCGCCGGCGCCAAGCCGGCCCAATCGGGAGTAGGTTGACGCATGATCCGATGGCAAAAGCATGGTTGGCACATACGACCAGCTTCCACTTTCGTGGCACCGCTACAGTGACAGCTTCGGTGCGCGGTCTGACAAGTGTTCAAAAAGTCTCTGGGCGAGCGCCGGGTGGCCTCTCCGACCCGCGGCGACCTGTTGGTCGCAACCCTGGCTTCGCCAGGCCTCTGTCGCAGCTCAAAAAACGGTTCTGCACCTCGAGGTATGCACCGAACGCAGCTAAATACAGTGTGCCAACGCTTGACAAACTGAGATTCTGTAGTTCTCTCTGACAATGTCGGTTCGTGCCGCGATTTATACCAGAACAACCCTCTACGCGCCGAGAACTTCTCCAGAACTTCTGGATGAACTGCGGCAGGCCATCGAGAATCAGGGCGGCTATGTCGTAGCCACCTACGTAGATGATACGACGGCGATCAGGCGTGGACGTCCGCATAATCCTCGCTGGAAAGCACTGCTGGCCAGCCTCCGGGACATCGATCAGGTGGCCATCGCCTCCGCCGGAGACGTACCAGGTCGCACGCTCAAGGATTTGCTGATCGTCATTGCATGCCTCCGAGAGCGTGGTGTCAGCATCTATTTGCATCGTGAAGGCGTTGATACCCGCAATGCCTCCCCGTTCGTTCTGTTGGATATCGTCGATGCTTATCGGCGGGCAAAGTGGGGGCAGGCTATCCAGAGTGCTCAGCACGAGGCTCAGTTATCTGGCAAGCACATCGGGCGGCCACCCATCC